>NZ_RDTE01000003.1:7380750-8610875 GCF_004125265.1 Streptomyces lydicus
CATCTTCCCGTTGACGAAACATACGGTGGAGTGCATACTTATACCCATCAGCGTATGCACCGTAAGGAGAAACCCGTGACCGAGCGCGTCGTACTCGCCTACTCGGGCGGCCTGGACACCTCTGTCTGTATCGGCTGGATCGCCGAGGAGACGGGCGCCGAGGTCATCGCCGTTGCCGTGGACGTCGGCCAGGGCGGCGAGGACCTGGACGTCATCCGCAAGCGTGCGCTCGACTGCGGTGCGGTCGAGGCCGAGGTCGCGGACGCCAAGGACGAGTTCGCCGACGAGTACTGCCTCCCGGCGATCAAGGCCAACGCCCTGTACATGGACCGCTACCCGCTGGTCTCCGCGCTCTCGCGGCCGACCATCGTCAAGCACCTGGTGGCCGCCGCCAGGAAGCACGGCGCCACCACCGTCGCCCACGGCTGCACCGGCAAGGGCAACGACCAGGTCCGCTTCGAGGCCGGTATCTCCTCCCTCGCCCCCGACCTGAAGTGCATCGCCCCGGTCCGCGACTACGCGATGACCCGGGACAAGGCGATCGCGTTCTGCGAGGAGAAGAACCTCCCGATCGCGACCACCAAGAAGTCGCCGTACTCCATCGACCAGAACGTCTTCGGGCGGGCCGTGGAGACCGGCTTCCTGGAGGACATCTGGAACGCGCCGATCGAGGACGTGTACGAGTACACCGAGAACCCGGCCGTCCAGCGGGAGGCCGACGAGGTCGTCATCACCTTCAAGGAGGGTGTCCCGGTCGCGATCGACGGCAAGCCGGTCACCGTCCTGCAGGCCATCCAGCAGCTCAACGAGCGCGCCGGCGGCCAGGGCATCGGCCGGATCGACATGGTCGAGGACCGGCTGGTCGGCATCAAGTCCCGCGAGGTGTACGAGGCGCCCGGCGCCATCGCGCTGATCACCGCGCACCAGGAGCTGGAGAACGTCACCGTCGAGCGTGAGCTGGCCCGCTACAAGCGGCAGGTCGAGCAGCGCTGGGGCGAGCTGGTCTACGACGGCCTGTGGTTCTCGCCGCTCAAGCGCGCCCTGGAAGGCTTCATCAACGAGGCCAATCAGCAGGTCAGCGGCGACATCCGGATGACCCTGCACGGCGGCCGCGCGGTGGTCACCGGCCGGAAGTCCGACCAGTCGCTCTACGACTTCAACCTCGCGACGTACGACACCGGCGACACCTTCGACCAGTCGCTCTCGAAGGGCTTCATCGAGCTCTTCGGCATGTCGAGCAAGATCGCGGCCAAGCGCGACCTGGCCTGAGCCCGTCTCGTTATCTCCGTACGACGGCCCGCGTCCCCGCCCCCGCGGCGGGGTACCCCCTGGTCCCCGGGACCCAGGGGGAGGTCGCGTATCCGCAGCAGCCTTGAGGAGCAGCAGTGAGCAGCAACAGCGGTGACGTCCGGCTCTGGGGCGGCCGTTTCGCCGACGGTCCGGCCGAGGCGCTGGCCCAGCTGTCGGCGTCCGTCCACTTCGACTGGCGGCTGGCCCCCTACGACATCGCCGGTTCCCGTGCGCACGCCCGGGTGCTCCACAAGGCCGGGCTGCTCACCGAGGACGAGCTGACCCGCATGCTCGCCGGCCTCGACAAGCTCGCCACTGACGTCGCCGACGGCTCGTTCACCGGCACCATCGCCGACGAGGACGTGCACACCGCTCTGGAGCGCGGGCTGCTGGAGCGGCTCGGCCCGGACCTCGGCGGCAAGCTGCGGGCCGGCCGGTCGCGCAACGACCAGGTCGCCACGCTCTTCCGGATGTATCTGCGCGACCACGCCCGGATCATCGGCGGGCTGATCGCGGACCTCCAGGAGGCGCTGGTCTCCCTCGCCGAGACCCACCCGGACGTCGCGATGCCGGGCCGCACCCACCTCCAGCACGCCCAGCCGGTGCTCTTCGCCCACCATGTGCTGGCACATGTGCAGTCGCTGTCCCGGGACGCGGAGCGGCTGCGGCAGTGGGACGACCGCACCGCCGTCTCCCCGTACGGCTCGGGCGCGCTGGCCGGCTCCTCGCTCGGCCTCGACCCGGAGGCGGTCGCGGCCGACCTCGGCTTCGAGCACGGCTCGGCCGGCAACTCCATCGACGGCACGGCCTCCCGTGACTTCGTCGCGGAGTTCGCCTTCATCACGGCGATGATCGGGGTGAACCTCTCCCGGATCGCGGAGGAGATCATCCTCTGGAACACGAAGGAATTCTCCTTCGTCACGCTCCACGACGCCTTCTCGACCGGCTCGTCGATCATGCCGCAGAAGAAGAACCCGGACATCGCGGAACTGGCGCGGGGCAAGTCGGGGCGTCTCATCGGCAACCTGACCGGTCTGCTGGCGACGCTCAAGGCGCTGCCGCTCGCCTACAACCGTGACCTCCAGGAGGACAAGGAGCCGGTCTTCGACTCCTGTGACCAACTGGAGGTGCTGCTCCCGGCGTTCACCGGCATGATGGCCACGCTGACCGTCAACCGTGAGCGGATGGAGGAGCTGGCCCCGGCCGGGTTCTCGCTGGCCACCGACATCGCGGAGTGGCTGGTCAAGCAGGGTGTGCCGTTCCGGGTGGCGCACGAGGTCGCCGGTGAGTGCGTCAAGGAGTGCGAGGCGCACGGCATCGAGCTGGACCAGCTCACCGACGAGCAGTTCGCCAAGATCTCCCCGCATCTGACCCCCGAGGTCCGCGGCGTCCTCAACGTCCCCGGCGCGCTCGCCTCGCGCAGCGGCCGGGGCGGCACCGCGCCCTCCGCGGTGGCGGTCCAGCTCGCCGAGGTGCGGGCCGATCTGGTGCGGCAGCAGGAGTGGGCGGCGGCCAAGAAGGCGACCAAGCTGACCTAGGGGGAGAACCCCCTGGTCGCAGGAGTCTGTGACGGCGGCCCGTCCCCGGGAGAGACCGGGGGCGGGCCGCCGTTGTGCGTGCGGTGAGGTTCATGTGAGACATCGACGTCTCATTGGGTTATTGTATGTCTCATGGCTGTGGACCGTGAACGGGTACTCAAGGAAGCCGCCGCGTTGCTCACGCGCCGGGCATCGACGCCGATGGACGAGATCGCCCGTGCCGCGGGCATCAGCCGCGCGACGCTGCACCGGCACTTCGCGGGCCGGGACGCGCTGATCAGGGCGCTGGAGGAGCACGGCATCGCGCAGTTCGTGCAGGCGATCGACGCGGCGCGGCTGGAGGAGGGAGAGGCGGTCGAGGCGCTGCGCCGGCTGATCGCCGAGGCCGAACCGGTCGCCGCCGTGCTGGCCTTCCTCTTCACCGAGAACCAGCTCTTCGAGGACGGCGAGATCAACGCCGGCTGGGCGGAGCTGGACGCCCGAATCGCCGCCCTCTTCCGCCGCGGCCAGGAAGAGGGCGACTTCCGCATCGATCTGAGCGCCGCCTGGCTCACCGAGGCCTTCTACGGCCTGATCGGCGCCGGGGCCTGGGCTGTCCACGAAGGACGGGTCGCCCGCAATGACCTCAACCACTCGATCGCCGAGCTGCTGCTCGGCGGCATCCGACGGAGCATGGAGAAATGACCGAGACCATAGCGTCAGAACCGGCCGGCTCGGCTCATGTGGACGACCAGCCCCGGCCGGGACGCTGGCTCGCGCTCGCCGTCCTCGTCCTCGCCGTCCTGCTGGTCGGCGTCGACGCCACGGTCCTCGGCCTCGCCACCCCCTTCCTCAGCGAAGATCTCCGGCCGTCCGGGACGCAGCTGCTGTGGATCGGTGACATCTACTCGTTCGTCATCGCCGGCCTGCTGGTCTCCATGGGCAGCCTCGGCGACCGCATCGGCCGGAAGAAGCTGCTGCTGATCGGCTCCGTCGGCTTCGGCGCCATGTCGGTGCTCGCCGCGTACGCCACCAGCCCGGAGATGATGATCGCCGCCCGTGCGCTGCAGGGCGTGGCCGGAGCCACGCTGATGCCGGCCACCCTGGCACTCATCCGCAACCTCTTCCACGACCCCAGGGAACGCAGTCTGGCCATCGGCATCTGGGGCGCGATGGCCTCGGCCGGTATGGCGGTGGGGCCGGTCCTCGGCGGCTTTCTGCTGGGGCACTTCTGGTGGGGTTCGGTCTTCCTGATCAACCTGCCGGTGATGGCGCTGCTGGTGGCCGTCGGCGCCCGGGTCATCCCGGAGTCACGCAACCCTGACCCCGGTCCCTGGGACATCCCCAGCGTGCTGCTGGCCCTGGTGGGCATCGTCGCGGTGGTCTACGCCATCAAGGAAGCGGCGGTGGAGGGCTACCGCTGGGACATCGCACTGGCCGCCGTCCTCGGCGTGCTCGCCCTGCTCGTGTTCGTCCGGCGGCAGCTCACCCTCGCCTCGCCGCTGCTGAACATGAAGCTCTTTCACCACCGCGGTTTCTCCGGGGCGGTGCTGGCCGATCTGCTGACCATCCTCGGGCTGTCCGGCCTGGTCTTCTTCCTCTCCCAGTTCCTCCAGATGGTGCAGCTGCGCTCGCCGCTCAACGCCGGGCTCACCGAACTCCCGGCCGCGATCGGCGCGGTGGGTGCCGGTCTGGCCGCCGGCTGGGTCGCCCGCCGGCTGTCGGTGAGGATCGTGGTGGCCGGCGGCCTCGCCGTGGTGGGGCTCTCGCTCGTCGGCTGCACCACCCTGCACGGCGACACCGGCACCGCCGCACTGTGCCTGATCCTCTTCGTCGTCGGCATCGGCGCCGGATTCTCCTTCACCGTCACCGCCGATGTGATCCTCTCCAGCGTCCCCAAGGAGGAGGCGGGGGCCGCCTCCGCGGTCTCCGAGACGGCGTACGAGCTGGGCGCCGCGCTCGGCATCGCGCTGCTGGGGTCCATCGTGACCGCCAACTACCGGGGCTTCGACGCCCCGCCCGGGGTCCCGGCCCCGGCCACGGACGCCGCCCGTGAATCGCTCGGCGGCGCCTTCGAGGCGGCCCGCCACCTCCCCGCCGACCAGGCCGCGGCGCTGGTCAAGGCCGCACAGCACTCCTTCGTCGCGGGGGTGGACGCCGCGGCCGCGGTGGGTGCGGCGGTCCTGCTGTCCGCCGCGGTGGCCGCCTGGTTCCTGCTCCGCGGCCAGGAGCTGGCCAACAGCTAGGGGAACGTTTCCCGCACTCCGTGGGCGCCCGCGAGACCGGGGGACACCCCCGGGCCGATCCGCCGTCCGGCGGGCACCCAGCGCGCCTCAGGGCGTGTCCTGTGGATCACGGTGCCGTACACCGGCCATGATCCACGGGACACGCCCTGGGGGCGACTGTCCCTCGCCTGTTCACGCCCGGTACGTGCGCTGGTGACCGGCCGTCCGGCGCGGCCTGCTTGACTCTCCCGTCGTCCCCCTACGGACGGCTCGTTCAGGAGAGTGACGCAGTGCGCGACATCGGACGACGCTCCTTCATCACCGCCGCGGGGGCTCTGGCCACCGCGAGCGCCATCGGCAGCAACGCCTACGCCACCGGCCACGCCCGCGACGCGGCCGGCGCCGACGAATACGTCGACGTCCAACTCCTCAACATCACCGATCTGCACGGCTATCTGCAGGGCGCCCCGGGCGCCAACTCCGTCATCACCGGGGCCGGCGGAAAGAAGTACACCGTGGGCGGCGTGGCCTATATGGCCGCCCACCTGGAACGGCTGAGAGACGGCCGCGACAACTCGCTCTTCTTCGCCCCCGGCGACCTCTTCTCCGGCTGGGAGTTCGATGCCTCCTCCTTCGCCGACGAGCCCACCATCGAGGCGCTCAACGCCATGGGCCTCGACTTCGCCTCGGCCGGCAACCACGAGTTCGACAAGTCGGCGGCCTTCCTGACCTCGCACATGGTCGACGGCGACGACTTTCCGGTCGTCGGACGGGACGACGACTTCAAGGACTCCACCGGGCGCCGTTTCGAGGGCGCGCAGTTCCCCTACTACAGCGCCAACATGGTCTGGAACGCGTCCGGCAAAACCGTCCTGGCGCCGTACAACATCGAGTACGTGGACGCCGGCCGGGGCCGCCGGCTGGCGATCGGCTTCATCCATCTGACCGCCGTCGGCACCGAGTCGTTCCCCGGCTCCTACCAGCCGGGGCTGCGCACCCTGGACGAGCTGGAGACCGCCAACCGCTGTGCCGCGCAGCTCAAGAAGCGCGGTGTCCATGCGATCGTGCTCAGCATGCACGACGGCGCGGTGGCCGGCAGCGACTTCACCAGCGGCAAGAACCCCTCGGGACCCGCCTACGAACTGGCGCTGCGCGTCTCGCCCGACATCGATGCCATCGTCACCGGCCACTGGCACTGCGCCTTCACCATGATGCTGCCCGACCCCAACGGCGACCCCCGCCCCTTCGTCGAGGCCGGCTGCTACGGGCAGATCATCAACGAGATCAACCTCCGTCTCGACCCGGACACCGGAGCGGTCATCCGGGAGCTGACCACCTCCACCAACCACCCCAACACCCGTGATGTGACGCCGGATCCCGAGCTGCGCTCGATCGCCGGCTACTGGGCGGACTACGGCTCCCGCCGCGCCCGCACCAAGATCGGCACCCAGACCGACTCCTTCACCCGGCGGCGCAACACGCTGGGGGAGTCCACGATGGGCAATCTCGTCGCCGACTGGGCGCTGTGGGCGGGCCGGCAGCCGCACGGCCCGATGGACGACCCCGCCGACCACCCCAACACCCCCGCCGACCTCGCCGTGATCGCGGTCGCCCCGCGGGTCGGCCAGGCGGTGATCGCCGGCGATCTGATCCGCGACCAGGAGACCGACGGCACCGTCACCTTCGCGCAGGCCTGGAACTCCGTGGGCTTCGGCGACCCGATCCTCACCGTCACCGTCACCGGCCGGCAGATCCATGACGCGCTGGAGGAACAGTGGGCGCCGACCGCCGGCGGCGGCCTCGGCTTCTCACCGCTGGCGGTCTCCGGCAACGTCCGCTACACCTTCGACGCCGCGGGACCGGTCGGCCGGCGGATCGACCCGGCCGACGTCTTCATCAACGGCACCGCACTCGACACCGGCCGCCGCTACCGCCTCGCCGCCCCCTCGTACACCCTCATCAACCAGGACGGCTTCAGCGCTTTCACCGGCTTCACCGCGCCGGTCCGGCACACCCGCGACTTCGAGAGCTTCATCTCCTTCGTCCGCACCAAGAAGCAGCTCACGCCCGCGCCGCTGAACCGGGTGCGGGTCAAGAACGCGCAGGTGCCCGGCGCCCGCACCGGCACCATCACCCAGCGCCAGCAACTCCTGCAGGCCGACGGCAGCGTGGTACCGCGGCCCGAGGCGGCGCTGCGTACGGCGCTGACCGGCGGCGCCGAGGGCCAGCGCGCGCCCGGTGGCTTCCGAGTGCCCTGCTGAGCCGTAGCGGGGCGGGTGTCTGCTGATACACGGGAGCACCACACGCACCACGGGCCCCGTCCGGCAATCGGACGGGGCCCGTGGTACGGGGCGAGGGCGGGTCAGGCGGCCCTGGCCTTGGTGGCGTAGATGTCGACGTACTCCTGGCCGGACAGCTCCATCACGTCGCTCATCACCTCGTCGGTGACCGCCCGCAGCACATAGCGGTCGCGGTCCATGCCGTCGTAGCGGGAGAAGTCCAGCGGCTCACCGAAGCGCACCGTCACCGGGGCGATGCGCGGGCGGCCCTTGCCGCCGGGCTGCACCTTGTCCGTGCCGATCATCGCGAACGGGACGACGGGGGCGCCGGTCATCAGGGTGAGCCGGGCGATACCCGTACGGCCGCGGTAGAGACGGCCGTCGGGGGAGCGGGTGCCCTCGGGGTAGATGCCGAAGACGCTGCCCTCCTCCAGGACCCGGCGGCCGGTCATCAGGGCCGCGACCCCGCCGTGCCCGCCGTCGCGGTCCACCGGGATCATGCCGGCGCTGGTGAAGAACCAGGCCATCAGCCGGCCCTTGACACCCTTGCCGGTGACGTACTCGTCCTTGCCGATGAAGTACACCGGGCGCTTGACCAGCAGGCCCAGGAACAGCGAGTCGATGAAGGTGACGTGATTGCCGGCCAGGATCACGGGCCCGGTCGCCGGAATGCGCTCCATGCCCTCGACCTTCGGGCGGTACAGGACACGCATGACGAATCCGAGAATCGCCTTCAGCACAATGCGGGACAACGGGCCCTCCGGGTCGCGACTGGTCAACGTCAAGCGGGCGCAGATCTCTGCAGCCCAGCACAATACTCGCGGGTCACTCCGGCTCGCACATCGGGTTCACGAGGTCGATACGCACAGTTGACCCACGGTTGACGTGTGTTGCCTCCATGTTCCCCCCTATGTTGGTGGGCGTCTCCCCGGCATGACCCGTCCGTGCTTACGATCGGCCCGGTTCCGTGGGCCGGTGTGCAACACGCCTCACCGCACGCCGGAAAACACCCGGAAGCACCTGGAACACACGAAAACACCTCGGACAACTCGGACAAGGAGCGTGCGCATGCACAAGTGGCAGCAGCCGGGACGACGGACGGTGCTGGGGGCCGCGGCCCTCGGCGCGGGAGCGGCGGTATTCGGGACAGCCGGCCAGGCGAGCGCCCGTACCCGCGAGGGCGTGTCCCAGGAGCTGCCGGTGCCGCTGATCGTCGGTCACCGCGGCGCCAGCGGCTACCGCCCCGAGCACACCTTCGGCTCCTACCAACTCGCCCTCGACATGGGCGCGGACGTCATCGAGCAGGACCTCGTCCCCACCAAGGACGGGCATCTGGTCTGCCGTCACGAGAACGACATCACCGCCACCACCGATGTCTCCGCGCACCCCGAGTTCGCGGACCGCAAGACCACCAAGACCGTCGACGGCACCAAGCTGACCGGCTGGTTCACCGAGGACTTCACGCTCGCGGAGCTCAAGACCCTGCGCGCCAAGGAGCGCATACCGGGCACCCGCCAGCACAACACCCTCTACGACGGCGTGTGGGAGGTGCCGACCTTCGAGGAGGTCCTGCAGTGGGCCGAGCGTGAGGGCCGCAAGCGGGGCCGCCGCGTCTGGCTGCACATCGAGACCAAGCACCCCACCTACTTCCGGAAGCTCGGCCTCGGCCTGGAGGAGCGGCTGGCCAAGGCGCTGCGGGCGCACGGCAGGCACCGCAAGAACTCCCCGAACTTCCTGCAGTCCTTCGAGCCGAGCAGCCTCCAGCGCCTGGACAAGCTGGTCGACTGCCCCAAGGTCGTCCTGCTGGGCACGCTCAAGGACCGCCCCTGGGACTTCACGGCGACCGGTGACCCGCGCACCGTGGCCGACCTCGTCAAGCCCGAGGGCCTGAAGTGGCTCGCCGGGTTCGCCCAGGGCATCGGCCCGGACCTGACCGTGATCATCCCGCGGGACGCCGACGGCAAGCTCGGCGAGCCCAGCCCCGTGGTCAAGGACGCGCACGCCGCCGGGCTGGTGCTGCACCCCTACACGGTCCGCAACGAGAACACCTTCCTGCCGACCGACATGCGCCGCGGCACCGACCCGAACGCCTACGGCGACTCCCTCCGCTTCTTCAAGGCGCTCCTGGGCACCGGTATCGACGGCCTGTTCTCCGACAACCCCGACACCGCGCTGCTGGCGGCCGCGGAGTTCCGCAAGCGCTGACCCCGTGGGGCCCGTCGCGGCCCTTCATGGCCCCTTCGCGGGCCTCTTCGCGGCGGTCCGCCGTCGTGGCGGAGCCCGGACCGGCATCGTCTCCCCTGCGCCCTCCTCCGGCTTCCCCGCACTCTCATCTGAGTTGGGAATGTCACAGGAGAGCCCGGTGCCGGTCCGTTCCGTCCGCCTCAAATGCCTGCGCAGAATGCTCGCGGCGGAGATTGCCGCTGCCACATACCGGGGATCCCGGAAGGAGCAGTGTCAGCCACGCCATGGCGGCGACGGGTACCCCACGGCGCCGTCCGTCAGGGCACATCGTTCCGGGCGCACCCCTCTCACCCTCGAGCGCCCGGACCAACGAACCGAATAGGGGAGGCATACGCGCATGGGCACGAGCGTGACCATCTCTGCCGCGACCGACCAGGACGCCGAGCAGATCCTCAAACTCCAGTACCTCTGCTACCAGCAGGAAGCCGCGCTGTACGACGACTACGGCATCGAACCGCTCACCCAGACGCTGCAGGCGCTGCGCGACGAACTGGGCGAGGGCTGCGTCATGGTGGCCAGGCTCGGCGAGGAGGTGGTCGGGTCCGTGCGCGGCACGGTCGACGAGGACGGCACCGCGCGGATAGCCAAGCTCATCGTGCACCCGCGGATGCAGCGGCACGGCCTGGGCGGGCGGCTGCTCGACGCCGTCGAGCAGCGGCTGGCGGCCGAGCGCTCGGCCACCCGCTACCGCCTGTTCACCGGCCACCGCAGCGAGGGCAATCTGCGGCTGTACCGCAGCCGCGGCTATGCGCCCGTGGGCACCGAGCAGCGCACTTCCCGGCTGAGCGTGGTGACGCTGGAGAAGGAGCTCCGCGCGGAGGCCGCCGCCGTGGCCACGCCCGCCGAACCGAGCCAGGAGGAGTTCGCCGCCCAGGCGTGACGCCGTCCGGCATGAGAGAAGGGGGCGGGTCCCGGCTGCACGGCCGGGACCCGCCCCCCTTCCGGGAAGCCGCCCCCTGGGCGAAGGCGTCCCCTGGGCGAAGACGTGCCTAGTTGGCGGGCTGCTCCGTACGGGCCCGGCGCAGCCACAGCAGCCCCGTGACGGGCAGGATGACCGGGATGAAGAGATAGCCCATGCCGTAGTCCGACCAGACCGTGGCGTCGGGGAAGGCGGACCGGTCGAGCAGCGTCCAGGTGCCGATGCCGAGTACCCCGAGCAGTTCCAGCGCACAGCAGGCGATCGCGGCCCGGCGGGCGCCCTCACCGCCGCGCACCAGCGAGAAGGTGATGAACCCGTAGACGACCGCGGAGAGCGCCGAGAGGCTGTAGGCCAGCGGAGCCCGGTCGAACTGGGCGATCAGCTGGTAGAGCGAGCGGGAGGCGGCCGCGACGGTGAAGATGCCGTAGAGGGTGACCAGCAGGCGCCCGGGGCCGGTGCCCAGGGAACGCCGTGCCGGGGCGGTGGCCGTGGTGCCGTCCGCCGCCGTGGTTGCCGTGGTCTCAGGCACTGCCGCCTCCCCAGATGTCGAACAGCCGCACTTCCAGTACCGCCAGCACCACGGCGCCCGCCGCGACGGTGGCCGAACCCCAGCGGGTGCGCTCCGAGAGCGACATGAACCCGGTCGCCGGGACACAGGCGGCAGCCCCGAGCAGATACGAGACAAAGAGCGCGGTGCCCTTGTCCGGCGTTGCTCCGCCCGCCAACTGCACGACGGCGACCGCCAGTTGGACCAGGCCGAGAACCGATACCAGGGCCATGCCGATGAAGTGCCAGTCCTTGGTCGGCTGGTCGCGGAAGGCGGCGAAGCCGCACCAGGCGGCGAGGGCGAGAGCGGTCACCGCGACCGCGATCGTCAGCGCGTCGATCACCGGGACCTCCGGGCCACGTGGCTGCGCGCCGTGGGGTTGTGGGGCATGGGGCGATGCTAATCGGCGGCGGGCGGGCGGCCGCCTCCGGCCCCGCCGTGGCCGGCTGCCCCGCGGCGGAAACCACCGGGACGGCGACCATCACGGCGGTGACCGTGGCGTTGGCCACAGCCCACCGGGCGGACGTACTGCCCCAGGGCGCCGCCACCACCCTGCTCCCGGCAGCATCCGTGCAGGCCACGGGCGGATCGGTGGAGATCATCCGCGCGCCGTGCGGCGCCGTCCACGGGTTGGTCAGACGTGTCCGCTATTCGGACTGGCTTGATTGCGCCGTCCCGCTGTCTGGTTTACTTGCCGCCATGACCACGACGAGCAACCGCACCCCTGCGACCGAGGCGTACCTGACGCCCGGTGCTCGTTGCATGTGTCGAATGTGTGACCGCTGAGGGCCCCCGCCTGAGCCTCGCGCCCCGAAGCGAGACCCTGCCATGAGCCGTACGTCGACTTCCCGACGCCCTCGGCCGCCCCGCGTCACCGGAACCCGGAGCCGGGCCCCGCGCCCGCCGCCGCTCCCTGTTCCCCTCTGCCGCACTCGCAAGAATGCCCCGTGCCCGGCGGGCGAGCCGCCGAGCACTCGACAGTGACGGAATTCCCTAGTGATCACCACAACGGGCCTGACCAAGGTCTACCGTTCAGGAGACCGCGAAGTCACCGCCCTGGACGGCGTCGATCTGCACGTCCGCGAGGGCGAGGTGTACGGCGTCATCGGCCAGAGCGGTGCCGGAAAATCCACCCTCATCCGCTGCCTCAACCTCCTGGAGCGCCCCACCTCCGGCACGGTCACCGTCGCCGGCCAGGAGCTGACGTCCATCGCCGGGCGCGGCAAGCGCGCCAGTGCCCAGCTGCGCGCCGCCCGCAGCCACATCGGCATGGTCTTCCAGCACTTCAACCTGCTGTCCTCGCGCACCGTCCAGGACAACGTGGAACTGCCGCTGGAGATCCTCAAGGTCGACCGCCGTGAGCGCTCCCGCAAGGCGCTGGAGCTGCTGGAGCTGGTCGGCCTCGCCGACAAGGCCAAGGCCTACCCCGCCCAGCTCTCCGGCGGCCAGAAGCAGCGTGTGGGCATCGCCCGCGCGCTGGCCGGCGACCCCAAGGTGCTGCTCTCCGACGAGGCCACCAGCGCCCTGGACCCGGAGACCACCCGCTCCATCCTCCAGCTGCTGCGCGACCTCAACCGCAAGCTGGGCCTGACCATCGTGCTGATCACACACGAGATGGACGTGGTCAAGACGATCTGCGACTCGGCCGCGCTGATGAAGAACGGCCGGGTGGTCGAGCAGGGCACCGTCGCCGAGCTGCTGGCCACCCCCGGCTCCGAGCTGGCCCGGGAGCTGTTCCCGGTCGGCGGCGAACCGTCTGCCGACGACCGCACCGTCGTCGACGTCACCTTCCACGGCTCGGCCGCCACCCGCCCGGTGATCTCCGAGCTGTCGCGCACCTACAACGTCGACATCTCGATCCTCGGCGCCGCCATGGACACCGTCGGCGGCAAGCAGGTCGGCCGGATGCGCATCGAGCTGCCCGGCCGCTTCGAGGAGAACGTCGTGCCCATCGGCTTCCTGCGCGAGCAGGGGCTCCAGGTGGATGTGGCGGATGTGGCGGGCCAGACCGTCGACAACGCGCTGAGCGGCGTCGCGACCGGCGCCCCGCTGGAGAAGGAAGGTGCCAAGTGACCTGGTCCGAGATGCAGCCGCTGCTGTACGACAACACCCTCGACACCCTGTTCATGGTGTGGTGGTCGACGTTCTACGCGGTGCTCTTCGGCATCCCGGTCGGTGTGCTGCTGCACCTGACCCAGCGGGGCGCCATCCTGCAGAACGTCGTGATCAACAAGGTGCTCGGCGCGATCGCGAACATCGGGCGATCCTTCCCGTTCCTGATCCTGATCGTGGTGCTGATCCCCTTCACCCGCCTCCTCGTCGGCGTCTCGATCGGCCCGACCGGCGCGGTGGTCCCGCTGGCCCTCGCCGCCATCCCGTTCTTCGCCCGGCTGGTGGAGGCCGCGCTGCGCGAGGTCGACGGCGGCCTGGTCGAGGCCGCTCACGCCATGGGCGGCGGCACCTGGACCATCATCTTCAAGGTGCTCCTCCCGCAGGCGCTGCCCGCGCTGATCGCGGGCGTCACCACGCTCGTCATCCAGCTGATCGGCTACTCCGCGATCGCCGGTGCGGTCGGCGGCGGCGGCCTGGGCAACCTCGCCTACACCTACGGCTATCAGCAGTACGAGACCTCGCTGATGATCGCCACCGTGGTGGAGCTGATCCTCCTGGTCTCCCTCGTCCAGCTGCTCGGTGACGTCGTCGTCCGCCGGCTCGCCGGGCGCGGCACCCGTACCTCGCTGCGGATCGGCCTGCGCCGTGCCCGCGCCGAGGAACCGGCAGCCGTCACCGAGGCCGCCTGACCCACCCCGGAGCCATCGCTCCACCCCTGAGCCCGGACCCTTTGCCGGGCGGACACCGCACGTGACCCCCCGCGTGCGAACAAGAAAGAGGCACTCTTCGTGCGCAACACCGTCAAGATCTCCGTCGCCATAGCCGCCGCCTCCGCCGTCGCCCTCGGCGCGAGCGCCTGCAGCGCGCCCTCCGACACCACCGCCAGCACCGGCAAGGGCGACAAGAACGCCCCCCTCGTCGTTGCCGCGAGCCCCACGCCGCACGGCGCCATCCTCGACTTCGTCAAGAACAAGCTGGCGGCGAAGGCGGGCCTCAAGCTCGTCGTCAAGCCGTTCAACGACTACAAGATCCCCAACAAGGTCACCGACGACGGCCAGGTCGACGCCAACTTCTTCCAGCACAAGCCGTTCCTCGACACCTTCAACAAGGAGAACGGCACGCACATCGTGCCCGTCCAGAACGTGCTCATCGAGCCGCTGGGCATCTACTCCAAGAAGATCGACAAGCTGTCCCAGCTCAAGTCCGGCAGCACCGTCTCGGTCCCCAA
Source organism: Streptomyces lydicus (assembly GCF_004125265.1). Taxonomy (GTDB): domain Bacteria; phylum Actinomycetota; class Actinomycetes; order Streptomycetales; family Streptomycetaceae; genus Streptomyces; species Streptomyces lydicus_C. Next base: position 7,395,112 of record NZ_RDTE01000003.1, read on the forward strand.
CGACCCCTCCAACGAGGGCCGGGCGCTCAAGCTGCTCGCCGACAACGGGGTGATCACCCTCAAGCCCGGCGTCGGCTCCGACGCCAAGCTGACCGACGTCAAGGACGACAAGGGCATCAAGATCACTGAGCTGGAGGCCGCCCAGACCGCGCCGCGCATCGACGACGTCGACGCCGCGATCATCAACGGCAACTTCGCCATCGGCGCCCACCTCAAGCCCTCCAAGGACGCGCTGGCCCTGGAGAAGGCGAAGGGCAACCCCTACGCCAACTTCCTCGCCGTCAAGAAGGGCAACGAGAACGACCCGCGGATCAAGAAGCTGGCCAAGCTCCTGAACTCCCCCGAGGTCAAGAAGTTCATCGAGGACAAGTACACGGACGGCTCGGTCATCCCGGCCTTCGGCCCCGCCAAGAGCTGACGCCGCCGCTGCTGTCCTGAACGTTCTCCCCGCCGCCCACCCCCCCTTCGGGGTGGGCGGGTGTGGACGTGCGGTCGCCTCCGCGCAGGTCACCGGAAGGTGACCGTCCGCAGGCGCGCCCGCCGGGCCCCGGATCCGTGCACGCGCGCGGCCGGGGTCCACGCGCGTGCACACCCGCGGGCCGATGCTGCATGCTGGTGCATTCAAGACGGTCAAGACGGCCCGTGACCTCGCGGTCTCACAGCCCGCGACGTTCCGGAACACCACAGTCAACGGCGTGGGAGCAGCGGCATGACATCCACCTTTCCGGACATCTCCATCAGCACGGACCGGTTGGTGCTGCGCCCGTTCGAAGAGGCCGACGTGCCCTCCCTCACCGCCATGATGAACGACGAGCTGGTCGCCGCCTGGACCGCGATACCCCAGCCGTACACCGAGGACGCCGCGCGGACCTGGACCACCGAGAACGCCCCCGCCGAACGGGCCTCGGGCCACGGCATCGACTTCGCGGTCACCGAGTTCCTCACCCAGCGCCTGGTCGGCGTGATCCAGCTGCGTCACACCGACTGGCGGATCCGCTCCAGCGAGCTCAGCTATGTCGTCGCCTCCTGGGCCCGCGGTGAGGGGTACGCCTCGGAAGCCTCGCTCGCCGTCGCCCACTGGCTCTTCCACGACCAGAAATTCGAACGCATCGAGTTGCGCACCGCCGCCGGCAACACCGCCTCCCAGCAGGTCGCCCAGAAGATCGGCTGCATCAGCGAGGGCGTGCTGCGCAACGCCTTCATCGTCCGCAGCCGCACCGAGGACGGCGGCTGGACGGACATCCGCACCGATCTGATCGTGTGGAGCCTGCTGCCCGAGGACCTGGACGGGATCCCGGGCCGGCCGGCGGAGGAGAACGCATTTTCCTACCCCGAGTGGAACTGACCCCACGTCCGCACTGCGGTCCGTACCTCTCGGGGTACCCTCGGCCTGCCGCGCACCTGCGCGACCAGCGCCCCAGCGGCACCTCACCGGCCTGCGGCCGCCCGCAGCCGGCCCGCCTGCCGCCCCCGCGCGCAACCACAGCAGCCCCAGGAGACTGACGAGCATGGCCGACCGGGTCACGGTGATCGGATGGGACGGCTCCGCGCTGACCGCCGCCGCCCGCTCCGCCCTCGGCGCCGCCACCCTGGTGGCCGGCGCCGCGCACCACCTCGCACTGCCCGAAGTCCCGCCGAACGCCGAGCGGATCCGGCTCGGCAGTGTGACCCTGGCCGCCCGCCGCATCGCCCAGCACCGTGGCACCGCCGTCGTGCTCGCCGACGGCGACCCCGGCTTCTTCGGCGTCGTACGCACCCTGCGGGCACCCGAGCACGGCCTGGAAGTCGAAGTGGTACCGGCCGTCTCCTCCGTCGCCGCCGCCTTCGCCCGGGCCGGTATGCCCTGGGACGACGCCCAGGTCGTCGTCGCCCACAGCCGCGATCTGCGCCGCGCGGTGAACGTCTGCCGCGCCCACACCAAGGTCGCGGTGCTCACCTCGCCCGGCGCCGGGCCCGCCGAACTCGCCCTGCTGCTCGGCGGCGTCCACCGCACCTTCGTCATCTGCGAGGACCTGGGCACCGACCGGGAGCGGGTGACGGTACTCACATCGGACAAGGTCGCCGACCATGTCTGGCGTGACCCCAATGTCGTCATTGTCGTCGGGGGTTCACCCGGCGGCGCCGCGGCCCAGGGCACCGGCTGGATCGCCGGCCGCGAGGTCGGCCACCCGACGGGAGCGCGCGGCTGGGGACTTCCGGCCGGCGCCTACGGTGGCGCTCTGGGCGAGGGGGAATCCGTCCAGCTGCGCACCGCGCAACTCGCCCGCCTCGGGCCGCAGGTGGGAGACCTCGTCTGGGACATCGGCGCGGGCAGCGGAGCCGCCGCGGTGGAGGCCGGGCGCTTCGGCGCCGCCGTCATCGCGGTGGACGCCGACCCCGACGCCTGCGGAAGGGCGGCCGCCCTCGCCCGCCGCCACGGCGTCCAACTCCAGGTCGTGCACGGGCGGGCACCGCAGGTCCTGGAGGACCTGCCCGAGCCCGATGTGGTCCGGGTCGGCGGCGGGGGAGCGGAGGTCGTCACCGCCTGCGCGGCCCGCCGCCCCGAACGCATCGTCACCCACGCCGCCACCCGCGACGAGGCCGAAGTACTGGGCCGGGCGCTGGCCGACGGCGGCTACGACGTCGAGTGCGCGCTGCTGCAGTCCGTGGACCTGGACACCTCCGTCTGGGTCGAACGCGAGCGGTCCGTGGTGTTTTTGCTCAGCGGCTATCGCGTTCCTCACCCATGACCAGCACGGCAACCCGCGCGGGGTAGGCTGGCGGATCGTTGCGCCGCCGTTCCGCATTCGGCTTCGTACACCAATATCCGGAAAATGCCGTGGTTTTGGCCGAATATGAAGCTCTGGAGAGCGGACGTGCCGCGAGGCGTGCTCGCTCGTTCTAGCTATCGGGGCGTCGGCGCGCCCCGGTCGAGCGCGTCGCACGAGCGGTTGGAAGGAGCACTACCAATGGGCGAGGGGTACGCATGACCGACACCGGCCAGGTCCCGGGCGAGGGGCAGCCGGAGAACGCAGGCGGACATCCCGGGCAGCCGCAGCCGGCGGCCGCTCCCTCCCCTGCCGACGCCGGACCGACGGAGCTGCCGGGCATGGCGCCCCCTCCCGGCACCTACCCCTACGTCGACCAGGCCGACGGCGTCGCCGAGGACGACGATCTGCTGCTGATGCCGGGTGCCCAGGGCGCCTGGAGCGAGCAGCCGGCGGCCCAGCCGCTCCCGCAGCCGCAGGAGACCCACCAGGGTCCGCAGGGCACGCCGTACGACCCGGCCGCCCAGGGGGCCACCGGTTTCGAGCCGATGCCCGCCCCGGCCGGTGACCACGAGAGCGGCGGCCGGGATTCCGGTTCGGTCGACCTCGGCGCCGTCCGTATCCCGCAGCCCGCGGCACCGCAGCAGTCCCGTGCCGCGGCGCCCGCCACGCCCCCGCGCCGTCCGCTGCACATGGGCCCGCCCGTTCCCGACGCGACCGGCGGAGTGGTCCGTTCGCTCGCCGACCGCGGACCGGCCGACGCGCCCGCGCAGCCCGCCGCCCGGCACGCCGGACCGCCCACCGGCGGACCCGAATACTTCGACGCTCCGGCCGGGGCACCCGAGACCGCGATGGGCGAAGTGCCGTCGCCCCAGACGGGTCTGCCGTACGCCGAGCAGCCCTTGGGAGAGGCGGCTGCACCGGAGCCGGGCCTTGCGGCGGCGTCCTACGCCGGACAGCCGTACGGCGAGCAGCCCTACGGTGAACAGTCCTACGGCGGGCAGGCCTACGGTGGGCAGCTGTCCGCCGAGCAGACCTATGGGGCCGCGGGCCAGGGCCCGTTGCCCGGCCCGCAGCTCGGCGAGATCCCGTCGCAGGCGCCGTCCTGGAACGAGGCCGCGGCCCAGGCCGCGGCGTCGGTCCCCCTTGCAGAAACGGTCGCCCCCGAGGCATCCGTCGCCCCCGAGGCACTCGTCGCACCCGTCGCCGAGCCCGCGCCTGCCGTCCCGCAGGACACGGCGCCCGGCGGACAGCCGCAGCCGATGCCGCTGCCGGCCGAGGACACAGCCACGCCTGCTGACGGCGCGGCCGTCGCTGAGGACGCCGTCGAAGCTGCCGAAGCCGCCGATGTGGTGGATGTGGTGCAGGAGGCGCCGGAGGCGCTGGACGTGCAGGCCGGGGCCGAGACGGCGGCGCAGGCGCAACCGCAGGAGGCGGCTGCGGAGGCGCTGCCGGATGCGGCCGTGACCGGTGAGGACGGAACGGCCGCGCCGGGTGCCCCCGCGCCGGAGGCCGCCGTACCGAACGTGCCCGCAGCGGATCTGCCCGCACCGGATCCGTCCGCACCGGACGAAGCCGCCGCGGCCGCCCAGCAGCCCGGGACGGCCGCCGCCGAGGACGTGCAGCAGCCCGCGGACCAGGACAGCCCCGCCGAGGCGGAAGCCGGAACCGGAGCCGAGCCCGAGCTGCCGGCGCAGCCCGTCGGGGCCCCGGACCTTGTTGCCGACGAAGCCGTCGCCCAGGCCGGAGAGCCCGTCGCCGCACAGCCGTTGGCCGATGTCACCGCCGACCCGGCTCCGGCACCGCAGGACGAGCAGAGCGCCGACCAGGAGCAGCCCGCCGGCGGGCCCGGGGAGGCTCCTGCGGAGGCGGTGGACGCCGCCCCCGCAGAGGCTGCCCCCGCAGAAGCCGTCCCCGCCGACGCCTCCGGTACCGACGCCCCCGACGTCCCCGTTGCCGAGTCCGCCACCGCGAGCGACGCGCCCCTGGAACAGACGGTCATAGAGCCGCCCGAGGCGCAGGAACCGGCCGCCGGAGAGCCGCAGTCCGGTGCCCCCGTGGACGACGCCGCCGGGCAGCAGACCGCGGAGGCGCCCGCACCTCAGGACGCACCGCAGGACGCACCGCAGGCCGCGCCACAGGACGCGGACACCACCGTCGAGGAGCAGCCCGAAGCGGCCGGTCCCGATGCCCCCGACCGTCCCGGCGAGCCGGACGCCTCGGCAGCCGAAGCGACCCCCGACACCGGCCCCGCCACCGACGGGCCGACCGACGAGCCGGCCGAAACCACCGGGGCCGCAGATACTGCCGGTCCCGACGAGGCTGCCGGGACCGACGAGCCCGCCGGGACCGCAGACACTGCCGAGCCCGCCGGGACCGACGAAACCGCCCCGACCGCAGAGACCTTCGAGCCCGCGGACGCCGACGGACCCCAGGTCCCCGGCGACCCCTCCGACGCCCCCCTCCTCACCGTCCACATCCCGGCCCAGGCCTCCGGCGAGCCGTCCACCACGGACACCCCGGCGCCGGCCCCGGCTCCGCAGGCCAAGGCCGAAGAGCCCCCGGCGGCCGGATCCGCGCCGGACAGCACCCCCGCTGCCGACGCCCCCGCCGACGAGACGCCCCAGCAGCAGGACGACGAGATGCCCCAGCAGCAGGACGCCGCCGAACTCGTCCAGCTCGGCGACGACCTGCCGCACACCGCGGCTGAGCAGTCCGCCGAGGCGCCCGACGGCTCCGTCGCCGAGTCCACCGAGGCACCCGACGCGGCCGGTCTGCCGTCCCCGGCCGCCGGGTACGACGACGACGAGCGCGCCGCCGTGCACCGTGTGATGCGCGAACGCCGCGACATCCGCAACGGCTTCCGCGGCGACCCGATCCCCAACGAGGTGCTGCTGCGCGTCCTGGAGGCGGCCCACACCGCCCCCAGCGTCGGCCACTCCCAGCCCTGGGACTTCGTCGTCATCCGCTCGGACGAGACCCGCGAGAAGATGCACCGGCTCGCGGCGGCGCAGCGCGAGGCCTACGCCAAGTCGCTGCCCAAGGCGCGCGCCAAGCAGTTCCGCGAGCTGAAGATCGAGGCCATCCTCGAAACGCCGGTGAACATCGTCGTCACCGCCGACTCCACCCGCGGCGGCCGGCACACCCTCGGCCGGCACACCCAGCCGCAGATGGCCCCGTACTCCTCCGCGCTCGCCGTCGAGAACCTCTGGCTCGCCGCCCGCGCCGAGGGCCTGGGCGTCGGCTGGGTGAGCTTCTTCGACGAGCGCGAGATGGTCCGCGAACTGGGCCTGCCCGAGCACCTCGAAGTCGTCGCCTACCTGTGCATCGGCTACGTCGACGAGTTCCCGCAGGAGCCCGAGCTGCTGCAGGCCGGCTGGTCCAAGCGGCGCCCGCTGTCCTGGGTCGTCCACGAGGAGACCTACGGCCGCCGCGCGCTGCCCGGCGAGAGCCCGCACGACCTCCTCCAGGAGACCCTGCAGGGCATCCGCCCGCTGGACGCCAAGGCGCTCGGCGAGGCCTGGGAGCGGCAGAAGCGGATGACCAAGCCCGCCGGGGCGCTGGGCATGCTGGAGATCATCTCCGCGCAGCTGTCCGGACTCTCCCGCAAGTGCCCGCCGCCCATCCCGGAGCCCGCCGCCGTAGCGATCTTCGCCGGTGACCACGGCGTGCACGCCCAGGGCGTGACCCCCTGGCCCCAGGAGGTCACCGGCCAGATGGTCGCCAACTTCCTGGGCGGCGGCGCGGTCTGCAACGCCTTCGCCAACCAGGTCGGCGCCGAGGTCTGTGTCGTGGACGTCGGTGTCGCGAGCGACCTGCCCGCCACCCCGGGCCTGCTGCCCCGCAAGGTCCGCGCCGGCACCGACGACTTCACGGCCGGCCCGGCGATGAGCCAGGAGGACGTGCTCAAGGCGATCGAGGTCGGTATCGACACCGCCCGTGACCTGGTCGCGGCCGGCAACAAGGCGCTGCTCACGGGCGAGATGGGCATCGCCAACACCACCACCTCCGCCGCGCTGATCTCCGTCTACACCGGCGTCGACCCGGTCGAGGTCACCGGCCGCGGCACCGGCATCAACGACGAGACGCACGCCCGCAAGGTCGATGTCGTCCGCCGCGCCCTGGAGCTCCACCAGCCCGACCCGGCCGACCCCATCGGTGTCCTCGCCGCGGTCGGCGGCCTGGAGCACGCCGCCCTCGTCGGACTGATCCTTGGCGGCGCCTCGCTGCGTACGCCGGTGATCCTCGACGGGGTCAGCGCCGGCGCCGCCGCCCTGGTGGCCCGTGCCATCGCCCCCGAGGCGCTGGCGGCCTGCATCGCCGGACACCGCAGCGCCGAGCCGGGCCATGTCGCGGCCCTGAACAAGCTGGGTCTGCGCCCGCTGGTCGACCTCGATCTGCGCCTCGGCGAGGGCACCGGCGCCCTGCTCGCGCTGCCCGTGGTGCAGAGCGCCGCCCGCGCCATGCACGAGGTCGCCACCTTCGACTCCGCCGGAGTCACCGAGAAGAGCTGAGCGGGGCAGCCACCGTCCCCGCATGACCCCCGGCCCGCAGCCCCATAGGCTGTGGGCCGGGGCCGTACCGCCCCGGGGCGTCCCCCGCACCAGCCGCTCCAGAGCCGCAGCGGCTGCGCCGGCCGCCGAACCCCGCAGCATCCGCACAAGGAGCCCTACCGCCATGGCCGATCACGCCGCCGAACACGCCGCCTACCCCGTCGGACTGCGGCTGTCCGGCCGCCGGGTGGTCGTCCTGGGCGCCGGACAGGTCGCCCAGCGCCGGCTCCCTTCCCTGGTCGCCGCGGGTGCCGACGTGCTGCTGATCTCCCCGTCCGCGACCCCCTCCGTCGAGGCGATGGCCGACGCCGGCGAGATCCGCTGGGAGCGCCGCCGCTACCAGGGCGGCGACCTCGACGGCGCCTGGTACGCCCTGATCTCCACCGACGACCCGGAGGCCAACGCGGCCGCGTCCCAGGAGGCCGAGGACCGCCGGGTGTGGTGCGTACGCTCCGACGACGCCGAGGCGGCCACCGCCTGGACCCCGGCCACCGGCCGCAGTGAGGGCGTCACCGTCGCCGTGCTCACCGGCCGCGACCCGCGCCGCTCCGCCGCCGTACGCGACGCGATCGTCGAGGGTCTGCGCGACGGCAGCATCGCCGCCCCGCACCACCGCCGCCCGCACACCCCGGGCGTGGCGCTGGTCGGCGGCGGCCCCGGCGACCCCGACCTGATCACCGTCCGCGGCCGCCGGCTGCTCGCCGAGGCCGACGTCGTGATCGCCGACCGGCTCGGCCCCCGCGATCTGCTCGCCGAACTCCCGCCGCACGTCGAGGTCATCGACGCGGCGAAGATCCCCTACGGCCGGTTCATGGCCCAGGAGGCCATCAACAACGCGCTGATCGAGCACGCCAAGGCCGGCAAGGCCGTGGTCCGGCTCAAGGGCGGCGACCCGTTCGTCTTCGGCCGCGGCATGGAGGAGGCCCAGGCGCTCGCCGAGGCCGGTATCCCCTGCACCGTCGTCCCCGGGATCTCCAGCACCATCTCGGTGCCCGGCGCCGCCGGCATCCCGGTCACCCACCGCGGGGTCGCCCATGAATTCACCGTGGTCAGCGGCCATGTGGCCCCCGACGACGAGCGCTCGCTCGTGGACTGGCCCTCGCTCGCCAAGCTGCGCGGCACCCTCGTGGTCCTGATGGGCGTGGAGAACAGCGGCGCCATCGCCGCCAAGCTCATCGAGCACGGCCGGCCCGCCGACACCCCGGCCGCCGTCATCCAGGAAGGCACCACCGCCGCCCAGCGCCGGGTCGACGCCACGCTCGCCACGCTCGGCGACACCGTACGGGCCGAGGGCGTCCGTCCTCCGGCGGTCATCGTCGTCGGCGACGTCGTCACCGTCGCCCCCGCACCTGCCCCCAGGTAGCCGATCCCGACGCGGCATTGGCACCCCGACACCGACAAGGCACTCTCTTCCCGTGGCAGAAATCATCACCGTCGACGATCCGGACGACCCCCGGCTGGCCGACTACACCGGTCTGACCGACGTCGAGCTGCGGCGCCGGCGCGAGCCCGCTGAAGGGCTCTTCATCGCCGAGGGCGAGAAGGTCATCCGGCGCGCCCGGCAGGCCGGTTACGAGATGCGGTCCATGCTGCTCTCCGCCAAGTGGGTCGATGTGATGCGCGATGTGATCGACGAGGTCCCGGCGCCGGTCTACGCCGTCAGCCCGGACCTCGCCGAGCGGGTCACGGGCTACCACGTCCACCGCGGGGCGCTGGCCTCCATGCAGCGCAAACCGCTGCCGGACGCCACCGAACTCCTCGCCGGGGCCCGGCGCATCGTCGTCATGGAAGCGGTCAACGACCACACCAACATCGGCGCGATCTTCCGCAGCGCGGCGGCCCTCGGCATGGACGCGGTGCTGCTCTCCCCGGACTGCGCCGACCCGCTCTACCGCCGCTCGGTCAAGGTCTCCATGGGGGCGGTGTTCTCCGTGCCGTACGCCCGCCTGGAGAGCTGGCCCCGGGACCTGGCCGCCGTACGGGAAGCGGGCTTCACCCTGCTCGCCCTCACCCCGGCCGAGAAGGCCACCGGCATCGACGAAGTCGCCCCGCACACCCTGGAGCGCGCCGCCCTGATGCTGGGTGCGGAGGGCGGCGGTCTGAGCACCGGTGCCCTGCGGGCTGCCGACGAATGGGTCCGCATCCCGATGGCGCACGGCGTGGACTCGCTCAACGTCGGAGCGGCCGCCGCGGTGGCCTTCTACGCGGTGGCGACGGGGCGGCCCGCTTAAGGGGGCGGGCCTTGTGCCCTCAGGCGGGCCGGCGCCCCTTGAGCGAGCCTGCGCCCTGCCCGGTCGGCCCGCCCCGCGGGCCCGCCCCGCGTCACGGTGGGAACCCCCGCCCCCGACGCCGCCCATGGCCGATCACCAGGGCACGGGCGTTCCGTCCCAGGAGAAGAAGCCACCGGTGGGGCCGTCATCCGGCAGCAGGGCCAGGCGGACGGCACCTTGCGCGGCCTCGGCCGGGTCGCCTCCGGCCGCGGTCCGGGAGTTGAGATCGGTGGCCCGCAGTCCGGGGGCGAGCGCGTTGACCTTGAAGCCGTCCTCGGCCAGCGTCTGGGCGTAGAAGACGGTGAGGGCGTTGAGGGCGGCCTTGGACGACCGGTAGGCGGCGGCGCCCCCGCTTCCCGGGGGGAACTGGGGGTTGGGGCTGGTGCTCCAGGTCAGCGACGCGGTGCCACTGGAGACGTTGACGATCCGCGGATACGGGGACCGGCGCAGGGCGGGCAGGAAGGCATTGGTCACCGCCACCACCCCGAACACATTGGTCTCGTAGGTGCGCCGGAACTCCTCGACGCCGGTGTCGGCCGGCGGGGCGAGTGACGGTGAGATGCCGGCGTTGTTGACCAGCATGTCCAGGCGGTCCACCTGAGCCGCGGCCCGGGCGATGCCGCCGGGATCCGTCACGTCCAGGACCAGGGGACGGGCCCCGGAGCCGATCTCCTCGACGGCCCGCTGCCCGCGTTCAGGGTCGCGGGAGCCCACGTACACGGTGACGCCCTCGGCGGCGAGCAGCCGGGCGATATGCTGGCCGATGCCCTTGTTGGCACCGGTGACCAGAGCTGTGCGTCCATTCATGACCATCACACTTCCCTGGCCGCGGGCGCCCTGCCAGGGACAGCCTGTACCAGGCAGCGGGAGGAGGCGGCATGGCGCGGCAGGAACTGGCCCACTACCTGCGGGACCGCCGGGCGGCCCTGCGTCCGCACGAGATCGGCCTGGCGGCGACGGGCACCGACCGCCGCACACCGGGTCTGCGCCGCGAAGAGGTGGCGGAGCTCGCGCACATGTCGGTCGACTACTACACGCGGCTGGAGCAGGCCCGGGGGCCGCGGCCGTCGGCCCGGATCCTGGACGGGCTTGCTCGCGCGCTGCGGCTCACACCGGCCGAGCGCAGCCACCTGTTCCGCCTGGCGGGTACGAGCGCGCCGCCCGGCATCAGCGCCGTGCGGCGGGTGCGCCCGCACGTGGCCCGGATGCTGGAGCGACTGCCGGAGACCGGTGCCGTCGTCACCGACGCCGCGTACGACGTCATCGCCTGGAACCCCCTGGCCCGGACACTGCTTAGCGCCGACCCCGCGGGCGGGACGACGAACCTGGCCCGACGCCGCTTCCTGGGCCGGGAGCGGAGGCACGAGAGCTCCGGGGCCGAGGAGTTCGGGCACATCGTGGTGGCGCGGCTGCGCCGGGCCGAGGACCGCTACCCGCACGACCCGCAGCTGGCCGCCCTGCTGGCCGAACTGCACGCCGGCAGTGCGGAGTTCCGGCAGATCTGGCAGACGCGTCCGGTCCACGCTCCCGGGCACCGCACCAAGACCCTGGACCATCCGGAGACCGGCGCGCTGCGCCTGAACTGCGACGTCCTGCTCGTGCCCGAGGACGACCAGGAGGTCGTCCTGATCACGGCCGACCCCGGATCACCCTCCGCGCGGACCCTGCGCAGGCTGGCCGCGCGGACGACCTGAAACGAAGCGGACGACCTGAACGAGCGGACGACCCGAAACGAACGAGGCGCGCAGGCCTCTCCGGCAGTCACCGGGCCTCGCACCTACAGGTTTCCGGGGCTTGCGCCCACTCGATGCCGCGGCTCGCCCCGCCGCCCGTCCGCGCAGGCCCTCAGGGGTTCTGTTCCCCCACCCCGTAAGGCCCGTCCGCACCCCAGGCCGGGGCGACCGGCGCCGGCCGCTCCACGCCAAGACCGTGAGTCGGCCCCTGGCACCCCTGGGCCGCCGCGATACCGAGCGCCACCAGCAGGGTCACCACCACGAACACGATGATGCGCTGGCGCAGCAGCCGGCGGTCAGGGCCCGGCCGCCGCCCGCCCGACGTCGTACGCACCGGGGCGCGCTTACCGCCAGGACCCGAGGGCCGGGCGGCCGGGACACGGCGCACCGTACGTCCGCCGGTTCTCCGCGGATTCTTCCCCGCGGCCGAGGCCGGGCCGGACGGCCGGGAGCCCGCGTCATGCGAAGCCGCGGGGCGGGACGGGTGCGGACGCGGCGAGGAGTTGCCGGCCGTCCGCCGCTCGGTGCGCTGGCGGGCGTATTCCTCGGCCCGCTGCCCGGTCGGCCGGTCCGTGGGACGGCGCTCCGCATGCTGCCAGGCGGCCCCCGCGCCCGCCCCGTTCTCCAGCGGTCCGCCCGACGGACCGTGCGCCTCACGGGCCGCGATCTCCTTGAGGCGCAGCGACAGCGACAACGTGCTGGGACGGTCCGCCGGATCCTTGGCCAGGCACGAGGCGAGCAGCGGCGCCAGGGCGTCCGGCACCCCGGCGAGCTGGGCCTCCTCGTGGACCACGCGGTAGAGCATGACCTCCGAACTTCCCTGCCCGAAGGGGGAGTCCGCGGTACAGGCGTACGCGAGGGTGGCGCCCAGCGCGAAGATGTCCGTCGCCGGTGTCACGGCGGCCCCGCGCACCTGCTCCGGGGCGAGAAACCCCGGTGAGCCGACGGCCGTACCGACATGGGTCAGCGTGCTGGCGCCGGTCGCCCAGGCGATACCGAAGTCGATGATCCGCGGGCCCTTGGGCGACAGCAGAATGTTGGACGGCTTGAGGTCGCGGTGCACCACGCCCGCGTCATGGACGGCCAACAGCCCCTCGGAGAGCGCGGCGCCGATGGCGGCGACCTGCGCGGGGGACAGCGGGCCGCCCTCGTTGACCTTGTCGTGCAGCGAGGGGCCCGGGACGTACTGGGTGGCGAACCAGGGGCGGTCCGCATCGAGGTCGGCCGCGACCAGCCGGGCCGTACAGCCGCCGCGGATCCGCCGGGCGGCCGAGACCTCACGAGCGAACCGGGAGCGGAATTCCTGATCCTCCGCCAGGTCCGGCCGGATCACCTTGAGTGCCACCCGCTGCCCGCGCTTGTCCGAGCCGAGATAGACCACGCCCATCCCGCCCGCGCCGAGCCGGCGGTGCAGCCGGAACGTCCCGACGACACGCGGGTCCTCGCGTCGGAGCCGCATCATCGCCATGTCCGTCCCCTACCTGCGGTGGGGAGCCCCCTCCGCTGCCAACCGTCTGACGTGGCACAGCTTACGGATTGACGGCTCACCGTGCTGAGAGGCCGCGCATGCGTCGGCGGCCGGATTGCCGGTGGCGGGTGCGATTCCCGCAGCGTGCGGGGAAAACCGGCCGCCGGGCCTACCGGATTGCCGTGCGGGATCCCAATGATCCGCCGCGGAAGGAAAATTGGCGGGATGAAAGGGGATCGCGGGTGGTTGTCCGGAGATGCCGGGGATGCGGCCAAGAGGCGGAAAGCGGGGGTACGCGCGGCGGTCCGCAGGGACGGGGCCGCGGTGCGCGGGGGAGCGGACGACGTGAGCGAGGTCACCCTCAGGAGTGCGCGGTCCAAGGCGGCGCAACGGTCCCCCCTGGGGGAGATTCCCAAGGGCTGGAGGCGTCTCTCCACCCAGGGGAGTACACGGGGCGCCGGGCCGTCATACTCCCGGAGGCCGACCAATCGGTACGACGGCATGACGCCCCTCGCCGGCCGCGTGCCTACTGTTGTCCTCAAGCGGCGGGCGCAGCACTCGTCCCCCGAGGCCAGACGCCCGCCGCCCCAGTCACGACGGGAGCGGGACGATGGTGCAGACCTCAGGGCGGACGGCCCTTCGGGCGCAGGAGCGGCGAGCCGCCGCCGCGCCCGGCGGCCGGCAGCCCTCCGGCCGGCGCCATCCCCTCGTCGCGGTGGCCATGGTGCTGCCGCTGGCCTGCTTTCTCGTCGTGGTCTTCGGCGGCTGGGAGGCCGTGATGACACAGGCGTCGTCCGTGGTCGGAATGTTGGGGCGCTGAGCGGCGCCCCGGTCCCGGGAGAGCGGTCCGGGACGGGGACCTCCGGCTGAAAGCCCCGTGGGGACGGGGGTGCGGCGGACGGCACGAAGGCCGGGCATCTGGGGAGATGCCCGGCCTTCGGGTTTTCCCGGCCGCCGCCTGCCCGGTCCGCCCGGACCCCGCGTACGATCCCCTCCGGGCCGCCCGCGGCTCGCACCACCACCCACGGCGCACCCTTCACGGCCCCTCGCTCACGACGCCGTCCGGCGCGCGCAGGACCAGGGGGAACGATGGCCACCTCACTGCCCGACCGCCTCGCCGCCCTGTCCGCGACCGCCCGGCGCGGCGCTCCGGCCCCCGCCCCCGAGGTGCTGGCCGACCGTCCCGACGGCACGATCGTCCGCAGCGGTCCCACGGTCGCCAAAGCGCACGCCCCCGACGGCGACGTGCACCACCTGGCCACCCGGCTGCGGATCGCCGCCCACCCCCTTCTGCACGGCATCCTGCTGCCCCCGCTCCCGGTCACCGCCCCCGATGGCTTCCTCACCATCACCGAGGAGGGCCGCGCCCTCACCCGCTGGCCGTACGGCAGCCCGGTTCCGCCCGATGCCCCGGACGCCGCGCCCTGGGAGGACGCCGCCCGCCTGCTGGCCCGTCTGCACACCGTCGACCCGCGCCAACTGCCCGGCCCCGTACCGCCGATGCGCGGCCCCGCCAAGGCCGCCCGCGCCCTGTCCCGGCTGCGCACCGCCCTGTCCGCTGCCGGCGACCCGCAGCCCGCACTCCGGCCGGGACCCGGCCCGGGGCCGCTGTCCGCGGCCGCCGCGGTCGTAGAGCGGGCCTGGGCCCTGCTGCCGCCGTGGGCCCAGGGTGCCGCCCCGCCGCCACGCGCCGGCACCCTCTGTCACGGCGATCTGCACCTGGGCCAGCTCGTCCGGCACCCGGCCGCCGCCGGCCCCTGGCTCCTCATCGACATCGACGACCTCGGCACGGGCGACGGCGCCTGGGACCTGGCCCGCCCCGCCGCGTGGTTCGCCACCGGCCTGCTCGCACCGGACCTCTGGACGCGCTTCCTCGCTGCCTACCGCGCCGCCGGCGGCCCCGCCGTCCGGCCGTCCGGCGATCCCTGGCCCGACCTGGAGGTTCCGGCCCGTGCCCTGACCGTGCAGACCGCCGCACTCGCCGTCGCCAAGGCCATCGCCGCCTCCCGCCCCCTGGACGAGTCCGAGGCGGCGGTCGTCGAGGCCTGTGCCCGGATGGCGTCCCTGACGGACCGGTTGGCGCCCGGCGGCCCGGACGTAAGGTGAACACCCCGCCGCCGGGCGGCCGTTCCGGCGGCGCCGCAGTGAGCAGTGCCGGACGACAGGAGTGGAGCCGACGATGCAGTGTCCCAAGTGCCATGCGCCGATGCAGACATACCACCGCAATGGCGTGCAGATAGAACAGTGCGCCGGCTGCCGGGGGATCTTCCTGGACTATGGGGAGCTGGAGGCGCTGACCCGCCTTGAGTCACAGTGGTCCCAGCAGCCCCCGCCGCCGCCCGCCCCGCAGGCCTACCCCGCAGCCCCCGCCTGGGGCGCCCCGCACCAGGGCCACCACGGTCACCATGGACACCACGGTCATCACGGCCACCACCGAGGCTTCGGTCACATGCTCTTCTCGTCCTGACCGGTCTCTGCCGGAGAACGACTCTCTGCCGGAGAGCGACCGAGGGCCGGAACAACGACCGAGGGCCGGAGCAAAATGCTCCGGCCCTCGGGTCAGGTGTGGACGATACTGGGATTGAACCAGTGACCTCTTCCGTGTCAGGGAAGCGCTCTCCCGCTGAGCTAATCGTCCGCGGGACCGCGGATCACGAAGATCCGCAGCTGCGTGCGCGATACTGGGATTGAACCAGTGACCTCTTCCGTGTCAGGGAAGCGCTCTCCCGCTGAGCTAATCGCGCGGGACGGACACCCCGGTCAAGCACGTTCGGGGATCCAGTGGACGATACTGGGATTGAACCAGTGACCTCTTCCGTGTCAGGGAAGCGCTCTCCCGCTGAGCTAATCGTCCTTGGAGGTGGAGACGGGATTTGAACCCGTGTAGACGGCTTTGCAGGCCGTTGCCTCGCCTCTCGGCCACTCCACCAGGAGTGAGGGGGTTCGGGAAGATCCCCCACATCGAGCGGACGACGAGACTCGAACTCGCGACATCCACCTTGGCAAGGTGGTGCTCTACCAACTGAGCTACGTCCGCAGGTGTCTCTCCCAGACTACGTCCGGAAGCTACGTGTCCTCCGGGGCGCTTGTGCGTCCCGGCGACGTGTTGAACTCTAGCGGATTCCGGGGCCAGTACAAAAACGCGTTTGTGCAGCGTGCTGCGCTGCTCGCTCGGCACAGGCAGCCTCGGGGCCGCCGCCATAGACTCGCTGACGTGCACGACTTCGCTCCGATGGCACGCTTCGGCGGCCTGATAGCCACCGACCTGCTGGATGTGACCTGCGATCCCGCGGCTCTGGACTCCACGGGCTGGTGGGCCGTGGCCGCCGATTTCGAGGGCAAGGTGGTCTGCGCCCGCTTCGGCGATGTACGGCCCGCCACCGCGGCGGACGGGCCGGACCCCGACGGCTGGCGCGGCCCCGTCCCCGACGCCTGGACCAGTTCCCTGGACCGCGACGCCTATACCGGCGGTGTGCGGCGTATCCGTGAACACATCGCGGCCGGCGACGTCTACCAGGTGAACCTCTGCCGGGTGCTGACCGCGCCGCTGCCCGACCCGGGCCGTGCCGACGTGGACGCGCTGTCCGCGGTGCTGGCCCGCGGCAACCCGGCGCCGCACGCGGGCACGATCCGGCTGCCCGGCCATGGCGTCGAGATCGCCAGCGCCTCCCCGGAGCTGTATCTGCGGCGCGAGGACCGCACCGTCGCCTCCGGCCCCATCAAGGGCACCGGGCGGACCGCGGCGGATCTCTCGGCGAAGGACCGGGCGGAGAACGTGATGATCGTGGACCTGGTCCGCAACGATCTCGGCCGGGTCTGCGCCACCGGCTCGGTGACCGTTCCGGCACTGTGCGCCGTCGAGGAGCACCCCGGCCTGGTCCACCTCGTCTCCACGGTGCGTGGCGAGCTGGCCGAGGCGAACGAGAAGACCGCCTGGGCGGATCTGCTGGACGCCACCTTCCCGCCCGGGTCGGTCACCGGCGCCCCCAAATCCAGCGCGCTGCGGATCATCGACGAACTGGAGACCGCACCCCGCGGCCCCTACTGCGGAGGCATCGGCTGGGTCGACGCGGACCGCCGCACCGGCGAGCTCGCGGTCGGTATCCGTACGTTCTGGATCGACCGCACCCCGCCCGGCGGCCCGGTGCTCCGCTTCGGCGCCGGTGCCGGGATCATCTGGGACTCCGATCCGGAGCGGGAGTGGGCCGAGACCGAGTTGAAGGCGCGCAGGCTGCTCGCGGTAGCGTCGGGCCTGCACGAGGCGAGTGGAGGAAAGCGATGAAGATCTGGCTCAACGGCACGCTGCAGGACGCCGAGGGCGCCCGGGTCTCGGTCTTCGACCACGGACTGACGGTCGGCGACGGAGTCTTCGAGACGATCAAGGCCGAGCGCGGCCGAGCCTTCGCCCTCACCCGCCATCTGGAGCGCCTGGCCACCTCGGCCCGCGGCCTGGGACTGCCCGACCCCGATCTCGACGAGGTGCGGCGCGGCTGCACGGCGGTCCTCGACGCCAACCCGATGGCCCTGGGCCGGCTGCGGCTCACCTACACCGGCGGCGACTCACCGCTCGGCTCGGACCGCGGCGACGCCGGCCCCACGCTGGTCATCGCGCTCTCGGAGACCACGCGCCGCCCCGACACCACCGCCGCCGTCACGGTCCCGTGGACCCGTAACGAACGCGGGGCGCTCACCGGCCTGAAGACCACGTCGTACGGCGAGAACGTCGTCGCCCTGGCCCGCGCCCGTGAACGGGACGCCTCCGAGGCGCTGTTCGCCAACACGGTCGGCGCGCTCTGCGAGGGCACCGGCTCCAACGTCTTCGTCGTCCTGGACGGCGAACTGCACACACCGCCGCTGCACTCCGGCTGCCTGGCGGGCATCACCCGCGCCCTGACCATCGGCTGGGCCGGCGCCAAGGAGACCGACCTGCCGCTGGACGCCCTGGAGCGGGCCGAGGAGATCTTCCTGACCTCCACCCTGCGCGACGTCCAGGCCGTGACCCGCATCGACGACCGCCAACTCGCCGATGGCCCGGGCCCGGTGACCGCGGAAGCCATGCGGATCTTCGACGAGCAGTCCGCCGCCGACTTCGACCCGCGGTGATGACGGGCCCGCGCAGGGGCGAGTAGAAAGTCCTCGTGACCACAACGCTGCGCCCCGCGGGACCCGGAGAGCGACACGACGACGGGGGCCGGGCCCGTCCGTACGACATCTGTGTCAACAGCCGCCGGGTCGGGGCGATCCGGCTGACGACGGATGCCCGGTTCGGCCCGGTGGCGGGCCGGATCGCGGAGCTGACCGTCGAGGAGCCGGACCGGCACCGCGGCCGCGCCACGGTCGCTGCACTCGCCGCCGAGGAGGTGCTGCGCGGCTGGGGCTGCCGGCAGATCGAGGTGACCGTCCCCGCCGGCGCGGTGGCCGCCGCCCGGCTCGCCGCGGCGCTGGGCTACACCGAGCGCAGCCGCACGATGAGCAAGACCCTCGACGGCCCGCCCCGGCTGCCCGGTGACAGCAGCGACCGTGCGCTGAGCGAGGCGGAGTACCCGGCCTGGCGGGAGGCCGCGCTCGCCGAGCACCTCCGAACGCAGCTGGGCCAGGGCATGCCGCGGGCCCGCGCCGAGGAGCTCTCGGCCGCGGGCCACCGCGCCCTGCTGCCGGAGGGCCAGGACACACCCGACCAGGCGCTGCGCGTCCTGACGCACCGCGGCGCGGACGTCGGCAGCATCTGGGTCGCCCTGCGGATGCCGGACCAGCCGGGCGGCTATGTCGTCGATGTACAAGTCGCCCCCGCACACCGCGGGCACGGCCACGGCCGCACCCTGATGCTGGTCGCCGAGCGCGAGAGCCTGGCCGCCGGCCACACCACCCTCGGCCTGAACGTCTACGCGGACAACGCGCCGGCGCTCGGCCTCTACACCTCGCTGGGCTACCGGCCCACCGGGTACCTGCTGTGGAAGCCGATCCTGTGAGGCGGTCCGGCCGGCGCCCGTGAGCCCCGGCCGGTGCCCGGCGGGCCCGTCCGCGCCCGTGCGGCCCGGCTCAGTCCTGCCCGGCCAGCAGCCGGTCGGCGATCTCCTCGATACGGGCGCGCAGCCCCTCCTGGCTCGTGCCGCCGTCCAGCCGCTCGCCGCCGATCACATAGGTGGGGGTCCCGGTCACCCCGATCGCCTTGCCCTCGGCCTGGTCCGCGTCGACGATCAGCAGATGCCGCCCGTCGATCAGCGCGGTGTCCAGCTCCTCGGTGTCCAGCCCCAGCTCCCCGGCGACCTCCAGCAGCAGCTTCTCGCCGCGGGTGCCGAGCTCTTCGGCGCGCGCCAGTACCGCCTCGACGTACGGCAGGCCCTGGCCCTGCTCGATGGCCTCCTCGGCGGCCTGGGCGGCGACGTAGGCGTGCTTGTGCTTGGGGAGGGGGAAGTGGCGCAGCCGGACGTCCAGCCGGTCGCCGTAGCGCGCCCGCAGCGCCCGCAGGTCCTCCAGGGCGGTACGGCAGTCCGTGCACTGCAATTCGCACCACACGTCCAGAACGGGGCGGTCGGGGCGGGCGGCGGAGGTGGTGGCGTCGTTCATGGGGGCCAGTCTTCCAGCCCGTGCCCGGCCGGCACCCGGTGGTACCCCGCCCCGGTGGCCGAACCGGCACCTGCGGAGGAGTGCGACCCCGATATGTCCCTGAGCCCGTCCCGGAACATGGCCCGCGCCCGGCCGGACAAGGCAGGATGGAAGGGAGCAGAGTGCCTGCTCGCCCTTTTAGCAGCAGGAGGACCGGATGCTGACCTCGACCGTCTGTGCCGCGGTGTCGGCAGCGGGCCTGGGCATCGCCGCGCTGACGGCATACCGCAAGCGGTTCCTGGCCGCGACCCGCATCGCCGCTTTTTCCCTGATTCCCATCGGCCTGGTGATGACGGGCGTCATCGACTGGGTCACCAACATCGTCTTCAAGCCCACGGTCTGGGCCGGCTTCGGTGTGCTCGCGCTCTCCGCCGTGCTGTTCATGATCAGCAGGGGAGTGGAGCGCCGCAGGGGCGGGATCGGCAGCCGCAAGGAGCGCAAGGCCGCGGCGGCCGACCGGTCCGGCGCGGTCGCTCCGGGCGCTTCCGTGCCCTCCCTCGGCGCCGCCCCGGGCGCCGCGCAGCCGGCACCCAAGGGGAAGGCGGCTCAGAGCAAGGGCGGCGCACCCAAGGATGACTTCTCGGACATCGAAGCGATCCTGAAAAAGCACGGGATCTGATGAACTACCCCTGCTGAGGCGCTTGTCGGGCGCATTGGCACGATCATCTGCGTCATGATGCGCGCGAGATGAACGATGAGTGCGCCCTCGCCCAAGACGACGCCCCGTCCCCCGAACCGCGCGGCTGCCTGTTCGCGCTGTCCCAGCCGCCGCTGATGCTCTTCCTCGCCGTCATCGGCTTTCTGCTCCTTCTCGGGGCGGTGAACGACCTCTTCCTGCTGTGAAGCGGCCGCGCAAGGCCGCTGTGCACCCCGCCGCCGTCCACCCCGCGGGGCTGCCGCGACCGGCGCTCAGCCCGCCGCGGCCTCTCGCTGCCGCGCCCGGTAGGCCGCGACATGCAGCCGGTTTCCGCAGGTACGGCTGTCGCAGTAGCGCCGGGAGCGGTTGCGGGAGAGGTCGACGAAGGCATGCCGGCAGTCCGGCGCCTCGCAGCGCCGCAGCCGCTCGCGCTCCCCGGCGACGAGGAGGAAGGCCAGCGCCATCCCGCCGTCCGCGGCCAGATGCTCGGCGACCGACGCGCCCGGCGCGAAGTAGTGGACGTGCCAGTCGTACCCGTCGTGATCGGTCAGCTGCGGTGTGGTGCCCGCCGAGGCGACCAGCGAGTTCAGCTGTTCGGCCGCGGTGCGGTCGTCGTCGGCCGCGAAGATCCGCGCGAACCGCGCGCGGACGGACCGTACGGCCGCCAGGTCGCCCGCACCGAGCGCCCCCACGTCGCTGACGTCATTGCGCCGGACGAAGTCCTCGAGGGCCGCGAGGCCGGTCAGGCTGTCCGGCGCTCCGGGCGATTCGCCCTCCGGAGCGGTGTTCAGCAGATCGACGACCGCGTCCAGCGCGCACCGGGTGTCATGGCTGATCATCACGGTTCCGCTCCCTGGCAGGGTGGGGCCGGACGGGTACCGCCCCCGGTGTGGTTGCCGCATGGTCGCCGAATCCAGCGCCCGGAACAAGCTTCAGCGCCGACTCCGCGGTGGGTCCGCGGCGACGACGCCGAAGTGTGCCGTATGAACTTGTCGGTCCTGCGCCGTCTCCCCGAGTCGGACGGGCGCAAGTGTGAGCGGGTGGGTGCTTTCGGTAACCGTGCTGCGTCTCAGCTCTCCGCGAGGATGTGGGAGAGCTCGGTGTCGAGATCGAAATGCCGGTGCTCCGTACCGGGTGGTACGGCGGCATCGGTCCTTTTGAGGAACGACTCGAGGGCCCGTGCGGGCGCCTCGAGCAGGGCCTCGCCCTCCGGGGAACTCAGGGCGATGCAGACAACGCCCTGTCCGTGGCTCCGGGACGGCCATACGCGGACGTCTCCGGTGCCCGTGGGCCGGTGCAGGCCCTCGGCGAGGAGGTCGCGGGCGAAAACCCACTCCACTGTCTCCTCGGCTCCGGTATGGAAGGTGGCATGCACGGCATAGGGATCGGCCGTGTCATACCGCAGGCCCGCGGGTACAGGCAGTGAGGACTCGCTCGACACAACGAGGCGCAGGTGCAGCTCGCAGCTGACCGTGGTGTTCATAAGCGCCAGGGCCTTTCGCTCAGTGTGCGCTCGGGGATTCGCACGTCGGCGAAATCGACATGCCACCTACGGTGCCGTTGTAAACCCCTCTGACGGTTTTGTGTGGCTTCAGGTACCTCTTCCGGCGGATTGCGAGATCGTCCTCGGCGGTAATTCCGCCGGACCCGTCCCGTCCGGTAAGTTTGCGGGTATGAATACGCAGAGTAACGGGGGGTCGGGAACGGTGGAGGAGGACGCCGCTCCGGCCGGGCAGCCGCTCGGTTCGAGAGCGCCGCACTTCATCAAGCGCTCCCGGCCGCTGCACGTGAGCTGGCAGGTCGGCGTCTTCGTCGTCGGCCTCGCGGTCGTGGTGGGCGGCGTGATCATGCTGCCGCTGCCCGGGCCGGGCTGGCTGGTGATCTTCGCCGGTATGGCGATCTGGGCGACGGAATTCGTCTGGGCCCAGCTGGTGCTGCGCTGGACCAAGCGGAAGGTCACGGAAGCGGCCCAGAAGGCGCTCGACCCCAAGGTGCGGCGGCGCAACATCATCCTGACCGCCGTCGGCCTGGTGATCATCGCCGCGGTGCTCGCGGTCTATGTCTGGAAGTTCGGCCTCGCGATGCCGTGGAACGTCTCCGAGTGACGTCGCCATGGTCAGAAGTGCCCGCCGACGTGGGGTAATGTTGGCGGTGCGCCCGGGCGATTAGCTCAGTGGGAGAGCGCTTCGTTCACACCGAAGAGGTCACTGGTTCGAACCCAGTATCGCCCACCCCGGACGACGGCCCGGAGACTCCAAGTCTCCGGGCCGTCGCAGTTGTTGCGCGCATGCGCCGCCGTGGGGCGCACACTGGGACCATGCCCGTCCGGTCACGCCGACTGCACCGTTACCGCTTTTGCACCGTCTGGCTGCTCAACGCGCCGCCGACCGTCGTCTACGCCGTCCTCGAACGCGCCGAGGCCTACCCCCGGTGGTGGCCGCAGGTCCGCGAGGTGAAGGCGCTCGACGACCGCAGCGGCATCGCCCGCTTCCGTTCGGTGCTGCCCTACGACCTGACGGTCGTGGCGAGCGAGCGCGTACGGGACCCGGGCGCGGGGGTGCTGGAGATAGGGATGCGCGGAGACCTGGCCGGCTGGGCGCGCTGGACGGTGACGCCCGGCGCCGGCGGCACCCGTGCCGTCTTCGAGCAGGACGTCGAGGTCTGCAAGCCGCTGTTGCGGCGGTTCGCGCTGCTGGGGCGGCCGGTCTTCGTCGCCAATCACGCGCTGATGATGCGCTCCGGGCGCCGGGGGCTCGCCGCCTGGCTGGCCCGCGGATGAGGCGCTCCGCGTGCCCCGGCGGGGCGGCCCGGGGCCGCGGCGGAACAGGAATTTGATGGAAGCCCCGCGCGGCCTGTATTGTTCTGCTCGTTCGCGGGGGAAACCTCGCAGACACCCGGGCGATTAGCTCAGTGGGAGAGCGCTTCGTTCACACCGAAGAGGTCACTGGTTCGAACCCAGTATCGCCCACCGGGATCAAGGACCGGGCCGCAAAAAGCGGCCCGGTCCTTTTCGTTGGGAGAGGGCGGCACCGTGCGGGGAGAACACCGCACCGGGAATTCCGGCCGGTGCCTTTGCCGGCCGGGCCGGAATTGCTGAAGAGGGATCAGGCCGCGGCGGGGAGTTCGGGACGCAGCGGCCAGTGCGGATCAACGGTTTCGGGGTTGCCGCTGCGCTCGAACCACGCCTGCAGGCCACGGGCCTGGGCGGCGTACCAGACGGCCTGGCGGGTGTGCAGCTCCGCCGGGTGCAGCCCCTCCAGGCGGTCCGCATAGCGATGCCCCAGGGCCCGGACGACGCGCAGCGCGGCGAGCGCGTCGGCGGCCGCCTCGTGGGCGTCCGTCAGCTCGACCTCGTAGTGGGCGCACAGATCGGTGAGCGTGCGGCGGCCCTTGCGGTAGCGGTCCAGGTGCTTGTCGAGGACGCGGGGATCGAGGATGCGCAGCGGATGGCCGCCCAGGTAGGCGTCGAGTGAGCTGGCGCGGTGCCGCTTCAACTCGCGCTCCAGGAGCGTGAGGTCGAACGGGGCGTTCATCACGACCAGCGGGCGGCCGGCCACCGACTGGGCGGCCAGGGCGCGCGCCACCTCCTCCAGCACCGGCGCGGGCCAGCGGCCGTGCAGCGCCAGATGGTCGCCCGTCAGGCCGTGCACCGCCGTGGCGGCCTCGGGTATCCCGACGCCCGGGTTGATCAGCCAACGGGTGATCCGGGGCGCGGAACGCGGTGTCTCCTGGACCACCAGGGCGGCGGAGACGATGCGGTCGCGCTCGACGTCGATGCCCGTGGTCTCGGTGTCGAAGGCGGCAAGCGGTCCGTCATACCAGCACGGCATCATCCCAACTCCTCGCGGTCGTACGGGGGATGGCACGCACACCACCCGAGCTGGTGATACCCGAGCCGCCCGGTGCTCGAACCGTCTTTGTTTGCGGACCACTTGACGCGGAGACAACCAGAGTGACGGGCCGGCGTGCTCCGCCTTCTCCCGTCATCCACCCGCACCGATCGGCACAGCCCGGAAGGCACCCCCGCGATGACGCTCGCGCAGCCCGAACCGGGCGGGCTGCTGCCCCAGCTGTCCACACCGCAGCGCGGCGGGCTCGCCACCACTGCGTGCATGGAGACCCTTCAGGTGGGCTATCTGCACGCGGTCGCCGCCGCCTCGGGATGTTCGCTGGCGCAGCCCTTCCCGGACAACGGAATCGACTGGCACGTCAGCCATGGCGCGCCCGGCCACACCGTCGACGACGAAGTCACCATCAAGGTGCAGCTCAAGTGCACCTACCAGACCGCTCCCCGCCCGCCGGGGCCGACGTTCCCCTTCACGCTCGACAACGACCATCTGGTGAAGCTGGCCCGTACGCCCGTGTCCGTGCACAAGATCCTGGTCGTGATGCTGGTCCCGCGGACCCGGGAGGACTGGCTGCGGGCCTCCCACGACCGTCTCGCGCTGCGGCACTGCTGTTACTGGATCAACCTGGCCGGTCATCCGGTGACCGGCCGGCGCAGGACCACCGTGCGGATCCCGACCGCGCGGATCTTCGACGACCGAGCGCTCTGCGAGATCATGACGCGGGTCGGGGCGGGAGGGAGACCCTGATGTACCGGCCGACCGACGAATACGACGCACGGCTCCTGGATCCCGCACGGCTCGATCCGGCGGTGCTCGGCGCGCTGCTGGCCCGGCACGGCTGGCGGCGCAGGGGCGGGGCCGCGGGGCACTACGCCCGGTGGACACCGCCCGGCGGCGCGGCCGGCACCAGCCTGCTGGTGCCGCACGACCGCCGCTTCCCCGACAGCGGGGAACTGCTCGCGGAGGCGCTGGCGGCGCTGGCGCAGAGCTCCGCTGCCTCCGCCCGTGAGGTGCTGGTGGGGCTCGCGGTGCCCAGTGACGAGGTGCGCTGGGAGCGCGAGGTGCCCGACGGCGGCTCGGGGGCCGCGTACTGGGTCGCCCAGGAGCAGCTGCGCGGTGCGGCCCGCTCGATGCTGATCGCCGGGGCGCTGGGAACGTACGGCCGGGCCGGCTACTACGGCGCCCGGCACAAGCGGCAGGCCGAGGGGTTCCTGGGCGAGGTGCTGGTCGGTCCGGCGGCGGCCGGGCGCCGGCTGACCGCGTTCGTCCCGGTGCGCGGCGGGCGCGGCGCGGTCGCCGGGCTGCAGCGGGCGCTGCACGCAGCCCGCGACGCCACCGACTACCAGCGGGCCACCGGCGGGATGGAGGCCTTCGACGCGGCCGTCGAGCTGGGGGTCTGCCATGAGCTGGTCCAGGCCCTGATCGCGCTGGTGCGGGACGCGGAGGGGGTGCGGATCGCGGTCGAGTGGTCGCCGGGGGCCGGTGCCCCGGCCGGCTGCCCGGCCCGTCCCGAGCCGGTGGAGTTCTCGCCCGGCGATCTGCCCGCGCTGCAGCTGGCGGCCCAGCGCTACGTACGCGACGAGCCGTCGCTGCCGGTGCGGGTGACCGGCGCGGTGATACGGCTGCGCAGGGAGCGTCCCGGCGGGCCCGGCACGGTGCGGCTGCGGGTGATCACCGGGGCGGACGTGGTGCAGGTGCGGGTCGCGCTGGGGGAGGAGGACTACCGCATCGCCGGGCACGCGCACCTGGTGGGACTGCCCATCCGGGTGAGCGGCCGGCTGGAGAGCCGGGGCGGCTTCCGCCGGATCACCGGCGGCCGCGATGTCACGCCCGTACAGGTCGACGAGGCGGAGCGGGACCGGCTGCTGAAGTCGCTCCAGGAAAACCTCGACTTCTTCGAGGAGGCGTGCGGCACCGAGGAATAGCGGCGCGGGAGTGGCTTTCGGGCCGGGGGTGGTGAAACCGTTTCGCGGTCGGGTCCGGTGGCTCGGTACGATTCGGCTGCGCAGCAATCGCTGTCGCGCAAGAGACATGAGTCAGGAGAGACCGGTGTCAGACGTCCGTGTG
The DNA here is from genome assembly GCF_004125265.1 of Streptomyces lydicus. GTDB lineage: Bacteria > Actinomycetota > Actinomycetes > Streptomycetales > Streptomycetaceae > Streptomyces > Streptomyces lydicus_C. Next base: position 7,421,041 of record NZ_RDTE01000003.1, read on the forward strand.
ACCATCCAACGCGATTCCGAGCGGGATGAACGCGTGGTGACCACGGGCACGACGGCCGCCGACCTCTTCCAGGGTGAGCGCAGCGTCGTGGCCGCGCGGGTCGCCGGAGAGCTGAAGGACCTGGCGTACGAGGTCGCCGACGGTGACGCGGTCGAGCCCGTGGAGATCTCCTCCGAGGACGGTCTGAACATCCTGCGGCACTCCACCGCGCATGTGATGGCCCAGGCCGTGCAGGAGCTGTTCCCGGAGGCGAAGCTCGGCATCGGCCCGCCGGTCAAGGACGGCTTCTACTACGACTTCGACGTCGAGACCCCGTTCCACCCCGACGATCTCAAGCGCATCGAGAAGAAGATGCAGGAGATCCAGAAGCGCGGGCAGAAGTTCGCGCGCCGGGCGGTCAGCGATGACGCCGCGCGCGAGGAGCTGGCCGACGAGCCGTACAAGCTCGAGCTGATCGGGATCAAGGGCTCGGCCGCGGAGGCCGCCGAGGGGGCCTCCGCCGAGGTGGGCGCCGGCGAGCTGACCATCTACGACAACCTCGACGCCAAGACCGGCGAGCTGTGCTGGAAGGACCTGTGCCGCGGTCCGCACCTCCCCAGCACCCGTGCCATCCCGGCGTTCAAGCTGATGCGCTCGGCCGCCGCCTACTGGCGCGGCAGCGAGAAGAACAAGCAGCTGCAGCGGATCTACGGCACCGCCTGGCCGACCAAGGACGAGCTCAAGGCGCATCTGGAGTTCCTGGCCGAGGCCGAGAAGCGCGACCACCGCAAGCTCGGTGCCGAGCTCGACCTGTTCTCCGTGCCCGAGGACATCGGCTCGGGCCTGGCGGTCTTCCACCCCAAGGGCGGCATCATCCGCCGGGTCATGGAGGACTACTCCCGCCGGCGGCACGAGGAGTCGGGGTACGAGTTCGTCTACACCCCGCACGCCACCAAGGGGAAGCTGTTCGAGAAGTCGGGCCACCTGGACTGGTACGCCGACGGCATGTACCCGCCCATGCAGCTCGACGAGGGCGTGGACTACTACCTCAAGCCCATGAACTGCCCGATGCACAACCTGATCTTCGATGCGCGCGGCCGCTCGTACCGTGAACTGCCGCTGCGTCTCTTCGAGTTCGGGACCGTGTACCGCTACGAGAAGTCGGGCGTGGTGCACGGCCTGACCCGCGCCCGCGGCTTCACCCAGGACGACGCGCACATCTACTGCACCAAGGAGCAGATGGCGGACGAGCTGGACGCCACGCTCACCTTCGTCCTCGACCTGCTGCGCGACTACGGTCTGACCGACTTCTACCTGGAGCTGTCCACCAAGGACCCGGAGAAGTTCGTCGGCTCGGACGAGGCGTGGGAGGAGGCCACCGAGACGCTGCGGAAGGTGGCCGAGAAGCAGGGGCTGCCGCTGGTCCCGGACCCGGGCGGCGCCGCGTTCTACGGCCCGAAGATCTCGGTGCAGACCAAGGACGCCATCGGCCGGACCTGGCAGATGTCGACCGTCCAGCTGGACTTCAACCTTCCGGAGCGCTTCGACCTGGAGTACACCGCGGCCGACGGCAGCAAGCAGCGTCCGGTGATGATCCACCGCGCGCTGTTCGGCTCCATCGAGCGGTTCTTCGCGGTGCTGCTGGAGCACTACGCGGGTGCGTTCCCGGCGTGGCTGGCGCCGGTCCAGGCGACCGGGATCCCGATCGGCGACGCCCACGTCCCGTATCTGCAGGACTTCGCCGCGCAGGCCAAGGCCAAGGGCCTGCGGATCGAGGTGGACTCCTCGTCGGACCGGATGCAGAAGAAGATCAGGAACGCGCAGAAGGCCAAGGTCCCGTTCATGATCATCGCTGGTGACGAGGACGTCGCCAACGGCGCGGTCTCCTTCCGCTACCGCGACGGGACGCAGAAGAACGGCATCCCGCGCGAGGAGGCGATCGCCGAGATCCTCGACGTCGTGGAGCGCCGCGTCCAGGTGTGACACGTGCCTGAGCACCGGGCCCCGGAGAGCGACCCGCTCTCCGGGGCTCCGTCATGTCCCGCCGCCGGGTTCATGTCCCGCCGCCGGTTCAGGCCTCGCCGCCGGTTCAGGCCTCGCCGTCCTGCCGGAAGCGGCGCAGCAGCCAGGAGGAGAAGGAGCCCACCACCGCCCCGACCAGCGCCACCCCGACGAACATCAGCGCCACCGCGACCACCCGGCCGCGCGGGGTGACCGGCGTGGCGTCGCCGTACCCCGTGGTCGTCAGCGTCGAGCTGGCCCACCACACCGCGTCGCCGAAGGTGTGGATGTTCGCGCCAGGGGCCGTGCGCTCGTCGTGGTAGACGGCCAGGCTGGCCGCGAAGCCCAGCAGCAGCGAGGTGAGCCCGGTGTACGCCATCACCCGCGATTCGAGGACGAGCCGTGGATGGTTCCGGCGCCGCCGCATCCGCTCGTGCATGTCGACGATCCGCAGCGGCCGCAGCAGGGGCAGCGCAGTCACGATCAGGTCCAGCCAGCGGGTGCGCAGGAAGCGCCGCCGGTCGTTGCTGAGCGCCAGCCGCGCCAGATATTCGACGACGAAGACGGTCCAGGTGGCGACGGTGACCACCTCCCACCAGGTCTGCCAGCCGGGGGAGAGGCCGGGGACCAGGACCCGGACCGCGTACGACGTGAGGAAGAGGAGGGAGGCGGCAAGGAGATAGGGCTGGGCGGTTCGTTCCCAGGTCCACAGCCGCTGTTCCCTGTCCACCGGCCCAGCATCGCGGAGCGGACCGCGGTGTGTGCCCCAACGACACGGCGCCAATGGGCGAAGCCATATGCTGGCCCGTATGACAAGCGAGCCGGAGCAGCAGATCGGAGTCGGGACGCAGGACGCTTTCCAGCGTCTGTGGACGCCCCACCGGATGGCTTACATCCAGGGCGAGAACAAACCGACCGGCCCGGGGGCGGGCGACGGCTGTCCGTTCTGCGCGATCCCCGCGAAGTCGGACGAGGACGGCCTGGTGATCGCGCGCGGCGAGTATGTCTATGCGGTGCTGAATCTCTACCCGTACAACGGCGGTCACCTCATGATCGTCCCGTTCCGGCATGTCGCCGACTACACGGAGCTGGACGGACCGGAGACCGCGGAGCTGGCCGAGCTGACGAAGCGGGCGATGACCGCGCTGCGCACCGCCTCCGGGGCGCACGGCTTCAACATCGGGATGAACCAGGGCACCGTCGCCGGTGCCGGGATCGCGGCCCATCTCCATCAGCATGTCGTCCCGCGCTGGGGCGGTGACACCAACTTCATGCCGGTGGTCGGTCACACCAAGGTGCTGCCCCAACTCCTCGCCGACACCCGGGCGATGCTCGCGGACGCCTGGCCCGCCTGAGGCCCGCCCGGCCTCGCCCGGGGCCGGTTCCGAGGCGACACGCGCCCGGGTGAATCGGGCATATCTCCCTAATTCGGATTAGTTGCCTCTCTAATGGGGTGGTGACTTCCCTAGATCGCCGCTCCGTGCTGCGCGCGGCCGCCTCGGCCGTGGCCGCCGGCGCACTGGTGCCGGGCTGCGACCCGCACCGGGACGACGACTCCGGTGCCGTACCGTCCGGCACGCCGAGCCCCTCCGGTGCGGGCGCTTCCGGGGCGGGTCATGCGCCACCCGCCCGGGCCCGCACCGCCCGCCCGCCGACCCGGGTACCCGGCCTGCCCGTACAGATCGCGCACGGGCCGAGGAACGGCCGTGCGGTCGCGCTGACCTTCCACGGCAGGGGCGATCCCAAGAGGGCGACCGCCCTGCTCGGCGAGGCCGAGCGGGCCGGCGCCCGCGTCACCGTGCTCGCCGTCGGCGACTGGCTCGACGAGCAGCCCGCGATGGCCCGCCGGATCCTCGACGGCGGCCATGAGCTGGGCAACCACACCATGCACCACCGCAATATCTGCGCCCTGCCGGCCGCGGACGCCTACGCCGAGATCACCCGCTGCGCCGACCGGCTGCGCGCCCTCACCGGGACCATCGGCAGCTGGTTCCGCCCCTCGCAGGCCCAGCGGGCCACGGACCTGGTGACCGGGCTGGCCCGCAAGGCCGGCTATCCGCACGTCCTCTCCTACGACGTGGACTCCCTCGACGCGAACGACCCCGGGGCGCCGGCCGTCCGGCGCACGGTCCTGGACGCGGTCGGGCCGGGCTCGATCGTGAGCCTCCACCTCGGGCACGCCGGCACGGTGGCGGCGCTGCCCCCGATCCTCGACGGCCTCCGCCGACGCGGTCTGCGCGCGGTGACGACAACGGAGCTGGTGACCTGATGGCTGATCGGAAGCGTACCCACGACCGTCCCCGTCCCCGTCCGCGCGCGCGTCACCGGGCCGCACTGCTCGCCGTCGCCTGCGCGCTGACGGCGGCGGGCTGCGGCGGCGGCAAGGCCGCGCCCTCCGCGCCCGAGCAGCGGCCGGTCGAACGCGCACCGCTCAAGGCCGGCAGGAACGACCTGCCCGGGATGCCGCCGCTGCTGGACGAGCACGACCTCTACGCGGCGGACCGGCCGGGCAAGCTGGCGCCGCAGGTCAGGAACTTCCCCTCGCGGATCTATGTCCCCAACACCGGCTCCGACACGGTCAGCGTCATCGACCCGAAGACCTACAAGGTCATCGAGACCATTCCGGTGGGCGTACAGCCGCAGCACGTCGTGCCCTCCTGGGACCTGAAGACGCTCTGGGTCAACAACAACCGGGGCCACGACCTGACCCCCATCGACCCCGCCACCGGCAAGGCCGGCAAGCCCGTCAAGGTCCACGACCCGTACAACCTCTACTTCACGCCCAACGGGAAGTACGCCGTCGTGATGGCCTCGATGGACCGGCAGTTGGTCTTCCGCGACCCGCACACCATGGAGGTCCGCAAGACGCTGCCGGTCAGCTGCGGGGGCGTCAACCACGCCGACTTCTCGCCCGACGGGCGGTACTTCGTCGTCTCCTGCGAGTTCTCCGGTGAACTGCTCAAGGTCGACACCGAGAAGATGAAGGTGATCGGCCAGCAGAAGCTGCCGTTCGAGGGGGCGATGCCGCAGGACGTGAAGATCGCCCCGGACGGCAGGACCTGGTACATCGCCGACATGATGGCCGACGGCATCTGGATCCTCAACGGCGACACCTTCGCACAGCCCAAGCTCATGCCGACCGGCAAGGGCGCCCACGGCCTCTACGTCAGCCGCGACTCGCGCTACCTGTACGTCTCCAACCGCGGCGAAGGCTCCGTCTCCCGGCTCGACTTCAAGACCGGCGCCCTCATCGGCAAATGGCACATCCGCGGCGGCGGCAGCCCCGACATGGGCGGCCTGTCCACCGACGGCAAGGTCCTGTGGCTGTCCGGCCGCTACAACTCCGAGGTCTATGCGCTGGACACCCGTACCGGCAAGACCCTGGCCAAGATCCCCGTCGGCCAGGGCCCGCACGGGCTGGCGGTCTACCCGCAGCCGGGGCGGTACTCCCTGGGGCACACGGGCATCTTCCGCTAGGGGAGACGCCCGCAGACACCCTCAGGGCTACGCGTTGTACTCGTCCGCCTTCTGCGGCTCCACTCCCTGGATCATGCCGCTGAGCACCAGCGAACGGTTGGTGAAGCGCTCGGTGTCCACGCCGTTCTCCTTGAGGACGCTCATCGCGGCGGCGTGGACGGTGCGCAGCACCGGGGTCGCGGCGCGCAGCGCATCATCGGCCATGAAGCGGTGGCGCCAGGGCTTGTCGGCCCAGACGTGCCGCAGGCCGAACGGCTCGGGGAGGGTCAGCTTGCCGCCGAGGAAATCCAGGACCGGCGGGAACCAGGTCAGCGGGGCGCGCGCGGCGAGCCGGACCACCTCCTGCGGCTCGATGAGCGGGAGGTGCTGGGTCTTGGTCTCCCAGAACTTGACGACCTTGGCGACGTCCTTGGTCTTGGGCTCGGGCTTGGTCGTGAACAGTCCGTTGACCGGGCCGAGGGCGTGGCCGGTCACCTCGATGCGCAGGGTCTCGTGCAGCACCGTGACCGTGATCATCAGGGTGATCACCAACTGGCCGTCCCACAGCACGAACTGGACACCGAGGTAGTGGCGGTTGCCGCTGCCGAACTGCTGCTCGTTGCAGATCCGCTCTATCTCGTGCCCGCGGATCTGGTACGCCTCCACATGGGTGCCCTCGGGGCGGGTGACGGCGGCGGCCTTCTCCCCGACCGGCGAGACGATCCAGTGGCGTACGGACGGCGTGGGGAAGCCGCCGGTGTGCAGCGGACTGCGCTCCAGCAGCCGCAGCTTGTCGTGGATCGCCCGGATGACGTCCCAGCTGCGGAACGGGTGGATCTCGGCGGTCCCCGGCGCCGGCGTCAGCTCCTCGGCGAGCTGCCAGCTGCCCCAGCGGGTGCCCATGCCGAGTATGCCCTTGGGGCCGGCGTAGAAGACGACATTGCTGGTCTGCTCGGCGGAGATCTTGGCGAGGTTCTGCCGGAGGGTTTCGGCGGCGGTCTGGTTCGGGTCCTGTGGCACCGCCTCGGGGATCTTCGCGGCCACGCCGCCGCCCTCCAGCAGCCCCTTCCAGGACTCCCGCATGGCCACCGCGGTCTTCTCGCAGATCTGCTTGGCCCACCACCAGCCGATCACCGGGGCGAGGACCATGGCGCGGGCGTACAGCGGCCAGAAACCGGTGAGCGGCAGCTTGATCATGAAGAACAGGCCGACGCCGGCCAGCACCGTCAGCAGCAGCCCGCCGAGCAGCGAAAGCCCCTTGCCCGCACCGTCCTTGGAGAGCATCTTCCGCAGCTGGAAAACGCCCAGCCACACCAGCACCCCGGGCAGGAACAGCGCTCCGAACAGCACCATCAGCAGGGTCAGCTTGGCGTCCCGCTGCTTGCGGACGCGGGTGGCGGACAGACAGTGCTCGACGATGGTCTGCGGCTCGGTCCCGAAGGACTGGATGAGCGCGGCGCGCCCGCCGCCGAGCATCCGCGCCTGCACGGCACGCGAGAACGCCTCGCCGAGGTTGGGCGCGAACAGCGACAGCTTGGGCTTCTTGATCGCGGACTTGCCGGAGTCGGAGTCGGCCTTGGAGATATCGGCCAGCGGACTGTCCCGGTAGGCGGCCGAGGCCAGTGCCTGGGTCGCCGCCGTCTGCCCGGCGCTCCCCGAGAGCGGAACCTGCGCCCCGGGACTGAAGTCAAAGCCGTCTGCCACTACCGCCCCCACACCCCACGTATCCGATGATGCGGCTCTTCCCGACTTCCGCTGACGGCACACCTGCTGAGGGCCTGTGTTCGAGCCCGTGACCTCGAATCCCTGCCGCCGGACCCCGAGGCAACGGCAGGAACTCAGCGTACAGCCGCCGGCCGGCCCAGGGGAGTTGAGCCGGACAGCGACCGCCCCGACGGCTGATCCACCGTTAACTATGCGCCGTTCTCGGCTTGTTCCCGCCACTTGTCGGCGAGCTGCGGCGGCATCGGCTCATGCCGCAGGTGAGCGCGGGAGAACCGCCCGGTGCCGTGCGAGAGGGAGCGCAGATCGACGGCGTACCGGTCGATCTCGATCTCGGGCACCTCGGCACGCACCACCGTGCGCCCCGCCCCCGACTGCTCGGTGCCCACGACCCGGCCCCGGCGCCCCGACAGATCGCTCATCACCTGGCCGACGAAATCGTCCGGAACCATCACGCTCACCTCGGACACCGGTTCGAGGAGATCGATCCGGACGTCACCGGCCGCCTCGCGCAGCGCCAGCGCGCCCGCCGTCTGGAACGCGGCGTCCGAGGAGTCGACCGAGTGCGCCTTGCCGTCGAGCAGCGTGACGCGGATGTCGACGAGCGGATGCCCGGCGGCGACCCCGCGCTCGGCCTGGGCGCGTACCCCCTTCTCCACGGAGGGGATGAACTGCCGGGGCACCGCGCCGCCCACGACCTTGTCCACGAACTCGATGCCGGAGCCGCCCGGCAGCGGTTCGATCTCGATCTCGCAGATCGCGAACTGGCCGTGTCCGCCGGACTGCTTCACATGGCGTCCACGGCCCGCGGCGGGGGCGCCGAAGGTCTCCCGCAGCGGCACCTTGTGCGCGACCGTGTCCACCTGGACGCCGTAGCGGGCCCGCAGCCGCTCCAGCGCGACATCGACATGGGCCTCGCCCAGGCACCACAGGACCACCTGATGGGTGTCCTGATTGTGCTCCAGGCGCATCGTCGGGTCCTCCGCGACCAGGCGGGCCAGGCCCTGCGACAGCTTGTCCTCGTCGGCCTTGCTGTGCGCCTGGATGGCGACCGGCAGCAGCGGGTCGGGCATCGTCCAGGGCTCCATCAGCAGCGGGTCGTCCTTGCCGGACAGGGTGTCGCCGGTCTCGGCGCGGGTCAGCTTCGCCACACACGCAAGATCGCCGGCGATGGCCTTGGACAGCGGGCGCTGCTGCTTGCCGAACGGGGTGGACAGCGCCCCGACCCGCTCGTCGACGTCATGGTCCTCGTGCCCCCGGTCCTCCAGCCCGTGGCCCGAGACATGCACCATCTCGTCCGGGCGCAGGGTGCCGGAGAAGACACGGACGAGGGAGACCCGGCCGACGTACGGGTCGGAGGAGGTCTTGACCACCTCCGCCGCGAGCGGGCCGTCGGGGTCACAGCTCAGTGCCGGGCGCGCGGCGCCGTCCGGGCTGGTCACGGCCGGTGCCTCGCGCTCCGCGGGGGTCGGGAAGCCGCCGCTGATCAGCTCCAGCAGCTCCACGGTGCCCAGCCCCTGCCTGGCGCCCTCGGCGGCCGGGGCCGCGGCCAGCACGGGATGGAAGGTGCCGCGGGCAACGGCTGTCTCCAGGTCCCCGATCAGGGTCTTGACGTCGATCTCCTCGCCGCCGAGGTAGCGGTCCATCAAGGACTCGTCCTCGCTCTCGGCGATGACGGCCTCGATGAGGCGGTTGCGGGCCGCCTCGATCCGCGGCAACTCGTCCTCGGTGGGCGCGCGCTCGGTGCGCTCGCCGGAGGAGTAGTCGAAGACCCGCTGGGTGAGCAGGCCGATCAGGCCGTGTACGGGGGAGTGGCCGTCGGCGCCCGGTGTCCCGTACAGCGGGAGGTACAGGGGCACGACCGCGTCCGGGTCCTCGCCGCCGAACGAGGCCCGGCAGAGCTCGGTCATCTCGTCGAAGTCGGAGCGGGACGCCTCGAGGTGCGTGACGACCAGCGCCCGCGGCATGCCCACGGCCGCGCACTCGTCCCACACCATCCGGGTCGCACCGGCCACACCGTCCGCCGCCGAGACAACGAAAAGGGCCGCGTCCGCCGCGCGCAGACCGGCCCTGAGTTCCCCGACGAAATCGGCGTATCCGGGGGTGTCCAAGATATTGATCTTGACTCCGCCCCAGTCCACCGGGACCAGGGAGAGCTGTACGGAGCGTTGCTGGCGGTGCTCGATCTCGTCGTAGTCGGACAGGCACCCGCCGTCCTCGACCCGGCCCGCCCGGTTGACCGCGCCGGATGCCAGCGCGAGGGCTTCGACCAGGGTGGTCTTTCCCGATCCGGAGTGGCCGACCAACACCACATTCCGCAGGGCCGTGGGCTGGTCGGCCGTTGATGCCCTGCCGGCGGCTCCCGGGTGTGTACTCGATTTCTCGCTCATGTGTCTCGCCTCCAGGTCGACACTTTGCGGTGATTCGAGCTTTCCACCGAGGCCATGTCACGTCCATAGCGGGCACGCGGCGCCGGTGCTCCCAAGGGTCCTGTAACGGCGCCCGGCGGGGCCCGCGGGCGCGTCCACGGGCGCGCGGCGGCGTCCCCGAGCCGTGGGATGCGCTCCGCGCCGCGATGCGTTCGTGGTGGCCCAAGACCTCCTGGCTACGATGGGCCAGCCGGTGGCCCCTTGACCGCGCGGCCCATATCGACCTCCGGGAAGGCCATGCTGAACAAGTACGCGCGTGCGTTCTTCACGCGTGTTCTCACGCCGTTCGCCGCCCTGCTCATCCGTATCGGCGTCAGCCCGGACGCGGTCACTCTCGTCGGCACCGGGGGCGTGGTGGCCGGCGCCCTGGTCTTCTACCCCCTGGGAGAGTTCTTCTGGGGCACGGTCGTCATCACCCTGTTCGTCTTCTCCGACCTGGTCGACGGCAACATGGCACGACAGCTGGGGCGCTCCAGCCGGTGGGGGGCCTTCCTCGACTCCACCCTCGACCGGGTCGCCGATTCGGCGATCTTCGGCGGGCTCGCCCTCTGGTACGCGGGGCGCGGCGACAGCCTGATCCTCTGCGCGATGGCGATCTTCTGCCTGGCCAGCGGCCAGGTGGTCTCGTACACCAAGGCGCGCGGGGAGGCCATCGGGCTGCCGGTGAACGTCAACGGACTGGTGGAGCGCGCCGAGCGCCTGGTCATCACGCTGGTCGCCTGCGGGCTGTCGGGTCTGCACGCCTTCGGGGTGCCGGGTGTCGAGGTGCTGCTGCCGATCGCCCTGTGGATCGTCGGCATCGGCAGCGCCGTCACCCTCGGCCAGCGCGTGGTGACGGTACGACGGGAGTCGGCCGAGGCCGACGCCATGGCACAAGGGGGAACGGGCGTATGAGTCCACACCGCATTCGCCGGCCGCGGCTGGACACCGAAAAACTGGCGGACGCGCTCTACGCACTGGGCTGGAGCACCGTCAAGAAGCTGCCCGAGGGCGCGGCCACCGGACTCGGCCGCCGGATCGCCGACACCGTCTGGAAGCGCCGCGGCAAGGGCGTCCTGCGGCTGGAGGCGAACCTCGCCCGGGTCGTCCCGGACGCCACCCCGCAGCGGCTCGCCGAGCTCTCCCGGGCCGGGATGCGCTCGTACATGCGCTACTGGATGGAGTCCTTCCGGCTGCCGGCCTGGAGCAAGGACCGGATAAGGGGCGGCTTCACGCCCGAGGACGTGCACCACCTGGTGGACGGGCTCGCGAGCGACCGCGGGGTCATCCTCGCCCTGCCGCACATGGGCAACTACGACCTCGCCGGTGCCTGGCTCACCACCAAGCTCGGTGTCCCCTTCACCACCGTCGCCCAGCGCCTCAAGCCGGAATCCCTCTACGACCGTTTCGTCGCGTACCGTGAAGGCCTGGGTATGGAGGTGCTGCCGCACACCGGCGGCTCCGCCTTCGGCACCCTCGCCCGGCGGCTGCGGGCCGGCGGCCTGGTCTGTCTGGTCGCCGACCGTGATCTGTCCGCCTCGGGGATAGAGGTCAAGTTCTTCGGAGAGGCGGCGAAGATGCCCGCCGGTCCCGCGGTACTCGCCCTCCAGACCGGCGCCATGCTGCTGCCCGTCACGCTCTGGTACGACGACACGGCCGTCATGCGCGGCCGGGTCCACCCCGAGATCGAGGCCCCCCGGACCGGCACCCGCGCCGAGAAGGCCGCCCAGATGACCCAGGCGCTCGCCGACGCCTTCGCCTCCGGTATCACCGACCACCCCGAGGACTGGCACATGCTGCAGCGGCTCTGGCTCGCCGACCTGGAGCCGCGCGAGCAGTCCGGCGCCCCGGGCGGCACCGCGGCGCCCGGAACGGAGACCGCGTGAAGATCGGCATCGTCTGCCCGTACGCCTGGGACGTTCCCGGCGGCGTGCAGTTCCACATCCGCGACCTGGCCGACCACCTGATCCGCCTCGGCCACGAGGTCTCCGTGCTCGCCCCCGCCGACGACGAGACCCCCCTGCCGCCGTACGTCGTCTCCGCCGGCCGTGCCGTCCCCGTCCCGTACAACGGCTCGGTCGCCCGGCTCAACTTCGGCTTCCTCTCCGCGGCCCGGGTGCGCCGCTGGCTGCAGCACGGCGCCTTCGACGTCATCCACATCCACGAACCGGCCTCGCCCTCGCTCGGCCTGCTCGCCTGCTGGGCGGCACAGGGCCCGATCGTGGCGACCTTCCACACCTCCAACCCGCGCTCGCGGGCGATGATCGCCGCATATCCGATCCTGCAGCCCGCGCTGGAGAAGATCAGCGCACGCATCGCGGTGAGCGAATACGCCCGCCGCACTCTCGTGGAACACCTCGGCGGCGATGCGGTGGTCATCCCCAACGGCGTGGACGTCGGCTTCTTCGGCTCGGCCGAGGCCAAGGCCGAATGGCAGGGCCGCACGATCGGCTTCATCGGCCGGATCGACGAACCGCGCAAGGGCCTGCCGGTCCTGATGAAGGCCCTGCCCGCGATCCTGGCCGAGGTACCGGACGCCCGGCTGCTGGTCGCCGGACGCGGCGACGAGGAGGAAGCGGTCGCCGCGCTGCCCGCCGAGATGCGCTCCCGGGTCGAATTCCTCGGCATGGTCAGCGACGAGGACAAGGCCCGGCTGCTGCGCAGCGTCGATCTCTATGTCGCGCCCAACACGGGCGGCGAGTCCTTCGGCATCATCCTCGTCGAGGCGATGTCGGCCGGGGCGCCCGTACTGGCCAGCGACCTCGACGCCTTCGCCCAGGTCCTGGACCAGGGCGAGGCGGGCGAACTCTTCACCAACGAGGACGCCGATGCGCTTGCCGCTGCGGCGGTACGACTGCTTGGTGACCCGGCGCGCCTTGCGGAGCTGCGTGAGCGTGGCGCTCGTCATGTGCGGCGGTTCGACTGGGGCACCGTTGGTGCCGACATTCTCGCCGTCTACGAGACGGTTACCACCGGGGCGATGTCCGTGGCCACGGACGAGAGGGTGGGCCTGAGGTCGCGGCGGTGGCTGGCCAAGGATTGACCGCCCCCACGTTTTTGGCTTTCCCACCGTGGTGGGTTCTCGCCGTTTGTCGCCCGCTGCGCGGTGCGCTCGCCGTTGCGCCTGCGGCGGGCGGGTCCGTTGCGCTTTGCCTGTGCCCTGTTTTTGGCTTTCCCGCCGTTGTGCCTGGCGGCGGGCGGGGTCCGCTGCGCGGGGCTGTTGGGTGCGGTGACGGGCCTCCGGGGCCGGTGTGTGGGACTGCTTCGCTTTACGTCCCACACACCGGCCCCTCCGGCCCGTCCCCTCCCGTGGGTGAGTAAGTGAACGTAAGTGGGGGCGGGCCACGGTCATAGTCGTGCGGGCCTCTGGCCGTTCCCGGCCGCCCGTGGGCGGTTTTTGCATCGCTCACGAGGCGCACCGGACCACTCAGGTTTCACCCCCCACCGGCCTTTTCCCCACCCCCCCGGGAGGGGACGGGCCGGAGCGGGTGGGTGTCCGGGCTTTGCTTCCGAAGGCCCAAACAAAGGAGCAAAGGCGGAGCGCAGCGGAGCGTAAAGCGAAGCAGTCCGGACACCCACCCGCGGAGGTCCGTCACCGGCACCCGACAGCCCCGCGCAGCGGACATCGCCCCGCGCAGCGGCACCGCCCGCCGCCAGGCGCAGGCGCAGGCGCAACGGCGAGCGCACCCGCGCAGCGGGGCGATAAACGGCGAGCAACCCCCCCACGGCGGGAAAGCCAAAAACGTGGGGCAAAGACGAACGCGTATCGTGACCACGCGTGACCACGTTCATCTGGATCGCCGCCGCGATCGTCCTCATCGGTATCTATCTGAGCTGGACGGCGGGCCGCCTCGACCGCCTGCACGCGCGTATCGACGCGGCCAGGGCGGCGCTCGACGCCCAGCTGTTGCGGCGGGCGTCCGTCGCGCAGGAGGTGGGGACCTCGGGGATCCTCGATCCCGCTGCCTCGATCGTGCTCTACCAGGCCGCGCACGAGGCCCGGCAGGCGGCAGAGGACCACCGTGAGGTCGCGGAGAGTGAGCTGAGCCAGGCGCTGCGGGCCATTTTCGCCGAGGAGGCCCAGCTGGAGGCCGTACGGGAGGCCCCGGGGGGTGAGCGCACGGTCACCGAACTCACCGCCGCCGTGCGCCGGGTCCCGATGGCCCGCCGGTTCCACAACGATGCCGTACGGGCCGCGCGCGCCGTCCGCCGCCACCGGGTGGTGCGCTATCTGCGGCTGGCCGGCCATGCGCCGTTCCCGCTGGCCTTCGAGATGGACGACGAGCCGCCGGTCGTGCTGGACGACCGCTCTTCCGGGAACTGAGCGGCGAGCGGGATCCCGGCGGGGAGTGCCGGAATCTGCGACTCCCAGTAGTGAAGAGCCACTGACCTCTAATTGGCCCTTTTCCCGGGCCGCTCACCAACGGTTGTGTGGGCGGAGCAGTACAGCCACCCGGATTGAGTGAGGTCGAACCGTGTCCAGCACGCCCACCACGCCCCAGAACCCCGAGACCGGAACCGCGCGCGTCAAGCGCGGGATGGCCGAGCAGCTCAAGGGCGGCGTGATCATGGACGTCGTCACGCCGGAAGAGGCGAAGATCGCCGAGGACGCGGGCGCCGTCGCCGTCATGGCCCTGGAGAGGGTCCCCGCCGACATCCGCAAGGACGGCGGCGTGGCCCGGATGTCGGACCCCGACATGATCGACGGCATCATCAACGCCGTCTCCATCCCGGTCATGGCCAAGTCCCGGATCGGCCACTTCGTCGAGGCCCAGGTCCTGCAGTCGCTCGGTGTCGACTACATCGACGAGTCCGAGGTCCTGACCCCGGCCGACGAGGTCAACCACTCCGACAAGTGGGCCTTCACCACCCCCTTCGTCTGTGGTGCCACCAACCTGGGCGAGGCGCTGCGCCGGATCGCCGAGGGCGCCGCCATGATCCGCTCCAAGGGCGAGGCCGGTACCGGCAACGTCGTCGAGGCGGTCCGCCACCTGCGCCAGATCAAGGGCGAGATCGCCAAGCTGCGCGGCTGTGACCACAACGAGCTGTTCGCCGCCGCCAAGGAGCTGCGCGCCCCGTACGAGCTGGTCAAGGAGGTCGCCGAGCTGGGCAAGCTGCCGGTCGTGCTGTTCTCCGCCGGCGGTGTCGCCACCCCGGCCGACGCCGCGCTGATGCGCCAGCTCGGCGCCGAGGGCGTCTTCGTCGGCTCCGGCATCTTCAAGTCCGGCGACCCCGCCAAGCGCGCCGCCGCGATCGTGAAGGCCACCACCTTCTACGACGACCCCGCCGTCATCGCGGACGCCTCCCGCAACCTGGGCGAGGCCATGGTCGGCATCAACTGCGACACCCTCCCCGAGGCCGAGCGCTACGCCAACCGCGGCTGGTAGGACGGCAGATGAGTACCCCCACCATCGGTGTGCTGGCCCTCCAGGGCGATGTCCGCGAGCACCTCAAGGCGCTCGCGGACACCGGTGCCCAGGGCCGGCCGGTGCGCCGCGCCGAGGAACTCGACGCGATCGACGGCCTGGTCATCCCGGGCGGCGAGTCCACGACCATGTCCAAACTGGCCGTCGTCTTCGGCGTGCTGGAGCCGCTGCGCGCCTTCGTCCGCGCGGGCAAGCCGGTCTACGGCACCTGCGCCGGAATGATCATGGTCGCGGACAAGCTGCTGGACGCCCGTGAGGACCAGGAGACGTTCGGCGGCATCGACATGATCGTGCGCCGTAACGCCTTCGGGCGGCAGAACGAGTCCTTCGAGGCGGCCATCGACGTCGAGGGGATCCCCGGCGGGCCGGTCGAGGGCGTCTTCATCCGGGCGCCCTGGGTCGAGTCGGTCGGCGCCGCGGCCGAGGTGCTGGCGACGTACGACGGGCACACCGTTGCCGTGCGGCAGGGTAACGTCCTCGCCACGTCCTTCCACCCGGAGCTCACCGGCGACCACCGGGTCCACGCCCTGTTCGTGGACATGGTGCGGCGCGCCCGGGGAGGCACCCGCTAGCGGGCCGTCCGGAGTGGTGGCCGGGTGACGGGCGGGAGTGACACCGTGTGATCCGTCCCCGGTAGGATCTGAGGCGTTCATTCAGATGTTGGTTACGCGAAGGAGACAGGCGGATGTCCGGCCACTCTAAATGGGCTACGACGAAGCACAAGAAGGCCGTGATCGATGCCAAGCGCGGCAAGCTCTTCGCGAAGCTGATCAAGAACATCGAGGTCGCGGCCCGTACCGGCGGTGCCGACCCGGACGGCAACCCGACCCTCTTCGACGCCATCCAGAAGGCCAAGAAGAGCTCGGTGCCCAACAAGAACATCGACTCCGCGGTCAAGCGTGGTGCGGGTCTCGAAGCCGGCGGCGCCGACTACGAGACCATCATGTACGAGGGCTACGGCCCCAACGGTGTCGCGGTGCTCATCGAGTGCCTGACCGACAACCGCAACCGTGCCGCCTCGGACGTCCGTGTCGCCATGACCCGCAACGGCGGTTCGATGGCCGACCCGGGTTCGGTGTCGTACCTGTTCAACCGCAAGGGCGTGGTGATCGTCCCCAAGGGTGAACTGACCGAGGACGACGTCCTGGGCGCGGTGCTGGACGCCGGCGCCGAGGAGGTCAACGACCTCGGCGAGTCCTTCGAGGTGCTCAGCGAGGCCACCGACCTGGTCGCGGTCCGCAGTGCCCTCCAGGAGTCCGGCATCGACTACGACTCGGCCGACGCCAACTTCGTCCCGACCATGCAGGTCGAGCTGGAGGAAGAGGGCGCGCGCAAGATCTTCAAGCTGATCGACGCGCTGGAGGACAGCGACGACGTGCAGAACGTCTTCGCCAACTTCGATGTCTCGGACGATGTGATGGCCAAGGTCGACGCCTGACAGGCGTGGCACGCTCGGTCGACTGACGGGCCGACGGGGACACACCCCGTCGGCCCGTCCGTTTGTCAGTGGCAGCCATTACTGTGCTGATCAGGGGGCATTCGCTCTCTTCGGGGGCGTCCGCCTCCGGTCGGGAACAGCCGGGTGACGAGTGCGAGGGGCGGGGAGCGATGAAGGTGCTGGGGGTGGACCCGGGGCTGACACGCTGCGGGGTCGGCGTGGTCGACGGGGTCGCGGGGCGCCCGCTGACCATGGTCGGCGTCGGCGTCGTCCGCACCCCCGCGGATGCCGAGATCGCGCAGCGTCTCGTCGAGATCGAGCGCGGTATAGACGCCTGGCTGGACGAGTACCGCCCGGAGTACGTCGCCGTGGAGCGGGTCTTCAGCCAGCACAACGTCCGTACGGTCATGGGCACCGCCCAGGCCAGCGCGGTCGCCATGCTGTGCGCGGCGCGGCGTGGGCTGCCGGTCGCGCTGCACACCCCCAGCGAGGTCAAGGCCGCCGTCACCGGATCGGGCCGCGCCGACAAGGCCCAGGTCGGAGCGATGGTCACGCGTCTGCTGCGGCTGGACGCGCCACCCAAGCCCGCCGACGCCGCCGACGCCCTGGCCCTCGCCATCTGCCACATCTGGCGCGCCCCCGCGGTCAACCGCCTCCAGCAGGCGCATGCCGCGGCCCGCCGCGCCGCCTCCGCCACCGTCCCGTCCGCCGGCACCCGCCGGACGGCTCCCCAGAAGGGCACCCGATGATCGCCTTCGTCTCCGGCCCGGTCGCGGCACTCGCACCGGACTCCGCCGTCGTCGAGGTCGGCGGCATCGGCATGGCCGTCCAGTGCACGCCGGACACCCTGTCCGCCCTGCGTGTCGGGCAGCCGGCCAAGCTCGCCACCTCCCTCGTCGTCCGTGAGGATTCGCTCACCCTCTACGGCTTCGCCGACGACGACGAGCGGCAGACCTTCGAGCTGCTGCAGACCGCCAGCGGTGTCGGCCCCCGGCTCGCCCAGGCGATGCTGGCCGTGCACTCCCCTGACACCCTGCGCCTCGCCGTCTCCACCGGCGACGAGAAGACCCTCACCGCCGTCCCCGGCATCGGCAAGAAAGGCGCCCAGAAGCTGCTCCTGGAGCTCAAGGACCGGCTCGGCGAGCCGGTGGGCAGCGGCCGCGCGGGCGTCGGCAGCGCGGTCACGGCCGGCTGGCGCGACCAGTTGCACGCCGCCCTGATCGGCCTCGGCTACGCCACCCGCGAGGCGGACGAGGCGGTCGCCGCGGTCGCCCCGCAGGCCGAGGCGGCCGTCGCCGAGGGCGGCAGCCCCCAGGTGCCGCAGCTGCTCAAGGCGGCCCTGCAGACTCTGAACCGGGCGCGATGACCGCCGCCGGCCGGGCCGCGCGCCCCCGACCGTACGACCACACAGGCGGCCCGGCCGCCCCGACCACCCCACGAGGCAATCCGCAGTGAACTGGGACGACACCGCACCGCACACCGCCGAGGACGCCGGCCCGGAGGCGTCCGACCGGCTGGTCGGAGCCGACGCGGACGGCGAGGACACCGCCGTCGAGGCCGCGCTGCGGCCCAAGGACCTCGGCGAGTTCGTCGGCCAGGAGCGGGTGCGCGAACAGCTCGACCTGGTGCTGCGCGCCGCCCGGGCCCGTGGTGCCACCGCCGATCACGTCCTGCTGTCCGGGGCGCCGGGCCTCGGCAAGACGACCCTCTCGATGATCATCGCCGCCGAGATGGGCGCCCCGATCCGGATCACCTCCGGCCCCGCCATCCAGCACGCCGGCGACCTCGCCGCGATCCTCTCCTCCCTCCAGGAGGGCGAGGTGCTCTTTCTCGACGAGATCCACCGGATGTCCCGGCCCGCCGAGGAAATGCTCTACATGGCGATGGAGGACTTCCGCGTCGACGTGATCGTCGGCAAGGGGCCGGGAGCCACCGCCATCCCGCTTGAACTCCCCCCGTTCACCCTGGTCGGGGCCACGACCAGGGCCGGTCTGCTGCCACCTCCGCTCCGCGACCGCTTCGGCTTCACCGCCCATATGGAGTTCTACGCCCCCGCCGAGCTGGAGCGGGTCATCCACCGCTCGGCCGGGCTGCTGGACCTCGACATAGAACCCGAGGGCGCCGCCGAGATCGCCGGCCGCTCCCGCGGCACGCCCCGTATCGCCAACCGCCTGCTGCGCCGCGTCCGCGACTATGCCCAGGTGAAGGCCGACGGCCTGATCACCCGCGAGATCGCCTCCCAGGCCCTCGGGGTCTACGAGGTCGACGCCCGCGGCCTGGACCGCCTCGACCGCGCGGTGCTCACGGCCCTGCTCAAGCTGTTCGGCGGCGGCCCGGTGGGCCTGTCCACCCTCGCGGTCGCGGTGGGGGAGGAGCGGGAGACCGTCGAGGAGGTCGCCGAGCCGTTCCTCGTACGGGAAGGACTGCTGGCCAGGACCCCTCGGGGCCGGATCGCGACGCCGGCCGCCTGGACCCACCTGGGCCTCGTTCCGCCGCAGCAGCAACCCGGCGGGAGCGGACAGCAGGGCTTGTTCGGGGCGTGACGGCGCGGGGACTCGCCCGGCCAGGAACTGCGGTGGGATGCTGGGCGTTGTTCCACTGGTGGGGACTCGCCTAGACTCCGCCGATGCCGTTCGTATGGGCGGCATTCCCACCCCCGTATATGAGATCGCGCAGCAGCGGTCGTGCGAAGGAATTTCCGTCCCGTGAATCCCGTGACTCTCCTCCCCTTCATTGTCCTCATCGGGGCCATGTTCCTGATGACCCGGTCCGCCAAGAAGAAGCAGCAGGCGGCCGCGCAGATGCGCAACGAAATGCAGGCCGGCACCGGCGTCCGGACGATCGGCGGCATGTACGCCACCGTCAAGGAAATCCACGAGGACACCGTCCTCCTGGAGGTCGCCCCCGGTGTGCACGCGATCTACGCCAAGAACGCCATCGGCGCGGTGCTCGCGGACGAGGAGTACAACCGCATCCTGGATGGTGCCGACCCGATCCACGGTGACGAGCCGGTCGTCCCGGACGACGCCTCCTCGCTGACCGGCACCGCCGCCGCCGAGGCCACCGAAAAGGGTGACAAGGGCGACAAGATCGACCTGGGCAAGGCCGAGACCCCGGCCGAGGAGGCCGCCGCGGACAAGCCTGCCGCCGAGGCGGGGGAGACCAAGGCCGCCGACGACGCCAAGGACACCGTCAAGGCCGACGCGGACACCGCCAAGGACGACAAGAAGTCCGGCGACGACGAAGCGAAGTAGTCCGCCCCACGGAACCGCGGAGCACGCGTCGTGTGTCGTGCGCCGCGGTTCCGGGACGGTCTAGGCTCCGGCGGGGGCACGTCCCCACAAGACTTCGTGGCTCCTCGGCCGGCAACCCGGGCCGAGGGGTTGGACAGGGAGATACGAGAAGGTGGCAGCACCGAACAAGGGCCGCAGGACGCCCGCGAGCCAGGGGCATCCGGGCCGCACCCTGATCCTGGTCCTGATCGCCATGGCAGGGCTGATCGGAGGCATGTTCTACTCCGGCACGCTGACGCCGCGGCTGGGCATCGACCTGGCGGGCGGTACCAGCTTCACGCTGGCGGCCCAGAACCAGCCGGGCAAGCCCAACGCGATCAACGAGACCAATATGAACACCGCCGCCGGCATCATGGAGCGACGGGTCAACGGTCTCGGCGTGACCGAGTCCGAGGTCCAGACGCAGGGCAGCAACCACATCATCGTGAACATCCCCAAGGGGACGGACGCGAAGCAGGCGCGCCAGCAGGTCGGCACCACCGCCCAGCTCGGCTTCCGGCCGGTGCTGACCACCACCGCGGGCGCCAAGACCCCCGAGCAGCCCAAGCCGGGCCCCTCCCAGAGCGGTGCGAACGGCAAGGGCAAGGGCGACAAGGCCGCCGGTGACCCGGCCGGGAAGCAGTCGGGCAGCGGCCAGAAGGCCTCCTCCCCGCAGTCGCCGGACGCGAAGCCGACGACGCAGGGCCGCGCGGTGACCTCGTCGCTGAAGAAGGCGCCGTCCGCCAAGCCCACCCCCTCCGGCAAGCCCTCCGCGCCCCCGGCGCAGCCGACGCCTCCGGGCGGAGCGGCCATCCCGCCGGCCCTCCAGAAGCAGCTCGACGCGCTGGACTGCACCACCAAGGAGGGCCGCGCCGCCGCGGGCGAGAAGGCCGCGGCCACCAAGCCGTCCGACCCGATCGTGGCGTGCAAGCGGGACGGCGCCCAGAAGTACGTGCTCGGCCCCGTCGCCGTCGAGGGCACGGACGTCAGCAGTGCCAAGGCCGTCTTCGACAGCCAGCAGGGCCAGGGCTGGATCGTCCAGATGGACTTCACCTCCGAGGGCGGCAAGAAGTTCGGGGACGTCACCGGCAAGCTCGCCACCAAGGCGCCGCCGCAGAACCAGTTCGGGATCGTCCTCGACGGTGCGGTCGTGTCCTCTCCCTCGGTCGACAAGGCCATCATGGGCGGTGGAGCCACCATCTCCGGCGGCTTCACCCAGCAGTCCGCCGAGGACCTGGGCAACATGCTCTCCTACGGTGCGCTGCCGCTCTCCTTCAAGATCGATGACGAGACCACGGTCACCGCGGCGCTCGGCGGCGAGCAGCTGCACGCCGGTCTGATCGCCGGCGCCATCGGCCTCGCACTGGTCGTCATCTACCTCGTCGCCTACTACCGGGGGCTGGCGCTGGTCGCGCTGGCGAGCCTGGGCGTCTCGGCGGTCCTGACGTACGCGATCATGACCTTGCTCGGCCCGGCCATCGGATTCGCGCTGAACCTCCCGGCGGTCTGTGGCGCCATCGTCGCCATCGGTATCACCGCCGACTCGTTCATCGTGTACTTCGAACGCATCAGGGACGAGATCCGTGAGGGACGCACCCTGCGTCCGGCCGTCGAGCGCGGCTGGCCCCGGGCCCGCCGCACGATCCTGGTCTCCGACTTCGTGTCGTTCCTGGCCGCCGCGGTGCTGTTCATCGTCACCGTCGGCAAGGTCCAGGGCTTTGCCTTCACGCTCGGCCTGACCACCGTCCTCGACGTCGTCGTGGTCTTCCTCTTCACCAAGCCCCTGATGACGCTGCTGGCCCGGCGGAAGTTCTTCGCCGACGGCCACTCCTGGTCCGGCCTCGACCCCAAGCGCCTGGGCGCCAAGCCGCCGCTGCGCCGTCGTCGCGGCGCCGCCCCCACCACGAAGGAGGCGTGAGATGTCCAAGCTCGGCAACATCGGCGCCCGGCTTTACCGCGGCGAGGTCGGCTACGACTTCATCGGCAAGCGGAAGATCTGGTACGGCCTCTCGATCCTGATCACCATCGTGGCCATCGTCGGCCTCGGGGTGCGCGGCCTGAACATGGGCATCGAGTTCTCCGGCGGTGCGGTCTTCACCACCCCGAAGACCTCCGTCTCCGCCTCGGAGGCCCAGCACAAGGCCGAGTCGGCGGCCGGCGGCCATCAGGCCCTGGTGCAGAAGCTCGGTGGCGGCGCGCTGCGCATCCAGATCAGCGGTCTGGACACCAAGCAGTCGGTGCCGGTCCAGGAAGAGCTGGCCAAGGACCTGAACGTCCCGGTCAAGGACGTCAACACCCAGCTGGTCGGCCCGAGCTGGGGTGAGCAGATCGCCAACAAGGCATGGCTGGGCCTGGGGATCTTCATGGTCCTCGTGGTGCTCTATCTGGCCATCGCCTTCGAGTGGCGGATGGCGGTGGCCGCCCTGGTCGCGCTGATCCACGACCTGACGATCACGGTCGGCATCTACGCCCTGGTCGGCTTCGAGGTCACCCCGGGCACCGTCATCGGTCTGCTGACGATCCTCGGTTACTCCCTCTACGACACCGTCGTCGTCTTCGACAGCCTCAAGGAGGCCTCGAAGGACATCACCAAGCAGACCCGCTTCACCTACAGCGAGATCGCCAACCGCAGCATCAACGGCACCCTGGTGCGCTCCATCAACACCACCGTCGTGGCGCTGCTCCCGGTCGCCGGTCTGCTGTTCGTCGGCGGCGGCTTCCTGGGCGCGGGCATGCTCAACGACATCTCGCTGGCCCTGTTCGTCGGTCTCGCCGCCGGTGCGTACTCCTCGATCTTCATCGCGACCCCGCTGGTCGCCGACCTGAAGAGCCGTGAGCCGCAGATGAAGGCACTGGCCAAGCGGGTCAAGGCGAAGCGTGCCGCGGCCGAGGCCAAGGCCGCGGGCCAGGAGGACGCCCAGGAGGAGACCGCCGACGCGGCGGACGCCGAGGACGGCGACGGCGCCGCGGTCGTCGGCCCCCGCCGGCAGCCCGCCTCCCGCAACCGCGGACGCGGCCGCCCGTCGGGCAAGCGCCGGTGAGCGCCCCCGCAGAGCTGCGTGAGCTGCTGCTCAGCCGGATCGCGGACGTTCCGGACTACCCCCAGCCGGGCGTGATGTTCAAGGACATCACCCCGCTGCTGGCCGACCCGGCCGCCTTCGGCGCGCTCACCGAGGCGTTCGCCGAGCTGTGCGGACGCCACCGGGTGGACAAGATCGTGGGCCTGGAGGCGCGCGGGTTCATACTCGCCGCTCCGGTCGCGGTCCGGGCCGGTGTCGGATTCGTCCCCGTACGCAAGGCGGGCAAGCTGCCCGGCACGACGCTGGGGCAGGCCTACGAGCTGGAGTACGGCACGGCCGAGATCGAGATGCACGCCGATGCGCTGGCCCCGGGCGACCGGGTGCTGGTGATCGACGATGTCCTGGCCACCGGCGGCACCGCCGATGCCTCGCTGCAGCTCATCCGCCGCGCGGGCGCCGAGGTCGCGGGCGTGGCGGTCCTGCTGGAGCTGGGCTTCCTGGCCGGGCGGGAGCGGCTGGAGCCGGGCCTGAAGGGCGCTGCGCTGGAGGCCCTGATCACGGTCTGAGCCGCGCTCGCACCGCACCATCGCGCAAACAGGGGCATCCGGAAGAATCCGGGTGCCCCTGCTGCTGTGTCATGTACGGAACGGCGGCCGCGGGGGAGCAGCGGCCCCGAGGTCGATACCATGGCATCCCGGCCCGTTCGAGGTCCTGGGGTCCCAGCCGCCTGAGGAGTGCTCTTGCCAGACGAGGCCCAGCCGCTCTCCCCCGGACTGCGTCCGGCGGGATCCGACGCCGCGCGACCGGACGAGCCGAAGCCGGCGAGCGAGGCGCCCTCGAACGCGCCCCAGCCCGAGCGACAGGGCGCGTCCGACGGCACCACCGCGCCCCGGCCGACGGGTGGCGGATCCACCGCGTCCCAGGCCCCCGCCGAGCGGCCCCGCCCGGCGTCCAAGCCGGGCCCGGCGGCCTCCTCGCCCCAGCCGGCGGCGCCGTCCCGCGCGGCCAAGCCGCCCGCCAAGGCCGACCGCCCCGCCCCGCCCAAGCCGCCGGCCCCCGCCCCCGCCGGCCGCTCCGGCTCGCCCAACCGGGTACGGGCCCGTCTCGCCCGGCTCGGCGTCCAGCGCTCCAGCCCGTACAACCCGGTCCTGGAGCCGCTGCTGCGGGCCGTCCGCGGCAACGACCCCAAGATCGAGACCGGGACGCTGCGCCAGATCGAGCGGGCCTACCAGGTCGCCGAGCGCTGGCACCGCGGCCAGAAGCGCAAGAGCGGCGACCCGTACATCACCCACCCGCTCGCGGTGACGACCATCCTCGCCGAGCTGGGCATGGACCCGGCGACGCTGATGGCCGGCCTGCTGCACGACACCGTCGAGGACACCGAATACGGCCTGGACACCCTGCGGGGCGACTTCGGCGACCAGGTCGCGCTGCTGGTCGACGGCGTCACCAAGCTCGACCGGGTCAAGTTCGGCGAGGCCGCGCAGGCCGAGACGGTGCGCAAGATGGTCGTCGCGATGGCCAAGGACCCGCGCGTCCTGGTCATCAAGCTCGCCGACCGGCTGCACAACATGCGCACCATGCGCTACCTCAAGCGGGAGAAGCAGGAGAAGAAGGCCCGCGAGACGCTGGAGATCTACGCTCCGCTCGCCCACCGCCTGGGCATGAACACCATCAAGTGGGAGCTGGAGGACCTCGCCTTCGCGATCCTCTACCCCAAGATGTACGACGAGATCGTCCGGCTGGTCGCCGAGCGGGCGCCCAAGCGCGACGAGTACCTGGCCATAGTGACCGACGAGGTCCAGGCCGATCTGCGCGCCGCCCGCATCAAGGCCACCGTCACCGGCCGCCCGAAGCACTACTACAGCGTCTACCAGAAGATGATCGTGCGCGGCCGCGACTTCGCCGAGATCTACGACCTGGTGGGCATCCGCGTCCTCGTCGACACCGTCCGCGACTGCTACGCCGCCCTCGGCACCATCCACGCGCGATGGAACCCGGTCCCCGGCCGGTTCAAGGACTACATCGCGATGCCGAAGTTCAACATGTACCAGTCGCTGCACACCACCGTGATCGGCCCCAGTGGCAAGCCCGTCGAGCTCCAGATCCGGACGTTCGACATGCACCGCCGCGCCGAGTACGGCATCGCCGCGCACTGGAAGTACAAGCAGGAGGCGGTCGCCGGCGCCTCCAAGATCCGTACGGATGTGCCGAAGAACGCCGGCAAGGGCCAGGACACCGTCAACGACATGGCCTGGCTGCGGCAGTTGCTCGACTGGCAGAAGGAGACCGAGGATCCGGGCGAGTTCCTGGAGTCGCTGCGCTTCGACCTGTCCCGCAACGAGGTCTTCGTCTTCACGCCCAAGGGCGACGTGATAGCGCTGCCGGCCGGTGCCACCCCCGTCGACTTCGCGTACGCGGTGCACACCGAGGTCGGCCACCGCACGATAGGGGCACGGGTCAACGGACGCCTCGTCCCGCTCGAATCCACCCTGGACAACGGCGACTTGGTGGAGGTCTTCACCTCCAAGGCGACGGGCGCCGGGCCCTCCCGCGATTGGCTCGGCTTCGTCAAGTCGCCGCGCGCCCGCAACAAGATCCGCGGCTGGTTCTCCAAGGAGCGCCGCGACGAGGCCATCGAGCAGGGCAAGGACGCCATCGCGCGCGCCATGCGCAAGCAGAACCTGCCGATCCAGCGGATCCTGACCGGCGACTCCCTGGTGACCCTGGCGCACGAGATGCGCTACCCGGACATCTCCTCGCTCTACGCCGCCATCGGCGAGGGCCATGTCGCCGCCCAGGGCGTCGTCCAGAAGCTGGTGCAGGCGCTCGGCGGCCAGGACGAGGCCACCGAGGACATCGCCGAGTCGACCCCGATCCGGCCGCGCTCCAAGCGCCGGTCCAGCGCCGACCCCGGTGTGGTCGTCAAGGGCGTCGACGATGTGTGGGTCAAGCTGGCCCGCTGCTGTACGCCGGTGCCGGGCGACCCCATCATCGGCTTCGTCACCCGCGGCAACGGCGTCTCGGTGCACCGCGCCGACTGCGTCAACGTCGACTCGCTGTCCCGCCAGCCGGAGCGGATCCTGGACGTCGAGTGGGCGCCCACCCAGTCCTCGGTCTTCCTGGTCGCCATCCAGGTCGAGGCGCTGGACCGCTCCCGCCTGCTGTCGGACGTCACCCGCATCCTGTCCGACCAGCACGTCAACATCCTCTCGGCCGCCGTCCAGACCTCCCGAGACCGCGTGGCCACCTCCCGCTTCACCTTCGAGATGGGCGACCCCAAGCACCTGGGGCACGTCCTGAAGGCCGTACGGAGCGTGGAGGGCGTGTACGACGTGTACCGGGTGACGTCGGCCCGGCGGCCGTAGCGGCGCATACACGAAGGGCCCCGGTACGGAATCCGTACCGGGGCCCTTCGCACCGGGCGCCTCAGCCATCAATTGAGGAACCGCGACGGTGAGTACCACCTCCGCGAGAGCGGCGGCGGCTTAGCCGCACAGAGGGCCTCAGCCGCCGAACTCCTCCAGGCCCTTGAGCGCCTGGTCCAGCAGCGCCTTGCGGCCCTCCAGCTCCCGGCCGAGCTTGTCGGCCTTGGCGTTGTTGCCCGCCGCCCTGGCCGTGTCGATCTGCTTCTCCAGCTTGTCGACCGCGTCCTGGAGCTGGCCGGTCAGCCCCGCGGCGCGGGCCCGCGCCTCGGGGTTGGTGCGCCGCCACTCGCTCTCCTCGGCCTCCTGGAGAGCGCGCTCGACGGCATGCATCCGGCCCTCGATCTTGGGGCGGGCGTCCCGCGGGACGTGGCCGATGGCCTCCCACCGCTCGTTGACCGAGCGGAACGCCGACCGCGCGGCCTTCAGGTCCGAGACGGGGAGCAGCTTCTCGGCCTCGGCGACCAGCTCCTCCTTGCGGGTCAGGTTCTCCCGCTGCTCGGCGTCGCGCTCGGCGAAGGTCTCACCGCGCGCCTGGAAGAAGATGTCCTGGGCGCCGCGGAAGCGGTTCCACAGGTCGTCCTCGTGCTCGCGCTGGGCGCGGCCCGCGGCCTTCCAGCCGGCCATCAGCTCGCGGTAGCGGGCCGCGGTGGCCCCCCAGTCCGTCGAGTTCGACAGCGACTCGGCCTCGGCGACCAGCTTCTCCTTCGCCTTACGGGACTCCTCGCGCTGCGCGTCCAGCGACGCGAAGTGCGCCTTGCGGCGCTTGGAGAACGCCGAGCGGGCATGCGAGAAGCGGTGCCACAGTTCGTCGTCCGCCTTGCGGTCGAGCCGCGGCAGGCCCTTCCAGGTGTCGACCAGGGCGCGCAGTCGCTCGCCGGCCGCCCGCCACTGCTCACTGGCCGCCAGCTCCTCGGCCTCGGCGACCAGCTTCTCCTTGGCCTGCCGGGCCTCGTCGCTCTGCTTGGCCTTCTGCGCCTTGCGTTCCTCGCGGCGGGACTCGACGGTCTCGACGAGCTTGTCCAGCCGCTTGCGCAGCGCGTCCAGATCGCCCACCGCGTGGTGTTCGTCGAGCTGGGTGCGCAGATGATCGATCGCGGTCGTCGCGTCCTTCGCCGACAGGTCGGTGGTCTTGACCCGGCGCTCGAGGAGGCCGATCTCGACGACCAGGCCCTCATACTTGCGCTCGAAGTAGGCGAGGGCCTCCTCGGGAGTTCCTGCCTGCCACGATCCGACGACCTGTTCGCCCTCGGCGGTACGCACGTACACGGTCCCCGTCTCATCGACGCGGCCCCATGGGTCGCTGCTCACAGCGCCTCCTCCACATGATGCCGACGGGGGCGTGCGGCCCCCCGGCATCGTCCACAGTTTCTGTCCGGCAGAGCCGCGCCCTGGCCGGTCCGACGGGCTGAATTGCGGGTGAGGGTGGCAGCCGTCGGAGCAGGCACCCTACCCAACGCCAATCTAGGCGACCTGCGGTCCGCTGTCCGCATCCAGCACGACGAAATTCCGCGGTTCGCACGGGGCGGCGCCGTGTCGCCGCCCCAGGTCGTCCGGCCGGTCAGGACTTCTTCACGGACGCCTTGTCGATCACGACGGTGGCGTTGGGTGCACTGTTGCGGGTCTGCGGGTCGGTCGTGGAACCTGCCTTGGCGATCTTTCGCAGGGCGTCCATACCGCCCGTGATGGTGCCGAACGGTGTGTAGTTCGGCGGCAGCTTGCTGTCCTGGTAGACGAGGAAGAACTGGCTGCCGCCGGAGTTGCGGGTCTTCTCGTCCGCCCCGTCGTAGCGGTTCGCCATCGCGACCGTGCCCGCCGGATAGACGCCGCCCTTGAGCCGCGGGTCCTTCAGATTCTCGTCCGGGACGGTGTAGCCGGGGGTGCCCCGGCCGGTGCCCTTCGGGTCGCCGCACTGCAGGACGTAGAGGCCCTGGTCGGCGACGAGGCGGTGGCACTTGCTGTGGTCGAAGTAGCCCTGGCCGGCCAGGAAGGCGAACGAGTTGACCGTGTGCGGCGCCTTGCCGGCGTCCAGCTTGATGTCGATCGTGCCGCAGGTCGTCGCCAGCTTCGCGGAGTAGGAGGCCGAGGTGTCGAGCGACATCGCCGGTTCTTTCGGCCAGGTCTTCGTCGACGGGCTGCCCTTCGCGGGCCGTTCGCAGGGGTCCGGCGCCTTGGAGGGCGTCGGTGCCGCGGCCCGGTCCTCCTGGTCGCTGCCGCCCGCGAGGCCGGCGGAGGCGTAGACCGCGGCGCCGGCGGCCAGCGCGACGGCCGCGACGGACGCGATGATCACATTGCGGCGTTTGGCCTTCCGCTGGGCCGCGGACCGCCGTTGCTGCTGACGCTCGTACTTCTCGCGGGCGAGCTGCCGCCGCCGCTGATCTTTGCTGACCACCGGTCGTCTCCTTGTCCGATCATCGATCGCGCTCGTGCGCCGTGGCCGTACGGTATACGGGTTCGCCCTGCCGGGAGTCCCGCCGGTAGGCTCTGGAGCTGCCGAGATGTCCGGGAGGAGCGGCCTTGCGGGCCGGCCTCCACACCGACCGTAAGGACGAACGTGCTGATTGCCGGGTTCCCCGCCGGGGCCTGGGGCACCAACTGCTACTTGGTCGCCCCCGCCGCAGGCGAGGAGTGCGTCATCATCGACCCGGGCCACCAGGCGGCCCCAGGAGTCGAGGACGCGGTCGCAAAGCATCGGCTCAAGCCCGTCGCGGTCGTTCTCACGCATGGTCATATCGACCACGTCGCCTCGGTCGTCCCGGTGTGCGGCGCGCACGACGTGCCGGCCTGGATCCACCCCGAGGACCGCTACATGATGAGCGACCCGGAGAAGGCCCTCGGCCGCTCCATCGGTCAGCAGCTCATGGGCGAGCTCACGGTGGGCGAGCCGGACGACGTCAAGGAGCTGGGCGACGGTGCCACCCTGCAACTCGCCGGGATGGAATTCTCCGTCGCGCACGCCCCGGGCCATACCAAGGGGTCGGTGACCTTCCGGATGCCCGAGCAGGCGGCCACTCCAGCAAATCAGGGGTGCCCGCCGGTCTTCTTCTCGGGTGACCTGCTGTTCGCCGGCTCCATCGGACGCACCGACCTGCCGGGCGGCGACCACGCCGAGATCCTGCAGTCGCTGGCGCGTGTGTGCCTGCCGCTGGAGGACTCGACCGTCGTCCTGTCCGGCCACGGCCCCCAGACCACCATCGGCCATGAGCGCGCCACCAACCCCTTCCTGCGAGAAGTGGCCGCCGGCCGCGGAGACGGCTCCACCGCCGCTCCACGACGAGGAATGTGACGAGAGCTTCCGTGAGCACCTTCAAGGCCCCCAAGGGCACCTACGACCTGATCCCGCCGCAGTCCGCCACCTATCTCGCGGTGCGCGAGGCGATCTCCGCGCCGCTGAAGAACTCCGGGTACGGCTACATCGAGACGCCCGGCTTCGAGAACGTCGAGCTGTTCGCGCGCGGGGTCGGCGAGTCCACCGACATCGTGACCAAGGAGATGTACGCCTTCGAGACCAAGGGCGGCGACCGGCTGGCGCTGCGCCCCGAGGGCACCGCGTCCGTGCTGCGCGCCGCGCTGGAGGCCAACCTCCACAAGGCAGGCAACCTCCCCGTCAAGCTCTGGTACTCCGGCTCGTACTACCGCTACGAGCGTCCGCAGAAGGGGCGCTACCGCCACTTCTCCCAGGTCGGCGCCGAGGCCATCGGAGCCGAAGACCCGGCCCTGGACGCCGAGTTGATCATCCTGGCGGACCAGGCCTACCGCGCGCTGGGACTGCAGAACTTCCGCATCCTGCTCAACTCCCTGGGCGACAAGGAGTGCCGCCCCGTCTACCGCGCCGCGCTGCAGGACTTCCTGCGCGGGCTGGACCTGGACGAGGACACCCGGCGCCGGGTCGACATCAACCCGCTGCGGGTCCTGGACGACAAGCGCGAGGCGGTGCAGAAGCAGCTCGACGGGGCGCCCAGGCTCCGCGACTACCTCTGCGAGGCCTGCAAGGCGTACCACGAGCAGGTGCGCGAGCTGCTGACCGCGGCGGGCGTGGCCTTCGAGGACGCCGAGAAGCTGGTCCGCGGTCTGGACTACTACACCCGCACCACCTTCGAGTTCGTCCACGACGGCCTGGGCTCGCAGTCCGCGGTGGGCGGCGGCGGCCGCTACGACGGCCTCTCCGAGATGATCGGCGGCCCCGCGCTGCCGTCCGTCGGCTGGGCGCTGGGCGTCGACCGTACGGTCCTGGCGCTGGAGGCGGAGGGGATCACGCTCGACATCCCCGCCGCCACCGCCGTGTACGCCGTCCCGCTCGGCGAGGAGGCCCGCCGGGTGCTGTTCGGCGTGGTCACCGAGCTGCGCCGGTCCGGGGTCGCCACCGACTTCGCGTTCGGCGGCAAGGGCCTGAAGAACGCCATGAAGTCCGCCAACCGCTCCGGCGCGCGGCTGGCGCTGGTGGCGGGCGAGCGGGACCTGGCCGAGGGCGTCGTCCAGCTCAAGGACCTGGAGAGCGGCGAGCAGGCCGCGGTGCCGCTGGACGGCGTGGCCGAAGAGGTCCGGCGCAGGCTGGGCTGACGCCGCGCGGCGGGTGAGGCGAGGGGCCCGACGGCGATCTGCCGCCCGGGCCCTTCGTGCTGCCGGCGTCCCGTGTCCCTGCCGGGCGTCCTGCGTCAATGCCGGGCGTCCCGTGTCAATGCCGGCCGGGCGTTCATCCCGGCGGAGGGATTCCGGGACCGCCGCACCGGCGGGGGCGCGCCCCCGGACCGGCGGCCGGGCAGGCCGGAGCGGGGCGGAGCCTGAGAGAAGGCTGTGTGCGGCTGCTTCGTCTTTATGTTCATCGCACAGTGGGTCATGGTGGAGTTGGGGCAGAATGAACGGCGGTGCCGCGCTTGCGGACCCGTTTGCCCAGCCCCATCTCCCCAGGGATCGACGGAACGGCGATATGACGACGACAGCGCTTGACGACGTGTCCACCGACGACGATCACGCGGGCGGCGCGGGCAGCATCGGTTCCGGCCGTGGCCTCGCGCTGCTCCTGGTGATCACCAGCGCGCTGGGCATCCTCGCGGCCTGGATCATCACCCTGGACAAGTTCGAGCTGCTGAAGGACCCGAGCTTCAAGCCGGGCTGCAGTCTCAATCCGATCATCTCCTGCACCAACATCATGCAGAGCAAGCAGGCCGAGGTCTTCGGTTTCCCGAACCCGATGGCCGGGCTGGTCGGCTTCGGCGTGGTCATCGCGATCGGCATGGCCCTGCTGGCCGGCGCCCGCTTCCGCCGCTGGTACTGGATCGGCCTGAACATCGGCACGGGCCTCGGCGCGGTCTTCTGCATGTGGCTGATGTCCCAGTCGCTGTACAGCATCAACTCGCTGTGCCTGTGGTGCACGCTGACCTGGTGCGTCACCATCCTGATGTTCTGGTACACCACTGCCCACAACCTCAAGCACGGCATCATCCCGGCTCCCGCGGGGCTGCGCGCCGCGGTGGTGGAGTTCCACTGGGTGGTGCCCGTGGTCTGGTACGGCGTGATCGCGATGCTGATCCTCACCAAGTGGTGGTCGTACTGGAGCACGCTGCTCTAAGGGGCGGACGGCCCCCGGGCCCGCCCGCACGAACCCACCGCACGCCCCGGCCGCCGTCAACGGCGGCCGGGGCGTTGTCAGTGGGGTGGCATAGGCTCGTGGACGTGGAGCCCGACCTGTTCACCGCCGCTGCCGAAGACCGTCAGGAGAAGGACCCCGCGGGGTCCCCGCTCGCCGTGCGGATGCGTCCGCGCACCCTCGACGAAGTCGTGGGCCAGCAGCATCTCCTCAAGCCGGGTTCGCCGCTGCGGCGGCTGGTCGGCGAGGGCAACGGGGGACCGGCCGGGCCGTCGTCGGTGTTCCTGTGGGGGCCGCCGGGCATCGGCAAGACGACCCTCGCGTATGTCGTCAGCCAGGCGACGAACAAGCGCTTCGTGGAGCTCTCGGCGATCACGGCGGGCGTCAAGGAGGTCCGCGCGGTGATCGACGGCGCCCGGCGCGCCTCGGGCGGCTTCGGCAAGGAGACCGTCCTCTTCCTGGACGAGATCCACCGCTTCAGCAAGGCCCAGCAGGATTCCCTGCTGCCCGCCGTGGAGAACCGCTGGGTCACCCTGATCGCCGCGACGACCGAGAACCCCTATTTCTCGGTGATCTCGCCGCTGCTGTCCCGCTCGCTGCTGCTGACCCTCGAACCCCTCACGGACGACGATCTGCGCGGGCTGCTGCGGCGCGCGCTGAGCGATGCGCGCGGGCTGGCGGGCTCGGTCACCCTCCCCGAGGACACCGAGGGGCATCTGCTGCGGATCGCCGGCGGCGACGCCCGGCGGGCGCTGACGGCCCTGGAGGCCGGTGCGGGATCCGCGCTGTCCAAGGGCGAGAAGGAGATCACCCTCCAGACGCTGGAGGAGTCCGTCGACCGGGCGGCGGTGAAGTACGACCGGGACGGCGATCAGCACTACGACGTCGCCAGCGCGCTGATCAAGTCCATCCGGGGCTCGGACGTCGATGCCGCGCTGCACTACCTCGCGCGGATGATCGAGGCGGGGGAGGACCCGCGCTTCATCGCCCGCCGACTGATGATCTCGGCGAGCGAGGACATCGGCCTGGCCGATCCGACGGCCCTGCAGACCGCGGTGGCCGCAGCCCAGGCCGTGGCGATGATCGGCTTCCCGGAGGCCCGGATCACGCTGAGCCAGGCCACCATCGCGCTCGCCCTGGCGCCGAAATCCAACGCCGCGTACATGGCGATCGACGCCGCCCTGGCGGACGTCCGGGCCGGTCAGGCGGGTGCGGTGCCGCCGCATCTGCGCGACAGCCACTACAAGGGCGCCCAGAAGCTCGGCCACGGCCAGGGCTATCAGTACCCGCACGACCTGCCGGGCGGCATCGCGGCCCAGCAGTACGCACCGGACGAGGTGCATGGCAAGCGGTATTACGAACCCACCCGCCATGGCGCGGAGGCGCGCTACGCCGATGTGGCCGAACGGGTCCGCGCCCGCCTGCGCTCGGCCTCCGGCGAGGCGGCCACGGAATAGAGCCGGTCTCCGGGCTCCGGCCCCGGCCGCTCCGCACGCCCGGCTACTCGGCCGCCGCCTCGAAGAGCCGATGCATCGCCCGCCGCAGCTCCGCCACGTCCCGTACGGGCTCGGGGAAGTCGAACCGCGCGTCGAAGGACCGCTGCCCGGCGTCGGTGAAGCGGACCCGCAGACCGAAGCGGTCCAGGCCCACCGGCACGGCCCGGTCGCGTACCCCGCAGGCGTCCTTACGGTCGCCGAGCAGGGCGCACAGCCCGCGCACCTGCTCGCTGTGCGCGGAATGCAGATGCTGCAGCAACTCCGCCTCGTGGGGCGCCAGCGGATCGGGGGCCGCGACGGCGAACTCGTCGGGCTCGACGGGCTCGGCGCCCCACAGATCGTCCACCGCGCCCTCACCGACCTCCAGGCGCAGCATCATCCAGGCGGTCCGCCCGTACAGGCCCGGTGCCGGGTCCGGCTGCAGCGCCTCACCGATGCCCAGCAACTCGCCCACCGGGTGCCGCTCGGCGAGCAGCATCGCGGCCTCGGCGCGCTGCTCATTGCGTACGGGGGTCAGCCAGCCGGCCACCCAGGCCCGTCCGCGGATGCGATGAGGCACCGAAACCGGCGCGACGTCCGTGATCTCCATCACGGCTGTGAGGTCGTCGTCCTGTGCGTGTGCGGCCGCCCGAGCCGCCGCAGAGTCCCCTGGAACCAGCAACAGCACGTCTCCACCGGGTGTCACGGTCCGGCAGACGGGAGCCGAGAGGCCGGCTTCGTCGGGGTCCTCGACACCGGGGATGCTCAAGGACGCCATACCATGGGACTCGACGAGGGTTCGTATGCGCTCGGCGGCGGAGGGCTGCTGGGCGCCTTCCACGGGACGCGGCTGACCCGCCTCGGTGCGGTGTGCACTGGGCAGGGGGATCCCAGGTCGAAACATGCGTTCTCCTCGCGCTAAGGTAAGCCTCACCTAACTTACATGGAGGAACGTTCCACGTGAACCAGTCGCGTCCCAAGGTCAAGAAGTCCCGCGCGCTCGGCATCGCGCTGACGCCGAAGGCCGTCAAGTACTTCGAGGCCCGTCCCTACCCGCCCGGCGAGCACGGCCGTGGCCGCAAGCAGAGCAGTGACTACAAGGTCCGTCTGCTCGAGAAGCAGCGCCTGCGTGCGCAGTACGACATCAGCGAGCGCCAGATGGCGCGTGCCTACGACCGCGCTCGGAAGGTCGAAGGCAAGACCGGCGAAGCGCTGATCATCGAGCTTGAGCGCCGTCTGGACGCGCTCGTCCTGCGGTCGGGCATCGCCCGCACCATCTACCAGGCTCGTCAGATGGTCGTCCACGGCCACATCTCGGTGAACGACCGCAAGGTCGACAAGCCGTCCTTCCGCGTCCGCCCCGGCGATGTCGTCATGGTCCGCGAGCGCAGCCGCGAGAAGCACCCCTTCCAGGTCGCCCGCGAGGGTGGCTACGACACCGAGGGCGAGACCCCGCGCTACCTCGAGGTCAACCTGCCGGCTCTGGCGTTCCGTCTCGACCGGGACCCGAACCGCAAGGAGATCCCGGTGATCTGCGACGAGCAGCTCGTCGTCGAGTACTACGCCCGCTAAGCACCACAGCAGGCACAGCGCCACGCGCTCGGCCCGCCGTCTCCCCGCCCTCGCGGTGGGGGAGGCGGCGGGCTCATTCGTGCCCGGGTGCCGTGCTCCGCACCGTGCGCAGCCGCGTGGGCAGCAGGCCGGCGGGCCGCAGGACCCGGGCCACCGCCGCGTCCAGGTCGAGCCGTTCGCCCGCGCGCCGGAAGTGCTCGTAGCGCTCGTCCCCCAGCCGCTCGCGCGCCTGCTCCTCGCACCGCTCGTGCGGCCGGTTGAAGTGGCGCGAGCCGAACAGCGGCAGCCCCACCGAGGGCCAGATCCGCCCGGCGGCGCCCTGCAGCACCGCCGCCTCCTCCGCGTCGCCCTCGCCGAGCGTCACCAGGGCCAGCAGCTCGATCGCCAGCACCGCCCCGAGCAGATCGTGGAAGGTGTGATCGATGGCCAGGCACTGCTCCAGCAGCGCACGGGCCCGCCCGCCGTCGCCACGGGACCAGGCCGCGAAGGCCAGCACGTACTGGGCGTACGCCAGCGTCCAGCGCTCGCCGTGCTCCTCGCACACCGCCAGGACGTCCTCGCACAGGCGCACCGCGTCCGCCAGCTCGCCCTGGAAGGCCACCGCCATCGCCAGCTCGATCTGCCCCAGCAGCACATTGCTGTTGAGCTCGCCGATCTCCCGGTAGCGCTCCAGCGCCGCGCGCAGCAGCTTCTCGGCACGCGGCATATCGTCGCTGACCAGGGCCAGACAGCCGGTGCGGTGCAGCGCATACGCGGCCGCGGTGGCGTTGCCGGTCCGCTCGGCCTCGTCACGGCACTCCTGCAGGGCCCCCAGCGCGCCGACGGTGTCCCCCTGGAGCACCGCGACATAGCCGGCCACCCACAGCGCCTTCATCCGCGCCTCGTCGTGGCTGCTCTCCAGCTCCAGGGCCCGGTCCAGCCAGTGCCGGCCCTCCGCGAGCCGGCCGCAGCCCACCCAGTAGAACCACAGCGTGCCCGCCAGGTACTGGCCCAGGTGGATATCGGCGGGACTCTCCAGGCTCTGCTCCAGCGCCACCCGCACATTCGGCAGGTCGGCCTCGATCCGGGCCGCGATCTCGGCCTGCCGGGAGCTGAACCAGTCCAGTTCGCACCAGGTGGCCAGCCCCAGATACCAGTCGCGGTGCCGCCGCCGCAGCCGCTCGCCGTCGGGCGTCACCGCCAGCCAGCCCGCCCCGTAGACCCGAACGGTGTCCAGCATGCGGTAGCGGACCCCGGCCGCGGTCTCCTCGCGCACCAGCACCGACTGGGTGACCAACTCGGTGAGGACGTCGAGGAGTTCACCGGCCGGCAGCTCCGGCCCCGAGCAGACGTACTCGGCCGCCTCCAGGTCGAAGTGTCCGGCGAAGACCGACAGCCGCGCCCACAGCAGCCGTTCCTCGGGCGTGCACAGCTCATGGCTCCAGCCGATCGCGGTGCGCAGCGTCTGGTGGCGGGGCGGGGGTCCGCCCGGCTCGCGCGGGGCCGGGAGTGTGGCCCGGGGCTCCTCCTGCCCGAACGGGACGGAGAGTCCGGGGGAGCGGCGCGGGCGGGTGCCCGTCAGCAGCCGGAAACGGTCGTCGAGCCGGTGCAGCACCTGGTCCACGGACAGGGCGCGCAGTCGTCCGGCGGCCAGTTCCAGCGCGAGCGGAATGCCGTCCAGCCGGTCGCAGAGCTCGGTGACCGCCGCCTCGTCGGCCGGCCCGACGGTGAACCCGGGGACGACGGCGGCGGCGCGCTCGGCGAAGAGGGCGGCCGCGTCGGCGGTGGTCATCGGCGCCAGCGGCACGGTCCGCTCACCGTCCAGCCCGAGCGGCCGCCGGCCCGCGGCCAGCACCTTCAGCCCGGGGGCGCGGCGCAGCAGCGCTCCGGTCAGGTCGGCGCAGGCGTCGACCAGGTGCTCGTAGCCGTCCAGGACGAGCAGCAGGTCCCGGTCGGCGAGGAGGTCGCACAGCGCGGAGCGCACCGGGCGGGCGCTGTGGCCGGTGGCTCCCAGCGCCTCGGCGACGGTGTGCTCCAGGAGGTGGGGCTCGTGCAGGGCGGCCAGCTCGACCAGCCACACCCCATCGCAGAAGCGATCCTGCAAGATCCCTGCCGCCTGGCGGGCGAGCCGCGATTTGCCGACGCCGCCCAGGCCGGTGAGGGTCACCAGCCGGGCGGATTCCAGCTGCCGTGCCAGCGCGGCCAGTTCGTCGCGGCGGCCGGTGAAGCCGCCCAGCTCCGCGGGCAGATTCCCCGGCCGGTCCGGCTCCCGCAGACGCGCGGGGGAGGGGCGGGGAGCAGGGCCGGGGCGCGTGAGGCGTCGCATGGCACACGGAGCGTACTCGGCGGGATGCGGACCGTACAATCACGCCTCGGGAATCCCGGGCCCGCGCTCCGCGTTCGAGGGGGAACGGGGTACGGACGGACAGTCACGGCGCGATAAGGTCAAGGGTGCCGTTCGAGCGGGAGCGCCGAGCGGGAATGAGCCCAGACCAAATCATTCGGAGTGTGGTGCCGACGTGTCCGGTGGAGAGGTGGCCGGGATCCTCGTGGCCGTCTTCTGGGCGATCCTGGTGTCGTTCCTCGCCCTTGTGCTGGTGAGGCTCGCGCAGACGCTCAAGGCGACCACCAAGATGGTGGCCGAGGTGTCCGAGCAGGCCGTCCCGCTGCTGGCCGACGCCTCCGCGACCGTCCGCTCCGCGCACACCCAGCTGGCCCGCGTCGACGCCATCGCCGCCGACGTCCAGGAGGTCACCGCCAACGCCTCCGCGCTCTCCACGACCGTCTCCTCCGCCTTCGGCGGCCCGCTGGTCAAGGTCGCGGCGTTCGGCTACGGCGTGCGCCGCGCGATCGGCAAGAAGGGTGAGCCGGAACCCGAGCGCACCGTCCTCCTCGGCCGTACCCTGCCCGGCGCCCGCCGCGGCGGGCGCCGCAACCGTCGCTCCAAGGACTGATCACAGCGATGTTCCGCCGCGCATTCTGGTTCACCACCGGCGCCGCCGCCGGCGTCTGGGCCACCAACAAGGTCCACCGCAAGCTGCGCAAGCTGCAGCCCGACAGCCTCGCCGCACAGGCCGCGGACCGCGCCGTCGAGACCGGACACCGGCTGCGCCAATTTGCATTGGACGTACGGGCCGGAATGGCGGACCGTGAAGAGCAGCTGCACGAGGCCCTGGGCCTCGGCGGGACGGGCGAGGTGCGCGAGCTGCCCGCGCCGCGCCATGCGGTGCTCGAACCGCAGTACCGCACCACGAGAACAACCGGACAAACCGGTCTGACCGGACCGACTGGAAAAGAGGACCACTGATGGAGTCGGCTGAAATCCGCCGCCGCTGGCTGCGCTTCTTCGAGGAGCGCGGGCACACCGTCGTGCCGTCGGCGTCGCTCATCGCGGACGACCCGACGCTGCTGCTCGTCAACGCGGGCATGGTCCCCTTCAAGCCGTACTTCCTCGGTGAGGTCAAGCCGCCCGCCCCGCGCGCCACCAGCGTCCAGAAGTGCGTCCGTACGCCGGACATCGAAGAGGTCGGCAAGACCACCCGGCACGGCACGTTCTTCCAGATGTGCGGCAACTTCTCCTTCGGCGACTACTTCAAGGAAGGCGCCATCAAGTACGCCTGGGAGCTGCTGACCGGCTCCCAGGCCGACGGCGGCTACGGCCTCGACCCGGAGAAGCTCTGGATCACCGTCTACCTGGAGGACGACGAGGCCGAGCGCATCTGGCACGACGTCATCGGCGTGCCCAAGGAGCGCATCCAGCGGCTGGGCAAGAAGGAGAACTACTGGTCCATGGGCGTCCCGGGCCCCTGCGGCCCGTGCTCCGAGATCAACTACGACCGCGGCCCGGACTTCGGCGTCGAGGGCGGCCCGGCCGTCAACGACGAGCGGTACGTGGAGATCTGGAACCTGGTCTTCATGCAGTACGAGCGGGGCGCGGGCACGAGCAAGGAGGACTTCGAGATCCTCGGCGAGCTGCCCAGCAAGAACATCGACACCGGCCTCGGCCTCGAGCGCCTGGCGATGATCCTGCAGGACGTCCCGAACATGTACGAGACGGACACCCTCCGGGTCGTCATCGACAAGGCCACCGAGCTCTCCGGCGTGCACTACGGCGCCTCGGACGCCACCGATGTCTCGCTGCGCGTCGTCGCCGACCACATCCGTACGTCCACGATGCTCGTCGGCGACGGCGTCACCCCCGGCAACGAGGGCCGCGGCTATGTCCTGCGCCGCATCATGCGCCGCGCCATCCGCAACATGCGCCTGCTCGGCGCCAGTGGGCTGGTCGTCGGCGAGCTGCTGGACGTGGTCATCAAGACCATGGGCCAGCAGTACCCGGAGCTGCTGGAGGACCGCCGCCGCATCGAGACGGTCGCCCTCGCCGAGGAGGCCGCCTTCGTCAAGACGCTGAAGGCCGGCACCAACATCCTCGACACCGCCGTCACCGACACCAAGACGGCCGGTGGCACGGTCCTGCCCGGCGACAAGGCCTTCCTGCTCCACGACACCTGGGGCTTCCCGATCGACCTCACCCTCGAAATGGCCGCCGAACAGGGCCTTTCGGTGGACGAGGACGGCTTCCGCCGCCTGATGAAGGAGCAGCGGGACCGCGCCAAGGCCGACGCCCAGGCCAAGAAGAGCGGCCATGCCGACCTGTCGGCCTACCGCGAGGTCGCCGACAAGTCCGGCGCCACGGAATTCACCGGTTACAGCGCCACCGAGGGCGAGTCCACCGTCGTCGGCCTGCTGGTCAATGGCGTCCCGGCGCCCGCCGCCCATGAGGGCGACGACGTCGAGGTCGTCCTGGACCGCACCCCCTTCTACGCCGAGGGCGGCGGCCAGCTCGCCGACACCGGCCGGATCAAGCTGGAATCCGGCGCCGTCGTCGAGGTCCGCGACGTCCAGCAGCCGGTGCCCGGCGTCACGGTCCACAAGGGCGTCGTCCAGGTCGGCGAGGTGGTGCTCGGCTCCGCCGGGTACGCCGCCATCGACGTCACCCGCCGGCGGGCCATCGCCCGCGCCCACAGCGCCACCCACCTCACCCACCAGGCGCTGCGCGACGCCCTCGGCCCGACGGCCGCCCAGGCCGGTTCGGAGAACTCCCCGGGCCGCTTCCGCTTCGACTTCGGCTCGCCGGCCGCCGTGCCCGGCACGGTCCTCACCGACGTCGAGCAGAAGATCAACGACGTGCTCTCCCGTGAGCTCGACGTCCATGCCGAGGTCATGAGCATGGACGACGCCAAGAAGCAGGGCGCCATCGCCGAGTTCGGCGAGAAGTACGGCGACCGCGTCCGGGTGGTCACCATCGGTGACTTCTCCAAGGAGCTGTGCGGCGGCACCCACGTCCACAACACAGCCCAGCTGGGCCTGGTGAAGCTGCTCGGCGAGTCCTCCATCGGCTCCGGCGTACGCCGCGTCGAGGCGCTGGTCGGCGTGGACGCCTACAAGTTCCTGGCCCGTGAGCACACCGTCGTCTCCCAGCTCACCGAGCTGGTCAAGGGACGCCCGGAGGAGCTGCCCGAGAAGATCTCCGGCGTTCTGGCGAAGCTGAAGGACGCCGAGAAGGAGATCGAGAAGTTCCGCGCGGAGAAGGTGCTGCAGGCCGCCGCCGGGCTGGCCGAGGGCGCCAAGGACGTGCGCGGTGTGGCGCTGGCCGCCGGCCAGGTCCCGGACGGTACCTCCGCCGACGACCTGCGCAAGCTGGTGCTCGATGTGCGCGGGCGGATCCAGGGCGGCCGGGCCGCCGTTGTGGCGCTCTTCACAGTGGCCAATGGCCGCCCGGTGACGGTCATCGCCACCAACGAGGCCGCCCGCGAGCGCGGCATCAAGGCCGGTGACCTGGTCCGTACCGCCGCCAAGACGCTCGGCGGCGGTGGCGGCGGCAAGCCGGACGTCGCCCAGGGCGGCGGGCAGAACGCCGCCGCGGTGCCCGAGGCCATCGAGGCCGTCGAGCGCCTTGTCGCCGAGGCGGCCTGACGCGCGTGAGTGAGATGCGACGCGGACGGCGCATCGCCGTGGATGTCGGGGACGCCCGTATCGGGGTCGCCTCGTGCGACCCCGACGGGGTCCTCGCCACCCCCGTCGAGACCGTCCCGGGGCGTGACGTCCCGTCAGCGCACCGCCGGCTCAAGGCGATCGTCGAGGAGTACGAACCCCTCGAAGTCGTGGTCGGCCTGCCCCGCTCCCTCAGTGGGGGAGAGGGGCCGGCCGCGGCCAAGGTCCGGGGCTTCGCCCAGGAGATGGCCCGGAACATCGCACCCGTAGGGGTCCGGCTGGTCGACGAGCGGATGTCGACGGTCACGGCCACCCAGGGGCTGCGGGCCTCGGGTGTGCGCAGCAAGAAGGGCCGCTCGGTGGTCGACCAGGCCGCCGCGGTGGTGATCCTGCAGAGCGCGCTGGAGGCCGAACGTGTCTCCGGGGAGCCTCCGGGAGAGAGCGTCGAAGTGGTCATCTGATCGCGGTACGGTAACGTTCCGCGCGATGTGCGGCGTTCGAACAGCCGCGCGTGCAAGTAGAGGCGGGTCGGATTCAGCAAGCGCGCTGCCGGTCCGGAGCACACCGTCTCTCGGCTCTAGGGGATCGATGACCGAGTATGGCCGGGGCTACGGCTCCGAACCGTGGCACCCCGAGGACCCGCTCTACGGTGAGCAGGGTGCCTCCAGAGGCCAGGCGCAGCAGCCCCCGTGGGACGGACAGCAGGCCGCCCGGTATCCCCAGCAACACGCCGGCCCGTACGCCGAGCAGCAGTACAACGGCGGCTGGGACGGTACGCAGGGCGGGCAGCTGCCGTACGACCCGTACGACCCCTACGGGCAGCAGCAGCCGCCGGTCGATCCGTACAGCGGGACGAGCCCCGACTACTACGCCACCCCCGACGCCTATCCGCCGCCACAGCCGCAGCACCTGCAGCAGCAGGCGCATCAGCAGCAGATGCAGCAGCAACAGCAGCAGTACCAGCAGGCGCCGCATCCGCAGCAGCAGAGCCCGCAGTATCCGCAGCAGCCGGAGCCGCAGCCGCACTACGGCGACGGCGACGGCTCCGGTGACGACTGGCGGGCCGAGCAGGAGCCCCGCGAGCCGGAGCCGGAGCATGCGTTCTTCGCGGGCGGCGGGGACGACGACCACGACGACGACCCGCGCGAGACCCGCCGGGCCGACCGCGAGCGCCGCGGCAAGAAGAACGGCGGCAAGAAGAACAAACGGCGCAGCGGCACCGCCTGCCTGGTCGTCGCGCTGGTCTTCGCCGGAGCCGTGGGCGCGGTCGGCTACTTCGGCTACGACTTCTTCATGGCCCACTTCGGGTCGGCCCCCGATTACGACGGGGAGGGGTCCGGCGAGGTCCAGGTCGACATTCCGGACGGTTCGACGCTCGCGGAAATGGGCCAGATCCTCCAGCGCGAGGGCGTCATCAAGAGCCCCGGAGCCTTTACCGAGGCGGCCGGTGAGAACCAGCAGGCCAACAGCATGCAGCCGGGCACGTACACACTGCGCAAGCAGATGTCCGGCGCCGCGGCCATCGACCTGATGCTGGATCCCAAGAGCCGTAACGGCCTCACGATCCGTGAAGGCCTGCGGGCCGCCGACGTCTACAAACTCATCGACAAAAAGCTGCACCTCAAGGCGGGCACGACCAAGGGTGTGGCGAAGAACGACGTCAAGAGCCTCGGGCTGCCGTCGTGGGCCGACGACTCGCCGAAGATAAAGGACCCGCTGGAGGGATTCCTCTACCCGTCGACCTACAGCGTCGGCGGAAAGGCGAAGCCGGCCGCGGTCCTCAAGCAGATGGTGGCGCGGGCGAACCAGGTGTACACGCAGTACGACCTGGAAGGAAAGGCCCGCACGCTCAAGCTCGACTCGCCGATGCAGCTGCTGACCGTCGCCAGCCTCACGCAGGCCGAAGGCAAGTACAAGCATGACTTCGTCAAGGTCGCGCGCGTCGTCTACAACCGCCTCAAGCCGAACAACACGGAGACGTACGGCCTGCTGGACTTCGACTCGACGGTGAATTACGCGAAATCCCAGAGCACGCTGGACACCGGCTCCGTCGACAATCTGCGCAATTTCAACGATCCCTACAACACCTACAAGTTCAAGGGACTGCCGCCGGGCCCGATCGGCAATCCGGGTGAAGTGGCGCTCAAGTCGGCCATCGCCCCGGCCAAGGGCAACTGGTACTACTTCGTCTCGATCAACCCGGAAAAGACGCTGTTCGCCGAGACGAACGAAGAGCACGAGCGGAACCGGCGCATCTACGAAAAGGAACAAGAGAAAAACAAGCAATGAGCGCCACCCGTCGAGCCGCGGTGCTCGGATCCCCGATTGCCCACTCCCTCTCGCCGGTACTGCACCGCGCGGCCTACCGGGAACTCGGGCTGAGCGACTGGACCTACGACCGCCACGAGGTCGACGAAGCGGCACTGCCCGCCTTCATGGAGCGCCTGGACGCCACCTGGGCGGGGCTCTCGCTGACCATGCCGCTCAAGCGGGCGGTGATCCCGCTGCTCGACGAGATCAGCCCCACGGCGTCCTCGGTCGAGGCGGTGAACACCGTCGTCCTCGCCGCCGACGGGCGCCGCCTGGGTGACAACACCGACATCCCCG
Organism: Streptomyces lydicus; assembly: GCF_004125265.1. Classification (GTDB taxonomy): domain Bacteria; phylum Actinomycetota; class Actinomycetes; order Streptomycetales; family Streptomycetaceae; genus Streptomyces; species Streptomyces lydicus_C. Next base: position 7,464,402 of record NZ_RDTE01000003.1, read on the forward strand.
GCATGCTCGCCGCGCTGCGCGAGCGCGGGGTGGGGCAGGTCGAGCGGGCGTCGGTGCTGGGCGCCGGCGCCACCGCCTCCTCGGCGCTCGCCGCGCTCTCCCGTATCTGCACCGGTGAGGTCACCGCGTACGTCCGCAGCCGGGCGCGCGCCGACGAGATGCGCGGCTGGGGCGAGCGGCTGGGCGTCACGGTCCGCACCGCCGCCTGGGAGGACGCCGCCGCGGCCTTCGAGGCGCCGCTGACCATCGCGACCACCCCGGCGGGCACCACCGACGCGCTCGCCGCCGCCGTCCCCGAACGGCCCGGCACGCTCTTCGACGTCCTCTACGAGCCCTGGCCGACGACGCTGGCCACCGCCTGGGCCGCCCGCGGGGGAGCCGTGGTGGGCGGTCTCGACCTGCTGGTCCACCAGGCCGTACTGCAGGTGGAGCAGATGACGGGGCGGTCCCCGGCGCCCCTGGCCGCGATGCGGGGGGCCGGGGAGGCGGCGCTCGCCGCCCGCTGACCCGCCGGTCCGGGCCCGCTCCGGTCCCTCGCTGTCCGCGCGCCCGGTCCGCCTCCTGGACTGGGCGCCGCCGCTCGCCCGCGACGTGGGAGGATCGGGGGGAAGACCGTACGCGGATGAGCAGTACATGAGGAGCACCGTTGAGCAGGTTGCGCTGGCTGACGGCGGGGGAGTCGCACGGCCCCGCACTCGTGGCGACGCTGGAAGGCCTTCCGGCCGGAGTCCCGATCACCACGGAGCTGGTGGCGGACGCACTGGCGAGGCGCCGGCTCGGCTATGGCCGCGGTGCCCGGATGAAGTTCGAGCAGGACGAGGTCACGTTCCTGGGCGGGGTGCGGCACGGCCTGTCGCTGGGCTCGCCGGTGGCCGTGATGGTCGGCAACACCGAGTGGCCCAAGTGGGAGCAGGTGATGGCGGCCGACCCGGTGGATCCGGAGGCGCTGGCCGCACTCGCCCGTAACGCGCCGCTGACCCGTCCCCGCCCCGGCCACGCCGACCTCGCCGGTATGCAGAAGTACGGCTTCGACGAGGCCCGCCCGATCCTGGAGCGCGCCTCCGCCCGCGAGACCGCCGCCCGGGTCGCCCTGGGCGCGGTGGCCCGCTCCTTCCTCAAGGAGACGGCCGGTATCGAGATCGTCTCGCACGTCGTCGAGCTGGCCGCGGCCAAGGCCCCGTACGGGGTCTACCCGAAGCCCTCCGACGTCGAGCGGCTGGATGCCGACCCGGTGCGCTGCCTGGACGCGGACGCGAGCAAGGCGATGGTCGCCGAGATCGACCAGGCCCACAAGGACGGCGACACCCTCGGCGGTGTGGTCGAGGTGCTGGCGTACGGCGTGCCGGTGGGCCTGGGCTCCCACGTCCACTGGGACCGGCGCCTGGACGCCCGGCTGGCCGCCGCGCTCATGGGGATCCAGGCGATCAAGGGCGTCGAGGTCGGCGACGGCTTCGACCTGGCCCGGGTGCCCGGCTCGAAGGCCCATGACGAGATCGTCTCCACCGACGACGGCATCAAGCGCAGCTCGGGCCGCTCCGGCGGCACCGAGGGCGGGCTGACCACCGGCGAGCTGCTGCGGGTGCGGGCCGCGATGAAGCCGATCGCGACGGTGCCGAAGGCACTGGCGACCATCGATGTGAGCACCGGTGAGGCGGCCAAGGCGCACCACCAGCGCTCGGACGTCTGCGCCGTGCCGGCCGCGGGCATCGTCGCCGAGGCGATGGTGGCCCTGGTCCTGGCGGACGCCGTGGTGGAGAAGTTCGGCGGCGACAGCGTGCCGGAGACCCGCCGCAATGTGCGGACCTACCTCGACCACCTGGCGATCCGATGACGTCGCCGGTCGTCGTGCTGATCGGCCCGCCCGGGGCCGGCAAGTCGACGGTGGGCGCGCTGCTGGCCGAGCGGCTGGACGTCGGCTACCGGGACACCGACGCCGATATCGTCGCCACGGCCGGCCGCCCGATCGCCGAGATCTTCATCGACGAGGGCGAGCCGCACTTCCGCGAGCTGGAGCGGACGGCGGTGCGCGAAGCGCTGGAGAGCCACCCCGGGGTGCTCTCGCTCGGCGGCGGCGCGATCCTGGACGACGGCACCCGCACGCTGCTCGCCGGGCTGCCGGTGGTCTTCCTGGACGTACAACTCGCCGACGCCGTCAAGCGGGTGGGCCTGGACGCGCCCCGCCCGCTGCTGGCCGTCAACCCCCGCAAGCAGTGGCGCGAGCTGATGGAGCGCCGCCGCCCGCTGTACACCGAGGTCGCGCGCGCCGTGATCGAAACGGGGGAGCGCACCCCCGAGCAGGTCGCCGAGGCGATCCTGGACGCTTTGGAGCTACGGTCGGCCGCGGGGAGCCCGCGGGCCGCCCACAGGGAGGAACAGGCATGACGGAGCAGGCCACCCGTATCCAGGTCGGCGGCACGGCGGGCACCGACCCGTACGAGGTGCTCGTCGGGCGGCGGCTGCTCGGCGAACTCGCGGGCCTGATCGGCGAGAGCGCGAAGCGTGTGGCGGTGCTGCACCCGGAGGCGCTGGCCGCCACCGGTGAGGCGCTGCGCGAGGACCTGGCCTCCCAGGGCTACGAGGCGATCGCCATCCAGCTGCCGAACGCCGAGGAGTCCAAGACCGCCGAGGTCGCGGCGTACTGCTGGAAGGCGCTCGGCCAGTCCGGCTTCACCCGCAGCGATGTGATCGTCGGGGTCGGCGGCGGCGCCACCACCGACCTGGCCGGCTTCGTCGCCGCAACGTGGCTGCGCGGGGTCCGCTGGATCGCGGTGCCCACCACCGTCCTCGGCATGGTGGACGCGGCGGTCGGCGGCAAGACCGGCATCAACACCGCCGAGGGCAAGAACCTCGTCGGCGCCTTCCACCCGCCGGCCGGGGTGCTCTGCGATCTGGCCGCACTCGACTCGCTGCCGGTCAACGACTACGTCTCCGGTCTGGCCGAGGTCATCAAGGCCGGCTTCATCGCCGACCCGGCGATCCTCGAACTGATCGAGTCGGACCCCGAGGCCGCCAAGCGCCCGGACGGTGCGCACACCGCCGAGCTGATCGAGCGGGCGATCCGGGTCAAGGCCGAGGTCGTCTCCGCGGACCTCAAGGAGTCCGGCCTGCGCGAGATCCTCAACTACGGCCACACCCTCGCGCACGCCATCGAGAAGAACGAGCGCTACAACTGGCGGCACGGCGCGGCCGTCTCCGTCGGCATGGTCTTCGCCGCCGAGCTCGGCCGGATCGCCGGCCGCCTGGACGACGCCACCGCCGACCGGCACCGCTCCGTGCTGGCGTCCGTCGGGCTGCCGCTGACCTACCGGGGCGACCAGTGGCCCAAGCTGCTGGAAACGATGAAGGTCGACAAGAAGTCCCGCGGCGACCGGCTGCGCTTCATCGTCCTGGACGGCCTCGCCAAGCCGACCGTCCTGGAGGGCCCGGACCCGGCCATGCTGCTCGCCGCACACGCGGAGATCGCGGCATGAGCGGCAGCACGCCCCGGCGGGTGCTCGTCCTCAACGGGCCCAACCTCGGCCGGCTGGGCTCCCGTGAGCCCGAGGTCTACGGCGCCACCTCCTACGCCGGACTGGTCCAGGAGTGCGCCCGGCTCGGCAAGGAGCTGGGCTTCGAGGCCGAGGTCCGGGAGACCAACGACGAGGCCGAGATGATCCGCTGGCTGCACGAGGCCGCCGACGGATCGCTCCCGGTCGTCATCAACCCGGGTGCCTTCACGCACTACTCGTACGCCATGCGGGACGCGGCCGCCCAGCGCACCGCCCCGCTGATCGAGGTGCACATCTCGAACCCGTACGCGCGCGAGGAGTTCCGCCACCACTCGGTCCTCGCGGCCGTCGCCAGCGGCACGGTCGCCGGCTTCGGCATCGGCTCCTACCGCCTCGCGCTCCGTGCGCTGGCCGAGGAACTGAACGGCTGACGCCGCCTGGACGCCCTCTGGAGGGCACCTTTCCCCGCCCCCGGCCGTTCCCGCACCGAGCGCCGGGGGCCGCGGGCGCTCCCGCCGCGTCCGGGAGGGTACCGTTCGCACCAGCACCCGCCCACGCCGACGGCCGTGGGGCACAACGGCCCCTCCGGGCCGCCGGGTTGGTTACCGTCGGGCGCACCGGGCAGCCGAGCCCCGGCGCCTGGGGGCACCCCACCTGGCGAGAGCCGGAGGAGCACCGCACCACCTCGACCACACGAGTCGACCGCACGAGACGGAGAGCCACCGGATGCACTTCGCAGTGGGGGCTCCGCTGCCACCGCCCCACGGGCAGGCATCACCCGGCGCCGCCATGAACTGGACGCCCCACCCGGGACAGCACACCCCGCCCACCCCGCCGTCGGCCCCGGCGGCCCCGCCTCCGCCCGCGCAGCAGCCCGTCCCCGGCCAGGGCGGGCAAGGGCCCGCGCCCCGGCAGGCCCCGACCGCGCCGCACGGCACGGACATCAGCGGCCATGTCCAGCTGCCCCCGGGCGCCCCGGTGCCGCTGCCCAGCCCGCCCACCGACACCACGGCGCCGGACGCCGCGCACGCCGCCGTCGCGGTGCTGCTCATCGGCCCGGCCGGAGCCGGCAAGACCAGCGTGGCGCGCCACTGGGCCGACACCCGGCGGGTGCCGACCGCACACATCAGCCTCGACGACGTCCGCGAATGGGTCCGGTCCGGCTTCGCCGACCCGCAGGCCGGCTGGAACGACCACTCCGAGGCGCAGTACCGCCTGGCCCGCCGCACCTGCGGCTTCGCGGCCCGCAACTTCCTTGCCAACGGCATCTCCTGCATCCTCGACGACGCGGTCTTCCCCGACCGGCCGGTCATCGGTCTGGGCGGCTGGAAGCGCCATGTCGGCCCCGGCCTGCTGCCGATCGTGCTGCTGCCCGGCCTGGAGATCGTCCTGGAGCGCAACGCCCGGCGCAGCGGCAACCGCCGGCTGTCCGACGAAGAGGTGGCGAGGATCCACGGACGGATGGCCGGCTGGTACGGCTCCGGCCTGCCGATCATCGACAACTCCCAGCACGACGTCGCCACGACGGTGCGGGTGCTGGACGACGTCGTCGCCCGCAGCATCGCCAGCCCGCCGAACTGGTAGCGGCCGCGGCCGCGCGGTCCCCCGGGCGGCCCCGCTCGACCGGCCGCCCCGGGGAAGCCGCCGTACGCTCGTGATATGTCCGAGTTGTACGCGGCCCGGCGCACGCGGCTGCGCGACCGCGTAGCCGGGGCAGGAAGTGCCGCCGCACTGATCTCGCGCCCCGCGAACGTCCGCTACCTCACCGGCTGCGCGCCGCCCGGCGCCGCACTGCTGCTGGGCCCGGCCGACGAGGTGCTGCTGTGCGGCAGGCCGCTGAGCGGTGACCCTGCGGAAGGCCGGCCGGCCGACGACGTACGGGTGTCGGTGCTGCCGACCCGTGGCGGCGACCCGGTGGTGGCCGGCGCCGACCTCGCCGCGACGGCCGGCGCGGACTCCCTGGCCGTCGAGGAGCACCACCTCACCGTCACCCGGCACCGCGCCCTCTCCCAGGTCGCGCCCCGGCTGCGGCTGACCGACCTGGCCTGCGCGGTCGAGGGGCAGCGGCTGGTGAAGGACGACGACGAGATCGCCTGTCTGCGGATCGCCGCGGAGATCGCCGACCAGGCCCTGGGGGAGCTCCTGGAATCGATCCTGGTCGGCCGCACCGAGCGGCATCTGGCGCTGGAGCTGGAGCGCCGGCTGGTGGACCATGGCGCGGACGGCCCGGCCTTCCCCACCTCGGTCGCGACCGGCCCGAACGCCGGCCGCCCCGGGCATCTGCCCACCGACCGGCGGGTCGAGGAGGGTGACTTCCTCAGTGTCTGCCTGGGCGCCAATTACCGCGGCTACCGCTGTGAGATCGGCCGGACCTTCGTCATCGGCACCACGCCCTCGGACTGGCAGATCGAGCTGTACGATCTCGTTTTCGCAGCCCAGCGGGCCGGGCGCGAGGCGCTTGCGCCCGGTGTGGAGTGCCGCGAGGTGGACCGGGTGACCCGCCATGTGCTGGACGCGGCGGGGTACGGGGAGCGGCTCGGGGCGTGGACCGGGCATGGCGTGGGACTCGAAATCGACGAGGACCCTCAATTGTCCCCTGCCGCCATGGGTAAACTGGACGCTTGCGTGCCGGTCACCGTCGAGCCGGGGGTTCACATCCCGGGCCGTGGGGGTGTCCGGATCGACGACACACTCGTCGTCCGCCCCGAGGCGGACGGCGGGCCCGAGCTACTCACGATCACGACCAAGGAGCTGCTCGCGCTGTGAGCCCCACGGCTTGCGGCGTACGGCTCCGAGGTACCCACCACCTGCAGTCCAGGAGATTCCGCAACCGTGGCTTCCACGAACGACCTCAAGAACGGCCTGGTGCTCAAGCTCGAAGGGGGCCAGCTCTGGTCCGTCGTCGAGTTCCAGCACGTCAAGCCCGGTAAGGGCCCGGCCTTCGTCCGCACCAAGCTGAAGAACGTGCTCTCCGGCAAGGTGGTGGACAAGACCTTCAACGCCGGCGTGAAGGTCGAGACGGCCACTGTCGACAAGCGCGGGATGCAGTTCTCGTACATGGACGGCGAGTACTTCGTCTTCATGGACATGGACACCTACGACCAGCTGATGGTCGACCGCAAGGCTGTCGGCGACGCCGCGAACTTCCTCCTTGAGGGCTTCGAGGCCGTCGTGGCGCAGCACGAGGGCGAGGTGCTCTACGTCGAGCTGCCGGCTGCCGTCGAGCTCGTCATCCAGCACACCGAGCCCGGCGTCCAGGGTGACCGCTCCACCGGCGGCTCCAAGCCCGCCACGCTGGAGACCGGCTACGAGATCCAGGTGCCGCTCTTCATCACCGAGGGCGAGAAGATCAAGGTCGACACCCGCACCGGCGACTACCTCGGCCGGGTGAACAGCTAACCGTGGCTGCCCGCACCAAGGCCCGTAAGCGCGCCTTCCAGATACTCTTCGAGGCCGACCAGCGCGGTGCCGATGTGCAGTCCGTGCTCGCGGACTGGATGCGGCACGCCCGGACCGACCCCCGGCAGCCGCCGGTGAACGAATACACCCTGCAGCTTGTCGAGGGGTACGCGGACCATGTCGCCCGGATCGACGAGCTGATCTCCACCTACGCGGTCGACTGGGACCTGGACCGGATGCCGGCGGCCGACCGCAGCATCGTGCGGCTCGGTGCCTATGAGCTGCTGTGGATGGACGAGACGCCGGACGCGGTGGCGATCGACGAAGCCGTGCAGCTCGCCAGGGAGTTCTCCACGGACGACTCCCCGGCCTTCGTCAACGGCCTCCTCGGCCGGTTCAAGGAGCTGAAGCCGAGCCTGCGGCGCGAGGCGCAGTAGGCGGTCGGCAGAGCGTGCGAAGGGGCCCGGAGCGAAGGGCAATGCTCCGGGCCCTTCGCATGCCCGCAGAACGGCGTATGGGGGCTCTCCTGGCGCCACGTGCGCCCCCGGTGTGCGCCGTCCGTGCGCCGGTACACAGAAACCGCCGCCCCGGAGGCCCGGAGCGGCGGCACGTTTCTGCAGGTGGTGCGGTGGATCAGAGCTCGTCGTGCTGCACGGCACGGCGCGCTTCCGCGTCCAGCACTCCCCAGCTGATCAGCTGCTCGGTCAGCACCGAGGGCGACTGGTCGTAGATGACCGCAAGGGTGCGCAGGTCGTCCTGGCGGATCGAGAGGACCTTGCCGTTGTAGTCACCGCGCTGGCTCTGGATGGTGGCGGCGTAGCGCTGCAGCGGGCCGGCCTTCTCCTGAGGGACATGGGCCAGACGCTCCAGGTCGAGCACCAGCTTCGGCGGCGGCTCGGCCGCTCCGCCCGGTGTCGTCCCCGGCAGCAGTTCCTGCACCGGAACGCCGTAGAAGTCCGCCAGCTCGGCGAGGCGCTGCACGGTCACGGCACGGTCGCCGCGCTCGTACGAACCCACCACCACGGCCTTCCAGCGGCCCTGGGACTTCTCCTCGACGCCGTGGAGAGAGAGGCCCTGCTGGGTGCGGATGGCGCGGAGCTTGGCCCCGAGCTGTTTGGCGTATTCGCTGGACATAAAACTCCCCAGACGGCTGTATCGACATGCGGCTCCGCCGCGGGCTGGTAACTCACTGTGAGGTTACGCAGCGTAATCTGACTTCGTCAAGCGGAACGGGGCAGACCCTCACCCGTCAGGGGTGCGGACCGCTCCTGTGAGGGGTCCTGATAGCCTGGGCTGCGTAATTCCGACGTCCTTTAAGATCCGTCCCGTGAGGCGGAGAAGGAGGTCCGTTTCATATGGACGCAAGCAGTTCCGACACGACGGATCGGCTCCCCGCACGCCCGGTGCTCGAAGGCCCGGACATCGCGCGGATGCTCACCCGCATCGCCCACGAGATCGTCGAGCGCGCCAAGGGCGCGGACGATGTGGTGCTCCTGGGGATCCCCACCCGCGGCGTCTTCCTCGCCCGGCGGCTCGCCGCCAAGCTCGAGGAGATCACCGGCCGCACGGTCCCGGTCGGCTCGCTCGACATCACGATGTACCGCGACGACCTGCGCCTGGGCCCGGCCCGCACGCTCGCCCGTACGGACATCCCCGCCGACGGCATCGAAGGACGCGTCGTCCTGCTCGTCGACGACGTGCTCTTCTCCGGACGCACCATCCGCGCCGCACTCGACGCGCTGGGCGACATCGGACGGCCGCGCGCCGTACAGCTGGCGGTCCTCGTCGACCGCGGCCACCGCGAACTGCCGATCCGTGCCGACTACGTAGGCAAGAACCTCCCCACGTCGCTGCGGGAGACGGTCAAGGTCCAGCTCACCGAGGAGGACGGCCGCGACGCCGTGCTGCTCGGCGTGAAGCACCCCGCCCCGGCCGGCGAGCGATAGCGCACCGCGCACGGACCCGGTGACCCCGGGTCCGCAGGCATGCCCGCTCGACGGATATTCCCGTACACCTCCTTCACTCACGGAGAAAACCGGATGAAGCGTCACCTCATCTCGGCCGCCGATCTCACGCGCGACGACGCCGTCCTCATCCTCGACACCGCCGAGGAGATGGCCCGGGTCGCCGACCGGCCGATCAAGAAGCTCCCCACCCTGCGCGGACGCACCATCTGCAACCTCTTCTTCGAGGACTCGACCCGGACCCGGATCTCCTTCGAGGCCGCCGAGAAGCGGCTCTCCGCGGACGTGATCAACTTCGCGGCGAAGGGATCCAGCGTCTCCAAGGGCGAATCCCTCAAGGACACCGCCCAGACCCTGGAGGCGATGGGCGTGGACGCCGTCGTCATCCGGCACAGCGCCTCCGGCGCCCCCTACCGGCTCGCCACCTCCGGCTGGATCGACGCCCCGGTCATCAACGCCGGTGACGGCACCCACCAGCACCCCACCCAGGCCCTGCTCGACGCCTTCACCATGCGCCGCCGGCTCATCGGGCCGGACGCCGGGCTCGGCCAGGACCTCGCCGGCCGCCGGATCACCCTGGTCGGCGACGTCCTGCACAGCCGGGTCGCGCGCTCCAACGTCGATCTGCTGCACACCCTGGGCGCCGAGGTCACCCTCGTCGCGCCGCCCACCCTGGTGCCGGTCGGGGTGGAGAACTGGCCGTGCGAGGTCTCCTACGACCTCGACGCGGTGCTGCCCAAATCCGACGCCGTGATGATGCTGCGGGTGCAGCGCGAGCGGATGAACGCCGCCTTCTTCCCGACCGAGCGGGAGTACTCGCGCCGCTACGGCCTGGACGGCGAGCGGATGGCGCGGATGCCCGGGCACGCGCTGGTGATGCACCCCGGCCCGATGGTCCGCGGCATGGAGATCACCGCCGAGGTCGCCGACTCCGACCGCTGCACGGTCGTCGAGCAGGTGGCCAACGGCGTCTCCATCCGGATGGCCGTCCTGTACCTGCTCCTGGGCGGCAACGAGCCGGCCCTCACCCACCCCCGTACCGAGGAGAAGTAAGAACCATGAGCAAGATCCTGATCCGCGGTGCCAGGGTGCTGGGCGGGGAGCCCCAGGACGTCCTGATCGACGGGGAGTTCATCGAGGCCGTCGGCACCGGGCTGAGCGCCGAGGGCGCCGAGGTCGTCGAGGCCGACGGCAAGATCCTGCTGCCCGGGCTCGTCGACCTGCACACCCACCTGCGCGAGCCCGGCCGCGAGGACTCCGAGACGGTGCTCACCGGCACCCGGGCCGCCGCCTCCGGTGGCTACACCTCCGTGTTCGCCATGGCCAACACCTTCCCGGTCGCCGACACCGCCGGCGTCGTCGAGCAGGTCTACCGGCTCGGCAAGGAGCACGGCTACTGCGATGTGCAGCCCATCGGCGCGGTGACCGTCGGCCTGGAGGGCAAGAAGCTCGCCGAGCTGGGCGCCATGCACGAGTCCGCGGCCGGCGTCACGGTCTTCTCCGACGACGGCAAGTGCGTCGACGACGCCGTGATCATGCGCCGGGCGCTGGAGTACGTGAAGGCCTTCGGCGGCGTCGTCGCCCAGCACGCCCAGGAGCCGCGGCTGACCGAGGGCGCCCAGATGAACGAGGGCGTGGTCTCCGCCGAGCTGGGGCTGAGCGGCTGGCCGGCCGTCGCCGAGGAGTCGATCATCGCCCGCGATGTGCTGCTCGCCGAGCACGTCGGCTCCCGGGTGCACATCTGCCACCTGTCGACCGCCGGGTCCGTGGAGATCGTCCGCTGGGCCAAGTCCCGCGGCATCGATGTGACCGCCGAGGTCACCCCGCACCACCTGCTGCTGACCGACGAGATGGTGCGCAGCTACAACCCGGTCTACAAGGTCAACCCGCCGCTGCGCACCGAGCGCGACGTACTGGCCCTGCGCGAGGCGCTGGCCGACGGCACCATCGACATCGTCGCCACCGACCACGCCCCGCACCCGCACGAGGACAAGGACTGCGAGTGGGCCGCCGCCGCCATGGGCATGGTGGGCCTGGAGACCGCGCTCTCCGTCGTCCAGCGGACGATGGTCGACACCGGCCTGCTGACGTGGGCGGACGTCGCGGACCGGATGTCCTTCGCGCCGGCCCGGATCGGCAGCGCGGCCGGCCACGGCCGTCCCGTCTCGGCAGGTGAGCCCGCCAACCTCACGCTGGTCGATTCCGCTTACCGTGGAGAGGTGGACCCCGCGGGCTTCGCCTCCCGCAGCCGCAACACCCCCTACGAGGGCCGTGAGCTGCCGGGGCGTGTCACCCACACCTTCCTGCGGGGCCGGGCAACGCTCGTCGACGGGAAGCTGGCGTGACACCTCCACTGAGCACCTTGGCCGCGGCGCAGCACTCCGCCCCGGTCACCGACTGGGCCGCACGGATCGGCTGGGTCGCCGGCCTGCTGGTCTTCGTCGTCTTCGTCTACTGGCTGATGCGTCAGGGCTGGAAGTGGCGCGGCACGCTCCAGGGCGACCTGCCCGAGCTGCCCACCGCTCCCGCCGACCCCGGCGCCCCGCTGCTGACCCTGTCCGGCCGCTACCACGGTTCCACCACCGCGGGGCAGTGGCTCGACCGGATCGTGGCGCGCGGCCTGGGCACCCGCAGCCGCGCCGAGCTGACCCTCACCGACAGCGGACTGGACGTCGTACGGCCGGGCGCGACGGACTTCTTCGTGCCGGCCGCGGCCCTGCGCGGCGCCCGCCTCGACAAGGGCATCGCCGGCAAGGTCCTGACCGAGGGCGGCCTGCTGATCGTCACCTGGGAGCACGGCGGCCGGCAGCTCGACTCCGGCTTCCGCGCCCACCGGGCGGAGGAGCACCCGGCCTGGGTCGAGGCCGTCAACCGGCTGAGCAGCACCGAGCACACCACCAGCACCACCGAGCACACCGAAACGGAAGGCGCACGATGACGACCTCCACCAGGGGCACCGCCCACGGCACAAGGGGGATCCCCGCCGTACTCGTCCTGGAGGACGGCCGCAGCTTCCGCGGCCGCTCCTACGGGGCCGTGGGGGAGGCCTTCGGCGAAGCGGTGTTCTCCACCGGCATGACCGGCTACCAGGAGACCCTGACCGACCCCTCGTACCACCGCCAGGTCGTCGTCATGACCGCCCCGCACATCGGCAACACCGGGGTGAACGACGAGGACCCCGAGTCGCAGCGGATCTGGGTGGCCGGCTATGTCGTCCGTGACCCCGCCCGTATCCCGTCCAACTGGCGTTCGGTGCGCTCCCTCGACGACGAGCTGGTCGCCCAGGGCGTCGTCGGCATCAGCGGTGTCGACACCCGCGCCCTGACCCGCCACCTGCGCGAGCGCGGTGCCATGCGGGTCGGCATCTTCTCCGGCGACGCGCTGCCCGACGAGGGCACGATGCTGGCCAAGGTGCGCCAGGCCCCCGAGATGCAGGGCGCCGACCTGTCCACGCAGGTCGCCACCAAGGAGTCCTACGTCGTCCCGGCGATCGGTACGAAGAAGTTCACCGTCGCCGCGATCGACCTGGGCATCAAGGGCATGACCCCGCACCGGATGGCCGAGCGCGGCATCGAGGTGCACGTCCTGCCCGCCACCGCCACCGTCGAGGACATCTACGCGGTGAACCCGGACGGCGTGTTCTTCTCCAACGGCCCCGGCGACCCGGCCACCGCCGACCACGCGGTCTCCGTGATGCGCGGGGTGCTGGAGCGCAAGACGCCGCTGTTCGGCATCTGCTTCGGCAACCAGATCCTGGGCCGCGCGCTCGGCTTCGGCACCTACAAGCTCAAGTACGGCCACCGCGGCATCAACCAGCCCGTGCAGGACCGCACGACCGGCAAGGTCGAGGTCACCGCGCACAACCACGGGTTCGCCGTCGACGCCCCGCTCGACAAGGTCTCCGACACCCCCTTCGGCCGCGCCGAGGTCTCCCACGTCTGCCTCAACGACAACGTGGTGGAGGGCCTGCACCTCCTCGACCAGCCGGCCTTCAGCGTCCAGTACCACCCCGAAGCCGCCGCGGGTCCGCACGACGCCGCGTACCTCTTCGACCGCTTCACGTCTTTGATGAACACCGTCCTGATGGAGGGCCAGCGTGCCTAAGCGCACCGATATCCAGTCCGTCCTGGTCATCGGCTCCGGCCCGATCGTCATCGGCCAGGCCGCCGAGTTCGACTACTCCGGTACCCAGGCATGCCGGGTCCTCAAGTCCGAGGGCCTGCGCGTCATCCTGGTGAACTCCAATCCGGCGACGATCATGACCGACCCGGAGATCGCCGACGCCACCTATGTCGAGCCGATCACCCCGGAATTCGTCGAGAAGATCATCGCCAAGGAGCGCCCGGACGCCCTGCTGCCCACCCTGGGCGGCCAGACCGCGCTGAACACCGCGATCTCGCTGCACGAGTCCGGCACCCTCGACAAGTACGGCGTCGAGCTGATCGGCGCCAATGTGGAGGCGATCAACAAGGGCGAGGACCGCGACCTGTTCAAGGAGGTCGTGGCCGAGGTCAACAAGAAGATCGGCCACGGCGAGTCCGCCCGCTCGGTGATCTGCCACTCCATGGACGATGTCCTCGCGGGCGTCGACGAGCTCGGCGGCTACCCCGTCGTCGTCCGCCCCTCCTTCACCATGGGCGGTGCCGGCTCCGGCTTCGCCCACAACGAGGAGGAGCTGCGCCGGATCGCCGGCCAGGGCCTGACGCTCTCGCCGACCACCGAGGTGCTCCTGGAGGAGTCCATCCTCGGCTGGAAGGAGTACGAGCTGGAGCTGATGCGCGACAAGAACGACAACGTCGTGGTCGTCTGCTCCATCGAGAACTTCGACCCGATGGGCGTGCACACCGGTGACTCGATCACCGTCGCCCCGGCGATGACGCTCACCGACCGCGAGTACCAGACCCTGCGGGACGTCGGCATCGCCGTCATCCGCGAGGTCGGCGTCGACACCGGCGGCTGCAACATCCAGTTCGCGGTCAACCCCGAGGACGGCCGGGTCATCGTCATCGAGATGAACCCGCGGGTCTCGCGCTCCTCGGCGCTGGCCTCCAAGGCCACCGGATTCCCGATCGCGAAGATCGCCGCCCGGCTCGCCGTCGGCTACACCCTCGACGAGATCCCCAACGACATCACCGAGAAGACCCCGGCCTCCTTCGAGCCGACCCTCGACTACGTCGTCGTCAAGGTGCCCCGCTTCGCCTTCGAGAAGTTCCCGGCCGCCGACGCCACCCTCACCACGACCATGAAGTCGGTCGGCGAGGCCATGGCCATCGGCCGCAACTTCCCCGAGGCCCTGAACAAGGCCCTGCGCTCCCTGGAGAAGAAGGGCAGCCAGTTCGACTTCCTGACCGAGCCGGGCGAGAAGGCCGCCCTGCTGGAGAAGGCCAAGGTCCCCACCGACGGCCGGATCAACACCGTCATGGAGGCGATCCGGGCCGGCGCCACGCCCCAGGAGGTCTTCGACGCCACGAAGATCGACCCCTGGTTCGTCGACCAGCTCTTCCTCGTCAAGGAGATCGCCGACGAGATCGCGGCCGCCGAAAAGCTCCACCCCGAGATCCTTGCGGACGCAAAGCGCTACGGCTTCTCCGACGCCCAGATCGCCGCGATCCGCGGGCTGCGCGAGGACGTCGTCCGCGAGGTCCGGCACGCCCTCGGGGTCCGCCCGGTCTACAAGACGGTCGACACCTGCGCCGCCGAGTTCGCCGCGAAGACCCCGTACTTCTACTCGTCCTACGACGAGGAGACCGAGGTCGCCCCGCGCGAGAAGCCGGCCGTGATCATCCTCGGCTCCGGCCCCAACCGCATCGGCCAGGGCATCGAGTTCGACTACTCCTGCGTCCACGCCTCGTTCGCGCTCAGCGACGCCGGCTACGAGACCGTGATGGTCAACTGCAACCCCGAGACCGTCTCGACGGACTACGACACCTCCGACCGCCTGTACTTCGAGCCGCTGACGCTGGAAGACGTGCTGGAGATCGTGCACGCCGAGACCCAGGCGGGCCCGGTCGCCGGCGTCATCGTCCAGCTCGGCGGCCAGACCCCCCTGGGCCTTGCGCAGGCGCTCAAGGACAACGGCGTGCCGATCGTCGGCACCTCGCCCGAGGCGATCGACCTCGCCGAGGAGCGCGGCGCCTTCGGCCGGGTGCTCACCGAGGCCGGACTGCCCGCGCCCAAGTACGGCACCGCCTTCTCCTTCGACGAGGCCCAGCGGATCGCCGCCGAGATCGGTTACCCGGTCATGGTCCGCCCGTCCTACGTGCTCGGCGGCCGCGGCATGGAGATCGTCTACGACGAGCCGTCGCTCGGCGAGTACCTCACCCGCCACGCCGGCCTGATCGACCGCCACCCGGTCCTCATCGACCGGTTCCTCGACGACGCCATCGAGATCGACGTCGACGCGCTCTACGACGGCCACGAGCTCTACCTCGGCGGCGTCATGGAGCACATCGAGGAGGCCGGCATCCACTCCGGCGACTCCGCCTGTGCCCTGCCCCCGATCACGCTCGGCGGCTACGACATCAAGCGGCTGCGCGCCTCGACGGAGGCCATCGCCAAGGGCGTCGGCGTCCGCGGACTGATCAACATCCAGTTCGCGATGGCCGGCGACATCCTCTACGTGCTGGAGGCCAACCCCCGCGCGTCCCGTACGGTGCCCTTCACCTCGAAGGCCACCGCGGTACCGCTGGCCAAGGCCGCCGCGCGGATCTCGCTGGGCGCCACCGTCGCCGAGCTGCGCGCCGAGGGCATGCTGCCCAAGACGGGCGACGGCGGCACCCTGCCGCTGGACGCGCCGATCTCGGTGAAGGAAGCCGTGATGCCCTGGTCGCGGTTCCGCGACATCCAGGGCCGTGGTGTGGACACCGTCCTCGGCCCGGAGATGCGCTCCACCGGCGAGGTCATGGGCATCGACTCGGTCTTCGGCACCGCCTACGCCAAGTCGCAGAGCGGC
Organism: Streptomyces lydicus; assembly: GCF_004125265.1. Classification (GTDB taxonomy): domain Bacteria; phylum Actinomycetota; class Actinomycetes; order Streptomycetales; family Streptomycetaceae; genus Streptomyces; species Streptomyces lydicus_C. The sequence goes on from NZ_RDTE01000003.1 coordinate 7,480,205, forward strand.
GCCTACGGGGCGCTGCCCACCAAGGGCCGGGCGTTCGTCTCCGTCGCCAACCGCGACAAGCGCTCGATGATCTTCCCGGCCCGTGAGCTGGTCGCGCACGGCTTCGAGCTGCTCGCCACCTCCGGCACCGCCGAGGTGCTGCGCCGCAACGGCATCAACGCCACCGTGGTGCGCAAGCAGTCCGAGGGCGAGGGCCCGGACGGCGAGAAGACCATCGTCCAGCTCATCCACGACGGTCAGGTCGACCTGATCGTCAACACCCCCTACGGGACCGGCGGCCGGCTCGACGGCTACGACATCCGTACCGCGGCGGTGGCCCGCGCCGTGCCCTGCCTGACCACGGTCCAGGCGCTGGCCGCCGCGGTCCAGGGCATCGAGGCGATGTCCCGCGGCGACGTGGGGGTGCGTTCCCTCCAGGAACACGCCGAACATCTCACCGCGGCCCGCGAGGAGTAGCGGCCAGGAGGGGGACACCGACGCGGTGTCCCCCTCTTCATGAGCCCCCGCACTCCTCACCCCGGAAGGCCCACCCGACGATGTACCGCCTCTTCTTCCACCTGATCTTCAAGCGCATGGACCCCGAGCAGGCCCACCACCTGGCCTTCCGCTGGATCCAGCTGGCCGTGCGGGTCCCCGTGCTGCGCACCTTCCTGGCGGCCGCCCTCGCGCCCCGCTACCGGGAGCTGCGCACCGAGGCCCTGGGCCGCCGGATGCACGGTCCCTTCGGCCTGGCCGCCGGCTTCGACAAGAACGCCGTCGCGATCGACGGGATGACCATGCTCGGCTTCGACCACGTCGAGATCGGCACGGTCACCGCCCAGCCGCAGCCCGGCAACCCCAAGAAGCGCCTGTTCCGGCTCGTGGCGGACCGCGCGCTGATCAACCGGATGGGCTTCAACAACGACGGCTCCGCGTCCGTGGCGGCCCGTCTGGCCGCCCGCAACCCCGTCTTCCCGGCCACCGTCGGCGTCAACATCGGCAAGACCAAGGTCGTACCGGAGGACGAAGCCGTCGCCGACTACGTCACCTCCACCGAGCGGCTTGCCCGGCACGCCGACTACCTGGTCGTCAATGTCTCCTCCCCGAACACCCCGGGGCTGCGCAACCTCCAGGCCGTCGACCATCTGCGCCCGCTGCTGACGGCCGTCCGCGAGGCCGCCGACCGCACGGTCACCGGCCGCCGGGTCCCCCTGCTGGTCAAGATCGCCCCCGACCTCGCCGACGCGGACGTCGACGCGGTCGCCGACCTGGCCGTCGAGCTGGGCCTGGACGGGATCATCGCCACCAACACCACCATCGCCCGCGAGGGCCTCGGCCTGGTATCCGACCCGAAGCTGACCGCCGAGACCGGCGGGCTGTCCGGCGCGCCCGTCAAGGAGCGCTCCCTGGAGGTGCTGCGCCGCCTCTACGCCCGCGTCGGCGACACGGTCACCCTCATCGGGGTGGGCGGCATCGAGAACGCCGAGGACGCCTGGCAGCGCATCCTGGCCGGTGCCACCCTGGTCCAGGGCTACAGCGCCTTCATCTACCAGGGCCCGTTCTGGTGCCGCGCGATCCACAAGGGCCTCGCCGCCCGCCTGCGCAACAGCCCGTACGCCACCCTCGCCGACGCGGTCGGCGCCGAGCACAAGAAGGTGACCGCATGATCCAGGAGACCTTCGGAGCCCGTCTGCGCCGCGCCATGGACGAGCGCGGGCCCCTCTGCGTCGGCATCGACCCGCACGCCTCGCTGCTGGCCGACTGGGGCCTGAACGACGATGTCGCGGGCCTGGCGCGGTTCACCCGGACCGTCGTGGAGGCCCTGGGCGAGACGGTCGCACTCTTCAAGCCACAATCCGCGTTCTTCGAGCGCTTCGGCTCCCGCGGCCTCGCCGTCCTGGAGACCGCCGTCGAGGAGGCACGCGAGCGCGGGGCCCTGGTGCTGATGGACGCCAAGCGCGGCGACATCGGCTCCACCATGGCCGCCTACGCCGAGACCTACCTGCGCAAGGACTCGCCGCTGTTCTCCGACGCGCTGACCGTCTCCCCGTACCTCGGGTACGGCTCGCTGAAGCCGGCCGTCGACCTGGCACGCGAGAGCGGCGCCGGGCTCTTCGTCCTCGCCCTCACCTCCAACCCCGAGGGCGCCGAGGTCCAGCGGGCGGTGCGCGAGGACGGCCGTACGCTCGCCGCGACCATGCTCGGCCACCTCGCCGCCGAGAATGCCGGTGCCGAGCCGCTGGGCTCCTTCGGCGCGGTCGTCGGCGCCACGCTCGGCGATCTCTCCTCGTTCGACCTGGCGATCAACGGTCCGCTGCTCGCCCCCGGCATCGGCGCCCAGGGCGCCACCCCCGCCGACCTCCCGAAGGTCTTCGGTGACGCCGTGCGCAACGTCGTGCCGAGCGTCAGCCGGGGGGTGCTGCGGCACGGTCCGGACACCTCGGCGCTGCGTGCCGCGGCGGACCGATTCGCCGGCGAAGTGCGCACCGCGCTCGATTGAGAGCCTTCCCACGGGGACTTTGGTCCCGAATTGTCCTGGTCAGCAGAGTCTGACCAGGACTTTTCGCTTGTTCTCGCTGACTCCGGCGCCCTCTGGCGCTAGTCTCCGACGAGAGCACTGCACGTAAGCGCGTTGCTCGTTGCTCCGCAGGTGCGGGGCGACTAGGTTCCACACCGGTCCGTATCCGACAGTTCGACATCCGAGGTGACGTAGGCGTGGCTCTTCCGCCCCTTACCCCTGAACAGCGCGCAGCCGCGCTCGAGAAGGCCGCCGCGGCTCGCCGGGAGCGCGCCGAGGTCAAGAATCGGCTCAAGCACTCCGGTGCTTCCCTCCATGAGGTCATCAAGCAGGGCCAGGAGAACGACGTCATCGGCAAGATGAAGGTCTCCGCGCTCCTTGAGTCCCTGCCGGGCGTCGGCAAGGTCCGCGCCAAGCAGATCATGGAACGGCTCGGGATCTCCGAGAGCCGCCGAGTCCGGGGTCTTGGCTCCAACCAGATCGCGTCGCTGGAGCGCGAGTTCGGCAGCACTGCTTCCTGAATTTTCCGGCATCACCGGGAAGCTGGAATAATCGCTGCATGAGTTCTGCAGTCTCCGGGGGGACGACCCCCGCGCCCCCGGCCAGACAACCGCGACTGACCGTGCTCTCCGGCCCCTCCGGGGTCGGCAAGAGCACGGTCGTCGCGCATATGCGCAAGGTCCACCCCGAGGTCTGGCTCTCGGTTTCGGCCACCACCCGCAAGCCGCGCCCCGGGGAGCGGCACGGTGTCCACTACTTCTTCGTCGACGACGGGGAATTCGACAAGCTCATCGCCAACGGCGAGCTGCTCGAATGGGCCGAATTCGCGGGCAACCGGTACGGCACTCCCCGCAAGGCGGTGCTGGACCGCCTGGAGTCCGGGGAACCGGTCCTGCTGGAGATCGACCTGCAGGGCGCCCGCCAGGTCCGCGAGTCCATGGCGGAAGCGCATCTGCTCTTCCTGGCCCCGCCGAGCTGGGACGAGCTGGTCCGCCGGCTCACCGGCCGGGGCACGGAGGCCCCGGAGGTCATCGAGCGCCGGCTGGCCGCCGCCAGGGTCGAACTGGCAGCGGAAAAGGAGTTCGATACGACGCTTGTCAACACCTCCGTCGAGGACGTCAGCCGTGAGCTGCTAGCCTTGATGCTGAATAGGTCCGGAGACGAGAACACCAGCGGCTGACCGCGCAGCTCCCCGGACCGTCGAAGACTTTGCGTCACACCCCCGCTTCATCCCCCTTCGGAAGGTAGAGAGTGTCCTCTTCCATCACTGCACCCGAGGGCATCATCAACCCGCCCATTGATGAGCTTCTCGAGGCCACCGACTCGAAGTACAGCCTGGTGATCTACGCCGCCAAGCGCGCGCGCCAGATCAACGCGTACTACTCGCAGCTCGGCGAGGGCCTGCTCGAGTACGTCGGCCCGCTCGTGGACACCCACGTCCACGAGAAGCCCCTGTCGATCGCGCTGCGCGAGATCAACGCGGGCCTGCTGACCTCCGAGGCCATCGAGGGCCCGGCTCAGTAAGCAGCGGCACCCTTCACCAAGGGCCCGGCGGGACACCCGCCGGGCCCTTGGTGTGTCATAGGGGCAATACGTAGGGACCGAGGCCCGGGGAGCGGCGAAGCGATGGACAGGCGTGAGCGGGAGCGGCCCAGGGTCGTCCTGGGGGTGAGCGGCGGGATCGCCGCCTACAAGGCGTGTGAGCTGCTGCGGCGGCTGACCGAGTCCGGGCACGACGTACGGGTCGTGCCGACCGCCTCGGCGCTGCACTTCGTCGGGGAGGCCACCTGGTCGGCGCTGTCCGGCCACCCGGCCGGCACCGAGGTCTGGGAATCCGTCCACGAGGTCCCGCACGTCCGGATCGGCCAGAGCGCCGACCTCGTCGTGGTGGCCCCGGCCACCGCCGACCTGCTCGCCAAGGCGGCCCACGGCCTGGCCGACGACCTGCTGACCAACACTCTGCTCACCGCGCGCTGTCCGGTGGTCTTCGCCCCGGCGATGCACACCGAGATGTGGGAGCACCCCGCCACCCAGGAGAACGTCGCCACGCTGCGCCGCCGCGGGGCCCTCGTCATCGATCCGGCGGTCGGCCGGCTGACCGGCGTCGACACCGGCAAGGGCCGGTTCCCCGACCCGGCCGAGATCTTCGCCTTCTGCCGCCGGGTGCTGGCCCGCGGCGACCGGGCGGCGGAGCAGGACCTCGCCGGCCGCCGCGTGGTGGTCAGCGCGGGCGGCACCCGTGAGCCGCTGGACCCCGTCCGCTATCTGGGCAACCGCTCCTCCGGCAAGCAGGGCTACGCGCTCGCCCGTACGGCGGCGGCCCGCGGCGCCCACGTCACGCTGGTCGCCGGCAACACCGAGCTGCCCGATCCGGCCGGGGTGGACGTGATCCACATCGGCACCGCCCGTCAGCTCCATGAGGCGATGGGGAAGGCGGCCGCGGACGCCGACGCGGTGGTCATGGCCGCCGCCGTCGCCGATTTCCGGCCTGCCGTCTACGCCAACGGCAAGATCAAGAAGGTCGAAGGCCAGGAGCCGGAACCGGTCACTCTGGTCAGAAATCCGGACATCCTCGCCGAACTCTCCGCCGAGCGGGCCCGCCCCGGCCAACTCGTGGTGGGCTTCGCCGCGGAGACCGACGACGTGCTCGCCAACGGCCGGGCCAAGCTGGCTCGCAAGGGCTGTGACCTGCTGGTCGTCAATGAGGTCGGGGAGCACAAGGCCTTCGGTTCGGCGGAGAACGAGGCGGTGATCCTGGCGGCCGACGGAACCGAGACCCCGGTCCCGTACGGCCCCAAGGAAGACCTGGCCGACACGGTCTGGGACCTGGTTGCGCCCCGCCTGGCCGAGACTCGCCCCTGACGCGCCCGTCCGGACCGGGGGGTCACCCCACCGGCCGCCTAAACTCCGGCATGTCCCCTTGACCCGGCCCATACTCGAGGTGATCGTCCTACCGAGGGCCGTGGTGTCCCAGGTCACGGGGGGTCCATAAATCGAGACCGCGTGCCCGAACGCCGCACACGACCGATAAACTGGCGAGTGGATCGGGCCGAGCGCAGCTCTCGGCCCTTCCGCCAATGATCAGCCAGCAGCCGCTGCAACCCCAGGGAGCGATGTGTCCCGCCGCCTGTTCACCTCGGAGTCCGTCACCGAGGGCCACCCCGACAAGATCGCTGACCAGATCAGCGACACCATCCTCGACGCTCTCCTCAAGGAAGACCCGACCTCCCGGGTCGCCGTGGAGACGTTGATCACCACCGGCCTGGTGCATGTGGCCGGCGAGGTGACGACGAAGGCGTACGCCGACATCCCCAACCTCGTCCGCAACAAGATCCTGGACATCGGTTACGACTCGTCCAAGAAGGGCTTCGACGGCGCTTCCTGTGGCGTCTCGGTGTCCATCGGCGCGCAGTCCCCGGACATCGCCCAGGGTGTCGACACCGCGTACGAGAACCGCGTCGAGGGCGACGACGACGAGCTGGACAAGCAGGGCGCCGGCGACCAGGGCCTGATGTTCGGCTACGCCTGCGACGAGACCCCGGAGCTGATGCCGCTCCCGATCAACCTCGCGCACCGCCTGTCCAAGCGCCTGTCCGAGGTCCGCAAGAACGGCACCATCCCCTACCTCCGCCCCGACGGCAAGACCCAGGTCACCATCGAGTACGACGGCCACAAGGCCGTCCGCCTCGACACCGTCGTGGTCTCCTCCCAGCACGCCAGTGACATCGACCTCGACTCGCTGCTCGCTCCCGACATCCGCGAGTTCGTCGTCGAGCACGTCCTGGCCCAGCTCGTCGAGGACGGCATCAAGCTGGACACCGACGGCTACCGGCTGCTGGTCAACCCGACCGGCCGCTTCGAGATCGGCGGCCCCATGGGTGACGCCGGCCTCACCGGCCGCAAGATCATCATCGACACCTACGGCGGCATGGCCCGCCACGGCGGCGGTGCCTTCTCCGGCAAGGACCCGTCCAAGGTCGACCGTTCGGCCGCCTACGCGATGCGCTGGGTCGCCAAGAACGTCGTAGCCGCCGGCCTCGCCGCCCGCTGCGAGGTCCAGGTCGCCTACGCGATCGGCAAGGCCGAGCCGGTCGGTCTCTTCGTCGAGACCTTCGGCACCGCCACCGTCGACACCGACAAGATCGAGCAGGCCATCGGCGAGGTCTTCGACCTCCGCCCGGCCGCCATCATCCGCGACCTCGATCTGCTCCGCCCGATCTACTCCCAGACCGCCGCCTACGGCCACTTCGGCCGTGAGCTGGAGGACTTCACCTGGGAGCGCACGGACCGGGTGGAGGCGCTGAAGAAGGCCGCGGGTCTCTAAGGCTCCTCGGTTTTCGTATCGCCCGTGTAGTGGCCCACGGCCCCGGACCGCCCCAGTGGTCCGGGGCCGTCGGCTGTCCACAGGCACCCCTCGCTGTCCGTGCCATCTGCTAAGACTGATGCTGTGAGCAGGGAGAACGGGCAACCGGAGGCGGGGGCCTCGGGTGCGGGCGAGCAGTTGGCCCTCATCCGGGAGGCCGTGCGGGAGACCAAGACGGAACGGGCCAAGCCGCGGACGTGGCGGGGCGCCGAGCTGGCCGCCGGGCTGCCGGTGGCGCGGGTGCTGGTCGACAAGGGGCTGGTGCACCTCGACCGCTATTTCGACTACGCGGTGCCCGCGGCGATGGACGCCGAGGCCCAGCCCGGCGTGCGGGTGCGGGTGCGCTTCGGGGCGGGCGAGAAAGGCGGCCGCCGTGAGGGCGGCAAGCTGGTCAGCGGATTCATCGTGGAGCGGGCCGCGGAGAGCGAGTACCGCGGGGTGCTCGCCCCGATCGCGCAGGTGCTGTCGTCCGAGCGGGTACTGACGCCCGAGCTGCTGGGGCTGTGCCGGGCGGTGGCGGACCGCTATGCCGGGACGCTCGCCGATGTGGTGCAGCTGGCCGTGCCGCCGCGCCGGGCGCGGGCGGAAGCCAAGCCGTCACCGGCGCCGCTGCCGCCCAACGCCGCGCCGGAGCCCGGAAGTTGGGCGCGCTACGGCGCGGGCCCCGGTTTCCTGGCGGCGCTGACGCGGGGGGACGTGCCGCGGGCGGTGTGGACGGCGCTGCCCGGGGCGACCTGGCCGCAGGAGCTGGCGCGGGCGGTGGCCGCGGCGCTGGCCGGCGGGCGCGGCGCGCTGGTGGTGGTGCCGGACGGGCGCGCCGCCGCGCGGGTGGACGCGGCCCTCGGCGAGCTGATCGGGGAGGGCCGGCATGTGCTGCTGACCGCCGATGCCGGGCCCGAGGAGCGCTACCGCCGCTGGCTGGCGGTCAGCCGTGGCGCGGTGCGCGCCGTGGTCGGGACGCGCGCCGCGATGTTCGCACCGGTCGCAGGACTCGGCCTGGTCGCCCTGTGGGACGACGGGGACGCCAGCCACAGCGACCCGCATGCGCCCCAGCCGCACGCCCGCGAGGTCCTGATCCAGCGCTCGGTCAATGAGCGCGCCGGATTTCTGCTGGGCGGGCTGAGCTGCACGGTCGAGGCGGCCCAGCTCGTCGAGACCGGCTGGGCGCGCCCGCTGACCGCCGAGCGCGAGCAGGTGCGGACCGCGGCGCCCCTGGTGCGTACGGTCGGCGACGGTGACGAGGCGCGGGACGCCGCGGCGCGCGCCGCCCGGCTGCCGACGATGGCCTGGCAGGTGGTGCGCGAGGGCCTGCAGCGCGGACCGGTGCTCGTCCAGGTGCCGCGCCGGGGGTATGCGCCCCGCCTGGCCTGCGAACGCTGCCGTACCCCCGCGCGCTGCCGGGCCTGTGCGGGTCCGCTGGAGTCGCAGGAGGCGGGCGAGCTGGCCTGTGCCTGGTGCGGCCGCCCCGAGCCGGACTGGCACTGCGCCGAATGCGGCGGGGCGCGGCTGCGGGCCCAGGTCGTGGGGGCGCGGCGGACGGCGGAGGAGCTGGGCCGGGTGTTCCCGTCGGTCCCGGTGCGCACCTCGGGGCGCGATCATGTGCTGGCAACGGTTCCGGGTGCCCCCGCGCTGGTGGTGAGTACGCCCGGCGCGGAGCCGGTGGTCGAGGACGGCGGCTATGCGGCGGCGCTGCTGCTGGACGGCTGGGCGCTGCTGGGGCGGCCCGACCTGCGGGCGGGGGAGGAGGCGCTGCGCCGCTGGCTGGGCGCCGCCGCGCTGGTCCGCGGCCAGGCGGAGGGCGGCACCGTCGCGGTGATCGCGGAGCCGACGCTGCGGCCGGTGCAGGCGCTGGTGCGCTGGGACCCGGTCGGCCACGCGGTCCGCGAGCTGGCCGAGCGGGCCGAGCTGGGCTTCCCCCCGGTGTCGCGGATGGCTTCGGTCGCCGGCCGCGCGGAGGATGTCGTCGAGCTGCTGAAGGATGCCGAACTCCCCGAGGGCGCCGAGGTGTTGGGGCCCGTTCCGCTGCCGGCGCCGGACCCCGCGCGCCCGCGCCGCCCCGGCGACCCTCCGCCGGGCGAGCAGTGGGAACGCGCGCTGGTCCGCGTCCGCCCCGGCCAGGGTGCCGCCCTCGCCGCGGCGCTCAAGGCCGCCCGCGCGGCCCGGCTGGTCAAGCGGGAGGGCGAGGCGGTACGGGTACGGATCGATCCGCCCGATCTGGGGTGAGCGGTACGGCCCCCGGACATGGCGCCGCCCCGGGACCGCTGTCGGCGGGTGGTCCCGGGGCGTTGGCGAGCGGCGGGGCGCGGAGGGGGCCAAGGGCGCTCGGTGCCGGGGAGGTTCAGCCGTTGCGGGGGCCGGGGAAGGCGCCCGGGCGGGACGGCTCGTCGCGGGAGACCGCGGAGGGCTGGGCGGGCATGGCGCGGGCGGCGGGGACGGACGGGGAGCCGGGCAGGCCCGCGGCCATGGTCACCGCACTTCTCGCGGCGGCGGAGTCGGGTGAACGCACCGTCTGCTCACCGCCGTTGCTCTCCGCGGAGGGCTGGGCGGCGGCCCGGCGGGCACCGTAACGGCGGTGCACCGCCTGCTTGGTGACGCCGAGTGCCGAGCCCACCGCGTCCCAGGAGAATCCGAGCGAACGGTCGAAGTCGACCGCGGCCGTGACCAGGGTTTCGACGCTGTCCCGCAGCTCCTGGGCAAGGCGCACCGTCGGGGCGGGGGCGCGTCCGTAGACGACGAAGCCTGCGGACGGGCCGGTGCGCCGTGGCCGGTAGACGTTGCCGAGCTGAGCGGTCAGCGTGCGCAGTGCGTCCACCTGCCGGCGCACCCGTTCGATGTCCCGCACCAGGAGATGCAGGCTGGCGCGCGCCTGGGCGTCGTGGGTTGCGTGGTCGGCCATGAGCAAGCCTCTCGAACCGGCGTGGAAAAGGAAAAGGTGAAAGCGAGCGGGCCGCCGAAGCGGCCCGGTCCGGGTCAATGCTGTTTGACCAACGCGACAGCAGCGGCTCTGGTCACGGTATGGGGGCGCACGAGCTTCCGTACAAGGCGCGGGAAACGTCGTACGCCCCCTGAGCCACCGCCCATGGCCCGGTACGGGTCCGCCTAGACTGGTGTGTCGTTCCGCTGCGTGTGAGAGGTAGATCGCCACCCATGAGGCTCGTCTTCGCCGGCACCCCCGAGGTCGCCGTACCCGCCCTCGATGCCCTGCTCGCCTCGGACCGGCACGAGGTCGTGGCCGTCGTCACCCGGCCCGACGCGCCCGCGGGGCGCGGCCGGAGGCTGGTCGCCAGCCCCGTCGCGGAACGGGCCGAGGAGGCGGGCATCGAGGTGCTCAAGCCCGTCAAGCCGCGCGACGAGGACTTCCTGGCCCGGCTGAGGGAGATCGCGCCGGACTGCTGCCCGGTGGTCGCCTACGGGGCGCTGCTGCCGAAGGCCGCGCTCGACATTCCCGCCAAGGGGTGGGTCAACCTGCACTTCTCGCTGCTGCCCGCGTGGCGGGGCGCGGCGCCCGTGCAGCATGCGGTGCTGGCGGGGGACGAGGTGACCGGCGCCTCGACGTTCCAGATCGAGACCGGACTGGACTCCGGCCCGGTCTTCGGGGTGCTGACCGAGGAGGTCCGGCCGACCGACACCAGCGGCGATCTGCTCACCCGGCTGGCATTCGCCGGTTCCGGGCTGCTGGTGGCGACGATGGACGGCATCGAGGACGGCACGCTGCAGGCGGTGTCGCAGCCGGCCGACGGGGTCACCCTCGCGCCGAAGATCGAGGTCGAGGACGCCAGGGTGGACTGGGCGGCGCCCGCACTGCGGGTCGACCGGGTGATCCGCGGCTGTGCGCCCGCGCCGGGTGCCTGGACGGTCTTCCGGGGCGAACGCCTCAAGCTGATGTCGGCCGCTGCCGCCGCGGGCCACACCGAGCCCGCCCTCGCGCCCGGCGAACTCGCCGTGACAAAGAAGGCGGTGTACGTCGGTACCGGCAGCCACCCCGTCGAACTCGGCTGGGTCCAGCCGCAGGGCAAGAAGCCGATGAAGGCGGCCGATTGGGCGCGCGGAGTGCGGATCGAGAGCGGGGAGCGGCTGGGGGACTGAGCCCCCGTCCGTCCGCTGTGAGGAGGTCGGCCGGCGCCGGAGGACGGTCCCGGTCCGGCTCCGGCTTCCGCGCACGCTCCGGTTCCGGCCTGCGCGCGCGGTCCCGCTCCGGCCTCCGCGCGCGCCCCACCCGCGCGCCCGCGTAGGCTGGGACGGACCCCTCATCTCGTATCCGGAGCACCTTTTCTGTGAGCCAGCAGCCGCGCCGTCGCCCCAGCAAGCCCCATCGCCGCCCGCAGAAGGACCCGGTCAGGATCCTCGCGTTCGAGGCGTTGCGGGCCGTCGACGAGCGGGACGCCTACGCGAACCTCGTCCTGCCGCCGTTGCTTCGCAAGGCACGCGAGGGCGGCGACTTCGACGCCCGGGACGCGGCGCTGGCGACGGAGCTGGTCTACGGCTCGCTGCGGTGGCAGGGGACGTATGACGCGATCATCGCGAGCTGTGTGGACCGGCCGCTGCGGGAGGTGGACCCGCCGGTCCTGGACGTGCTGACCCTCGGCGCGCACCAGTTGCTCGGCACCCGCATCCCGACGCACGCCGCGGTGAGCGCCAGCGTCGAGCTGGCGCGGGTGGTGCTGGGCGACGGGCGGGCGAAGTTCGTCAACGCGGTACTGCGCAAGGTCGCCGCCCACGACCTGGACGGCTGGCTGGAGCGGGTCGCCCCGGAGTACGACGAGGACCCCGAGGACCACCTCGGCATCGTGCATGCGCACCCCCGGTGGGTCGTCTCGGCGCTGTGGGACGCGCTCGGCGGGGGCCGGGCCGGTATCGAGGACCTGCTGGAGGCGGACAACGAACGCCCCGAGGTGACGCTGGTCGCCCGGCCCGGCCGCTCCACCACCGAGGAGCTTTTGTCGGCGGCAGGCGAAGAGCGGGCGCTCCCCGGGCGCTGGTCCCCGTACGCGGTCCGGCTGGCGGAAGGCGGGGAGCCGGGGGCCCTGGGCCCGGTCGGCGAGGGGCGCGCCGGGGTGCAGGACGAGGGCAGCCAGCTCGTCGCCCTCGCGCTGGCGAACGCACCCGTCGAGGGCCCCGACCGCGCCTGGCTCGACGGCTGTGCGGGCCCCGGCGGCAAGGCGGCGCTGCTGGCGGCGCTCGCCGCCGAGCGCGGTGCCGCGCTGCTGGCCTCGGAGAAGCAGCCGCACCGCGCACGTCTGGTGGCGCGGGCTCTCGACGGCAACCCCGGTCCGTATGCGGTCATCACCGCCGACGGCACCCGCCCGGCCTGGCGGCCAGGATCCTTCGACCGGGTGCTGATGGACGTGCCGTGCACCGGTCTGGGGGCGCTGCGCCGGCGGCCGGAGGCGCGCTGGCGGCGCCGCCCCGAGGACCTGGACGGGTTCGCCCCGCTGCAGCGCGAACTGCTCCGGCAGGCGCTCGCGGCCGTACGCGTCGGCGGTGTCGTCGGCTATGCGACCTGCTCGCCGCATCCGGCCGAGACCCGGGCCGTGGTGGACGACGTCCTCAAGGGGCGCGGCGGCGAGCCGGTGCAGGTGGAGTGGATCGACGCCCGCCCGCTGATGCCCGGCGTACCGGCGCTCGGCGACGGTCCGGACGTCCAGCTGTGGCCGCATCTGCACGGCACCGACGCGATGTATCTGGCGCTGCTGCGCCGGACCGGCTGAGCGAAGCGCGCCCCTGCAACAGGAATGACGGTCCCGGCAGGACCCGGTGGCGGCGTCTACCAGGGCGACGACAACCAGGGCGACGACAACCAGGGCGACGACAACCAGGGCACGACTACCAGGGCACGACTACCAGGGCACGACCTGCCCCTGGTAGTCGACGAAGTGCAGACCCGGCTCCCGGTGGCGCTCGATCGTCTCCACCACCCCGGGAATGCTCTCCTCCACGCTGAGCTCGGCGTCCGGGCCGCCGAGTTCGGTACGTACCCAGCCCGGGTCGACGAGCAGCAGCTTGCGGTCGTCCTCGGCGTGGCGGGCGGCGTAGCTGCGCATCAGCTGGTTCAGCGCGGACTTGCTGGCCCGGTACAGATCCTGGCCGCCCTCGGTGTTCAGGGTGATGCTCCCCTGGTCGGAGGACATGACGCCGATGGTCCCGGTGGGCGCGACCAGCGGACGCAGGGATTCCACGACCCGCATCGGGCTGAGGGCGTTGGTGACCATGACCTCGGTGAACATGTCCGTCGGGACCTCGCCGATCGGGATATCGCCGCGCGTGATGGCGGCGTTGACGAAGAGCAGGTCGAGGGTGCGTCCGGCCAGCCGGTCGCGCAGTGCCGAGATCTGCTCCGGATCGGTCATCTCCAGCGACTCGACGGTCAGCCGCCCTCCGGACGTTTCGGCCAGGTCGTGGAGGCCGGTGCGCCGGCTGCCGCGGACCGTGCCGATGACGTCCCAGCCGCGGCGCAGGTACGCGGCGGCGAGCCCGAGGCCCAGGGTCCGGGAGGCCCCGATGACGAGGGCGGTCTTGCGGGGGTCGGTCATGTGGTTCCTCTTGTGCGTCAGGGCTTGCGGGTCAGGGCTTGTGGGGCACCGCGGGGCGGAGGTCCGTATGGGTGCCGCCCGCCGGAGAGGCGATGGCGATCGTGAGGCAAGTCTCCGAGGGGGTCCGCCGGGCGTCCAATACCTTTTCCACCACGTTGATACCTTTCGGGCATGGATTTGGATCTGCGTAAACTCCGCTATTTCGTCGCGGTCGCCGAGCACCGGCAATTCGGCCGGGCGGCACAGGCGTTGTACATCGCGCAGCCGGTGCTCAGCCGGCAGATCCGCGCGTTCGAGCAGGAGTTGGGCTGCCTGCTGTTCACGCGGACCACGCGTAGCGTCGAACTGACCGCCGCGGGGCGGCAGTTGTACGACGAGGCGGGCAGGATCACCACGGCGGTCGAGACGGCGCTGCGGCGCGTGCACGAGGCCGAGCGGGGCGAACAGCGGCTCGTCGTCGCCTTCTCACCCGGCCTGCGCGTCTCGGAGGCGATCGTGGCGTTCACGGCGAGCCACCCGGAGGTCCACATCGATGTGTTTCCGCTGCGCTGGTGGGAGCAGGACGCACCGCTGCGCGACGGCCGTGCGCACGTCGGATATCTCCGGCGCCCTTTCGATGACACGGGGCTGCACACCGTCCCCATCGGTCACGAGACCAAGGTCGCGTGCCTGCCCGTGACCCATCGGCTGGCCGGCCGTCGCACCCTCACGTCGGCCGCTCTCGACGGTGAGCCGGTCCTCGATGTCAGGACGCGGCGGACGTCCTCACTGGAGGAGAAGTTCGAGCTCATCGCCTCCGGGCAGGGCCTCGCGCTGGTTCCCGTCAGCGTCGCGGGCTCGTACTCCCGCCCCGACCTCGTCTATCTGCCCGTCACCGATGCGCCGCCCGTCGAGACCTGCCTGGCGGTGCCGGCGGACAACTGTGTGGGACCCGTAACGGACTTCCTCGACATCGCCACCGCAACGCTGCGCCGGCAGTCCGGAGAGGCGAAGACGGAGGGAGGCGGAGGAAACGTGTGAATGTGTGAGAGAGCCCGTCCGCGCTCCCGCCGGCGGGCTCCGGGGCCGAGGGCGTGTCACCGGCCCGCCGTCCATCGGCCCGCCGGCCCGCCGGCCCGCCGGGTCCCGTCCCTCCCGCCGCCTCCCGTTCCCGGCCCGCACGCCATACTGGGGGCATGGCCTTGATCAACCCCAGCATCCTGTCCGCAGACTTCGCCCGCCTCGCCGAGGAGGCGCAGGCCGTCAAGGGCGCCGACTGGCTGCACGTCGACGTGATGGACAACCACTTCGTCCCGAACCTCACCCTCGGTGTGCCGGTGGTCGAGTCGTTGAGCAAGGCGACGGACACCCCCCTCGACCTGCATCTGATGATCGAGGACCCGGACCGCTGGGCGCCGCAGTACATCGAGGCCGGAGCCGGGTCCGTGACCTTCCACGTGGAGGCGGCGGCCGCGCCGGTGCGGCTGGCGCGGGAGATCCGGGCCAAGGGCGCGCGGGCGTCGATGGCGCTGAAGCCTGCCACCCCGATCGAGCCGTACGAGGACCTGCTCCCCGAGCTCGACATGGTGCTGATCATGACCGTGGAGCCCGGCTTCGGCGGCCAGGCGTTCCTGGACATCATGCTGCCGAAGATCCGCCGCACCCGTGAACTGATCTCCCGGCACGGCCTGCAGCTGGGGCTCCAGGTGGACGGCGGGGTCTCGGCGGCCACCATCGAGCGGTGCGCGGAGGCGGGCGCCGATGTGTTCGTGGCGGGCTCCGCGGTGTACGGCGCGGACGACCCGGCCAAGGCGGTCAGGGACCTGCGCGAACAGGCCGAGACGGCGACCGCGGCGGCGGGCTGGGGCTGCGCGCACTGAGCGCGGGGGCCGGTCAGGCCCCAGGAGCGGGAGCCGGCGGCCCCGCTGATTCACGCCACGGGAATCCGCCCGTGGCGGGGGCCGCGCCGCCCGTTGTACGGGGCGCAACCGAGCGTTCACGAGGGTCGGGACGGTCGTGGTCCCCGTTGCCGCCGGGTTTCTGAAAGGATGAGCAAAGACTCGATCAGATGCGCAAAAGGGGAGAATTTCGTGGTAGCCAGCCGCCCACAGTCCGGAATGGGCCCTGCCGAGCTGGTGCAGGCCGCGGCCATGGCCCGCCGTTTCTATCTTGAGGGCAAGTCGAAGATCCAGATCGCGGAGGAGTTCGGCGTCAGCCGGTTCAAGGTCGCGCGGGTGCTGGAGACCGCCCTGGAACGTGATCTCGTACGGATCGAGATCCGGGTGCCCTCCGAGCTGGACGCCGAACGCTCCGACGCCCTGCGGGCCCGCTACGGCCTGCGGCACGCGGTCGTCGTCGAGTCGCCCGCGGACGCTCCCCCCGCCTTCGGCGGCCAGACGCCGCCCGACGACGCCGCGGACCCGGAGAATCTGGGCGAGGTCGCGGCCGATCTCCTCGGTGAGCTGGTCACCGAGGGCGATGTGCTGGGGCTGGCGTGGGGCCGGTCGACCATTCACATGGCGGCCGCGCTGCACCGCCTCCCGCCGTGCACCGTGGTGCAGTTGACCGGTGTGTACGACGCCGGTACCGCCGACCGCGGCTCGGTCGAGGCGGTGCGCCGGGCGGCCGATGTCGCCGGCGGCGAGGCGCATCCGATCTATGCGCCGATGCTGCTGCCCGACTCGGCGACCGCCGAGGCGCTGCGCCGCCAGACCGGGATCGCCCGTGCGTTCGAGTACTTCGACAAGGTCACCGTCGCCTGTGTCTCCATCGGTTCCTGGGAACCGGGCGTCTCGACCGTCTACGACATGCTCTCCGAGCAGGAGCGGGAGCACTACGCCTCGCTGGGGGCGGCCGCCGAGATGTCGGCGCACCTCTTCGACGCCGAAGGACGCCGGATCGGCCGGGACCTCGGCGAGCGCTGCATCACCGTCGAGGCGGACCGGCTCCGCCGTATCCCGGAGGTCGTCGCCATCGCCGGCGGCCGGCGCAAGGCCGACGCGATCGGCGCGGTGCTGCGCTCCGGGCTGGTGACCAGCCTGGTCACGGACACCGCCGCGGCCGACCACCTGCTGCTGGAGACCGGCCCCGGGCCGCGCCCCGCACTGGACCGGGCGGACCCTGACGGGGCGTGACCCGCGCCGCCGGGCGGGACGCGGCGGCGGACGGCCCCGCGTGACCGGCCCGCCGCCCCGCCGCCCCGTCCGTACGTGGGGGCACCCGCCCGTGCGGACCGCCCCGGCCGCCTCGCCACCCCGCCCGCTGCTCCGCCTCTGCGCGGACCGCCCCGCCGCCCCACGCCCGTGCACCCCTGGCGCCGGTCACCGACGAGCAGCCTGCGCAGCCCTGTGACAGCATCGGCGCATGGTGATCCGCTCCGTCCCGCGCCGTGCCGCCGCTGTCCTCGGCACGCTGCTCGCCGGGCTGCTCCTGGTGCTGACCGGCTGCGCCACGGGCGGTGGCGCGGGCGGGAGTTCATCCGGATCGCCGCGGTCCGCCGCCACGGCCGCGGCCGATGCGCCGGGCCCCTCCGGCGCTCCGGACCGGCCCCGGGGCATGCCGGTCGTGCCGGCCGGCGCGCTGCCCGTCCAGGCGCGGGACACCCTCCGGCTCATCGATGCCGGCGGCCCCTTCCGGTATCCCCAGGACGGCACCGTCTTCGGCAACCGTGAGCGGCTGCTGCCCCGTCAGCCGCGCGGCTACTACCACGAGTACACGGTGCCCACGCCCGGTTCGCCGGACCGCGGAGCCCGCCGGCTCGTCGCCGGACGCAGCCATGAGACGTACTACACCGACGACCACTACCGGACCTTCAAGGCGGTGCTTCGATGACGGGTTCCGTGCCCCGGCCGCTCGCCGCGGTGCTCGACGGACGTACGCCCCCCGGGGTGCTGCCCTGGCCGGCGGAGCGCTCGGTGGCGCAGGCGCTGGCCGCCGCGCGGGACGCCGGCTGGACCGGCACGTCCCTGGACCTGGAGGGGGTCACGGACAAGGCCGCCTTCATGGAGCGGTGCGCCCGCGCCCTGCGGCTGCCGGACTGGTTCGGCCGCAACTGGGACGCGCTCGCCGACTGCCTCACCGATCTGTCCTGGTGCCCCGCCGACCGCGGACGGCTGCTCGTCGTCACGGGCTGGCAGGGCTATGCGGCCGCGTCGCCGGACGAGTGGAGCGTCGTCGAGGGTGTCCTGGCGGATGCGGTGGGCTACTGGCGTGACACGGACACCGGGCTGGCCGTGATCATGGCCAGGGGGCGGGACCGGCAGGGCGTCTAAGGACCCGCCCGGCCGCCGGCGCACCGGGCCTGACCGGCGGCGATGCGGTGCGGCCCGGCGAGCGGCGGAGCACCCCCGCTCCGGCGTGGCTCTCCCCGCCGTTCAGAGCGCCCTTGGCGGATCGCACACACGGCCGGGGAAAGCCTCGGATTATCACATGAGCCCTGGTCAGGGCCCGTATCCTGGCCGTATGCGATTCCTGAATCCGAAGAACGGCGCGCTTGAAGAGAGTTCTTCGGTGCCCTACGACCTGACCTACGACGATGTGTTCATGGTGCCCGGCCGCTCCGCCGTGGGCTCCCGTCAGGGAGTGGACCTGTCCGCCCATGACGGGACCGGTACCACCATTCCTCTCGTGGTCGCCAACATGACGGCGATCGCCGGCCGCCGGATGGCCGAGACCGTTGCCCGCCGTGGTGGTCTGGTCGTCATTCCGCAGGACATCCCGCTCGATGTCGTCACCGACGTGGTGACCTGGATCAAGCGCCGCCATCTGGTCCTGGACACCCCGATCGTGCTGTCCCCGGTCGCGACCGTCGCCGACGCCCTCGCGCTGCTGCCCAAGCGGGCGCACGGCGCGGGCATCGTCGTCGAGGGCGGCCGCCCGATCGGCGTCGTCACCGAGCACGACCTGGCCGGGGTGGACCGCTTCACCCAGGTGGCCGAGGTCATGTCCAGGGACCTGCTCGTGCTGGACGCGGACATCGACCCGCGGGAGGCCTTCAACCGCCTGGACGCCGCCAACCGCAAGCTCGCGCCCGCCGTCGACGCGGACGGCATGCTGATCGGCATCCTCACCCGCAAGGGCGCCCTCCGCGCCACTCTGTACACCCCCGCCACGGACGCCAACGGCAAGCTGCGGATCGCGGCCGCCGTCGGCATCAACGGCGATGTGGCAGGCCGGGCCAAGGCGCTGCTGGACGCCGGTGTGGACACCCTCGTCGTGGACACCGCGCACGGCCACCAGGAGTCGATGATCACCGCGGTCCGGGCCGTCCGCGGGCTGGACCCGCAGGTCCCGATCGTGGCGGGCAACATCGTCGCCGCCGAGGGCGTCCGCGACCTGATCGAGGCCGGTGCGGACATCATCAAGGTCGGCGTCGGACCGGGTGCGATGTGCACCACCCGGATGATGACCGGCGTCGGCCGGCCGCAGTTCTCCGCGGTCCTGGAGTGCGCCGCCGAGGCCAAGAAGTTCGGCAAGCACGTCTGGGCCGACGGCGGGGTGCGCCACCCCCGCGATGTCGCGATGGCGCTGGCCGCGGGCGCCTCCAACGTCATGATCGGCTCCTGGTTCGCCGGCACCCTCGAATCGCCCGGTGACCTCCAGCACACCGCCGACGGCCGGCCGTACAAGGAGAGCTTCGGGATGGCCTCCGCGCGTGCCGTGCGCAACCGTACGAGCGACGAGTCGGCCTACGACCGGGCCCGCAAGGCACTCTTCGAGGAGGGCATCTCCACCTCGCGGATGTTCGTCGACCAGGCGCGCCCCGGCGTCGAGGACCTGATCGACTCGATCATCGCGGGGGTCCGCAGCTCCTGCACCTACGCGGGCGCCGGCTCCCTGGCGGAGTTCGCCGACAAGGCCGTGGTCGGCGTGCAGAGCGCCGCCGGCTACGCCGAGGGCAAGCCGCTGCACGACAGCTGGAACTGACCCGCCACGGGACGTAAGGGGGTGTCTCCCCGTCCCGGCACCGCCGCTCACCGGCCCCGCACCGACTCGGTGCGGGGCCGTTCGGCTATCCGGAAGCCGGGCCCCCGTTCCGCCGCACCCCCTCGGAGCCCGTACGATCGAACACCGGCGCGCAACGAACGGCCGCCCGGCGTACCGGTGCGCAACGATCAGTCGCCGTTGCGCAAGGAACCTGCATTACGGCAGGTCAGCGGCGGGCCGTAAGGTCATGCGCTGTACGTGGAGTGACGGAGTCCGTCTGCTCGGCGGTCTCCTGCTGCGGGTTGCTTCGGCATGCCCGTGTACCGACCGCTGCCGGTCGCCGTCCCCCGTATCTCATCTGATCGGCAGCGATAAAGGAGCCACCCCAGTGTTGGAGCACGGCGCAGCCCCACCCGCAGGGCCCCCACCGCAGTCCTCCGGAGGCCTCGGCACCCGGTTGATGCGGCGCAAGCCCGTAGAGCGGCTGGTCGCCGAGGGCGGCAAGGGCGAGGGGGGCACGCTCCGCCGCTCGATGGGCATGTGGCAGCTGACCATGATCAGCATCGGCGCCACGCTCGGCACCGGCATCTTCGTGGTCCTCGGCGAGGCCGTCCCGGACGCCGGGCCCGCGGTCATCCTCTCCTTCGTCATCGCCGGTATCACCGCCCTGTTCTCCGCGCTGTCCTACGCGGAGCTGGCCGGCACCATCCCGGTCTCCGGATCCTCGTACTCCTACGCCTACGCCACCCTCGGTGAGCTGGTCGCCTGGGTCTGCGGCTGGTGCCTGATCCTGGAGTACGGCGTCTCGGTCGCGGCCGTCGCCGTGGGCTGGGGCCAGTACCTGAACGAGCTGCTGGACGGCACGCTGGGGGTCACCATCCCGGACGCGCTGTCCCAGCCGCCCGGTGACGGCGGTGTCTTCAACCTGCCGGCCCTGCTGGTCGTGCTGCTGGCGATGGTGTTCCTGCTGGGCGGGGCCAAGGAGAGCGCCCGCGCCAACACGATCATGGTCATCGTCAAGATCGTCGCCCTGCTGCTGTTCTGCGGCGTCGCCGTGCAGGGCGTGAAGTCGGGCAACTACGCGAACTTCATGCCGATGGGCATGGCGGGTGTCAGCGCGGCCGGCGCCACCCTGTTCTTCTCGTACATCGGCTTCGACGCCGCCTCCACCGCCGGTGAGGAGGCCAAGAACCCGCAGCGCGACATGCCGCGCGCCATCATGCTCTCGCTGGTGATCGTCACCGCGCTGTACTGCCTGGTCGCGGCCATCGCCGTGGGCGCGATGCCCTGGCAGAAGTTCAAGGGCTCGGAGGCCGCGCTCGCCGGGATCATGAAGGACGTCTCCGGCCAGAGCTTCTGGGCCGTGCTGCTCGCCTTCGGCGCGGTCATCGCCATCGCCAGCGTCGTGCTGACCGTGCTCTACGGCCAGACCCGCATCCTCTTCGCGATGTCCCGGGACGGGCTGGTGCCCAAGGTGTTCGCCAAGGTGCACCCGAAGAGCGGTGCGCCGCGGGCCAACACCGTGATCGTCTCGCTGTTCTGTGGCATCCTCGCCGCCGCGGTGCCGCTGGGCCAGCTGGCCGACGCCACCAGCATCGGCACGCTGTTCGCCTTCGCGCTGGTCAATATCGCGGTGATCGTGCTGCGCCGCACCCGCCCCGATATGCCGCGCAGCTTCCGGACCCCGCTCTCGCCGCTCTTCCCGGCGATCGGTTTTCTGCTGTGCCTCTACATGATGGGCAGCCTCGGCGCTGTGACCTGGGTGGTCTTCGGTGTCTGGATGGTCGTGGGCCTTGTGGTCTACTTCGGTTACGGCTTGCGCCGCTCCCGATTGGCCACCGCAGAGAAGTGATCCACCCGCAGTGCGACTGAACGAACTCGACGAACGCATCGTCCACGCCCTCGCCGAGGACGCCCGCCGCAGCTATGCCGACATCGGCCAGGAGGTCGGGCTGTCCGCGCCGGCCGTCAAGCGCCGGGTGGACCGGCTGCGGGCCGACGGCGCGATCACCGGCTTCACCGTACGGGTCGATCCGGCCGCGCTGGGCTGGGAGACCGAGGGGTTCATCGAGATCTACTGCCGCCGCAACACCTCGCCCGAGGCGATCCACCGCGGCCTGTCGCGCTACCCGGAAGTGGCGTCCGCCTCCACCGTCACCGGTGAGGCGGACGCCGTCGTCCAGGTCTTCGCCTCCGACATGCGGCACTTCGAGCGGGTGCTGGAGCGCATCGCGGGCGAACCGTTCGTCGAGCGGACCAAATCCGTCCTGGTGCTCTCGCCGCTGCTGCGGCGCTACAGCTCAGGGGCGCCGGGCTGAGGGCCGTCCCGTACGCCTCCTCCCCGCTCGCCGGACGCGGGCTGCGGCGCACGGTGATCGCCGCCGTCCCGACCTTCGCCGCCTCGCTGCTGATGGTCCGGGACACCGACGCGGTCGGCCTGGTCAATGCCCGGATCGGCGGCTCGACGGTCCGCGGGCGGCCCCCTCGTGCGCACCCTGAGGGCCCGGCGGCCACCGGAGCGCGGCCGACCCGCACCGGATGCCCGGGTGTGCACGGGCCTGCCGCCCCCTGACGCCTGGCGCGCAACGAATCTTCGAACAGTCCCTTGAACGCGCAACGAATCATCCCTCGGCGCGCAACGGTGACTCCTTGTCCCGCCTCGTCGGCGGCCCGTACCGTCAATGCGTCCACCCGCACCGTCCGCGCCGAGGGGTCCCATGACGTCGCTGCACACCGCCCTGCTCCAGAGTTCGGGCCGGCCCGGCGATGTCGCGCACAATCTGCGGGTCCTCGACGGCGCGGCCCGCGAGGCGGCGGCGACCGACGCCGGACTGCTCGCCTGCCCCGAGCTGTTCCTCACCGGCTACGCCATCGGCGCCGACGTCCACCGCCTCGCCGAGAGTGCCGACGGCGACAGCGCCCGGGCCATCGGGAAGATCGCCGCCGAGCACGGCATCGCGGTGCTCTACGGCTATCCCGAGCGCGCCGCGCAGGACGAGACCGACAGCGCCGCGGTGTACAACTCGGCGCAGCTCATCGGGCCCGACGGCAGGCGCCTGGCGAACTACCGCAAGACGCATCTCTTCGGCTGCTTCGAGCACGAATGGTTCACCCCGGGAGAGCACGCCGTCGTCCAGGCCGAGCTGGCCGGCCTGAGGATCGGCCTGCTGATCTGCTACGACGTGGAGTTCCCGGAGAACGTCCGGGCCCATGCGCTGGCCGGCACCGATCTGCTGCTGGTGCCCACCGCGCAGATGCACCCCTTCCAGTTCGTCGCCGAGTCCGTCATCCCGGTCCGCGCCTTCGAGAACCAGATGTACCTCGCGTACGTCAACCGGGTCGGCGCGGAGGGCGAGTTCGAGTTCGTCGGCCTCAGCTGCCTGGCCGGCCCGGACGGTGTCGTCCGTACCCGCGCCGGCCGCACCGAGCAGCTGGTACGGGCCGAGGTCGACCCCGCCTTCCTGAAGCAGTCCCGGGCGGACAACCCGTATCTGCACGACCGCCGGCCGGAGCTGTACGGCCCGCTGACCTGATCCGGTCTCGCTCCACCCCTGATCCGACCCGCCCGACCCCCCTCTGATCCGCCGCAGGCCGACCCCCCTGTCCGCCGTGGGCCGGACCACCCGGCCCGTGCCGCCCTGCCTGCTGTGCCCCGTCTGCAAGGAGCCCGCCCCCGATGACGTCCACGGTGCCCACCGCCGCCCACCACGCGGATGCCCAGCCGCCGATCACCATGTTCGGCCCGGACTTCCCGTACGCCTACGACGACTTCCTCGCCCACCCGGCGGGCCTCGGCCAGATCCCCGCCACCGAGCACGGCAAGGAGGTCGCGGTCATCGGCGGCGGCCTCTCCGGCATCATCACCGCCTACGAGCTGATGAAGATGGGCCTCAAGCCTGTCGTCTACGAGGCGGATCAGATAGGCGGCCGGCTGCGGACCATCGGCTTCGACGGCACCCCGGCCGACGCCGCGGGCCTGACCGCCGAGATGGGCGCGATGCGCTTCCCGCCGTCCTCGACGGCGCTCCAGCACTACATCGACCTGGTGGGCCTCGCGACCACGCCGTTCCCCAACCCGCTGGCGCCGGACACTCCCTCGACCGTCGTCGACCTCAAGGGCGAGTCCCACTACGCGCGTACGGTCGACGACCTCCCCGAGGTCTACCACCAGGTGATGGACGCCTGGAACGCCTGCCTGGAAGAGGGCGCGGACTTCTCCGACATGAACCAGGCGATCCGCGAGCGCGATGTCCCGCGCATCCGCGAGATCTGGTCCCGACTCGTCGAGAAGCTCGACAACCAGACCTTCTACGGCTACCTCTGCGACTCGACGGCCTTCAAGTCCTTCCGCCACCGGGAGATCTTCGGCCAGGTCGGCTTCGGCACCGGCGGCTGGGACACCGACTTCCCCAACTCCATCCTGGAGATCCTGCGGGTCGTCTACACCGAGGCCGACGACCACCACCGCGGCATCGTCGGCGGCAGCCAGCAGCTGCCGCTGCGCCTGTGGGAGCGCGAGCCCGCGAAGATCGTGCACTGGGCGCCGGGCACCTCGCTGTCGTCGCTGCACGACGGGACGCCGCGGCCCGCGGTGACCCGTCTGAACCGCACCGCCGGCAACCACATCACGGTGACCGACGCCGACGGCGACATCCGCACCTACCAGGCCGCCGTCTTCACCGCGCAGTCCTGGATGCTGCTGAGCAAGATCGACTGCGACGACTCGCTGTTCCCCATCGACCACTGGACGGCGATGGAGCGCACCCACTACATGGAGTCCAGCAAGCTCTTCGTACCCGTCGACCGGCCGTTCTGGCTCGACAAGGACGAGGACACCGGCCGGGACGTCATGTCGATGACGCTGACGGACCGGATGACCCGCGGCACCTATCTGCTCGACAACGGGCCGGACGAGCCCGCGGTCATCTGCCTCTCCTACACCTGGTGCGACGACAGCCTCAAGTGGCTGCCGCTGGACGCGAACGAGCGGATGGAGGTCATGCTGAAGTCCCTGTCGGAGATCTATCCGAAGGTGGATATCCGCAAGCACCTCATCGGCAACCCGGTCACCGTGTCGTGGGAGAACGAGCCCTACTTCATGGGCGCCTTCAAGGCGAACCTCCCCGGCCACTACCGCTACCAGCGCCGCCTGTTCACCCACTTCATGCAGGACCGGCTCCCCGTGGACAAGCGGGGCCTGTTCCTCGCGGGCGACGACATCTCCTGGACCGCGGGCTGGGCCGAGGGTGCGGTGCAGACCGCACTGAACGCGGTGTGGGGCGTGATGCACCACTTCGGCGGTGCGACCGATGCCACGAACCCGGGCCCGGGAGATGTCTACGACGAGATCGCGCCGGTCGAACTGCCCGAGGACTAGGCACCTTCGGGGCCGGGGCCGGGGCCGGCGTCAGGGCCGGTCGCACACGGTGTCCCCGTAGGCGTCCGGGGGAGACGCCGCGACACGGTGGCCGGGGTGGTGGCCGGATCAGCCGGGCAGTGGAGTCAGCAGCATCCGCCCGACCAGGCCCACCCCGGCGTCCAGCCGCTCGGTGAGCTCTTCGGCCACCTCCGGCAGCCGGCGTACGCCCCACAGCGCCCTGGCCGCCACCCAGGCGCCGTCCCTGGCCTTGTCCAGGCTCCACGACCCGATCAGATGCGTCAGCGGATCGGCCACGTCCAGCACATCGGGACCGGGCATCAGCTGCTCGCGGATCCGCTCCTCCAGGCCGGTCAGCACCCCGCCGACCCGGTCGAAGTCGCTTTCCAGCACGGCCGGTTCGCAGTCCAGCGCCCGGCAGGTGTCCAGCACCGCCAGCGCCAGATCGTGGCCGATGTGGGCATTGATCCCGGCCATCGCGAACTGCAGCGGGTGCACTCCCGGATGGCGGCGGAGCTGGAAGAGCGGACGCCAGCAGGCCGGTGGCCGCAGTCCGGCGGCGGTGGCGTCCACCGCGTCGAAGTACCGCCGCGCGAAACGCACGTCCAGCTCGCCCGCGGCCGCCGGGTCCTGGAACGCGCCGTCCCCGATCTGCCGCGCCACCGCCTCGGTGACCGCCAGGTAGACCCCGTTGAAGACGGCCACCCCGTCCTCGGCGGGCAGCGCCTCGGCCAGCGCCCGCATCCGGGCCAGTACGTCCGCCACATCCGTCACGGCCGCGGGCGCCGGTCGGGCGGGCGGCCCGGCGGCGGGTCCTGTGAGCGGGGCGGCCGGCCTGCCACGGATGTCATAGCGCTGAGTCGTCGTCATCCACTCAGCGTGACACCCCGGTTACGGATAGAGAGGCCGGCTCCCGCTCGTTGACCGGAACGAGGTAACCCGCGGCGCGCCTCGTTGTGACGCGGGGAGTGGACGCGGGTCGCCGCCGGGCTGCGTCAGGTCGCGTCAGGTCGCGTCGGACCGCGTCGGACCGAAGATTCCTCGGATGCAGTGCGGCGACTCCACGGGTACCCGGCGGCTTCAGTTTGTCCAGAAGCAGTCGTTCGACTATGAATCACCTCGGCTCTGTGACGTGCAGGGCGTCGCGGAGTGGAGAGTGATCATGGCCGGCTTCGGGTGGACAGTGCATGGAGACGGGCGGCATCTCAAGCCCGGCGAGGTGGTCAGGCCCGGGGAGCGCCTGACGTGGGGGCGGACGATCGCGCTCGGCGCCCAGCATGTCGTCTCGATGATCGGGGCATGTTTCGTCGCCCCCGTGCTGATGGGTCTGGACCCCAGCCTTGCCCTGATGGCGTCGGGTGTGGCCACCGCACTGTTCTTGGTGATGACCCGCGGGCGCATCCCCAGCTACCTGGGCTCCTCGCTCTCCTTCGTGGGCGTGTCCGCCGTGATCGCGGGCCAGGGGGGCGACGCCGGGACGCTGACGGGGGCGATGCTCGTGGTCGGTGCCGCTCTGGCCGGCTGCGGCATCGTCATCCATGCCGTCGGGGCGCGGGTGATCCATGCCGTGCTCCCGCCGGTGGTGACCGGCGCGGTCGTGATGCTGATCGGGTTCAACCTCGCCCCCGTCACGGCGTCCACGTACTGGCCGCAGGACCAGTGGACGGCGCTGGCGACGATGCTGTTCACCGGACTCGCGCTCGTCGTGCTGCGGGGCTTCTGGTCGCGGATCGCCATCTTCCTGGGCCTGGTCTTCGGCTATGCGCTGTCCTGGATCCTTGACCGCACCGCGGGAAAGATCCACTCGGTCAACGGTGCGGGCAAGCTCACGGACCACTGGCGCATCGACTTCTCGGGAGTCGCCAAGGCCGACTGGATCGGCCTTCCCACGTTCCACGCACCGAACTTCTCGGCCTCCGCGGTCCTCGTCGCGCTGCCGGTGCTCATCGCGCTGATCGCGGAGAACGCCGGGCACATCAAGGCGGTCGGTGCCATGACCGGTGACCCCTTGGAGGACAAGATGGGCGTGGCCATCATCGCCGATGGCACCGCAACGGTCCTGTCGACCGCGGTGGGCGGCCCCGCCACCACGACCTACGCCGAGAACATCGGCGTGATGGCGGCCACCAGGGTCTACTCCACCGCGGCTTACTGGGCGGCGGCCGGCTTCGCCCTGCTCTTCGGCCTGTGCCCGAAGTTCGGCGCGGTGGTGGCGGCGATTCCCGGCGGGGTGCTGGGCGGTATCACCGTCATCCTCTACGGCATGATCGGTCTGTTGGGAGCCCAGATCTGGGTGCGGAACAAGGTGGATTTCTCGGTCCCGCTGAACCTCATTCCCGCGGCGGCCGGGATCATCATCGCGATCGGTGGTGTCTCGTTGAAGTTCACCGAGCACTTCGAACTGAGCGGCATCGCCCTGGGGACACTCACCGTGCTCACCGGCTACCACGCCCTGCGCTGGCTCTCCGGGGCGGCAGGCCGGTCCCGCACGCCCCTCCTCGACGCCGGGACCAGCGAGTACACGGAGCCCACGGACGGAGAGGGCTGACCCGACGCGGGCACCCCCGACGCCCGCCGGGCCCGGCCGGCTCACGGCGCGAAACGCGCGCCGGTCCGGGCCGGTTCGAGCGGACGAGGCCGTGGCCCCGGACGGCGTGCGGCGCGGTCACGGACTCCGCAGCCACTCGGTGTACCAGTCGCGGAAGCCGGGGCTCACCGGGACGAAGCCGCCCCAGTCCGGGTCGATCCGCCAGATCTCGCCCGCTCGCGGGCCGGTCAGGATCAGCCGGATGAACATGCCGCAGCCCTCTTCGGCCAGCATCAGCGTGCCCCGGGTCAGGTCGCCGGCCGATGCGCCGATCGGGCCGGGCAGGGGTTCGGTGAGGGGGAACGGGGCGGCGAGCCGGCCCGGCAGCCGGTCCTCTTCCCACTCGTCGTCCACGGCCCATTCGTCGCCGGCCTCCGGCCGGGGGGTGGTCAACGGCATCAGCCCGTGACCGGGGCCTGCGGGGCCGTTGCCCACCACCGCGACGAAGGACCGGTACTCCGCCGGCAGGGCGACCCCGTGGGCTTCCTCGAACGCCCTGATCTCCGCCTCCGGCAGCGCGGGCGCCAGCTCGTACCGGTGCGCATCCGCCCCGAAGCGCGCCCGCTCCCCGTCCTGCGCTGCCATCTCCCGTATCCGGGTGCGTACGGTGCCCTCGCCCCAGCTCTCCATCCAGGGACCGTAACAAAGGGTGCCCGCCGGTCCGGTTCCACAAATGGTGCCCCAGTGGATCCGCCGATCCGCCGATCCGCCGATCCCGGCCCGCCGGGGCTCCCTCCCGGCGGACGGAGCATCCTAAGCGGCCGCTTACGATGGCTTCGGTTCGTCATATGAATGCCACCCGCACCGTCGGCACCCTCCGCAACCACCAGCGCCGGCCGGCGCCCCCAGACCCCAGGAGCACCACCCGTGAGCGTCGAAACCCTGCAGACCACCACCGTTCCCTACGGCGAACTGGTCCCCGTCACCGTCCACTTCGACGACCTCGACGCGCTCGGCATGCTCCACAACTCCCGCTACCCGCTGCTGGCCGAGCGCGCCTGGGCGGAGTACTGGCACGGCCAGGGCTTCAGCTTTGACGGCGACTGGGCCGCCGCGGGCGATATGTGCAACGTCATCAAGGAGATGCAGGTCTCCTACGAGCGCCCCCTCACCCGTCCCGGCCGCTATGCGGCACACCTCTGGGTCGCCCGCCTCGGCCGCACCGGCCTCACCTACGGCTTCCGGCTCTGCTCGGCCGACGGCAGCGAGACCTACGCCCACGGCCACCGGGTGCTGGTCCGCGTCGATGCGCAGACACTGCGCCCCACCCCCTGGTCCGACCGCGCCCGGACCGTCGCGGCGCAGCTGCTCCGCCCGGAGGAGCCGGACGCGAGCACCGAGGCGGACGCGGCCTGACCCGTCGGCGATCCGGAGCGGCAGGGCTCACCATCGCAGCCGTAGGCGATCCGGACCGGGCTCACGGCCGAAGTCTCCGGTGACCGGGAGCTGCCGGGCTCACGACTGCAGCCCTCTTCCGTCCTGGAGCGACCGGCTCACGACCGTTCCAGGTCGCCGGTCATCGCGCGGGTCCTGCCGGACGCCGTACGGCTCGGCACCCGCAGGACCCGCGCGCCCAGTACCAGCCCGCACGCCAGCGCCGTCACCAGCGTGAACGACGCCGTCAGCGAGGTCGCCTGGGCGATACCGCCGATCGCGGACGGGGCGATCAGTCCGGAGGCGTAGGTGATCGTGGCGACACCCGCGATCGCCTGGCTGGGCGCGGGACCGCTGCGCGCGGCGGCCGCGAAGGCCAGCGGCACCACGACCGCGACCCCGAGGCCCATCAGGCCGAATCCGCCCATGGCCATGGCCGGATGCCGGGCCGCGATGATCAGCAGCCCGCCCGCCGCGGCCAGCACCCCGCCGGCCCGCACCGTGTGCACCGGGCCGAAGCGGGCCACCACCTTGTCCCCGGCCAGTCGGGCGGCGGCCATGGTGCAGGAGAAGGCGGTGGTCGACGCGGCCGCCAGGCCCGCATCGGTACCCAGTTCGTCGCGGAGGTAGACCGCTGACCAGTCCAGCCCGGCGCCCTCCGCGAAGACCGCGCAGAACCCTATGGCCCCGATGAGCAGCGCCGACCTCGGCGGCAGCGCGAAGCGCGGCGGCGGATGCTCCTCGGGGGCGCTGCGCAGATCCAGTACCCCCTGGCAGGCGAGCGCACCGAGCAGGGTCAGGACGAGCGCCGCACCGGCCAGATGGAGCCGGGCGTCCCACCCGGCGTGTGCGGCGACGGTGCCGGCCGCCGAGCCGAGCAGGGCGCCCGCACTCCACATGCCGTGCAGCCCCGACATGATCGGTTTGCCGAGCCGGTCCTCGGTCTCCACGCCCAGCGCGTTCATCGCGACGTCCGACGTCCCGGCGGCGGCGCCGTACAGCAGCAGTGCCGGGCACAGGGTGTACAGGTTGGGGGAGAGGGCGGGCAGGAGCAGTGACAGGGTCCACAGGGCGAGCAGGCCGCGCAGCGCGGTGCGGGCGCCGAAGCGGTGGCTGATCCGGCCGGCCAGCGGCATCGCCAGGGACGCGCCGATCGCGGGGAAGGCGAGCGCCAGGCCGAGCCGGCCCGGGGAGATGCCGGTGTGGTCCTGGATCCAGGGGATGCGGGTCGCGAAGTTGCCGGTGACCGAGCCGTGAACGAGGAACACCAGTGCCACGGAGCGGCGGGCGCGACACAGTGCATCGCGGGGGAGCGGGGTGACGTCGTGGGGGACACCGTTGCCAGCCATGGGGCGTAAATTATCAGGAACCCTTCCTGATAATAAGGGTGTTGACCCGACCGGAGGGAAGACTCACGCCATGCACACACCGCCCGCGGCCGCGGCCGGCCGCACCGCCTCCCCGTCCACCGCACGGTTGATCAACGACCGTCTGGCTCTGCAAC
Source organism: Streptomyces lydicus (assembly GCF_004125265.1). Classification (GTDB taxonomy): domain Bacteria; phylum Actinomycetota; class Actinomycetes; order Streptomycetales; family Streptomycetaceae; genus Streptomyces; species Streptomyces lydicus_C. The sequence goes on from NZ_RDTE01000003.1 coordinate 7,510,341, forward strand.
TCCTGCATTCCGAAGGACCTTTGACGGCTAGTCAGCTCACCGCGCTGACCGGTCTGTCCCGGCCGACCGTGGCGGACCTCGTCGAACGCCTCCAGGCGGCCGGGCTGATCGCCGTGGTCGGCGAGAGCGGCGCACAGCGGCGCGGCCCCAACGCACGGCTCTACGGAATCGTCGCCGACCGGGCGCATCTCGTCGGCCTCGATCTGCGGACGCACAGCGTCACCGTCGCCGTCGCGGACCTCCTCGGTGAGGTACGCGACGAGCGCACCGTCCCCGTCGGTGCCGACGACACGCCCGAGTCGGCCGTGACCACCGCCCTCGCCGTCGTGGACAAGACGCTTGCCGCGGCGGGGGCACACCACCCCCACACCATCGCCGTCGGCGCCCCCGGCCTGGTCGACCCCGCCACCGGGCGGCTCGGCGGCACCGACTGGATCCCGTCCTGGCATATCGCCCTGGTCGGCGCACTGCGCGCACGGCGTGCCGGCTCCGTCCTGCTGGAGAACGAGGTCAATCTCGCCGCCATCGCCGAGCAGCGGGACGGTGCCGCCCGCGACCGCGACACCTTCGTCCTGCTCTGGCTCGGCCATGGCACCGGCGCCGCGGTCGTCCTGGACGGCACGCTGCGGCGGGGCGCCTCGGGCGGCACCGGCGAGATCGGCTTTCTGCCGGTCCCCGGCACCGCCGCGCTGCCCTCGGCGAGCGGCTGCGACGGCGGCTTCCACTCCCTGGCGGGCTCCGCCGCGATCTGCGCACTCGCCGCGGAACACGGCCTGTTGCCGGCCGGGACCGGCACCGGGCCCAAGGCGGCCTGTACGCGCCTGTCCGACGCCGACGCCCCGCCCGCCGAAGCCGAAGCCGAAGCCGACGCGGATGCCCCGCCCGCCGAGGCCGTCGTACGGGCTGCCGTGTCCGCCGTGTCCACCCCGTCCGCCGTGTCCTCCGGCGACGCCGCCGCGGCCTTCCTGGACGCACTGGCCGCGCGGATCGCCCTCGGCGTGGCGGCGGTGTGCGCCGTGCTCGACCCCGGGTGTGTCGTCCTCGGCGGGGGGATCGGCCGGGGCGGCGGAGAGGAGCTGGCCGGGCGGGTCGCCGGGCAGCTGGCCCGGCTCTCCCCGCTGCGCACCGACGTCCGCGCGGGGAAGGTCGGGGGGCGCGCGGTGCTGCGCGGCGCCGTTCTCGCCGCGCGCGAGGCCGCACAGAACGAGCTGTTCACGTCAGCGGGGTGAGCCGACGGGGCGTCTGCGTGCGCGCCAACCGCCGTGCCTCCGTGGTGCGTTGGTCTCGCAGGGGCAGGGGCAGGGGCAGGGGCAGGGACAGGGGCTGCTGGTCCCGGGGTCAGGGCGTCGGTCGAGCGCCGTGCCCCGCACGCTGCCGGCCACGGCGCGCGGCTCCGGGGGCTCCGGAGGGCTTCGGGCCCGGGTGGCGCGTCATCGATGCGCCCCGCCCTCCGTACGCTCCGCGAGGAATGCGGCGTAGGTCCGCAGACCGTCGGCGTGCTCCGGGGTGAGGTTGCCGCCGCGGCGCAGCGCCGCGGCGGACGCGCCCGGCAGCCACAGCGGCATCAGCAGCCGGCGCCGCCCACCCGCTTCCAGTGTGGCCCGTACGAGATCCCGGGCGTCCAGCACCTCGGGGCCGCCCATGTCGGTGACCCGTCCGGCCGGTTCGCCGGCCGCCAACTCGGCCAGCCGGGCGGCGACTTCCTGCACCTCGACCGGCTGCACCCGTACGCCCGTGGGCACCGGGAGCACCGGTGACCGGGCGCCCGCCTTGATCACGTCGAGCACGAGGTTGTGGAACTGCGTCGTCCGCAGCACCGTCCAGCCGATACCGGAGTCCTCGATCAGGCGCTCCACGGCGAGCTTGGTGCGGTAGTAGCGGATCGGGACCCGGTCGACGCCGACGATCGAGATGTACACCAGGTGCGCCACGCCCGCCGCCCTCGCCGCCGCGACGAGCCGCCCGGCCGCCTCCGCGTCCCCGCCCGCCGGTGACGAGGCGCAGTGCACGATCGCGTCCACGCCGGTCACCGCCTCGGGCAGGCCGGTGCCGTCCCGCAGGTCGACCGCGTACGAACGCGGGTGCGGGTGTGCCGTGCCGGTGTGCGGCCGCCGGCTCAGCGACCGGACGTCATGGCCGTCGTCGAGCAGCCGGCCGACCAGGGCCCGCCCGAGTGTGCCCGTGCCGCCGGTCACCAGAATTGTCGCCATCGCGGATCAGTCCTTCGAGGAGGAGGGGGGAAGGGACGCGTACTCCTTCGCTATGACGAATCACCCGCGCCGTCCGTGACAGGCGGCGCGCCGGGCGCTGTGAGGCAGCCCACAGCGCTTCGCCCGCATGGGCGACTACCGGCCGTGGCAGACTGAAGCTGTACTGACATAAGAAGCAGCGCACTCCGGGGTCGGTGTAATTCCGAACCGGCGGTAACAGTCCGCGACCCGTCCGCAGCCAGCGGCCGGTTGAGCAGGTGAAATTCCTGCACCGACGGTGAAAGTCCGGATGGGAGGCAGTGCGCGGCGGGCCAGCTTCGGTACACCGCCGTCGGCGGCGCGTCCGGTTTTTTTCCGGACGGGTTCTCCTTTCCGGCCGCGGTGTTCCCCGTGGCGTTGTTCCGCTTTCTGTCGTCCAGACAGCCCCGGAGTCCGTGCCCTGAGAGGCAGGAGGACCCGGTGGCCACCGCAGCCCCCGTCGAGACCGCGGCGATGCGCCGAGCCATTGAGCTCGCCGCGCGCGGCCTCGGGCACACCAGCCCGAATCCGGTTGTCGGCTGCGTCATCCTGGACTCCGCCGGCCGCACGGCCGGCGAGGGCTGGCACCAGCGGGCCGGCGGGCCGCACGCCGAGATCCATGCCCTGCGTGCCGCGGGCGAGCGGGCCCGCGGCGGCACCGCACTGGTCACCCTCGAACCCTGCAACCACACCGGTCGCACCGGCCCCTGCGCCCAGGCGCTGATCGACGCCGGGATCACCCGCGTCGTCTACGCCGTCTCCGACCCCAATCCGACGGCCACCGGCGGCGCCGTCACCCTGGCCGCCGCAGGCATCGACGTCGAGGGCGGACTGCTCGCCGACGAGGCCGCCGCCGGCAACGAGGCCTGGCTGACCTCGGTCCTGCGCCGCCGCCCGTTCGTCCTGTGGAAGTACGCCGCCACCCTCGACGGCCGGATCGCCGCCGCCGACGGCACCAGCCGCTGGATCTCCTCGCCCCGGTCACGCGCCGATGTGCACCGGCTGCGGGCCGCCGCGGACGCCGTCATCGTCGGCTCCGGTACCGCCCGCGCCGACGACCCGCAGCTCGGCGCCCGGATCGGCGGACTCGCCGACGACGAGATCAGCCAGCCGCTGCGGGTCGTCGTCGACTCCGGCGCCACCGCCGTCAAGGCCGGTGCCCGCGTCCTGGACGGCACCGCCCCCACCCTCATCGCGGTCGCCGAGGACGCCGACGCCGGCCACCTCGAAGGCCTCGCCCCGATCCTCCGGCTCCCACGCGCCTCGGCGGGACGCGGACTGTCCATCCCCGCACTGCTCCAGGCCCTGTACGAGCGCGAGGTGCGCTCCGTCCTGCTCGAAGGCGGACCCACGCTCGCCGGGGCCTTCCTCGCCGCCCAGGCCGTCGACAAGGTCGTCGGCTACCTCGCCCCGGTGCTGCTCGGCGCCGGACCGGCCGCCGTCGGCGACGCCGGAATCACCACCATCGCCCAGGCGTTGCGGCTCGACGTGACCGACACCGAACGGCTCGGACCCGACCTGCGCATCACCGCCACTCCCATCCGCCACGCCCTGAACGAGGAGAACTGACGTGTTCACCGGAATCGTCGAAGAACTGGGTGAGGTCGTCGCCGTCGACAACCTCGGTGACGCTGCCCCAGCTACCGCTGGGGGTGCCCCCAGTCGCTCCGCTCGTTTCCGACTCCGCGGCCCCCTCGTCACCGAGGACGCCAAGCACGGCGACTCGATCGCCGTCAACGGTGTCTGTCTGACGGTCGTGGACACCGCGGACGGTGAGTTCACCGCCGATGTGATGGCCGAGACCCTGAACCGCTCCAGCCTCGGCGCGCTGGCCGCCGGTTCGCGGGTCAACCTGGAGCGCCCGATGGCGCTCGGCGGGCGGCTGGGCGGACACCTCGTCCAGGGGCATGTCGACGGCACCGGCACCATCGTCGACCGCACCCCGGCGGAGCACTGGGAGATCGTCAAGATCGCGCTGCCGGCCGCGCTGTCCCGTTACGTCGTCGAGAAGGGCTCCATCACCGTCGACGGTGTCAGCCTGACCGTGGTGGAGGCCGGGGACGACTTCTTCACCATCAGCCTCATCCCCACCACGCTCGCCCTGACCACCCTGGGCATCAAGAAGGCCGGTGACCCGGTCAACCTCGAGGTCGACGTCCTCGCCAAGTACGTCGAGCGGCTGCTGGGGCGGGGCACCGGCGACCTCAGGGATCTCGACGAGCTCAAGGAGATGGACCGGTGAGCGCCCTCGACTCGCTGAACGGCGTGGCCTTCACCGCCTTCGGGCAGCACGTCATCTGGTCGGACATGATCGGCAACACCATCGGTCTGGCCGCCCTGGCGCTCGGCTGGCGGCGCTCCATCTGGACCTGGCCCGCCCAGTTCCTCTCCGGCGTGATCCTTGTCGCCGCTTACTCCTCCGCCCACCTCAGCGGTGGCGTCGGCAAGCAACTCCTGGTCATCGGCGTGGCGTTGTGGGGCTGGCGGCAGTGGCAGCGCGGGCGGCAGCAGGCGCAGGACGGCTCCATCGCCGTACGTTTCGCCGACTGGCGCGAGCGCGGTCTGCTGCTGGGCGGCACCGCCCTGGGCACCGCGGCCGTCGGCACCCTGTTCACCCTGATCCCGCAGCTGTCCTGGAACCCCTGGCCGGACGCCTACATCTTCGTCGGCACGCTCGCCGCGATGGTCGCCCAGGCCCGCGGACTGGTCGAGTTCTGGTGCGCCTGGCTGCTGGTCGACGTCGTCGGCGTCCCGCTCGCCTTCAGCAGCGGCCTCGCCTTCTCCGGCCTCGTCTACGTCGTCTATCTCGCCCTCGTCGTGTGGGGCATGCGCGACTGGTGGCTGCGCTCGCGCGCCGCCGGCCGCACCGTCCTGGAAGGAGCAGCGGCATGACCGCCCTCAAGAGCTGGTATGACACCGAGAACGCCGACGACGAGGCTTCCCTGGCGCTCGACCCGGTCGAGCAGGCCATCGCCGATATCGCCGCAGGACGCCCCGTGGTCGTCGTGGACGACGAGGACCGCGAGAACGAGGGCGACCTGGTGGTCGCCGCGGAGAAGGCCACGCCCGAGATCGTCGCCTTCATGATGAGCGAGTGCCGCGGACTGATCTGCGCCCCCATGGAGGGCCCGGAGCTGGACCGGCTGGAACTCCCGCAGATGGTCGCGCACAACACCGAGTCGATGCGGACCGCCTTCACCGTCTCCGTCGACGCCACCGCCGCGCACGGCGTGACCACCGGCATCTCCGCCGCCGACCGCGCCACCACCCTGCGGCTGCTGGCCTCCGGCGAGTCGGTCGCCGGCGACTTCGTCCGGCCCGGCCACATCTTCCCGCTGCGCGCCCGGCCCGGCGGGGTGCTGGTCCGCAACGGCCACACCGAGGCCGGGGTCGACCTCGCCCGGCTGGCCGGACTGCGCCCGGCCGCCGCCATCGTGGAGATCGCGGGCGAGGACGGCACGATGCTGCGGCTGCCGGAACTGGTGCCGTTCGCCCGTAAGCACGGACTGTCGATCATCTCCATCGAGGACCTGATCGCCTACCGGCAGACGTCCGAGCCCACCGTCCGCCGCGAGGCCACCACCCGGCTGCCCACCGCCCACGGCGAGTTCACCGCCTACGGCTACCGCTCCACCGTCGACGGCGTCGAGCACATCGCGCTGGTCGCGGGCGAGCTCGGCGACGGTGAGGACGTCCTGGTCAGGGTGCACTCCGAGTGCCTGACCGGGGACATCTTCCACTCGCTGCGCTGCGACTGCGGCCCCCAGCTGGCGGCCTCGCTGCAGCGGATCACCGAGGCCGGCCGGGGCGTGGTGATCTACCTCCGCGGCCACGAGGGACGTGGCATCGGACTGCTGTCCAAGCTGCGCGCCTACGAACTCCAGGAGCGCGGCCGCGACACCCTCGACGCCAACCTCGAACTGGGCCTGCCCGCCGATTCCCGGGACTACGCCGCGGGCGCGCAGATGCTCCAGGACCTCGGGGTGCGCTCGCTGCGCCTGATGACGAACAACCCGGAGAAGACCGCCGCCTTGGTGCGGTACGGCCTGCGGGTCACCGGCCGGGAGCCGATGCCCGTCAAGGCCGGTGAGCACAATCTGCGCTATCTGCGGACCAAGCGGGACAGGATGGGGCACGATCTGCCGTGGCTGGACCCCGATGCCACCACGGGGGCGGCCAAAGTGGCGGACGCCGCACCCCCCGCTGCCACCACCTGCGACAACCAGTAGCCAACCGGCACCACGTCATCACCCAGGACACGCCACCACTCGGCACCACCCCTGAGACAGCACCACCACCCGTAACACCAGCACCGGCACCACCACCCGTAAGAGGAGAACCGTGAGCGGCAAGGGCGCACCCGAACTGACCGTGAAGAACTGTGGCGACCTGCGGGTGGCCGTCATCGCGGCGCAATGGCACGAGCAGGTCATGAACGGCCTGGTGGACGGCGCACTGCGCGCCCTGACCGAGCTCGGCATCGACGAGCCCACCCTGCTGCGGGTCCCCGGCGCCTTCGAGCTGCCGGTCGTCGCCAAGGTGCTGGCCGGCCGCGGCTATGACGCGGTGGTCGCCCTCGGCGTGGTCATCAAGGGCGGCACCCCGCACTTCGACTACGTCTGCCAGGGCGTCACCCAGGGCCTGACCCAGGTGTCGGTGGACACCGGCGTACCGGTCGGCTTCGGCGTGCTGACCTGCGACACCGAGCAGCAGGCGCTCGACCGCGCCGGCCTCGAAGGATCCACCGAGGACAAGGGCCACGAGGCCGTCACCGCCGCCGTCGCCACCGCCGCGACGCTGCGGACCGTGTCCGAGCCCTGGCGCTAGGAGCGGGGGCCGACCGCGTAGGGTGGTCACCATCATGTCCAAGAAGACGTTCGAGGAGCTCTTCTCCGAGCTCCAGCAGAAGGCCGCCACGGGCGACCCCGCCACCTCCCGTACCGCCGAGCTGGTGCAGGCCGGTGTCCATACGATCGGCAAGAAGGTCGTCGAGGAGGCCGCCGAGGTGTGGATGGCCGCCGAGTACGAATCCGACGAGGCCGCCGCCGAGGAGATCTCCCAGCTCCTCTACCACCTCCAGGTCATGATGGTCGCCAAGGGCATCTCCCTCGACGACGTCTACGCCCACCTCTGATCCACCACCCGCACCCTCCGCAACACCCCTCAGTGCAAAGGAATTCGCTCTCATGCTGCGCATCGCTGTCCCCAACAAGGGTTCACTGTCCGAGCCTGCGTCGGCGATGCTCCATGAGGCCGGATACCGCCAGCGCAAGGACCGCAGGGAACTGGTCCTGGTCGACGTCGAGAACGAGGTCGAGTTCTTCTTCCTGCGCCCGCGCGACATCGCGGTCTACGTCGGATCCGGCAAGCTCGACATCGGCATCACCGGCCGTGACCTGCTGCTGGACTCCGGCTCGCCGGCCGAGGAGATCCTCCAGCTCGGCTTCGCCGGCTCGACGTTCCGCTACGCGACCCGTCCGGGTACCGCCAAGGACGTCACCGAGTTCGGCGGCATGACCATCGCCACCTCGTTCTCCGGCCTGGTCCGGCAGCACCTCGCCGACAACGGCGTGGACGCCTCCGTCGTCCACCTCGACGGCGCCGTGGAGACCGCCATCCAGCTCGGCGTCGCCGAGATCATCGCGGATGTCGTGGAGACCGGCACCACCCTGCGCAACGCCGGACTGGAGATCATCGGCGAGCCGATCCTCAAGTCCGAGGCCGTGGTCATCCGCGGCACCGGCGCGCCGGACGACGACCCGAAGGTGCGCCAGTTCCTGCGCCGGATGCAGGGCGTCCTGGTGGCCCGCCGGTACGTGATGATGGACTACGACATCCGGGTCGAGCACGTCGAGAAGGCCGTCGCGCTCACCCCCGGCCTGGAGTCGCCGACCGTCTCCCCGCTGCACCACGAGGGCTGGGTCGCGGTCCGCTCGATGGTCCCGTCCCAGGACGCCCAGCGCATCATGGACGAGCTCTATGACCTCGGTGCCCGCGCGATCCTGACCACCGGTATCCACGCCTGCCGGCTCTGACCGGAGCCGGTACCGGCTCCGGCCCCGGCGCCCCCTGACCCCCGTACGCACCACTGCCTCCACGACGGAAGACCCGACGACGTGTCCGCGCCCCTGCCCAGCCTCCCGGTGACGTTCCGGCCGACCCGCACCCGGGCCGTCCTGTACGCCGTCGGCATCGCCCAGCTCGCCGCCCTCACCGTGATCGCGCTGCTGCTGCCGAAGCTGACCGGCGGCGAGCGGGTGAGCTTCGTGGTCACCGGGCTGCTGGTGCTCGCCGTCCTCCTGCTGCTCAGCCGCCCCAAGGTGGTGGCGCGGCAGGAGGGCGTCACGGTGGTCAACCTCACCACCAAGCGCGACCTGGCCTGGGCTCAGGTCCTGCGCGTCAACCTCCGCGAGGGCGACCCCTGGGTCCACCTGGACCTCGCCGACGGCACCAGCCTGCCGGCCATGGGCATCCAGCCCGGTATCGCCAGGGACCAGGCTATCCGGGATGCCCGGGCGCTGCGCGATCTCACCGAGAAGCACGGTGCCATCGACCACACGGCCGGTTGAGCCTGCCCTAATCAGGGTCCCGCTGTTTACTCTGTTCTCCGGGGCGCACCCTGCGCCCTGCCCCTCAGGGGGCCAACACCGACCCGAGGAGTGACTCCCTCCGGCAATGGACGGATCGTCCTGTAGTACCTGCGCCGCCCCTCCCCAGCCCCCGCACACCACGGAGGCGGCGGCATGACCGGCCCCTTGTTGCTGCTCGCCGCGGCTCTCGTCCTGATCCTGGCCAACGGTTTCTTCGTCGCGGCCGAGTTCGGACTCGTCACCGTCGAGAAGGCGGACGCCGAACGGGCCGTGGCCGACGGCGACCGCCGCGCCCCCACCGTCGTCTCCGCTCTGCGGGAACTCTCCTTCCAGCTGTCCGGCACCCAACTGGGCATCACGATCACCTCCTTGGTGGTCGGTATGCTCGCCGAGCCCGCGCTGGCCGAGCTGCTGTCCGGCCCGCTGGCCGCCACCGGCCTGCCCAAGGGCGCGGTGCCCGGCACCGCCGTGGTCGTCGGCATGCTGCTGGCCTCCGCGGTCCAGATGGTCGTCGGCGAGCTGGTGCCGAAGAACTGGGCGGTCTCCAAGCCGCTGCCCGTCGCCCGGGTGGTCGCCGGCCCCCAGCGCGCCTTCTCCCGCTTCTTCCGCCCGGTGATCACCCTGCTGAACACCGTCGCCAACCGCCTGGTGCGGGCCCTGGGCGTGGAGCCGACCGACGAGCTGGCCTCCGCCCGCACCCCGGGCGAACTGGTCTCGCTCGCCCGGCACTCCGCCCGCGCGGGCGCCCTGGAGCAGGACACCGCCGACCTGTTCGTGCGCACCCTCTCGCTGGGCGATCTGACCGCCGAGAACGTCATGACGCCGCGGGTACGGGTGAGTGCCCTGCAGGCGTCCGCGACCGCCGAGGACGTGGTGAACCTGACCCGCGCCACCGGACTCTCCCGCTTCCCCGTCTACCACACCCGTCTCGACGAGGTCGTCGGCATGGTGCACCTCAAGGACGCGCTGGCCGTCCCGGCGCACGACCGGCTGCGCATCCCGGCGAGCCGGATCGCGGTGCCGCCGCTGCTGGTGCCCGAGACCCTGCCGGTGCAGCCGCTGCTGGAGCGGCTGCGCAGCGAACAGCCGATAGCGGTGGTCGTCGACGAGTACGGCGGCACGGCCGGTGTGGTCACCCTGGAGGACATCATCGAAGAGCTCGTCGGCGAGGTCCGCGACGAGCACGACGGCGTGGACCTGCCCGAGCTGGGCCAGGCCCCGCCCGAGGAGGGCCGCCCCGCCTGGGACGCGGACGGCGGCTGCCGGGTGGACACCCTGCGCAAGATCGGCCTGGAGGCCCCGGAAGGACCGTACGAGACGGTGGCAGGACTGGTGGCACACATACTCGGCCGGATCCCGGCCCCCGGCGACATCGCGGAACTCGACGGCTGGCGCCTGCGGGTACGGCTGGTGTCGCACCACCGCGCCGAGCGGATAAGGATCGTACGGACCGCCACCGTCACGGTGCCGGCCGCACCCGAGGCACCCCGTGAGCCCGTCGCGGCGGTCGCGGAGGTGGCCCGATGACACTGGTCCAGCTGCTCTTCGCGGTCCTGCTCGTCCTCGCCAACGGATTCTTCGTCGGTGCCGAGTTCGCCCTGGTCTCGGTACGCCGCAGCCAGATCGAACCGCTGGCGACCGAGGGCTCCTCCCGGGCCCGGCAGGTGCTGCACGGCCTGGAGAACCTTCCGCAGATGATGGCCGCCGCCCAGTTCGGCATCACCGTCTGCTCCCTGACGCTCGGTGCGGTCGCCGAGCCCACCGTCGCCCACCTGCTGGAACCGGTCTTCGAGGCGGTCCACCTGCCCGCCGCCCTGGTCCACCCGCTCGGCTACGTCATCGCCCTGGCGGTGGTGGTCTTCCTCCACCTCGTCATCGGCGAGATGGTCCCCAAGAACCTGGCGATGGCAGCCCCCGAGAAGACCGCCCTGTGGTTCAGCCCGGGCCTGGTCGCCTTCGCGCGGCTGTGCCGCCCGGTCACCGCGCTGCTCGGCGCCTGCGCCCACGGGGTGCTGCGGCTCTTCCGCGTGGAGCCGAAGGACGAGGTCGAGGCGGTCTTCACCAGTGAGCAGCTGAACCATCTCGTCGAGGACTCGGTCCAGGCGGGCCTGCTCGACCCGGCCGAGCAGGAACAGCTCTCCGACGTGCTGGAACTGGGCAGCAGGCCCGTCACGGACGTCCTCCTGGACCGGGCGGCCCTGGTCACCGTCGAACCGACGGTGACGCCCCGCCAGGTGGAGGAGCTGACCGTACGCACCGGCTACTCCCGCTTCCCGGTGTGTGCCCCCGGCGGCGCGTACATGGGCTATCTGCACGTCAAGGACGTCCTGGACCTGGAGGAACGCGACCGCGCGGTGCCCCAGCGCATCTGGCATGCGATGACGACGCTGCGCGCCGAGCTGCCCCTGGACGACGCCCTCACGGCGATGCGCCGGGCCGCCTCCCACCTGGCGGCGGTCTCCGACGCGACCGGCCGGGTGCTCGGCCTGGTCGCGCTGGAGGACGTCCTGGAAATGCTGGTCGGAGAGGTCCGCGACCCGGCCCACCACCGCGCCCCCGCCGCCCGTGGCCACCACGCCCGGGGCGGCCACGCCGCGGGCGACCGTGCTCCGGGCGACCGGGTCGGCGAACCTCGTGAGGAGGCACCGCTGCCGACCGAGGGCCGGGCCATGGCGGGTTGAGGGCCTACAGGAGACGCACGGCCCCCCGGCCGCACCGCGCGCCGGCCGGCTGGGGAGCAGGCCGCTAACGATGGCTGACGGCGGAAGCCCTGGCAACAGCGGCTTCGTTGGCCTTCTGCACCTCGTCCAGCGCTTTCTGGTTCTTCTTGATGGCCGACTCCTGAAGGGTCACCTCGGCATCGAACCAGGTCTGTTGCACATGATTCTGATCGCGGCAGGAAATATCGGCCTTGGCCGTTTCCTTCTCCTCGCTGGAAACGTGATACGGATCAGCGAAGCGGACATCGTCGTTGGCATCCATGGGCTTCGTGTACGTGTAGCCCTTTTTCGCCATGCACGCCGACCATGCGGAGAACGCCTTCACCACGGCGGGGTCCTTCATGGAACCTTCGAAGGAATCGCCGCTGATCTGCTGGACCAGTCCGGCCCGCTGAGCGGCGGGAACCGCACCGTCGGCCTTCTCGACACATCCCTTCAGGGCCGTCTCGTCGCCCCCGGAGCTGTCGACCGCGCCGTCTTCGGCTGCCCGGTCATAGGCTTCTTGTTCTCCCGCAGCAGGCTTGTAGCCACGCGCCGCCGCGAGGTTGGCGTCGTGGATGCCGTAGCGCCAGTCGACCAGGCTCTTGCCGCCCAAGGCGGGCAAGTCCGGCGCCGGCGTCCACTCTTCGTGGCCCGCTTCCTTCATACACGCGTCGATGAGGCCGTCTCTGGCTCCTGCCATGAGATGCCTTTGCTTCTCGGTCGGCATATATGCCTCGATCGGCAGATGCCACTGTGCGGGATTGTCTCCCGACGCCCGGCCGGACAGCGCAGACGGCTGCCCCGCGGCACTCGTGGACATCTCGTCATCCTGAGATGCCGAACGCATGAAGACCGCGCCGCCGACAGCTAAGGCCCCAACTGTCGCAGCAGAGACCAGCGGAACAATGATGCGAGGCTTCATCCTCTTGCCATCCATTCTGTTTCTCGCCCCTGTCTTGCGCTTCATCAGGAAGTCCACTGGAAGGAAGCGTTCTGGTTATACACGTGCGGGAACCGGTCAATGTACTGATATGGCCCCATCACATCCTGAGCGCCCTTGTAGCCGCTGTTGTAGTAGAGGCGTGCCATGTATTTGTAATGCGAATTCTCGCCCGATGCGGCATTGTTTTTGATGCCTTTTCCGGAACCGGAACCGGAGTTGCAGAAGAGGAGTGGAGAGGCGGCGCCAACGACCCCGTCCGGCACATCCGCAAAGTTGTACACCGAGTAACCAATGTTTCTCCAGGCTCCCCCCTGCGCCGTGTTGTGGTAGATGTGAAACTTGAACTTCGACTGACTTGGGCGCTTGCATGCCTCCGCACTGTAGAGGTTATCCGTATCGTTGTGCGTGACTGTTGCGACAGCAGGGCTGGAGAGCACCAGCGCAGTCGCCAAACCTGCCAGTGCGGCAATTCTTCGCATGTAGTCCCCCAACGCGTAAGCGGAATTGAGTGGCTTGAGATTCCGTTCCGATGTGATTCACAGTCATTCCATCCATGGAATGACTGGCGGTGCGGCAGAGCTCCGGTCTGCGTCGATGCCGAGCGGCCGAATGCGCCACTCCCGGTCGCGAGGTCAGCAGAAGCCGGACGGTGGCCCTGGCCTTTTGAGCATGGTGCAGCGGAGTGGTGAAACATCCAGGGGCAAGGCGTACTGGCCCCGGCTCTCAAGCGGCCCGGCTGCGACAACAATAGCCCCACGCTGCGCAGCCCGGGAGGAGATTTCATCGAGTCGCAGGGCTGGTGGCCGGTTCCCGTTGATGGTGGTGAGGGCTCGTATCGGCACGCTGTTCACAGCTCATCTGCGTCGAATTCCGTAAAGAACGTGGAATGCACAGCCGGTGGGTGGGTGGCCGTTCCTACGGAATGGCCGATTCTCCCCACGTGCCGCATCTGGGCTCCCAGATCCGCATGGAGAGCCGTGAAGCGGAAGGGGCAATCATCGGTTCCGCTTAGAGGTAGTCGCTTCCCAGTTCATGATCGTGAAAAGATATTCGGTGCGGGATGGCAGAGATCATCGGACCGGGCTTGGACCACCACAAGTGATGCCGGCGGCTTCCACTTACTCACGGCCGAACGCCGGAACGGCTACGCATGGCGGACCGTTGCCACATGGCGTGAGCCTGGTTTCGACGCCGACATGTGGATCGGCAATGCGTGTCTGACTGCATCCGGAAAGCGTGCTGTGGTGGTCTACGCGCCGCGGACGTTCACCAACAAACCGGAATTGATGGCCCGCGGTGGGTTCACCGCAGTTGTCGACCTGCAAGCCGGATCGGTCACCAAGCTGCCGATACAAGCTTCGCTGTCCCACTACAACCCGGGCTGCGGTGCGAGCGAAACCGCGGTGCTCACGCAGTCTGCGGGTGAAGACAAACAAACCACTCGCCTGACCCGTGTCGACACAACGAACGGAACACTGGCAAGCCCTGTTGAAGTAAGGGGCCAAGTCACGTCTGCCGTGCCGTCCGGCTACAAGATCGTGGCTGCGGCCGCAGGAGCCGTCGTCAGCATCGATGACCGTGGCAAAGCGTCGGTGGTGGCAAAGACACGAGCGGTACCGTATCGACTCGTGCCCGACCGCGACGGCGGCGTTGCTTTCCTGGACCAAGCATCGGCAGAATGACGCACGTCAAGCGGGTAAACGGCGACGCGCTGCGCCATGCCGACGGCAGAGCGACGGCCGACATCCTGGCTCAAGGGCCCCTGGCCGACACCGGGATCACTCGTTCCGCGTCCGGCACCGTCTTCGTCACCGGCAGTGCACGGCAACTGCGCGGCGCTCGGTCATTGCCCGTCCGAGTGGTGCGAACGCCCACGGATACGGCGAGGAAGACATCGCATGGGATTCCGTCGCCTTTCAACCCTTGCCGGGCAAGCCCAAGCACATTGTTGCTGCACTGGGTGACTCCTACAGCTCCGGTGAAGGGGCCGGCGACTATATCGCCGAATCGGACAGGGACCACGGGAACCCACAGTGGAACGCGTGTCGCCGGAGCAAGAATGCCTGGATCAGGCGGAGCGGCATGGCTGGTCTCACGGGCACAATCGGTGATCTGTCGGATCGATGGTCCACGGCGGTCGAGCTCGGCTTCGTCGCTTGCTCGGGAGCGCAGACATGGAACGTGACCGGTGATTCGTATCCACTGTCATGGGACGACCCCGCCTCATACGAAACAGGTGAGGGACAGTTCCACGAGACAGCACAGCTCGAATCAGGTGCGGTGACCAAGGACACCACCCTGGTGACCTTGTCGATCGGCGGAAACGACTCAGGCGGCGGAAAGAGTGGCCTCTTCAGTGACGCTATCCTGAATTGCGTGGTGGCGGGCATCTGTAACGAGGGAGACTTCACCAAGCGGGTGGAGAGCATCCAGGCTCCGATAGCAGACATCATCAGGAGAATTTCCAGCCTGGCTCCGAAGGCGCAGATTATTCTCATGGGATATCCGCGGATCGCGGAACCGGAAAGTCCGTGCCTTGGGCCGGGAGTGCAGTACCAGACGCTCAATAAACTCGCCGACTATATGGCGAATAAGCAGTCTCAAACCGTGGTGGATCTCAAGAAGTCAGGCCTGAAGGTAGATTTCGCCGACCCCCGGGGCGACTTCAGCGGTCATGGTATTTGCGCTAACGCAGAATGGGTCAACAAGTTTGTTGCCGCTCCCGCCGGAGAGGGTGACACGCACCAGGGCGACCGTGTCGCATTGCCGTACATCCCGCTCAGCGGGGTATGCGCCAGCCGGGAATCATTCCATCTAACAAAAGTGGAACAACGGCCTATGCCGACGTGCTCCGCAAACGGTTGGTGGCCTTGGGTATGGGGTGCCGAAAGAGCCCCAAACGCGCTGATGAAAGGTAGTTCTGGGTAATGGTCACCCCACCGCGGCTCCCTTCCGTCCAGAAGAACGGGGCCGCACGGTCGGCGCCGGGGAGCGTGATCCGCTCCCCGGGCTGCCTGTTCCTGACCGTCCTTGCCGTCGCCCTCATTTCCTGTGCTCTCTACTGGCCGGCATCTACGGGGGATCGCGCCAGGAGCAATGCGCTCGCCGACGCCGCGGATAACGCAGGCCGTGTCGCACGTGAGCTGGAGAGGTCTGCCAGAGACGGTTCATTGTCCGGCAATGAAGTGAAGAAGATCCTCCTGTCGGGTCCCTCACCGGGGCGCCTCATCCGCACCATCAGCAGGAATTCTGATGAGGCGACGGTGAGAGCCCTGATAGCCGGAACCGGAATGACGTTCGGAATCCCTTACCCTTCGCAGGTCAGGGAGAGCCAGTGCTATGTGTTCCGAGTGACGGGCAGGAGAGTTGCTTTCCACGAGGAGCCGGAAAGCCATTGCGGTTATGTCACCGATCAGCATCAGGTGACAAAGGACATCGACAGTACGGCAGCTGCCCTTGCGCATGAAGTCGTCTCGGCGGTCAAGGAAGCCCCGGGAGCAGAAGTCGAGAGAGTCGCACGTTCTGTGGACTCCGTGGTGCGGTCCTACCGAGGCCAGTTGGTCGCCCAGCCTGTTCACACAGCCTCGAGCGCGACGTTCGTGGTGCGTTTTCACACGGTCTATGCGACGCGGGGAGTGAATACGGACAACTGCTTCCGTGTTTCCTTCACGGGGCTCGGAACCAAGGCCATGAGATCGAAGATTGCCCCACCGTCGAAAGATGGGCCTTGGCGCGCGGTGTGTTCCTGAGACGTCTGCGTGCCGATGAGGCGGACCGGATCTGCGGTACGGGCGGGGGTGCCTGCCCGGCCGAAGCGGCGATCGTTCGGCCCGGGCACCCGTGAGACCACTCCGCCCGGTGCCCGGGACGGGCGCTCCACATACCGGGCGGTCATCTGCTCGCCCGGCCGGGCCCCAGGGCGTCCCTAGAGATCCAGCCCCTTCGGTGGCGGCCCCTGGACGTCCGGGCCGCGGCCGGAAAGGACCTCGCCGTAGGCCTGCATCAGGTCGGGCAGCCGCAGGGTGGCGAGGTCGTCGCGGGTGGGGGTGCCGCGCCAGGTGGAGAGCCGCAGGTCGCGGTAGGCGCAGCTCTTCTCGTAAAGGGTGCGCAGAAAGCGGCCGTTTCCCAGTTCGTCGATCCAGCCCTGGTCGACGACATGGCCGCTGATGCTGCACAGTTCGTCGCGGGACTCCTCGTCCCAGCGGTCGCCGTTCTCGGCGGCCAGCACCTCGCCGATCGCGGTCAGCTCCAGCGGCCGGTAGCTGGGGAAGTCGACGCGGCTGGTGAAGCGGGAGGAGAGGCCGGGGTTGGCGGCCAGCAGCCGGTCCATGCCCTCCGGGTAGCCGGCCAGGATGACCACGAGCCGGTCGCGGTTGTCCTCGGCACGCTTGAGCAGCACCTGCAGCGCCTCGTCGCCGTAGGCATCGCCCTTGCTGTAGCCGGAGTTGGACAGGCTGTACGCCTCGTCGACGAACAGCACCCCGCCCAGCGCCGAGTCGATCAGCTCATTGGCCTTGACAGCGGTCTGGCCGAGGAATTCGCCGACGAGATCGGACCGTTGGGCCTCCACGAGATGGTCCCCGCCCAGCAGGCCCAGGGCGTAGAAGACCCGCCCGAGTATCCGCGCCACGGTCGTCTTGCCGGTGCCGGAGGGCCCGGAGAAGACGAAGTGTCGTTTCGGCGGCTGCACCGGCAGCCCCTGGCTCGCGCGCAACCGGGCCATGCGCAGCTGTGCGGACAGTGCGCGCACCTGCCGTTTGACCGGCTCCATGCCGACCATCCGCTCCAGCTCCGCCAGGGCCTTCTCCAGCAGCACCGGATCGGCCGGCCCCGCGGGCAGCCGCTCGGCGCCGCGCGGCACCGGCGCCGCCGCCTTGCCCCGGGCCGCGGCATCACCTCCCGCCGGGTCGCCACCGATCTCCCCGTCCGGCCCGTCCGCCTCACCGGTCACCAACAGCTCACGGCCGTCGACCGGATCGAGCGGGGCCGGATCGCCGCCGGCCTCCTGGCCGAGACCGGCGGCGGAGACCGTCGCGAGATCGGCGTCCTCGTCCAGCCCGTCCCCCTCCGCGATGGCGGCGAGCCGCGCCGCGGTGTCCATGAACGCCGGGTCCACGCGGTGCACCGCGCGGTAGAGGGGCAGCGCCGCGGCACTGCGGCCGGTTCCCTCATGGGCGCGGGCGAGCCAGTAGCGCAGCTCCTTGCGCTGCGGCTGCTCGCTGCGGCAGCGCATCAACGCGGCCGACAGCAGCGGCTCGGCCTGTCCGTACATCTCCAGCCGCACCCGCGCCATCCCGCCGAACAGCCCCGCCTCGATGCCCAGCACCGGATCGCCGAGCAGCGGCTCGGTATGCCGTACGAGCTGGTCCCAGTCCTTGACGAGATAGGCACGGCAGGCGTGCAGAAAGCGCACCTGGGGATCGGTGTCGACCGGCGGGCAGCCGGCCAGCGCCTGGTCCAGCTCGGCGACATGACGGCCGTCGAGCCAGTGGGAGGCGTGCGCGAGCAGCAGGTCGCGGCCGGTCTCCAGCACCGGCTGCACCCACCACCCCAGCCAGTACCAGGAGTTGAGGGTGCGCCGGTGGCGGGCGCGCATCTCGCCGAAGCGATCACGGTGCCGGTGCATCCGCAGCAGCGCGATGGAGGTGTCGGCGCGCAGCGCGTGCAGGCCCAGCCAGGCGTCGGCCATCGACGGATCGAGTCGTACCGCGGCCCGGAACTCCTCCTCCGCCTGCGGATAGGCGCCCACGGTGTAGGCGTCGATCGCGCGCAGCCAGGCGAGCTCGGCCGGGGCGGGCGAACCCTGAGCGCCGACATCCATCCCGTCCCCCCACACCACACGTCCCCCAGTACCGCCGGGCGCGTGCCCGGCCGCGGCCGGGTGAACCGGCGTACGGGGAGCGGGAGTTGACCTTCGCCGCGCGCACATCGGTTCTGGCCTGCGGTGGCACAGACTCGCATCGTACCTGCGGGATCGGTGCAGGTCGTAGAGGGCGGTCCGGGGCAAGGGCCGACGAGGGGGCGGGGCGCGGCGGCGCGAAGAATATGGTGACCCAGGGTGAGGGAGAGGCAGCGCCGAGCGGCGATAAGAGGTGATTTCGCGCAGAACGAAGCCCCCGATCACGGGGGAACAACCGGGGGCTTCGCATCTGCGGGCGGTCCGTAGAACCGCACATTGAGAACGTAAGTCCTGTACGCCCCCCAGGTCAAGCCGAGTTGGGGCACTCGGCGGGACCCTGTCGGCGCCTTTCGGCCCGCCGGCCGCCGTCCACTACGGAGCGTGAGATCTGGGGCCGGTCAGGGCGTCGCGGGCGGTCCCATGAGCACCTCGTATCCCATCTGCTTCTGGCGCACCAGGAAGTCGGCATACGGACGCGAAGGATCCGCTGCGAAGTGCGCGCGCTCCGCCGGAATCCAGCCACTCCAGAACGCGGCGAGCCCCGGTCCGTCCCGGAGCCGCCCCCTTTCCCAGGAGTGCTCGCGCGCCAGTTCCATCCACACCAGGGACGCCAGAGACGGGCGCAGCGCCCGCCGCCCCGCGCCCACGCCCTCGACCAGCACCAGCGGCGCGGGCGCCAGCTCCCGCACCTCGGTGAACTCCCCGCGCACCCAGTCGTAGACGCCGTAGTGCGCCGTCTCGCCCCGGGACAGCGGCTGGAGGATCTGGCGGGCGAACCGCTCACTCCAGGCGAACAGCTCCTCATGGGTGGCGAGGTCATCGGTGTGCACCACCGGCGCACCACCCAGCGCATCGGCCAGCCGGCCGGCGAACGTGCTCTTGCCCGATCCGGCATGCCCGTCCACCGCGATCAGCCGCACCGGCCCGCAGGACGGCGGCACGGCGCGCAGCCGGGCGGCGAGCAAAGCCAGATCACGATCCATTGCGCCAGCGTACGTGCGGGGGCCCGGACCCTCCGCGCGCCAGTGGTCCACACCAATATTCCTCGGGCGACGCGCGTCGCAGCGCCTTCCGAAGCGGGCCGGAAACGGCAATAGTTGAGCCACTGCTGATCCGCCCGTGCCCGCCCGCGGCCCCGGCCCGACCTCCCGCACCCATGCGTACGCATCCGACTGGGGGACCTCCACCATGACCAGCTCCGCGCCCCGGCGCACCGTCCTGGCCGCCGCGCTCGCCGCCGCTGCGGGTGTCGCCACCCCCTCGGCGCAGGCCGCCGACGCGTCGCGCAGCCCCGCAGCGGGTACCGCCGCCCCGGCCCGCACTCCGGAAGCCTCCGCCCGCCCACCGAAGAGCCTCGTGGACTATCACGCCTGGACCACCACAGCCGACTGGCGCAGGGGCCGCGGCAAGGGCACGGCCCTCGCGCCCGGCGCCCGGCCGGGCATCCGCCTGGCGCACCCGGTCGGCACCTTGGACTACCGGGACCCGCACACCGGCAGGTCCGCCACCTGGGAGTACGCCACCTGGACGGCGCCGGTCCACCGTCTTGCGGTGCCGGCCACCGAGGTCGTCGCCTCCTGGAACGCGCACACCCCGCCCGGCACATGGATCGCCGTCGAACTGCGCGGCACCTACACCGACGGCGGCCGCACCCCCTGGTACGTCATGGGCCGCTGGACCTCAGGCGACAGCGACGCCGACATCCGGCGTACCTCCGTCGACGGCCAGAAGGACGGCAAGAGCAGCATCTCGACCGACACCTTCGCCATCGACACCCCGGCGAGCGGCCTCCATCTGACCTCCTACGAGCTCCGCGTCACCCTCTACCGCAAGCCCGGTGGCAGCGTCACCCCCACCGTCTGGCGGCTGGGCGCCATGGGCTCGGACCTCCCCGACCGCTTCGAGGTGCCGGCGTCCACCCCCGGCCTCGTCGGCCGCGAGCTGACCGTTCCGCGCTACTCGCAGGAGATCCACAAGGGGCAGTACCCGGAGTACGACAACGGGGGCGAGGCCTGGTGCAGCCCGACCTCCACCCAGATGATCGTCGAATACTGGGGCCGCAAGCCCACCCGGCAGCAGCTCTCCTGGGTCAACCCCGACTACGCCGACCCCCAGGTCTGCCACGCCGCTCGCTACACCTTCGACTACCAGTACGACGGCTGCGGCAACTGGCCCTTCAACGCCGCCTACGCCGCCACCTACCGGGACCTGCAGGGCCTCGTCACCCGGCTCTCCTCCCTCACGGACGCCGAACGCCTCATCCACGCAGGCATCCCGGTCATCACGTCCCAGTCCTTCCTGAAAACCGAACTCGACGGCGCGGGCTACGGCACCGCCGGCCACCTGATGACCATCGTCGGCTTCACCAAGGACGGCGACGTCATCGCCAACGACCCCGCCTCGCCGGACGACGCCACGGTCCGGCACGTGTACAAGCGCCGGCAGTTCGAGAACATCTGGCTGCGCACCAAGCGCCACGATGCAAACGGCCAGGTCAGGAGCGGTTCGGGAGGGGTCTGTTACCTCTACTTCCCGGCTGAGCCGGCACCAACTCAGCACCGGGTACTCGCGGAGCTGGGAATCCGCTGAGCATGTGCACCCCGAAGGTGGCCTCGATGACCTGACGGCAGCGGTCACTGCCGTCGAGGGTGAGGTGGCCGTACCGGTCCACCGTGATCTTGATGGAGCTGTGGCCCATCCATCGCGAGACCTCGTGGATGGGCACGCCATTGCTCAGGGTTACGGTGGCCCACTTGTGCCGCAGGTCGTGGGGTTTGTAGCGGGGGAGCACGATGCTCGGACATCGCCGACGGGGTGGCGCGGCAAGGGAGATTGAAGTGCCACCCCTCCGCGTGGCTCACGCCCCCTCCCACGCCCGCCTGATCAGCGGCACGGCCTTCTCCGGGTCGGCTGCCGAGGCGAGGCGCACCTCCAGGTCCCCGGTCCCGAGGTGCCCGATGCCGCGCATGTCCCGCGTGAAGCCCTCCTCCAGCGTGACGGTGTCCGGGTCGAGTCTGAGAGAGACCAGGATCGCCGCGTGCTTCGAACGGAAGATCACCGATGCCACGTTCACCAGCCGCCGGTAGGCGATCTAGTGCCGCAGAGGCGCCACCTCGACCTCGCCCCACGCCGTCAGAGCGTCGTCCGGCTCCGCGTACAGGTCCCGCAGGCACTCAGGGACGAGACCAGGAGCCACCAGAACCGGTGCCGCCGGCGTGCTGTCGATCGCCGCGTCCCGCTCCCGGTTCCGCCGCGACGAAGCGGCGCTCGGCGACCCAGGCGAAGAGTCCACGAGCAGCAGGCTCAGCAAGTCCCCCTCGAAGACGCGGTAGTGCACCAGATCGATCCGCTCGGGCAGCCGCTGCACGGCCACACGGTCGTGATGGGAGAAGCCGGCCGCGATGCAGACCATCCGCGGTCGACGCCAGTCGATCGACTCGGCGGCCTCTGCGCCCAGCACCCTCCGGACAAGCGCCTCGAATTCGTGGTGTGCCGAATCCAGCCAGGACAGGTAGGAGACGGCCTGCGACAGCACCCCACTATCAGCGCCCTTCTTGAACTCGACTTTACCGACCGCAGGAGCTCGGGCGTCGACTCTGAACTGCAAAAATTCATGGACTGCATGTCTGTGACGGCGAGTCAGTACCTCATGAAATCAGGGAATGCTCAGCATGGCCGACTGGCAGTGGAGCGTTTCACTGGTGAACGCGACGCGTGATCTCCAGCGGGTTCCGGTGCATCGTCGTACGGCCGGGCGAGGTAGCTGATGCTGCAGGGGTAGGTCTGTTGCGGCGTCACTGCCTGTCGGTTTCACCGCTGGGGGCCGTCGGGGGGCCTTCGTGTCGCGGTGGTTCCTCAGTCGGGAAGAAGATTGCACTCACCAGGTGGGGCTTGCGGCCCGGTGCGGGCCCGTTGCCCGCCCGTGACGCGAAGGAATGACGCAACTCGCCGATCATCTCGGTGAGTTCGTCGGGGCTGAGCCAGAGGGTGCCCTGCCGGTAGCCGACAGAGTCGGCGTACGGGTCGGTTCCTGGCCGGTCGAGGTAGGCGTTGAACTCGGCGAGCAGGGCGGCCATGGCGGCGGCGAAACCGCGACGGTGGTCGTCCAGGGACATCGACGCGCCCGCCTCGGGGCCGATCACCATCCGGTCTCGGCGCAGTCGGTAACGCCGCTCCACTGCACCGCGCACCCGCTGCTCGCCCACCACCTCCAGCACTCCCCCCTCGGCCAGCAGGCCGACGTGCCGATACACGGTGGTCTTGGGGACATCGGGCAGCGCCGCACACAACTCGGCGGTAGTGCGCGTCCGCTCACCGGACATGGCGTAGGTGATGCGTAGCCGCACCGGGTGCAGCAGCAAGTCGAGAGTGTCCACCCCGCAATGATCCCATATCTGGTAACGTTCCCAAAGTTGGGAACAGTGAAGGGGGAGAGAAGTGACCACGAACAACTCACCGGCTCCGGCTCGGCTGAGCACCGAGGCGTTACGGCCATTGCGAACGCTGGACCCGGACGGGCCGCAGGAGGATCTGGCATGGCTGGATGAGGCGATCGGCGACGCGAGGGTGGTGGCGATCGGCGAGAACGCGCACTACAACCGCGAGTCCTACCAGCTGCGCCACCGCCTGATGCGGTACCTGGTCGAGCGGCACGGGTTCGGCGCCTACGCGATGGAGTCCGGATTCGTCGAGGGAAGGCTGACCGACGAATGGATCCGCGGCGGACAGGGCCGGCCCGGCGACGTCATGGCGAACGGCATGACCTCGCTGATGGGGCTGTGGACCGAGATGCGGGCCCATCTGGAGTGGATGCGGCAGCACAATCTCGGTTCCGCCGGGCCGGTTGGCTTCTACGGCATCGACCTGTCCGGCTCGAACGTCTCCCTGCTACCCGGCCTCGATGCCGTCATCGCCTACCTCGCACACGCGGACCCTGAGTTCGAGATGGATCCGAGGATCCGTGAGACGGCCTCGGCCTTCGCGGCGCCGTCCGCGTTCTCCCTTTCCCAGTCCGTCGCCGCCCATGAACAGCTCGCGCCTGAGCAACGGGATGCGTTGACAGCAGGACTGGCCGACCTCACCGCGCGGATGGAGGGACGACGCCTGGACTACCGGCAGCGCACGACTGCCGACGTCTACGAGCGCGCGCTGCGCTCGCTGCGTCTGACCGTCGCCATTGACGCCAACGCCCGCGCGATATCCCGCGGTGACTGGGACAGCGTGTTCTTCAACCGCGACGCCGCGATCGCGGACACCGTCGAATGGATCCTGCACCGGGAGGACCGGATCGTTCTGGCCGCCCATAACGGCCACATCCAGCGCTGGCCCGCCCACTGGCCAGGCGCGTCTCCTGCGGCGTCGATGGGCATGCACCTCGCTGACCGGATCGGCGAGGACTTCCTGGTCATCGGCATCACCAACGGCACGGGCCAAACCCTCAACGCGGGAGCCGATTTCTACGACGGCAAGCTCTTCACCGACCTGGAGCCACCCCGGCCCGGCAGCCTCGACGCGCTCATGGCCGCCAGCGGTGACGGACCCTTCGCCACCGACCTGCGGCGGCTGTCACCGGCCGACACCGAGGCCGTTCGGACCATCTCCCAGCAGCGTCTCGGCACTCTCTACTGCGATGTGAGCCCCCTGGACGCCTATGACGTCATCGTCCACCTCTCCCACGTCACCGCCGCCGAACCCGACGACGCTGCCCTCGCCAACGCGCCGCACGACGTACAGAAGGCTTTCTCCCAGTGGAAGCCGTGATGACCCTGCTCCAGCGGGAGCCGACGTAACCAACGCGCTTCTGGACGGCCCGGCCACCGGGGCTTCCATTCGGGTGGTCCGTGCAGCGGATTGGCAGCAGGCTGAAAGGGACGCGCGGATCCATCCGGATCCTCGTTCTCGGCTCGGGCGGAGGTGCCGTATGAGCACGTGGCCGGCCACGCTGCCACGCCTGCCGCCGCTGGTGACGCTTCCCGGCGTCTACCTGCCACAGCGCGACACGCAGCTCCTGTTGCGTGCCCTGTACCGCGAAGGGGTGGGGGCAGGCGGCGAACTCAGGCTGACCTTGGGGCGAATCGGCTCGGGACCAACCCCGCGGGTGCGGCTATCACCGAGACATGGCGTACCGCATGGACGCGTAGATGGGACCAAGCCCGCGGGTGCAGGGAGCGTACAACCCGGTTGCGGTTCTCCTGGTACTTGACGTTCATGCGGTCTGTTCGCGGCAATTTTCTTCCAGCCAGACCTTGACCTCGTTGGGCCAGAACCGCAGTTGTTGGCCCATGCGAAAGCTGGGGATGGCCCGCTTCTCGTGATTGTCGTAAACCCAGGAGGTGGGCTTTCCGAGAAAGTTTGCCAGAGCCAGCACGGTCCACATTCTTGATCCATCGTTGGGAGAGACGAGCGCGGGCGCCGAGGTGACGCGTAGTCAAGTTTGCGCATCTTGCCTGTCGCAGTGCTGTCCGCGGTTCGGCCTCAGTGCCAGAAGCCAGCACCGATCCAGCGCAACGCCCCCGAACGGACTGGAAGGGGCGGCAGCGGAACTCAGTACAAACTCAGCACGAACTCAGCACGGTCCGGCTCGGGCTCGTTCGAGGCGAACGAGCCCGAGCCGTTGACCTGCATGTTTGTCATCGCCTCTGGCGTCTGCTGTCTGTCCGCCTCCCCGTTCGAGAACATCTGGCTGCGCACCAAGCGCCACGATGCAAACGGCCAGGTCAAGAGCAGTTCGGGAGGGGTCTGTTACCTCTACTTCCCGGCAAACCCCACACCCACGCAGCGGCGGGTACTGGCCGCCGTCAGGTCATCCAGGCCTCGGTCCGCTGCTGGCGTACGGTAGGCGCGCGATTCATCCCCGGTGTCCCTTCGGGAGTGAGGTCTTCCCACTCTCACGCTGACATGAGGTGAAGGGCGAGGACGGCCTTCACGATGCCTGTGATCCGGTTGGTGCTGCAGCGCAACTTCCGTGGTACGCGCCAGCCCTTGAGCGTGGCCATGGCCTGCTCGCCGACGCACCGGATCTTGGCGTGGGTGGTGTGGTGGCGACGCTGCCACCGCATGAGGTGGCGTCCCTTGAACGGAACGCGGACGGGGTGGCCGGCGCCCGGGTACGCCTTGTCAGCCCAGCACTTGAGATCGGCCTGGGCGAGTGCGTCGACGATGCCGTGCTCGCGGGCCGCTGGCTTTGTTCATGAGAACGAACAGCAGATGTTCACGACTTCGGGAGGCGCCCAGGCACGTAGAGGATTCGAACGCTGCGTGAGCTTCGCCCCGCGACGCGGCTGCCGGGCCGACTGCGTCAGAGTCGTACGGGCAGCCGGGACGAAGGAATTGAACGGTCATCCAGCTGCGGGCTCCTCGCTCGCGGTGGTCAGCGCGTGACGAGCAGGCCTTGTACGAGCGCGCGAAGGCCGTCGGGGTAGGTGTTCTCGGCGGTCAGCGGGGCCCAGCGGTCGGCGACCTGGGACAGGCGGGGCAGTTCGTCCGGATCGATGTCGGCGAAGACCTGCTCGCGGTAGGTGGGCCGGTCCCCGTCCGCACGCCGTCGGGCCGCCGTCGTGCGGACCACGATCTCCCCAACGGTGTAGTACCAGATGGTGCGGTATCCGTGCACCGCCTGCTCCGGGGTCAGTCCGCCGTCAGCCAGGCCGTCGACGATCTGCTCGACGAACCACAGCGCGGACCCGGACATGAGGTCGTCGGAGGTCAGTACCTCCACGATCCAGGGACAGGCGGCGAGCGCCGCGTGGAGCGCGGCCGCTGCGGTGACGACCCGCTCACGGGGCTCGGCAGGAAGATCCGGGCGGCGCAGGGCGTGCGTGGCGTAGTCGTCCAGGAGCAGGACGAGCAGTTCCTCCTTGTTGCGCACATGGTGGTAGAGCGCCATCGGTGTGCTGCCGACCTCCGCGGCCAGCCGCCGCATGGTGAGCCGATCCACACCGTCCGCGTCGACGATACGGCGGGCGGTGGCGACGACCTCCTCGCGGGAGATCCGAGGGGGGCGTCCCAGGGGTTTGCGTGATGCGGACGGTTGCGGCATGGGCTCATCATCCCCCAGGTGTCGACAGCGGAGGTCTTCCGGGGATAGTTTTCTTACGTGTATAAAAACTTGCAACCGAGAGCCGGATTGGTGCTGGCGGCCGTGGCCTTCGCCCAGTTCGCCGTCGCCTTGGATCTATCCGTCGTCAATGTCGCGTTGCCCGCGATGCGCACCGCGCTGGGCTTCGCCCCGGTCGACCTGTCCTGGGTCGTGCACGTGTACGCGCTCGCGCTCGGCGGCTTCCTGCTGATGGGTGGCCGTGCCTGCGATCTGTTCGGGCGGCGACGGCTCTTCGTCATCGGCCTGATCGTGTTCGGCCTGTGCTCGCTCGCGGGCGGCCTGGCCCAGGAAGCCTGGCAACTGATCGCGGCACGGGCGGGTCAGGGCCTGGGCGCCGCCGCGGCCACCCCGGCCACGCTGGCCACGCTCACCTCCACGTTCACCGAGGGCCCGCAGCGCGTCCGCGCGCTCGGTGTGTGGAGCGGGGTGAACGCCGCGGGCGGTGCGCTGGGCGTGCTGGCCGGTGGCTTGCTGACCCAGTACGCGGGCTGGCGCTGGGTGATGCTGATCAATCTGCCCATCGTCGCGCTGGCCCTCGCGCTCGTCGTCGTCGGCGTACCCGCCGATACCCGCCCCGCACGCCGCGACAGTCTCGATGTCCTCGGCGCCGTCCTGGCCACCGGGGGCGTGGGACTGCTGGTCTTCACGGTCGTCCGCACCGACACCCAAGGCTGGGGAGCGCCCGTCACCTGGGGGATGCTCGCCGTCGCGGCCCTCCTTCTCGGCGCCTTCGTCGTCACCGAATCCAGGGCCTCCGCGCCCCTACTGCGGCTCGGGCTGCTGCGCAGCCGCTGGGTCGCAGGCGCCAATGTGCTGGTGTTCTTCTCCACAGCCGGCCAGTTCGCGGCCTTCTACTTCGTGTCCCTGTACATGCAGCAGGTTCTTGCGATGAGCCCGGCGGCGACCGGCTCCGCGTTCCTGCCCTTCTCCGGGTGCTTGATCGCGGGCAGCATCGTCGCGACCAAGGTCACCGCGGCCCACACACCCCGTACAGCCCTGGTGCCCGGCGCGCTCCTCGCCGCCACAGGCCTGGGCTGGTTCGCCTTCATCAGCCCCGACGGCAGCTTCCTCACCGACGTCCTCGGCCCCTGCATCGTCACCGGGCTCGGTGTCGGCCTCGTCGTCGCCCCGATCGTCGCCGCCGCGACCACCGGCGTCGCCGCCCGCGAGGCCGGCATGGCCTCCGGCCTCATGAACAGCTCCCGCCAGCTCGGCGGCT
The DNA here is from genome assembly GCF_004125265.1 of Streptomyces lydicus. Classification (GTDB taxonomy): domain Bacteria; phylum Actinomycetota; class Actinomycetes; order Streptomycetales; family Streptomycetaceae; genus Streptomyces; species Streptomyces lydicus_C. The sequence goes on from NZ_RDTE01000003.1 coordinate 7,538,020, forward strand.
GCATCGGCCTGGCCGCGCTGGCCACCATCGCCGCCCAGCGCACCGGCACCGCAACCGGCCCCGCCGCGCTCAACAACGGCTATGCCCTGGGCCTGGTCATCGCCGCCACGTTGTTCGCCCTCGCGGCGGTCGTGGCGATCGCCGTCCTGCCCCGCACCCGCCCCCAGTCGTCGACACCGCAACCGGCCGACTCCGTAGAAAAGCAGCTGGAAGGAACCCTGTCATGACGACCACACCCGTCGCACCCGTGGACCTCTCCGCCGCGGCCCTGCACATCAACCCCGACGGCGGCATCCACGCCTCCCGCCGGCGCACGGCACCCACTGATTCGGGGGCCTGGCACATCGCCACGTTCCATGTGGAAACCGACGCCGACGTCCACGGCGATCACTGGGAGATGCACCCCGAGGCCGACGAGGCCGTGTGCTGCCTAAGCGGCGGATTCCGCATCTACTTCCGCCCCGCGGAACCGGACGCCACTGAAGACATGGTGCGAGTGTCCGTCGGCACCGCGGGGATCATTCCGCGTGGCCGCTGGCACCGCATAGAGCTGGACGGACCCAGCACTCTGATGTCGATCACCCTGCGCCACGGCACCCGCCTCGAAAAGCGCTCGGAGCTCGGCTGAACCGGCACGGCTGCCGGGGAGCGAACGCGGCGACCGGCAGCCGCTCAGGGCCAATGGCTCGCAATCGTGTCCGTGACGCGGAGGGGCGGCAACGGTCGGCGCGGCGGCCGCGGAGGTTGCAGTGACTATGCTGCCGCATTCGAACAGTGCCAGACGGACGTGCCTCCCGAAGTCGTAAATATCTGCTGTTCGTTCTCATGAACAAAGCCAGTGTGCGCTTTACGTGGGGTGCGGTGTTACGCGTCGAACTCGCCGCGCCAGGCGAAGCCGAGGAGGGCTTCGGGGAGGTAGTCAGACTCGACCTCGACGGCGATGCCGTTGGCCTTCGCGAGGCTGGCGATGGCCAGCGGAGCGAGGGCCACGATCCCGAGGATGTTTTCGGTGCGGTCCTCGTCGGCGGTCCAGTACTCCTTGTGCCGGCGGATGGCGTCGGCCAGGGCGTCGTTGAAGCCGGCGGCGTCGTTGCGCAGGTAGCGGTAGAGCATCATGATCGGCGGGTACTTGAGCTTGATCATTGTCTCCGCGTCGACGACGCGGGCGTGCTCGGGAGCGCTCAGGTCCACGGCGCGCACCAGGTGTGTGCGCAGGTCGTCCCGGCGGAGCCAGAAGCTCTGGAGGGTTTCCACCCAGGCGTAGGTGTACTCGTCCAGGGCGCCGCCGAAATTGCGCAGAAGGGACACCGGGATCCGGGCCAGCATGTCGAGGCGGGCTGCTTCACGGCAGATGACCGCGAGGTAGAAGGCGTTGAGCCAGGTGTTCGCGTTGAGGTAGGTCTGCGGCCCGGTGGTGGCGAGGTGGCGCTCCTCCTGGCGGATCTTGCAGGTGACCGTTTCCCGGTCGGGATCGGCGGCGGCGAAGACGGCCGAATGTACCTGCATAGCCAGCAGCCAGGACTCCCACGTCTCCAACATGCCGGCAGTGGGGTCCCCGACACAGCGGACGAGGGCGACGTTCAGCGACTCCATGACCGCTTCCGACCTGGAGTTGTGCGAGGTCTCGATCCTCTCCAGCGATTCCGACAGCGACTCCTCCATGACGGGAACCACCGTCGCCATCGCGTCCTTCTGATAGTCCTGGCGCGGAATGCGCGTTGCCATCTGTTCCAGGTGTCTCACGTGGGGAACTCGCCGCACCAGTTGCGCTTGATGAGGACGGCGGGCAGATATTCGGACTCGACCTCGATGGGGATGCCCGCGTCGTGGGCGATGCAGGCCATGGCGAGAGGGGCGAGGGCGACGAGGCCCGCGATCTGGAAGGCTCGCTCCTCCTCGCTCCAGTACTCCTTGTGCCACTGGAGGGCGTTGGCCAGCGCTCGATTGAAGCCTTCCCGGTCCTTGCGGACGAAGCGGTGGAACATCTCCATCGGGGGGTACAGCAGCTTGCCCACCGTCTCAGGGTCGTCGACGGCGTCCGGGGCGGTGGCGTCGACCGCAGTCACCAGCTTCGGGACGAGGTCCTGGCCTCCGAGCCAAGAGGTCTGGAGAGTGTCGATCCAGGCGTAGTCGTACTCCCCGAAGCGCGAGCCGTTCTCTCGCAGCACGGACAGTGGCACCCGGCACAGCGATGTGATCCTGTCCTTCTCCCTGCACACCACCGCCAGGTAGAAGGCGCTGAGCCAGGATCCCGGGTGCACGTACCACTCCGGGCCGGTGGCCTGGAGCGTGCGGTCCTTGTGCGCGATGCGGCACTGCACGTGCTCTTCGGTAGTGGTTGCGGCGGCGAACAGGGCAGAGCCGACCTGCATCGCATTCACCCAGGCGTCCCACGTGGGGAAGATCGCGGCCCGCGGGTCCATCAGGCAGTGTGCCTGGGCCAGGGTGAGCGTGGTGCCCAGGGCATCGCCCAGATCGGCGGTGCCCGCTTCCAGACCGTCGATCAGTTCCTGAGCATTCTCCTGGAGCACGGCGAGGCCGTCTTCCGCGTTCCCTGTGGGAAAGGGATGGCGGGGAACGCTTGTGATCATCTGTACCTCAGGTCGGGAAATCGCCCCGTCGCCGCGGTTGAGCAGCTCGCTGGGCAGGTAGTCGGACTCGATCATGGTGCCAGGTGCCTCACGTGGGGAACTCGCCGAGCCAACCGTGCTGCAGGAGGTGCTTGGGCAGGTACTCCGGCTCGTCCTCGATCGGGCTCCTCCCGTCATAGGCGAGGCAGGAAACGGCGAGCAGGCAAGAAGGTGACGGTCACGGTGTGGCCGAAGGGGAGCCAAGGATCTTCGCCGTCACCGATTCGATGAACGCGGCAGCCTCGATCTCTGTGATCTTGACATGGTCCACTTCGTTGTGACCGAGGTCGTACAGATTGAGGTACTCGGTCGGCTCCCAGCGGAGGCGCCGGGTGAAGGCTTCGTCATACGTCTGGCCTTCGTCGATTCGACGCCGGACGATTCCGCGCGGTTTGTGCCGGGGGTAGCCCTCGCTGACCTTCGCGTAGTAGGTGATCTGGCCTTCGGCATCGAGCGCATCGAGTGTCGCTGGGGCGAGCGTGACGAAAGACGTGGAGGAAGCGTTGCTCTCCACGTTGCGAGCCGGATCATCACGCCGTTGAGGTCGAGACACTCCTCCAGGAAGTACCCACCGCCCCGTTCGTACATGAGGAGGAGCGGTTCATAGGGGTCCGGCAGATCGGCAGGCAGGTCGTCTCGGACGTCACGGAGCGCCGCCCACCGGATAGCGGCTCGGCAGGTCCGCTTCAGCGAAGTCGGGGCGAGTCCGGCCAGGACTTCTTCCATTTCGGCGGCGACATCGGGGGGGTCTGGAACTCCGCATCGACGTGCTCCGCGACGTCGAAGAAAGGCCAGGACTGCTCTGCCCCACAAGCACGCGCCCACAGAGCGGCTCGTCGGAGGTATTCGCGCATGAGCAAAGCACGCGAATTGGCGTGATCGGATGCCGCGAAATCGTCGGCCCAGTCAATGGCACGCAGTCGCTCCAACACCCTGCCTGGAGAATTCTCGGTCACTTGAGGGTCGCCCCTTGGTGATGCACCTCAACGGGTCGATGACCCTTCCCGACTTGCCAGCGAACGACAGTGCCTTGGCTACCGCGCCCGCTTGCCCCTACCCGACGCCCATGGCGCCACCGGTGAGGTGGCCGCACCTCCCCGACGCAGGTGGGACAGGCGCTGGCTAAGAGGGCGGGGCAGCCACCAGCCACATGCCACGCCGGTCGTCCACTACCTCGTGCCGGTCAACTCGGCGAGACACGTGGGGCGAAGGCTCGGCCGGCTCGGCACCTTTCGTCACAGCAGGTCGGTCAGATTGGGCCCAAGCCCGTCTGTGATGTCGGGGGCCTTGACCCCATGGCCTTCGGCAACGCCAAAATACGTCGGCTCGCCAGGCTCGGCCAAGACTCCCAGCAAGTTGTCCAGACCTCGCAGTGCTGCTGCTAGGCGTGGGGCATTGTGCGCATGCACGGCGGGATGTGGCCTCCCTCGGAAATCACATAGGCCCCACACATCGTGGTAGACCGAGAGTTCCGCTGAGGAACCGATGATATCGGGAGATACGCCGAGTTCGACCAGGCCAGGTTCACGATGACGGCTTCCTTCAGCATCGAGCCAGATACCCGAACCCACCACCGAGATCTCCGACATCTCTGCGGACGGGTAGCCGACCGGTTGGCATGCCCGTGCCTGTTCGGCAATCTCGGCGCTATCCAGGGAACGCCCCACGATGTCGAGCCGACTGTGAATGCCGAGCCCACCCTTGCCCACCTCGAACCAGCTCCACTCCAAGGAGACGGGTTCCAGCAACTCGTTCGCCTGCAGGAGGGCAGACATGCGTGCGGCCGTCTCAAGAGCTGGTTCCAGCTCCGGCGCGGTTACGTCCTCAAGATCCCAGAACCATGAGCCGCATTCCCTCGGTGCGCGCATCAGAGTCGGCATGGAACTTCCTTACGGTTTGGCCGCATTGGAATGCGGCGAGGCAACCGCCTTGGAGGCATCGCTCTGCCGGAGAGCTTTGCTGTCTGCTTACCCGGCGTTTCAGTACCGGCAGGAGTGCTCCTTCAGCTTGTCGCACGAGTCGATGTCGCGCAGGTCAGTTCCCAGTTTTAATTTTCCGTGGGATAACTTCTACTTTTCCTCCCCTTTCCTTGATCCAACGCTCGAGTTCAGCTCCGTCAATCTCTTGAACTCCCTCACCCCCGACGAATTCAATCGGCCCGAATACTGATCCTGACAATCCACGCAGGATCGTTCTATCGTCGAGTCTGACCTGAAAAGAATTTTCCTGCACTACCGCATTCGTCAAATCTGCCCCGCAGATTCTCACGTCCAGAAAGGACGCCCCCATGAGCCGCGCGCCGCGGAAGCTTGCACCTGATGCGTCCACGCCGTAGAGCGAGGCCTTCACAAAATCTGCCGCGTCGAGACTCGCGCCCCGCAGTACCGCATCGTCGAGGTTGGCTCGCACTAGTGAGGAACTGGTCAGGTTAGCTCCTGAAAGATCGGCACCCTCCATGTCGGCGCGATAGAAGTTGGCTTTGGCAAGGTTTACGTCAGTCAGCTTCGCGTCAGTGAACCACGACTCACCGAAGTCGCCGCCCGACATGTCCGCGCCGCTGAAGTCGAGACCGACCGCGTCAAGTGCTTGCTTGTCAGTCGCTAGCAGCCATTCCTGCAGACGCTCTGCAGCGATGGGGTCAGCGGGGAACCTCCGCGGCGCCCAGCCATTACGGGTACCAGATGACATGGTCTTCCCAGTCATTCTTCTGGACGATGCATTTAATGTCGTCGATCGCCGCTTGATTCGCGTTTCGGACGTCGAGGATAACTGTACGTCTTGGTGAGCATGTGGCTCACGGTGTAGCCGACCTTGGTAGGGCCCTGGGCGGTATCGGTGGATGCCCGCCACGGGTAGCGCACCCTCAGGCCGCCCGCGTGGATCAACCGATTGGCGTTCCCGGCGACTTCACGGAAGTGGTCGAAATTGTCGTAGAGGTATTTCTCGGCCTCGCCGGTGGTGGTGGAGTCGATGAACTGTACGCCCCGGTGGAACTCGTCATCACTGAAGGCGTCCGCGTGCAGGTGCCGGAGCTCCGAGAGCTGGCCGTCGGTCAGCTCGGACGTCCATTCGTCCATGCGTCGGGCGCCGTTGGGCATGCCCGGCGCCGCGATGTCCTGCGGGATGAGGTAGCCGGGGTCGGCCCCGGCTACCACCAACGGCACTCCGGCTTCTGCGGCGCGCGCCTCGGGAAGAGGTGCGGCCACCGGCTTTAAGGGAGCCGGCGCGTCTTCGGGGGCGCCATCGGCCTCGACCGGTTCCATGAGCAACGATCGATTGCTTCCGGACCGCATGGTGAGATCCATGAAACTCTCCAGGTTGTCCGCCCGCGATCCCGCGAGCTTGCCCAATGCCCGGGCGCTCCGCCCGGGGCCTCGGCCGTAGGGCCCGGCCGTGTACCCGGGGAACGCAAGTTCGCCTAATCTGGGTGTTCCGGGTGGCGCTGAGGGGAGGCCGTACCCGGAAGGCCCGTGGACGCAGGAACGCTCTGCGTCGTGCTCGGGAACCAGTGCCGCTTCGATATGCAGGCAGGGACGGACCAGCAGATGCAGGTGAGGTATGAGACCGGACTCGTGCCCTTTGCAAGCCCGCTCGGGCGAGAATCGCGACATCGGGTGACGGGAGAGGCGAGCGACGGCGAGGGGCCGGCTCGGCGGGCGAGACGTCGTGGATGAGGTCGCGCTCACAGCCGCCGGTCTCTACGCCATCGTCCTGCTGCGCGCCGGAGGGACCTTCGCCGTCGGCTGGCTCGCCGGCGCCGGTGCCAGGCGCGGCAGACTCGCGGAGCGGGTCTCCACGGCCAAGTTCCGGCGCGCCGAACGGGCGATCCAGCGGTGGGGCGCACCGGTGGTGGCCGTCTCCTTCCTGACCGTCGGGTTCCAGACCGCTGCCAACTTCCTGGCGGGGAGCATGCGCATGCCTCTGTCGCGCTACCTGCCGGCACTGTTCGTGGGGGGAGCGGGCTGGGCGCTGGTCTACGCGACGGCCGGCATCGGCGCGCTGGAATTGCTGGCAAGGGTGTTTGCCGGGCGGACGGTGACTGGTGTGGTCGCGGTTGCCGCCCTTTTCCTCGCGGTATGCGGCGTGATGGTGTACCGGGGCAGAAGAGCTGCTTCGGCCCGTCGCAACCCTGCGGCCGACGAATCCTGACAGGGCCGCCTGGGGGCGCGTGCTCAGGCGGTGATGACGGCTGACGGCCGGCGCGCGGTCAGGCGTCCGCTCCGGGCCAGTGCCGCGACGGAAGCGGCGCAGGCGAGGCCGGTGGCGCTGAGGGCGGACCAGGTCAGCCAGGCGATGTGGTGGTGCCGGGTGAAGTCCCACAGGGCTCCGGTGGCGAGGTTGCCCAAGGTGATGCCCACCCCGGAGACGGTGTTGTACAGCCCGTAGTGGGTGGCGACCAGGCGTCCGCCGGAGAGTGCGACGACCGTGTCCATCTCGAACGGGTAGACCACCGCGCTGCCCATGGCGAGCAGCACGACCGCGGTCACCAAGGAGACGAGGGTCATCGCTCTCGCTCCGGGCTGGGCGAGCGCTGGAGGCACGAAGGCCAGCCCCATGGCCGCCAGCCCGCGGAAAAGCGCTTCGTGCGGACTCCAGCGCCGCTTGGCCCAGTCGGTCAGGCGCAGTTGCCCGGCGACGGCGACGACTGCGGAGACGACGAACAGCCCACTGGTGACCTTGGTCCCGTTGCTTCCCAGGGCCTCATCGGCGGCGAGTGGGAGGGCCAGGTAGACCTGGAAGGTGAGTACGTAGGACCCGATCATCGCGGTCGAGAAGAGGAGAAAGGGGCGGTTGGACACGACCGTGCGCCATTGCGCCAGCACTCCGGCCGCCGGGTGACCCCCCTGGTCCGCCGAGTCGCCGCGCCGGGCGGGCAGAGCGCGCCACTGCAACAGGGTGAGCACGGCGAAGAGGGCAGCGGCTGCCGCGCACACCGCGCGGAAGTCGGCGGCCAGGAGGGCGAGGCCGACGAGCGGACCCAGGAGCATGCCTCCCTGGTAGTAGACGTTGAAGGTCGCGAAGGCGTCCACGCGCCGGTCGCCCGCTTCCGCTGCCAGGTAGGCCCGCACGGCCGGGTTGAACAAGGCTCCGGCGAACCCGGTGGCCGCCGACGCGGCAACGAGGGCCGGGAGGCTGTCGACCCAGCCGAGGATTCCGAAGCCGGCCGTGCGCAGCAGGCAGCCGGCCATGATCGGGGCCTTGTAGCCGTACCGGTCGGCGATGGTGCCGCCGATGAGGAACATGCCCTGCTGGGAGAAGTTCCGGACGCCCAGGACGAGTCCGACCGCCCAGGCCGCCAGGCCGAGGTCGGTGGAAAGATGGGCGGCGAGGTAGGGCATGAGCATGTAGAACGCGAGGTTGATGGCGAACTGGTTTGTCATCAACAGCCGTGCAGCGATCGGGAATGAACAGGTCTGCCGCCACAGGGACTTCATCGGGATACCTCCGCCGGCCGCTGCTGCCCGCGCGTCGCACCGAGCGGATCGACGACGGTGGTGCACCGCGTCCAGCAGGTGACAGTCGCCTCGCTCGGGTGGGTGATTTCGTGGGGGTCGGAGGCGGGCTCGTGGCCGAGGAGCCCGTGCCGGCGACAGTACGTGTCGTCGAAGACGGTGCCGACGTAACGCTGCAATCCGTCGGGGAAGACGGCGACGATGCGCGACTCGGCCGGCATCCGGCCGGCCAGCCACCGGGCGACCAGGGCGACCGCGCCGACGCTCCAGCCGCCGGTGGCGTACCGGCAGCGCGCGAGTGCCCGGGCCGCCCACACCGACTCGGGAGCGGCGACCCAGTGCACCTCGTCGAAGAGGCCGTACGCGACATTGCCCGGGTAGATGCTGCTGCCGAGGCCGCGCATCAGCCGGGTCCCGGCGGGCTGTCCGAAGATGGTGGATCCGGTCGTATCGACTCCTACGATGCGGAGGCCGGGGAAGAAGCCGCGAAGCACGGTGCCGATGCCGGCGGAGTGGCCCCCGGTGCCGACGCTCACGACCAAGGCGTCGATGCGGCCGAGCTGCGCCACGAGTTCATGGGCGAGCGGCCGGTACGCCGCCACGTTGTCCGGGTTGTGGTACTGGTCCGGGCACCAGGCATCCGGATGCGCGGCCAGCAGCCCCTCGACCCGTTGACGGCGGGCCTGCTGCCAGCCGCCGACGGGGTGCGGCGTGGCGACCATCTGGACCTCGGTTCCGTACGCGGTGAGCAGCCCGGACATCAGGGGTTCCATCCCGGGGTCGGTGACGACGGTGACCGGGTGGCCGTAGGTGACCCCGGCGAGCGCGAGTCCGAGGCCGAGGGTGCCGGAGGTGGACTCGACGAGGGGAGAGCCGGGGAGCAGATCACCCCGCCGGCGAGCGGCCTGGACCATGTACAGCGCGGTCCGGTCCTTGATGCCGCCGGGGTTGTGGCCCTCCAGCTTGGCCCAGAAGCCGCTCCCGCTCGCGGTGAACGGCTCCCCGACCCACAGCACGGGGGTGTCGCCGACGAGTCCGGCCGGCGTGTGCACGGGGCGTTTGGCGTCGGCGAGCAGTTGGGCGGGCGCGGAAGGAACGGCGGTGGGTACGGCGAAGTGGTGCATGGCGTGCTTCTCCCTCGGCCGGTGCGGTCATGCGGCGCCGGCCGGTCATGTACGGGTGGAAGGAGACAGAACTGACCACGAGCCGGAAGGCGGCACAGCTCCGGAAGGAGGCTCGCTCGCGCGGCTCAGGAAACGATCAGTTCTGCCACACGCCGAGCAGGGCTCGTGTGTGGCCGTGCGCGGCGCCGGCGGAGTCGTTGCCGACATGCGGCCTCACCGCAGCCGAGGCGCCGGTGACCATGGCGACGTCGCCCGGCCGAGGGGCTACGGCAGACTGCTCGGGCGCCCCGATGCTCCGTGGAGCTTGGACGGAGGGCTCGTCAGCTCCGGAGCACTCGGCCGATCCGTGCCCGCCGTGACCCGGCGATTCAGCGGGAGTGCCCTCGGTGGTCTCCGTCACCTGAGAGCAGGCGGAGGAAACCGCCAGGAAGGTGTCGGCACGCCCCGTTCCCGCCGGGGCCGGCCCGTGCGCGCAGCCGAGCACATGGATCAGGGCTGCCAGCACCACGCAAAGAGCCGCCCTGCTCCACATCGCTGGGCGGTCACTGCGACACCCTGCCGGAACCCTCACAAGCACGAATCGTAATCAAGCGCATACATAAAGTGCTTGTGAGGAGCGCGCGCTCCGCGCTCGTTCGCATGGCTTCCACGTGGGGAATGCGCAGGAATGGCACGGGCGGGGCGGGGTCGGCAGCCGGTGGTAGTCGTGTTCGACTTCGAGCGCGTCGATCGCCGCATCGGGTGAATGACGGGCAGGGACGGCTCCCGCGCCGGGAACGTCCGGGGCCTCCTGGGGTGGTCAGGTTGCGGTCAGGGGGACCTGGACGGGCACCGTGACGCCGCTTCAGGGGCCGAATAATGCTGCGACAGGTAGGCGCAAACCAGCCAACGTCTTCACGAGTGTGGCACTCCGTCACATTCCACTCACAGGAAATTCACAGTCGAGCGTGCTACTGGGAGGCTGCTGACCTTCATTCCGATTGGGTGGGGGTGGAGACCGGATTCCGGACAGGGTCTACGCAAGCCAGCCTGATGTGTGCATGCAGCGCTTAAGGTGGCAACCGCTCGGAGGGGTGGACTCAAGTCATCTCGTGCTAAGACTGGCGAAACGTGATGATCCACCCTAAGGGCTCCAAGTCGCCCTATCTGCACAGAGTTGATAGGGGGTGTGCCTGAGAGGGGCAGTACGCAAGAGACGCATATTCGCACCTGGCATGCTCGCTGCTGCTGCCCTGGGTATGGCCCCGGCTGCCCGGGCCGTGGACGACACAAAGGACTTGAACGGGCGGGAAGCCTGCAAGATTCCTGGCAAGTCGACCTTCAAGTTCCCTATGTACTACAGCTCCGATGAGCGTGGGGCGTACCGCAACACCCTGACCGACAGCGCGGGCGCACCCAGTCCGGACCACAGGGCTTCCGCGCCCGTACCAGTCGAAGCGATCAAGAGGGCTGCGGCCAAGGCCAAGTCCGCCCGGTAGATCCGTAACTGGCCTCCGCAGCCTGCCCAATGGGGCGCCTGGCTGCACAGGCTCACCCGGCTCGGTTCAGTTGTGGTCGCCGATCACGCCGAAATCAGATTCTTCCCAGGCCAATCGCTGCACTTCGACCTCGGCTCTCACCCGCCGCCTTCGGCGTATGGGAGCCGAGATGTCCTGTAGCGGCGTATCCCTGCCCTGCCTCATGTGCAATTCCGGAGAGAGGAAAACCATTGAAGTTAAACAGACCCGGCCGTCAGGCCCGCGTTGCGGCTGCGGGCCTGACGGCGACTGCGCTCCTGACCGGACTCATACAGACTGCCACACCGGCTATTGCCGACACCGAACCGCAACGAACGCACAACTCATCCGCCGGGCTCACATCGCTGACCACCGGAGTCACGGACCCGGACAAGAAACTCGGCAAGGAGTGGAGGTCATCTCCGGACCGGGCTGTCACCGCAGTTGCTGACGCCAACGGTCTGACGATTCTCGTCGCCGACAGTGCGCAGGGTTACGCCTGGAGGACTGCCGCCGTACTTTCCGAGCCCGGCGTACCCGCAGACTCGTGGATCGGCAATCAGTGCGCCATGGATGCCGATCACGTGGCAGTCGTGTACGCACCCCGCTCGTTTACGAACCATCCAGACCTTATGCAGGGTGGTGCCTTCACTGCTGTCGTCAACGTCAAGAACAGCACGGTGACGAAGCTGCCGTTCACCGGGACTCTCGCGTACTTCGACCCCACCTGCAACACCTTCACGCATACTGCCGCCTTCACTCAGTACCGCGACATGAACGACATGTCGAAGGTGAAGACCCGGGTTATCACGGTGAATACGGTCGGCAAGACGGTCATGAAGACGGGTGAACTGCGAGGGCAGGTCTCATCGGCGGCTCCGGTGAAAGACGGCGTCGTCGCTGGTCTCGGTCGTGATCTCATCCATGTCAATGACAAGGGGACGATCCGTCGGCTGGCCAAGGGCGACAGTATCCCCTTCGATATCCGCCCCATGGCGGATGGCCGGATCAGTTTTGTGGACCGCAAGAGCGTGACGACGGCGCAGGCGAAGGTGCACGGCGGACGCGGTAAGCCGCGCACGGTCGCTACGGGACCCCTCGGTGACATCGACCTCATGCCCGGCGCGGAGGGGCGGGTCTTCCTCACCGGCCGTCCCAAGGACGTCAAGGTGCAGGGAAGCGGCGTCACCAAGATCGACGCGCCGGCCGGCACCGATGTCTCTTCCCACGGCCGCCTCGCCGTCGACCCCGTCCTTACCCCTGGCGTCCGCGCCGGACTGACCCGCATCAAAGCGGCCGGCAAGGGGTTCGACAAGGTAAGCGAACCCGAGGCGGGTGTGCGAAACCGTTCCGGGCGGGCCCCTGGCGCGACGGGAGACGACACCACGATCACCGTCACTTCGACCGCCACGACGACACGGCAGGAGATCAAGCAGCGAGTTGCCCCGACGCAGTCGCGCATCGGCAGCGGTCTTTCTCCTGCCCTTACCGGCGGCAGCCGGCCCCGCCTGCTGCCGCCGGCACCCGAAAACGTCTCCCATGATCCTCGTGACACCGACCGCTGGTGTTCCGTCTCGCGCAACGACATGAGCGTGCAGGCGTTGCAGCCGACGCCGAACCAGGTTGAGTGGGCCGTGGACATGGCCGTGCGCGGCGAACTGCGGAGCAAGTGGATCCGTCAGGGCGGCTACCGCGATCAGGCCGGGCTGGGCTCGATCGACCCGCAGGGGTTATTCCCCCTGCCGAAGCTGAACGGAGGCGGCCGGATCCCCGCCAACGTCCTCCTTGGCATCCTGGCGCAGGAGTCCAATCTGTGGCAGGCCGAATCGGGTGCGATCCCCGGTCAGATGGGCAACCCGTTGGCCGCCGTGGATGGTTACTACGGCCACAGCGCGAAAGACACCCTCCTCGGGTATTGGCGCATCAAATGGGAGAAATCCGACTGCGGTTACGGTGTAGGGCAGATCACGGACGGTATGCGCTTGAAGGGGCACGAGAAGGACCACGAAACGAGCCTCGACCCGAAGCTTCAGAAGTTGGTCGCGGTCGACTACGCCACCAATGTGGCTGCCTCCATGAAGATCCTCGCCGACAAGTGGAACGAGGTGCACACCGAGGGGCAGAAGATCACGGTGAACAACGACGATCCCTCCCGGGTGGAGAACTGGTTCACCGCCGCGTGGAACTACAACCTCGGCTTCAACTCCAAGTCGGACGCTTCGAAGAACGGCGGCCACTGGGGGCTGGGCTGGTACAACAACCCCGCAAATCCCATGTACAAAGAGGGTGCTTGGAAGCACCCGTTCATGAATGTCGACCTCGACCCGCGTAACATACGTGACGCGGCACATCCACAGGACTGGCCGTATGAGGAGAAGGTGATGGGCTGGGCTGCCTGGTCCATTGACACCGGCTTCTCCTACTCCACCGATGGTCGTCAGGGCAGGAAGGGCGAGGACGGATTCTCTTCCGCCGGATTTCAACCGGCCTGGTGGCTCACCAAAGAGGACCGTGCCCTCGTCAGTCCGCCCCTGGACACCTTCTGCAACAAGAAGAACGGCTGTGACCCGGCCAACCCGGTCGACTGCCCGGACGAGGCCTGTTATCGGCAGTTCTGGTGGACCCAGGAAAACGCCACCTGGAAGCCTGAATGCAAAGATACGTGTGGACACGAGGCCATTAAGTACGTCACCTTGCGCGCCGAGCCGGGCCGCGGCTATCGGTTAGAGCACGGCGAGCCGGTGTGCGGTGCTGCCCCGCAAGGGGCAGACGTCATCGCTTCCATCCCCAACGGAACCGAAACGTGGTCGAATTGCGGAAAGCAGTCGTCGACAGGCACGTTCCAGTTCACTTTCTTTCCGGACTGGGACAAGCACTACGAGGCGAAGGCCGATCTGCATTCGATTGGCGGCGGCCATGGCGGCCACTTCTGGTACACCCACACCCGTAACGAGGACAACCTCGGCGGGGAAGGCAATCGGATGACGATCGAGGGTCAGTGGAAGGCGGGTAAAACGTACGACCTCGCTGCCGTCTACGCGTACATCCCTGACACCGGAGCACAAGCCAGGCAGGCAAAGTACCTCATTAGCGGTGCTGCCGGTGGCCCGTACGAGCGGGTCGTGAACCAGAATGCAAACAACGGAAAATGGGTGTCGCTAGGCGCCTACAAGTTCACGTCCACACCGTTGGTGACGTTGACGAACTACACGAAGACGGGTACCGCCGACCATGACATCGCCTGGAACTCCGTAGCGTTCAAACCGATCAACGGCAAGTTCGTCCACCGGACCATGACAGCCGCGTCGATCTTCGACCCGAACCAGAACCTCGACTCCAACATGCCGGAGGAGCTGTACACGCCGCTGCGGACCCAGAAAACGCTTTACAACTGGGCCATGGGGCTGGCATATGAAGGCCCCCGCTGGGACAATCCCGCAGCGGATATGCGCGGCTTCACCCATGAGGCCCGCTGTCCCACGGCCAAGGCGGTGGGCGAGTGCACCGGCCAGAAGACCTGGGACGCAGCCGAACAGTGGCGCAAGGACATCAAAGCCGGCGGAGACAAACCGAACGCGAACGGATCCGCGCCCGCTATGTCAGTTCCCGTGTGGATGGGCATGTCCAACCAGCGCCCCGATCCCGCGCAGCCGGCCAGTGTGGCGCTGAAGGGCGACAACAGCTACAAGATCAAGAGCGATATCGACGTGTCGTTCGTCTCCGACGGGAGCGGAAAGATCATTCCCGGCAGTGAAGGAGCGAGCTACCGGGTCCGGGTCGGCAACGCCCACCTCCCGTACTTCGTGACCAACGTCATGAAGGCGATTGAAGCCGACTACGGTATTGCCAAGCCGGACATCGACTACACCACCCAGGATGCCCTTGAATACGGGAACGTCCACACCGCCCACCCGTACGCCGACGGCGATACACCCGGGCAGGCATACTTCCCCCACTTCAGAGGTGCACGCCTGAACTCGGATAACACCTGTGTGGATCTCCGCGCCGTTGGTGGCGGTGTCCACGGATACCGCGCGATGATCGCCCACAAGAACATCAACGACAATGTGAAATCGTGGGTGGACGAGATCAATGCGAACAACGAAACCAACTACGCTGTCCGAAACTTCGCCGGAGACATCTACTCGATGTTCTTCAAGAACAGCGGCGACAACAATGTGTTCGGCAGCATGATCGGCAACGCGCCTCCCATCTGGCAGGATATCGCCGCCGCGTTCTGCGCGGACGGCAGCGTCAAGCCGACGCACGAGGAAGTGAACAAAGACGCTGCTCCGCCCAACGGCATCGTGTTCCAGAGCTATATGCCCGACCTGTACCTCTATATCGACGACAAGATGACCGACAACCTCGGCCGTCCTTCGAGCGGGAGGATCAGCGGTGGCGACTGGACAGACTTCTCCAACTTGCCGTTCACCGCTCCCAACGGCAACGCCTTCGGTCCCTGCGATGCCTTCCACCGGGGAAGCGGCGGCAACCCGTGGAACGTGTCACCGCCCGTGCCGATCATCGGCGACGGCCCTGGTAATCGGCCGTCCAATGTCATCCACTGCGACGAACCGGCAACTGAGTTCACGGACAACCTCACACACTAGAGTGTGAGGTCCACGTCTCGGGGCCGCCCGCATGCGTCGGAGTGGCCCCGAGGTGTGCAGCCTGCCGCATCAAGGTGGAATGGCAGCGTGCGTTGGCGCAGGAGAAAGTGGGTTTGTTGTGGGCTCAGGAATCGATTTCCTTGTGGTTTTTTTCCTCGTCGTCTATCTTGGGCCCGCTGCGTGGTTATGCCGCAAGGTGGCCCGTAATTCGTCACGGGGTGTCGGCTGGCTCATGGCTGCCGGAATCCTGGGCCTCCCCGTCGCCCTGATCTTCGCTGGGCTCTTCGTTCACTGAGCTTCGACTGCCCATCAGCCGGCATCAGCGTTGGGCCAGTTCCGGCGAAGCCAGTCCGCAGTCCGCGATGACTCCGGTCTTTCCGATGACGACTTCGTTCCCGACAGCGGCTGTGTCATGCGGCCGGGGCCGGGACTTGCGGGGCCTGGGCATGAGCCCGGCCCCTGGACCTGGGCCGAGGGCGGCGCCTTCACCGTACGTCCGGCCCGCTCCGGCGCCGGGCGCCGACGGTCCGTGTCAGGGAGGGCCGTCGGCGCCCGGTGATGGTCAGGAGCAGGGCTTGTAGAAGTGCTTCCAGCCGTCGCCCGGCATGGCCGGCGGCTCCGGCGTGGTTCCGAACTCGCCGTATTTCTGCTGCAGTTCGTAGTCGTAGCTCCCCGGGCCGCTGCCCGGCTTCGTCAGGCGCACGTCCCGGTCGAGCCCTCCGTCACCGGAGTTGTTGAGGATCGCGAGGTCCGGGTATGCGTCGCCACCGTAGTTGGCGATCCGGAGTTGCTGGACCTCGCCGCGATCGCCGATATCGGAGTGCCGGGACTTGGCGGAGGTCAGGTTCGCGCGCTTGAGGGGGCCGGGGCGGTACTCCGCGACGCGTGCCGTCGAGGGGTCGTCGCCATCGGCCGGCGTGACGAGGTTGACGACCATGTCCAGGGTGCCGTCGCGCTGGAAGTCGGCGACCGCGGCGGTCGCGATCTCCCCCTTCTTGGCGCCGAGAAGGGCGCTGACGGGGTACGGCTTGCCGAACGAACCGTTCCCGGCACCCCACTGGACCGTCATTTTGGTGCCCGTGAGGCCGGGGTTGCTGATCCTGTCCGGGTGTTTGTCACCGTCGAGGTCGCCGATCAGCGTCGTGGCATCGGCCAGGCAGGGGGCGGCCGTCACCGTGGCGGCCTTGCCGGCCCGCGCCGTAGCACCCGGGGCCGATGCGGTGGCCGCATCGGCCTGATAGCCGGCGACACTCAGGGACAGAGCGGCGGCCGCGACCGGGGCGGCGATCAGGTGTAGGCGCTTACGGTTCATCGTGTCACTCCTCATGTCGTTGCTGCGACGTGAGATGCCGTCAGTGCTGCACGCGTTGATGTCCGGATCGCTGTATTACTCAACTGTGACGTGCGAACGGGAGAAGGGAGAGCGGCCGGCCCGCACCACGTCATCGCGGCGTGCGAATGCGAAGGGGAGGCGGGGGCGCGGCCCGCACCATGTCACCGCGGCGTGCGCACGGGAGGCGGGGCGCGGCCCGCACCGGATCACCGCGGCGTGCGAGGTTCAGTCCGACAGTCCCCACAACAGCCGGTAGTACGCGATCCGTTCCCGGTCCGGATCGACTCCGTAGGCTTCGAGCAGCGGCTCTTCCCATCCCGGACCGTAGTTCCACTGCGTGCTCCACGTGGCGACGGCGAGATCGGCCCAGCGGTCCGCGATACCGAGCGTGCCGAGGTCGACGTGTCCGGTACAGGTGCCGTCGTCACCGACCAGGGTGTTGGGAGCGCAGGCGTCGCCATGGCAGACGACGAGCTGGTCGGCCGGCGGGATGTCGCTGAGCACGCCGAGCGCGCGCTCAACCGTTCCGAAGTGTTGAAGGTCTTCAGGCCAGTGAGCTGGATCGATCCGGCCTGCCGCCGCTCGTGACCGAACAGCCTCCAGGCGCGTTTCCGCGGACCAGTCGAAGGGGCAGTTCGCGACGGGCAGTGCGTCATGAAGGGCGCGCAGCCCGGAGCCGATCGCGCGTACCGCGGGGCCGGGGTCGCGCTTCCACCGGTCGTCGACCGCCATGCGTCCTGGCAAGCCATGGGTGACGATCCAGGACCCCGTTCGGTCGGCGCCCTCACCGAGTACCCGTGGCACCACGGTGAACCTCGCCGCCCACCGCAGGCGTGCCACCTCGGCCGCGAGGTCGATGCCGCTGCCGGCCGGTGTCCACTTCACGAACTGCCGGGTGTCGCCCAGGCCGACTTGAAAGGTCAGTCCGCCGCGTTCGTTCTCCCATACGGCCCGGGCCGGCCGCCCCGCCGCGAGCTCGGTGACGACGCGTGGAGGTGTGATGGGTCCGGTGGGCGGGGTAGCGATCATCCGGTCATTCTCGACGGAACGGCCGCCGCCCGTACAGGGAATTGCCGCTGCCCGTACGGCGCCTTGTGCAGGTGCGGTCGGGCTCCGGTCTCGTGCCGGTTCCGTAGGTGACACCGGCGCGTCATGCCGCCGACACCGGCGACGGCGGCCCGCCTTTCCTCTTCTGGATCAGGCCAACGACCTGCGTAGTAAGGGGACATGGACCTACTAAAGTTGCGTCCATGTCATCACACATGCGTACGGCACGCGGCGAGCCTGCTCCGCCGCAGGACAGGAAGAGAGCGTCCGACATCCGTCAGGCGCTCGCGGAGACCCTGCCGGTCGGCGTGGGGATGTTCTCCTTAGGGATCACTTTTGGGCTGCTGGTCGTGCAGTCGGGGCTCGCCTGGTGGTGGACGCCTCTGTTCAGTGGGCTGATTTACGCCGGGTCGCTGGAGTTCCTGCTGGTCGGCATGTTGATGGCCGCGAGTCCGCTGGTCTCGATCGCCTTGACGACGCTGCTGGTCAACTTCCGGCATGTCTTCTACAGCCTGTCGTTCCCGCTGCACCGTGTCCGGGGCAAAGCCGCCAAGACCTACGCGGTGTTCGCCCTGATCGACGAGGCCTACGCGCTCACGGCGACGCGGTCGGCCGATTCCTTCAGCAGCCTGCGGATCATCGCGACACAGGTGTCGCTGCAGTCCTACTGGGTCGGGGGCGGGCTGGTCGGCGCGCTGACCGGTCGGGCTCTGCCCACGATCGACGGCCTGGACTTCACGTTGACCTCGTTGTTCACCGTGCTGGCGATCGAGGCGTGCCGGTCGGGTCGGGATGTGCCCGCTCCGCTTCTGGCCGCGGGATGCGGTCTCTTCGCCCAGCTGGTGGCGCCCGGCCAGATGCTCGTGGTGGCGATGACCCTCTACGTCATCACGCTGCTCGTGCGCTACCGCTTCACCCGGCCCCAGGAGAACGCCAATGCCTAGCACCGGATACATCGTCTCGGTGCTGGTGATCGCCGCGACCATCACCTTCGCCCTGCGGGCCGTTCCCTTCGCGTTCCTCGGGCGGCTGCGCTCGTCGCAGGTGACCGCCTTCCTGTCCCAGCACATGCCGGCCGGCATCATGGTGATCCTGGTCATCTACCTGCTGCGCGGTGTCGACGTCACCACCAGCCCCTACGGACTGACCGAAGCGACGGGCATCGCCGTGACGGCCGGACTGTACCTGTGGCGGCGCAATGTGCTGCTGAGCATCTTCGCGGGCACCGGGGCCTATGTGCTGCTCCTGCACTTCCTCCCGGCGGCACACGGCTGACTGCCCTGACGGATCTGACGGATCTGACGGGCCTGACGGACCCGTTCGCGCACTCCCGGGCGCCGGGGCCGCGGGCCCTCCTGTCCGCCGGGAGTCCCCGGGAGTCCCCAGCAGCCACCGGGAGTCAGCCGAGGAGGATCTGGCCGAGCAGGTAGAGGTTGAGGCCGGACAGGACGAAAGCCAGGACCGCTCCGATCCCGGTGGTGAGCGGCCTGTTGACGTAATCCCCCATCAGCTCGCGGCTCCGGGTGAACATCACCAGAGGGACGAGGGCGAACGGGATGCCGAAGGAGAGCACCACCTGGGAGATGACGAGCACGGAGTCCGGTGAGAATCCGGCAGCCAGGGCGATCAGAGCCGGCGCCATGGTGACACCGCGGCGCAGCAGCAAGGGAATCCGGCGGCGGAGGAAGCCCTGCATGACGACCTGTCCGGCGTAGGTGCCCACGCCGGAGGAGGAGAGCCCGGAGGCCAGCAGGGCCACCGCGAAGGCCAGCGCGGCCATACCGCTGACGGTCTGGCCGAGGGAGTGGTGAGCTGCTTGCAGGCTTCCGCTGTAGTCACCGCCGCGCCGGTGGAACAGGGCGACGGCGACACAGAACATCGCCAGGTTGATCAGTCCCGCCAGACCGAGTCCGGAGACACAGTCGATACGCAGGCTGCGCAGCGCGACCTTCTTGGCGCGGGGGGTGCGCGGCGAGAGCCGTTGCGCGGTGATGGCGGAGTGCAGATAGATGACGTGCGGCATGACCGTGGCGCCGATGATGCCGACCGCCAGGGTGAGGGATTCGGTGCCCGCGAGGCGGGGCACCATGCCCGCCGCAATGCCCGCTGCCGACTGGCCGCCCAGCGCGAACAGCTGGTAGAGGAAGCCGAAGCCGATCAGCGAGAGCAGGAAGGTGATGGCGACCTCGAAGGGGCGGTAGCCGCGGCGCTGGAGGGCGAGCACCGCAAAGCTGATCACCGCGGTGGCGACGCCCGCGGGGAAGAGCCGCACCCCGAAGAGCAGGTTGAGGCCGATGGCGGCGCCGACGAATTCCGCCAGGTCCGTGGCGATGACGACCAGTTCGGCCTGCACCCACAGCATCCGTGACATCGGGCGCGGCAGGCTGCGGCGGCACAGGGTCGACAGGTCCGTCCCGGTCGCCAGGCCGATCTTGGACGAGAGGTACTGGATGAACATGGCGACGGCATTCGCGACCACCAGGACCCACACCAGCAGATAGCCGAACTTGGCGCCCGCCTGGAAATTCGTCGCGAAGTTACCGGGGTCGACGTACGCCACCGCGGCGACGAACGCGGGCCCGTAGAAGGCACGCCGGGTTCGTTTCACCTCGCTGAGCGCACGCTGCTCCACCGAGGCCGTGGTCATCTCGGCTGTGGTCATCTGGGCTGTCCCCTCAGGGTGTGTGCTCGGTCCGTATGACTCACGCTCTTGTGGGCACCTGCGAGACCGCTCCGTGGCATCCCCCGGAAGGCACGGCGGCGCCGCCCCGGGCCAGGCTTACCGTGGGCCTGGCACCGGGGCGGCGCCGTGTGGCAGGGCGTCAGCGCAGGGGAGAGTCCGTAACCGAGTCCGGAGCCGAGTCCGAGTCCGGATCCGGGCCGACGGGCGGGGTGCCGTAGGTGAAGTAGGTCTCCTGCGGCAGGTTGGTGCCGCCGATCGCGGTCCCCGTGTCGATCTGATCCATCGTCCAGGTACGGGTCTCGAAGTCCGGTTCGAGGATCAGGATCCCCGGGTCGCCGAACAGCTCGATCCGGTTGCCGCCCGGCTCGAAGACGTACAGGAAGGAGCTCTGGGTGATGCCGTGCCGGTCCGGGCCCGCCTCGATGGTGATGTCGTAGTCCCGGAACATCTCGGCCGCGTCGATGGTGTGCTGCTGCACCCCGTAGTAGAAGGCGACGTGGTGCAGCCGCCCGCGGGCTCCCCGCGCGTCCCGCATGACGGCGACGTCATGGCTGAGGAGGCTGCTGCTCATCCACACACCGGTCTCGATGCTGCCGTCGACCACCCGCTCATTGGTCCGCAGACCGAGGTGGCGCTCGAAGGACTGCTTGACCGGTGTGACGTCGCTGGCCAGCAGGTTGAGATGGTCGATCCGCTTGATGGGCAGGCCCTGCAGCGGCTTCTTCGACGGCCGGCTGAGGATCTTGCTCCGCAGCTCCGGCGGGGACTTGTACTTCTCGGCCTCCCACAGCAGGCACATGTGGTGGCCGTCGGGCGTGAGGAACTCGTAGGTCTTGCCGTAACCGAACTCGTCCTCGGTCCACTTGCCGTCCTGGTTCCCGTCCCGCATCGACCGGACGCGGCGTTCCAGCGCCTGGGGTGACGAGGTCCGCAGCGCGGCGTGGTCCATCCGGGGCTCCGGACCCTCGGTGATCTTCAGGCTCCACTGGTACGGGTCCTCATAGCCCCGCAGGTAGACGGACTGACCCTCGCGCCTGGTCTCGTACATGCCCAGCAGGTCCTTGAAGAACCAGAGCGTGCCGTCCGGGTCCGGGGTGTGTAATTCCACCCGCGCCAAGTGGGCGATCTCGTGGCGGTACATCTCTTCGCTCATGCTTCGGTGCCTTTCTCGGACAGCGGGAGCGGAACTTTCAGCTGACGGGGCCGCCGGCACCGGCGGACTCAGCCGGCGTCCTTCTTCCGGGCGTTGCGTTCCTCGGTCGTGACGTCGCCGGCCGCCCAGTGCGCGGGCTCGACCTCCCGGATGACCACCCGGATGTTCGCCAGCGGGGCACCCACGGCGCGGTGCGCCGCTTCCGTGAGTTCATGGATCAGTGCGCGGACCTGCTCCGGTGACCGTCCGGAGCCCAGGGTCACGTCGATGAACGGCATACTCAGCCTCCTGCGACGGTGATGGTGCCGAGAGTGGAGAAGTGTGCGGCGACGCTCGCGCCGGGCCGGACGTGGACCGCGTCGGTCATACCGCCGGTGAGGACGATCGCGCCGGCCTCGATGGCCAGTCCCTGCTCGCCGAGGGTGTTCGCGGCGAGGGCAAGCGCCTCCGCCGGGTGTCCCTGGACCGCCGCGCCGGTGGCGGAGTCGACCACCTGGCCGTCGACCTCCAGCAGGCATGCTTCGTGCGCGAGGTCCATGCCCTCGGGGGAGCGCCCGAGGGGACCGAGCACGAACAGCCCGGAGGAGCTGTTGTCCGCCACCGCGTCCGCCAGGGTGAACTTGAAGTCCTGGTAACGGCTGTCGATGATCTCGATGCCGCCGTAGACGCGGTCCACGGCACCGAGGGCGACCGCCGCGGTGATGCCGGGGCCCGCCAGCCGCTCCCGCATCACGAAGACGATCTCCGGTTCGGCCCGGGGGTGGATCAGCCGCTGCCGGGGCAGGGGGACGCCGGCCGGCAGCACCATGGCGTCGGTCAGCCAGGCCAGGGACGGTGCGTCGATCCCCATCCGGATCTGCTTGGCGCGCGAGGTGAGGCCGAGCTTGACGCCGATCAGCGTCTCGCCTCGCTGCAGCCGCTGGTGCAGCGCCTCGCGCTGCACCGTGTACGCGCCCGGCAGGTCGAGATCCGGCCAGTGCGCGGTGATCGGCCCGCGAGCGGTGACCGAGCGCTCGGCGTCGAGCAGGACCTCGGCCGCGCGCCGGGCGTCGCCGGAGCGGATTTCCAGTGGCTCGGCCATGAATGAGGCCGCCTCCTTCGGTACGGACGGTAGGGCGGACAGCGGGTGGGGCGGGCGGCTCAGCGTGCGCGCACGGCGGTCACGGTGCCCACGCCGGCCATGCTCGCGGTCACGGTGTCGCCGGGCTCGAAGGCGACGGCCGGGGCGAGGCAGGGGACGAGCACCACATGGCCGGCGGCGAGGGCGAAGTCCTCCCGGCACACGGCATTCGCCACCCACACCAGGGCGTTGACGGGCGAGCCGAGCGCCATGCCGCCCGCGCCGGTGGCGGCCACCTCTCCGTTGCGGTGCAGCACACAGCCGGACAACCGCAGGTCCACGTCCGAGAGGGCTGCCGGGGTGCCCAGCACGACGCTCCGGCAGCCGGCGTTGTCGGCGATCAGGTCGAGGACGGACGCCGGCCCGTCCTCGTACCCGGAGTCGGTGATCTCCAGCGCGGGCAGTACACGGTCCACCGCGCGGAGGGCGTCGGCCACGGTGACCCCGGGGCCGCGCAGCGGCTCACCCAGTACGAAGGCCAGTGCCGGCTCGATGCGGGGGCACAGGAACTTCCCGCCGTCCAGGGGCTCGTGGCCGGGAGGGAACATGCTGCCGGTGAGATGGCCCAGAACCGGTTCCGATGTGTCCATGTTCCGCTGTGCGGGCACGGACACCAGGCCGGCTGTGAATCCGCGCAGCGGGTCATGGTCCAAAACCCGCTGCCGCAGCTGCGCCCACTGGATTTCGTACGCATCGGTCCGGGAGGAAAGGGAGCCGTTGCGCACGGCCGAGGTAACTGCCTTTCCGCTCCGGTGGGCGCCGTACAGATCCGCGGCGATGTCCTGCAAGGCATCTGATGTCATGGCGACTCTTTCCAGGAGGCGATCGTCAATCCCGGGTGTCAGCAATCCCGGGTGTCAGCGAATGCGCAGGACCACGGCGCGAGGTTCGGTGAAGAATTCACGCGAATGCGGCCCGCCTTCTCGACCGACCCCGCTGATGCCTTCGCCACCGAACGGCATACGGAGATCGCGCTCGAAATAACAGTTCACCCATACCGTGCCGGCTTTCCAGTGGGCCGCCATCCGGTGAGCACGGTCGAGGTTGGTGGTGAACAGAATGCCGGCCAGTCCGTAGGGGCTGGAATTAGCCAGCTGCAGTGCTTCTTGTTCGGTTTCGAACGGGATGACCGTCTCCACCGGGCCGAAAATTTCTTCCTGTGCCGTACGGGTGTCGTTGGTCAGCCCGGTGATGACCGTCGGCGTGTAGTAGAAGCCACGGGAGAGTTCGCCGGTTGTCACGGGTGATCCGCCGGTGAGGACCGTGCCGCCTTCTTTTTGCGCCAGATCGACATAGCCCTGCACCTTGTCGAGATGCCGTTGCTCGATCAGCGGGCCCATGAATGTCTCGTGACGCTTGGGGTCACCGACGACGATTTTTTCCGCCTCCGCGGTGAAGCGCTCCAGGAAGGCCGGAAGAATCCCGCGCTGTACGAACAGCCGTGACCCGGAGAAACACACCTGGCCGTTGCCGCCGAAGATCGCCTTGATCGACTCGGGTACCGCCACGTCCAGATCGGCGTCGTCGAAGACGATGTTCGCCGACTTGCCGCCCAGTTCGGCGGAGACGGGGGTCAGCTGGGGGGCCGCGGCGGCCATGATCCGGGCTCCGGTGGCGCTGGAGCCCGTGAAGGTGATGCGGTCCACGCGCGGATCGCCGGTCAGCGGGCCGGCCACCTCATCGGCGCCGAAGCCGTGCACGATGTTGAGCACGCCCTCCGGCAGCCCCGCGGCGGTGGCCAGTTCGCCGAACCGGGCCGCCGTCAGCGGGGTCTGCGGGGCGGGCTTGAGCACCACGGTGTTGCCGAAGGCGAGCGCGGGCGCGGCCTTCCAGGTGGCGAGCATGAGCGGCGCATTCCACGGACTGATCGCCGAGACGACGCCCGCCGGCGGACGCAGGGAGTAGCCGAGTACCGGGCCGTTGGGATACGCCTCATCGGTCGCCATCGCCGCGTAATCAGCGAAGAACCGTAAATTCTGGGCGACCCGGGGCATCTCCCCGTGCAGCGCCTGCCTGATGATCTTGCCGCTGTCCACGGTCTCCAGCATCGCCAGCTCTTCACGATGCGCGTCCACGGCGTCGGCCACGTCGTGGAGAATCTTACGGCGTTCCGTGGGAGTCATTCCGGGCCACGGGCCCTCGTCGAATGCCTTCCGTGCCGCCGCGACCGCACGCTCACCATCCACTGCGGCCCCTCTGGCCACAGTGCCTATCACCGAATTGTCGTGCGGGTCTCTGGTTTCAAACGTCTTTCCGTCTGCGGATGCGACGGCCTGACCGCCGATCAGGTGGCAGATGTCACGAATCTCTGTCACCGCTCCTGCCCCGGCACCTAATGACACTGGAGATTGCCCTCCTCAGCGCAGCGAAAAACATCACGCTCCGACCGCCGTGCTGAAAGGAGGCAGCGCGGCGGTGGGCGTAAGTGATGAGTGAGTTGCTTGTCACGGTTGCTCGTCGAGCCGGATTCATTCACGGCGTTCGACGGATAGGCTCCCCACCCCGCAACCTCATGAAGGATTTTCAGAAAACGCCTTCTTGCAAGTGCCGCTACATCCTCCACGGCGAGAACCGGGAGAGTCAAGATCCTCTTCGGTAACCGGTCGACTACCCTTAGTGCTCTGCGGGTCTCCGGTAATTGAGTGAGGGAGTTCCGCTTCCGTAATCGGCCATAGGGCTGGCTCAAACCGGATCCTGTGGAAAGAATCTTGTTGACTGCCCCCTTGCTCACAGGTAACTTCATGAGCACTGGTATCGACGGGGGTTGATGCTGCTCGATTGCAGCGATCCGGTTTCCCGTGCATGCCTCCATCGCATGCAGTAACCCCTCGAATCTGTTCGGCCGGAGCGGGCGTGGATTGCCTTGCCGTCCGCCCCGGCGCAGAAATTCTCTTCCCTATTACCGGTCAGATCACGCTGTCCACGCAGGCTGTCGGACTGTGCTCTCAAGCTTTAGGGGGACATGTCAATCATGGACTCGAG
Source organism: Streptomyces lydicus (assembly GCF_004125265.1). Taxonomy (GTDB): domain Bacteria; phylum Actinomycetota; class Actinomycetes; order Streptomycetales; family Streptomycetaceae; genus Streptomyces; species Streptomyces lydicus_C. The sequence goes on from NZ_RDTE01000003.1 coordinate 7,563,654, forward strand.
TGCCATGAGCCGTAGCGTCGAGATAGGCGTAGTCGGGGGCGGGGCATCCGCAGTCTGCCTGCTCGACGCGCTCGCTCAGACCCACACACCACCGGGCGGCATCACGGTCTTCGAGCCGTCCCCACACTTATGGCGCGGCCGGCCGTACCAGCCGGATCTGGAGACGGTCCGGGTGAACATCGCACCCGACGGAATGTCCGTACGCTTCGGCGACAGCGGCCACTTCCCGCGATGGCTCGCCGACCTGGATGCCACCACCGGCTCCGGTACGGACTTCGTGGACCCGCTGAACCGGATGCGCTTTGTACCTCGCGCGCTGTACGGCCGGTATCTGGAGGACGCGGCACAGGCGGCGTTGGCGCAGCTCCGCGAGCAGGGGTGGCGCATCGACATCGTCCGGGAGGCGGTGTCGGCCGCGGCTCCCGCCGACGGGAGAGTGGCCCTGCGCACGCGGAGCGGCCGGCAGGCCGTGGTCGACTACACCGTGCTGTGCGTGGGTCGCGGGCAGCCCGGCGACCCGTACGCGCTGACCGGCACCGAAGGCTTCATCGCCGACCCCTACCCGCTGTCGCGCTCCCTCACGGACATCGGCCCCGAGGACACCGTCGGCGTGATCGGCAGCGGCCTGACGGGCATCGACGTGGTCCTCTCGCTCGCCGGCGGCGGCCACCGCGGCCGCATCCTGCTGCTCTCCCGCAGCGGGGTGCTTCCCCTGGTACGCCAAAGCCCGCTCCCGCACACCCTGCAGCACTTCACGGCCGAGAGGTTCCGTGGCACGGCGGCACGGGGCGAGACGCTGACGGCCGACGAGCTGGTCGCCGTGATGCGTGCGGAGTTCAGCGCGGCCGGCGAGGACTTCGACTCGGTGGCCGAGGAGATAGCCGCCCTCACCGAAGAGGACCCGGTACGGCGCCTGCGCCGCCACCTGGCCGAAGTGCACTCCCCGCGCCGCGGGTTGCGCATCCTCCAGCAGGCGGTGCCGGCCACCGGTCCTGACATCTGGCCGCTCCTGCCCGAGCACGAGAAGACCGAGCTGCTGCGCACGCACTACCGCTCGGTGATGAGTCTGTGCTGCCCCATGCCGCCGACCGCGGCGGCCAGGGTCCTGGACCTGATCGATGCCGGGCAGCTGGAGATCGTCTCCGGTATCCGGCACATCGAGCCGTCGGGCGGCGGAGCCTTCATGCTGCACACCGACGAGGAGCAGCCGGCCTACCGCGCCGACCGCCTGGTCAACGCGGTGAGCCCGTCCTCCGGCAGCCTGCCGCCCAAGGCCGAGCACCTGATCGCCTCGCTGACCGCGGCCGGCCTTGCCCAGCGCCATCCGCGCGGCGGGGTGACGGTGGACCGGCCCACCAGCCGGCTCGTGGTGGACGGCACGGCCGACCCCCGGCTGTACGCCCTCGGTGACCTCGCCTCGGGCAGCCTGTTCTTCACCTTCGGTCTTCCCTCGATCGTCGACCGTGCCTACGACATCGCCGACGCCATCCACGCGGACGTCGGGAGAAGAACGTCCTCCCTGTGCGGGGCCGACGTACTGCAGAACACCTGACCACTCGCCTGGAGGAATGCCATGACCTCAACGGTCCCGCTGCCGGAACTGGCCGGCGCGCGTAACGACGTCCGCCCCATGACGGGCGACGAGTACCTGGACTCGCTGCGCGACGGCCGGGAGATCTACATCTACGGCGAGCGCGTCGAGGACGTCACCACCCACCCCGGATTCCGCAACAGCGCACGCTCCATCGCCAGGCTCTACGACGCACTGCACGCGCCGGAGGCCGAAGGAGTGCTCCGGGTACCGACCGAGACCGGGAACGGCGGATTCACCCACCCCTTCTTCAAGACCGCGCGCTCCGCGGACGACCTGGTCGCCTCCCGTGACGCGATCGTCGCATGGCAGCGGATGGTCTACGGGTGGATGGGCCGTACGCCGGACTACAAGGCCTCCTTCCTCGGCACCCTGGGAGCCCACTCGGACTTCTACGGGCCGTTCAAGGACAACGCGCTGCGCTGGTACAAGCAGGCCCAGGAACGGGTGCTGTACTTCAGCCATGCGCTGGTGCACCCGCCGATCGACCGGGACCGGCCCGCCGACGAGACGGCGGACGTCTGTGTCCACGTGGAGGAGGAGACCGACGCAGGCCTCATCGTCTCCGGCGCCAAGGTGGTCGCCACCGGTTCCGCGCTGACCCACCACAACTTCGTCGCCCACTACGGCCTTCCGGTGCGCGACAAGCGGTTCGGCGTGGTGTTCACGGTGCCGATGGACGCACCGGGGCTGAAGCTGTTCTGCCGTGCCTCCTACGAAATGATGGCCACGGTCATGGGGAGCCCGTTCGACTTCCCGCTGTCCAGCAGGCTGGACGAGAACGACGCCATCATGGTCATGGACCGCGTTCTCATCCCCTGGGAGAACGTGTTCATGTATGACGCGGAGGCGGCGAACTCCTTCGCGAACGGCTCGGGGTTCGTCGACCGCTTCACCTTCCACGGGTGCACCCGCCTCGCGGTGAAGCTCGACTTCATCGCCGGCTGCGCGATGAAGGCCGTGGAGATGACCGGCACCTCCGGCTTCCGCGGGGTGCAGGCGCAGATCGGTGAGATCCTGAACTGGCGTGATCTCTTCTGGGGCCTGTCCGACGCGATGGCCAAGTCGCCGGTCCCCTGGGTGGGCGGTGCCGTCCAGCCGAACGTGCGCTACGGCATGGCGTACCGGACCTTCATGGGCATCGGCTACCCGCGTATCAAGGAGATCCTGCAGCAGACGCTGGGCAGCGGGCTGATCTACCTCAACTCGCACGCGAGCGACTGGAAGAACCCCGAGGTGCGCCCCTACCTGGACAAGTACCTCCGGGGCTCCAAGGGGGTCGAGGCGATCGACCGGGTCAAGCTGCTGAAGCTGCTCTGGGACGCCGTCGGCACCGAGTTCGGCGGACGCCACGAGCTCTACGAGCGCAACTACGGCGGTGACCACGAGGCCGTCCGGTTCCAGACCCTGTGGGCCTATCAGGAGTCCGGGGACGCCGATGCGCTCAAGGGCTTCGTGGACCAGTGCATGGACGAGTACGACGTCGATGGCTGGCGGCGCCCGGACCTGTTCAACCCGGACGAGCTGTCATTCGTCCGCGGCCGCTGACCCCCGGCCGGCCCCGGGCGCGCGACCGCGCCGCCGGCGCCGGCCCCGGCAAGCAAGGAGTTCCCGTGATGGACAGCAACGGTGCCGCCGACACCGACCCCCGCGACGACGCGAGCCCGGCGCGATTGCGCCAGGCACTCGGCCAATTCGCCAGCGGAGTCACCGTGGTCACCACCGTGACGGGCGAGCAGGGCGATCTGCACGCACACGGTATGACCGCGAACGCCTTCACCTCGGTCTCCCTGGAACCGCCGCTCGTGCTCATCTCGGTCGCCGCCGCGACCGCCACGCACCGGCGGATCGCCGGGACCGGCCGCTACGGGATTTCCATTCTGAGCGAGGCGCAGGAGCCGTTGTCGAAGCACTTCGCGGGCGGTACGCAGCGGCCCGAACTGGTCCGCTTCGTGTGGCGTGACGGCCTTCCCCTGCTGGCCGGCGCCCTGGTGCACCTGTCCTGCAGGGTCCGGCAGTCCCACCGCGCGGGCGATCACACCCTGTTCATCGGAGAGGTCGAAGGGCTCTGGTGCGGTTCGGGGCCGCCTCTGGTGCATTTCCGCAAGCAGCTGCACACGCTCGACATCCCCCCTCGCGACGAGATACCGGCGCTGCGCGGCGCCGGGGACCTTCTCGCCGAGGAGCAGACAGAAAGGCCCGTTCATGTCCGTTGACCTTGGTGTCCGCCCGTGGGACCAGCTGTTCGCCCGGCATGTGGCGGGGGACACGGGTGACCAGATCACCGCCATCCTCAACCAGTCCGGCGCCACGGACGCGATCACTCTCTCCGGCGGCTTCCCGCACCCGGAGACGTTCCCCACCCAGGCGATCGCGGAGAGCTTCCCGCGGGTGCTGGAACAGTCCGTCGCGCTGCAGTACAGCCCCACCGCGGGACTTCCCGGTCTGCGGGACTGGTTCTCCGGCTGGCTCGGTGCGCAGGAGGGCGTCCGCCCGGCGGAGAACGAACTCTGCATCACCAGCGGCGGCATGGAAGGCATCGGGCTCATCAGCCGGTGCGTGCTCGACCCGGGTGACCGCGTCATCGTGGAAGGGCCGACGTTCTTCGGTGCGCTCGTCGGATTCCAGCGGACCATGACACAGGTGGAGGCGGTGCCGGTCGACGACGACGGCCTCGACGTTTCCGCGCTGGAGCGGTTGCTGGCCACCTCGTCCGGTCCGGTCCCGAAGCTCGTGTATGTCATTCCGGACTTCCAGAACCCGAGCGGTCTGAGCATGTCGGTCGAGCGCAGGCATGCCCTGGTCGCGCTGGCGCGGCGGCACGGCATCCTGATCGTCGAGGACGTCGCCTACCGGGAGCTGGGGTTCGACGGGGAGCGGCGGCCCAGCCTGTGGGCCCTGGGGCCCGATGTGGTGGCCCAGGTGGGCACCTTCGCGAAGACCTTTGCCCCCGGCATCCGGATGGGCTGGGTGGCCGCGCCGGCCGAGCTCGTCGGCCAGCTGCTGCGCGCCAAACAGAACACGGACCAGTGCACCGGGGCACTGGGGCAGTTGCTGCTGGAGGACTACGGGCGCTCGGGCAGGTTCGACCAGGGCATCGCCTTCTCGCGGAAGTTCTACCGTGAACGGCGCGACATCATGGTGGACGCGCTGCGCACGCATCTCCCCGAGAACATGACCTTCACCCGTCCGCTGGGCGGCTTCTTCAGCTGGATCACGGCGCCCGCGCACCTGGACACCGTGGCACTCCAGAAGCAGGCACTCGCCGAGAAGGTCACCTATGTCCCCGGCGCGGCGTTCTACCCGGACGGCCGCGGCCAGAACCAGCTGAGGCTGGCGTACAGCCGGGTTCCCGACGAGAAGATCACCGAGGGAGTGCGCAAGCTGGCGAGCGTGCTCACCCGGGCGGGCGGGGCGTAGTGCCCACGGCAGCGGGACATCCGACACCGAACGAAGGGGACGTACAGGTGCAGACCGTTCACCATGAGCTCGTCCGGCCGCCCCAGGAGAAGGTCGATGCGCTGCGGGCGCTGCTGCTGCCCGAGTACAGCCCGAGCTGCCTGGTCGCCGATGCCGGCCCGCGGATCGGCGCGATCGGCGGACTGCTGTCGGTCAAACGGGAACACCGCGCCATCGGCCCCGCGCTGACGATCGACCTGCCGGAGGACGGCCTGGTCGACATTCTGCCGGTGCTGCCGACGGCGAAGCCCGGCGACATCATCGTGCTCGCCTGCCACGGCAACACCCGGATGGCGATGTGGGGCGGGCTGATGGCGACCCTTGCGCAGATGGCCGGAATTGCCGGTGCGGTCGTCGACGGCGCCATCCGCGATGTCGACGAACTGCGGGACCTCGACTTCCCGATCTGGTACCGGGCCACCATGCCGCGTCGCTGCCCTCCCGCGGCTCCGCCGGACGCCGACGGGCCCGTGCAGGTCAATGTGCCGGTCCGCATCGGCGGGGAGATCGTCGAACCCGGCGACATCGTGGTGGCCGAGGAGAACGGTGTGGGCGTGGTTCCGCCGCAGCTCACCGACGAGGTGATAGCGGCGACACAGCAGCTTCTCGCCAAGGAAAGCAGCATCCGGGACCAGATCAACGACGGTGCCACGCTGGCCGAACTTCTCGCACAATTCGGCCATCTTTAACTGCCGGTCTCGTAGTGTCCTCGGGCGGCGCCCTATGCCATGCTCGCAGGTGCAACGTGCTTGTCAGACAGATGAATTGATGGGACACCACCCGTGTTACGAGACAAGGAGAACGACGTGACGGCTAGCTTGACCGTCGACAGCGCCGGATCGGTCAACGACTTCAAAGTCGCCGATCTCTCCCTCGCGGCTCTCGGCCGCAAGGAGATCCAACTCGCCGAGCACGAGATGCCCGGACTGATGGCGCTGCGCCGGGAGTTCGGCCCTGAGCAGCCGCTGGCCGGCAAGAAGATCGCCGGCTCGCTGCACATGACCGTCCAGACAGCGGTGCTCATCGAGACGCTGACCGCGCTCGGAGCCGATGTCCGCTGGGCGAGCTGCAACATCTTCTCCACCCAGGACCAGGCCGCCGCCGCGGTGGTGGTCGGCCCGGACGGCACCGAGAAGGAGCCTGCGGGCAGCGCCGTGTTCGCCTGGAAGGGCGAGACTCTGGAGGAGTACTGGTGGTGCATGGAGCGGGTGATGACCTGGCCGGACGGCTCCGGGCCGCACTCCATCGTCGACGACGGCGGTGACGCCACCCTGCTGGTGCACCTCGGTGCCGAGTACGAGGCGTCGGGTGTGGTGCCCTCCGCCGACGAGAACGACCCGGAGGACCACCGGCTCCTGCTCGACACCCTGCGCCGTTCGCTGGCCGACAACCCGACGAAGTACCGGGAGATGGCCAAGAGCATCGTCGGTGTCACCGAGGAGACCACCAACGGTGTCAACCGGCTGTACCAGCTGGCGCGGGAAGACAAGCTGCTGTTCACCGGGATCAACGTCAACGACTCGGTGACCAAGAGCAAGTTCGACAACAAGTACGGCATCCGGCACTCCCTGGTCGACGGCATCAACCGGGCCACGGACGTGATGATCGCCGGCAAGCTCGCGGTGGTCTGCGGCTACGGCGACGTCGGCAAGGGCGCCGTCGCTTCGCTGCGCGGCCAGGGCGCGCGTGTGGTCGTCACGGAGGCCGACCCGATCTGCGCGCTGCAGGCCGCGATGGACGGGCTGCAGGTCGTCACGCTGGACGACGTGATTTCCACGGGTGACATCTTCATCACCACGACGGGCAACCGCGACATCATCATGGCCGACAGCATGGCCAAGATGAAGCACAACGCGATCATCGGAAACGTCGGGCACTTCGACAACGAGATCGACATGGCCGGTCTCGCCAAGGTGGCCGGCATCAAGAAGATCGAGATCAAGCCGCAGGTGCACGAGTGGGTGTTCCCCACCGGCAAGTCGATCCTCGTGCTGAGCGAGGGCCGGCTGCTCAACCTGGGCAATGCGACCGGCCACCCGAGCTTCGTGATGTCCTGCTCGTTCGCCAACCAGACGCTTGCGCAGATCGCGCTGTACACCAAGGGCGAAGAGTACGAAACCAAGGTCTACACGCTGCCCAAGCACCTTGACGAGAAGGTCGCACGATTCCACCTTCCCGCTCTCGGCGCCAAGCTCACGGTCCTCACCAAGGTGCAGGCCGAATACGTCGGCGTCGACGTGGACGGCCCCTTCAAGCCGGATCATTACCGCTACTGATACTGAGCCCATGGGTTCGTGCAGAGGCGCGTGGGTGCACCGGCGCAGAGGTGATTTCTGAGCCGGTCGCTGTAGGGCTGTACAGCTGCACAAGAGAACGTCCGTTGCCGGTTATGCCGGGAGCGGACGTTCTCTTGTCGTGGTGCGCGCGCCTGCCCGGTGCCGCGGCGGACGCGTGGAACTTTCCGTGCCGTTCGGCCATCCCACCGACCGGCCAACACCGGCGACACCGCCGAGGAGTACCGGCTGCGGCCGCCCGGCGCCGCAGCGGGCTCAGGGGCGTCCGATGCCTCCGGGGCGCCCGGCGCCTCCGACGCGTGCACCCGTTGCCATCTCTGCCGCCGCCTCAGATGTATCCCTCCCGCAGCGCGTACGCGACGGCGTGGGCGCGGTTGTGCAGTTGGAGGCGCGTCATCAGGGCGTGCAGGACGTTCTTGACGGTGCGTTCGGAGTAGGCGAGCTTCTCGGAGATCTGCCGGGTGTCCAGCCCGTTCGCGACCAGCCGCAGCACATCGACCTCGCGCGGTGCCATCCCGACCGTCGGCGCCCAGGTGGCAGAGGCGGAGGCCACCGTCGACCGCCGCAGCTGTCCCACCTGGGTGAGCAGCTTGCTGATCAGATCCGGCGGCAGGTCGCCCTCGCCGCGCGCCGCACTCTGCACCGCCTGCACCAGCCGCTGCGGGGTGGTCTGATGACGCCAGAGGATGGCCCGCACGCCATACTCCACGATCGTCATCAGGTCCGGCTCGCGCAGATCCCCGGCGATCAGCACCACGTGCTGTTCGCCACCCCGCGCGAGCCGTCTCAGCTCTGCCGCGGCAGCGTCGTCGAACCGGTCGATGAGTGAGATCGCCACGGTCCCGGCCGCTTCCCCACCCCCTTCCTGCGCTCTCCCGCCCTCTCTCGTATCCACCCGCTCCCCGGCCGCCGCGCCGTCCTGGTCCTGGACGAGCTCGACGCCGGGCTGCTGCTGCAAGTGGCTGATGACTCCGGCCCGACCGAGCGGGTCGGAGGCGTGCACCGTGACCGTGACACGTGTATCCAGCACTTATGTTCCTTGCCTCGCCCCCGTTTACCGACAGCCGCAGAGTCGGCGAAAGCAATCAACAAACGCTTACCGGGCGATCAACACCGGAAGCCAACCCTTCGGTCGGGAGAGCTCGGGAGAGCCAGGAAGGCGGCGGGGAGTCAGCCCGCGTCCGCGCTTTGTGCGCGGGAGAGGGCGACTTCGAGGACGACCAGCAGCGCATCCCGGACCGAGCCCGTGTGGCGTGCGTCGAAGACGATCAGCGGTACGTGGTCGGAGACGTCCAGCGCCCACCGCACCTCGTCGAGGTGGTGCTGGACCTCACCGTCGAAGGCGTTGACGGCGACGGCGAACGGGATGTCCTTGTGCTCGAAGTAGTCCACCGCGGCGTAACAGTCGTCCAGACGGCGGGTGTCCACGATCACCAGCCCGCCGAGCGCGCCCTCGACCACGTCGTCCCACATGAACCCGAACCGGTCCTGGCCCGGTGTGCCGAACAGATAGAGCTTCAGCGTCGGGTCGATGGTGATGCAGCCGAAGTCCATGGCGACCGTGGTGGTGGTCTTGCCGGGCGTGTGGGAGAGATCGTCCACGCCCGCAGCGACCTCCGTGATGGCGGCCTCCGTGGTCAGCGGCCGGATCTCGGAGATCGAGCCCACGGCCGTGGTCTTGCCGACGCCGAAGCCGCCGGCGATGACCAGCTTGACCGGTACCGGCGGCTGTTCAACCGCTGTCACGGAGTGCGTCCCGTGAGTCGGGGACGGTGCGGAGACCATCGATAACCCTTCGCAGTACGGAGATGTCCTGGGCTGTCCTGGCGTCCGGGACGTGGACCACCAGATGTCCGGCGGCGCACAGGTCCTCCGCCAGTACCCGGACCACATTGAGGTGGAGGTGCAGCCGGGCGGCCAGTTCCGCCACCGACTGCGGCCGTCGGCAGGCGGCGACGATGTCGTGTTGTTCGAAGGCGAGCGAGCCCAGGACGCGGAGGCCGGACGAGGTCGCCACGACCTGGGTCTCGACCGGGAGCGGGGGGCCGGTGCCGCCCCCCGCCACCCGGCCGGCGGTCAGCAGGAAAGGCCGGATCGCGGGAGCGCGGCCGGCGGGCTCCGACGGGTCCGGGGCGCTGCCCTTCCCCGAGCACTCGGGTGCTCCTCCGCTCTCGGCTCCTCGCCCGCTCTCGGCTTTTCCCCCACTCTCGGCTTCGCTCGAGCGGGGGGACCCCCATGAGCGGGGGGACCCCGATGAGCCGGGGCGACCCCCGCCCTCCTCCGGTCCCGGTTCGCCGTCCGCCATCATGATCCTCTTCTCGGCACCCGTATCCCGCCTTCGCGGAGTGGAAGGGTCAGCGGGCCGGTGTGGCGCCGGCGTTCTTCTTGAGCTCCAGCACCAGTTGGGGGGTGAGCGCGCTGCCGGCCCGGTTGGCGAAGAGGGTCATCTCGTAGGCGATGTTGCCCAGCTTCGCCTCCTTCGACGTCACCACGCCGAGGACGGCACCGCAGCCGATGGCCGACACCAGTACATGGCCGCCCTCCAAGTCGATGATGACCTTGTTGAGGCCGCCGAGGCCGTAGTTGCCGGATGCACCGGCGGCCAGACTCGTGACGCCCGAGACGATCGCGGCCAGCCGCTCGGAGTCCGCCTGCTCGCGCAGTTGGGAGACGGCGATCAGCAGGCCGTCGGAGGACACCGCGATGGCGTCGACGACGCCGGCGGTCTGGGTGGCGAACCGGTCGAGCAGCCAGGTGAAGTCGGCCGCGGCGGCGGTCAGATCAGTGGCTTCCTCCTGCTCGGAACTGGTCTTACCTGTCGGCGTCGTCACTGCCCGACTCCTTCCGGGGTTGCTGGTGTGGCGATGGCGCTGGATCCGTCGGGGCAGCGGCACCTTCGTGCTCCGCCGCTCGGTCTGCTTGTTGCCCGGTTTCTTGCCCGGTCTCCTGCTCCGCCCTGCGTACGGCGGCCTCGAACTCGTCGAGTTCACAACGGACCGCCTCGGCGTCGACGGGGCGGCGCGCGGCCTGTGCCCCGCGGTCGGCCGCCGGGGCGGTCATGTCGAGCGTCGCTCCCCGCACCCGCCGTCGCAGCGGCCGGCCGGACGGTGCCGGGCGCGGCTCGCCCGCGGGGGCGGTCCGCTCCGTGTCCGGGCGGGTCGGGAGGCGACGGGGGAGCTCGCCTCGGGGCGCGGGGACGGCGGGCCGCCGTTCGGGCGGGGCGGCGGGCGTCCGCACCGGCAGGGGGGCGGCGGCGGAGGCCGGTGCGGGCGCGCGGTCGGGGCCAGAGCCGGCCCCGGGGGCGGGCCCGGTGGACGCCGGCTCGGGCGCTGCCGGCTGCTCTGAAGCGGCCTCGGCCACATCCTCGGTCCCGGCCGCGTCCTCGGCCTCGGTGTCGGTCCCGGCCACGTCCTCGGCCACCGTCCGGGACGGGACGACGGCCGCGGTCCCTGCCACGTCCGCAGCCGGGGATGCCGTGGCGGCCGGGCTCTCGGTCAGCAGCAGCGCGGACGGGAGCCAGACGGAGCCGGTGACCCCGCCGCCCGGCGTACGGCACAGGGTGACCCGGATGCCCGAGCGCCGGGCGAGGTTTCCGACCACGAACAGGCCGAGGACCTTGGTCGGGACGAGGTCGAGCCGTTCCCGGCGGACCAGCCGGGAATTCTCCTCGTCGAGGCGTTCCGCGCTCATCCCGAGGCCGTGGTCGATGACCTCGATCAGGGCACCGCCGTCCGAGGTCACATCGGTGCCGGGCCGGACGACGACCTCGACGGGGGTGTCGGACGGGGAGAACGAGACGGCGTTCTCCAGCAGTTCGGCGAGCATCAGCGTCAGGTCGTCGACGATGTCGGGCGCGACGGTGGCCTCGGTCTCGGACCGCAGGGACACCCGCTGGTACCCCTCGATCTGACCGAGCCCGGCCCGGATGACGTTGACCAGGGTGGTCGGCCTGGCGTCCATCTCCAGGTCCCGGATCCCGGCGAGCAGCATCAGGCTGTCCGCGTTGCGCTGGAGACGGACGGCGATGTGGTCGATGCGGTACATCCGCTCCAGGACGCCGGGGTCGGTCTCCTCCCGTTCCACGGCGTCGATCAGCATGAGCTGGCGGCTGGTGAGGTTGCTGACACGGCGTCCGACGTTGCCGAACATCTCGGCGACGTTGCGGCGGCTGAGCACCTGCCGCTCCAGCAGCGCCGCGGCGGTGACCTGTACCTGGTTGAACGCCTCGGCCAGGTGGCCGATCTCGTCGTGGACCGGGACGGGGATCGGCCGCGGCCGCAGCGGGGTGCGCTCCGCCGACTCGTCGTCCTCGACCTTGGCGAGCTCTTCGCCGGCCACGTCGACCACCTGCTGTGCGGCGCCGGTCAGGGCCGACAGCGGACGTACGACCGAGCGCCGGACCAGGACGGAGAAGGCCAGCCAGGAGGCGAAGCCGAGCAGGGCGAGGCCGAGCATCGCCAGCGCGTTGTACAGGGCACTGCGGGAGAGACCGTCGGCCCGGGCGGCGATCTGGTCGATCAGCGAGCGGGTGATGTTCAGGCGGGCCTCGGCCTGCCGGGTTCCGGCGGCGATCGCCTGGCGCAGCTGATGCGGGGTCTGGCCCTGCAGGGAGCCCGGATCGATCTGGAGCTCCGCGAACTGGGCCTCGATGCCGTTCTCCTCGGCATCCCGCTCGATCCCGCCCAGGCGCAGGACCTGCTCCGGGTCGGCGATCCTGCCGAAACGCTCCGTCTGCTCCTCGTAGAGCTGGTGCGCGCCGACCGCGCGGGTGTACTCGGTGAGCGCATTGGCATCCCGGGTCTGCGCGGAGAACACCCCGCTCTCGAAGGCCGCGTGGGCGGCGTCGGCGCGCAGCACCGTGTCGAGGAGGTAGGTGACCGAGGACGACGAGGTGCCCACGAAGCGGTCGAGACCGATCCCGTCGATCAGGTAGCCGACCGCGGCGGCGTACGCGGGATCGATGCCGGCGGCCGGAACCGAGCCCCGCTCGACCTTGTCGCGCAGCACGGCAAGGCCCCGGATGTAGTCCAGAGCCCGCCCCTCCTCCTTCGGCAGGCCCGCTCCGAACCCGGAACGCACGGCGGTGACCTGGTCATCCGTCGCACGCTGCGTCTGGCGGTAGGCGGCGGTGGACGGCAGCGTGGCGCCGGGCCGGGCCGACTCCTGTTCCACGGACAGCAGGAGCGCCTGCCGGTGTTCGGCCTGGACGTCGTTGATCAGCTTGGTGACCTGCTCGCTGTTGCGCACGAGCTCGGCGCTCCGGCCGGCGTCCCTGGCCTTGTCCATCTGCGTGCTGACGCCGATGGCCAGCAGCACGCCGACGACGGCGACGGGCGCGATCACCAGAACGTTGAGCTTCCGGCGGAACGGCCAGCGGTCCAGGAAGTCGCCCGCCTGCCGGCGAAACCGCGGTCTCATCGGTGAACGCAGGGACGGATCCCGTTCGTGTGGCGGGTCCACTGTGTCCACAGACACCCGGGCCTCCTTACGACGTGCTTCTGAGCGGTGACCGAGGTGGTGTTGTTGCCGACCGCCGACAGCGGGGGAGCGTGACGCTTGCGAGTTTTCGCCCCAGGGGAGCGAAAAGATTGCGCCACATGCCCAACCGGCCGCGAACATTACCGCTTGTGCACGCACAGGCAACACATGACCACCAATGGCCAAGCGGAATTCAACTCTTTGTCACATTTGGCCGGTTACCCCCTTGTGGAGTGTCATGCCGGCCGACGGAACGACGCCTGGAGGGGGAGAAGAACGTGACCGGATCGTTTCCCACCGGTCCGGGGTCCCGGGCCGGGCCAGGCCCTGGCTGCGGTCCTGGCTCCGGTCCGGGCCCGGCCCTGGCTCCGGAGGCGCATCCGTACCTCCGAAGGCGGCTGCCTCCCGGTCAACCGCCACCCGTAACCTGTCTCCCCCCACCCCAACCCGTATCCTCATCCTGCCCTGCGAGGAGACCCGTGCAGCTCACCCGCACGGCGGTCGTGACAGCCGCCGCACTCCTGGTCATGGCCACCGCCGGCTGCGAATCCGGCGGCGGCACCACCGCGTCCCACGGGAGCTCCGCCAAGCCCGGCTGCCCCGCCGCCCTCTCCAGGGCCAAGCAAGCCGTCAAGAAGGCCGAGGCGGTCAACGCCCCCTGGAAGGGGCCCACCACAGGACCCCGGGCCGCCCACGACAAGACCGTCGTCTACATCGCCCAGACCCTGACCAACCCCGGTGTCACCGGGGTCGCCCAAGGTGTCCAGGAAGCCGCCGGGATCGTCGGTTGGCACGCCCGCACCCTCAACGGCCAGGGCACACCCAGCGGTCTCAGGTCCGCCTTCAAACAGGCCCTCAGCCTCAAGCCGGACGGCATCGTCATCAGCGGATTCGACCCCGGGACGGCCGCGGCGGAGGTCAAGAAGGCTCATGCGGAGGGAATCCCGCTGATCGGCTGGCACGCCGCCCCGACCCCCGGTCCCAGCAAGGACCCGCAGCTCTTCACCAACATCACCTCGCGGGTCGAGGACGTCGCGAAGATCAGCGCCGACTGGATCATCGCCCGCTCTCACGGCCGCGCCGGCGTCGTCCTGTTCACCGACGCCACGGTGCCCTTCGCCAAGCACAAGTCCGACCTGATCAAGAAGGAACTCGCCACCTGCTCGGGCACCGAGCTGCTGAGCTACACCAACATGCCCATTCCCCAGGTCAACAGGCGCTCCATCGGGGAAGTCCGCTCCCTGCTGTCCCGTTTCGGCCGCAAGTGGACCTACTCCGCCGCCATCAACGACCTGTACTTCCAGCACGCCGCCCCCGCCCTGCGTGCCGCGGGCAAGGACGGCGCCGGCGCCCCCTTCAGCATCGGCGCCGGCGACGGCGACCCGTCGGCCTTCCAGCGCGTCAACGGCAAGGAGTTCCAGGCCGCCACCGTGCCCGAACCCCTCTCCGAACAGGGCTGGCAGATCATCGACGAGTTCAACCGCGCCTTCACCGGTGCCCCCGACAGCGGGTACGTCGCCCCCGCCCACATCGCCACCGCCGCCAACACCGGCGGCGCCCTGTCGTGGGACTCCGAGGGCTACCGCCAGGCCTACCGCAAGATCTGGGGCAAGTGAGTGCTCTCCCCGTCCGGCTCCACCCGGAGCCGGACGGGGTGACTTCGGCACGGTGGGGTGACTTCGGCATGGCGAGGGGACAGGACGCCCGGTGGGATACTTGACGTCATGACGGGGACCGTGTCCGGTGACTTCGAGCTGACCATGGACGAGTTGCGAGCCGTGGCACGCTACGCGGCCCGGACCGCTCAGGAAGTCCTCCCCGTGTTCGAAGACGCCCACCCCGGTGATTCCCGGCCTCGCGCCGCTCTTGACGCCGCCTGGGAGTTCGCGGGCGGCGCGAGACGGACCAAGCTGCAGCGCGTCACCTCGTTGGACGCACACCGGGCGGCGAAGGAGGCCTCCACCGAAGCCTCCTCCCTCGCTGCGCGCGCGGCGGGCGATGCCGCGGCCGCCGCGTACCTCCACCCGATCGCGAAAGCTCACCAGGTGGGCCACATCCTGCGCGCCGCCGCATGTGCCGCCCGCATAGCGGAAATCACCGCAGGCGACGATCCCGCGGTCGGCAACAGGATGATCGAGCAGGCCCGACGGCGCGCCACACCGGTCCTGATCGGTGTTCTTCACCGGTATCCCCTCGCACCGGCCGGCAAGAACCGCGTGGCGCAATTGATGACCGCCCTGGACGCTTCGCTGCGCGCGTCCGGCTGAGGGAAGCGGGAATCACGGCATCCGGGTGCGTCCGTCCCGTGGGGCGAAGATTTCGAGGGCGTCCGCGTCGGAGGCGCGCGCGTGCAGGAAGTAGTCGGTCCACGCGGCGATGTCGGGGTAGGACGACTCCCGGCAGACCTGGGTGACGGCGGCCTCGATGTCGAAGTGCGTGGTGCGCAGGTCGATGCCGGGGCCCAGGAGGGCCCAGTGCGCTCCGGTTCTTCCGTAGGGCATACCGACGCTGCCGGGGTTGAGGACCATGCGGCCGTGGGCGAGGCGGACGAACGGCATATGGGTGTGGCCGCAGACCACGGTGCGGATGCCGGTGTCGAGTCCGTCGAAGACCTCCTTCCAGCGGTCGGGGCGGGAGTCGACCAGGACGACCTCTTCATCGTCACGGGGCGTGGCATGGCAGAACAGCACCTGCCCCAGGCCGCGCACGGAGAGGGAGAGCGACGGTGGCAGCGACCCGAGCAGGTCGAGGTGGTCCTCGCGGAGCTGTTCGGCGGCCCACGGAGCGATGGGGTCGGGGATCGTGTCGCGCTGCCCCCGGCGGTACTCCAGGAGTTCCCGGTCGGCGTTTCCGCTGATCCAGAGGACCCGGTCGCCCAGCCCGGTCAGCCGGTCGAGAACCTGGGTGGGCTGCGGGCCCGCGGTGATGTCGCCGGTGAGCACGATACGGTCGGCTGCGCTGACCTCCGGTTCGGCGAGCACGGCCTCCAGGGCCGGCAGGACTCCGTGGATGTCGGACAGGACCGCTACTCGGTTCAGCATGGTCACCAGTGTGGGGTGAGGGCGGCCGGGCGGCCGGATCGTTCGCCGTGCGCGTAGCTCAAGCCGGGGGCGTTGCGGAGTGCATGGCCGCCGGGCGGCCCGCCGCCCCGTGCGCAGGGAGCGAGGCCCTGGAAAGGGGCAGCGGACCGCGGACCGCGGACCGCGGTCCGCGGACCGCGGTCCGCTGGCCGGGCGGGGCGGGGCGGGCGAAGGCGCCGACTACGGCGTGGAGGCCGCCCGCTCCGGGGCCGGTGTCTGCGACGGGTTGTTGCGTGGGTGCCGCGGGTTGAGGAACCACTTGCGGGCGGAGACGAACCACCAGGTGCCGGCGAAGACCAGCACCACACCCACCGTGATGGGCGCGTAGTTGAACGTCTCGATGGTCACCGGGCTCTGCTGGGGCAGCATGAACAGCACGGTGATGACCACGACCCAGCCGACCGCTACCAGGCCCACGGGCTTGGACCAGCGCCCCAGGTGCCAGGGGCCGCGCGTGAAGCGCTCTCCCTGGCGCAGGCGCAGCAGCGTGGGCACCACATAGGCGATGTACAGACCGATCGTCGCGATGGATGTGACGGCGGCGTACGCGGTCGTGTTGAACAGGTACGGCAGGCCGAGGAGGAAGGCACCGCCGGCGGCGAGCCACACGGCGTTGGTGGGCGTGCGGGTCCCCGGGTGGAGCTTGTGCCAGACGGCGGAGAACGGCAGCGCCCCGTCGCGGGAGAAGGCGTAGATCATGCGGGAGTTGGCCGTCACGGACGCCATACCGCAGAACAGCTGGGCGCCGATGATGACGAGCAGCATCAGCTTGCCGGTGCTGGCACCGAGGGCGTCCAGGAAGATCTGGGCCGGCGGCACACCGGTGTCCGACTTCAGGGCGCCGGTGTAGGACTGGATGGCGAAGGTCAGACCGAAGAGCAGCACGAATCCGGCCGCCCAGGACACGACGATCGAGCGGACGATTCCCTTCGGCCCCTCGACCGAGGCGTTCTTCGTCTCCTCCGTCATATGGGCGGACGCGTCATAGCCGGTGAAGGTGTACTGCGCCATCAGGAGCCCGATGAGCGCGACGTAGACCGCGGAGCCCCAGCCGGTGTTGTTGACGAACTCGGTGAAGACGAAGCCGGGGGACTGGTGCTTGTCGGGGATCAGCAGCAGGGCGCCGACGATCACCACGACGCCGATCAGATGCCACCACACCGAGACGGTGTTGAAGAAGCCGACGACGCGCACCCGGAAGGTGTTCACGAAGGCGTGCAGCAGCAGGATCACGCCGAAGAGCGTGATCGTGTGGGCGGGCGTGGCGGCGTAGCCGAACTGGAGGTTCAGGTAGGCGTTGAGGAAGGAGGCGGCACCGAAGTCGATGCCCGCGGTGACGGCCACCTGGCCCAGTGTGTTGAACCAGCCGGTGAACCAGGCCCAGGCCGGAGCGGACTTCTGCGGGGCGAGCTTGTGCGCCCAGAAGTAGAGGCCGGCGGAGGTCGGATAGGAGGAGCAGACCTCGGCCATGGCCAGGCCGACGAACAGGGTCATCAGGCCGACGAGAACCCAGCCCCACATGATCAGGGCCGGTCCGCCGGTGTTCATGCCGAACCCGTACATGGTCAGGCAGCCGGACAGGATGCTGATGATGGTGAAGGAGACGGCGAAGTTCTGCCGCCCGGACATCGAGCGGTCCAAGGTCTGGGTGATGCCGAGTTCGGCGAGGCGTTCCTCCTCCGTCTGCGTGACGCTTGGCATGTCCAATGGCATGGCTGGGCCCTCTCCTGGTGATGGCGCGGTGCATGGCGGGACAACATCGGTCTGCTCGGCCTCGGTCGCTACGGACAGCCCTTAAGGTGCGGCTCCCTTCACCGCCCACTTCCGGTGACGGGTGAAGAGCTGCTGGGCGTCCCCGCAGTAGCTCCACGGCACATCCGTGGCGTACGGGCCGATGGCATCGAACACCTCGGCCGCCGCCCGGTGCTGATTCGCGAAGGACAGTGCGTGGGCCAGGTAGTTGGCGTCCTCATGGAAGGCGGCGTGCGGCACCGAAGGGGCCCGGTAGGTCCACCAGTTCGCCCACGCCTGCTGGGTCGACGGGTTGTCCGTCCACGGATGGACGGTCAGGCCGTACCGGTGCCCTTCCTTCCTCATCCGCGTGCGGTGCGACTCGGCGAGCGCGACCAGCGGCAGGACGTGCAAGGGCATTCCGCGGGGGACATGGGCACACCGTTCCTGCGCCCAGTGGAACATCTCGCCCGCCACGCCGTGCCAGTCGGGGAACATGTAGGTGAGGATTTCGTGGTGCGCCTCGCGGTTCCACGGGTCGCGTGCCTCGACCTCCTGCCACACGCTCTGCACGGTCTCCCGCCACTGCCGGTCGCGGTCGGGGGAGTGGTAGCGCAGCAGGGCGAGCATGACGACGTAGGGCGTGGGATCGGCGGGCAGGGTGTCAGCGGCGGTATGGCAGCTCTGCCAGGCCTCTTCCATCTCCGTGCCGCTGCCCTGTCCTCGTGGGCCGGCCATCGAGCGCAGGGCCTGGACGGTGGCGAGGAGGGCCAGGGCATGCGGCGAACGCGGTTCGGCCTGCGCCCAGGTGTCGGCGAAGGTGAGCCGGGCTCCCGCGCGGGCGAGTACCTGGAGGCGGAAGATACGGCGGTCCCAGTCGGCGCCGGTCGCGGCCAGCAGTTCGCGTGCGCTCTCCCATCGGCCCATGGCGGCGTCCTCCACGACCGCGCGCAACCGGGAGTCGTCGCGGGCCGGATGCCGGTCGAAGGCCGGCTGGCGTCTCACGGCTGCCCCGTCACGGTCTTCTCGGGTGAGGGAGGCGGTTCCTCACCGTGCGCAGGGGCGGTGTGACCAGGCACTGTTCAGGCCTCCGGGTGGGCGTCCGCCGCGATGGACGCCGACGTAGGGGGGAGCGCGCCGTGCTGGGCGAACGGCCGGGGCGGCGGCGAGGGCGCGGGGCGGACCGACGACGATGCAGGTCGGGGCGGTGTCGCACCGGTCCGTGCCGCGGTGCCGTCTCGTCCGTAGGCGAAAGCCCGCGGCGAGCTTGAGGGGCCATCACCGGAATCACCGGAATCTCCTGTACGTGGGGGTACATGGGCCTGTGCAAGCCGGCTGTCAACTTCGGTCATGAAGTGCTGACTTGAGAAAGAAGACTATTCACTGATGCGCGGTGGCGCACATTCCTTTGGTGATAAAGGTCATGCGAGGAGCGCCCGGAGAGGCGCGGTGGGGGCGCGGTGGGATGGTGCGCGCCCCGTGGCGCCTCGGGTGCTCGGTCGGTTGGACCGGCATACGGCGAACGGGTCCCCGGAGCATCGGCCCGCCGGTGTGCCGGACGGTACAGCTGCGGAGCAGCCAACCCCTTTTGGTCACGACATCATCACAGGTTCTTCACTTCATCTATTTCGATGTTCAACCACTCGCTACTCTCCCGGTTCCAGACACCTTGGGGGGATCGTGATGAATCAGCAGTATCCGGACCAGCCCGGACAGCAGCCGCCGATGCCGGTCGGCATGTACGCACCGCCGCCACCCCCGAAGAAGAGGAGTGCCGCCGCAAAGATCGGCATCGGATGCGGCGGCGCCTTCGGTGCACTCGTCCTGATCGGGATCGTCGCCGCCGCGCTGGGCGGCAGCGACGCCACCACCCGGGCCGACGAGCCCGCGAAGCCCGGCAAGACCGCCGCCCCGGCGAAGGGGCAGGCGAAGGAGGACGCCAAGGCGGCCGGGGTCAAGCCGAAGGGGAAGTCGGAGGAGAAGCCGAAGGAGAAGCCCGAGGCGGCCCCCGAGTCACCGGCCGACCGGTTCAAGGCCTTCGTCGTGCAGCACGGAAGCGCCAACGAGAAGGCCGCCATCGCGCACGTCACCAAAGTCCAGGGCGCCGAAGAGCAGAACGACATCCTCGACTCGGTCGACATCTACACCGACTTCACCGGCGGGCTGCTGGGCCCCCACCAGAGCGAAGGCAAGCTGATCGCCTCCGCCTTCGCCGACTGGAAGACGTCCAGGAACGGCCTGGTCACCATCTACGACGCCAAGGGCGAGATGCTCGCCAACGGCAACTTCTGACCGGCCCGAAGCGGCAGGAGGCCTCGTCGCGGCCGAAGAGCGACGGGGCCTAGCCGTCCGGCGCGGGGTCGGCTTCGCGTGTACCTCGCTTCACGCCGGCAGCACTCGCCGCATCGCTCGCTCCACCACTTGCCTCTCCGGTTTCAGCCGGGCGGCGGCTCGCGACCGCGGGCAGGGCCATGCGCACAGGAGAGTGCGCAGCTGCAAGGCAGGGGGCCAAATGACGGGAAATCAGGGGCCGATGTCGCCGGAGGACAAGAAGAACGCCCGGCTCGGCTGCGCGGTCATCGCGGTCTTCGTGCTGCTCGTGGGCGGGTGCGTCAACCTGATGGACGGCGACGACGAGACGAAGTCGTCCGCCGCCACGTCCGTCTCCGACGCAGCCGGCAGCGGGTCCGACGCGTCCGGCAGCGGGTCCGACGCGTCCGACGGCGAGGGTGACACCCTCATGGTGCCGGACTACACCGGCCGGAATCTGCAGGAAGCGCAGGACGCGGCGCAGCGCAGGGGTATCTCCCTGCTCAAGAGCCGGGATCTGTCCGCGCGCAATCGACTGCAGGTGTGGGACCGCAACTGGCAGGTCTGTGATCAGGAGCCGGCTGCCGGGTCGGTCATGCACGACACCGAAACGCTGACGTTCGACGTCGTCAAGGCCGATGAGAGCTGCGACGATCCTGACGCCACGGATTCCACGAGCGACGCCGGCGCATCCGAGCCCACGGATGAACCGACCGACGCCGAGGAAACCGCCACTGCCGAGGGTTCCGCCGCGACGGATGGTTCGGTGTCCTCCGGTGGTTCGGTGTCCTCCGGCGGTTCCACGTCCAGTGGGTCCACATCCGGTGGTTCCACGTCCGGTGGTTCGGCGTCCGGCGGTTCCACGTCCTCCAGCGGTTCCGGCACGGACGGGGGCGGTTCCTCCGGCGGTGCCGGCTCCTCCGGAGGGACGGGCTCCGAGGGCGGCAGTAGTTCCACGAGCGGCGGCGGAGGGCAGCAGGCTCCGGCGGGCGCCTCCGCGCAATGCAATGACGGGACGTACAGCTACAGCGCGCACCGGCGAGGTACCTGCAGCCACCACCACGGGGTCGCCGTCTGGCTGCGGAGCCTTCCGGCCTGACGGCAGCCGGCGCAGGGTGGTCGGCACCAGAGTGGCCGGGCCGCGGGCGGTCCGGGCCGGATGCGGTCCGGACCAGCGGCGATGGCGGGTGAGCGGTGTGCGGCATGTGCGGCCATCCGGCCGTACAACCTTCGACGGCGATGGGCGGTCTTCACGTCACCAGCACAGAGGAATGGGGGATCGTGCATGTCGCACTCGCAGCAGCCCGCGCCCTTCGGTCAGCAGCCCCTCCTGTACGCCATCCCGTACGTGCCGCCGCCATCTGTACCTCCGCCATCCGCGCCGTCGTCGTCCGCGCAGCCGCCGAAGGGCCCGCACTCGGCACTCAGGCTCGCCGTAGGCGTGGCCTGTGCGCTCCTCGTCCTCGGGCTCGCCGCCGTTGTCGGAAACGGCGGCAACGCCACCAAGAAGGCCCGGACCAAGCCCGCCCCCACCGTCACGGGCGCCGTCACGGCCGATCCGGCCAAGACCGCGAATCCGGCCAAGGCCGCGAATCCGGCCAAGACCGCCAAGGCCGAGTGGACTGCCGGCCCCGTCCCCTCCGATACCCCGCGGTGCCACTGGACGCTCGCCAAGGGCGCCGGCAGCGAGCCGACCGGCACCATCGCCCGGGGCACATCCCGGGGCCCGGCCCGCGTCACCGTCAACCAGGGGGAGACCTTCGAGACCCACGGCTGCAAGGAGTGGACACAGGCCCGGTGACCGGCCGCCGCTGCCCAGGGCGAGATCTCGCCGTGGACCGGCCGATACCGGTCGATCATGCACCGCGACAGTGCCGCACGGCCCGGCCCGCCACCTCCCCGGAGCGCCGGAAACGGACCGGGCACCCCTGGAATGGACCAGGGCAGCCCGGGGAGAGGCCGGGACAGCCCCGGGAACAGCCCAGGACAGCCCCCGAACGCCCCAGACCGGCCCTCGACCACAGCGGCCGCCCCGCCCGCCCCGGCAGTGATTTCGCCCGTCGGGTCCGATCGGAGCCCATTCCTCCGCTCTTGCCCGGGGCGGGGTCCTGTCGAGAGGGGGCCGGTCACGAGATATCTTGATGTCGAGCAATGTTGCAGACGTGGAGTGGAGCACCCGGTGACTGACTCGACCATCTTCTACACCCACACTGACGAGGCCCCGGCCCTGGCGACGTATTCGTTCTTGCCTGTGATCCAGGCATACGCGTCGACGGCCGGCGTCAGCGTGGAGACCCGTGACATCTCTCTGGCCGGGCGCATCATCGCAAGCTTCCCCGAGCGCCTGGAGGAGGGGCAGCGCATCGAGGACGCCCTCGCCGAGCTCGGCCGGCTGGCCAAGACTCCCGGCGCGAACATCATCAAGCTGCCGAACATCTCGGCCTCGATCCCGCAGCTCAAGGCCGCGGTCGCCGAGCTGCAGGAGCAGGGCTACGCGCTGCCCGACTACCCGGACGACCCGAAGACCGACGAGGAGCGGGACATCCGCGCCCGTTACGACAAGATCAAGGGCAGCGCCGTCAACCCCGTCCTGCGCGAGGGCAACTCGGACCGCCGGGCGCCCGCGTCGGTCAAGAACTACGCCAAGGCCAACCCGCACCGCATGGGCGCCTGGACGGGCGACTCGAAGACGAACGTCGCCACCATGGGCGTCGACGACTTCCGCTCCACCGAGAAGTCCGCGGTCATCGACCGCGACGGCTCGCTGCGCATCGAGCTGTCGGGCGACGACGGCTCCACCACCGTCCTGCGTGAGTCGGTACCGGTCCTCGCGGGCGAGGTCGTCGACGCCTCCGTGATGCGGGTGGCCGCGCTGCGCGAGTTCCTGACGGCGCAGGTCGCCCGCGCCAAGGCCGAGGGCGTGCTGTTCTCGGTGCACCTGAAGGCCACCATGATGAAGGTCTCCGACCCGATCATCTTCGGCCACGTGGTCCGCGCCTTCTTCCCGAAGACGTTCGCCCAGTACGGCGAGTCGCTCGCGGCCGCCGGCCTGACCCCGAACGACGGCCTCGGCGGCATCTACAAGGGCCTGGAGTCGCTGGCCGACGGCGCGGAGATCAAGGCGTCCTTCGACGCCGAGCTCGCCGAGGGCCCGGAGCTCGCCATGGTCGACTCCGACCGCGGCATCTCCAACCTGCACGTGCCGAGCGACGTCATCGTCGACGCCTCGATGCCGGCCATGATCCGCACCTCCGGCCACATGTGGGGCCCGGACGGCGCGGAGGCCGACACCCTCGCGGTCCTCCCCGACAGCAGCTACGCCGGCATCTACCAGGCCGTCATCGACGACTGCCGGGCGAACGGCGCCTACGACCCGTCGACGATGGGTTCGGTGCCGAACGTCGGCCTGATGGCGCAGAAGGCCGAGGAGTACGGCAGCCACGACAAGACCTTCGAGATCCCGGTCACCGGTACCGTCCGGGTCCTCGACGAGAACGGCAACGCGGTTCTGGAGCAGGTCGTCGGCGCCGGCGACATCTTCCGTATGTGCCAGACCAAGGACGCGCCGATCCGTGACTGGGTCAAGCTCGCCGTCACCCGCGCCCGCGCCACCGGCGACCCGGCGGTGTTCTGGTTGGACGAGGGCCGTGCGCACGACGCGCAGCTGATCGCCAAGGTCAAGGCCTACCTCCCCGAGCACGACACCGAGGGCCTGCGGATCGAGATCATGTCGCCGGTCGACGCGATCACGTTCTCCCTCGACCGCATCCGCCGCGGCGAGGACACGATCTCGGTCACCGGCAATGTGCTGCGTGACTACCTGACCGACCTCTTCCCGATCCTGGAGCTGGGCACCAGCGCGAAGATGCTCTCGGTCGTCCCGCTCATGAACGGCGGCGGGCTGTTCGAGACCGGTGCCGGCGGCTCCGCGCCCAAGCACGTCCAGCAGCTGGTCAAGGAGAACTACCTGCGCTGGGACAGCCTGGGCGAGTTCCTGGCGCTCGCGGTCAGCTTCGAGCACCTGGCGCAGACCACGGGCAACGCGCGCGCCCAGGTGCTCGCCGACACCCTCGACCGCGCCACCGGCACCTTCCTCAGCGAGAACAAGTCGCCCAGCCGCAAGCTGGGCGGCATCGACAACCGCGGCAGCCACTTCTACCTCGCGCTCTACTGGGCGCAGGAGCTGGCGAAGCAGACCGACGACACTCAGCTCGCGGAGGCGTTCGCGGCACTCGCCAAGACGCTGACCGAGCAGGAGCAGACCATCGTCGACGAGCTGGTCGCGGTGCAGGGTTCGCCGGCCGACATCGGCGGCTACTACCAGCCCGTCGTGGCGAAGGCCGATGCGGTCATGCGTCCGTCGAAGACCCTCAACCAGGCGCTGGCCGGCCTCAGCTGACCCGACAGCTGCGTATGCCCCTTCCGCCCCGGCCGGTATCCCACCGGCCGGGGCGGTGCCGTCTCCGGCGGCGGCCCGGGACGGGGTAGCGTCACGGTGCACGGTCCGCACTTCCCGCACGGGGGTATCGATGGAACTTGCCCAAATCCGCCTGCTCGTCTCGGACTTCCGCGGCTGCTACCGCTTCTACCGGGACACCCTCGGGCTCACCCCGCAGTTTGCGGCCCCGGACGGGCCGTATGCCAAGTTCACCTGCGACGACGGCACCGCGGGCATCGCGCTTCAGGAGCGCGCCCAGATGGCCCGGGTCCTCGGCGAACTGGCGGGCGCGCCGGACGGCTACCGGTCCCTGGTCGTCCTCCGGGTCGACGACCTCGACGGCTACTGCGCGGAACTGACCGGCCGCGGCGCCGTCCTCGCGCAAGGCCCGGCGCCGATGACGGACCGGATGCGGGTCGCCCACCTCAAGGACCCCGACGGGAACCTCGTCGAGCTCCAGGAATGGCTGACGCTGCGGTCCACCGGCTGACCGCCGCGCCCCGCCCGCCCGGTGCCCGGCGCTCAGCCCACGAGGTCCAGCACCGGCCGCAGCCCGTCCGGGCGCCGGTCCACCGGCAGATGGTCCACCGGCAGGAACGAGCAGCCCAGCGCCGTGGCGGCGCCGTCGGCCACGCGGTCGTCGCCGACCATCAGGACGGCTGTTGGTTGGAGCCCCAACTCCCGGCAGCCGAGGGCGAAGAGCCGGTGGTCCGGCTTCTGGATGCCGTGCTCGTAGGACAGCACCCAGCCGTCGACATAGCCGTCCAGGCCGTGGGCGCGCAGCACCGGCCGCAGATCCCAGCCGATGTTGCTCAGTACGCCGATACGGATACCGCGCCGGTGCAGCTCCGCCAGCACCTCGGCGGCGTCGGGGTACGGCTGCCAGGCCTCCGCGGTCCTGGAGCGGTCGTAGAGTGCGTCGTACAACTCAGGCTCGGGGAGCGGGACTTGGCGGGCCAGCCCGGTGAACAGCGCCCGGTGGTAGCGGGGTTCGCGGTCGCGGACCTCCCACAGGCCGGCCAGTTCGGCGGGGACCTCCGCGGGCGGGGAGCCGCCGGGGAGCGCACCGGCCCGTTCCAGTGCGGCCGCCGCGCGGGCGGTCTCGGCCTCGTCCATGGCCGTGCCGCAAGCGGTGAGCGCCGCACGCAGCCATGACTCGGCGGACTCGATACGCAGCAGAGTTCCGGAGAAGTCGAACAGCACACCCTTGATCGTCGTCATGACCGTCATTCTGCCCGCGGCGCGGCGCCGGGCACCCGTGTCCGGGACGCGTGGACGCCGTACACCGCCACGGATCCGGCCACCAGGGCCCCGCCCAGCAGCCAGCCTCCGACGACATCCGACAGCCAGTGCACGCCCAGATACAGCCGGGTGAAGGAGACCCCGACGACCGAGACCGTGACCACCGCCCGGGCCGACCGGCGCCACAGCGGACGCGCCCCGGCCAGCCGCAGCAGCCACAGCACGAGGGCACCCGCGACCAGCGCGGACAGCGCATGCCCGGAGGGGAACGCCGCGTAGTCCGCGGAGGCCACCGGGTCCGGCCAGGCGGGGCGGTCCCTGCCGACCAGCGCCTTCGTCACCTGCTGCAGCCCCGTACCGGTGAGCGCGGTGGCCGCCACCCAGAGGGCGAGCCGGCCCTCGCCGCGCCGTACGAGCAGCCCGACCGCCACCGCGAGCACCGCGCGCATCGTCCACGGGTCCCAGATCCAGTCGCTGAACACCCGGACGATCCGGGTTGCGCCGGGCGCGGTCACGGCCGTCCGGTGCAGTGTGCCGGCGAGGGCCGTGTCCAGGGACATCAACGGGCCCCAGTGCGCCACGACGAGGGTGAGCAGCAGGCCGAAGAGGAGCGTGCACAGCACGGCGAAGGAGAGGCAGGGGAGGAGCGGGGCGGAGGCTTGGGGGCTGTCGTCGTCCACGGCGGACGTACGGGCGGTGGGGAGCGGCGTCGACGGCATGGGGCGATCCTCGCCCATGACCCGCGCCCAGGGCGAGGACCGCCCTGGGCTCCAGCCCCTGGCCCGCGCCCAGGGCGAGGATCACGCCCTGGCCCGTGGCCGGCGGTACCCCGGACGAGGAGCCTCGCCCTACGTCAGCGCCCTCAGGCCCGGGACGAAGGTGATCAGCAGCGGCACGGCCGGCACCAGCGCCGCCACCGCCGTCATCCGGAGCCGGCGGCCGGGGGTGAAGCGGGGAGCGGGGGACAGCAGCCGGTCCACCCGCTGGGGTACCTGCGCGAGTTGTGTCGGGCAGGGGCCGAACACCCCACGGTCCTCGTTGAGTTCGACCAGGGCCAGGGCGATCGTCCGCCGTCCGAAGCGGCGCGAGGCCACATCGTCGGCGGCCAGTTCGACCAGCCGGTGCACCTGATCGCGGAACGCGGCGAAGACCGGGATCTGCGGAAAGCCGACGGCGAGCGCGGAGGCGCTGTACAGCAGGAGATCGTGCCGGGCCCGTGCATGGCCCTGCTCATGGGCGATCAGCGCATCGAGCTGACGCCCCTTCAGACGTCGCAACGCCGAGGTGGTGATGACCAGTTGGGGGGAGGAGTGCTGCAGCCACCAGGCCTCCGGGCGGTCACCCTCCAGGACGACCAGACGCT
Source organism: Streptomyces lydicus (assembly GCF_004125265.1). Classification (GTDB taxonomy): domain Bacteria; phylum Actinomycetota; class Actinomycetes; order Streptomycetales; family Streptomycetaceae; genus Streptomyces; species Streptomyces lydicus_C. Next base: position 7,590,640 of record NZ_RDTE01000003.1, read on the forward strand.
CCTGGAGGGGTTCCTCGCCGGGCAGCAGCGGTGCGCGGCGCAGGAGTTCGGCCCGGCGCTGCCGACGGCGGGCGCGCGCCGCGCTGACCTCGCGGGTCAGGGTGACGGCCGTCCAGGCGCCGCCGCCGGCCAGAAGCAGGGCCAATACCCCGGCCCACGGCCCGTACCCCTGGAGCGCATACGCCTCGACGACCACCCGGGGGGCGAAGCCGAACACCGGGCCGCGGACGGCTTCCCAGGCGGCGGCCGCGCTCAGCGACATCGCGAGCACACAGCACAGCAGGACACCGGCCACCACGCACTGCCACACCCACAGGGCGAGCACCGGTTCCCGGTCGGGCCAGTCGGAGCGGGCCATCAGGCGCGGCGCCATTGCCGCGGCCAGCACGCCGAGAATCTTCAGCGCGAGAGGGACCATCATGGCGTCAGCCTATGAGCGTGCGGCTACTCGTAGGTACAGCCAGACCTGGGATGTGACCCATGCCACGTGCGTCACGGGTGTGAACCACGCACCCCTGCGCCCCCGTGCCCCCTCGCGCACTGACGCCCCGCAACCGTCCGCGGAAGTCCTACCCGAACCGAACGCGGAAGCCGGACGCGGAAGCCGAACGTGGAAGCCGAGCGCGGAAGCCGAGCGCGGAAGCCGTATGCGAGAGAGCTGCCACGGCCCCGCACTCACAGCGTCAGCAGCATCGCCAGCATCCCGATGCCCATCGCCACCCGGCAGGCCCGCAGCACCCCGGGCGGCCCGGCGTCCGCCGGCACCAGCCGGACCCCGGCAGCGATCACGTACACCGTGTAGTAGGCGAGCAACAGGCCGGTCAGCAGCGGCACCCCGCCCGGCCCGGCATGATCCATCGCACCCATCGCGCCCATGGGCTCCTCCCGCCCCATCGAGCCCATCGACCCCATGGCGCCCATCGAGCTCATCGACCCGGTCCGGCCCGCCGCTCCCGCCGCGTTCATCGGATCCGACGGCACGACCATCGCGAGTGCCATGTACACCATGGCGAACGTGCCCACCGCATGATGCAGATGCCGCCGTGCCAGTGCCCAGACCCCGGCCGCCGCGAAGGCCGCGGTGAACATCCAGGGCGACCACCGGGGCTGCGTCACGGCCGAAGCGGGCAGCGCCATCGCCGCCATGCCCAGAGCCATCAGGCCCTCGCCGCGGGCATCCCCGCGGTACGCGTCAGGACCGGTACGCGCCCGGACGAGGCAGTACGCGGCGGCCGCGGCACACAGCACCACCAGCAGCCAGCCGACCAACGGCGGTGCGTGCACGGCCCACCTCCCCGAGTACCGCCTGTCGCACGGATCGGGTGCAGAATGCCCGGCCGGGCTCCGGCACACGGGAGCGCACGGACGCACCGAGGGGGAGCGCGCGGCCTCCCGGACTCAGGGCCGGTAGCGCAGCGGATGGTCCGCCGGAACCTCCGTCAGCACGATCCGGTGGCCGTCCGGGTCGGCGATCCACATCTCGACGAGCCCCCACGGCTCCTTCACGGGCGGCCGCAGGACCTCCACCCCGTGCGCCAGGAGCTCCTGGTGCGCCGCCGCCGCGTCCGCCACCTGGAGCCACAGCTGGAGGGTCTCGGTGGCCGGAGCGGTGGCGCGGCCGGAGACTTCCAGGAAGCCACCGCCGAGGAAGTAGACCGTTCCGCGCTCGGGTCCCGTACCGAATTCCCGGTAGATCTCCAGCCCCAGCGCCGTGCCGTAGAACGCCCGCGACCGCTCGGGGTCGGACGGCCGCAACAGCACCCTGCTGCTCAATACGTGCACCATGGCAGGACCCTACGCCGCCGGAGGCGCGCCACCGGGACGCTGCGGCCGCAAGGTCATGACGAGCTACGACCGCAAGGCCATGACGAATGGCCCTGACATCACGCCCGTGCCGCTTGTTAGCCTCCGCTCAGCCCTTCGTCCGGCCCCGAGAGGACTGCGCACACCATGCCCACCAGCGAGCTGACCTTCCGTACCGCCCACGACGCGGATATCCCCGGGCTCGTCGACCTCATCGAGTCGGCGTACCGCGGGGACGCGAGCCGGGCCGGCTGGACGACGGAGGCGGACCTGCTGGGCGGACAGCGCACCGACCCGGAGGGCGTCGCCGCCGTGGTGCGGGGCGAGAGCGGCCGGCTGCTCATCGCCGAACGGGATGCCACCCTGATCGCCTGCTGCCAGCTCGAACACCGCGGGGACCATGTGTACTTCGGGATGTTCGCGGTGCGCCCGGAACTCCAGGGCGGCGGCCTCGGCAAGGTGATCCTCGCGGAGGCCGAGCGGACCGCCCGGGACCTGTGGGGCACCGGCGAGATGCGGATGACCGTCATCCGGCAGCGCGACGAGCTGATCGCCTGGTACGAGCGCCGCGGCTACCGGCGTACCGGGCAGCTCACCCCGTTCCCGTACGGCGATGAGCGGTTCGGCATTCCGCAGCGCGCCGACCTGGAGTTCGAGCTGCTGGTCAAGCCGCTCGCCTAGGAGGCGTCTCCCTCTAGACGACCGCGTCCAACCCCGGTCCGACGACGGCGAAGGCCCGGTCGATCAGTGCGGCCGGGTCTTGGGCGCCGTCGCTGTCGCTCCACCGTTGCAGCACGGCGTCGAAGGCGCTGAGCGCCATCCCGGCGGCCAGACGCGGGTACAGATCGGTCTCGGGTGTCAGCCCCAGGCGGTGCGCCAACGCGGCGGTCAGGTCGTCGCGCCACTGTGCCTGGCGCTCCAGGAAGCGTGCGTTCAGGGCGGGGGTACGCAGAATCAGCTGGACCACTCGCAGTGCCCGCTCGGAGTGGTCGGCGCAGGCGGCGAGGGGGGCCGAGACGGCGTGCCGCAGCGCCGCGGAGGGCGGCTCCTCGACGGGGCGGGCCGCCAGCTCCGCGTGCATGCCGGTGCCCAGGTCGGCCAGGAACCGCACAACCACGTCTTCCTTGGACGCGAAGTACCGGAAGAAGGTGCGCTTGGAGACGCCGGCCGTGGCCACGATCTCGTCGACCGTTACCGCCTCGAATCCCTTCTGCGCCAGCAGTTGCAGCGCCGCTTCGGTGAGTTCGTCCGAGACGAGCTGACGTTTGCGCTGGGCCAGGGTGAGGTCAGATCGGGGATTCACCGGGCCATCGTAGCGCGATGCCGCGTGTGGCATTCAGTAGCGCGTTGACACCGAGTGCCATGCGCGGCATTCTATGCCGCATGACACAGAAGCAGCGCTGGACTGCCGAGCGGATCCCGGACCAGACCGAGCGGGTATTCGTCGTGACCGGGGCCAACAGTGGTCTGGGCCTCGCGACCACCCGGGAACTCGCCCGGCACGGCGGGCATGTGATCCTTGCGGTGCGCGACGAGGGGAAGGGCCACCGGGCGGCCGCGGAGATCACCGCCGAGCAGCCGGGCGCCCGTCTTGAGGTACGCCACCTCGACCTGGCCGATCTCGAATCGGTGCGAGCCTTCGCCGGTCAGTTGCGCACCGACCATCCGCGGCTGGACGTGCTCGTCAACAACGCCGGTGTGATGGCGCCGCCCCGCTCGCTGAGTGCACAGGGCCACGAGGTGCAGTTCGGCTGCAACCACCTCGGCCACTTCGCGCTCACCGGGCTGCTGCTCGACGCACTGGCCGCCGGGCGCGACCCCCGCGTGGTCACGGTGAGTTCGGTCAACCACCGCAAGGGCCGCATCCGCTTCGAGGACCTCTCCGGCGAGCGCAGGTACTCGCCCATGGCCTTCTACAACCAGTCGAAGTTCGCCAATGCCGTCTTCGGACGGGAACTCCACCGGCGGCTGACCGAGGCCAACAGCCCCGTGCGCAGCGTGCTCTCCCATCCCGGCTACACCGCCACCAACCTCCAGGTGAGCGCGCCGGTCGGCCTGTGGCGGGTGGTGTTCGGCCGCATCGGCAATCCGCTGTTCGCCCAGCCCCCGTCCCACGGTGCGTTGCCGCAGCTGTACGCCGCGACCGCCCCGAGTGTGGAGGGCGGGGACTTCATCGGACCGGACGGCCTGGCCGAGCTGCGCGGCGGACCGACGCGGGTGGAGTTGTCCTCCGCAGCTGCCGACCCCGAGACCGGTCGTCGGCTGTGGGAGGTGTCGGAACGGCTGACCGACGTGCGGTTCGCGTTCCCGGCCCCGGTCTGACGGTTCGCCGACGGGCGTTGGCGGAGCTACCGGGCCGGCCGGCGCCGCTCACAGCCGTCCCGCCTCGATGATCCGCCGCAGGAACTGCCGGGTGCGGTCCTGCTGCGGGTCCCCGAAGACCTGCTCCGGCGTCCCGCGTTCCACCACCACCCCGCCGTCCAGGAAGCACACCTGGTCGGCGACCTCCCGCGCGAAGCCCATCTCATGGGTGGCGATGACCATGGTCATGCCCTCCTCCTTGAGATCGCGGACCACGCCGAGCACTTCCCCGACCAGCTCGGGGTCGAGCGCCGCGGTGATCTCGTCGAGCAGCAGCAGCCGGGGCCGCCCGGCCAGCGCCCGGACGATCGCGACCCGCTGCTGCTGACCGCCGCTGAGCCGGTCCGGGTACTCCCCGGCCCGCCCTCCGAGCCCGAGCCGGTCCAGCAGTTCACGGGCCCGTGCCTCCGCCTCGGCGCGCGGTACCCCGTGCACCCGGCGGGGCGCCAGCGTGATGTTGTCCAGCACGGTCATGTGCGGGAAGAGGTTGTAGGCCTGGAAGACCACGCCGATCCGGCGGCGCACCGCGTCCACGTCCGCCCGCGGATCGGTGATCTCCGCGCCGTCCAGGAAGATCGCCCCGTCGTCGATCTCCTCCAGCAGATTCGCGCAGCGCAGCAGCGTGGACTTGCCCGACCCCGAGGCGCCGATCAGCGCCGTCACGGTGTGCGGCGGGACCGCCAGATCCACGTCCCGCAGCACGACCGTGCCGCGCCCGTACGTCTTGCGCACGGACTCCAGCCGCAGCACCGGACCGCCGCCGGGCGCCGCCTTCCCTGCAGTCTCGGCGGCCGTCTCACCGACCGTCTCACCGGCTTTCCCGTCGGCCGGCCGCGGGGCGTCGTCCGTCGTGCTCATACGAGTCCTCCCTGGGCGCGCCTGCGGTCCATGCGGGCCGTGACCCAGTCCGTGCACCGCGTCATGGGGATCGTCAGCGCCACGAAAACGAGCCCGGCCACGACATACGGAGTGAAGTTGAAGTCCTTGCCGGCGATGATCTGTGCCGCGTAGACGGCATCCACCGCACCCGCGATGGACACCAGACCGGTGTCCTTCTGCAGCGAGACCAGATCGTTCAGCAGTGGCGGCACCACCCGCCGTACCGCCTGCGGCAGCACCACGAAGCGCAGCGCCTGGCCGCTGGACAGTCCCAGCGACCGGGCTGCGGCCCGCTGTGAGGGGTGCACCGATTCGATGCCCGCCCGGAAGACCTCGGCGACATAGGCCGAGTACGTCAGCACCAGCGCGGAGCCGCCGAGCAGCACGGGATCGGTGGTCACGCCCTGCAGCCGCAGCGCCGGCACCCCGAAGACCACCATCAGCAGACAGATGATCAGCGGCAGTCCGCGGAAGAAGTCGGTGTACGCGGCGGCCAGGGCACGCAGGGGGAAGAACACCGGGCCGCGCAGGGTCCGGGCCACCGCCAGCAGCAGCCCGAGCACCAGCACTGCCGCTCCGCACACCACCAGCAGCCGCAGATTCAGCAGCAGCCCCTCCAGCACCTTCGGCAGCGCCTTGGCGGCGTACTCGGTGCTGAAGAACGTCTCCCGGGTCCGCGGCCAGCCGGGGGAGCGGGTGATGACGAAGTAGAGGACGGCCGCGGTGACCAGGGTGCTCAGCGCGGCGACGGCGGTGGCGCGCCGCGTCCTGGTCCGCCGGAAGCGCTCCCGCTCGATCCGCCGCTGAGAGGGCACATACCCGTCGTCGGCACCGGCCCGTGCCGTCAGCAGTTTCGACACACCTTCTCCGTACGTCACTTGAGCACCGGCACGGATACGGCGTCGGTCAGCCACTTCTTCTCCAGCGCGGCGAGGGTGCCGTCCTTGCGCAGTGCGTCGACCGCGGCCGTCACACACCCGGTGATCCGGCTCTCCTTGTCCAGGACCAGGCCGAACTGCTCCTTCCCGGCGCCGGTGGCCGCGAACTGCCCGACCACCTCGGCGTCCTTCACCTCCGCCGAGGTGATGTAGAAGGCCGTCGGCAGATCGGTGAGGACCGCGTCCACCTGGCCGTTCTTCAGCGCGGACTTGGCGAGGTCGTTCTTCTGGAAGACGGCGGGCTGCTGATCCGGCCGGACGGTGTCATTGACGACGTCCAGGCTGGTGCTGCCGACCTGCGCACCGAGCTTGAGATGACGGAGGTCGGCGATGCTCTTGGCGTGCGCGGCCCGGGATCCCTTGAGCGCGATGACCGCCTGGCGCACGTCGTAGTAGCCCGAGGAGAAGGCGACGGCCCGTTTGCGTGCCGGACTGATGGAGATCTGGTTGACGTCGAAGTCGAACTTCTTCTGGCCGGGCGCGAAGGCGTTGGCGAACGGCACGGTCTGCCAGCGCACCGCGCCCTTGCCGTAGCCCAGTTGGCGGGCGACGGCATAGGCGACGGCCGATTCGAAGCCCTTGCCGCTGGCCGGGTCGTCGTCCTGGAACCAGGGTGCGTAGGCGGGCTTGTCGGTGCCGACCGTGAGCTTGCCGTCCGCCACGGTGGCCAGTTTGCCGCGGTCACAGCTCTGTTTGCCCTGCCCGGCGGCCCCGGGACCACCGGGGGACTCGTCCTGCGGGGCACAGCCGACGGCCGCGGCGAGCAGCGCGACGGCGGCGCAAGCGGCAAGGCGGAGGGGGCGGTTGGCAAGGCGCATGGCGGGAGAGTGGCAGGGCACGAGGCCATCTGTCGAGATCACCGGGAAAACGTCCGCATCGTGGACGTGCATGGCGGCGCTGTGAACTGCGCATTTCCCGGTTTCCGGGGTGGGGCCCGAAGAGCTCGAAGGGCCCGAGGGCTCGGTACGCCCCACCCGGCTCGCCACGACTTGTGCCGGTTCACGGCGTGAATCCGTGCCGCCTCACGCCGTGAACCCGCACCGCCTCATGCCCTGAATCCGTACTGCCTCACGCCGTGAAGCGGACCGCCCGCCGGATCTCCGGCTGGTCGGTCACCACACCGTCCAGACCGAGCCCGCGCGCCAGGCGCAGCTGATCGTGCGTGTTGACCGTCCAGCCCACCACCTTCAACTGCGCGGCATGCGCCCGCTCGACCAGTTCCAGGGTGAGCCGGCGGATGTTCAGCGAGAGCATCGTCGCGCCGACGGCCTGCGCACGGTCGACCACGTCCGCGCCGTACCGGCTGCCGACCAGCGCGGTCCGCACGCCGGGCAGCAGGGTCCGGATCGCGGCCAGCGCCTCGTCGTGGAAGGAGATCACATCGACCCGGCCGACCAGATCGCGCGACCGCATCACCTCGGCCAGCGCCTGCGCGGCCGCCACGTCCTTGATCTCGGCCTGCAACGGCGCCTTGACCGCCTCGACGACCTCCTCGAAGACGGGGATGCGCTCGCCCCGGCCGGCATCGAGTTCGCGGAGTTCGGCGAGGGTGCGCTCGGCGATCGGGCCGGCGCCGTCGGTGGTCCGGTCCACATCCGCGTCGTGCATCACCACGAGCGCGCCGTCCTTGCTCAGATGCAGATCGAGTTCGATGACGTCGAGGCCCTCGTGCTCGGCGCGCACGAAGGACCGCAGAGTGTTCTCCGGCTCCACGCCCATCATCCCGCGGTGTCCGATGGTGAGAAAGGACAAGGCTGCCTCGCTTCTGTCGGCTCGGTGCTGGTGTCGGCTCCGTACCCGTGCCGACCGTCGGGTGTCGGCAACGGCGCTACGAAATGGCGCACAGCCTAACGGGACCGACCGGCGGAAATCGGGCTGCCGGACCGGACCGCGGTGTGTCCAGTACGGGTACCCGCCATATCCGGCTTCAGACCGCCTCACCCTCGCGTGGGCGAGTCCGTGCAGCGCTGACGGTGCGCCGTCGACCGGACCGGTCCGCGGCGTTCCCCGGTCGTATGGCATATGCCACACGACCAGGAGGTTTCCCTGCCGTCGAAGAGCCGGAGGAACCGCCGAAACCCTTGGCATTACTGGGAGGAAGTGCCGTCCAGGCCACTGGTGACAGGAAAAAGACGCGCGAGTGCGGGGTGTCGACAGAATAATTTTCAACGACTCCCCTTGAGCGGGCCATCCTCGGCTGGTTACCGTGTTCTGACAACACGATCTATCGCCGGAGGGCAGTCATGACGGAAATTCTTTCGCCTGTGGGTGTCCGGGAGGCCACCGCGACCGCGGAGAGCGTGGTCGCGCACCCGGCGTGGCCCGTGCTCAAGGACGCGGTCGAGACCATCCGTCCCTGGCAGTCCAAGGACGGCTCCATAGACCTGGAGGCGGAGGGCGCGCCCACCGCCGAGGCCGTCCGTGCGGAGGTCGACAAGATGGCCGCGGCCGTCGGGGAGCTCGCCCCGCTGCTGCCGCACAACGCCGCCTACCACCAGGCCCTCGCCGCCGACCTGCGCCGCTGGGCCGACGGCGGCTTCGAAGTGCCGGACTTCCTGGACTCCCTCCTCGCCTTCCAGCCCGCCCGCCAGCGCGCCGACGGCCTCCAGCACCTCGTGCTGTTCCCCATGTACACCCAGAACGGCAACCCGGACCGCAACTTCGAGGCCGTCGTCCTGCGCATGGTCTGGCCGGACTGGCTCGCCGAGCTGGAGCGCACCCGCTACGACAACGCCCTCTTCTGCGGCATCGCCTTCGAGGACTTCACGGCCGGCTACGACACCAACTCCGCGGTGCTCTTCCCGGAGACCATCGCCGTGCGCGAGGCCCCCGAGCGGTTCAGCTGGGGCGGGATCTTCTGCGACCGCGAGGCCGCCCGCTTCCGCCGGGTCAGCGAGGCCGCCATCGAGACGCTGGGCGTCGAACTCCCCGCGGACATCCGCGAGATGCTGGCCGACCAGGAGCGCTGCCAGGAGGCCTTCGTCCTGTGGGACATGGTGCACGACCGCACCCACAGCCACGGTGACCTGCCGTTCGACCCGTTCATGATCAAGCAGCGCCAGCCGTTCTGGATGTACGGCCTGGAGGAGCTGCGCTGCGACCTCACCGCCTTCAAGGAGGCCGTAAAGCTGGAGGCCGAGGGGTACTCCCAGGCCCGCGATGTGCAGTTCGCCGTGATCTTCGACCGGATGTTCCGGTTCCCCGTCACCGGCGACCGGGTCCGCAACTACGACGGCCTCGGCGGCCAGCTGCTCTTCGCGTACCTGCACAAGCACGACGTCGTACGCTGGACGGACAACACACTGCACATCGACTGGGAGCGCGCGCCCAAGGTCACCAACCAGTTGTGCGGCGAGATCGAAAAGCTCTACCGCGACGGCATCGACCGGCCCAAGCTGGTCCACTGGTTCGCCGCGTACGACCTCGTCTCGACCTACCTCGCGCCGCACCCGGGCTCGGTCTGGGCCAAGGGTCCCGATGCCCTCGACCTCGACCAGCCGCCGCGCAAACTCGTGGACGACGTGCTCCCCGACGAGTTCCCGCTGAGCATGTTCTACGAGGCGCTCGCCAAGAAGCTGCGCACTGTGATCGCATCCACCAAGGGCATCACGGCCCACAGCGATGAATTGGCGGCGGCATGACGAACGACCGGAACACCCGGCCGAAGGCCGTCCAGGAGCAGGACGAGGAGGCGACGGAGATGGTTACTTCGACGGGCGGCCAGGGGCCGCTGGAGGGTGCGGTCATCGCGGTGGCGGGAGCGGCCGGACCGGCCGGTCGCGCGACCCTGCTGCGACTGGCCGAAGCGGGTGCGGTGGTGGTCGGCTCGGACTCGAACCCCGAGCGGCTGGCGGAGGCCGTGGACGCGGCCCGCTACGCCCACGGCGGCGCCACGGTGATCGGGGACACCGTCGACCTCCTCGACCTCGACCAGACCCGCGAATGGGCGGCTCGAACGGAGAAGGAATTCGGCCGGATCGACGGCCTGGTGCACCTCGTCGGCGGCTGGCGCGGCTCCTCCACCTTCGCGGAGACCGACCTGGCCGACTGGGACATGCTGCACAAGCTGCTGGTCCGCACCGTCCAGCACACCTCGCTCGCCTTCCACGAAGCCCTCGAACGCAGCGGCAACGGCCGCTTCCTCCTCACCAGCGCGGCCGGCGCAAGCAAGCCCACCGGGGGCAACGCCGCCTACGCCGCCTCCAAGGCCGCCGCCGAGGCCTGGACGCTCGCCATGGCGGACGGCTTCCGCAAGTCGGGGGGTGAGACGGGACCGCGCGCCGCGGCTGCGATCCTGATCGTGAAGGCGCTCGTCAACGACCAGATGCGCGCCGAGCGACCGAACGCCAAGTTCGCGGGCTTCACGGATGTCACGGAGCTGGCCGAGGCCATCGCCGGGGTCTGGAGCCGGCCCGCCCAGGAAGTGAATGGACAGCGTCTGTGGCTGACCCCCGAGCCGTGACCGGAGCGAAGACCGACGCCCGGCGGCATCACGACCCCGAGATACGCGGCTTCGCCAGCGACAACTACGCCGGTGCGCACCCCGAGGTGCTCGCCGCGCTCGCCCTTGCCAACGGCGGCCATCAGGTCGCCTACGGCGAGGACGAGTACACCGAGCACCTGCAGCGGGTCTTCCGCAGCCACTTCGGGCAGCGCGCCGAGGCGTTCCCGGTGTTCAACGGCACCGGCGCCAATGTCGTCGCCCTGCAGGCCGTGACCGACCGCTGGGGGGCGGTGATCGCCGCCGAGTCCGCGCACATCCATGTCGACGAGTGCGGCGCACCCGAGCGGATCGGCGGGCTCAAGCTGCTCACCGTGCCCACCGAGGACGGCAAGCTCACCCCTGAGCTGATCGACCGCGAGGCGTACGGCTGGGACGACGAGCACCGCGCCATGCCGCAGGTCGTCTCGATCACCCAGAGCACGGAGCTCGGCACGGTCTACACGCCCGACGAGATCCGGGCGATCTGTGACCACGCGCATGAGCGCAACATGGTGGTGCACCTCGACGGTTCGCGGATCGCCAATGCCGCGGCGACGCTCGATGTCCCGATGCGGGCGTTCACCAACGCCGTGGGCGTCGACATCCTCTCCTTCGGCGGCACGAAGAACGGTGCCGTCTTCGGCGAGGCCGTGGTCGTGCTCAACCCCGACCGGGTGCGCGCCATGAAGCATCTGCGCAAGCTGTCCATGCAGCTGGCCTCCAAGATGCGCTTCGTCTCCGTCCAACTGGAGGCGCTGCTCGCCAAGGATCTGTGGCTGCGCAACGCCCGGCACGCCAACACCATGGCGCAGCGGCTGGCGGCCGGGGTACGGGGGATCGACGGGGTGGAGATCCTTTACCCCGTGCAGTCCAACGGCGTGTTCGCCCGGCTGCCGCACGACGTGAGCGAGCGGCTGCAGAAGCGCTACCGCTTCTACTTCTGGGACGAAGCGGCCGGTGTGGTGCGCTGGATGTGTGCGTTCGACACCGCCGAGGAGGACGTCGACGGCTTCCTCGCCGCACTCCGCGAGGAGATGGGCCGCTAGCTCCCGCATCACCTCAGCATGAATAGCTATGCGTCCAGCCGAAAAGTCATTGACCCTCGGCCGGGCGCATCGCTACGTTCCCCGGTATGGAGCTGATACAGAACACCCCGGAAATCGCTGCCTACTTGGCAGCCGACGAGGTCATCGATCACGACCATCCGCGTGTCCGGGCCACCGCCGCCACCCTCGCCGCCGAAGCCCCCGACACATATGCATACGCCAAGACCGCCTTCGAATTCGTCCGCGACACCATCCCGCACAGCGCGGACTCCGGCGACCTGCGCGTCACCTGGCGCGCCTCGGACGTGCTCGCGCGGCGCACCGGTATCTGCTACGCCAAGGCGCACGCGCTGGTGGCCCTGCTGCGGGCGAGGGGTATTCCCGCCGGGCTGTGCTACCAGAAGCTCGACACCGTTCACGGCCTGATCGCCGTCCGGCTGCCGGGCGAGGACCGCTGGGCGCGGCAGGATCCACGGGGCAACAAGCCGGGTGTCGATGCGCAGTTCCGTCTGGATCATGAGCAGCTGGCCTTCCCCGTGCGTCCCGAGTCCAATGAAGTGGACTACCCGGTGCTATTTGCTGAACCGCACCCGGCCGTGCTGCAATGCCTCCAGGAGGCCGTCGACCGGCCTCACCTCTGGCAGATGCTCCCCACCGATCTCTGAGGAACGGCCCGATGCCCAGCTCTTCGCACGTCTCCGGTACGACCTGTCGCCTGCACGTTTCCGACGAGGTGCGGGAGCTGGCGCCCGGGTTCGGCTACCTCGCGGTCGAAGCCCACGGGCTGACCAACGGGCCCAGTGACGAGGCCGGCGCGGCGCTCCTGGACGAGGCCACCCGCCGCCTCGCCGGACGTCTGGACGGGCGTGCCCCGCAGGACGATCCGCACCTCGCCGCCTGGCGCGCCGCGTACACCGCCTTCGGCAGCAAGCCGTCGCGCACCCGCAACTCGGCCGAGGCGCTGGCCAGGAGGGCGCTCGCGGACGGCGGCCTGCCCCGCATCAACCGCCTCGTCGACCTCTACAACGCCCTCAGCGTCGCCCACCTCATCCCGGTGGGCGGCGAGGACCTGGACCGTATCCAGGGCGGTATGCGGCTCGTGCGGGCCACCGGCGACGAGCCCTTCGTGACCGCGGCCGGCGGCGCCGAGACCGTCGAGCACCCCGATGCGGGCGAGGTGGTCTGGTGTGACGACGAGGGCGTCACCTGCCGCCGCTGGAACTGGCGGCAGGGGGTGCGCACCCGGCTGACCGAGGACTCGGTCAGCGCCCTCTTCCTGCTGGAGCGGATGGCTCCCATGACCCTCGACGCGCTGAGCGCCGCGGGCGCCGAGCTGGCCGAGACGCTGCAGAAGGCCTGCCCCGGCGCCCGTATCGAGATCGGCGACATCTGGACCCCGTGAGCGGGCCCGCCGGACCGGCCGCCCCGGGCGCGGGGCGGCGACGGTGTGCTCCGGCCGCCGTGACCGCTATCCGGCGGTCCCGGGCGCGGCGGGTGCCGTGCCGCCGAGATGGGCCGGCATCCACCAGGTGTCCTCGCCGTCCTTGGGGCGCACGGGGTAGGCGCGCTGCGCCGCCTCCAGCAGGTCCTGCACCCGGGCCCGCAGCCGGTCGGTGATCTTCTCGGCCTGCTCGGCCGGATCGGCCTCCATCGGCTCCCCCACCCGGATCGTTATCGGCAGGTGGTTCCGGCCCAGATCGCGCTTGTGGCCCTTGGTCCACAGCCGCTGGGTGCCCCACAGCGCCACCGGCAGCAGCGGCACCCCGGCCTCCTGGGCCAGCCGTACCGCACCCGACTTGAAGGTCTTCAGGGTGAAGGACTCGGAGATCGTCGCCTCGGGGAACACCCCGATGATTTCGCCTGAACGCAGGGCGGACAGCGCGTGCTTGTAGGCGTGCATCCCCTGCGCACGGTCCACGGGGATGTGCTTCATCGCGCGCATCAGCGGCCCGGACACCTTGTGCCGGAACACAGACTCCTTCGCCATGAAGCGCACCAGCCGCTTGGCGGGACGCGCCGTCAGTCCGGCGAAGACGAAGTCCAGGTACCCGATGTGATTGCTCACCAGAACCGCCCCGCCGCGGCGCGGAATGTGGTCCGTCCCGGCGATGTCGAATTTCAGATCGAGCGCCTTGAAGAGGGTGCGGGCGGCGCCGATCACCGGCGGATAGACGAGCTCTGCCATTGTCCGGAGGACCCCTTTTCCACGCCTGGGGAGGGTTCTCCCGGCGGAAACCTACGCAGCCGTAACTGCGACTTTCGGCAGATCGTGCCCGATGTCGGCCGCCGCGGCCAGCGCGTCGGCCGCCAGGACCGGGAGATTCTTGTCACGTGGAGACCGCTCGGCCGGCGCTCTCCGCTGCAGAAGATACCTCTCGCACTCCGGGTAGTGGCCGAACGCGGCGTGGAGAAGGCCGCGGCGAGCGCACTGCCGGTGGCCGCGAGCCCCCGCCACCGCGGCCCCGGTGCCGACAGCATGTCCCCACCCTCCCGCGGACGGGGCCGCACGAGTACCGGCCGCACGGGGACCCGGGAATCTTTGCGGTCCCGTGAACGCTGCAACCCTCGATGACTGGACGCATGGTGTGCATCGCGGTGCTCGCGGCGGCGAGCCCTGTCGGCAGGTGGCACCGCGCTGTAAGAGGAGGCCGAAGGTGCACGAGCAGGACGACGGGGGACGGCTCGGTGCCGCCGAGATCGGCGCGGAGCTGGGGGAGCGGGCCACCCTGCTGCAGTTCTCCAGCGCCTTCTGCCAGCCCTGCCGGGCCACCCGGCGCACCCTGGCCGAGGTCGCCGGCATGGTCGCGGGGGTGGCCCATGTCGAGATCGACGCGGAGGACCATCTGGACCTCGTACGCCACCTGAACGTGCTGCGCACTCCCACGGTGCTGGTGCTCGACGCGGACGGCGCGATCGTCCGCCGCGCCTCCGGGCAGCCCCGGAAGGCCGATGTCATCGCGGCGCTGGGCGCTGCGGTCCGTGATTGATCTCCCAGATGGCGGGCGCCCCTTGACGCTGTGGGTCACACATCGTCACTCTGACGTGATGCGGCCAGGAACCCCTCTGTACGGACGCGCCCACGTCGATCTTCTGCGGACCGCCAGCGCCCGCTGTCCGGGCGTGTGAGCAGCGACGACACCATCGCCGCCGACCGCTGCACTGCCGTCGGCGGCTCTTCCCGGGCTCGTACACCACAGCAGAAGGACAATTCCATGACGGCCTCGCCCGGCCTCGGTACGCCTCGCACCGCCTCTCCCGAGCTGCTGCGCTCGGTCTTCCGGCAGCACGCCGCCGGCGTCGCGGTGATCACCGCGCACGGCTCCCGCCCCGTCGGTTTCACCGCCACCTCCCTCACCTCCGTCGCCGCCGACCCGCCGCTGCTCTCGTTCGGCATCGGCACCGGTGCCTCCAGCTGGCCGGCCGTCTCTGAGGCCGAGCACATCGGCGTCCACATACTCGGCGAGCACCAGCAGGAACTGGCCGCCACCTTCGCGCGCAGCGGCGCCGACCGGTTCGGTCCCGCCACCTCCTGGCGCATCGGACCCGAGGGGGTGCCCCTCCTGGACGGCGTCCTGGCCTGGCTGGTGTGCCAGGTCGTGGCGCGGGTACCCGCCGGTGACCACCGCATCGTCCTCGCCCGCCCGGTCGTCGGCGACCCCGCGGGACCCGGCCGTCCGCTGCTCTACCACCAGGGACGCTTCAACGCGCTGAGGGACTGACGGGTTCCCTTCCCGCCGCTTCGTCCGCCGCCCGGGTCCGTTGGCAAGGTCACATTTCGACGGCCTTGCTTCGGGGCACGAGAGTCGATGTACTGGCGAGTAATATGACGGTCGGCGTGGGGAACCGCAACCGACCGGGAGCCGCCCCGACAGGCGCCTATGCTGCCAGCACAAGGCAGTTCTGAAGAGACGAAGCAGGTAGGAGAGCCGGCGTGAGCCTGAGGATCGTTGTCTGTGTGAAGTACGTGCCCGACGCCACCGGCGACCGGCACTTCGCCGAGGACCTGACCGTCGACCGTGACGACGTGGACGGTCTGCTCTCGGAGCTCGACGAGTACGCCGTCGAGCAGGCCCTGCAGATCAAGGAAGCCGCCGACGACGCGGAGATCACGGTTCTCACGGTCGGTCCCGAGGACGCCAACGACGCGCTGCGCAAGGCGCTGTCGATGGGCGCCGACAAGGCCGTCCACGTCGAGGACGACGACCTGCACGGCACCGACGCGCTCGGCACCTCGCTGGTGCTGGCCAAGGCCATCGAGAAGACCGGTTACGACCTCGTGGTCTGCGGTATGGCCTCCACCGACGGCACGATGGGTGTGCTGCCCGCGCTGCTCGCCGAGCGCCTGAACGTCCCTCAGGTCACCCAGCTCTCCGAGGTGTCCGTCGACGGCGGCAAGGTCACCGGCCGCCGCGACGGCGACACCGCCACCGAGCAGCTGGAGGCCGCGCTGCCGGCCGTCGTGTCCGTCACCGACCAGTCGGGCGAGGCGCGTTACCCCTCCTTCAAGGGCATCATGGCCGCCAAGAAGAAGCCGGTGGAGTCCCTGGACCTGGAGGACCTGGAGATCGAGGCGGACGAGGTCGGCCTCGAGGGCGCCTGGACCAAGGTCGACGGCGCCGCCGAGCGTCCGGCCCGCACCGCGGGCACGATCGTCAAGGACGAGGGCGAGGGCGGCAAGCAGCTCGCCGAGTTCCTCGCGGGCCAGAAGTTCATCTGAGCCGCAGTCCTTTCCACCGCCCTCATTCTTCCCGCAGGAGAGCAATCCCATGGCTGAAGTCCTTGTCTACGTCGACCACGTGGACGGCGCCGTCCGCAAGCCCACCCTCGAACTGCTCACCCTCGCCCGCCGCATCGGCGAGCCGGTAGCCGTGCACCTCGGTGCCAAGGCCGAGGACGCCGCGAAGATCCTCGGTGAGCACGGCGCCGTGAAGGTGCTGGCCGCCGACGCGCCCGAGTTCGCCGAATACCTCGTCGCCCCCAAGGTCGACGCGCTGCAGGCCGCCTACGACGCGGTCTCCCCGGCGGCCGTGCTGCTGCCGTCCTCCGCCGAGGGCAAGGAGATCGCCGCCCGCCTCGCGCTGCGCATCGGCTCCGGCATCATCACCGACGCCGTCGACGTCGAGGCCGGCGACGAGGGCCCGGTGGCCACGCAGTCCGTCTTCGCGGCCTCGTACACCACCAAGTCCCGCATCACCAAGGGCACCCCGGTCATCACCGTCAAGCCCAACTCGGCCGCCCCGGAGGCCGCTCCGGCCGCCGGCACCGTCGAGCAGCTCGCGGTGACCGTCGCCGACTCCTCCAAGGGCACCAAGATCGTCTCGCGCACCCCGCGCGAGTCGACCGGCCGCCCGGACCTGACCGAGGCCGCGATCGTGGTCTCCGGTGGCCGCGGCGTCAACGGCGCCGAGAACTTCCCGGTCATCGAGGCGCTCGCCGACTCGCTCGGTGCGGCGGTCGGCGCCTCGCGTGCCGCGGTGGACGCCGGCTGGTACCCGCACACCAACCAGGTCGGCCAGACCGGTAAGTCGGTCTCGCCGCAGCTGTACATCGCGGCGGGCATCTCCGGCGCGATCCAGCACCGCGCCGGTATGCAGACCTCGAAGACGATCGTCGCCATCAACAAGGACGAAGAGGCGCCGATCTTCGAGCTGGTCGACTACGGCGTGGTCGGCGACCTCTTCGACGTCGTCCCGGCCCTCACCGACGAGGTCAAGACCCGCAAGGGCTGACCACCGTCCCGCCGGAGCCCGGCTCCGGCCCTCGCACGAGGCCCCGTACGCGCGGTGCGTACGGGGCCTCGTGCTGTCATCGCGGCCGGGGCGCGCCGTCGGTCGGGTGCCGCGCCGTCAGGCGCCCGTGGCGCCGTCGATCCGCTCGCGCAGCAGGTCCGCGTGGCCGTTGTGCCGGGCGTACTCCTCGATCATGTGGACATAGATCCAGCGCAGGTTCAGGGTGCGTCCCGGGCGCGGGGAGAAGGTCTCGTCCAGCCCGCGGTCCGCCACCGCCTTGTCGCAGGCCTCGAACTCGGCGCGGAACGCGGCGACATCGCGCTCGGCGCCGGCCGGGTCGGCGTCGTGGAAGTCGGCGTCCGGATCGTCGTCGGTGAAGTAGAGGTTGCCGATCCGCTGACCCACGAAGCGTGTCCGGAACCAGGTGCGTTCGACCTCAGTCATATGGCGCACCAGGCCGAGCAGCGTCAGGGTGGAGGGTGCGGCGCTCGCCTCGACGAGCTGGTCCGGCGTCAGGCCCGCGCACTTGGCGAGCAGGGTGTCACGGTGGAAGTCGAGCCAGCCCTGCAGCATCTCCCGTTCACCGGCCGTGGTGGGGAGTTCTCTGCGTTCGACGGAGGGTGCGATCCAAGTCATGAGGGTGAGTCTGGCGTTACCGCGGCGGACCCGCCACGGAGTTTCCCGGGCAGGTGCGTGCGCCGTGACCTGCGCCGTCCGGGGCGGGGGTGTTGACCTCGGCAAACCGACCCCGTTAACTTCGCTATACGGATTGTTGATTCCGTTGAACGGAAAACGCTCGATCGGCGGGCGTGCGCACCGGGAGGGCATCGAATGGGGCAGCAGGAGACGGTGGCGACGAGCCTCGCGGACACCGTACGCGAGGGCATCGGAGCCGCCCTCGCCCAGGTGGACGCCGATCTGGCGCGGCGCTACCCGGGCGACCCCGGTACCCGCCAGCCGGTCCACACGGTCTACGTCCCCGGCGACGTCTTCGCCGCCGGCACCCTGCGCTCCTGGGGGGACCAGGCGCTCGCCGCCCTCGACGAGCACGCCCCCGACGCCGGTGCGCTCGCCGCCGTCCTCGGCATCCCCGATGCGCTCGCCGTGGACGTCCACGACCGGGTCCGGGCCAAGCTGACCCGCGAGCCCGTCGAGGATCTCCGCATCGACTTCGAGGACGGCTACGGCCCCCGCCCGGACGCCGAGGAGGACGAGGCCGCGGCCCGCGCCGCCGCCCTGGTGTCCGCCGCCTACCGGGAAGGCACCGCCGCCCCCTACACGGGCATCCGGATGAAGTGCATGGAGGCCGCCGTCCGCGACCGCGGTATCCGCACCCTCGACATCTTCCTCACCGGCCTCATGGCGGCCGGCGGTCTGCCCGAAGGGCTGGTGCTGACCCTCCCGAAGGTCACCTACGCCGAACAGGTCACCGCCATGGTCCGGCTGCTGGAGGCCTTCGAGAAGGCGCACGGCCTGGAGGCCGGCCGGATCGGCTTCGAGATCCAGATCGAGACCACCCAGTCCATCCTGGGCGCCGACGGCCGCGCCACCGTCGCCCGCATGATCGAGGCCGCCGAGGGCCGCGCCACGTCCCTGCACTACGGCACCTTCGACTACAGCGCCTCCTGCGGTGTCAGCGCCGCCCATCAGTCCCTCGACCACCCGGTGGCCGACCACGCCAAGGCCGTGATGCAGGTCGCCGCGGCGGGCACCGGCGTCCGTCTCTCCGACGGGTCCACCAACGTCCTGCCGGTCGGCCCGACGGAGCAGGTGCACGCCGCCTGGCGCCTGCACCACGGCCTGGTGCGCCGCTCACTGGCCCGTGCGTACTACCAGGGCTGGGACATGCACCCGGCCCATCTGCCCACCCGTTACGCGGCGGTCTACACCTTCTACCGCGAGGGCCTGGAGCAGGCCGCGGCCCGGCTCGCGGCGTACGTCGCCAAGGCCGGCGGCGATGTCATGGACGAACCCGCCACCGCCAAGGCGCTCAGCGGCTATCTGCTGCGCGGCCTGGACTGCGGCGCCGTGGACACCGCCGAGGTCGCCCGGCTGACCGGGCTGACCCGCGCCGACCTGGACGCGCTCGCCGGGCGCCCGGCCGCCACCGCCTGACGGCGCGACGGCGCCCCGCCGTCCGGCAGACACCATGAGGCCCCCGCCATCACGGCGGGGGCCGTCCGCGTTCAGGCCGTGGCCGGTCCGAGGTCGTCGACATGGGCGCGCAGGACCCTGGCGCAGGTCGCCGCGTCCAGCACGTCGGACCGCAGGACGGCGGTGAAGGCGAGGCCGTCCAGGAGGGACGTCAGCCGCTCGGTCTCGGTGTCGAGGGCGAGTCCCGGCCGCAGGCCGCCCGCCGTGTCGAGGCGGGCGAGGATGCGGCGGACGAGGGACCGGGTGCCGGTGGCGGTCTCCCGGGCGAGGTCGTCGAGGGCGGGCTGGGTCCGGGCGGCGGTGGAGAAGTCGACGAGGACGGTGACCTCGGCGCGCCGGCTGTCGTCCAGCGGCAGCAGTTCGGACAGCAGCTCCACCGCGCAGTCGCGGATCCGCGCCGCGGGCAGCCCGCTCAGATCGCCCAACGCGTCGACGCGGCGCTGGAGCCGGGCGCCGACCCGGTCGAGCATCGACCGCATCGCGAAGCGCATCAGCTCTTCCTGGCCGGCGAAGTAGTGCCGCACCGAACCGATGTTGAGCTGAGCCTCGTCGGCGACGGTGCGCAGCGAAGCGCGTTGGATGCCGTCGCGTACGACGACGCGGAAGAGGGCGTCGACGACGTCGCGGCGCCGGGCTTCTCGGTCCACCTGCTTGGGCATGGACCCTTTGTATCACGGCTGTGATAAATTGTTTTCTATCACACATGTGATACAAAGAATGGAGGGATGGCCGTGGAGCGGGTTCTGAACCTTCTTCTCATCCGATTCGGCCTGATCGCGGGCGGCCTGGTGGCGCTGGGCCTGCTGGTTTTCGCCGTGGCGCTCGTTCTCAGGCGCCGCGGGAAACTCGGTGCCGCGCGGCGGTATGCGGCGCCCGCCGCGCATGCCGTCAGCCGCTATCTGGACGACCGGAGCGCCGCGCGGAGCCGGGGCGGGATGTCCCGCGGCAGCGGGTCGGTGGCCGGCGCGGTGGTGCGGGCGGCGGCCCGGCGCCTGGACGACGACGGGAGCGGACAGCGGCAGCGCGAGCGGAATCCGGGACGGGGTGAGGTCCGATGACCGGCGTCGGCGGGGTGGCCGGTGACGGCCTCGCGTCACTCGTCCTTGCCCGGGGCGGAGATGGCGAAGGATCCGATCTCCTGGCTCACCTGGTGGCCGACGCCGCGCTCAAGGGCGTCATCGTGCTCGTCGCGCTGATCGTGCTCGGACTGGGGATGATGCTGATCTGGAAGCGGGTGGGGCGTGGAGGGGGCCCGCACCGCGATGAGGGGTCGCACCGTGACGAGGGGGCGCATTGCGACGAGGGGTCGCACTGCGACGGGCGGTCGCACCGCGATGGGCGGTCGCGCTGCGACGAGCGGTGATCGGCCGCCCAGGGGTGACGCGGGGCGTCCGGCCCCCGTCCGCCCGGGAGTTCAGCTCTCCGAAGGCGGGATCTCACCCGAGCCGCGGGCGATCAGGCGGGTGGGGATCTCCCTGCGCTGCGGCGGGTCGTCGATGCCCTCCAGGCGGCGGAAGAGCAGGCCCGCGGCCGTCCGGCCCATGCGTGCGGGGTCCTGCGCGACGACCGTGATCGCGGGCCGGACGAGATCGGCGAGTTCGAAGTCGTCGAAGCCCACCAGGGCGACGGGGCGCGGGCGTTCGCCGAGGACGCGTACGGCGGTGACGGTGACCCGGTTGTTGCCCGCGAAGAGCGCGGTGACCGGCTCGGGGGCGTCCAGCATCGCGGTGGCGGCGGCGCGTACGCACTCGGGTGCGGTGGAGCCCAGTGAGAGCCAGGAGTCGTCAACTGGCAGGCCCGCCGCGGCCATGGCCGTGCGGTAGCCGCGCAGCCTTTCGCGCGCGGTGTGGATCCGCGGCTGGTCGCCGATGAAGCCGATCCTGCGGTGGCCGTGCGCGATGAGATGGGCCACCGCCTCCTGGGCGCCGCCGAAGTTGTCGGAGACCACCACATCGGCGTCGATCCGGCCGGGCGGGCGGTCCACGAACACGGTCGCTATCCCGGCCGCGATCTCGGGTTCCAGATAGCGGTGGTCGTCGGCGGCCGGGATGATGACCAGTCCGTCGACCCGCCGTGCGCACAGCGCCAGCACCAACTCCTGTTCGCGCGCCGGGTCCTCGGCGCTGGAGCCGTTGATCAGCAGCGCGCCGTGGCCGCGGGCGACTTCCTCGACGGAGCGGCTGAGCGGTCCGTAGAACGGGTCCGCCAGATCCTCCAGCACCAGGCCGATGCTGGCGGTGCGTCCCTTGCGCAGGATCCGGGCCGAGTCGTTACGGCGGAACCCCAGGGCCGTGATCGATTCCTGGACGCGTCGTTCGGTGTCCGGGGTGACGCCCGGTTCGCCGTTGACCACGCGGGAGACCGTCTTGAGGCCGACGCCGGCGCGCGCCGCGACATCCTTCATCGTGGGCCGGGTGCCATAGCGGCGGGAGGTGCCCCGCGCGGTGTCGGTCACGGTGTGCGGTCCTGATTCTGTCGGCGTCAGGTGTGGCGTCGAGCATAGCCTCTAGACAACGTTGTCAATGAAGGGAAGACTGGCGTTCTCACGCCGGGCCGGTACGCTCGGCCCCCGGGCCCACCAGGAGAATCCACACCGATGCAGACCGACCTCAGCGCAGCGTTGGACATTGGCGGTACCAAGATCGCCGGCGCTCTGGTGGATGCCCGCGGCAGACTCGTCGAACGGGCCGCCCGGCCCACTCCCGCCGACAAGGACGGGGCCACGGTGATGCGTGCGGTGGCCGAGGTGGTCGCCGAGCTGGCCGCGGGGTCCGACTGGGCGCGGGTGGCGGCCGTCGGCATCGGCAGCGCGGGCCCGGTCGACGCCTCGTCCGGCACCGTCAGCCCGGTCAACATCCCCGGCTGGCGCGACTTCCCGCTGGTCGCCGGGGTGCGGGCGCTGGTCGGGGAGCGCCCGGTCGTGCTGGTCGGCGACGGTGTCGCGATGACCGCGGCCGAACACTGGCAGGGTGCCGCGCGTGGTCACGCCAACGCGCTGTGCATGGTGGTCTCCACCGGCGTCGGCGGCGGACTCGTCCTCAACGGCCGTCTCCACCCGGGCCCCACGGGGAACGCCGGGCACATCGGTCACATCAGCGTCGAGGTCGACGGTGACCCCTGCCCGTGCGGGTCCCGCGGCTGTGTCGAGCGGATCGCCAGCGGCCCCAACATCGCCCGCCGGGCGCTGGCCGACGGCTGGCGGCCCGGCCCCGACGGTGACACCAGCGCGGCGGCCGTCGCCGCCGCGGCGCACGCCGGTGACCCGGTCGCCCTGCGCTCCTTCGAACGGGCCGCCCGTGCGCTGGCCGCCGGGATCGCCGCGACCGCCACGCTCGTGGAGATAGACATCGCGGTGATCGGCGGGGGAGTCGCCGGCGCGGGCGACGTCCTCTTCGCCCCCTTGCGCGCGGCCCTGCGGGAGTACGCGACGTTGTCGTTCGTGTCGGGCCTGACGGTCGTACCGGCCCAAATGGGGACGGACGCCGGGGTGGTGGGCGCCGCCGCTGCCGCCGGGCAACGGGCCCGTTCCGATGCCTTCGTCCCCATGCCCTGACACCCGCGACGTGTCCCCACGCCCACGCCCGCGCCCGGCAGGGACCGGTAGGACCGGCAGGACCGGGCGGGCCGAAGGCGGCCCGCCCGGCGTCATCAACTCCGCCCGCACGAGCGGAAGATGACCCTCAGCACTGGAACTTGGCGTCTGCCCAGTCGGCGTGGTCGTAGTCGATCCCGTCCCCGCCATCGGTCACGACGAGCCGGACGGTCTGTGCTCCGGCGACCGGGGCGCTGACGGCCTTGGCGGCATCCGCCCCGGTCACCGCCGGGCTCGCGGCGACCTGTTTGCCGTCGGCCCACACCTCGAAGCCCACCGACCCCCGGTCGCCGGACTCGTCGTCGATGCCGACCTGGGCGGTGAACGCCGAGCACCGCCCGCCGGTGTAGAAGCTCACCTCGCTGGGCGCGTGCACCCCGAGGCCCTTCGCGAAGCCGGTGCCACCGATGCTGATCGGCCGGCCGTCCCCGGCGTCGCGTTCCCCGACGCTGGTGTTCTTCTCGACCGGTCCCCAGCCGTTGGCGGCGGTGAGCCAGGGGAGTTCGGCGGCGTACGCGGTCCCGGACGGCGGTGGCACCACGACATGGGCGGTGCCGGGCAGGGTGGCGGTGACCCGTTCGCCGCGGGGTGAGCGGTAGTCGGCGGCGAGCGGCAGATCGTAGGCCCCGGGGGCGGTGCCGGCCGGTGCGGTGATCTGCCAGCCGGTGGTGAGCGTCCGGCCGCCGGGCAGCGCGCGGGCCGTTGCCGGGGAGGTGGCCCGTACCCGCCACCCCTGCGGGGCCTTCAGCGTGACGGCGACATGCAGGCCGGGGGTGCCGCCCAGGTTGCGGACGGTGGAGCGCAGGGCGGCGGGGGTGCCGGCCTCGACCAGCGGCGTACGGTCGGTGCCGGTCTCGACGGCCGGTGGGTAGGTGGCCCAGCGCTGGTCGGCGGATATCCGGTAGACGGTGGTGCCGTGCGCCGGGACGGTCGCCGAGACGGTGCCTGTGGTGTGGGTGTCCTGGTGCCGCCACAGATCGCGCAGCCGGTAGCCGTCGGCCTGCGGGAGGCCCAGTTCCCTGGCCGTGGTGGTGATCCGCTGCGGCCCGCCGGTCTCGTTGAACAGCGCCACCGCGCGGCTGCCGTCGGCCAGTTGCCGTACCAGCGTCCAGCGGCCGGACTCCGACTTCACCACCGTGGCCTGCTTGCCCAGTCGGTCCTGGTCGACGGCGATGAGGTCCTTGTTGGCCAGGATCTCGAACGTCTCCGGACCGGCCTTGCGCAGATCGGAGCCGATCAGCAGAGGGGCGGCCATCATCGACCACAGGGAGAAGTGGGTGCGGTACTCGGTGTCGGTCATGCCGCCGTTGCCGACCTCCAGCATGTCCGGGTCGTTCCAATGGCCCGGCCCGGCGTGCGGGGCGAGCGGCAGATTCTGCTTCGCGATGTCGAGCATGCTGGACCACGAGTCACTGATGTCGCCGGTGGTGCGCCACAGATGGCCTACGTCCGACGCCCATTCCCAGGGCTTGTTCTCGCCCCATTCGCAGATGCTGTAGACGATGGGCCGCCCGGTGGTCTTGAGCGCGTCCCGCATCGTGCGGTACCGCTGCTTGGCGTCCACGCCGAGGTTATTGCAGTTGTCGTACTTGAGGTAGTCCACGCCCCAGTCGGCGAACTGCTGGGCATCGGACTTCTCATGGCCCAGGCCGCCGGGGAATCCGGCCGGGTTGCAGGTTTTGATACCGGCACTCGTGTAGATGCCGAATTTCAGGCCTTTGGCGTGGACGTAGTCGGCCACCGCCTTGATGCCGTGCGGGAAGCGCTGCGGATCCGGCACGAGCTTGCCGTTCCCGTCGCGGGTGGGCAGCGCCCAGCAGTCGTCGAGATTGACGTACCGGTAACCGGCGTCCTTGAGGCCCTTGGCGACGAAGAGATCGGCGATGCCCTTGACCATCTCCTCGTTGAACTCGGCCCGGCAGTTGGTGGAGTTCCAGTTGTTGAAGCCCATCGGGGGCGTCTCGGCGAGCCCGCCGGGGAGCCGGGGGGCGGGGGCGGTGCGGGAAGGGCCGGCTTGCGGGGTGTCGGGTGTGCGGGCCGCGGCGGGCAGGGCGGTCACCCCTGCCGTACACAGCAGCGCGGCGGACAGCGCTCCGACGATTCTTCGGTGACCTCGCCGGTGGGTGGTGCGGATCTGAACGCGCATGATTCGCGTCCTCCGTCTTCGCGAGAGGCGTTGGTGCGGGGTCGTGCACCGGTCGCGTACGAGTGTTTACGGTAGGGCTTGTTGGAGTCTGTTGGAAGAGGAGTGTGAACGGTTCCGGTATCGCCCGCCAAGACCCAGGACTGGCCCAGCAGTGCGGAGCGAGATCCCGCCACTCGCGTTCGGTTCTGTTTGGTTCCACCCGTGAGGGGGCGGGATATGAGCCCGGTCAACGAGCGGCGGCTCGCGGCTCGGGGGACGCCGTACCGGGGAAATCTTTCGCCGCGGCCTTCAACGCCTCGTCCACACCATCAACAAGGGCCGCAACGCCCCTTACGAAGCGACCGCGGCATACGGTATGGCTGCTTCTCCCTCCCGCGTCACCCCTCCTTCGTCCTTCGCCTCCTACCACCAGGCCTTTACCGGCTCCGGGATGTCCAGATACTTTCTCAACTCGCCGATCTCTCCTTGCCGATCTCTCCTCGTCGTCACCGTCCCAGGTGTCCCGCTCACCTTTTTCCTGACGTCCTTTTCCTGGCCTCTTTCCTGGCCTCGTTCGTGCCTCATTCGTGCATCGTCCGTGGCCCTCGCCGTATCACGGCTGCGCATTCGCGGCGGCCTCGTCCTGCTGATGGTCTTCACCACCGGCCCGCGCTCGCCGCTCTGCGAACCGCGCAATTCACCTGGAGGGACGACGACTTCCTGCGGCCCGGTCTTCCTCTCCGACGGCGCCGCATTCCCCGTCACTTCATCGCCGGACCGGCCCTCGGCGCGAGCAAGGGGTAACCGTCGGGGCCGCACGGAGCGCGCCGCAGGCCGCACGGTGGGCCGCCGTCATATGCGGTGTCTCCGGGCCGGCGGAGGCCGGGAAACTCGGTATGCGGGTGAGGGTTTCGGTACTGGAGGGGCGGGGGAGCGCTTGTTTGCCGGGGACTCGTGGCGGCGGATGCAGTGACCGGCATCCTCCGCGCGAGGCATTTCGCGACCGGTGTGTCCACGGGGGCGGAAACCTCCCTGGCCACGCCGATGGTCGAATGCGCAACGTTCCCGGTTCGTGCGCGCGGCCCGTGACCCCGAGCGTTTCCGTGGCAGGGTGTGGCGGGCAACTCACCTGGGTCTAGGGAAGAGGGGAAACCGTGATCGTCTGGCTGAACGGCACGTTCGGTGCGGGCAAGACCACTACGGCTCATGAATTGCTCGACCTGCTTCCCGGAAGCACGCTCTACGACCCCGAACTCCTCGGCAGCGGACTGCGCATGATGCTGCCGGCCAAGCGGTTCGAGGAGATCGACGATTACCAGGACCTTCCGGCCTGGCGGCGGATGGTCGTCGACACCGCCGCGGCACTGCTCACCGAGGTGCCGGGCCCTCTGGTGACGCCGATGACCCTGCTGCGCCAGGAGTACCGCGACGAGATATTCGGCGCCCTCGCTGCGCGCCGGATACCCGTACGGCACGTCCTGTTGCACGCCGACGAAACGATCCTGCGGGCCCGGATAACGGACCGGGAGGACACCTCAGGGGACGCCGGAGACGCCGCGTCGACGCCGCGGCGGAGCCTGGAACACCTGGGCCCGTACGCCGATGCACTGCGCTGGCTCCAAGGCGACGCCCATGTCGTCGACACCACCCGGCTCACCCCCCGGCAGACCGCCGAGCGGGTCGCCGAGGCCGTCCGCACCGGCGCCGGCGCCTGCGACATCGTGCAGACCCCCGAACCGACCGCCGAAACGCTCGCCGCCGGCGTACTGCTCTTCGACGACCAGGACCGGGTACTGCTCGTCGACCCGACCTACAAGGCCGGCTGGGAATTCCCCGGCGGCGTCGTGGAACGCGGCGAGGCACCCGCCCGGGCCGGCGTACGGGAGGTCGCCGAGGAACTGGGAATCGAACTGCCCCGCGCACTCCGCCTGCTGGTCCTGGACTGGGAAGCTCCCAAACCACCAGGCTTCGGCGGCCTGCGGCTGCTCTACGACGGCGGCACCCTGACCGACGACCGGATCAGCAAACTGCTGCTGCCCGGCGCGGAACTGCGCGACTGGCGCTTCGCCACCGAAGCAGAGGCCGAAAAGATGCTCCCGCCGGTGCGGTGGAACCGCCTGCGGTGGGCGCTTCGCGCCCGGGAGCGGGGGTGTCCGCTTCACCTTGAGGCGGGGGTTCCCGCGGGGTGACCCGCACGTTTGTGGCTGCCCCGCCGGTCCGCTGCGCTTTGCCTCTTCCCACGTTTTCGGCTTTCCCGCCGTGGGGCTTCTCGCCGTTTGCCGCCCGCTGCGCGGGTGCGCCCGCCGTTGCGCCTGCGGCGGGCGTTGCCGCTGCGCGGGGCTGTCGGGGTGCGGTGACGGTCCTCCGCGGGTGGGTGTCCGGACTGCTTCGCTTTACGTCCGGACACCCACCCGCTCCGGCCCGTCCCCTCCCGTTGGGGGGTGGGGAAAAGGCCGGTGGGGGTGGACCTGGCTGGTCCGGTGCACCTGGTGATCCGACGGAAAACGGGCCACCCGGAATGAACCAGTAGGGACTGCACGCACGGCTACAACCGTGGCCCGCCCCCACCACCTTTCACTTACTCACCCACGGGAGGGGACGGGCCGGAGGGGCCTGGTGTGTGGACGTAAAGCGAAGCAGTCCACACACCAGGCCCCGGAGGCCCGTCACCGCACCCACAGCCCCGCGCAGCGGACCCCGCCCGCCGCTGGGGGTACCTCCCACGCCCTTTAGGCAGTGGGGGAGCAACGGCGGGAAAGCCAAAAACGGGGCAGAGGCAAAGCGCAGCGGCGCGCAACCCCCACGGCGGGAAAGCCAAAAACGCCGGGAATCAATTCGCGTACCGACGGAGGAACAACGCCTCCGCCAGAGAAAGCCGCTCCAGCTCCTGTGGAGAAACGCTTTCGTTGACCGCGTGGATCTGGGCCTCCGGCTCGCTCAGGCCGATGAGGAGGATCTCGGCGTCGGGATAGAGCGCGGCCAGCGTGTTGCACAGCGGGATCGAGCCGCCCATACCGGCGGTCTGCATCTCCTCGCCGTCGTACGCCTCGCGCAGTGCCGTGGCCATCGAGGTGTACGCCGGGCTGCTGGTGTCGGCGCGGAACGGCTGGCCCTGGCCGACCTGCTCGACGGCGACCCGCGCGCCCCACGGGGCGGCGCTCTCCAGATGCGCGGTCAGCAGCTTCGTCGCCTCGGCCGCGTCCGTGCCCGGCGGCACCCGCAGGCTGACCAGAGCCCGCGCACCGGCCTGTACGGACGGGGTGGCGCCGACCACCGGCGGGCAGTCGATGCCGAGCACCGTGACGGCCGGACGCGCCCAGATCCGGTCCGCGACCGAGCCGCTGCCCACCAGACCGACGCCGTCGAGCACCTTGGCGTCCTTGCGGAAGTCCTCCTCGGCGTACTGCAGGCCCTCCCAGGAGGCGTCCGCGGCCAGTCCGTTCACAGTGGTCGAACCGTCCTCGGCGCGCAGCGAGTCCAGGACCCGGATCAGCGCGGCCAGCGCGTCGGGGGCCGCGCCGCCGAACTGGCCGGAGTGGAGGTTGCCCTGCAGGGTGTCGACCTGGACCCGTACGAGCGTCATCCCGCGCAGCGTCGCGGTGACCGTCGGCAGCCCCACCCGGAAGTTGCCGGTGTCGCCGATGACGATGGCGTCCGCGGCCAGCAGCTCGGGGTGGGCCTCGGCGTAGCGCTCCAGGCCGCCGGTGCCCTGTTCCTCCGAACCCTCCACGATCATCTTGATGTTGACCGGCACCCCGCCGTGCTCCTTGAGCGCGCGCAGTGCCGTCAGATGCATGATCAGGCCGCCCTTGCAGTCCGCCGCGCCGCGCCCGTACCAGCGGCCGTCGCGCTCGGTCAGCTCGAACGGCGGGGAGATCCAGGCGGCCTCGTCCAGCGGGGGCTGCACGTCGTAGTGCGCGTACAGCAGCACCGTCGGGGCGCCGGCCGGGCCGGGCAGGAAGCCGTACACGGACCGGGTGCCGTCCGGGGTGTCCAGCAGCGCCACGTCCTGGAAGCCGTCCGCCCGCAGCGCCCCGGCGACCCAGTCGGCGGCCGCCTCGCACTCGCTCTTGGGGAACTGGGCCGGATCCGCCACCGACTTGAAGGCCACCAGCTCGGCCAGCTCGGTCCTGGCGCGGGGCTGCAGTGCGGCGACGGTACGTGCGAGCGGGCTGTCAGACATGGAACGCTCCTTGTGGGCGCGACGTTGTGCGTACGGGCCGTCCGGCCTCGTGAGCCGGACGGGCCGGACGTACGGGCATCAGTGCCCCCGATCTTCCCACAGGCCTCTGGATCAACAGCGGCCCGTAGGATGCGGGCGGTACGCCCAGCCAGCCATCGAACGGGAGCAGAAGCACAGGTGAGCAGCGAGCACGCAGCCGAGGACAACCAGCAGGTGTGGGACGTCGTGGTGGTGGGTGCGGGGCCTGCGGGCGCCTCGGCCGCGCATGCCGCGGCCTGTACAGGACGCCGGGTGCTGCTCCTGGAGAAAGCGGAGCTCCCGCGCTACAAGACCTGTGGCGGCGGCATCATCGGCCCGTCGCGGGACGCGCTGCCGCCGGGCTTCGAGCTGCCGCTGCGGGACCGGGTGCATGCGGTGACGTTCTCGCTGAACGGCCGGTTGACCCGCACCCGCCGCTCCAGGAACATGCTGTTCGGGCTGATCAACCGCCCCGACTTCGATGCGCGGCTGGTCGAGTCGGCCAAGGACGCGGGCGCGACGGTCCGTACGGGCGTCACGGTCTCGCGGGTGGAGCAGCACGGCGCCGAGGTGCCGGACCGCCGGACCGTCGCGGTGGTGCTGGGCGACGGCGAGGTGGTGCTGGCCCGCGCCGTGGTGGGCGCGGACGGCAGCGCCGGACGGATAGGAGCCCATGTCGGCGTCAAGGTCGATCAGGTCGACCTCGGCCTGGAGGCAGAGATTCCGGTACCGGCACCGGTCGCCGAGGACTGGGCGGGCCGGGTGCTCATCGACTGGGGCCCGATCCCCGGGAGCTACGGCTGGGTCTTCCCCAAGGGCGACACGCTGACCGTGGGTGTCATCTCGGCGCGGGGCGAGGGGGCCGCGACCAAGCGCTATCTGGAGGATTTCATCGGCCGGCTGGGCCTCGCCGGTTTTGAGCCGAGCATCTCGTCCGGGCACCTGACCCGCTGCCGCGCCGAGGACTCCCCGCTGTCCCGAGGCCGGGTGCTGGTGTGCGGTGACGCGGCCGGGCTGCTGGAGCCGTGGACGCGGGAGGGCATCTCCTTCGCGCTGCGGTCGGGGCGGCTCGCGGGGGAGTGGGCGGTGCGCGTCTCCGAGGCCCATGACGCGGTGGACGCCCGTCGTCAGGCCCTCAATTACGCCTTCGCCATCAAGGCGGGTCTTGGCGTGGAGATGGGCGTGGGGCGGCAGATGCTCAAGGTCTTCTCGCGCCGTCCCGGCGTGCTGCACGCCGCGATCACCGGCTTCCGCCCTGCCTGGCAGGCCTTTGCGAAGATCACCCGTGGGACGACCACGCTGGCCGAGATCGTGCGTACCCATTCGATGGCGCGTCGCGCGCTGGAGGCGATGAACCGGGGGTGAGGCGGGGGTGAGGCGGGCCCCGGCCGTCCCGCAGGCGGCGGCGTGGAGGGGGTGCGGAGGGGGCGGTGCCTACGGCTTCCCGGCCAAGGACACCGCACCCAAGGAGCTGGTGCGCGTCGTGCGCGCGAGCGCACCCGGCCGTTCGTGCCGGCCTATGAGTCGGAGTCGGTGCGGCCCGGCCGGCTGGGCTGAAGCCAGACGACGTCCCCGGGGGACGGGCCGGCTCCCGGGCGGCCGGGAAGACGCCGGAGCACCTGCACCACGCGGACGCAGAACAACACCCCGCCGACGGCGGTGCTCACCGCGAGCCACGGTCCGCGCCACGGGGCCGGCACCGGGCCCCACAGGGCCGCGCCGCCCAGCACCCCGAAACCTACGACGCCCACGAAGGCGCCGCTGACCAGGGCAAACATGATCTCGACGGTGACCGCGTCGCGCTCGGCCTGCGTACGGCTCGGTGACATACCGACAGTCTTCCAGGGGCCACCGCACTTTGGCCCGGGTCCGAGGAACGTGCCCTGGCGGTCTGCCGGTTGGCCCCCGTAGAGGCGTGGGACTGGCCGCAGCCACCGGAATCCGGCTCGGGCATCCCACGCAACGGCCTCGGCAAGCATCGTGCGCCCACCCGGAAGAGTTTCCTCCGTCGGGCTCTGAGAGCTGTCCTCATCCGGGCCATATGGCGACGGCCGCGCCCTCAGCCCGATCGGACGGAGGACTGACCGTGCTGCCGACGGCAGCAGCCGGGTGACCGGGTGACCGGGTGAGGGTAATGGTCAGAGCCCGGCGCGCTCTCGCCACAGCCGGGGCAGCGTCTCATCGCCGGTGATCGTCATCGCGTCCCACGGCAGACGGTTCCACAGCGCGAGATACAGCTCCTCGGCCGGGCCCTCGATCGTGCAGTCCGCCGGCTTGTCGGCGTCCGGTCCGTCGCCGCCGGCCTCCGCGGCGGTACGCACCGTGTGCGGCGGCGCGTCGGAGAGCCGGACGGTCCAGTCGGCGTCGGGCGCGTTCGTCGCGCGCAGCCGCAGCGTCCGGGGGACGTCCGTGCGGACCTTGCTGCGGTCCCGGCCGTGAAAGCCCGTCAGGAGTTCATCGATCCCGTCGGCCGCGAAGGCGGACGGGAGAGGGGTGAGGGAGGCGCCGAGTGCCTGCTGTGCGTCCGCGCGGTGCACCGAGGTCTCGTGCGCCTGCCGGCGGGCCCAGAACGCCAGCGGGGAGGGGGCGGGGAGGAAGGTCCAGGCCGTCAGGTCCTGCGGGGCGGAGTGCAGTGCCAGGACGAGGTGGTGATGGCCTTCGCGCAGCCAGGCCACGAGCTCGTCGTCGGCAAGGTCCGGAGCCTCGGCGGGACGGCTGGGCTGCTGCAGGCCCTGCGTCACGAACTCCGTCGCCCAGCGGTGGACCCGGCCGATGTGGGTGACCAGATCCCGCATCTGCCACTCGGGACAGGCCGGAATACGGGCATCCGGGCCCGCCTCCTCGGCGGCGTCGGCGAGCAGGCTTCCGTCCAGTCGCAGCGATTCGACGAACTCAGTGATCTCCATGGTCAGAAGTGTGCCAGCCGCCACTGACAACGCACCCGCGCGGGTCCGGGCGGCGTCCGCGCGCACGCAGGTGAGCGGGCGGGCGGCCTGCCTGCCCGTGCGGGTGCGCCGGCCGGATCACGCCCGCCCGGTGCGGTGCGCCCCGCGGGTGGCGTACGCGATGACCGCGGCGACCGCGGCCAGCAGCGCCACCGTGGTCAGGGCAATCGGCAGGCCGGCCGCCTCGGCGAGGAAGCCGATGGCGGGCGGGCCGAGCAGCATGCCGCCGTAGCCGACCGTGGAGGCCACCGCGACCCCGTCCGGGCCGCCGCTCTCGCCGGCCCGGGCAATGGCGATCGGAAAGATGTTGGCGAGCCCCAGACCCGCGACGGCGAAGCCGGCGCAGGCCGCCCCGGTCGAGGGGGCGAGCGCGCCGAGCAGCATGCCGGCGGTCGCCGTCGTCCCGCCCGCGATCAGCGCCCGCGCCGCGCCGAAGCGCTGCACGAGCGCGGTCCCGGACAGCCGCCCCACGGTCATCGCCAGCGCGAACACGGCATATCCGGCGGCCGCCGTACCCGCTCCGGCGCCCAGGTCCTGGGAGAGGTGGAGCGCACCCCAGTCGGCCATGGCCCCCTCGCCGTACGCGGTGCACAGTGCGATCAGCCCGAAGACCAGCACCAAGCGGCGGCCGTGGCCCGCCCGGCCGTGCCGAGGCCGGCTCTCCTGCGTCGCCGGCAAACGCTCGGGGACGGCCGGGGACGACGGGTGTGCGCGCAGCGAGTTCCCCGCAACGGCCGTCACCAGCAGGCCGATCGCGGCGAGCAGCAGCAGGTGAACGGTGGGGGAGAGGCTGCCCGCGATCAGCCCGCCGAGGCCCGCGCCGAGCATGCCGCCGAGGCTGAAGGCGGCATGGAAGCTGGGCATCACCGGACGCCGCAGCGCGCTGATGAGGTCGACCGCGGCGCTGTTCATCGCGACGTTGAGCGAGCCGTACGCGGCACCGAAGACCAGCAGGACCAGGCCCAGCGCGGTCGCCGAGTGGGTGAGCGGCGGCAGCACGATGCTCAGCGCGAGGGCGGCCGCCGAGGCGGTCGTGACGGTGTGGCTGCCGAACCGTCGGCACAGCCTGCCGGTGAGCATCATGAAGGCGACCGCGCCGGCCGACACGCCGAGCAGCGCGAGTCCCAGGGCGCCCGCACCGGCGCCGGTCTGTGCCTTGATCGCGGGGATCCGGACCACCCAGCCGGCGAAGAGGAAGCCGTCCATGGCGAAGAAGGCGGTGACGGCGATGCGGAGGCGGGTGAGGTGCGGATCGGCGGGGGGAGTGCGGCCCGTGTCCTTCGTCAGGGCCGCCCGTATTTTGTTTAGTGTCGGCACAAAGCCAGAATAGAGGGGTGACCCAGACTCGGACAACCAGGCTGGAGCGGGGCCGTGGCGCCCTCGGACCCGCACTGGAGCTCGTACACACCGGACGCGCACCCACCCGCGCCGTCCTGACCTCCGAACTCGGCGTGACCCGCGCGACCGCGGGGGCGGTGGCCGCCGAGCTCGAAGCGCTCGGCCTGATCACCGTCGACTCCCGGCCGACCGCCTCGGCCGGCGCGCAGGGGCGCCCCTCCCACCGGCTGTTCGTCGCCGAGAACGGACCGGTCGTGCTCGCCGCGCAGATCCACGCCGACGGCTTCCGGGTCGCGCTGGTGGGCCTGGGGGGCCGCATCGTGGCGACCTCGGCCGGCTGCGGCACCATCCCCGCCGACCCGGCGCATGTCCTCGCCGATGTGGTCGCGGCCGGCTCGGACCTGCTGCGCGAGACCGGAAGGCGCTGCCTCGGTGCCGGCCTCGCGGTGCCCTCCGCGGTGGCCGAACCGGACGGTGAGGCCCTTGCGCCGCTCCATGTCGCCTGGCCTTCCGGCGCCCCCGTACGCGCACTCTTCCTGCGCGCGCTGGCCGACGCCGGCATCCCGGGAGTCACCGCGGCGACCGGCCTCACCGGCAATGACGTCAACCTCATGGCGCTCGCCGAACACCGGCACGGCGTCGGCCGGGGCGCCCGTGATCTGCTCTGTGTGGCGTCCGGCCACCGGGGCGTCGGCGGGGCGCTGGTGCTCGACGGCCGTCTGCACAGCGGCAGTTCGGGCCTGGCGCTGGAGGTCGGGCACCTGACGGTCAACCCCGAGGGGGCGCCCTGCCACTGCGGCAGCCGCGGCTGTCTGGACGTCGAGGCGGATCCGCTCGCCTTCCTCGGCGCCGCGGGCCGTGAACCGGGCCCCGAGGTCTCCCTGCTCCAGCAGGCCGCCGACCTGCTGCGGGACGAGTACACCGATCCGGGCGTCCGCTCCGCCGCCGATCTCCTCATCGACCGCCTCGGGCTCGGCCTGGCCGGACTCGTCAACATCCTCAACCCCGACCTCATCGTCCTCGGCGGACTGCACCGCGCCCTGCTGGACGCCGATCCGGAGCGGCTGCGCGCGGTGGTCGCCGACCGCAGCCTGTGGGGCCGCAGCGGCGGGGTGCCGATCCTGCCCTGCACCCTCGACCACAACAGCCTCGTCGGCGCGGCGGAGTTGGCCTGGCAGCCGGTTCTGGACGATCCGCTGGTCGTCCTCGACCGGTAACGGGCGGACGGGACGGCAGGCGGCGAACTGCCCTCCTGCCTTCCTGCCCTCGTGCCCCGCAAGGCGCAGCGCCCTGCCGCCGTCCGGCCGGCGTCCTAGGCTGTGGCCATGATTCCCGAAGCGGTCGCGCACAGTCCTTACGTCAGCCTCGTCACGTACCGCAAGAGCGGAACGCCGGTGGCGACCCCGGTGTGGGCGGTGGCCGAGGGGGAGGAGCTACTGGTGTGGACGCGGGACGACAGCTGGAAGGTGAAGCGGCTGCGCAACGACGGCCGGGTGACCGTCACCCCGTGCGATGTCCGGGGCCGGATCGCCGAGGGCGCGCAGACCGTCGAGGGCACCGGCCGGCTCCTGGAGGGGAAGGGCGAACTCGGCAGGGTGCGCCGGGCGATGGCGGGCAAGTACGGGCTGCGCTTCCGGCTGATGGACGGCGTCGGTGCGCTGGTGCGCGGCGGTAAGCGGCCGCATGTGGGGATCTCGGTCACGCTGTAGGAGCCCGTCGCCTTTCCCGGGGTTGGTGCGGGTTCCGGGGAGCCCGCGCCCAGCCGGCGGCGAAGGCGCGGGCCGGGTTCGCCGTCAGGAACCGTGTCACCAGGTCCTTTCCCAGGGCGGCTTCGAGCCGTTCCCGGTGACGGCGCAGCAGGTGCGGCATGCCGGGACCGCCGTTCACCGACCGGGCGCCGGCTGTCGTGGTGTCGCCGCCCAGCAGGATCCGGTCGCCGAAGCCCGCCTCGGTGAGCGCGGCCAGCGCCTTGGGGAGGCGCCAGTCGGTCGCGTGATGGGCTCGCGAGGGACCGTCGAACGCCAGATACGCCCCGGCCTCCGCGGCCGTCCGGTGGGCGACGAGGTCCGGTGAGCGGTTGAGGTGGCCGAGGATCACCCGGTCCGGCGGGACCGCCAACTCCCCGCAGAGCAGGTCGAGTACGTCCAGGGCCCCGGTGCCCAGCTCCAGATGGACGCCGATGGCCGCACCGGTCGCCCGCTGCGCCTCGGCAGCCGCTGCCATGGTGTGCCGGGCGTGCGCGTCCAGGCCGTGGAAGCCTCCGGCGACCTTGATCATCCCGGCGCGCGGGCCATTGCCGCCGATCCCTTCGGTCAGTTCGGCGACGAACAGTTCGGCCAACCCTGAGCGAAGTTGCTCCAGCACCTCGGGTGCGTAGTGCGCCGACTGGTGCAGCCCGGTGGCGGCGACGATGTGCACTCCCGATTCCCGCGCCAGCCCGGGGAGTTCGGCGGCGCCCCGGCCCATGCCGTACGGCGTCCACTGGATCACCGCCATACCGCCGGCCGCGCGGAAGGCGCGCAGCTCGGCGGCCGCGGCCGCGGGGTCGTCCAGTTCCTGGCCCGGCAACTGCGGGCTGCGCAGGAAGAGGTGGTCGTGCGCGTCACAGACGCCGAGACCGGCGGGGGCGATGTCGCCGAGGACCGTGCGGATGGTGGGGGCGGTGTCGCCGAGGGGTGTAGTAGGGACGGCGGGGGCGGTCGGTGTGTCCGACGGGCCCGACGGGGCCCCGTTCACCACTGCCGTCCGGTGCCGAGCCGTCCGGTGCCCGGGGCGGACAGATGCAGCACCTCGTAGCGGTCCCCGGCGGGCCAGGGGGAAGCGTGGGAGGTGTGAGAGGCATGGGAGGCGTGAGAGGCGTGGGAGGTGTGCGCCCAGAGGGTGAAGTGGACCAGTTCCCAGTGCCGTGGGTCCAGGGCCAGGGCAGTGGTGTGCACCCCGTCCGTCGTGGCCAGCTCCTCGTGTCCGGCCACCGCACGGGCGATGACGGTGGCGGCGTCGGCGTCCTCGGCGACCGTCTCCGTCCGCCGGGTGTAGGCGCGGGGCGGGGCGTCGGCGGCCGGGCCGGGGCGGTGGTACAGCCCCTGCCAGTGCTGGACGACCGGCCGTCCGAAGTCGCGGACCACCCCGCGGAATCCGTCACCGAGGAGGAAGCGGTTCATGGCCTCCGGATCGGCCCAGAGGTAGAACGGCGCGTACTGATTGACCGGTGAGCCGTCGACCCCGCGCTCCCGCACTCCGTACGCCTTGAGGCCGAGCCCGGCGAAGTCGTCCAGGAGGTGGCCCCTGGACTCCACCCGGTGCCGGATGATCTGCATGTCGTAGTCGGCGGGAAGGGTGATCGCATACTGCATGGCGTGCATGGCGTGCATGGCGTGCATGGCGTGCATGGCGTGCATGGCGTGCATGGCGGACTCCGTACGGTGTGGGGAGGAACGCTCAGCGGGTGGTGCCCGCGCCGGGCGTGACCTGTGTGGCGAGCAGGGAGAGCACGCCCTGTACGGCCGCGTCGAAGGGCGCGGTGTCATCGGCGGCGCGGGCCAGGACGTAGCCGCCCTGGACGACGGCCGCGACGGCCGCCGCGGTGGCCGACGGGTCCAGTCCGGGGGCCAGTTCGCCACGCTGCTGCCCCTCGCTGAGCACTTCGCCGATCCGGCCCCGGAGCCAGCCGAACATCTCGTCCAGCGGCTGCCGCAGCTCGGCGCTGCGCACCACATCGCGGTCCTGCGTCATCCGGCCGACCGGGCAGCCGCGCAGCACCTCCCGCTCTCGCAGCAGATAGCCCGCGACCCGGTCGTACGCCGTGCCGGGGGCGCTCAGGCACTCCTCGGCGGCCGCCTTCATACCCTCTGCGGTGCGCCGGATCGCCGCCAGCGCGAGCCCGGACTTGCCGGTGAAGTGGTGGTACATGCTGCCCTGGCCGACGCCCGCGCGCTCCAGGATCGCCTTGGGACTGGTGCCGACGTACCCGCGCTCCCACAGCAGCTCCTGGGTGCTCCGCACGAGGCGTTCCTGGGCGCTGGGAGTGGCGTGAGCGCCGGAGGAGTGGTGGGTGCCGTGCGGCATTTGTGTGCCGGGTGATGCCTGAACCCCGGGGGATGTGTGCGCCCCAGGTGGGGTGTGCGCGCCGGGCGGTGCCTGTGTGGTGCCGGGTGACGTCCGCTCGCCGAGCGAATCCTGGGTGCTCATGAGGGCACTGTACATACCAGTAGTTACAGAGCCAAGAGTGGTCGTGCGTGCGCCGATCGGGGCGCAGCCCGCCGGACGAGAGGGAGTACCGGCGCCGACTCCCCGTCCTGGAGGAGGACTTCAACTTCGGCGCCGGTCCCAAGGGGGCATGGCATGACCCGTCAGCGGGCCCACCGCGCCCCCGACCCGTCAGCCGACTTTCGTGCCCCGTATCCGCGGGCGCGGGCCGGTCGCCGTACCGGTCGCCGTGCCGGTGCCCTTCAGGGGCAGGGGCTCCAGGTGGCCGCGGACCGTAAGGGCCTCTTCGGGGGCGGCAGTGAGGGCCGGGAGGGTGAACCACACGACCTTGCCGCCGCCGTCCGGACGCGTTCCCCAGCTCTCGCTGAGTGCCGCGATCAGCGCCAGACCGCGACCGCAGGTCTCCCAGCTCTCCGCGACCCGGATCCGCGGTAGCCGGGGGTCCTCGTCGTGCACCGAGACCGTCAACTGATCAAGGAGTACGCGCAGTTCCACGGTGCACTGTTTGCTGGGGCGGGCGTGCCGGTGGACATTGGCGAGGAGTTCGGTCACCCCGAGTGCCGCGGGGTCTATCAAGGCGTCGAGATGCCAGTACCGCAGCTGCGCGGAGACGATTCTGCGCACATGTCCGATGCGAGCCGGAACGGCTTGGAGCTCCACCGTGCAGTGCCTGCTGGGCTGCCTGATCACGACCGCGACTCCCTGATGAGGCCGGGCGCCCCTCTCACCGGGCAGGGGCGAAGATCGGATCCAGCGATGCCGGCCGCACCACAGCTGCGCCACAGCGTCACCGCTGGTGAACCCTCAGTGATACGAGTCCAGGGTCGGTCAGCCGGTGTGCTCCCGCAACCGGACCTCCGCGTCCGGAGGGCGCCGTCAGGTGCGTTGCGGACGCGCTGCCTCCAGGGCCTTGAAGAACAGTTCCGGGGTGCCCAGGGTGAGCGAATAGCGGTGGCCATTGAGGGTGGCGAGCGCCCGGTCCCGCGCCGCGAACAGCGGTTTATGGGCCTGTACGGCCTGCAGCGGGGCACTGTCGATCTCCGTGCCGTAGCTGGTCAGCAGCACCAGCCTGCCGTCCGAGATGACGACCTGTCCGGCGCGGGTCAGGGACCGCAGCCATCGCTCGATCCGTACGCCGGTCGCGTTGAACTCGGGTTCCGCCATGCCGGCACCTCCTCGGTGAGACGGGCAGTCGCCCTCCACCGCCCCTTGAGGGGAAGTCTGCCGGTGCGGCGCCCGTCGCACCAGTGCCCCCGGCGTGCACGGTGTGCGACGGCCCCGCCACACGGGCTCCTTGGGGTATCCCAAAGTGATGTTTATGCAGGTGAGAAGGGTGCGGGCGGTGGTTATAGTCGAAGTCTGCCCGCCGTTGTGCGCGGGCCTTCGAACCGCAGAGGAGCGCGCCGGTGAGCACCGCACAGCAGCCGCAGAGCCGGCCCGGCCAGGAGTCCGTGGCCGGTGCCCCGACGCCGGCCGGGGCCGTGGCCGGTACCCCGGTCTCCATCGAGCCCGTGGCCGGCGCCCCGATGCCGACGGTGGACCGTGACCGCACGGATCCGGCCTACCGAAGCTGGCTCAAAGACGCCGTCCGCAAGGTCCAGGCGGACGCCAACCGCACCGCCGACACCCACCTCCTGCGCTTCCCGCTGCCGGAGGAGTGGGGCATCGACCTCTACCTCAAGGACGAGTCGACGCACCCCACCGGAAGCCTCAAGCACCGGCTGGCCCGCTCGCTGTTCCTCTACGGGCTGTGCAACGGCTGGATCCGGCCGGGGAAGCCCGTCATCGAGTCCTCCAGCGGTTCCACGGCCGTGTCCGAGGCGTACTTCGCCTCGCTCATCGGAGTGCCGTTCATCGCGGTGATGCCGGCCACCACCAGCCGTGAGAAGACCCGGCTGATCGAGTTCCACGGCGGTACCTGCCATCTGGTGCAGGACCCGCGGACCGTGTACGAGGTCTCCGCCCGGCTCGCCGCGGAATCCGGCGGGCATTACATGGACCAGTTCACCTACGCGGAACGGGCCACGGACTGGCGCGGCAACAACAACATCGCCGAGTCGATCTACCAGCAGCTGCGGCTGGAACGCTATCCCGAGCCCGCCTGGATCGTGGCGACCGCGGGCACCGGCGGCACCTCCGCGACCATCGCCCGCTATGTCCACTACATGCAGTACGACACCCGCGTCTGTGTCCCCGATCCGGAGAACTCCTGTTTCTTCGACGGCTGGCTCACCGGCGATGCGGAGACCGACTGCGCCACCGCCTCCCGTATCGAGGGCATCGGGCGGCCCCGTATGGAACCGAGCTTCGTGCCCGGCGCGATAGACCGGATGATGAAGGTGCCGGACGCGGCCAGTGTCGCCGCCGTCCGCGCACTGGAGACCGCGATCGGCCGCAAGGCGGGCGGCTCGACCGGCACCGGGCTGTGGAGTGCGCTGAAGATCGTCGCGGAGATGGTCGCCGAGGGGCAGCGGGGGTCGGTCGTCACCCTGCTGTGCGACCCAGGTGACCGCTACCTCGACAAGTACTACTCCGACGACTGGCTGGCCTCCCAGGGGCTGGACATCACGCCCTATGCACGCACCCTCGACTCGTTCCTGGCCACCGGCGCCTGGCCACCGGCTCCTGGCCCGTCTTGAGGGGGCCGGCCCGCCCGAGGGGGGAGGGGTCAGGGGCTGTCTGAGGGGGGAGAGGTCAGGGGCTGTCTGAGGGGGCCGGCGGCCGTCCGACGGGGCCGGTGGTCCGTCCGAGGAGGCCGGGGCCCGGCGGTCCGTCCGGGCGCGGGGCGGTGGTGTCGGCCTGTCCGGGCCCGTTGTGCGGCGTCCGCGCCGGGGCCGCGTCAGGCTCTGGCGAGTCTGAGGTCCAGGGCCCGCGCCGAATCCCTGAAGGCGCGGCCCAGGCCGGGCCTGGCCAGCGTCAGCAGAAAGCGGAACGGGGCCGGGCCGTCCGCCGCGAACATCCACCGCAGTCGGGTGCCGCCGTCCGCGGGCGTCAGCCGCCAGTCCTCCAACAGGGCCCGCAGGCCAGGGGTGTTGGTGGTGTCGACCCGGTAGGCGTAATGAGTGTCGGGCTCGGCCGCCAGGACCGTCTCCGTGAAGCGGGTGCCGCCGGTGAGCTGCACCTCGCGGCCCTTGCCGCCGTGCGTCGGCGCCGACCGTGCGACGCCCGTGAACCAGTGCGACCAGCCCGCCACATCGTCCGCCAGCGCCGCATACACCGCCTTCGGCGGCGCGGCGACCTCCGCGGCGAACACCAGCCGCAGCGGGGCGGAGTCGGCGAAGTCGAGCTCGACGGGGCGGAGTCGGCGTGCCATGGGACGAGCACCCCCTATGGGACGGTCGGCGGGCCTGCGTTGCTCACGATAACTGACAAGGCGTCAGTTGTCTGTGGCGGATATCAGATGTCTGTGGCGGGTTTCAGATGTCTGTGGCGGCCGATGGTTCGCCCGCCACCACCAGCTCCGGCGGCAGCTCGGCGAACTCCGCGCGCGCCTCGGCCGGCAGCCCGGCATCCGTCACCAGTACCTGCACCTGATCCAGCGTCGCGAACGAACTCAGGCCGACCGTGCCCCACTTGGTGTGATCGGCGACCACCACCACCCGGCGCGCGGACCGCACGAAGTGGCGGTTGGTCTCCGCCTCCGCCAGATTCGGCGTCGACAGCCCCGCCTCCACCGATATGCCGTGCACCCCGAGGAACAGCACATCGAAGTGCAGGGACCGGATCGCGGCATCCGCCACCGGGCCCACCAGGGTGTCCGACGGCGTACGCACCCCGCCGGTCAGCACCACGGTCGCGGCGCCCGCCCGGGGGCCCGCGCCGCCGGCCGCCGCCCGCTGCGCGCCGTAGAAGACATCGGCCACCCGCACCGAATTCGTCACTACCGTCAGATCCGGCACGTCCAGCAACCGCTGTGCCAGCGCGAACGCGGTCGTGCCGCCCGCCAGCGCGATGGCGCTGCCCGGCGCCGCCATCTCGGCCGCAGCCTTGGCGATGTCCTCCTTGGCGCTCAGCTCCAGCGCCGACTTCACCTCGAAACCGGGCTCGTGTGCGCTCGGCTCGCTGACCGGCACCGCACCGCCGTGCACCTTCTCCACCATGCCCTGGCGGGCCAGGGCGTCCAGATCACGGCGGACCGTCATGTCCGAGACGTTCAGCTTGCGGGTGAGTTCATTGACCCGCACCCCTCCGCGCCGCCTGATCTCGTCGAGAATCAGGGCACGCCGCTGCTCCGCGAGGAGGTTCTGGTTGTCGCTCACCCCGGCCCGTCCCTTCCGCCCCGGCTCGTTGCGTCGGGTCGTACGCGCTGGCTGCCGCCCGCGATCACTGGTGCCCTCATCCTCGCACGAGGCACTGACAGTGAGGCCGATGACGGAGGAAGCCAGGGCCGGTGGCCGGAGTGGGTGCTGGATGTGCCGTGCGGGGGAAGACACAATCGGGGAGCGCGCATCCGGCGCCGTGGCGCTTGGCGCACCGCCGCACAGCGCAGCGCAGCACGGCACAGCGCTCCGGTGCACTGCACGGCGCCGCACCGCACCGCATCGCATACGGGGCACGGCCTCGGAGCACGATCCCAGAGCACGACGTCCGCACATGACGTCCGGGCGCGACGTCCGACCTTGACGTCCGAGCGCGACGTCCTGGCACGACTACGGGGGACAACAGTGGAGACCGCGGACCCGACACCGCACGCGCGTCCAACGGACCGTGAGAGCACCGCAGACGGGCCACCGCCCGCCGCACCACCGCACCTCTCCCTGGAGCTGCTGGTGCACGGCGTCGGCGGCACCACCGCACAGGAGATGCTCGGCGACCCACGCGTCCAGCTGATCACCGGCGACGACACCGCCGCCTGTTACCGCCGCACGGACGACGCGGACGCCGAGCAGCGGCCCGACGACTTTCGCGGCGAGCCGGTCCGTGAGGCGTACTGCTGGTCCAATCTCACCTCGGGCAACGGAGCCCGCGCCCTGTGGCTGCTCCTGGTGCCCTTCATGGTCGCCAACCTCGCCCACTGGATGCGCCCGGCCGCCCCGCCCGAGCACCCGGCCCAGCGGCTCTACGACCTGCTGGTCCGCATCCTCGCCCTCACCCTCACCGTCCTGCTCGCCGCCGCGGCCTGCGAGGTCGCGCTCGACCTCACGGCCTGGCAGTGCGCCGGCACCACCGTCTGTGCCGCCGGCAAATCCTGGATGGGCTTCCTCAGCCCCGACAACTCCGGCTGGTGGAGCGCTCCGGGCCGCCGCCTCGCGCTCGCCTCCATGGTGCCGCTGCTCGTCATCGGCTTCCTGTGGTGGCTCTCGCGCCGCACCTGGAGCGCCTACGAGTCCGCCTCGCCGCCGCCCCGGCGGCCCGGCACCTCCCGGGACACCCCGGCCGCCGAACGCACCGCGCTCAGCCTCGACGGCTTCTGGTACGGCCGACGGCTGGTCGCCCGGCTGCGCGCCGCCCACACCACGGCCGGCGTGCTGACCATCGCCGCCGTCCTCCGTGCCGCCGGCGCACAGGCCGACGGGCAGACCGGCGGCGACACCGCCCTCGCGGTCACCGGCCGGGCCCTGACCGCCCTGGTCATTCTGCTCGCCGCCACCACCGTCGTGGTCGTGTGGCGCACCGCCCGCAGCGAGGCCGTACCGGACGACGAGTCCGACCATCTGGTCGTGCGGGCGCTGCCGTTCGCCTCCCTCGCCGCGCTGGCGCTGATCGTGCTGCACACCGGCTGGGCGCGCCCCGGGTCCCACAGTCACGGCGCGCTGCCCGGCGCCTCCGCCTTCGGCGGCATCGCCGTCTTCCAGGGCCTGTTGGTCCTCGCGCTGGCGCTCACCGCCTGGGTCCTGCAGCGCTCCGCCCCCGAGGACGCCCGGACCGCTCTGTGCGGCATGGGCGGCCCTGCCGTCGCCCTGCTGGCCTGCGCGGTCGGCGGGGTGCTGTCCGGGGGAGTGGCCCAGCGCTTCGCGGACTGGCTGGACGGCGGGGCGACCCCCGGCCAGGACCACGCCCCCATCCCCGGACCGCCGGTGCTGCTGTCCTGGCAGGCCTCGGTCATCCCCGTCCTGCTGGTCGTCGTCGCGATCGTGGTCGTGCTCGCCGCCGTCCGCGTGGTGATCGTCGGCGGCCGGGTGGCCAAGGACGTCCCCGGCCTCTACGACCCGCGTGAACACCCCGACGAGCGCCGTACGAAGCGGATCGCGGGCACCATCGCCGGCGCCGGGCTCACCGACTCCGCACCGGTCCTGGTCGCGGCCACCGCCGCCGTCACCCTCGTCCTCGGCGCCGGCGCGGTGGCCGGTGCCTGGCTCAGCGACCGGGCGCCGGGCCGTGCCACCGAAGGCGCGCCGCCGGTCGTGCACGCCGCCGCCGAGACCGCGGAATCCCTGGGCTCCTGGCTGATGAGTGCCGGCGTCATACTGCTGATCACCATGGGCCGGCGCGCCTACCGCGACCACTCGGCGCGCCGCACCATCGGCATCCTCTGGGACGTCGGCACGTTCTGGCCGCGCGCCGCCCACCCCTTCGCGCCGCCCTGCTACGCCGAGCGCGCCGTCCCCGACCTCA
This sequence comes from Streptomyces lydicus, assembly GCF_004125265.1. Lineage (GTDB taxonomy): Bacteria > Actinomycetota > Actinomycetes > Streptomycetales > Streptomycetaceae > Streptomyces > Streptomyces lydicus_C. The sequence continues at coordinate 7,634,995 of NZ_RDTE01000003.1, forward strand.
CCTGGCGGATGGCCACCTGGACCGAGCGGTTCGACGGCCGGCTGGTGCTCTCCGGGCACTCCCAGGGGAGCGTGCTGGCGGCCGCCGCCGTCTGGCAGCTGGACCCGGTCACCCGCAGCCGGGTCGCGCTGCTCACCTACGGCAGCCCCCTGGAACGGCTCTACGGACGCTGGTTCCCCGCCTTCTTCGGGCCGCCCGCACTGACCGGGCTGCACCACCAGATGGACGGTTGGCGCAACCTGTGGCGCTTCACCGACCCCATCGGCGGCCCGATCCGGCTCACCTGCGACGACGGCCGCCGGATCGACGAGGGCCCGCTGCGCGACCCGCTGGCCTTCGGCCGATCCCTGCAGAACCCGCTGCCCGCCCAGATCCTGGGCCACGGCGACTACCAGGCGGACCCGGTCTTCGGCCGGGTGCGCGCCGAGCTGATCGCCCGGCTCGGTCCGGACCTGCCGGGACAGCGGCCCGCCGACGGCTGCACGGGACGCCGCGGTGCCGACGACCGCACGGGAGGCGGCGGCACCGGCGACCCCACGGGCGGTCACGCTGCCGACGCCCCCGCCTGTGACCGTGCCGGTGAGGGTGCCGGTGACGGTGCCGACGGCCGTCCCGCTCAGGGGAGTTCGGGCAGATCGTCCGGGTAGAGCAGGCAGAGGTCGTCGGTGCTCGGGGCGGCCAGCTCCGCCACCCGCCCCGCGTGCCGCTCGACCATCGCCTCGAAGGTCTGCCGCGCGGTTCGGCCGTTGCCGAAGGACGGCCCCTTGGGCAGCGCCGTGAAGTACTTCAGCAGTGCCTCGCCGGTCCCCTCGGCGAGGCGGTACTCGTTCTCCTCGCTCTGCTGCTCGACGATCCGCAGCAATTCCTCGGGTGCGTAGTCGCCGAAGGTGATGGTGCGGGAGAAACGGGACGCCACACCGGGGTTGACCGCCAGGAAGCGCTCCATCTCGGCGGTGTAGCCCGCCACGATGACCACCACGGCCTCCCGGTGGTCCTCCATCAGCTTCACCAGGGTGTCGATGGCCTCCCGCCCGAAGTCCCGTCCGGAGTCCTCGGGGGAGAGGGCGTAGGCCTCGTCGATGAACAGCACTCCGCCGCGCGCCCGGTCGAACGCCTCCTGGGTGCGGATCGCCGTCGACCCGATGTGCTCGCCGACCAGGTCCACCCGGGACACCTCGACCAGATGCCCGCGTTCCAGTACCGCCAGGGACGCCAGGATCTCGCCGTACAGCCGCGCCACGGTGGTCTTGCCGGTGCCGGGGGAGCCGGTGAACACCAGATGGCGGCGGACGGAAGCGGCCTTCAGGCCCGCCTCCCGGCGCCGGCGGCCCACCTCGATCATGTTGATCAGGCTGCGCACCTCGCGCTTGACGCTCTCCAGCCCCACCAGGGTGTCCAGCTCGCCCAGCACCTCGTCGGAGGGCCGGTTGCCGGCGGCCGGTTCCGGGGAGGCCGGGGCGGCGGGCGGCGGGACCTGCGCCGGGACGCCGCCCAGCAGCCCCGCCGTCTGCGTGGCCTGCTGCACCGCGGGGGCCGTCACCGCCCCGGCGGCCGGAGTCTGCACGGCGCGGCTCTCGTCGCTGGTGCAGTCCTGGACCGTCGGCCCGTCGCCCTGTCCGGCGCCGCCCTCGGCGAACTCGTAGCCGCCGCGCGCGCACCGCTCCGTACGGCACCGGGTCAGCGCCGTACGGCAGCCGTCGATCACATGGAAGCCGAACCCCGAACTCCCGGTCACCCGGCAGCCGTGGAAGGTGCCGCGGCCCTCCGCGGAGACGTAGAAGCCGGCCTCGGCCGGGGAACTGACCGTGCAGCCCTCGATGGTGGGGTCCGCGCCCTTGGTGACGATCACCCCGGTCTGCGCCCCGTCGATGGTGCAGTTGGCGAGTGTGCCGCCGCTGCCGTGGTCGCGGAACCACGCACCGGTCGCCGCGTCCCGGATCCGGCAGTCGTCGAGCTGCACGGTCGCCCCGTCGCTGACCGACACCGCGGTGTTGCGGACCTGGGCGAGGTCGCAGTCCACCACATCGGCGCGGGAACCCCGGTCCAGCACGAACAGGGCGTCCGGCACATCGTGCACCCGCGTCGAGTCCAGCAGGGCGGTGGCGCCGTCGCTGACCCATACCGCCGGATAGTCGCCCGTACTGTCATGGATCTCGCACTGATTGGCGTCCACCCGCGTGCCCGGGTCCCATACGGACAGACCGTTGCGTCCGAAGTGCCGCACCGTGCTGCGGGTCAGCGTCAGCACCGAACGCGACCGCAGGTCGACGGCGTTCTCCGGGACGTCGTGGATGTCGCAGTCGGCGAGTGTGAGCACCGCATCGGTGTCCAGGGTGACGCCGTCGGCGGAGGTGCGGTGCACCGTGCAGTCGGTGAGGTGGCCGGTGGCCCGCGAGGCCACCTGGATGCCGGCGCCCTTGATCTCGTACAGCTCGCAGCCCACCGCCTCGACCGCGCTGCCCTCGCCGTTGACCGACAGGCCGGCGCCCGAGGCATGGTGGATCCGGCAGTTCTCCAGCCGTGGATGGGCCCCGCCGCGCACCGCCACCCCGGTCTGCCCGGCGGCCATCACCTCGCACTCCTCGAAGACGCCGCCCGCGCCGTCCAGGACGCTGATGCCGACCCCTCCCGCGTTGTCGACCGTGCAGCGCCGCACCGTCGGGCGGGCGCCCCCGCGGACCTCGATCCCGGACGCCGAGCGGGTCACCACCCGCAGACCGGTCAGCTCCGGGGCGCCGTCCTCCACCAGCAGCGCGGGCGAGGCGGAGTCCGTCGCCTCCAGATGCAGATCGTGGACGGTGGCCGAGGCGCGCACCGTCAGCGCCACGCCGTCGGCCGGGGCGATCCGCACCGACCCGCGCGCCCCGTCCGGGCCGCGCAGGGTCACCGCGCGCACCAGCACCAGATTCTCGCGGTAGGTACCGGCAGGGACGGTCAGCACATCACCGTCCCCGGCGGCCTCCAGGGCGGCGGCGAGCGAGCTGTACTCCCCCGTGCGGCGTCGCCAACGCGACGTTCCGGAGTGCGTCACCTGGACCGAGCCCTGTGCCATGGCGCTGTCGTGTCCCCACCTCGTGCGGCTGTTGTCGGCCCGGCACCATCCGTCCGCGGATGTCCGCTTTCCGGTCTGCGGGGCCCCAGCCGAGAGGCTGGCGCCACCACCGTAGCGCGCCCGGCGGGCGGCAGTTGACACGGTCGGGCGCCCCGGAAGGCGGCCGGATCAACTCCCCGCGCCGGCCCGGCCCCAGTCCTGTCCGGCGCGCTCCCACTCCTCGTCCCAGCGGCGGAAACGACGCACCATCAGCTGCCAGACGACCATCCGCCGGGCACCTTCGATCATCATGCCGACACCGGCCGCGGTGCCCAGACCGGCCAGCACCGCATGCGTGGCCGCCGTGTCGGCGTCCATCGGCCGCGGCACCACCCGGCCGCGGCCGTCCGTCCAGATCCGGAACCGCTCACCGGCCTCCACCGGACGCGGAGCCGCGAGCTGCCCGAGGCGCGCACTGCCGTCCGGGGCCGTCCAGCGGGCGAGGACCCGGCGGTGCGCATCGCGCTGCGACGAGGTCTCGGGATCGGGGTCGAGCGGGGTCCGGGAGATCAGCCGGTCGACCGTCACCCACTCCAGATGCCGGTGCTGATGCTGTATCCGTACGGTCGTCAGCAGCCCGCCGTGTGCGGCTCGTCCGGTGAACCAGCCCACGGAGGTCGCCCCGAGGACGATCAGCACGGCGGCGGCCAGCGCCACCCAGGCCTCGATCCGATCGGTCCGGCGCCGCAGCGGATTGCGCCGCCAGCGCCATACACCACTCAACGCTCGCATCGTGCCCCCTCTCCGTGTCCGTGGATACCTCATCAGGGGTGGTCCACGCGAGAGTTCTGCGAAGAGCGAGCAACTTCACCCCGTACAAAGAGCGACAACCGGACGTATGGCGCATGACCGGGGGCTGCCCCGGAGCGACTGCGGCGGACGGTCGCGCGGGCTCGTCAGCCGAGGATCTCGAACGGGTCGCCGACCCGGATCGTGCCGACCCCGCGGGGGATCAGATTGCGGCCGAAGACCAGCCGGTCACCGAAGCGGCGATGCCGGGCGAGGGTGCGCAGCGGCTCCTTGCCGCGCTCGGCGGTGCGCTGGTCGGTGGTGGTGACCACGCAGCGTGCGCTGGGCTCGGCCGCCTCGAAGACCACCGTGCCGATGCGGACCCGGCGCCAGTCGTCCTCCGCCCAGGGGGCGGTGCCGTCCACCACCACATTGGGCCGGAAACGGTTCATGGGCAGCGGCCCCTCGTCGGCGTGATCACCCTGCGCGACAAGGGAGTTGAGGGCATCCAGCGACGAGGTGGTGGTCAGCAGCAGCGGGAAACCGTCGGCGAAACTCACCGTGTCACCGGGCGCTCCCCAGCCCGGGCCGAGGGGCCGGCGCTTCTCCGGGGCGTCCAGATACACCAGCCGGCACTCGGCGCCGAGATACCCGCCGAACCACGCGGCCGCCGCCGGACCGGCGGGCACCGCCTCGACCTCGTCCTTCCAGACCTCGACCGGGACCGTCTCCCCGGAGACGGGCACCTCGACCGTCAGCGGCTCCCTTCCGGGCGCGGTGCACCGCAGGCCGCCGCCCGGCAGCGCCTCGGCGTGCGCCAACGCGAGCGTCCGCTGCTGCCGTTGGGTGATCATCCTGCCCGCCGCGTCCACCAGCATCCAGCGTCGGTCCCCGGCGAGCCCCCACGGCTCCACGACCGCCTCACCGGGACCGGGCCCCGCCAGCGCTTTGACCGGGTAGAGGTGGATCGACTGGAGTGCGGGCTTCGGCATGCCGTCCATCCTGCCAGCGGCCTCGGACGGCTGACCGACCGGCCGGGTCAGTACCCGCGGGGATACTGCCGGCCGTACGGGTCGTCGTACGGCGAGGCGGGCCGGGGTGCGACCGGAGCGGCCGGCCGCATCGCCTCGTACCCCGTGCCCATGGGCGGGCGCTGGGGCTGCTGCTGTTGCGGGGACGGATAGCCGCGGCTGCCCGCCTGCTGCGGGATGTACGGCGCCGGAGCCTGCTGCAGCGGGGCGACCGGCTGCGCGGCGGCACCCGGATAGCCCTGCCCGGGCGACGGGTGGGAGGGCGCGGCCGGAAGAGCCGGCAGCGCCGACGGGAGCGCCGGCAAATAGGACGAACCCGTCTCGTAAGGGGAGGGGTTCACCCGGATCGGGGCGATCTGCGGCGTACCGCGTTCGGCGACGAGGCTGTCGTAGATCGGGGTGTCCGGGAAGGAGGGCGAAGCGTAGTAGCCGCCGTAGGTCGAGCGGGGGGAGGTCATGCCTCATAAGTTAAGCCCATGATGTGCCGATTGGGGAGCCTGGAAAGAGGGTTGTTTTGCGTGTTCGGAGCGGCCCTGGAGCGCTAATGGGAGCGAACTTGTGGAAATCGGTCGCGATCGCCCGTAGGGATCGTGTAAAGACCCCGCTTCTCGCAGGTGAACAAGGGACGTTCGGAGCGGTTCGGGCCAAGTAGGTTGGAGGGGCCACCGGAGAGGGGGCGCGGCGGACGAGAGGAAGGCGCGGCGATGTCGATGCTCAAGGGCGGCAATGTTCCGGTCCCGGCCCCGGAGGTGCGGGTGGAACTGGGCTGGCAGGCCGCCCCGGGGACTCCGGACGTGGACGCCTCCGCCCTGCTGCTGGTGTCCGGAAAGGTCCGCGACGACGGGGACTTCGTCTTCTACAACCAGGCCGCGCACGCCTCCGGCGCCGTACGCCACGAAGGCAAGCGCACGGCCGGCGGCGCGATGACCGACACCCTCACCGTCGCCCTGGCCGCGGTCGAACCCGCCGTCGACACGGTGGTGCTGGCCGCCTCCGCCGACGGCGGACCCTTCGAGAGCGTCCCCGGGCTGCACATCCGGGTGCTGGACGCGGCGAGCGGCGCCGAGATCGCCCGCTTCGACAGCCGGGACGCAGGACCGGAGACCGCCTTCGTGCTCGGCGAGCTCTACCGCCGCCAGGGTGCCTGGAAGTTCCGCGCGGTGGGGCAGGGCTACGACACCGGTCTCGCCGGACTGGCCACCGATTTCGGCATCAGCGTCGAGGAACCGGCGGCGTCGCGGCCCGCGCCGGGACCACCGGCCGCACCGGCTTCCGCACCGCCCGCGCCGGCGCCCGCATCGCCCGCACTGGCCCCCGCACCGCCGGCCCCTCCCGTTCGTCTGACAAAAGTCACCCTCACGAAGGACGCCCCCGCGGTCTCCTTGACGAAGCAGGGCGGCACCTCCGGGGCGATGCGGGTGAACCTCAACTGGAGCGGCGGCTCGGCGGGCAAGCGGCTCGGCAAGACGCTCGGCCGCAAGGCGATGCAGGCCATGGGCGCCCGCGGGGCGCTGCTGCCCCCGTCCGGCGAGCTCGACCTCGACCTGTGCGCCCTCTACGAACTCACCGACGGCGCCGCCGGAGTGGTCCACCCGCTCGGCAACAACTTCGGCGCCCTGCACGCCCGGCCGTTCATCCAGCTCGACGGCGACGACCGCACCGGCGCCGTCGCGGCCGGCGAGAACCTGACCATCAACCTCGACCACCAGGCACGCATCAAGCGCATCCTGATCTTCGTCACCGTCTACGCCGGCGCCCGCAGCTTCGAGGGCCTGAGCGCGACGGTCACCCTCCAGCCCCAGCACGGCGCCCCCGTCGACTTCTCGCTCGACGCCTGCACGGTGCCCTCCACCGTCTGCGCGCTCGCCCTGATCACCCACACCGGCGGCGAACTCGTCGTCCAGCGCGAGGCCCGCTACCTCGTCCCCGAGCCCGGCGTCAGCCCGCAGCGCACCGTCGATCACGCCTACGGCTGGGGCCTGGACTGGTCACCGGCCCGCAAATGACGGCGGCACCGGGGACACCGCTCAGGGCGCCGGATACGTCCGCCCCTTCCAGGCCGCACCGCGCCCCCGGTAGTGCTGCACCGCCGAGTCCACGGTCATCAGCAGATACAGCAGCGCGGTGAACGGCAGCAGCGGCGCCCACCACGGCCGCTGCCCGTAGTAGCGCAGCATCGGCAGATAGGTCCCGCTCATCACCGCCCAGGCCGCGCCGCCGAGCGCGGCGGCCGTCGTATCGCCGTCGGCCAGTCCGGCCGTCAGGGCGCAGGGCGGCGCCAGATACACCAGCGCGAGACCGAGGACCGTGCCGAGCAGCAGCAGCAGCGGCTGGTGCCTCAGTTGGGCGTAGGCGCTGCGCGAGACCATCCGCCACAGCTCGGCCGGCCGCGGATACGGCCGCACGCTGTCGACCCGGTCCGCGAGCCCGAGCCACACCGTGCCGCCGGAGCGCCGCACCGCACGGGCCAGCGCCACATCGTCGATCACCGCATGCCGGATCGCCTCCGGAATGCCCGCCCGCTCCGCCGCCTCCCGGCGCAGCAGCACACAGCCACCGGCCGCCGCCGCGGTCCGCGCCCCGGGACGGTTGACCCACCGGAAGGGGTAGAGCTGCCCGAAGAAGTACACGAAGGCCGGCACGATCAGCCGTTCCCAGAAGGTCACCACCCGCAGCCGCGCCATCTGCGACACCACATCCAGGTCCGCCGACCGCGCCGCCGCCACCAACTCCCGCAGACTGTCCGGCGCGTGCGCGATATCCGCATCGGTCAGCAGCAGGTACTCCGGTGCGACACGCTCCCGCGCCAGCGCGATCCCCTGGCGTACGGCCCACAGCTTCCCCGTCCACCCGGGGCCGGGCTCGCCGGGCGAGGACACCGTGAGCGGCAGCCCCCCGCGCGCGGCCGCCAGCTCCCTGGCCAGTGCGCCGGTCCCGTCCGTACTGCCGTCGTCGACCAGGAACACCTCCGCCCGGCCGGGGTACTTCTGCCCGAGCAGCGACGGCAGGCTGTCCGGCAGCACCGCGGCCTCGTCCCGCGCCGGGACCACCACCGCGACCGACGGCCAGCGCTCCGGATCCCGGCGTTCCGGAAGCCGGACGTCCGTCCGCCAGAAGAAGCCCTGCCCCAGCAGCAGCCACACCCAGGCCAGCAGCGACCCGGCACCGATCCACTCCATCGCGCTCACGGCCGCAGTCTGCCGCACCACGACCGGCGTGCACCGGTGATCGGGACGGTGTCACGGAACCCGGTACGGGAGGAGGACCCGGCGGCCGCCCGCCTGGGTCTCCGCCCGCCCGAGGCCGCGGCGGGCCGCCCGCCCGAGTTCCCGCCGGGCCGCCGCCCGAGTCCCCGCCGGGCCCCCGGCGCCGCGCCTGGTATGACAAGCCGGACGCACCACTGAGTAAAGTGTCCGGGTGAAGATCGCGCTGATGGACTCCGGGACCGGGCTGCTCGCGGCGGCCGCCGCCATGCGGCGACTGCGGCCGGACGCCGATCTGGTCCTCTCCTCCGATCCCGACGGTATGCCCTGGGGCCCCCGCACCCCCGACGACGTCACCGCACACGCACTGGCCGTGGCCCGCTCCGCGGCCGCCCACCGCCCCGACGCCCTGATCGTCGCCTGCAACACCGCCTCCGTGCATGCCTTGCCGGCCCTCCGCGCCGAGCTGGAACCCCAGGTCCCGGTCATCGGCACCGTCCCGGCCATCAAGCCCGCGGCAGCCGGCGGCGGCCCGGTCGCCATCTGGGCCACCCCCGCCACCACCGGCAGCCCCTACCAGCGGGATCTGATCGAGCGGTTCGGGCAGGGTGTGGAGGTCACCGGGGTGCCGTGCCCGGGGCTCGCCGACGCGGTCCAGGCCGCCGACGAGGCCGCGATCGACGCCGCCATCGCGGCCGCAGCGCAGCACACCCCGCGGGATGTCCGCAGCGTCGTCCTGGGCTGCACCCACTACGAACTGGTCGCCGAACGCATCCGCGCCGCGCTCCAGCAGCCCGCTGCCCCCGCGCTCGTCCTGCACGGCTCCGCCGAGGCGGTCGCCGCCCAGGCGCTGCGCCGCATCGGTGCCGAGCCGGCCCCGGCGGCCGCCCCGACCGGCGCCCTGAGCGTGATCCTCAGCGGACGCCCCGCCGGACTGCCGGCCGTGGCGCTCACCTTCGCCGAGGGCCGGCTGCTCGCCGAGAGCCGTACGGACATCCCCCCGGGGACCCCGGACGAGGGCGCCCCGGCCGCCGACGGGGTCGCGGCGGCCACCGACGGGGTCGCCGCGGCCGCCCGACGCTGACGCCGTACGACGCCGGCGGTGGCACCGCGACGACGCCGGCGGTGGCACCCGCCACGATGTCGGCGGCACCGCAAACCGGGCCGTGAACGGCCGTCCGACGCGCTGCCGTAGTGTGCAAAGACGCGTACGCTGCGTTTCATGAGGGACCACCCCCACGAGGGGGCAGCAGCCCCCGACGACTCCGGCACGGCCGAGGGCGCCGACAGCACAGCGCGCCCCGGCAGCGGCTCCCATGCGGAAATCCCCGAGGTCTGGCACGGCAGTGCCACCAACCGCGTCCAGTGGCTGCTGGCCGCGGTCGGTGCGGGCTGCCTCGCGCTGGGCATCGAGCTCGCCGTCGAGAGCAACTGGACCGCGGGCCTCGCGCCCCTGGTGATGTCGGTGGTCGGCTGTGTCGCGGTCGGCCTGCTGGTGCTCTTCGGCACGCTCGCCTACGTCCATGTCGCGGTACGTATCGACAAGGACTGCCTGGAGGTGCGGTGCGGCCATATAGGGGTGCCACGCCGCCGGATCCCCCTCGACACCGTCGTCGGCGCCGATTTCACCCCCCAGGTCACCCCGCGTCACTGGGGCGGCTGGGGCTACCGCTGGCGCCCCGAGCAGGGCACGGCGGTGGTCGTCCGCCGCGGTGAGGGTGTGGTGGTGCGGCTCGGCGACGGACGCGACTTCACCGTCACCGTCGATGACGCGGAAGGCGCCGTCCGGGCCATCCGGGGCCGGCTGCGGCCGCGCAAGGGGACCCCGGCGGGCGCCTGAACACCCGGCGGGCCGGGCATGCGGCCCGTCGTCCCCCGGCACTCCACGCGGCTTGTTCCCGGGGCCGCATGTGGGCCGTAGGGGCGGGAACGTGTCCCGTAGGGTCGGAGCATGGCAACCCCCGAATTCATCCGAGACCTCCGGAACTCCATCGGCCGGCAGCTGCTCTGGCTGCCCGGGGTGAGCGCGGTCGTCTTCGACGACCAAGGCCGTGTGCTGCTGGGCAAGCGGGTCGACACCGGTGGCTGGTCGGTGATCGGCGGCATCCCCGAGCCCGGCGAACAGCCCGCCGAGACCGCGATGCGTGAGGTCTACGAAGAGACCGCGGTGCGGGTCGTGGCCGAGGGCGTCGTCCTCGTCGAGACCATGCCGCCCACCCACTACCCCAATGGCGATGTCTGCCAGTTCATGGACGTGACGCTGCGCTGCCGGGCGGTCGGTGGCGAGGCGAAGGTCAATGACGACGAGTCGCTGGAGGTGGGCTGGTTCGCCGTGGACGCCCTGCCGGAGCTCGAGGAGTACGCACTGACCCGCATCAAGCGGGCGCTGGAGGCCGGGCCGACGTGGTTCCACACGATGGAGCCGGAGACGGAACCGGAGACGGAACCGGAGACGGAGGCGGAGGCGGAACCGGAGGGCCCGCAGGCCTGAGGAATCCGGCTCCGGGGTGCCTAGGCTCCGGGGCCCTGAATTCCTTCCTCTTGCCGGGTTTCTTCCTCCGCCCGGTTCCTTCCTTCGGCGGGGAGAGCCCGATGGCGGCTCCGGCGGACGGAGGAGGCCTACAGCTCCTCCGTCGACGGATCGTCCATCGGATCGGAGGGCTCACCGGGAATCGACGGCAGCTGGGATCCGTCCGGTCCACCGGGTTCCCGGGACTGCCCCGGGGCGGAGGGCTGATCGCCCGGCTCCTCGGTGTGCATCTCCCGCCTGTCCTTGCGGCAGGCCGTGATCCAGGTGCCGGTGGGGCCGCTCTCGTACTGGCAGGACCAGCCCCGGACGGCCAGGGTGCCCCGGTCGTCCCGGGCCTCGTGCGGCGCCCGCACGAAGAACTCGGACATCACCCGGCGGGCCTCGTCGCAGCCCACGGTGCCGCCGGCCCCGGGATCCGCGTAGAGGACGACGTCTCCCGCCTTGCCCAGCGCGTCGGGGAGCTCGCCGCAGTCCATCGGCTGCCCGGGGATGGTGGGGGAGGCGGAGCCGGCGCCTTCGTCCGGAGTTCTGCCCGGTGCCGGACCGTTGCCCGCGGCGGACGACGCCGCGGCCGTCGGGCTCCGGTCGTTCTCCGCGTCCCCGCAGCCCGCCGCGGCCAGGGCGAGCAGCACCGTCGGCACGGCGATGAGCCTCCGCATGTCGGTCTCCCTCGGGGCGGCGGTGGGCGGATGGGGCGGCGGTGCGCAGACGGCACGCCGCGTCGTACGACGCTAGGGGACCGGCGGAGGGCCGGCGATCCGGGGCGACCGATCGGGTGAAGCGGGCGGGTGCCGGGACGGCGGCCCGCGGCCCGCGGCCCGCCGTGTCGGGTGCGGTGCGCGGGAGGGCACCCCAGCTGACGTGGGCCGCCGCCACCTCGGGCCCGTGAAGTATGGCGCCGGGGCACATCGGAGCCGGACCCGTCCGCTGCCTAGGGTGCGGACATGACCGTGATCGGCACACCGGGCCCGGTATCCCTCGACCTCGACGGCCGCACCGCGCTCGTCACCGGCGCGGCCAGTGGCATCGGACGCGCCTGCGCCCTGCGGCTGGCGGCGGCCGGCGCCACGGTACGCGCGCTCGACCGGGACGCCGACGGCCTGGCCGGCCTCGTGGCGGCCCACCCGGACGGCGCCCGCGGCGGCATCGAACCCCGGCCGCTGGACCTCACCGATCTGGACGCGGCCGAACGGGCCGCGGCCGGCATCGATCTGCTCGTCAACAACGCGGGCATCCAACTCGTCCGTCCCATCGAGGAGTTCCCGCCCGAGGTCTTCCACCAGGTGCTGACCGTCATGCTGGAGGCGCCCTTCCGGCTGCTGCGGGGCGCGCTGCCCCATATGTACGCGCAGGGCTGGGGCCGTGTCGTCAACATCTCGTCCGTGCACGGCCTGCGGGCATCCCCCTTCAAGTCCGCCTACGTCGCGGCCAAACACGGCCTCGAAGGGCTGTCGAAGACCGCCGCCCTGGAGGGCGCCGCGCACGGTGTCACCAGCAACTGCCTCAACCCCGGCTATGTCCGCACCCCCCTCGTCGAACGGCAGCTCGCCGACCAGGCGGCGGCGCACGGCATCCCCGAGGAACGCGTACTGGCCGACCTCCTGCTCGCCGACTCCGCCCTCAAGCGGCTGCTCGAACCTGAGGAGGTCGCCGAGGCCGTCGCCTACCTCTGCACCCCACAGGCCTCCTTCATGACGGGCACCTCACTGGTGATGGACGGCGGCTGGACCGCGCATTGAGCGGTCCGCCGGGACGGTACCCGGCTCGCGGTTGCCGGCTCGCGGCAACCGGTTCCCAGCTCCCGTGTTCCCAGCTCCCGTGTTCCCGGTTCCCGCCCGCGAGGCTGGCGCACCGTGACGCACCGAAGGTATCCCTGTGAGCATGCCCACCGATCAGCCTGCGTCAGAGCCGCCCGCCGGGCCCGGGGACGCGTCCCCGCCGGCCTCCGCCCCGGCCGATCCGCCCGCCTCCGCCCCGGCCGAGAACCTCTTCCTCGAACTCCTGGCCACCGGCGCCCCCGCCGAGGACTACGAGCGGCCGGTGCTGCGCGCCCGGGCCGAGGGCGCGTCGGCCGGCCGTCTCGCCGCACTGGAGCGGGCCAAGCTCCTCGCGCTGCGGGTACGTGCCGAGCTGGAGGACCGCCGACGGCGCGAGGCCGAGCTGTCCGCGCTCTACGCCACCGCGCACGACCTGGCCGGGCTGCGCGACCTCGACGCGGTGCTGCGTGCGATCGTGCGCCGGGCCCGGTCCCTGCTGGGCACCGAGGTCGCCTACCTCACCCTCCACGACACCGCCGCCGGCGACACTTATATGCGGGTCACCGACGGCTCGGTCTCCGCGCGGTTCCAGCAGCTGCGGCTCGGCATGGGCGAAGGACTCGGCGGGCTGGTCGCACAGACCGCCCGCCCGTACGTCACCGACAGCTACTTCCACGACGAGCGGTTCCGGCACACCCGCACCATCGACTCGGGCGTCCACGACGAGGGCCTGGTGGCGATCCTCGGGGTCCCGCTGATGCTCGGCAGCGGCGTGATCGGCGTCCTCTTCGCCGCCGACCGCCGCGAGCGGGTCTTCGAACACGGTCAGATCGCCCTGCTCGCCGCCCATGCGGCGCATGCCGCCGTCGCGATCGACACCGCCAACCTCCTCGCCGGGACCCGTAAGACACTCACCGAACTGGAGGCCGCCAACGAGATCATCCGCGACCGCAGTGCGGCCATCGAGCGCGCCTCGGACATCCACGACCGGCTGACCGAACTGGTGCTGCGCGGAGGCGGGGTCGTGGACGTGGCGGACGCGGTGGCGGAAGTCCTGCACGGCGAGGTCGAGTTCGCCGAACCCGGCCGGGCACCGGCCGAAGCGCTGGACCGCTCGCGCGCCGACGGCCACGCCGTACGGGAGGGCGCCGAATGGGTCGCGGCGGTCGGGGCGGGCGGTGAGGTCCTGGGCGCCCTCGTGCTGCGCGGTCACCCGGCCCTCGACCCGGTCGACCAGCGCACCCTGGAGCGGGCCGCCATGGTCACCTCGCTGCTCCTGCTCGCCCGGCGGACCGCCGGCGAGGCCGAACAGCGCGTGCGCGGCGAGCTGTTGCACGACCTGCTGGACGCCGCCGACCGCGACCCCCGCCTCCTCGGCGAGCGCGCGGCCCGGGTCGGCGCGGACCTCGACGCACCGCATGTCGTCCTGGCGGCACGGACCGACGGTCCACCACCGGGACACGGAGATGCTGTACCACCGGCGTACGGAGTCAGCGCGCTCCCGGCACAGGGAGACAGCACGCTCGCGGCGCACGGAGCGCCGATATCCGATCGCGACGCCGCGTCCCCGTCCAGGGCCACCTCCCCGCCCAGGGCCACCTCCCCGCCCGGCGCTGCCTCCCCACCTGATGCCGGCTCCCCGCCCCACGGGGCCTCCCCGCCCGGCGGCGCCGACCGCCGCCGCCTGTGGTCGGCGGCCTCCCATCTCGCCGCGACCCGCCATGGGCTGGCCGCCGAACGGGACGGCGGCGCCGTTCTGCTGCTGCCGCTCGGCTCCGACGGGGACCCGGCGCACACCGCCCGTGAGATCGCCGCCCGGCTCGGGGCCGCGCTGCACCAGCCCGTCACGGTCGGTGCCTCGGCCCCGGTCCCGGCCCCCGCCGCCCGCCCCGCGGCGGTCGCGGACGCCTACGCCGAGGCCCGGCGCTGCCGGGAGGCACTGCGGGTACTGGGCCGGTCGGGCCAGGGCGCGGCCGCCGCCGACTTCGGCTTCCTCGGCCTGCTGCTCGCCGACACCCGCGATGTGGACGGCTTCGTCCACCGCACCCTGGGCGCGGTCGCCGACTACGACGCCCGCCGCGGGACGGAACTGCTGCGCACCCTCGACGCCTACTTCACCTGCGGGATGAGCCCGGCCCGTACGAAGGACGCCCTGCATGTCCACGTGAACACCGTCGCCCAGCGTCTGGAGCGGGTGAGCCGGCTGCTGGGCCCCGAATGGCAGACCCCGGCACGCGCCCTGGAAATCCAGCTGGCGCTGCGGCTGCACCAGCTGTCCTCCGTCGTGACGCGCGATACCGGCGGGTAGCAGGGGACGGTGCTCCGCGCCGCGCCCGCGGCCGGTCCGTACCGATGGCCGCCTCCGGGTGCGAGCCGTCGCGACCTGCGGCAGCGTGGTGGCCGAAGCTTTCCCCCTTCCCACCGCACAGAGGAGTTCGTCATGGGTGACAAAGGCGCCATGGACAAGATGAAGGGCAAGGCCAAGCAGAAGGCCGGCAAGATCATGGGCGACGAGCGCATGAAGAGCGAAGGCCGTACGGACGAGGCCAAGGGCAAGGCCAAGAGCGCGATGAGCGACGCCAAGGAGAACACGCAGGGGATGAAGGACTCCCTGAAGGGCAAGAACCACTCCTGACGCCCGGCGGGGGCGTGGCGGACCTGCTGCCCCGTCTCCCGGAGCGTCCCCGGGCCCGCCACGCCCCCGCCGAACATCAGGTTCCCCGGGCCCCTGGGGCCTGTCTTCAATGTCCCGCCTGGGCTTACGGGCGAACGACGGGACTTTGAAGACAGGCCCTCGACCGGCTCCGTCAGGACGGTACGGCCGATGACGTTCCGCCGTCCGCCGCTCCGGCTCCCGCTCCCGTGCCCGTCGCCCGGAGCGCACCGGCCGCCGTCGTGCCGTCCACCGCGGCGAGATCCCGGCTGCGGGTCTCGCGCGCCATGCCCACCGCGAGCAACGTCAGCAGGGCGGCTGCGATGACGTACAGGGCGATCGGCGTCGGGCTGTCGAAGTCGGCGAGCAGCGCGGTCGCGATCAGCGGAGCCGGCGCGCCGGCCGCGACCGAGGAGAACTGGGCCCCGATCGAGGCGCCCGAGTACCGCATCCGGGTCGCGAACATCTCCGCGAAGAAGGCCGCCTGCGGCGCATACATCGCACCGTGGAAGACCAGCCCGACGCTCACCGCGAGCAGCAGCGCCCCGAACCGGTGGGAGTCCACCAGCGCGAAGAACGGGAACGCCCAGACGGCGACACCGGCCGCGCCCAGGAGGTAGACCGGCCGGCGCCCGATCCGGTCCGAGAGCGCGCCCCAGGCGGGGATGACCGCGAAGTGCAGCGCCGAAGCGATCAGTACGGCGTGGAGGGCGGTCTGCTGTGACAGCCCGGTGTGCGCGGTCGCATAGACGAGCACGAACGCCGTGATCACGTAGTACGAGATGTTCTCGGCCATCCGTGCGCCCATCGCGATCAGCACATCCCGCCAGTGGTGGACGAGCACCGCCACCAACGGCGGCTTCTCCACCGCGGCACCCTCCGCCCGCCGTTCCGCGGCGCTCGCCAACGCGGCCTTGAACACCGGCGATTCATCCACCGAGAGCCGGACCCACAGCCCCACGATCACCAGCACGCCCGAGAGCAGGAACGGCACCCGCCAGCCCCAGGACACGAACGCCGCATCCGACAACACCGCCGTCATCACCGACAGCACACCGGTGGCCAGCAACTGCCCGGCGGGTGCGCCGGTTTGCGGCCAGGACGCCCAGAACCCGCGCCGCCGTGCGTCACCGTGCTCCGACACCAGCAGCACCGCGCCGCCCCACTCACCGCCCAGCGCGAACCCCTGGACCAGCCGCAGCACGGTCAGCAGCACCGGCGCCGCGGTACCGACCGTCGCATGCGTCGGCAGCAACCCGATCGCGAACGTCGCGCCGCCCATCATCAGCAGGCTCAGCACCAGCAGCTTCTTACGCCCCAGCCGGTCCCCGTAATGCCCGAACACCAAGGCCCCCAGGGGCCGCGCTGCAAACCCCACCGCGTAGGTCAAAAACGCCAACAGCGTCCCGACGAGCGGATCGGAACCGGGAAAGAACAGCTTGTTGAACACCAGCGCCGCGGCAGACCCGTAGAGAAAGAAGTCGTACCACTCGACGGTGGTGCCGATCAGGCTCGCGGCGACGATGCGCTTGAGGTCGGCGGGCGGCGGGGGAGCGGTTGCTGCGCGGGCCATGGGCACCACTTCCAGGCGGGTACGGGTACGGGGCGTTGCTGTGTCGCCACACCGTAGAAACGCCCAGGTCGTGCGCACATGTGGCGGGCCGCCACACTTCGGGGCGCGACCATGCGGGCGGGCACCATGACGGAGTACCGGGCGGAGCCGGGGCGTCGGACCCGGCCCCACCTCCTCACCTCCTCCCGCCATAGGCTCCTGCCATGGGAATCTTGCTTGCAGTGGTGTACATAGCGGTGGGAATCGCCGTGCTGTTCGATGCCGGCGGTCTGATTCACCGCAGATGCGAGCGAGTGCAGAAGAAAGCGGCCGAGCGCCACCGCGAAATGCTCTGGGCGAACGGACGCCTCGAGACGCCTTACGTACCCGTGCCCTTCGCCCGCCCCGGACTCCTCCGCGCCATGGGGCTTCCCATCGCTCTCCTGGGCGGCCTGCTCCTCCTGCTGCATCTCGACTGACCGCTCATCAACAGGGGCGTGAAGGGGCAGCGGCGCCGACCATTCAAACAACCCGGCCTCATGCCATGAATCCCCTCGATTCGGCAGCATTCATGCTCCAATGTCCGGGCTATGCCTGACAGCCCGCCTCGGCAGGGAAAGGGAACGCGCGTTCCCCGGCGCCGGCTCTTGTCCTGGCCTTGGCGGTAGGCCCATCCCGGCGAAAGGACCTGCAGGATGTCGAATCACTTCACCGGACTCAGTCTTGGCGCACCGCTCGGGGACCAAAGGCTCGACCTCTGTGACCTCTACGCGTTTCAGTCCCCCGCCGATCCGGCGAGGACGGTGCTCATCCTCAACGCGAACCCGAATGCCGATGCGTTGCATCCTGATGCCGTCTATCGCGTCAACATCGACAATGACGGAGACTGTCTCGCCGACATGGCGATCAGTTATGTGTTCTCTCCGCCGCAGGACGGCCGCCAGACCTTCAGCGTCTTCATGGCGACAGGCGAGGAGGCCCGCTCGGCCGAAGCCGTCGGGCAGAAAGTCGTCACCGATGCGGAGGTGTCGTTCGGCACCAGGGCGAACCGTGTCACCTCCGGTCCCTACACGTTCTTCGCCGGAAGTCGAAGCGATGCCTTCTTCTTCGACTACGACGGGATCAAGAATCTCTTCGACACCACCGGAGGAAGAAACTTCACCGCGCCGCATCTCGGTGGCGCGTCACCGTGGACCGGTGTCGACTCGAACACGGAAGCCAATGTGTTCTCGACGGTGGTGGAACTGCCGACGAGTGAGCTCCGCGCCGACCCCGAGATCCGTATCTGGGGCCGGTGCAGTGTGCGGAAGGACGGCCGACTCGTCCACGCTGACCGTGCGGGACATCCTTCGGTCAGCAGTTTCTTCAACACCGACGAGACGAAGGAGGAGTACAACGCCGGCGAACCGGTGAACGATCGTGAGCGTTGGGCCGATCTCTTCGTCCATCTCATGGGGCACACCGGCAACTACACACGGGAAGAAGCCCTCGCGGCGATTGACGCCGACCGCATTCTGCCCGACATGCTGGCTTTTGACCCCTCGAAGCCCGCGCAATATCCCAACGGCCGTGTCTTCACCGACGACGTCATCAATTACCGTCTCTCCTTCCTCTCGAAGGGCGACATCCCACCCACCGGGCTCACACCGCACACGGACCTTCTGCACGAGTTCCCCTACCTCGGAAACCCCCACTCGAAGGGGAACTGATCCCGCGACGACGGGGTTCGACCCGGTTGTACGGCCGGCCTCTCGGCGGAGCCCGGCGGGAATACGTGGGTGGTGGCGTCCGTTGAAGGATGTCGACCCACTTGTTCTCTACCTGATGAGGCGTTCGATGTCCGTGCTGTCCACCACCTCCTCCCCGGCAGGCCCGTCACCTCGCCGCCATGAGTTAGCCGGCCGTGTAGTCGTTCTGATCGGCGGTGGTTCGGGGATCGGGTTGCGGGTGGCGCATCAGGCTGCCGCGGCAGGAGCGAAGGTGGTGCTGGGAGGCCGTACACCGGAGAAGCTGGCTGCCGCGGCACGAGAGGTGGGGGAGGCGGCCACCTGGCAGACGGTGGACGTGACGGACCCTCATTCCGTCGAACTGTTCTTCCGTGCCTGTGATCGGGTCGATCACGTCTTCACGACCGCGGCGTCCTACCGCGTCGGGCCGATGCTGAAGCTGGACGATGCCGACGCGGCGAGTCCCTTCACCTCCAAATTCTGGGGGCAGTACCACGTGGCCAAATACGCCGCGCCGCTGCTGCAGCCCGACGGCTCCATCGTCCTCATGTCCGGTGCCGCGGGGGCGCGGCCCCCGGCGCCCGCTCCCGCCTACGCCGCATGCAATGCCGCCATCGAAGGACTCGGGCGGGGACTCGCGGTCGAACTCGCTCCGGTGCGGGTCAATGTGATCTCGCCGGGCACCGTCGACGGCAACCTCTGGGCACAGCGACCGGCTCACGAGCGTGACGCCAGCTTCACGCAGTACCGCAACGACACCCTGCTGCACCAGCTCGGCACCGAGGACGAGATCGCCCATGGAGTCCTGTTTCTCTTCACCAACGGCTACATGACCGGTTCAACCATCTATCCGGACGGTGGCTACACGCTGCGCTAGCCGCTGCCGGGGGCGGCGTCAGGTGCCTGCTCGTGCAGTGGGGCGCCGACCCGCTTTCCCTGATGAACGGCCCGGCATCCCACAGGGGGAGACGCCGGGCCGTGCGGGCTCGGGGTCACAACTTCGGGCAGAGGTTTGTGTGCACGGCCACGACGATCTGGGCGGCCTTGACCTTGCCGAAGCCCTGGGGGTGATGGGGCGAAGTGAACCGCTTCTCCGCCATGCTCGCCTGCTTCGACGTGTCCTTGGGGAAGTCGTGGATCGTTTGGCACTGGTTGCGTCCGCGGTCGAGGGCTTTGGCCTCCTTGCCGTGGACGATGTCCGGGTCGATGCCGGTCAGCGCGCGGATGTAGGCAAGTCGCATCGCGGCGTCCGGCTCGGGCGGGATACCCGCGGAGGCTTCGGCGCCCGCAATGTCCTTGGTGGAGGGGGCACTCGGCGCCGCGGTGGGTGTCTTCTTCGGTGCTGCGTCGGTGCTGTCGTCGCTGCTGCACGCGGTGAGCGCGGCGGTCAGGACGAGTGCGGTCAGTGCGGTGGCGGCGGTGCGCTTCACGTGTTCCGGCTCCCGAGTGGATGGCTGATGGCACCGGTGTGACCGCCGAGACCGGGTGAAGGTTGTGTGGTGAACCCTGGTCGCTCCTGGAGGTTCGTCAACGCTGCGGCGGTCACCTCGATCGGCAGGGCCGCCACATCTGCGAAATGTGCACTGACGCTCCATTCCGGGCTGCCAGGTGCCCCAGATCCTGGCGGTGGAAAGCGCGGGCAAACACCTTTTCGAGTGCATGCAAAAGTAGGCTCGTGATCGGCTCATGTCGTCCGCCGACGGCTGCTGTGTCGTCAAGGCGACGAAGGCGCTGAAAGGTAAGGACGGGAAGGAGGCAGGGCTCTCCTGGCAGCAGGGCAGGGGTGTCAAGTCGGCCTTCAAGGACGCCAGAGGCCATGTGGGAGAGGCGGCCGGCGCCGAGGTGGGATGGACGGAGCCGCTGAAGCGGTACGCGGAGAACGAGACCGGGCAGCGTTCGCTGCTGGGCGACGGTGAGCAGGCGCCGTCCGCCTACCATGTCGACCGGCGCGGCCTCGATCCGTCCGGCGTGGAGGCGACGTTCGGATGATCCGGGAGGGCGCGGTGCTTCGCGCCGGGCACCACGCGTCGTCCTCGGAACGGCCGGGCCCGACGCCGCCGCGCGGTTGCGCATAAGGGCCGTGGAGCATGTGACGGGCCGTCGGACGGCCCTCCGGGGCACAGGTGAAGGGACTTTTCAGGGTGAGTGACGACCGGCAACCGGTGACGGGCGGCATGGCGCAGCAATGGGGCGGAGGGGCGACGGGTGCCACGGTGGCGCCGCAGACGCCCCCGAAGCAGCCGAGCCTGTCCGAGGAGGCTGCTGCCCATCTCAGGCCGGGCGAACGGTCGACGGGGACTTTTCTGCTGCAAGTGGATGACCTGCTCCCGCCCAGGCTGCCGAAGAAGTACCGGCCGGGCGTGCGCCGCGGCGTCGATCTGCGGGCTCCGATCCGCTGGGTGGTCGGTGCGACACCCCTGCCCTGGCTCATCCCGGACTCCTGGAAGCGGCTGCAGTGGCTTGTTGAGGGCGATGACTTCTCCGATCACGTCGAGCGTGGCTGGAGCAGGTTCTACCGGTGTCTGCGACGCCCGTTTCACGGGTGGTCCTGGGGCGGCGGGTACCGCAGTATGGCCGGAAGCCTGCTCATCGCCGTACGCAACGCGTACGACTCGGACGGCGAGAACGACGATTTTCTGCTGGTGGTCACCAACCAGCGGCTGCTCGTGCTGAGCGAGCCGATGACGCTGTCACGGCACATGCCCGCCCGTCTGCTGGAGGAGTTCCCGCGGGAGGCGTTTTCTCAGCGGCAGCACCCCCACCCGCCGCGGCAGGAGTTCCGGGCCGATCTCGCCTTCGGCGACGGTTCGTGGATCGCTCTGAAGACCGGCAGGATCGCGCAGACGAAGACGCTGAAGAAGGTGTTGTAACGGCGGGGGAGGAGTTGGCCGCGCGAGCTGCTGTGTTTTGTGGGTGCCGGGTGCCGGGTGCCGGGTGCCGGGTGCCGGGTGCCGGGTGCCGGGCCGCCGGACGGTGACCTGGTTGCCGGTGCGGCGTCGGCGCCATCGAGGGGCCCGGGAGAGCGGCGTCAAAAGTTTTTCAACGATCCACCAATCCACGGGCGTTGCGGTTCCGAATCACGGCAGACACCTCGTCGAGGTGTCGGTCTCGAACCCGGACGACGTGTGGTCTCCCCCTCCCCGCGGAGGCCGCCGGAAAAGGATCGAACGTGATAGCCAAGCGCACCAGCCGCCTCGCCGCACTCCTCGCTCTGCCCGCCGCCCTGGCCCTCACCGTGGGCGCCTCGTCCCAGGCCGCCGCCGAGGGCACCGGAGCGTTCCAGATCAATCTGGCACAGCTGAACGACTCCGGTTCCAAGGGCACGGCGATGCTCAGCCTCCAGGGCAACCGGCTGACGGTGAAGATCGAGTCCGAGGGACTCGTACCCGGACAGCCCCACGCCCAGCACCTCCACGGCTCCACCGATGGTCATGACTTCCACTGCCCGGACGCGAGCGCCGATACGAACGGCGACGGGGTCATCGACAACACCGAAGCCACGGTCGACTACGGCAACATCAACATCTCCCTCACCACCAAGGGACCCACGGACATGATGAGCGGTCTCGCCGTCGACCGCATGCCCGTGGCGGACGCGCAGGGAAAGCTCTCCTACCAGCGCACGCTCACCGTCTCGCAGGCCGTGGTCGACCACATCAAGGACCTGCACATCGTGCAGCACGGTATCGACCGCAACAACAACCAGAAGTACGACTTCGACGGAGCGGGCAAGAGCGAACTCGATCCCAAGCTCCCGCAGGAGGCCACCGCTCCGACCAACTGCGGTGAGGTCAAAGGCGCTGCGGTGGGGTCCATACCGGTCGGCGGGGTCGAGACCGGGACCGGGCCCTCCGAGGAGGAAGGGGTGCCGTTCGCGGTGCTGGGGGCCGGGGGCGCCGCCTTCGTGGCGTTGACCGGTGTGCTGGCCGTCATGCGACGGCGGAAGTCCGTGCTCGCCGTCGGGCGGCCCGGGAGCAACGGAAGCAACGGGAGCGTCGCATGAGCCGTCGGAGCGAGGAGGGCGGGATCACCGTACGGCGCCGGGGCCACCGCGTCCTCGGCTGCGCGGTCGCCGCGGCGTTGGCGAGCGTGCTCGTCGCCGGGTGCGGAGGACAGGAAACCGCGTCGCCCCCGCCGGTCCCCGCGGGGCAGCCGCCGGCCCAGGGCGGGGACGCCTCCCAGGGCGGGGACTCGTCCCAGGGCGGGGGCGCCTCCCAGGACCGAGCGACGGGTGAAGGGTCCGGGAGTCAGGCTGCCGCGAGTATGCCGAAGTCTGCTCCGCAACGGCTCTCCATCCCGTCGCTCCAGGTCTCCTCCACTCTGGAGACGCTGGGACAGCACAAGAACGGGGCCATGGAGACCCCGCGCGATCCCGACAAGGCGGGCTGGTACCGGCCGGGGCCGACGCCCGGCTCCCAGGGACCCGCCGTGATCGCGGGCCATGTCTCCTGGAACGGCAAGCCGTCGGTGTTCGAGAAGCTGTCGACGATGAAGGCTGGTGACACCATCGAGGTCGCCCGGCAGGACGGGAAGACCGCGAAATTCACGGTGGACCGTGTCGCCCAGTACCCGAAGGACAAGTTCCCCACGGTCGAGGTGTACAAGAACATCGACCATGCCGGCCTCCGCCTGATCACCTGTGGCGGCCGGTACGACGAGGGCCGGCACTACTACCCCGACAACGTGGTGGTGTTCGCCAGCCTCACGGGCAGTGCCTGAGCCGAACCCCTGAGAACGGGCCGGCGGTCCGGCGCCCCTTACGGGAGGCCGGGCCGCCGGATCGTCCGCGGTGGGCAACCGCCATACTGCGTGCGATCTTTCTGCTCGTCCCGAAGGGAACCCCGCGACGTGTCCTCCACCCCCTCCCTGCCCCTCACGCGCACCCGTGTCGTCATCGTCGGTGCCGGGCCCGCCGGGCTCACCGTCGCGAATCTGCTGCGCGCCGCCGGAGTCGACTGCGTGGTGCTGGAGACGGAGAGCAGGGAATTCATCGAGCAGCGGCCACGCGCCGGGTTCATGGAGGAGTGGGCGGTGCAGGCGCTGGCCCGGCACGGGCTGGCCGACCGGCTGCTTGAACGCGCCCAAACCCAGGGGGACTTCGAGTTCCGCTTCGACGGCGAGCGGCACATCATGCCGACGGCACAGCTGTCGGGGCGGCACCACTACGTCTATCCACAGCCGCTGCTGGTCACCGACCTGGTGGCGTCGTATGTGGACAAGGCGGGCGGGGAGGTGCGCTTCGGCGTACGCGACGTGGAGTTGCACGACATCGACGGGGACCGGCCGGCCGTCTCCTACACCGACCCGGTGACCGGCGCCCGGCACCGCATCGCGTGTGACTTCATCGCGGGCTGCGACGGTGCGCGCGGGGTGAGCCGGGCGGCCATACCCGCCGGCCGGGCGGTCCTCACCCGCCATGACCACGGTGTCGCCTGGCTCGCGCTCCTCGCCGAGGCGCCGCCGTCCGCCGACGGTGTGGTCTTCGGCATCCATGAGCGCGGATTCGGTGCCCATATGGCCCGTAGTCCTCAGGTCACCCGCTACTACCTCCAGGTCGATCCGGGCGAGGACGCAGAGAACTGGTCGCACGGCCGGGTGTGGCACGAGCTGCACTCCCGGCTCGCCGCCACCGGCGCCCCGCCGCTGACCGAAGGGCCGCTGATCGAGAAGGCGGTCCTGGACATGCACGACTACGTGGTGGAGCCGATGGAGTACGGCCGCCTCTACCTGGCGGGCGACTCGGCACACCTGGTGGCGCCGATTGCCGCGAAGGGCATGAACCTGGCACTCCACGATGCCCTGTTGCTCGGCGAGGCGCTGATCGCGCACTACCAGGGCGACGACGGAGGCCTCGAAGGCTATGGGCAGGCCTGTCTGCGGCGGGTCTGGCACTACCTGGAGTTCTCGCAGTGGCTCTCCTATGCGCTGCACGGTGCCTCGTCCGGTGATCGCATGAAGGCGGGCACCGCCGCCGCGCGACTGCGGCGGCTGCTGGGGTCCCCGTCGGCGGCCAAGGCGTTCGCCGGGCTGTACCTCGGCGAGGAGGCGGATCTGTAGTCCCGGCGGGCTGTGCCTCGGCGGGGACAAGGATCTGTAGTGTCGTGACCGACGCACCCGAAACCGCATGTCCGTGGGGTGATTCACATCCCTGAGTGGGGTGGGCTCCCGGCGGGCCGGGTACGCGGCCACGTGATCGCCGGGCGAGATACCGTTGTGAAGTGGTAGAAATTCGGCGAAAAGCATCGCTGAAACTCCGAGGAAGGGAGACGTCATGTCGTCGAAGCGCCGTCGTAAGAAGAAGGCCCGTCGCAAGAACGGGGCCAACCACGGCAAGCGGCCGCAGTCCTGAATCAAGGACGGTGACCTGAGGGACCTCCCCGAGGGGGTTTCTGTGGGCTCCTCGCCTCCGTTCCGGCGGACGCGAGGGGCCCACAGTGGTCACCGCATCCCGACCCCGGTCCCGGTCCCGGTCCGGTCAGGGCCTGGTCAGCGCATCGGCTATGCGCTGGGTGGCCTGCACCTGGGTGGCGTCGCGACGGGTCGGGTTGAAGGAGATGACCACGCGCCGCTGTTGGTCGCGGGTGGCGAACAAGGCGGAGCAATAGCCGTACCGTTCACCGGTCTTGCCCCACAGTGTGATGCCGTTGACCGTGACGGTCTGCAGGCCGGCGGAGTAGTGCGCGGGGCTGCCGTCCAGCATGCGCACCTCGTCGGGCGGCAGGGTGAACATCCGCTCCAGCTGACGAGGCGGCAGAAGTTCGCCCGAGAACAGGGCGGTCAGGAAGCGGTCCAGGTCACCGGTGTGGGAGATCATCTCGCCCTCACCCCAGGCGAGCGACTGGTCGAACGCGGTGATGTCCAGCAGGGAACCATCCGTCATCTTCATATAGCCGTGCACATGAGGCCTGTGAAGGCGCGGGTCGTTGCCGGGTACGGAGGTGTGTCGCAGGCCCAGCGGGCGCAGAATGCGACGGGCGATCACTTCGCCGTAGGGGCGGCCCGTCAGCCCCTCGATCAGCAGTGCCAGAAGGACGTAATGGATGCCCCGGTACTCCTGCTTGGTGCCCGGGGTGAATTTCATGGAACCGTGCGAGACCAGTGCCACGATCTGGTGGGGCGTCCACCGGTCGTAGCGGTGCCGGGCGATCGACTCCGGGGTGGACAGGTCATAGGGCGGGGCCTGCCCGTCGGGCAGCCCGCTGGTGTGCTGCAGCAGTTGTAACAGCGTGACCGGCGGGAAATGCGCCGGCAGCAGACCCGGGAGACACCGCTGGACCGGTGTCTCCAGCGGGAGCCGGTGTTCGGCCGCGAGCTGCAGCACCACCGTCGCCACGAACACCTTGGTGATACTGCCGATCCGGAAGGTGTCCCGCTCATGGATCTCCCGGCCGGTGTCCCGGTCGGCGACGCCGGCGGTGCCGTACCACCGTCCGGCAGCGCCGCTCACCCGCAGCTGGCAGCCGGTCAGCTGCGGATGCGCGAGGTCACCGACGGCGGCCCGCAGCGCCGGCACATTCAGCGGAGGAACGGGCACGGGCGCCGGGCCGGGACGAGGCGGGTGACCGTCCGGCGCGCGGGGCGCGGGCGGACGGGAGGAGGCCCGCGCGGGCCCCGCTGTCGTGGCGGCCACCGCACCGGACAGCGCAGCGCCCACAACCACCCTGCGGGGTAAGGGGGAAGAGTTCGTAGAGGCAGAAGGTCTCATGCAGGACAGCTTTCCGTGCGCCGACCGCGCTGCCTTCAGGGATCTCCCTGATCCGCCCCTGAGCTGCCCCTGAACGACCTCGGGACGTGGTGTCCGGCAGCCCTCCGTGTCCGCCGGCCCTCCGGTGTGCGGTGGTGCTGGTCGGGCCGGGCCGCTATGAAGTGGTGGTCGGCACGGCGCTCGCCCTCGCGGTGGCGATCGTCGTCATCGGCCGCACCCGCCATCCGGGCGGCTCCTTCAAAATCCTGGAGATTGCCGATGTCGTCTTCTTCGCGGCGATGGCGGTCATCGGTATCTTCGCCTCCCCGGGCACACTGCGCTGGTTGGAGACCGCCCCTCGCCGGCCGAGCCCGATACGGACGGCCAGGCGTGACGGCGGCAGAAATGCCCTGATCGCCCGACGTTCGAGCCCACGCCGACACCGCTTTCGCCGACGCCGGCTCTGACGCCGCTTTCGCCGACGCCCGGGCCGACGAAGGCGGCGTCAGTGGTGGGGACCGTGCCGGCCGAGGGTCTCCACGGGGGCCGCGCCGGGGCGGGTCCACTGGGGCACGGGCCGGCTGGTCGGGCCCCAGGTGGCGACGCCGTCGGCGTCCGTGCGCCAGTACCAGCAGGCCTGACGGCCCTCGGCCGGGTGCCCCTCGCGGACATCACCGATCACGGGACGGCCCTCGGGGTTGTCCTCCCACGCCTCGCCGCGGCCGTAGGGCGTCATGTCGAGCAGGCCGAGGGATCCGTTGACCGGCTCGTTGCCGCGGCCCGTTGTGGAGTAGGTGAGGAACACACGGTCGCCGTCGCGCAGGAAACAGAGGAGGTGGCCCATCTGCCCGCCGATCGGCGCCGGCACGCCCCGCACCGAGTACCAGGGCTGGGTGTAGCCCATGAACTCGACGTAGCGAGCCACCTCGTCCCACGGTCCCGAGGTCAGGACGGCGAACGAGACGCCCCGGGCTCCCAGGTAGACGGCGTCCTTCATGTGCCAGACCGTGGTGGTGCAGCCCTCGCACTGCCCCTGGTGCGGCGCGCCGTCGTACCACATGTGCTGATAGACCACGAGCTCGTCGCGCCCCTGGAACAGGTCGAGGAACGGGACCGGCCCGTCGGCGCCGGTGACCTGGACAGTGCCGTCGAGCTCGACCATCGGCAGCCGCCGCCGGGCCGCGGCGATCGCGTCGCCCTCATGGGTGTGCGCCTTCTCGCGGACCAGCAGTTCCTCGCGCGCCGCCTGCCAGGTGGCCAGGTCGACGACCGGCGGCTTGCCGGGAAGGTCGCTGCTCGTGTTGCCGGGCGTGGTCGTCATGGTGTCCTCCGTGGTGTCTCGTGCCGTCCGCGTCGTACGGCGTCGTACGGCTTCCTGCGGCTTCCTGTGACGCTCACCGGAACAGACGCGCGGCGCGGCCCGAACTCATCGGGGCGAAGGGGCACCCTCCGCCGGGCCTGCCCGGACCCCCTCGGGCTGACAAGTTCACGGGCGCGCTCTTAGACTCGGGGGATGATCTTCATTGTCGTCAAGTTCCCCGTGAAACCCGAGTACGTCGAGGAGTGGCCGCAGCACGTCGCATCCTTCACCGGCGCCACCCGCGCCGAGCCCGGCAACCTGTGGTTCGAATGGTCCCGCAGCATCGAGGACCCGAACACCTATGTCCTGGTCGAGGCATTCAAGGACGACGCCGCCGAGGCGCATGTCAATTCCGACCACTTCCGCGCCGGAATCGAGACGATGCGCCCGCTGCTGCGTCGTACTCCGGACATCGTGAGCACCACCATCGAGGGTGCGAACGGCTGGAGCGCGATGGGCGAGATCACCATCGACTGAGGAAGGCCCCGACCGCTACCCCCGACCGCTACCCCCGACCGCTACGGCCGGGCCGGCGTCACCAAGTGGCCGACAAACCAGTCCCTGGCGAGGTCGGCAACCTGCTGGAGGGCCCCGCGTTCCTCGAAGAGATGGGTGGCGCCGGGAACGATCTCCAGGCGGGTCTCCGCGCGCAGCGCCGCCTCGGCCTCCCGGTTGAGGTCGATGACCAGGGGGTCGTTGCCGCCCACGATGAGCAGCGTCGGCGCCCGTACGGCGGGGAGCAGCGGCTCGGCGAGGTCGGGGCGGCCGCCGCGGGAGACCACGGCAGCGATGTCCGCGTCGGGGGTCGCGGCGGCCCGTAGTGCCGCCGCCGCCCCGGTGCTGGCGCCGAAGTAGCCGATCGGGCCCGCGAAGCGGCCGCGCAGCCACCCGGTGGCGTCCGCCAGCCGCTCGGCGAGGGTTTCGGTGTCGAAGACGTTCGACCGGTGGGCCTCCTCCGCCGGTGTGAGCAGATCGAAGAGCAGGGTGCCCAGGCCCGCTTCGTTCAGGGCCGCGGCAACCAGCCGGTTACGCGGGCTGTGCCGGCTGCTGCCCGAGCCATGGGCGAACATCACCACTGCCAGGGCCCCCGCCGGTACGGTGAGGTCCCCGGTGAGCCGGACTCCGGCGGCGTCGATCGCCACCTCCTCAGCCACGTCCTTTTCCTCCGCTGCAGACGTCTCCGCTGCCGCTCGCGCACCCGTTGTCCGGCCAGAGGCCCCGGTGGCCGGCTCGGGTCCGGCCGCGGCCTGTGCCGACGAGGCCTGTGCCGACGAGGCCTGTGCCAGCAAGGAGACGACCTCGTCGTCCGGGGTCTGGGAGAAGTCCTGGTACCACTCGCCGACGGCGGAGAAGGCGAACGGGGTGGAGAGGCAGACGAATTCATCGGTCGAGCCGCGCAGCCGCTCGGCCGCGTCCGGAGGCGCCACGGGTACCGCAAGCACCACCCGGGCCGCGCCCTGTGCGCGTACCACCTCGCATGCGGCGGCCGCGGTGGCGCCGGTCGCGATCCCGTCGTCCACGACGATCGCCGTACGCCCGGTGAGGTCGAGCCGTTGCCGCCCGGCGCGGAAGCGCTCCGCCTGGCGGGTGAGCTCCGCCGCCTCGGCGTGCTCCACGGATGCCAGGTCCGCCTGGCCGAGCCGGCCGCGGCGGACGATATCGTCGCTGATCACCCGTACGCCGCCTTCGCCGATGGCGCCGAAACCCAGCTCGCGCTGGTAGGGGACCCCCAGCTTGCGGACCACGATCACATCGAGCGGCGCGCCGAGCGCCCGGGCCACTTCGAAGGCCACCGGGACCCCGCCACGCGGCAGGCCCAGCACGACGGGCTCATCCCCCCGCAGGTGCCCCAGCGATTCGGCGAGGCGGTGCCCCGCATCCGCACGGTCAGTGAACAGCACAGGGTGCACCCCCTAGCCAGGGGAGACGGTAGCTGCGTTCACACCTCACTTCGAAATAACCCCATCCGCGGGGGCTTCGCAAGTCGGGCCGGGCGGATCCCGCTCACCGCCCGGCCCGCCCGGATGGTGGCTACCGTCGGCGTATGAAGGGAATCGGAGCGGTCCTGATCGATATCGACGGCGTGCTCACCGTGTCCTGGAAGGCGCTGCCCGGCGCGGTGGCGGCCATGGAGCGGCTGCGCGCCGCGGGACTCCCGCTGGTACTCGTCACCAACACCACCTCGCGGACCCGTGCCACGGTCGCCGGACGGCTGGCCGACGAGGGTTTTCCCGTCGGCGCCGACGACATCCTGACCGCGCCCGCCGTCACGGCGGCCTATCTGCGCGCCCACCATCCGCACGCACGCTGCCGGCTGATCAACAGCGGTGAGGTCCGGGCGGATCTGGCCGGTGTGACGCTCGTGGGGGAGGAGGCCGGCGACGAGGGCTGTGAGGCACCGGAGGTGATCGTGTTCGGCGGCGCGGGGGAGGAGTTCAGCTACCCGGCTCTCAACAGCGCCTTCCGGCAGCTGCAACGCGGCGCCCGGCTGATCGCCATGCACCGCAATCTGTACTGGCGTACGGCGGACGGGCTCGATCTGGACACCGGCGCCTTCCTGGCGGGGCTGGAGCGGGCGGCGGGGGTCGAGGCAACGGTCACCGGCAAACCGGCCGAGGCCTTCTTCGCCACCGCCTTGGCGCACGTCGGTGCCCCGGCCGCGGAGGCGCTGATGGTGGGCGACGACATCGCGTCCGACGTGCTGGCGGCCCAGCGCTGCGGGATCACCGGTGTGCTCGTCAAGACCGGCAAGTATCTGCCGGAGACGCACCGGGCGGCCGACGGTACGCCTGACCACGTACTCGATTCCTTCGCGGGTCTGCCCGGTCTGCTGGGCCTGGCGTGACGGTGCGAGGGACGACACGGGCGGTCATCCCGTGGCCGGGTCCCCGGCGCGCCGGTAGTGGAGGAGGACGACGCCGTTGCCGAAGGACCGGGTTCCGGCGAGCCGCAGAGAGGCCGAGGTCATGGCGTCCGCGGTCCGGAAGAGGGGTTTGCCCCGGCCGATGAGGACCGGATGGACGTAGACGCGGTACTCGTCGATCAGGTCGTGCGCCATGAACGCCGCGGCGAGATCGGCACCGCTCAGCGCCAGATCTCCGCCCGGCTGCGCCTTGAGCGCCGTGATCTCCTCGGGGACGACCTCGCGCATGATGGTGGTGTTCCAGTCGGCCGCTTCCAGGGTCCGGGAGAACACGATCTTGGGGGTGTCCCGCCAGATCCCGGCAAATTCCGCCATGGGCCCGGTGATCGAGGGGTCGGCGTCCGCGGTCGGCCAGAACTCCGCCATGAGCTCGTGGGTGACCCGGCCGCTCATGAAGGCGCCCATCTGCCGGAGCTTCTCGTTGAGGTGCCGGTGGAGTTCGTCGTCGACCTGATGCCAGTCGATCTGGCGGTCCGGTCCCTCGATGAAGCCGTCAAGGGACACCGACATCGACAAGATGATCTTTCTCATCACGGTCCTCGCTGAAGTCCTCGGGGCCGGGGTCCGCCGGAGTCCATCAGGGCCGCAAGGGCCAAAGGGGCCCACCGGGGGCCACCGGGGTCCGCCGACCGGGGTGGCACCAGTGTGCCGGGGCGGGCGCGGTGGTGGCGGGTGTGCGCTCCGCCCGGCGCGCCGGGCCGGGAGGGCGTGCGCCGTCGTCACCCCGGGTCGCCAAGCAGCGCCGCGATCTCCGCGGCGGTCCAGTGCCCCTCGGCTCCCGGGCAGCCGGCAAGGTACTCGGCGGCCCGGCGCGCGCTCCATCCGTGGGCGGCGACGATGCCGGCCGCGATGTGCCGCAGGTAGGCCGCCGAGGGCGGGTTCATGGCGACGTCCTTGCTGCTCCACGGGGAGGTAAAGGTCAGCACCGGGTAACCGTCCAGCAGTCCGGCGCACACCAGGGTTTCGTACCGGCCGGGTCCGGTCCGCGCCCGGCCGCGGGTCAGGACCTCCGTCAGGTCGAGATCCCGGCCGGGCTCCCGGTGCATCTCCTGAGCGGCGATATCGGAGAACTGAGATAGCGTCAGAAGATAGCTCTGGGCGGGCAGTTCGGTGCAACCGGGAAGCGGGTGGCCGACTGTGCCACCGAGCCCTCGGACGGTTGATCCACCGGGCCGCCGGTCGGCCGCGCTTCCGCCGGGTGCGCGATCCATCTCCGGGCCCGGGCCCGGGTCGGGTTCGGGTTCGGAGGCGGCACCGGAGCCGGGGTCGTAGAAGGCTCTGCCGCCGGTCCACACCTGCGATTCCGTGGCGAAGTAGAGCAGACCGGGCAGCATGACCGGTGCCGTACGCGCGGGCGGGCGGGGGTCCCGGCAGCCCGGGTGGGTGCGCAGCCCGCCAGGGGGTCGCCCGCCGGCCAGATAGCAGGCCAGGCGCTCGGCGTGCATGTTGGAGCCGTATGCGGCGTACCAGAGACGGCGGACGGGAGTGAGACGGCGTACGGCTTCGGGGGAGCGGTCGAGGGCTTCGAGGCGTTGGGGCCTGGTCACGTCCTCACGCTACGCGGCCCGGACCGCCACGGCGGCGTCCTGCGGGGGCCGCGGCGCCCGGCAAGGCCGGTGGCGCCCGGCAGGCAGGATCCGTGGCCTCGGGCGGGACCGTGGCCTCGGGCGGGGACCGCGGCCTCCGGCAGGGGCCGCAGCCTCCGGCACGGGCAGCGGTGCCCGGCAGCCCCCCCGGCCTCCGGGCCGCGCGTCCGTGGCGCCGGCGCCGCGATGTGGTGAAGCGCAGGTGAACGAACCGGATGACCGGTGTGATGTGGCTTGATCATTTCCCCTACGGGTTTTGCCGCGAGTGGTCTGGAGATGCGCACTGCACGGACAGGACCGGTCGGACGGGACCGGTCCCGCAGGTCCGGACGGACAGGACCGACGGACAGGACCGGTCCGAAGGACAGCCGGTGCCCGGTCATCGACCGGGCGCCGGGGGACGGAGGCAGTGTGGCGGACGAGGTGTCAGGGCGCGAGGAAGCCGGGATACGCGGGGCAGGGGTGGCCGGCCGCTGCCCCGCAATGCCCTCTCCACCGCCGGATGCGAGCCGGCGTCACCTGCTCGCGGCCACGGCAGCGGCGGGGCTGGGACTGCTCACGGCCTGCGGGCCGTCCTCCTCCCGTGCGGACTCCGCGCCCAAGGCGTCGCCTCCCGGCGGCTCCCTGGCCTCCGCCTCCCCCTCCGCCGGATCCGGCGCCCCGGGCCCGTCCGGTTCCCCGACGCCACCCCCGTCGGCCCGCCCGACGAAGCGGCGTCGTCCCGAACTTCCGCGTGGTGGAAGGGAGTTGTTCCCGCGCTACCGGCTCGTCGGGTTCTGCGGCCTGCCAGGGGCGGCGGCGCTCGGCCGGCTGGGGACCGGTGACCCGGAACAGCGGGCCGCCCAGGCGGAGAAGGTGGCGCACTCGTACGCCGCGGGGCGCGAACCGCTCCCCGTACTCGAACTTCTGGCGACGGTGGCCAACGCCACGGCCGGTCCGGACGGTGCCTACCGCTCCCGGACGCCCGCGGCCACCATCCGCCGCTTCCACCGCCTGGCACGCAACCGGCGTGCGCTGCTGCTGTTGAACATCCAGCCGGGCCGCGCCTCGGTGCTCGGCGAGGTCAAGGCGCTGCGCGACTGGCTCGTGCACCCCGATGTGGGGATCGCGCTCGACCCGGAATGGGAGATGGGCTCCGGTGAGGTGCCGGGGGACACCTACGGACACACCGACGGCCATGAGCTGACCAAGGTGGCCCGCTATCTGTCCGGGCTGGTGCGGGAGCACGATCTGCCGGAGAAGCCGCTGGTCTTCCATCAGGTCGCCACGTCCGTCGTGGGCGACCAGTCCGCCCTGCGCCCCCAGCCCGGTGTGGCGCTCATCAAGAGCGCCGACGGCATCGGCTCACCGGGGCTGAAGCGCGGGACCTGGCAGCAACTGGTCAAGGATCTGCCCGACGGCCTCCACACCGGTTTCAAGCTGTTCTACGAGGAGGACGCGAAGGGCAGTCGCCTGATGACGCCGAAGGAGGTCCTGGCGCTGCGGCCACGGCCGGAGTACGTGATGTACGAGTGAGCCGGCCGGCCTGCCGCGCGCCCTGACGGCGGGCCCGTGCGTGAGTGGCCGGACTCGACCCTGGCCGGGCGTGCCCGATGCCCGGCCAGGGTCGAAGCTGCAGCGCCCGGCCCGGGTCGCGTTCCGCGAAGGGGCGACCGCCCGGCGCGCCGGGCGCCGGGCGGCCGTCACGGGCCGTGCCGTGTTCCGCCTGTACGGTGCCGACCGGTGATCCTGATTTACCGTCAGTACGGGTGCTTGTCCGGCCGGTTCATCCAGGTCGCGTAGGACTCGGCGCCCATCTCGGGGTAGATCTGCTCGATCTTGATCCGGCGCTCGTCGAGCGGCCGCTTGAAGTCCTCGTACTGGAACGTGTCGTCGAAGCCGATCTTCGCGGTGTCCTCCAGGTCGCAGCTGTAGTAGACGGCGTCGATCCGCGACCAGTAGATGGCACTCATGCACATGGGGCAGGGCGCGCCGCTGATGTAGATCGAAGTGCCCTGGAGCATCCGGGCCCGCTCCGGGACCGGGTCCGGTGACCCCGGGGGCCGCGGGACGTACTCCAACGTGCTCTCGTTCTGATGCTCCACGGCGATGCTCGGAGCCTCGGGGTTGAGGATCTGTATGGCCTTCCGGATGGTTTCCATCTCGGCGTGCGCGGTGGGGTCGCCGGTCAGCAGTACCCGGTTCTGCCCGCGGGCGACGATGTTCCCGTCCCGCGTGAGCACCGCGCCGAACGGACCGCCCCAGCCGTTCTCCACCGATTCCGTGGCGAGCCGTACGGCCTCTGCGAGAAGTTCTTTGTGTTCCATTACGGAGTCTCCGATCGGCATCGATTCCTCTGCGGAACGGTTAGGCAAATGCCCCATTTGCCGTATAAATCCCTTGTGTACTAGGCTACTCAAGGTGAGTGCCCGTGCAAGCCGTGATTCCGCGGCAGACATCGCCACCGTGGTGACCTCGCAGAAGGTGCGTGAAGGCCGCACCGACGAGTACCGGCGTTGGCAGGACAGAGCAAATCAGGCCGCCCGTGAATTCGAAGGTTTCGTGGACGCCGAGGTGTATCCACCCGGCGCCGGCGAAGAAAACGAATGGGTGGCCGTATTTCGCTTTTCCGGAATGGACTGTCTGACCGCGTGGCTGGAATCGGGGCGGCGACGGGAATTGCTCGACGAGGCGAGCGGACTCTTCCAAGGGCCTCCGGCGCAGGAGGTGCTGCGGGGCGGCAGTCCCGCGCGGCCGGCCACCGACGTCGTCACGGCCGTCATCTCCCACGAGGTCACACCGGGACGGGAGCAGCAGTTCCTGCGCTGGCAGGAGAAGACGCTCACGGCGCAGGAGAAGGCGCCGGGCTTCATGGGGTCCGAGTTGTTCAAGCCCGTGGAGGGCGTGCAGGAGCACTGGGTCGTCGTCTTCCGTTTCGACTCCCGTGAACACCTCGACGACTGGCTGCACTCCGAGGTACGTACGAAACTGCTGGCGGAGGGGCGGAAGTACTTCACCTCGTACGACGTGCGCAAGGTCGGTTCGGCGTTCAGCGGGTGGTTCCAGTTCGACCGCAGGGGCGGTGCGCCGCCCAACTGGAAACAGGCGATGTCCGTCGTCCTGGCGCTCTATCCGACGGTGATGGTGCTCAACCTGACCGTGGGAGTGGGGCTGGAGAAACTCACCATCCGCGAGTACATCGGCCTGTTCCTGTCCAACGTCCTGAGCGTCAGCGCACTGACCTGGCTGCTGATGCCGCTCGTCAACAGGGCACTCGCCTTCTGGCTGGTGCCCTCCCGGGCCACCGGCCGCAAGGAACAGGTGCTGGGTGTCGGGCTGGTGCTGCTCGGCTACCTGGTGTCCATCGCCGTCTTCGGCCTGATCACCCACCAGATCTGGTGAGGAGGCAACGATGTGCCCACGGGAACCGGCAGCGGCGGCGGAGGACTTCCCGGGCACGCCGGTGACGCGGGGCGAGGCCGGCTACGAAGCCGCCCGGTCCGCCGCCGTGTGGAACGAGCGCCGGCCCCAGCGGTTCCCCGAGGTCATCGTGCGCGCCGCCACCGAAGCGGACGTGGCACACGCGGTCACCTGCGCCCGTACCAGGGGACTGCGGATCTCGATGTACTCCGGCGGGCACAACTGGTCCGGCTCGCCGCTGCGTGACCGGGGGCTGCTGCTCGACCTCTCGGCGCTCCGGGAGTGCCAGATCACGCCCGCGGCCGGCGACGCTCCGGCGACGGCCACCGTGGAGCCCGCCGTCACCGGCCGGGAACTCGTCGCGGCCCTCACCCCGCGGGAGCTGGCGTTCCCCGTCGGCCACTGCCCCACCGTGGCGGTCGGCGGGTTCCTGCTCAGCGGCGGCCTGGGGTGGAACTCCCGTGCCTGGGGCGCGTCCTGCGCCGACGTCCTGGAGATCCGGGCCGTCACCGCCGACGGCCGTACGGTCACCTGCAGCGAAACCGAGAACCCCGACCTCTTCTGGGCCGCGCGGGGCGCCGGACCGGGTTTCTGCGCGGTCGTCACCCGCTTCCGCCTCGCCCTGCACCCCCACCCCGCCTCGATCATGACGACCTCCCTGACCTTCCCGCTGACCGAGGTCGCCCGGGTGGCCCGGTGGGCGGAGCGGACCGCGCGTGGGCTCCCGACGTACGTCGAAACGGCCTTCGTCCTGATGCCCTCCGGTCCGCGCTCCGGCACGGCGCCGGCCGGGCCCCGGATCACGGTCACCGCGACCGCGTTCGCCACGGCACCGAGCGAGGCCCTGCAGGCGCTGGAACCGTTCGCGGACTGCCCCTTCGGCGAGCTCGCCATCGACCGGCAGCCGGCCGCACCGACCTCCTTCGCCGCGCTCCACGAGGGCGCGATGTCCGCCTGGCCACCGGCCCACCGGTATGCGGCGGACACCCTGTGGTCACCGGACAGCTACGCCGGCCGGCTGACCCGTATCGCCGGTGCGGTGGCCGATGCCCCCTCCGGGAAGTCCCTGGTGCTCTCCCCGGTGCTGCCGGTCTCCGAGCACCCCGCTCTGCTGCGGAACATGGCCTTCTCCCCGCTCGGTGAGTCCTACCTCGTCTGCTATGCGATCTGGGAGGACCCGGCCGAGGACGAGGCCCAGGTGCGCTGGCTGCGCGAGGCGATGGCAGCCGCCGACCCGCAGGGCGACGGTTTCCGCTACATCGCCGAAACCGACCTGGAAGCCGACGCCGCACGGGCCCGGCGCTCGTACACCCCCGCCGCCTGGGACCGCCTGCAGGAGATCAAGGCGCAGTGGGACCCGGACAACCTCTTCCACTCCTATCTCGCCCCCTGACGACGGGCGGACTGCCCCGGGCGCAGGGCCCCGGCCGGTGCGGCGCCGCGCCCGGGGGAGCGGCCCCGGCCCCGCGGGGGCACCATGGCCCTATGCTGCTGGCCGCTCTCGCCCAGGTCTCCGCCGATGTCGCGGCGACACCGGCGCGCTCGCAGAAGATCGCGCTGCTGGCCGGGCTGTTCCGGGCCGCCGCACCACAGGACGTCCCGGTGGTCATCCCGTATCTGGCCGGGCGGCTGCCCCAGGGGCGGATCGGGGTCGGCTGGAGCGTACTGCGCGAGCCGGTGGCGGCCGCGGAGCGCGCCACGCTGACCGTGGACGACGTGGACACCGCGCTGACCGGACTGGCGCGGGTCTCGGGCGCCGGGGCGCAGGACGAGCGGCGCCGGCGGGTCCGGGAGCTGCTGGCCGCGGCGACCCGGGAGGAACAGCGCTTCCTGGTCGGCCTGCTCACCGGCGAGGTGCGGCAGGGCGCGCTGGACGCCATCGCGGTCGAAGGGCTGGCCGCCGCCACCGAGGTGCCCGCCGCCGACGTCCGCCGGGCGGTGATGCTGGCGGGATCCCTGCCGGACGTGGCGCGGGCGCTGCTCGCCGAGGGGCCGCCGGCGCTCGCGGGATTCCGGCTCACCGTCGGGCGGCCCGTGGGGCCGATGCTGGCGCACAGCGCCAAGACGGTGGCCGAGGCGGTGGACAAGCTCGGTGCCTGCGCGGTGGAGGAGAAGCTGGACGGCATCCGCGTCCAGGTGCACCGGCACGGGCCGGACGTCCGGATCCACACCCGCACCCTGGACGAGGTCACCGACCGGCTCCCCGAGGTCACCGCCGTCGCCCGGGAGCTGCCGGCCGACCGCTTCATCCTCGACGGCGAGGTGATCGCGCTGGACGGGGAGGGCCGCCCGCTGCCCTTCCAGCGGGTCGCCGGACGGTTCGGCTCGCGGGTGGACGTCCGTGCGGCGCAGACCGCACTGCCACTGTCCCCGGTCTTCTTCGACCTCCTCTCGGTCGACGGCCGCGACCTGCTGGAACTGCCCGGCGAGCAGCGGCACGCGGAGCTGGCCCGGCTGGTGCCCGAGCGTCTTCGGGTGCGCCGCCAGGTGGTCGCCGACCCGTCCGACGCCGCGGCCCGCGCGGCCGCCGAGGACTTCTGGTGCCGGACCCTGCGCCGGGGCCACGAGGGCGTCGTGGTCAAGGCGTTGGACGCCCCCTACAGCGCGGGCCGCCGGGGCGCCGCCTGGCTGAAGGTGAAGCCCGTGCACACCCTGGACCTGGTGGTGCTCGCGGCGGAGTGGGGCCACGGCCGGCGCACCGGGAAGCTGTCCAACCTCCACCTCGGGGCGCGCGGGCCGGACGGCGGATTCGTGATGCTGGGCAAGACCTTCAAGGGGCTCACCGACGCCACCCTCAGCTGGCAGACCGAGCGGCTGCGGGAGCTCGCCGTGTCGGACGACGGCCAGGTGGTGACGGTGCGTCCGGAACTCGTCGTCGAGATCGCCTACGACGGCCTGC
Organism: Streptomyces lydicus; assembly: GCF_004125265.1. Taxonomy (GTDB): domain Bacteria; phylum Actinomycetota; class Actinomycetes; order Streptomycetales; family Streptomycetaceae; genus Streptomyces; species Streptomyces lydicus_C. Next base: position 7,673,119 of record NZ_RDTE01000003.1, read on the forward strand.
AGGCCTCCACGCGCTACCCGGCGGGCGTGACGCTGCGCTTCGCCCGGGTGGTGCGCTACCGGGAGGACAAGACGGCGGCCGAGGCGGACACCGTGGAGACGGTGCTCACCGCGCACGACGGCGGGGAGAGGTAGCCGCCGTGGCGGGGAAGCGCAGCGCCGGGCTGCTGCTGTACCGGCACACCGCGGACGGCGGCGTCGAGGTGCTGCTGGCGCACATGGGCGGGCCGCTCTGGGAACGGCGGGACGCCGCGGCGTGGTCGGTGCCCAAGGGTGAGTACGTGCCGCCGGAGGAGGCGCGGGACGCGGCCCGGCGGGAGTTCGCGGAGGAGCTGGGCCTGCCGCCCCCCGACGGGCCGTACGTAGCCCTGGGCGAGGCCCGCCAGGCGAGCGGCAAGGTGGTGACGGTGTGGGCCGTCGAGAGCGGTCTCGACCCGGAGCGGATCGTGCCGGGGACCTTCGAGATGGAGTGGCCGCGCGGATCCGGAGTGACCGGAACCTTCCCCGAGATCGACCGGGTCGCCTGGTGCACCCCGCACGACGCGCACCGGCGCCTGGTGGCGGGCCAGCGGGTGTTCCTGGAGCGGCTGGCGGAACGGCTCGCGGGCTCGGACTGAGCGGGGCGGGCCTGAACGGGGCGAGGCCTGAACGGGGCGGGGCCTGAGCCGGGCGCGCCGTGCTCCCGGCCTCCACCACCCGCGCACCCCACGGGCCACCACCCGCCCTGGACACCGCCGTTGCCGCCGGGCAGGCTGGCGGCGGGGCCGTACCACGGGCCCCGCACGGGGGCCCTGGCAACGGGGTCATGAGCATGCCGCGGGGGCCGCATGTTGCGTCTGCACTTCGACGAGCGGGACATCGCGCGGGTACAGATCGCCGCCGAACCCGATCCACTGTGGGAAACCGTGCTCGCCCTGCACCAGCTGGTGCCGCCGGGACGCGGGGTGCCGGTGTTCGGGGCCTGGCGGGCCCGTGCGCGCCGTGAGCTGGACGAGCGGGGGCTGACCCGCGCCGCACGGCTGATCAGCGTCCTGGCCCCGGCCGACGCCCGCTACTTCCCGGACTTCCTCACCCCCGACGCCGCCCGCGACGGACTGGCCGCGGGGCTGGAGGCGCTGCGGGACACCCCACGGGTGCGGCTGACCGCGGAGTGCGCCAGGGCGGGGCTGCCGGCCCGGCTCCCGCGCTGGACCGCCGCGCTGGCCGGGGGAGACCGGCAGCCGCTCGACGAGCTGGCCGCCGCGTTCGGGCAGGTGCACCGCGCGGTGATCGCCCCCGACTGGACGGGCGCGGCCGCCACCGTCGACTGCGACCGGGGCGGCCGTACCCGCATACTCTGCCGCGACGGCGTCGACGGGATGCTCCACACCTTCCGGCCCGCGCTCCGCTGGGAGCCGCCGGTCCTGCACGTCGACTACCCCCTGGACCGCGATCTGCGCCTGGGCGGCCGCGGACTGCGGCTGATCCCCTCCCACTTCTGCTGGCGCAGACCCATCGCGCTCGCCGACCCGGGACTCCCGCCGGTCCTGGTCTATCCCGTCCAGCACGTAACGGACTGGGCGCCGGACACCACCCGCAGCCGTCGGCCGCAGGCGCTGTCCGCCCTCCTCGGCCGGACCAGGGCCCGGATCCTCGCCGCCCTGGACGCCCCGGCCACCACCGGTGAACTGGCCCGCCGCCTACGGGTCTCCGCCCCCTCGGCCAGCGAGCATGTGAGCGCACTGCGCGAGGCGAACCTGGCCCGCAGCCGGCGCGACGGAGGCTCGGTCATCCACGCCCTCACCCCGCTCGGCACGGCGCTCCTGCACGGTGAACTCGCCCCGGTGCGCCGCCCGCGGTGAGCGGCCCGGCGGTGGCCGGCGGCCGGTTCACGGCCGTACCTGGATCTTCCTCCCCTCGCCCGCCCGGAAGCGGGCCAGCGCCTCGGCGTACTGGTCCAGCGGGAGGCGGTCGCTGATGAAGACCTCCGGGTCCAGGGCGCCGGCCGCGAAGAGCTCCGCGGCGCGTTCATAGCTGTGCAGCACGGCCATCGAGCCGGTGATGGTGATCTCCTGGTTGTAGATCCGGTACGGCTCGATGGTGGCGCGCGCCGCGTAGTCGGCGACGCCGAACTGGAGGAAGGTGCCGCCCTTGCCGACCCGTCCCAGGGCGTCCTGGATGGCGCGTTCGTTCCCGGTGGCGTCGATGACCACGTCCCAGCCGCGCGGGCGGTCCAGCTCGTCGGCGGAACCCGCCGCGTTGCTGCAGCCCAGGGTGCGGGCGGTGGCGAGCCGGGCGGGGTTGATGTCGACGACGTCGACCCCGGCCGCGCCGGTGCGCTTGGCGAGCTCCAGCATCATCAGGCCCATCGTGCCGGAGCCGTAGATGAGGACGTGGGTGCCCAGTTGCGCCGAGCGCAGGATGTCGTAGCCGCGCACGGCGCAGGACAGCGGCTCGATCAGGGCCGCGTCCTCGGTACGGACATGGTCGGGCAGCTTGACGCAGTTCGCGACCGGGGCGACCGCGAACTCGGCGGCGCCGCCCGCCGTGGTCACCCCGATGGCGGCCCATCGCTCACAGAGGTTGTTGCGGCCGATGCGGCAGTAGTGGCACTCGTGGCAGTAGAGGGAGGGGTCGACGGCCACCCGGTCGCCCTCGGCGAGTTCGGTGACCGCGCTGCCGGTCGCCACGACCGTACCCGCGAACTCATGGCCCGGCACGACGGGCAGCGTGGGCGCGAACTCCCCCTGGAGGATGTGCAGATCGGTGCCGCACAGCCCGCAGGCGGCGACGGACACCACGACCTCGCGGGGGCCGGGCGCCGGGTCCTCGACGGTGGTGACCTCGACCTTGCCGGGGGCGCTGATCACTGCGGCTTTCATTTCACGGCTCCAAGCGACAGGCCCTGGACCAGTTTGTCCTGGGCGGCGAACCCGGCGATGAGCACCGGGAGGGAGATGACGGTGGCGGCGGCGCACACCTTGGCCAGGAACAGGCCCTGGCTGGTCACGAGTCCGGTCAGGAACACCGGCGCGGTACCGGCCACGACACCGGTCAGGACCCGGGCGAACAACAGCTCGTTCCAGCTGAAGATGAAGGAGATCAGGGCCGTCGCCGCGATCCCCGGCATGGCGACCGGCGCGACGATCCGGGTCAGGGTGGTGGCCAGCCCCGCCCCGTCGATGGAAGCCGCCTCCAGCATCTCCACCGGGACCTCGGCGAGGAACGAGCGCATCATCCACACCGCGATCGGCAGGTTCATCGAGGTGTAGAGGATGACCAGCAGCCAGATGCTGTCGAGCATGCCGGTGTTCTGCGCGACGAGGTAGACCGGCAGCAGTCCGGCCACCAGCGGCAGCATCTTCGTGGAGAGGAAGAAGAAGAGGACATCGCTCCACTTGCGCACCGGTTTGATGGCCAGCGCGTAGGCGGCGGGCACCGCCAGCAGCAGCACCAGCAGGGTGGAGACGACGGAGGCGGTCAGCGAGTTGACCAGCGGGGGCCAGGGGCTGACGCCGCTGCCCGTCGCCCCGAAGAACTCGCGGTAGCCGTGCAGGCTGATCCCGGCACCGACGCTCGGCGGGTTGGTCGCCGCGTCCGTCTCGCTGTGGAAGGAGGTCAGCACCATCCAGGCGACGGGCAGGAAGAAGGCGATGCCGCACAGCCAGGCCGCCAGGCCCAGCAGGCCGCCGGTGCGCCGCCGGCGCCGCGCGGCGGGGGATCCGGCGCGGCCGCGGACCGTGGACAGGGTGGTCATGACGTGACCTCCTCGCGCAGCAGGGACGACACGGTGCGCAGTGCGAAGGTCGCCACCAGCAGCGAACACAGCACCACCACCACGCCCTGCGCGGACGCCCGTCCGTAGTCGTGGGACTGGTAGACGGTCTGGTAGATGGTGTACGGAAGGTTGGCGGTGCCCAGGCCGCCGGACGTGATGGTGAACACCGCGTCGAAGTTCTGCACCACGTACACCGTGCCCAGCAGCGCGGCCAGTTCGAGGTAGCGGCGCAGATGCGGCAGGGTCAGATAGCGGAAGATGTCCCAGGCCGAGGCGCCGTCCATCCGGGCCGCCTCGACGGCGTCCGACGCCCGGCTCTGCAGCCCGGCCAGCAGGATCAGCATCATGAACGGCGTCCACTGCCAGATCAGCGACGCCTCCACCGCGGCCAGCGGCGAGTCGGTCATCCAGTCCGGCTGCGGCGGATGTTCGCTGCCGAAGAGCCGCCATATCCAGGTCAGCGAACCGTTGAGCAGCCCGTACGAGGCGTTGTACAGCGCATGCTTCCACAGCAGCGCGGAGGCGACCGGCACGACGAGGAACGGCGTGATCAGAAGGGTGCGGACGATGCCGCGCCCACGGAAGCCGCGGTCGAGCAGCAGCGCAAGACCGAGCCCGAGCAGCAGGCTGACCAGCACCACGGTCACGGTCAGCAGCACCGTCGTACCCACGGAGGCCCGCATCGCCGGGTCGGTGAACACGGAGCGGTAGTTGTCGAGCGCGGCGAAGCCGCGGTTGTCGGGGGCCAGCGCGTTCCAGCGGGTGAAGGAGAGCACCACCGTGGCCAGGAACGGGAGTTGGGTGACGACGACGAGGAAGACCAGCGCGGGGAGGAGGGGCGCGCGGCGGGCCCAGTTCTTGGCCCGCTCGGTGCGGCGGGCGCGGGCGTCCGTACCGCCGGCGCGGAGGGCGACGGGCGCGGGGGCCGCGGGGGCCGGTTCAGTGGTGCGTGTAGGCATCGGACACCTCCTGCGCAAGCCGCCGGCTCTTCTTCAGGGCCTCCGGCACGCTCTGCTTGCCGGCGACGGCCGCACTGATCTCGGTCGAGACCTTGGTCCCCAGGTCGGCGAACTCGGGGATGCCGACGAACTGGATCCCGGGGGCCGGCCGCGGCTGTACGCCGGGATCGCCGGGCCGGGCCGAGTTGATCGCCCCCTCGGTCGGGCCGGCGAACGCCCCGGCCGCCTTGGCGTATGCGGGGTTGCGGTAGAGCGAGGCCCGCTTGCCGCCGGGCACCCTCGACCAGCCCAGTTCGCGGCCCACCAGCCGCTCGTAGCCCTTGCCCGAGGCCCAGCGGACGAACCGCCAGGCCGCGTCCTGGTGCGTACTGGCCTTCTGCACGCCCCAGGCCCAGGTGAAGAGCCAGCCCGCCGCACGGGTCCGCTCCACCGGCGCCGGTGCGTAGCCGACCTTGCCCGCGATCTTGGAGTCGCCGCTCTCCAGCGACCCGGCGCCGGCCGTCGCGTCGTACCACATGGCGACCTTGCCCTGCTGCATGTCGTTGAGGCACTCGGTGTAGCCGGCCTGCGGGGCGCCCGCCTGGCCGTGTCGGCGCACCAGATCGACGTAGAACTTGGTGGCCTTGGTGAACTCGGGGCTGTCGACCCGCTGCTGCCAGTCCTTGTCGAACCAGGTGCCGCCGAAGGTGTTGACGACGGTGGTCAGCGGGGCCGCCAGCTGGCCCCAGCCGGGCTGGCCGCGCAGACAGATGCCCTTCAGCCCCTTGCGGGAGCCGTCCAGCTTGGCGGCGAGCGCGGCGACCTGGTGCCAGGTGGGCCGGGCGGGCATTTTCAGCCCGGCGGCCTTGAGCAGGTCCTTGCGGTACATCAGGAAGGACGACTCGCCGTAGAAGGGCTCCGCGTAGACCTTGCCGTCGGCGGCGGTGAGGGAGGACCGGACCGGCTTCAGGATGTCGCCCTGGTCGAAGCCGCGGTCCTTGGCGGCCCGTTCGCCGAGCGGGGCGAGCCAGCCGTTGCGGGCGTAGATGGGCGTCTCGTAGTTGCTGACGCTGGCCACGTCGTACTGCCCGGCCTGGCTGGAGAAGTCCTGGCTCATCTTGTCGCGCAGATCGTCCTCCGGCAGCACGGTGAAGTGGACCTTGATGCCGGTCTCCTTGGTGAAGTGCTCGGCGGTGAGCCGCTGCAGATCCACCATCTGCGGGTTGTTGACCATCAGGACGTTGATGGTGTGACGGCTGTCGTTGCCCGCGTCGCCGGCGCCGCGGTAGCAGCCGGTGGCGGACACCGCCAGGGCGACGGCGAGGGCGGTCAGCGCTGGGGAGCGGCCGCCGCGGCCTGGTCCGGGGGATCTTGCTCTCACGGATCGTGCCTTTCTGGGGAACGGGGACGAGGGGGCGTACGACGCCGTCCTGCGGGTACGCCGGGGAGCCGTCCGTCGGCCGGGGTGGCCGTCGGCGGTCAGCTGTGGGGGATGTGGAGTGCCGGGCTGCGGGGACCGGATGTCCCGGCCCCGTCCCGGTCAGACCCGGAGCACCTGTGGCCCCAGGAGCGAATAGCGATGTGCCTCCGGCGCGGACAGCCCCGCGTCGGTGACGATCGCGTCAAAGTCACGCACCTCGGCGAACCGGCAGAAGCTGCTGGCGCCGAACTTGCTGTGCACGCCGACCAGCACCCGCCGCCGGGAGGAGCGGACGGCCTGCTCCTTCACCTCCGCCACCGCCGGGTCCGGGGTGGTCAGGCCGTGCTCCCGGGAGATGCCGTTCGCCCCCAGGATCGCCAGGTCGATCACGAACCGGGCGAGCATGTCCCGGGCCCAGGACCCGACCGTCGCCTGGGTCCCGGAGCGCACCCGCCCGCCGGCCAGCAGGACGGTGGTCGACTCGGACGCCGCGACCAGCGACGCGGTGCGCAGCGACGCGGTGATCACGGTCAGCGGACGGTCGGCGGGCAGCAGCGTGGCGACCAGCTCGGGGGTGTAGCCCTCGTCGACGAATACCGTCTCGGCCTCGCCCACCAGTGCGGCGGCGGCCGCCGCGATCCGGCGTTTCTCCTCCACCTGCTGGGTCTCCCGCCGGGCCAGTGTGGTCTCGAAGCCGGCGCTCTCGACCGGATAGGCCGCTCCGTGCGTCCGCCGGACCAGGCCCCGGCGCTCCAGCTCGCTCAGATCGCGCCGTACGGTCTCGCGGGCGACCCCGAACTCCGCCGCGGCATCGGCGACCTCGATCCGGCCGGACTGCCGGGCGAGCGCGAGGATGCGGTGCTGGCGTTCCTCAGCCCTCATGGCTCACTCCTGCCCGAATTCTGACTGCTGCCGAATTCTGACTGTTGCCGGATTCTGACTGCTTCCGGATCTGGCGGTTTCCGGATTCCGTTCGGTCACGGGGCTGCCCGTTTCCGCCCGCATCAGGTTTATAGCAACCGGAGAGGTGCGAAAGGCTGCCCGTAGCAGCGGAAAACCTGACCGTTTTTGTCCGCCTGCGGGCGCTGTCACCTTGGTCACCTGCACGAACGGGTGCCCGTAACGGCCTGGCAGCGGGTCCGTACGGGCCTCAGGGGCCGGGGAGTGCGGGGCGGCCCGTTGTGCGCCGGAGGGCCGCAGCGGTGGTGCCGCGGACCACGGCGCTTAGTCTGGACGGCATGAGCTCGGAGATGCGGTCGTTGGCGGTCACTGCGATCGTGCAGGCGGAGGAGTGCGCCGTCCTGCGCGTCAGTGGAGACCTCGACCTCCGTACCGAGCAGGCGTTCCTCGCCGAGGCACGCTCGGTGGTGTCGGCCGGGCACCGCTTCCTGGTGCTCGATCTGACCGCGCTGCGCTTCTGCGACTCCCGCGGGCTGAGCTGCCTGCTCGCCCTGGAGTGGCTGTGCCGGCGCCTGGAGGGCAGGCTGCTGCTGGCTTCGCTCGGGGTGCGGATGCTGCGTCTGCTGGTCGGCACCCAGTCCCTCAGTGTCTTCTCGTGCTTTCCCACCGTCGGCCATGCGCTGGCCACGGTTCCCGATGCCAGCCGCCCGGAGTGGCCGCCGGTGGCGGAGGAGCCGAAGGAGGGGCCGGCCGACGCATGAGACCGTCGGCCGTCGGCGGACCGGCGGCACGGCGTCGCTGTCCGGTGGCGCGGTGTCGCTGCCCGGTGGCGTGGTGCCGCTACTGGGCCCGGCCGAGGTCCCGGACGAGCGTGGGGGAGGGGCGGGGGATCTCACCGAAATCCTCGTCGTCGCTGTCCACCACGAGCCGGTTGATCACATTCTCCAGGGCGCTCGGCAGGGTCGGGGCGAGCCCGCTGTGCCACTGGACGAGAAGGTTGTGCCGGGCCGCGTCCGGCAGCAGCTGCTTCTCGTCGAACGCGGCCGCCGCCCCGCGCTCCTCGTCGGGCGCGTGCGCGGCCTGTTCGCGCCAGTAGGAGGCGTCGCGGTACTCACCGTTGCGGCGGTGGGAGAGGTACAGACAGTAGGCGGCGGTCCGGCTCCCGGCGCCGGCGCCGAAGTGCCACCAGAAGTGGGCCGCGTCCTGGCGGCCGGAGATGTGCAGCAGACAGGCGAAGACCAGTGCGCCCTCGGGGTCGATGTGGTGGTCGTTGACCAGCCGTTCCAGGCTCGCCGCGGCCGCCGCCGCATTGACGACCAGCGCACAGGCCAGCTGGAGCTCATGGGTGGCCTCGTCACGGGCGCTGGCGTAGGTGCTGGGCGCGCCCTGGCCGGCCCGGACCGGCCGCCCGGGCGTCGGCGGACCCTCCGGCGCCGCTGCCGCCGTCCGCAGGCAGGCGTCGAGACCGCCGGGCCCCCCCGCGTCATCGAGCTCCCCCAGCCGTGCCGGACCGTCGGGACCGGATACCGCCGCGGCGGCGCCGAGCAGCGTCTCGACGGTTTCCCGGCGGCCCGCGGGGCGGATGTGCGACATGGTCAGTTCCCCCTGGAATATCCCTGGTCGATACCGAGCGCGGCGGCGAGCTTGCGCTTGCCGCGGCTTGCGTAGGAGCGGACGGTGACTTCGTCGACGCCGAGCAAGGAGCCGATCTGTGCATCGCTGTACCCGATGACATGGCGCAGCACGATCACATCGCACTGCCGCTCCGGCAGCCGGGCGATGGCCGCATACAGTCCCAACTGGCTCTCCAGCATGGCGAACTGCTGCTGGCATTCGCGCAGCAGTGCGTGGGTGACGACGGCGAACGCGGCGGTCTCGGTCAGGGCGGTGGGCTGCTGGTGGTCGTACAGCCACTCCACCACCCGTTCCTTGAGGATCGACCAGGCGTACGCCTCCACCGACGCCTGCCGCAGCGCATGCGGCCACAGCCGGCCGAGCCGGCCGTATGCCGCCCGGGTCACTTCACGGGCCGCGGCCTCGCTGCCGGTGTGCAGATAGGCGTACGTCAGCCATTTGCGTGCGTGCGTGGCCAGGAAGGCCTCGAAGGTGATCGAGAGCTGCCGGTCGAACGGGTCCGGCGCGATGTCCGGGAGCGAACTGCGGGGGAGCGCAGCTAACTCCGCGGTATGGACATGCGCCGGAGCGCACGCCGGTCGCAGTCGGTCCCGGTCTGCGCTCACGGGCAGTCCTCGTTCCGTTTCGCCGTGCACCGAGCCGGACGCCCAAGCGCCGCCGGCCGCGGGAGGGTGGTTGGCCCTCACCCTCCAATGAACCGGAAAGTGCGGTCCTTTGTGGCATCGGCCGGGCAAAAATCTGCCGCTGCGTATTCATATGACTACGCGTGACCGTGGCATGTGACGGCCGGCGGCGCCGGCCGGGCCGCACGTCAGGAAGCCGCCGGGTGTGCCCCGGCATGATCCGGCACGTACGGGGCAGGGCTCCAACAGCCGGGCCCACAGCGGCGGTTGGAGCGTCGCCCGGAGCCCTTGGGGGGCCACGGAACGCCGAGGAGGCGCGCCGTGACGGATGCCGTACTGGGAAGGCAGCAGACGATGAGCGAGCACGGATCCGTGGTGGATCTTCAGCTGGACCGGGCCCATTCGTCCCGGATCTATGACTACTTCCTGGGCGGCAAGACCAACTTCCTGGCCGACCGGATGGCCGCCGGGGAGGTGCTGAGCGCCTTCCCCGCCGCGCTGGTCGCCGCCCGCATCAACCGCGAGTTCATGCACCGCACCACCCGCGTCCTCGCCGCATCCGGTATGCGGCAGTTCCTCGACATCGGCACCGGCATCCCCACCCCGCCGAACCTCCACGAGGTCGCCCAGGGCATCGCCGCCGACGCCCGGGTCGTCTACACCGACAACGACCCGATCGTCCTCGCGCACGCGGCGGCCCTCCTGCTCAGCACCCCCGAGGGACGCACCGCCTATGTCCAGGCCGATGTCACCGACCCGGCCGGCATCCTCAAGGCGCCCCAGCTCCTCGACACCCTCGACCTGAACCGTCCGGTCGCGCTCAGCCTGAACGCCCTGATGCACTTCGTCCCGGACGACGGCCGGGACCACGCCCACACCATCGTCGAGACGCTGAAGGCCGCGCTTCCGTCCGGCAGCACGCTCGCCATGAGTCATGCGACGGCGGACTTCGCCCCCGGGGCGATGGGCAAGATCATCAAGATCTACGGCGCCGCGGGCACCCGGCTCCAGTTCCGCTCCCGCGCCGCCTTCCTGCGCTTCTTCGACGGCTGGGAGCTGCTGGAACCGGGCGTCACCCTCTCCCACCAGTGGCGCCCCGACCGCCCCGAGGACGCCACCCATGTCACCGACACGGAGGCGGCCTGCTACGCGGGCGTCGCCCGCAAACCCTGAACCCGCGGGAGCGGGTGGCCCGGTGACCTGCACGGCCCGAACGGTGATCGCGCACCGCGGCGCGCACTGCCGCGAGGGATGGTGTGATCCCCGCAGTGCGAGGGTCACGACCGGGCTACCTCGGGCTGATCGTGACCCGGTAGGTGGCCCCGGCCCGGCCGCGGGTGCTCACGCTGACGGTCGGGCCGTGGCCGTCCCAACTGGCCTTGCCGCCCTGGATGTCGACGCGGTAGCCGCCCGGGTACGTGTCCCTGGGCACGGTGATCCGGGTGGGCCCCTCCGCGCTGTCGCGGGTGCGGAAGGTGAGCGTGTAGGTGCGGGTGGCCGGGGCGTACGCGAACGCCAGCGGGTCGCCCGCGACGGCCCGCGCGTACGGCTGGACGAGCAGCCGGGCGTGGGGCTTCGCGGCGCCGGTCCGGTCGAGGAAGCAGTAGCCGCCGCCCCGGCACCACTGCCACCACGTCCAGCCACTGGAGAAGCGGTCCAGGGAGGCCGTCATGTCGGTGACGAACCGGCTCGCGTGCGGAAGGTACGGGTTGCCGCCCCACTCTCCCACGATCACCGGCATGCGGTGACGGGTCGGATAGTCGCTGATCGCGGCCTCGTAGGCGGGGATGAAGGTGCCGTCGGGGTCGTAGTCGGCACCGGTTTCCATCGCGGTCTCGTAGAAGTGCGGCGCGTAGCCGGCGTGCGGGTCGTCGATGCGGCCCATCCGGGTGGGGACGCCGGTACCGACGATGACGGTGGGTTCGACGAAGACCCACGACCTGCGGTCGACCAGACGGATCGCCCGGGCAAGACGGTTCCACAGCTCGGTGAGCTCGGTGGCCTCGAAGCGGGCCGCGGCGGCGGGGAGGTCTTCGCCTTCGAGGAACTTCGCGAACGGCTCGTTCATCAGGTCGTAGCCGAGCAGCGCCGGGTGCCGGCCCAGGGCGGCGGCCACCGTCAGCCACATGCGGGCGTGCGCGGCGCGGAGGTCGGCGTCCTTGTACAGGTGGTCGAAGGCGGTCTGTACGGAGGGTTCGAAGTACTCGGAGAACCAGTCGTCGGGTATCGGCTCGAACGGCAACCCCTCGTCACGGGTGGCCCAGTCGGGGATGCCGCGGGAGCCGAAGTGGGGGCCGTACACGTCCTGGTGGGCGTCGAGGATGACCTTGATGTGGCAGCGGTTGGCCCAGTCGAGGATGCGGCGCATCTTGGCGAGGTAGCCGCGGTCGTAGTGCCCGGGGGTGGGTTCGAGGTCGTCCCAGAAGAACGCAAGGCGCGCGAGGTTGAAGCCCCGGGCGGCCATGTCCTTGAGGTCGCTCTCGTGGATGTCGGCGAACGCGTGGGCGCCCCGGCTGGTCTTGTCGGCGAGGTTGAAGCCGCGCCACTGGAGCGCGCGGCCCTGGCCGTCGGCGATGAAGGTGCGGCCGGCGACCGTGACCCGGTCGGAGGCGCGGCCGGGGGCACGGTCGGGGCGGGCCTGGGCCTGTGCGGGGAGGACGCCGAGCAGGAGAGCGGCCACGGCCAGGGCGGCGGGCGCGACGCGGGAGGTCAAGCGCATACAGGAGCCCCTTTCGAGGAGGGCTGCTTGAGCGGCGTGCTGCTGGCCGACCGGATGGTACTGGCCGGTGGGCCAACTTCCCAGGAAATGGCGGGAGTTGGCGGAGTTTCCTTCTTCCGCATCCCACTCGCACCCGTCGAGCGTGAACCGGGCCTCCTGGGAACGGGGGGGGAATATCGCAGTCCCCACCGATCCCAGAAGGCCCTCACCCGTTCAAGCACCACCGGGGTGCATATCGCCGGTCGCCGGCTTCCGGGAGCAGCGCACCCGGCGCCTCACTCCTTGCGGTATCCGTACGCCTCCCCGGCCGCCGCCGCGACCGCGTCCAGGTCCGCCCCGGCCGACGCGGCGACCACGGCGGCCACCGCGCCCTCGACCAACGGGGCGTCCACCAGCCGGGCGCCCTCGGGGAGCTCGTCGCCCTCGGCGATCAGGGCCTTGACGGTCAGTACGGCGCTGCCCAGGTCGACCAGGATCGCCACGCCCGCTCCGCGGTCCACCGTCCGCGCCGCCTTGGTGATCAGCTCCGCACTCGTCCCCAGCCCGCCGTCCGGTGTACCGCCCGCGCCGGCCACCGGCACCGTGACCCCGTCGCCGGCCAGTCCGAGGGCCAGCGTCGCCACGGAATCCGCGACCGGCCCGCTGTGCGACACCAGTACCACCCCGACCGGCGCGTTCTCGCCGCCGGCCGCACCTCCTGCCGTCTGCGCGCTCACTTCGCCACCTCCGCAAGCGCCGCGAACAGCAGCGCCGAGGAGGCCGCCCCGGGGTCCTGATGCCCGATGCTGCGTTCCCCGAGGTAGCTCGCCCTGCCCTTCCTGGCCTGCATCGGTACGGTCGCCAGTGCGCCCTGCCCGGCCGCCTCGGCCGCCGCGTCGAAGGAGGCCGACAGCGCGGTGACCCCCGGCACCAGAGCGTCGAGCATCGTCTTGTCCCCCGGCGCCGACCCGCCGAGCTGCCCCACCGCGTCCACCCCGGCGGCCAGCCCCGACCGCAACTCCTCGGCCGACACGCGGTCCGCCTCGCCCAGCACCTTGCCGGCGCGCCGCAGCAGCGTCCCGTACAGCGGTCCGGACGCCCCGCCCACACTGGAGATCAGCTGCCGTCCGGCGGTGGTCAGCACCGCACCGGGCGTCGCCGGCGGCTCCGCCGCCAAGGTCTTGACCACGGCCGTGAAGCCGCGCTGCATATTCTTTCCGTGGTCGGCGTCACCGATGGGCGAGTCCAGCTCGGTGAGCCGGTCGGCCTCCCGGTCGATGACGGCGGCGGCCGCCGTCATCCAGCGTACGAAGAACGCGGCATCCAGCACCGTTTCGGACACGGACTACTCTCCTTGGTTGTTCGGGCAGGGAGTGAAGAAAGCGGAAGTCGTACGGCCACAGGCGGTGGATACGGGCCTGCGGCCGCTACGGACGGAAGAGCTGCAAAGACGGCTGCCGTCCCGCAGCGGACTTCTGCGGAGCGGGTACGGCCGTGGTGTCACCGCCCCCAGCGAAGCCCGGGCGTCTGCACCGGCGCGTCCCACAGCCGCAGCAGTTCCCCGTCCACCTGGCACAGCGTCACCGAGCAGCCGGCCATGTCCAGCGAGGTCACATAGTTCCCCACGAGCGTGCGGGCCACCGCCACCCCCCGCTCGTCGAGCACCCGGCGGACCTCGGCGTTGAATCCGTACAGTTCCAGCAGCGGGGTCGCCCCCATGCCGTTGACCAGCACCAATACCGGCAGCTTCGGGTCCAGATCCTCCAGGATCGCGTCCACGGAGAAGTCCGCGATCTCGCGCGAGGTCATCATCGCGCGGCGCTCCCGCCCCGGCTCACCATGGATACCGACCCCCAACTCCAGTTCCCCGGCCGGGAGATCGAACGTCGGGGAGCCCTTGGCCGGGGTCGTACAGGCACTCAGCGCCACCCCGAAGCTGCGCGACGACGCCACGACCTGCCGGGCCAGCGCCTCCACCCGCTCCAGCGGCATGCCCTCGTCCGCCGCGGCACCGGCGATCTTCTCCACGAAGAGCGTCGCCCCGGTGCCGCGCCGCCCCGCCGTGAACGTCGAGTCGGTCACCGCGACATCGTCGTTGACGAGCACGCTGGCCACCTGCACCCCTTCGTCCTGTGCCAGCTCCGCCGCCATCTGGAAGTTGAGTACGTCCCCGGTGTAGTTCTTGACGATGAACAGCACCCCGTTGCCGCTGTCCACGGCCGCGGCGGCCCGCACCATCTGATCGGGCACCGGCGAGGTGAAGACCTCGCCCGGACAGGCGGCGTCCAGCATTCCGGGCCCGACGAACCCCCCGTGCAGCGGTTCGTGCCCGCTGCCGCCGCCGGACAGCAGCGCCACCTTCCCCTCCACCGGCGCGTCCCGCCGTACGATCACCCGGTTCTCGGCGTCCACCACCAATTCGGGGTGCGCCGCGGCCATCCCGCGCAGCGCATCGGCGACCACGGTCTCGGCGACGTTGATCAGCATCTTCATGGGTACCTCCCGGTGACTTGAGCAGGCGAGCTTTGAGTGACGTTCTTCCAGGTCAGGTGGGGTGTCGAGCTGTGCTGATCTTGACATGCTCCGGCGATTTCCGACAGGGGTGAAGGGGGTGGCGGGGTCCGCAGGCCGAGGCCGGGCCCGGCGGACCTCACACCCTGCTGACGGGCCGTCAGTCATGTTCGCTTCGGCCTCCGACGTGCCGGGACTCGGTGGTGCAAGTATCGGGCGAGGTGGGCGCTGGTGGCACTGTTGCGTGCTGGTGTCGTTGTGATCGGTGTGGCGTGATCCTGCGCTGCTGCCCTGCTCCGGTGCCGGGTAAAACCATCGATCCGCACACGGGGCCTCTCGTCAACCCCCGCGGGCAGGGGAAGTGGGGAGGGCTCCCCTCGCCGTTACGCCACCAGGGGCCGGTCGCGGGGGCCGATCGGGGCGGGAAGCGCGGTGGAGCCGGTCAGATACCGGTCCGCGGCCGCCGCGGTGGCCCGTCCCTCGGCGATGGCCCACACCACCAGGGACTGGCCGCGCCCCGCGTCGCCGGCGACGAAGACCCCGTCGGGACCGGTGGGGGCGGCCCGCCCGGCCGGCGCTGCCGCCTCGGCCGCGAAGCCGCCGTCCCGGGCGAAGTTCCCCCTTTCGTCCCGCGTGAGCCCCAGTTGCCGGATCAGACCGCTGCCCCGCTCGGGACCGGAGAAGCCCAGGGCGAGCAGCACCAGCTCCGCCGGGATCACCCGCTCGGTCTCCGGCCGCGGCCTCCGGGCCGTGGGTTCCACCTCCGTGAGGCGCAGCGCGCGCACCTGGCCGGTCGCGGTCCCTTCGAAGTGGAGGGTGGCGGAGGAGAAGACCCTCGGATCCGTGCCTTCCCGGCCCCTGGCCTCTTCATGGGCGTGGGAGATCCGGTAGACCTTCGGATAGACGGGCCAGGGCTCGCGGTCCGGCCGGGCCTCACCCGGCTCCGGGTTGATGTCCAGCTGCACGACGGAGGCCGCGCCCTGGCGCAGAGCGGTGCCCAGGCAGTCCGAGCCGGTGTCCCCGCCCCCGACGATCACCACGTGCTTGCCCTCCGCGGTGACCGGCGGCACGGCGTAGTCGCCCTCCACGACCCGGTTGGCGAGCGGCAGGTAGTCCATGGCCTGGTGGATGCCGCACAGCTCGCGGCCGGGCACGGGCAGCTCCCGCTGCTCGGTGGCTCCGACGGCGATGACCACCGCGTCATGGCGCCTGTGGAGCTCGGTGGCGTCGAGATCGCTGCCGATGTCCACGCCGGTGCGGAACTTGGTGCCCTCCGCCCGCATCTGCTCGATACGGCGGTCCAGGTGCTCCTTGGCCATCTTGAACGCGGGGATGCCGTAGCGCAGCAGTCCGCCGAGGCGGTCGGCGCGTTCGTAGACCACGACGGTATGGCCGATACGCGTGAGCTGCTGTGCCGCCGCCAGCCCGGCGGGGCCGGAGCCGATGACGGCGACGGTCTTCCCGCTGAGCCGCTCCGGCGGATGCGGCGCCGCGTAGCCGCGCTCCCAGATCTGGTCGGCGATGGCCTCCTCGACGTTTTTGATCGTCACCGGATCGGCGTTGAGGGCCAGCACACAGGCGGCCTCGCACGGCGCGGGGCACAGCCGGCCGGTGAACTCGGGGAAGTTGTTCGTCGCGTGCAGCCGCTCGGCCGCGGCCCGCCAGTCGCCCCGTGCCGCGTACGCGTTCCACTCCGGGATGAGGTTCCCCAGCGGGCAGCCGCTGTGACAGAACGGTATGCCGCAGTCCATGCAGCGGTCCGCCTGCTCGGACACCAGCGGGAGCAGCGCCTGCCCGGCGTAGACCTCGTCCCAGTCGTCCAGCCGTTCTTCGACGGGGCGCGGCGGGACGGGCCGGCGGGGGAACTTGAGGAAGCCGCGAGGATCGGTCATGCCCCGCCTCCCTCGCTCGCTCGCGGTGCACTACGGCGGTTCTCGTCAGCCTACGCCTGCTTTGTCCCGGTTTCATCGGTCGGTGGTCCACGTCGAGGGGGCTGCGTCGCGGCGGGGGACCGTGCACCGGCCCGGGGGGCGCGTCACGGCAAGGTGCCCCGCGTCGCGCGGGGCCCGGCAGCAGGAGAGGCCCGGTGGCGAGGCTGACGCGACGTCATAGGCCGGTCCTTCCGGGGCAGGCAGGTGCCCCGGCGGGTCGGTGCCCCGGCGGGTCAGAGGGGTGTGACCGGCCCGGCCGGCAAGGCGGCGAGCAGCATCAGGGCCACGTCGTCCTGCCGGTCGGCATCGTCCTGCCGGAACTCCAGGAGGGCGTCGGCGAGACGTTCCGGACCCACCGGCGGCGCGTCGTTGAGGCGCCGGGCGAGGTCGGCGACGGAGTGCTCGGGATCCGTTCCCGGCGTTTCGACCAGGCCGTCGGTGTACAGGGCCAGTACGGACTTCGGCGGCAGGGTGATCTCCGTGGCGGTGTACCGGGCACCGGGCTCGACGCCCAGGAGCAGCCCAGGAGGGATGTGCAGCACCGTGGTGTGCCGGTCGGGGTGGCGGAGCAGCGGCGGCGGATGGCCGGCGGCGGCCAGGCACGCCCGTCGCGTCCGCAGGTCGATATGGACGTACAGGCAGCTGGTGAACAGGTCTGGGTCCAGGTCGGCCAGCAGCCGGTTGGTCCGCGCCAGGACCTCGGCGGGGGAGGCCCCGGCGGTCGCATAGGCGCGGACGGCGGTGCGGGCCTGCCCCATGAAGGCGGCGGCGGCCGCGTTGTGGCCCTGCACATCGCCGATGACGGCGGCGATGCTGTCGTCGTCGAGGCGGATCAGATCGTAGAAGTCGCCGCCGATGTCCATACCGCGGGTGGCCGGCAGGTAGCGGGCGGCGACGGCGAAGCCCGGTACCCGGGGCAGGCCGTGCGGCAGCAGGGCGGCCTGCAGATCGTGCGCCAGTTGCTGCTTGGTGTCGTAGAGGCGGGCGCGGTCGAGGGCCTGGGCGATCAGGCCCGCGAGCGAGGTGAGGACCTGGCGCTCGTCCTGGCTGAACGTACGGGGCCGGGTGTACGAGAGGATGCAGCAGCCCACCGGGCGGCCGGACACGATCAGCGGCAGCACCGCCCGTGCCGCCTTGCCGGTCAGCCGCGGCAGTCCCGGGTAATCGCGTTCCATCTCCTCGCGGGTGGTGTAGAAGCTGGGTTCCCCGGTGGCGAGGGCGTGGACGGCGGGACTGTTGGCGGTGCCGAGGGCGACGCCTTCGAAGGTGGCGACGGCCTCGGCGGAGTAACCGCGGTGGCCGATGGTCCGCAGCCGGCCCGCCTCGGCGGAGTACATGATCATCCCCTGGGCCCCGAACGCGGGCACGATCTGGTCGGCGACGAGATCGACGACGTCCCGGACCCCCACGGCCTCGGTGAGGGCGGCCGAAAGGTGCAGCACGTGGTAGATCTGGCCGGCCCGTGCGGGCATGACGTCCACCGGAGTGGGATACGGCTCCACCGGGCTGTGGGCCTTGTCCGAAGGGCTGATCCACACGCTCAGGCCCCTGCCGTCCGGGAACAGCCGGAAGGTGAGCCACTGATCCGGTGGCCGGCAGGCGGTGAACGACACCGGCAGGCGGCTGATCACCGCGGCACGGTAGCGGTCCTCGAAGGCCGGGTCGCGCAGCCACGGCAGGATCTCCCAGGGGCGCGCGCCGAGCAGCCGGGTGTCCCGCTCACCGAGCAGCCCGGCCGCGCCGGTGGTCACCAGGGTGATGCGTCCTTCCAGGTCGAGGGCGCAGCAGCCGCCGGGCAGCCGCTCCAGAAAGCCGGCCGCTGCCAGTGCCTCGTCCGGACTCACGGCCCGCTCCGGCGGGATGGCCAGCACCCGCGGTGCATCGGACGGAGGGGTGGAGCCGTCGGGCGGAGGGGCGGAGTCGTCGGGCGGACCGGTGGAGCCATCGGGCCGGGAAGCGGGGCCCGCAGGCGGGGGAGCGGGGTCTTCGGGCCGGGGGCGTTGCCGCAGCAGCGCCGCCAGGTGCCGGCAGGAGGCCTCCACCGCCGTACGCTCGTCCGCCGAGAGGCGCGGTGCGTGGCCGGCCGGCCAGAGCAGCAGCAGCGCGCCCCGGGGGCCGGTGGTGGTGCCGACCGGCGCGGCCGCCAGCGAGAACTCATAAGGCACGGCCACCGCGGTACGGGGGAAGTCACGGGACAGCTGCCGCCGGCCGCCGGCCCACACCAGGCGCTGTTCGCGTGAGGCGACGGCGACCGGGATCGGCGCCGCCAGCGCCACCCGGCTCCAGGGCGCCAGGAAGGTCGCCGGGAGCCCGCTCATGACGGTCAGCCGCAGCACCGGCTCGTCGTCCGTCAGCACATACAGCGCGCCGGCCGACGCTCCGGTCTCCCGCAGCGCGCACAGCAGCGCCCGGCCCACCGGGTCGGCTCCGGCGCCGCCGGTCATCGCACACCCGCACACAGCTGTCGTGCCATCGAGGCTCACTCCGGCGCGCCGGTTCTCCCCGTGCCGTGACCGTCAGGACGTCTTCGTCCCGGCGTCTCTTACGGGACAGTCCCGACGTTACGCCGTCGGGCGGGCCGCGGCACTCGTGACCGGATCGTTCGGATACCTCCCGGTAATGCCCTGACCAGCTCAAGATGCGGTGAGCTGAGCCCGTATATCATGTAATGGCGTTGCGTAGTAGCGACGCGGGCAGCATGTCGCCTCCGATTCCGGAGAGGGAACATGGCCGCAGACGAAGAGGGCGAGGCCGGAGAAACCCGGCGCCCGTCCGGTAAGAAGACCGCCAGGAAGACCGCCAGGAAATCCAGCAGTGTCCGGGCCGGCGGCCGCGAGAGCGAAACGGAGCGCACGGCCCGCCGCGTTTCGGCGCCACGTGCGATGCGGTACGCGGCCGAGCAGCTGGAAGAGCTGCTGGGACGGGCGCCCGAGTCCGTCTCCTCGGTGCAGCCGACGGAGGACGGCTGGCAGGCGGACGTGGAAGTCCTGGAGCTGGAACGTGTCCCCGCGACCACCAGCGTGATGGCGACCTACCGGGTGGTGCTGGACAAGGAGGGCGAGCTGGTGGCGTACGAGCGCACCCGCCGCTACACCCGAGGCCAGATCGACCGGCGTTGAGGCCCCGGTTGCCGTGGCGGAGCGTTCGCCGGACGAACGACACGGCCACTCCGCACCAGACGGGGTGAGCCGGTGAAGGGAGGCACCGTGACTGTGGTGCCGCAAGGCGGAGGACCCGTCGCCACCGGCGGCGGCGGAGGGGGCTCCGGAAGTCTCTACGACATCCTCGATCTGATCCTGGACCGCGGGCTGGTCATCGACGTCTTCGTGCGTGTGTCGCTGGTGGGTATCGAAATCCTCAAGATCGATGCCCGCATCGTCGTGGCGAGCGTCGACACCTACCTGCGCTTCGCCGAGGCCTGCAACCGTCTCGACCTGGAGGAGGGGCGCAAGGCTCCCTCCAAGCTGACCGACATCGTCGGCGAGGTCACCGAGGGCGGTTCGCACGGCAAGGCCAAGGGCGCGCTGTCCGGGGCCGCGGAAGCGGTGACCGACGCCCTCAAGGGCGGCGGGGACGAGGAGCGCGAGGAGAGGCACAAGGAGCCCGCCGAGCGGCGCGAGCGCCCGGCTCGCCGGCCGGCCCGGCGCCGAAAGGAATGAAGCGATGTCCGTCTATGTGTACTCCATCGTCGCGACCACCCACCCACAAGGACTCGAGGGTCTGGACGGCGTGGGAAAGCCGCCGTCCGCCCTGCGCACGGTGCAGACCGAGGACCTCTCCGCGGTCGTCAGCGACGCTCCCGAGGAGCTGCGCCCCAAACGCCGCGACCTCGCCGCCCACCAGGCCGTCCAGGAGCGGCTGATGGCCGACGGCACGGTCCTGCCCCTGCAGTTCGGCTTCACGACCGCCGACGACGACGCCGTGCGGGAGGTCCTGGAGGAGCGGGTGGAGGAATTCACCGAGCGGCTGGAGGCGCTGGCGGGCTGCGTCGAATACCACCTGAAGGCCGCCCAGGAGGAGGAGGCGATGCTGCGGCAGATCCTGCGGGAGTCGGATGAGGCCCGTGCGCTCAACGAGGAGATCAGAAGCGGCACCGGAAGCCCGGACCTGCCGCTCGCCCTCGGTGAACTGGTCTCCAAGGAGGTGCAGGCCCGGCAGGACCGGCTGGCCGGCCAAGTCCTCGACGCACTGCGCGGGTTCGCCCGGGAGGAAAGCGGCTTCCAGCCCGCCGGGAACGATTTCCTGAGCGTGTCCTTCCTCGTGGAACGGGACAACGAGAAGAGTTTCCTCGCCGCTGAGCAGGATCTCGCCAAGGAGCTGGGGGAGGACTTCGACCTCCGGCTGCTCGGCCCGCTTCCCGCCTACAGCTTCGTCTAGGGAGGCCTCATGGGCCTGTTGAGTCAGATCGCCACCTTCCCGCTGGCGCCGGTGCGCGGCGTGGCATGGGTCATGGAACGCGCCCTGGAGGCCGCGGAGAACGAGTACTACGACCCCGAACCCATCGAGCGGGAACTCGCCGAGCTGGAACAGTCGCTGCTGGCGGGAGAGATATCCGAGGAGGCGTTCGACCGGCGCGAGGACGAACTCCTGGACCGGCTGGACGAGATCAGGGCCCATGCCCAGGGCACCGACACCACCTGACCACGGCGGCCGGTGCGGCGGCGGGGCGCGGGAGTGCGCACCCGTCGCCACGCCGGGACATGAGGGAATCGAGGTGCAGCGGCCGTGAACGAACCCGTCGCCCGGAGGATGGGTGACTCCCCGTCCAGGGCCGGCCCGTACAGCGGACAGGGCTCCTCGGCCAATCTCGCCGACATCCTGGAGCGGGTCCTGGACAAGGGCATCGTCATCGCGGGCGACATCCAGATCAATCTGCTGGACATCGAACTGCTCACCATCAAGCTGCGCCTGCTGATCGCCTCGGTGGACAAGGCCAAGGAGATGGGCATCGACTGGTGGGAGCACGATCCGTCACTCTCCTCCCGCGCCGCCGACGGCCACCACTCGCTGGCGGAGGAGAACAAGCGGTTGCGCGCCGAGATCGAGGCACTGCGCGAGCGCACCGAGCTGTCCCCGGCCGAGGACGAGGACGAGGCCGAGTACGAGGAAGCCGAAGAGGTGGCCGGGGACGAAGCCGGGGAGTACGAGGAGGGCGAGGAGTACGAGGAGGCGGAGGAGGTAGACGCTCCGGCCGCCACCCGCCGCCCCTCCCGCCCCGCACGCCCCACGCGCACCTCACGCGCCAAACGAACCGCGCCCCGTAGCAAGCGGCGGGACGAGTCATGACGACCGAGTCCGTCACCTACGCCTACGCCGTCGCGCAGGACCCCGACGGGTCGCTGGAGGAGGCCCTGACCGGACTGCCGGGAGTCGCCGACGGGCCGGTGCGTCTGGTGCGCGCGGGAGACCGCGGCGAGGTGGTGGTGGCCGTGGGGGCCGTACCCGAGCAGGACTTCGAGGAGACCGCGCTGCGTGCGCATCTGGAGGACCTGGACTGGCTGGAGTCGGTGGCCCGCGCCCACCACCGGGTGATCGAGGCGCTGGCTGCCCGCACCACCGTCCTGCCGCTCCGTCTGGCGACGGTGTACCTCGACGACGCACGGGTGCGGCAGATGCTCGACACCCGCCAGGAGGCGTTCGCCGAGCGGCTGTCCGATCTGGCCGCGCACACGGAGTGGGGCGTCAAGATCTATGTCGAGGCGCCCGCGGCCACCGCCAGGCCCGCCGAGCCGCCCGCGGACGCGGACCTGAGCCCCGGGCGGGCCTACCTCAGCCACCGCAAGGCGCAGCGGCACGCCCGCGAGGACGCCTACCGGGACGCCGAAGAGGTCGCCCGGCGCGTCGAGGACGCGGCCCGTGGCTATGCGGTGGACCGGGTCCAGCACCGGGTACAGCAGGGCGAACTCGCCCGCGGCCCGGGGGAGAACATCATCAACGACGCCTACCTCGTACCGCTGGAGCACGGCGAGAGCTTCCGGGCCGAGGTCTCCCGGGCAGCGGAGGGAAGCTCCGGGGTGCGCGTCGAGGTCACCGGGCCCTGGGCCCCGTACTCCTTCGCCACACCCCCCGAAGCCGAACCGCTGAAGCGAGCCGCCCCGTGAGGCCGGCGGGCGGGCCGCCGGCCAAGGCGGACGAGCCCCTGCCGGACCGGCAGATCGCCCTGATCGACCTGTTGGACCGGTTGCTCAGCGGAGGCGTGGTCCTCACCGGAGACATCGTCCTGTCCATCGCCGATATCGACCTCGTACGCGTCTCGCTGCGCGCTCTGATCGTCTCCATCAGCGAACAGAACCCCTCCCCGTGGCGCACTACCGCGCCCCTGGCAAGGGACGACGATGACAGCCGGTGACCGCCGCCCCGGCAGCCGCTTCGACGATGTCGCCGATGCGGCCGCCCGTGCCTTCGATCTGCTGCCCTCGACACCGCAGGACGTCCGGCCGCCGGCAGGGCCGGGACCACGAAGGCCGGCACACCGGGTCAGTGCCGACCCCGACACGGTCGAGCGGGACCTGATCAAGCTCGTCCTCACCCTCGTCGAGCTGCTGCGCCAGCTCATGGAACGCCAGGCCCTACAGCGGGTCGACGCCGGAGACCTCACCGAGGAACAGGAGGAACGCCTGGGAGCGACGCTGATGATCCTCCACGACCGGATGGTGGAACTCTGCGCGCAGTACGACCTTTCGATGTCGGACCTGAATCTGGACCTCGGTCCGCTCGGGACCTTGTTGCCCCCCGCCGAATGACCACGAAGGAGTACGACATGCGCATGGGAAAGAAGGCCAGGAACATCGGCCATATCGTCGAGGGAAAGGCCAAGGAAACGACCGGAAGGGCCCTCGGTAACAAGAGCCTGCAGCGGAGAGGGAAGTCGGAGCAGGCCATGGGGAAAATGCGGCAGGCAGTGGAAAAGGGCAGGGACACCTTCAAGCACTGAACGGTCGCGGCTCCGCCGTCACGCTGCATGTGACGGCGGAGCGCCGGGCCCACCGGCCGGTGGGCCGGGGCCCGTTCCGGTGCGGCCCGGGGCCGGTGGCGGCCCCGGTTGCGGTGGCGCCGCCCGCCGCGCCCGCCATGAGAGCCGCGAAGGAAGCCACTCTCACTTTTCTTCCTCCCCTTCGCCTTCCTCCTCTTCGTCCTCGTACTCCTCCTCCGGCTCCTCCTCGGGCTCTTCCTCTTCTTCCTCGTCGCCCTCTTCGTCGGCGGCGTCTTCGTCCTCGTACGCGTACTCCTCTTCGCCGTCCTCGCCTTCGTAGCCCTCGGCTTCTTCGTCTCCGGTCTCTTCGCCCTCGGCCTCTTCTTCCTCGATGGCCTCTTCGTGGGTCCGTACGACCTCGCCGTCGCGGATTTCCCCGCGCCAGCCCTCGGGCTCCTCATCGGTGAGGGTGACGTAGCGCTGGAAATGCTTGAAGTCCAGCCGCAGCCGGCGTCCCTGGACCCGCCAGACATTGCCGGTCTTCTCGAAGAATCCCGAGGCGTAGTACTCGACGACCAGCACGATGCGGGTCAGATTGGGTGCCATCTCGTGAAAACTGACGGCACCGCGGGTCGATCCCTTGGCGCCTTCGGACGTCCAGACGATGCGTTCGTCAGGAACCTGCTCCTGAACGGTCGCCTTCCACCCACGGGTGGACGGGCCGACCTTGGCCTTCCAGTCACTCGTCATCTCGTCGTGCAGCGAGACATTACGGACACCCTTGGTGAAGCCGCTGAACTTCTCGTACTGCGTCCAGTGGTCGTAGGCGGTGCGCAGGGGCACCCCGATATCCAGGACTTCGATGATATTGGTGACCTTCTTGTCCCCCGATTTGCGTTTCTTGCCGCCGAACAGGCCCTTGGCCTTGTCCATCACGGTGTCCTTGACGTTCTCCGCCGTCCCCTTCACGGCGGCTTTGACGGGGGAGTCGCCGCCGAGGAGATTGCCCGCGATCTTGGACAGTGAGCCTCCGTTCTCGGCGACATCGGTGAGCTGGCCTGTCACATCCATCAGTTTGTCGCCGGCCTTCTCGGCCAGGTTCCCCACCCATTTCGTGGCATAGCCGCCGAGTTCGCTGCGCAGTCGATCGAGTCCCGAGTCCGCGTTGTCCTGTCCCGTCTTGGCCATGACCGGTTACCTCCGGCGCTCGGTGCGCGATGATGTCTTCTTGGCGGTCTTCTTCGCAGCAGGGGCCGCCTTCTTCCCTGCGGCGGTCTTCTTCGCAGTGGCTTTCTTGGCGGGCGCCGTTTTCTTCGCGGCGGTTTTCTTCGCTGCGGTTTTCTTGGCTGTCGTCTTCTTCGCCGCGGTCTTCTGTGCCGCGGCTTGCTTGGCCGGAGCCGCCTTCTTGGCCGGAGCCTTCCCGGCGGTCTTCTTCGCCGCCGTCTTCCTGGCTGCGGTTTTCTTCGCAGGTGCCGACTTCTTCGCGGCCGTCTTCTTCGCCGCGGGCTTGGCGGCGGACTTCTTGGCCGGCGGCCGCTGTGCGCCCTTCTTCGCCGGGGCGCCCCGTTCCGCCTCCGGCGCACGCTTGCGCGGCTTCGGTTCCGGCTTCGCAGCGGCCCGCGGGGTGCGCCGGGACGGGCGCTCCTCGGGTTCTTCCTCCGGCTCCTCTTCTTCCGCTTCTTCTTCGTCCTCGTACTCGTCCTCCGGTTCTTCCTCCTCCGGCTCCTCCTCTTCCTCGTATTCGTCCTCCTCGTACTCGTCCTCGGGCTCCTCGCCCTCCTCGTCCTCCTCGTACGCGTACTCCCCCTCGTCTCCCTCCTCTGGCTCCTCCTCTTCCTCCTCCGGCTCCAGTCCGAGGCCATCGAGCTTGAGGGACCGGTCGTGGAGGGTGTCGGCGAGCGTCGTCAGACGGCGGTTGGCGGCCGTCGTCAAGGCCTTCCGGCCGGCGTCCATGACTTCCCCGCGCAGTTGGTCGCCCAGCTCCGCGACCTGGGGAATCTCGCCGAGCTTGCGGATCCCCTGGGCCACGAGCTGGCGCGGTTCAAGGCCGAATTGCCGTCCGGCGATATAGGACGCCACCGTGAGCGCGAACCGGCCCTTCTTCGTACGGCCCAGCACATAGCCGCCGGCAAGTGCGGCGGCCAGCAGGACCTTGGATGTGTCATTCATGGGTGCGTCACCCTTCCCGGACTTGCGGCGAATCGGCGTTCGTGCAGGGGCCGCCGCCACGGTGCGGCACGGTTCTGCCCTGTTTCCAGAGTGATCGGTGTCCTGATCGGCGCATCTCGAGCGGCCCGAAAGACGCTGTGCGGTCACCCTGAGGAGGCGTCCGGTCCTGCTGGGTGGCGAGGCGCACGCGGGCACGGCGCACGGCGGCAGCGGCGTCACGGCAGGTGTGCGGGCACCGGGCAACCGACCTACGCTCGGACTATGCCGGGAACACGCCGTGCGCCGCCTCGAATGGGAGTAGGGGGAGCGTGGTGTGTTCGCCGCCGCCGGGCGTCGGCGCGCCCGTCGGTGGTGGCTGCGGTGGCCGCGGTGGCGGCGCTGCTCGCCGGGTTCGTGGGAACCCCGGCCGCTGCGGCAGCCGATGGTCCGGATCTGACGTCCTTCTACCAGCAGAAACTGTCCTGGGAACCCTGCGGCAAGGATCTGCGGAACGGCGCGGGAAGCGACGGCACCGGTCAGCCGCCCGGCTACCGGGGGCGTCTGGAGTGCGCCCGGCTGGAGGTCCCACGGGACTACCGCAACCCCGAACGGAACACCATGCAGGTCCAGCTGATCCGGCTGAAGGCGACCGGGCCCGGCAAACGGATCGGCTCCCTGGTGCTCAACCCCGGTGGACCGGGTGCTTCCGGCGTCAACTACCTCACCGACAGCGGCAGCGCCTTCGCCCGGCTGGGGCAGCGCTACGACCTCGTGAGCTTCGATCCGCGCGGCACCGGCCACACCGACCCGGTCTCCTGCGGCAGCAAGCTCGCGCCACCCGGCAAGGGCGCCGACGACAGCCTCGCCGCGAAGGAGAAGCGCATCAACGAGGCCTGCGGCCGCTACTCCGGTGAGCTGCTGCGCTGGGTCGGCACGCCTGATGTCGCCCGGGACATGGACGTCCTGCGCGCCGCGGTCCACGACGACAAGCTCAACTACCTGGGGTTCTCGTACGGCACCAGGCTCGGGGCGGTCTACGCCCACGAGTTCCCGCACAAGGTCGGCCGGATGGTCCTGGACAGCGTCGAGGACCCGACCAAGAACCAGTGGCAGACCGCGCTGTCCCAGGCGCGGGGCTTCCAGCGGGCGCTGGACGACTTCGCCGCCGACTGCACCCACCGGCCGGACTGCGCGCTGGGCACCGATGAGCACAAGGCGCAGGATCAACTGCGTTCATGGTACCGGGAGCTGAGTGATCAGCCGATGAAGGCGAAGGGGGAGACGGTGGATGAGACCACCTATGTGTACGCCTTGCGTGAGGCGCTGTACAGCAGGAGCGACTGGCCGGCACTGCGGCAGGCCCTGTCGCAGCTGCGGACCGGAGACGCCTCGGGGATTCTCCGCCTGAGCGACGCGGGGGGCAGCAGCGCCGCCCGTGCCGGCAGCGCCCCGGCACGGCGGGTCGGCCAGGACGACCTACCGTCGCAGGACCAGCTGGCCCTGCGAGCGATCTCCTGCCGGGACACCTCGGAACGCTACGGCGAACGCGACTACCCCCGCGCGGAGCGCGAACTCACCAAGGCTTCCCCGCTCTTCGGCCCGGACATCGCCCCGACCTTGCTGGACTGTTACTCCTGGCCCGTTGCGGGCGACGACGCCTCCCGGGACGTCGCGGCGCCCGACGCGCCGCCGATTCTGCTCGTCGCGACCACCAACGATCCGGCGACCCCCTACCAAGGTGCCTTCAACATGGCCCGTGAGCTGGGCAATTCCAGCACCGTGCTGACCTTCCGCGGGGAGGGACACGCCGCCTACACCACCGGCGACCCCTGCGTGCAGCGCCGTGTGGACGACTTCCTGCTGAACGGCACCCTGCCGAAGGGGAAGACCTCCTGCGGTTGAGGACCGTGCCGGGAAGTGCCGTACCGGCGAGGGCCATAGCGGCTAAGGGCCGTACCGGCGAGGGCCATAGCGGCTAAGGGCCGTACCGGCGGCGGTGAAGCGACCCTCCGTCAGCGGCTACCTGTAGTAGCGGTTGTCCTCGACGTCGACGACGGGTGCGCCGGGGGACGGCGGCTGGGTACGCCGCCGCTTCAGGATGCTCACATAGGTGGCGATGCCGATGACACCGACGATCATCATGATGATTCCCACCAGGTCGACGTTGATCCCCGCTATGTGCCAGTCCACCGCGAACGTGAGGATGGCCCCCACCGCGAGCAGAACGATGCACCCGCCGATACCCATGGCATCAGCCTCCCTAACTGTCCGGCCGGAAAGGCCTGTTGGGTGAGCGCGTACCCCGGGGCGGGCGCCTTATGTGCGCTGCGGGGGGCGGCCGGTGGTCCCGGGTCACGGGCGGGGCTCAGCCGGCCCGCCGTCCGCTGCCGCTCACGCTCTCCTTCGCCGGGGCTGCCTTCTTGGCAGCGGTCTTCTTGGCGGCGGCCTTGGTCGCGGAGCTCTTGGTGGCAGCGGACCTCTTCGTCGCTGTCTTCGTCGCTGCCTCCTTCTTCTCTGCCTTCTTCTCTGCCGTCTTCTCCGCCGCGGTCTTCTTCGTCGTGCCCTTCTGCGTGGTGTCCTTCTTCGTGGTGCGGCCCGATCCGGCGCCGCCGCCCGACGAGCCCCCGGCGCCCTCGCCCTCGTCCTCACCGCGGGACTTCCTGGCCGCGCGGACGCTGTCCTGAAGGGCCGCCATCAGGTCCACCACCTGCCCGGCCGGCTGCTCCTCGCCGGCCGGGAACTCCGGTTCGCGATGCGCCAGCTTCGCCGCCACGATCTCTTCGAGCGCTTCACGGTAGTGATCGTGCACATCGTCCTCGGACAGTTCGCCGAAGGAATCCATCAGCGTCTCGGCGGCCGCCACCTCGGCCGGGGCGACCTCCGCCTGCCGTTCGGGCAGCACCCCGTCCAGCGAGCGGATCTGGTGCGGCCACAGCAGTACCTGCATGACCAGCACGTCCTCCACCGGGCGGATCATGGCCAGCGTCTCCCGCCCGTGCAGGGCGATCTTGCCGAGCCCGACGCGCTGATGCCGCTCCATCGCCTCGCGCAGCAGGGCGTAGGGCTTGGCCGCGGCGGGGCTGTCGATGCCGAGGTAGTACCCCTTGCCCATCTGCAGCGGGTCGATGTCGCCGCCGGCGACGAAGGCCAGGATCGTCAGCGTCTTCGCGGTGGGCAGCGGCAGCGCGTCCAGATCGTCGTCGCTCAGCGGTACGACGGTGTCGCCGCCGTCGGGTTTGTAGCCGCGGCCGATCTCGTCCGGGGTGATCTCGGTGCCTTCGAGCGAGCAGACGGGCTGATTGCGCACCCGGCCGCCGTCCGCCGTGTGGATCCGCACAAAGCTGACCGACGTGGAGCTGTCCGTGGCGTTGTACGCGGCGACCGGGATCGTGACCAGGCCGAAGCTGATGGAGAACTTCGCCGTGGGGCGCATGGGGGCCGCCTTCATCGGAGCCATTCGGCACCATGCTAGGCGGGGCGGACGGAGGGTACATCCCGGACGAATCGGGGTGCGCCCATCCGGTGGGGCCCGGCTCGGCCCGGCCCGCGGCGCCGCGCTCGGACACCTCCCGCCGCCCCGGCCGCCTCCCGCCGCCCGGCTGCCGGCCCGCTCAGGAGGACGCGGCCGCGACCCGGCCGCTCCGGACCGCCTCGGCGAGCGCCTGGTGATCGAGTTCATTGCGGTCCGCGTAGCGCTCCGCGAACCGCGCCAGGGCCTCCTCGAAGACCGTGCCGCTGCCGAGATAGGCGCCGATCGCGATCCGGTCGCCGGACCTGGCGTGCGCGCGGGCCAGGGTGGCCCCGCAGCGTACGGCGAACCGCCGCATACCCGTCGGCGCCATCGCATCCGTCGGCATGATGCCCTTCCAGTCACGCAACTGGCGTACATAGAAGTCGCGTTGGCGGCCGTCGATGCCGGTGGTCCGCGCCCAGCCGAGGAAGATGTCGCCGGCGGCCTGCATCAGCCGCTGGCCGGCCGCGACGCGTTCGCCCTGGTGGGTGTAGAGGCTCGGTCCGGCGTAGGCGGCGAGTGCGGAATCGTCGGCCTCCTTGGCCTGCAGCAGCAGCGGGTCGTCCGTGTCCTTGCCGAGCAGCAGCACGATCCAGCAGCGGGTGCCCACACTGCCGACCCCGACGACCTTGCGCGCCACGTCGACGACCCGGTACTGCTCCAGCAGCCGGCGATGATCCGAACGCAGGGTGCGGCCGTAGTCCTGGACCAGCCCGCGGATCTGGTCCGTCAGCTGGTCACGTTCGGCGTCCGGCAGCAGATCGTCCAGCGGCACGATCAACGGCGGGTCGGCGGCGATCCGCACCCGGTCGCCGCTCCTCCGGGTCAGCTTGCGATACGCCTGCACGGTGTCGTGCGTACGGGCCTCCGCGATCGTGTGGGCCAGCCCCGCCCGGCCCCTGCCGCTCAGCTCATGCGCTTCCTCGGCCTCCACATCGGCCATGTCGGCATGGGCGTACCAGACCTCCAGGGTGCGCATCTCCGCGTAACGGCGCATCTGCTCGCGGTAGGACGCGCCGGCCGCCCGGACGATGGCGGTCCGCACCTTCTCGGGGAAGCCGTTCCCGCGTCCCGCGATGGCGAGGCTGGCCGCCAGGCGCTTGACGTCCCACTCCCACGGGCCGGGCAAGGTCTCGTCGAAGTCGTTGATGTCGAACATCAGATGGCGTTCGGGGGAGGCCAGCAGCCGGAAATTCAGCAGATGGGCGTCCCCGCACAGCTGGGTCCGCAGCCCCGTGGACGGCGTCGTGGCCAGGTCGGCCGCCATGATGGCGGCGGCGCCGCGGTAGAAGCGGAAGGGCGACTCCAGCATCCGCCCGTAGCGCAGGGGCACCAACTCCGGTACCCGCAGGGCCGACTGCCGTTCGATGATGTCCACCGGATCGGCGCGGGAAGCCGGGGCGCTGAACTCCGCATGACACGAGCGGGGCACTTCGGAGCGAAGTGCCCTGCCCTGTTCCGCGCGTTCCTGCGGGGTGGGTACGGAGGTCATGGCCGGGGCCGGATCTCGGTGGTTCAGGTCACCGGGCGGCCGCCGAGTGATGGTGGTCGTCCCTACACAGCGCCCACATGATGAAGATGTCGATGGCGACCAGCACGATGGCCCAGAACGGGTAGTGGGGGATCCACAGGAAGTTCGCCATCGCGCCGAGGCCCGCCAGGATGATACCGATCACCCGCGCCCACATCGCCCCGGTGGCGAGCAGGGCGACACCCGCGAGGAAGATGACGATGCCCAGGATGAGGTGGATCCAGCCCCAGCCCGTGAGGCTGAACGAGAACACGTAGTTCCGCGTGGTGACGAAGAGGCGGTCCTGCGCGATGGCGGAGATGCCCTCCAGGAAGGCCATGAGGCCACCGAAGATCATCAGAACTGCGGCGAACGCTGTCCATCCGCTCACACTGTGCTTCTGAGTGGCCATGGGTCACTCCTTCACTTGAGAAACCTGGCCGTCCAAACCGGACCTGCCGACCGTCGATACAGCAAATCCACGTTGACACAGGTACCGGCCAGCCGCATGTCAGGGACTTTCGAAGGCCTGGAGCACCCCGGCCACCGCGAAGCACAGCGCCCCCGTGAGGGTCCCCCCATTGGCGATACCGACGCTGACCAGGCTGTCGGTCTCCGGCCGGGTGAAAGCGGCCACCGCGGACACCATGAAGAGCACGGAGCCGAACTGATTGACCGCGACGATCCACCAGCCGAGACTGCGCCGGTGCAGGCACAGCAGGCGATGACAGATCTCGACGACCGCCAGCTGCCCGGAAATCAGGAACAGCAGGCAGCCGATCATGTCGGGCGCCCAGACCAGCCGGTTCATCTGCCGGGCCGTGAGCCCCTGCAGGAACGAATCCAGCAGATTGACGCCGAACACCAGCGTCCCGGCGAACAGCAGGAAGGTGGTCAGCCAGTCGATCCGGCCCGGTTCGTAGCTCCACCAGCGGAAGCGGTGCGTGGTCAGCGCACCCGCCGCACTCTCCCGGCGCGGGGCGTTGATGGCCTGGACGAGTGAGGCATAGCCGCCGAGGGTGAAGAACGCGCCACCGACGAAGTAGATGGTGGCGGTGACGGTCGGCCGCCTGGAGCTGAACTGGGCGAGCACCGCACCGAGCGCGAACAGCGCCCCGCCGAGAAGGAAGGAGACCGCGGCGATGTTGTTGAGCCTGCGCAGCCGGACCAGTGCCGGGGCGTCGGCGCGCCGCGGGCTGGTGCGGGTGGCCCCGGCGGGCCGCACCGCCAGCGTCCCGCGTTTACGGGCCGCCCGCGACTCCCAGATGGCGGTGTCGCCTGCGGCGAGGCGCCAGGTCAGCCGGGTGGTGAACGGTCCCGCGCCTTCGGCGCGCTCCTCGGAATGGCCCACCTGCCGAGCCTAACGATCCCGTACGGGAATGCCGGTAGCGCCTCGTCAGGTCTTTGTGCCGGTGCCCGGCGCGGGAACGGGACCGGGCGCGGGGCCCGGCTCCGGTCCCGGTGTCGGTGGCGCGGGGTGCGGCGGGACCGGGTCCGGTTCGGGTGCCGGCACCGGCGGGGGCACCGGATCGGGCCCCGGGGCGGGGACCGGTCCGGGCGCCGGGCCCGGCGTGGGTCCCGGCGGGCCGGGTCCCGGGCCCGGTGTGGGCGGCACCGGATCGGGATGGGTGGGCCCCGGCGGTCCTGGTGGCTGTCGCACCGTCATGTGCTCCTCACGCGTCGCTCCTCGGCGGCCGGGCGCCGCACGCTCGCTCCGTGCGGCATGCCGGTCTTCTTGCCGGTCCTGCGCCGACCATGCGAAGCGCTCCCCCAAACAGTGATCATGCGGAGTGCTCCCACGAACGCCGATCCTGCGACGTGCTCCCCACGGTCCGGCTGCCCGGCGTACGTCCCCACTCTGCGACGGCCGGGGCCACTCGGCGAGACGGGAGGGGACCGGCGCAGCGCGTACCCCCTCCCGCCCCGACCGCGCGCCTCACCCCTCCCGCGCCGCCCCGTCCTGCCCGGACTTGCCGTCTTGCCCGGACGGGCCATCCCGCCCGGACCCGTCGTCCACCGCCCGGTCCAGCCGCCGCCGCTCCTGCCGGGCGCGTTCCCGGTCGCCGGGCGAGGCGTCCGTGACGTCCAGGAAGACCTGGTCGGCGAGCGGCCATCGCTCGCGGATGGTCCGCTTCAGTCGTACCAGGACCTCCTCGACCTCCTCGCTGTCCAGGCCGCCGACGAGATCGACACGGGCCGCGACCAGCGTCGACCGGGTCCCCAGCCGCATCGACAGCAGAGTGGTCACGGTGTCGATCTCCGGCTGCTGCGTCAGGAACTCCACAAGGGCCCGGCGCAGGGCCGGGTCGGCGGCCTCGCCGATGATCTGGCCGCGTGACTCCTTGGCGAGCCGGTAGGCGACGAACACCAGCAGCGCACCGATGAGCATGGACGCCCAGGCCTCCCACCGGACCTCTCCGGTGATCATGTGCAGTCCCAGGCCGGCCATGGCGAGCACTACACCGAAACAGGCCGTCGAGTCCTCGGCCAGCACCGTCCGCAACGCGGGGTCGTCGGCCGAGCGGATCGCCTCCCGGACGCTCCGGCCGGTCCGCCGCGCCTGGCCGGCCACCTGCAGCACGGCGCGGACCAGCGAGGAGCCCTCGGCGACCAGCGCGACCGCCAGCACGACGAGGCCGACGACATAGCCCGTATGGCTCTCCGAGCTGTCCGAGCGCAGTGCCTCGATGCCCTGGAAGACGGAGAAGCAGCCGCCCATGACGAAGATGCCGACGGCGGCCAGCAGGGACCAGAAGTACCGCTCCTTGCCGTAGCCGAAGGGGTGTTTGCTGTCGGGCGCGCGCGTGCTGCGCTTGAGCGAGGCCAGCAGAAAGATCTCGTTGAGGCTGTCGGCCACCGAGTGGGCGGCCTCGGAGAGCAGCGCGGGGGAGCCCGCGAACAGCCCGCCGAGCAGCTTGGCGAGGGCGATCACCAGATTGGCGCCGAGCGCCACGAAGACGGTGACCGCGGTCCGGCTGTCCTCCTGGTCCTTCTGGTCCTTCTGGTCCTCCTGGTTGTCCTTGTCCTCCTCCCGGTCCGGTCGGCCGGTGGAGTGGTGCGCGGTCTCAGCGTGCCGGGACAAGCGGGGCCTCCCCGTCATCGGTTGCCGTCAGTCCGCCCAGGTCCAGTCGGCGACCTCCGGCAGATCGGTGCCGTGTTCCCGGATCCAGGCGTGGTGACGGGTACGGACGTCCGCCATCGCCTGCCGGAGTGCGACGGCGCGCACCCCGAGGCCAGGGACCCGGTCGATCACATCCATCACCAGCCGGTACCGGTCGAGATCGTTGCGCACGACCATGTCGAAGGGCGTGGTCGTGGTGCCCTCCTCCCGATAGCCGCGGACATGCAGATTCGCGTGGCCGGCGCGGCGGTAGCAGAGCCGGTGGATGAGCCACGGGTAGCCGTGGTAGGCGAAGACGACCGGCCTGTCGCGGGTGAACAGGGCGTCGTACTCGGGGTCGGGCATGCCGTGCGGGTGCTCTCCGGACGGCAGCAGCCGGGCCATGTCGACGACATTGACCACCCGCACCGTCAGCTCGGGCAGATGCCGGCGCAGCAGACTCGCCGCCGCCAGGGTCTCCTGGGTGGGCACGTCGCCGGCACAGGCCAGCACCACATCGGGCGTGGGGGTCTCCCCTGTTCGAGCGGAGCCGAGAGCTTGGGGAGGGGTGCCGTCCTCGGTGCCCGCCCACTCCCAGGCACCGGCGCCCCGCGCGCAGTGGGCGCGGGCCTCGTCCAGGCCGAGCCAGTCGAAGCCCGGCTGTTTGCCGGCCACGATCACATTGACGTAGTCGCGGCTGCGCAGCGCATGATCGGCCACCGCGAGCAGGGTGTTGGCGTCCGGCGGCAGATAGACCCGGACCACCTCCGGGCTCTTGTTGAGGATGTGGTCGACGAAGCCGGGGTCCTGGTGCGAGAAGCCGTTGTGGTCCTGCCGCCAGACATGGGAGGTCAACAGGTAGTTCAGGGAGGCGATGGGGCGCCGCCAGGGCAGCCGGCGCGCGGTCCGCAGCCATTTGATGTGCTGGTTGACCATGGAGTCGACGATGTGCGCGAAGGCCTCGTAGCTGGAGAAGAGCCCGTGCCGGCCGGTGAGCAGATAGCCCTCCAGCCAGCCCTGGCACAGATGCTCGGAGAGCACCTCCATGACCCGGCCGTCGTGCGCAAGGTGCTCGTCGGTGTCGAGTGTGGTGGCCTGCCAGGCCTTGCCGGTGGTGTCGTAAAGCGCTTCGAGGCGGTTCGACGCGGTCTCGTCGGGGCCCACGACACGGAAGTCGCGGCGCTCGGCGGTGGCCTCCATGACCGCTGCCAGCAGCCCGCCCAGCACCCGGGTCGGCTCGTGCAGTGTGCTGCCGCGCCTGCCGATCTCCACCGCATACCGCTCCAGCGGCGGAACGGGCAGATCGCGCAGCAGCAGACCGCCGTTGGCGTGCGGTGAGGCGCCCAGCCGGCGCGTCCCCTCGGGCACACCGGCGAGCACGTCGGGCCGCGGCCGGCCCTCGTCGTCGAACAGCTCCTGCGGACGGTACGAACGCAGCCACTCCTCCAACTGCCGCAGATGCCCCGCGTCGTCGCGTACGCCGGGCAGCGGTACCTGGTGGGCGCGCCAGGTCCCTTCGACCGGCTGCCCGTCGACCTCGTGCGGACCGGTCCAGCCCTTGGGGGTCCGCAGCACGATCATGGGCCAGCGGGGCCGTTCCGTCACACCCTCGGTGCGGGCCCGGCGCTGAATGTCCGCGATCCGGTCCAGGGCGGTGTCCATGGCGGCGGCCAGCGCCTGATGGACCGTCGCCGGGTCGTCGCCGGTGACATGGACCGGCTCGTGACCGTAGCCGCGCAGCAGGGCGTCCAGCTCGTCCCGCGGGATCCGGGCGAGCACCGCCGGGTTGGCGATCTTGTAGCCGTTGAGGTGCAGCACGGGCAGCACCGCGCCGTCGTGCACCGGGTCCAGGAACTTCGTGGCGTGCCAGGACGCCGCGAGCGGCCCGGTCTCCGCCTCGCCGTCACCGACCACACAGGCGACGAACAGCTCCGGGTTGTCGAACGCGGCGCCGTAGGCGTGGGTGAGGGAGTAGCCCAGCTCACCGCCCTCATGGATCGATCCCGGGGTCTCCGGGGCGACATGGCTGGGCACCCCGCCGGGGAACGAGAACTGCCGGAAGAGCCGGGCCATCCCCTCGCCGTCCCGGGTGACATCGGGGTACGTCTCGGAGTACGTGCCGTCCAGCCAGGAGTTGGCCAGCACGGCCGGGCCGCCGTGCCCCGGCCCCCACACGCACAGGGCGTCCAGCCCCCGGGCCTTGATGACACGGTTGAGGTGGGTGTGCACCAGGTTCAGGCCGGGCGAGGTGCCCCAGTGGCCCAGCAGCCGGGGCTTGATGTGCTCGGGTCGCAGCGGTGCCGTCAGCAGCGGATTGGCCATCAGATAGATCTGTCCGGCGGACAGATAGTTGGCGGCCCGCCAGTGGGCGTCGAGACGGTGCAGCTCGGCGGCGTCGAGGGGCCCCGGCGCTGCTGGTTCCCCGCTCGTCCCCGCCCCTGCCGAGTTCTCCGTACCGTGCATGCTCATCTCCCTGTGGTGGCGTGCAACCGGTGTCGTACCCACTCAGTCGGGCGGCTCGGGCGCCGGGTGGTCGCCCGGCTCCGCGCCGGGCGGCTCCTCCGGGGCAGGGCCGGGCTCCTCCGGTTCCGGCTCGGCCGGCCCCGGGTCGTGCGGCACCGGGTCGTGCGGCACCGGGTGCGGGTCACTGGGCACGGGACCGGGCCCCTCGGGCGGCGGTTCGGTGGTCATGGCATGGACGGTCGTCAAGGTCATGGAGTTCTCCTTCCTCCCCATCGTCCGTCCGATGCCTCCGGGCGGCCCGTTCGGGAAAGTCCCGCGGGTGCATCCGTGAAACGCTCGGTTCTTCACGCGGTGATGAAGTGGTTCATGCAGGTGATGACGGCGAAGGCGTGCGCCCTGGGCCGGCCGGCCCGCGGAGTCCTCAGTACACGTCGCGGAGATAGCGCTTCTCCGCCGCGAGCTGCTTGACGTAGCCGGCTGCCGCCTCCTTCGCCAGACCGCCGTGGGTGACGGCGATGTCCCGCAGCGCACGGTCGACGTCCTTGGCCATCCGGGACGCATCGCCGCACACATAGAAATGGGCGCCGTCCTGGAGCCAGGACCACAGCTGGGCGCCGTGTTCGCGCATCCGGTCCTGGACGTAGACCTTGGCGCGCTGGTCCCGGGAGAAGGCGGTGTCCAGCCGGGTGAGCAGCCCGTCACGGCGCAGCCGGCCCAGAGTGTCCTCATGGTAGAAGTCCGTGGCCCGGCGCTGCTCGCCGAAGAAGAGCCAGTTGGGGGCGCGGTGGCCGCGGGCCCGCCGCTCGTCGAGGAAACCGAGGAAGGGCGCGATGCCGGTGCCGGGTCCCACCATCACCATCGGGGTGGCCGGATCGGCCGGCGGCCGGAAGTGGGCGGCACGCTGGACGAACGCCGGCACCGGGCACCCGGACTCGGCATCGGCCAGGAAGGTGGAGGCGACGCCCTTGCGCGGGCGGCCCTGACGGTTTTCGTAGCGGACCACGGAGACCGTCAGCCGGACCAGGGCGGGATCGGTCAGCGGGCTCGACGAGATGGAGTACAGCCGCGGCCGCAGGCGGGTGAGGACGCCCGCCCACTCCGCCGCACCGGCCCGCACCGGGTGTTCGGCGAGCACGTCGACGGCCTGCCGGCTCCAGGCCCACTGGGCCAGCTCGCCCTTGTTGTCCGGCCGCAGCAGCTTCTTCAGGACCCGGTCACCGGTGCGTTCGGCGATCAGCCGGAGCAGCCCGGGGGTGATCCGGGCGATGTCGAGATGGCGGTGCAGGGCCTCGCCCAGCGGCAGTGTGCCGAGGCCCGCGAGGTCGACGGCGGCAGCGGGATCGAGGCCGGTGACGGCCAGCCACTCCGCGACGAGGTCCGGACAGTTCCGCGGCAGCACGCCGAGCGCGTCGCCGGCCTCGTAGCCCAGGGGCGGCCCTTCGCCGTCGCGGGTGTCGAAGGTGAACTGCCGTACCTCCTTGGCGGCCCCGGGGCGGCTGAGCAGCTGATTGCCGACGAGGCGGACGGTGGCGGGCGCGGCCTTGGAAGGGCGGGCAGGGGCCGGGGCGGCGGGAGCCGGGGCAGCGGGGGCCGGGGTGGCCTCCGGGGTGGGAAGGGCGGGGGCCGGGGATCCGGCGGTGCCGGTGTCCGCCTGTACGCCTGCCTGTACGCCCGTCTGTGCGTCCGCCTGTGCGCCCGGCTCCGTGCCGGACTCCAGAGCCGTGAGGACCTGGTCGAGCCACCGCTCCGCCGGCTGCTCGTAGTCCGGTTCGCAGTCCGTGCGCGGCGCCAGCCGCTTCGCGCCCAGCTCGGCGAGCCGGGCGTCGAGGCGGCGGCCGTGGCCGCAGAAGTCGTCGTAAGAGGAATCGCCCAGCGCGAGGACGGAGTAGCGCACACCGTCCAGCCGCGGGCCGTCCGGCGCGTTCAGGGTCTCCCAGAAGCCCGCCCCGTTGTCGGGGGCGTCGCCGTCGCCGAAGGTGCTGGTGACCAGCAGCAGATCGGCGCCGCGGGGCAGGGCGGCGGGTGCGCTGTCGGCCATGCTCTGCAGCGTCGCCTCCCGCCCGCTGCCGCGCAGCCGCCGGGCCGTGTCGGCGGCGGCCTCTTCCGCGTTGCCGGTCTGCGAGGCGTACAGGACCAGGACCGTACGGCGGGCGGGTGGGGCATCGGCGCCTTCCGCGGTGTCCGCCGGGCTCGCCGCAGGCACCGGCAGGGGGGCCGGCGCCCGCGAGAACGTCCCGGCCAGCACGCCGTTGACCCAGAGCGCGTGCTCCGGAGCGAAGGGGGCGTGGGAGGGCAGGACGGGTGTGCCGGCGGCGGTGCCGGAGCCCAGCCCGGCGAGGAAGCCGGACAGATAGCGGCGTTCGTGGTGGGCCAGCACCGGCGGGGCACTGCCGCCGAGCCGGAACACGTCGGCCAGGACCGCCACCGCCCCCTGGGTGTCGGGACCCTGGCCCTTACGGGAGTCCGGGCCCTTACGGGAGTCCGGGCCCTTACGGGAGTCCAGGCCCGTAAGGGAGCCCTGGTTGGTGAGGGAGCCCCGGCCCGTACCGGCGTCCGGCCCCCGACGGGAACCTCGGCCCGTATCCGAGTCCCGGCCTGCACCGGCCGCGTCCGCGCCGTCCGTACGCGCCGTACCCGCCCCTCCCGGCCCGTGCCCCGTCTCGCCCGCCACCCTGGCCAACGACACCGCGCACGCCTTGAACTCGGGCTGGAAGGAGACCGGGTCGACCGCGTCATGGGTCACCGCATTGACGCTGAGGTATTCGCCGAACAGGTCGTTCCAGTGGAACGGTGCAAAGCAGTTCCCGGGCCGTACCCGGTCGGTCGGCACGGCGGGCAGCACCGCCCGGCCGCGCCGCGAGGCGACCTCGACGGGGTCGCCCTCGACGATGCCCAGTGTCCGGGCGTCGTCCGGATGGAGCTCCACGAAGGGGCCGGGGTTGAGCTTGTTCAGCTGGGCGACCTTGCCGGTCTTGGTCAGGGTGTGCCACTGGTGCGGCAGCCGCCCGGTGTTCAGCACATACGGGAAGTCGTCGTCCGGCAGCTCGGCCGCCGGGAGGTGCGGACGGGCGAAGAAGGCGGCCCGGCCACTGGCGGTGGGGAAGGACAGCCGGGGACGGGTGCCGTCCGGCCGTTCCCGCAGGGTCTGGCTGCTGCCGTCGTTGAGGTAGCGCACCGGGTTGCGGTTGGGGCCGTCGGCGGATGCGCTGGGCCACTGCACGGGGGCGTGCCGCAGCCGCTCATAGCTCACCCCGCGCAGGTCGTAGCCGGTGTGCGGATTCCAGGCGCGCTTGATCTCCTCGAATATCTCCTCCGCGCTCTCGTACGAGAAGGCGTCCTCGTAGCCCATCTCGCAGGCGATCCGGGCGATGATCCGCCAGTCCGGCCAGGCCTCGCCGGGAGGATCTACGGCCTGCCGCACCAGCGTCAGATTGCGCTCCGAATTGACCATCACGCCCTCTGACTCGGCCCACATGGCGGCCGGCAGCACCACATCGGCGTAGGCGTGGGTCTCGGTCTCCGCGAAGACGTCCTGCGAGACGACGAACTCGGCCGCCTCCAGCCCCTCGATGACCGTCCTGCGGTTGGCGACCGAGGCGACGGGGTTGGTGCAGATGACCCAGCACGCCTTGATGTCCCCGTCCGCCATCCGCCGGAACATCTCGACGGTCCCCCGGCCCCCTTCGCCGGCCCGCAGCGTCCCCGGCGCAAGGCCCCACAGCTCTTCGACGAAGGCCCGGTCGCCGGGCACCAGCGTCGAGCGCTGGCCGGGCAGCCCCGGGCCCATGTAGCCCATCTCGCGGCCGCCCATCGCATTGGGCTGGCCGGTGAGCGAGAAGGGGCCGCTGCCGGGGCGGCAGATGGCGCCGGTCGCCAGATGCAGGTTGATCAGGGCGTTGGTGTTCCAGGTGCCGTGGGTGCTCTGGTTCAGGCCCATGGTCCAGCAGCTCATCCAGTCCCCCGCCGCACCGATCCACTCGGCGGCCCGTCGGAGGTCCCCCTCCGGTATCCCGGTGATCTCCGAGACCACCGAGGGCGGATAGTCCCGCAGGAAGTCCGCCATCGCCTCCCAGCCCTCGGTGTGCTCGGCGATGAACTCCTTGTCGACGGCGCCGTTTTCGACCAGCAGCTGCAGCAGGCCGTTGAGCAGCGCCAGATCCGTACCCGGCGCGATCTGCAGGAACAGATCTGCCTTGGCGGCGGTGGCGGTGCGCCGGGGATCGACGACGATCAGCTTGGCGCCCGCCTTCACCCTCTCCCGCATCCGCAGGAAGAGGATGGGATGGCAGTCGGCCATGTTCGAGCCGATGACGAAGAAGACCTCGGCGTGCTCGAAGTCCTGGTACGAGCCGGGCGGGCCGTCCGCGCCCAGCGACAGCTTGTAGCCGCTGCCCGCGCTCGCCATGCACAGCCGCGAGTTGGACTCGATGTGCCGGGTGCGGACGAAGCCCTTGGCGAGCTTGTTCGCCAGGTACTGCGCCTCCAGGGTCAGCTGCCCGGAGACGTAGAGGGCGAGGGCGTCCGGGCCGTGCGCGTCGACGATCTCGCGCAGCCGCCCGGCGGTCCGCTTGATCGCGGTGTCCATCGCCTCGGCCGTCGGCTCGTCACCGCGGCCCGCGCGCACCAGGGCACTCGACAGCCGCCCCGGCGCGGCGAGCAGTTCGGCGCTGGTCGCGCCCTTGGTGCACAGCCGCCCGCCGTTCGCCGGGTGGGCCTTGTCCCCGGCCGCCTTGCGGACCGTCCGCCGCCCGTCCGGCCCCGTCGCCACGTCCAGCACGATCCCGCAGCCGACGCCGCAGTACGAGCATGCCGTCCGCACCTGCGTGATGCTCTCGGCCGGCGGTTCCGGTGCGGTCACGGGTGTCCCCTTCGTGGTCGGATGCTCCGTCCACGGTAGGAATCGCCCGTTAACCGGGTGTCACGCCTGGTGATCATCCGTCGTTACGGCGGCCACACAGTCGCCGGCCGCGCCCCGTGAGAACGGCCGGCGGCCGCCGCTCAGGGGACGAGCGCGTCCAGCGGTACGTCCGTGTCGGCCAGCCGCTCCGGGTCCACGGCCTGCCCGCTCGCCACCAGGGCCCGGATCGGCTCGGTGACGTCCCAGACGTTCACATTCATCCCGGCCAGCACCCGGCCGCCGGACAGCCAGAAGGCGATGAACTCACGGGCGGCCCTGTCGCCGCGGAAGACGACCCGGTCATACCCCTCCGGCCCGACGTACCCCGTGTACTCCATGCCCAGGTCGTACTGGTCGGTGAAGAAGTACGGCAGCCGGTCGTAGCGCACCTCCCGGCCCAGCATGGCCCGGGCGGCGGTCTGCGGCTGGTGGAGGGCGTTGGCCCAGTGCTCGACGCGCAGATGCCTGCCCAGGAGGGGGTGGTAGGCGCTCGCGACATCGCCGGCGGCGTAGATGTCCGGGTGGGAGGAGCACAGCTGCTCGTCCACGACGACCCCGTTGTCGACCTTGAGCCCGGCCGCGGCGGCCGGCTCGCTGTTGGGGGTGATGCCGATGCCGACGATGACCGCGTCGGCCGCGATCCGGGTGCCGTCGGCCAGCCGTACCCCGTCCACCGCACCGTCCGTGCCGGTGATCTCCGTGACCTGGGTGCCGCAGCGCAGCGCGACGCCGTGCCCGGTATGGAGATCGGCGAAGATCCGGGCGACCTCGGGGCCCAGCACCCCCAGCAGGGGCAGCGGCGCCGACTCCAGCACGGTGACCTCGGCCCCGGCCGCCCGCGCGGCGGCCGTGGTCTCCAGCCCGATCCAGCCGCCGCCGATCACCACGACCCGGGACGCGGAGCGGAAGACCTCCTTGAGGCGGTCGCTGTCCGCCAGCCGCCGCAGCGTGTGGACCCCGTCGAGGTCGGCGCCGGGCACCGGCAGCGGGCGGGGGGTGGAGCCGGTGGTCAGCAGCAGCTTGGCGTAGCCGAGCCGGCTGCCGTCGGCGAGGGTCACCTCGTGGGCGGCCGGGTCCAGCGCCGTGACGGCATTGCCGGTGCGCAGATCGACGTCGTGTTCGGCGTACCACTGCGGCGGGTGGACGTACACCTTCTCCTTCTCGGAGGTGCCCAGGAGATAGCCCTTGGACAGCGGCGGACGCTCATAGGGACGCTCGCGTTCGTCACCCAGCAGGACCACCGGGCCCTCGAAGCCCTCCGCCCGCA
The DNA here is from genome assembly GCF_004125265.1 of Streptomyces lydicus. Taxonomy (GTDB): domain Bacteria; phylum Actinomycetota; class Actinomycetes; order Streptomycetales; family Streptomycetaceae; genus Streptomyces; species Streptomyces lydicus_C. The sequence goes on from NZ_RDTE01000003.1 coordinate 7,715,340, forward strand.
GGGTCTCCGCGGCCTTCGCGCCGGCCAGCCCCGCTCCCGCGATGATGAATGCCGTGTTCTGGGCCATGTCCCGCTCAGCTCCTTCGGACGATCGGTTACCCGGTCATCAGTTACCCGCCCGGGACCGGTGCGGGTACCGCCGAAGGAGTTGCCGTCAGTTCCGCCCGGCGGTCCGCTCCAGGTGTCCCCGCAGCGCCCGCGCCGTCAGATCGCGGTCCTCGCCCACGACGAAGGCCCGGACGCCGTCGGCGCGCCACTCGGCGCGGCGCTCCGGCGTGGTGGACATGGCGCAGAAGGGCACCTCGTGACGGGCGCAGGCGCCGCGGAGGCTCTGGACCGCTTCCCGGACGCGGGGGTGCCGGACCTGCCAGGGCACCCCGTAGGACTGGGAGAGATCGCCGGGTCCCGGCAGGACCAGGTCGACGCCGCCGGGGGAGAGGATGTCGTCGATCGCCTCGACCCCCTCGGCGTCCTCGATGAGCGCCACGATCATGATCTCCTCGTTGGCCCGGCGGAGGTAATCGGCCGGGTCGATGCGGCCGAAGCCGGGGCCGCGGCCGCCGTTGAGGGAGCGCATGCCCTCGGGTGCGTAGCGGGCGGCGCGGATCGTGGCGTCGATGTCCGCGCGCTCCCGGACGTGCGGGACGACGATGCCCATCGCCCCGGCGTCCAAGGCGCGCAGCACCGCGCCGGGATCGGCCTCGGGGACCCGGACGAAGGGGGTGAGCCCGCTCGTCTCGGCGGCCCTGATGAGGTTTTCCAGCCGCTGTGGGTCGACGAGCGTGTGCTCGGTGTCCAGGATGACGAAGTCGTAGCCGGCGCAGCCGATCATCTCGACCATGGTGGGCTCGGGCAGCGTGCTGAACAGCCCGTACGCCTCCTCGCCCGCGGCGAGTCTGCGCCGGACCTCGTTGGCGCGGAGCACTCAGACCTCCCCGGCCGCAGCGGGCCCGCCGGCACCGAGGAAGTGGAAGCCGGGGCGCGGGTGCATCAGGAAGTCGTGGTGCGAGATGTTCCAGGCGTACGCCCCGGCCACCCCGAACACCACCCGGTCACCGGCCCGCAGCCCCGGCGCCGGGACGTTGCGGGCGAGGACGTCCTTGGGGGTGCACAGCTGCCCGGTGACGGAGACCCGGTCGCCCTGCGCCGCCGACCGCGGCCAGGGGTGCGGCCAGGGCGCGTCGGACGGCAGGACCGTGCAGGGCTGGTCGTGGCCCTTGGTCGCCGGGGTGCGCAGATGGTGGGTGCCGCCGCGGACCACGGCGAACTCCTCGCCGTGGCTGTGCTTCACATCCAGCACCTCGGTGGCGTACCAGCCGCAGTACGCGGTCAGTGCACGTCCGGGCTCGATGCGCAGGGTGAAGCCGGGGTGGGCGTCGGCGAGCCGCGCCAGGCCGGCGCCGTACGCCGCCCAGTCGAACCGGCGCTCCGGCGCGGCGTAGTCGACGGCCATGCCGCCGCCGATGGTCACCTCGGAGAGCGGTATCCGGTGGTGTGCGGCCAGGGCGGCGGCCCACTTCACGATGGCCTGGGACACCGCGAGCTGCTCGGGTGCCTCCAGGCCGCTGGCCAGGTGGGCGTGGATACCGCGGAGTTCGAGCTGCGGGTAGGTGCTGTCCGTGAGCAGGGTGACGACCTCACCGGCCTGGTCGGGGTCCAGCCCGAAGGGGGTGGGGCGGCCGCCCATGGCGAGCGAACTGCCGTCCAGGGAGCCGTCGTCGACCGGGAGGTTGAACCGGGCCAGCACCGCGATCCGGCGCTGCGGCGCGAGGCGGGCGGCCAGGCTCGCGAGCATGTGGAGCTCGTAGACGCTCTCCACGTGGAAGCGTTCCACACCCAGCTCCAGGGCCTGGGCGACCTCGGCGGGCGTCTTGCCCGGTCCGCCGAAGGCGAGCGGCGCGTCCGGCACGGCCTTGCCGACGTGCGCCAGCTCGCCGCCCGAGGAGACCTCGTAGCCGTCCACGTACGGGCGCAGCGCCGCCAGGATCTCCGGCTCCGGGTTGGCCTTGGCCGCGTAGTACAGCTCGACGCGCTCGGGCAGCGCGGCCCGGACTTCGGCCAGATGCGCGCGCAGCGCCGTCAGGTCGTAGAGGTAGGCGGGCAGTTCCCCGGGCGCGAGGGCCAGGGCGCGGTCGCGGACGCCCGGGGTGAGGGCGGGGGCGGGAGTGGTCATCGGGCGCTCCAGGGGGTGGTGTCGTCGGTGCGCACGGCGCCCGACAGAACGGCCTCGGCCAGCGGCGAGGGCAGCAGGACATAGCCGGCCTCACGGTCGGCCTTGCGCTCCCAGCGGGTGAGCAGATTGGCCTTGGCGGGCAGCGGGACGCCGGCCAGCAGGGCGGCCAGCCGCGGCGGGCAGCCGTACCGGTCCGCGTGGGTCTGCAGGGTGCGGCGGACCTGCGCCCACAGCTCCGTCTCGGTGTCCGGGTGCAGATCGGCGAGCGCGGCCAGCATCTCGGCGACATGGTTGACCAGCAGGCAGTACACCACCCGGTCCCAGCCGCGCTGGGCGTCGTAGGTCATCGGCGCCGCGACCTGCTCGGGCAGCGATGCCAGCAGGCCGGCGTGGTGTTCGGGGACGAGCTTGGTGCCCTCCAGGTCGCGGAAGAGGACCTGCGCCGGCATCCCGTCGCCGTCGACGCAGACCAGCACGTTCTGCAGATGCGGCTCCAGCACCAGGCCGTGGTCGAAGTAGGCGGCGAGCACCGGCGGCACCAGCAGGTTGAGGTAGGCGGCCCACCACTCCAGCGCGGCCTGCGGGGCGGCGCCGTCCAGGAGGCGGGAGATGTGCGCGTCGCTGGTGGGGTACTCGTCGGCGACCGCGCCCGCCAGCAGCGGGGTGGTGCCCGGCAGCAGCCGCTGGGACAGGCCCTCGCGGACGATGACGCCGAAGCCCTCCAGCAGCTCGGTGTCCGGGCGGCCGTCCGCGCCGGGCAGCGCGAGGCTGCGGTAGGCGGGCTCCCTGAGCACCGCGGCGCCGGGGAACCGGGTGGCGAGATCGGTCAGCGCGGGCGCCAGCAGCCGGGTGAGGGCCACCGCCCCGGACAGCTCGTAACTGGCGTTCTTCCGGAGGCAGTTGGTGATCCGGACGTTCAGGCTGAACTTCAGGAAGGTGTCGCCGTCGTAGAGCGTGCGCACCGACGCGGTGGCGGCGAACGGCGTCTCGCTGCTGCCCAGGACGCGGATGTCGTCGTGCTCCAGCGCCTCGGCCAGGCCCGCGTGGTCGCGCAGCAGCTCGTACTGCCAGGGGTGGACGGGCAGCAGCCGGTAGCCGTCGGGGACATCGGCGTGCAGCGCGTCCAGCGGGGCGGTGGCGCCGTCGCCGGAGCCCTCCTCGGCGATCAGCTCCTCGCGCACGGCGAGCAGCAGCAGCGGGAAGACCGCCCCGGTCTCGGGGGCGTAGGACTGCCAGGCGGTGGGGTCGCCGGTGCGGGCCTTGGGGGTCGGGTGGAAGCGGTGGCCCAGGAGCAGCGACTGCTCGGAGGCGACGTAGGCGGCCTGCCAGTCGTCCGCACCGGCTGCCGGGGCGGCCGGGTCCTGCTCCGTACGGGCCGCCAGCGCGGCCGAGACGGCCTGGTGGCTGGAGGCGATCTGGTCCAGGAACTCCTCGTTGTCGACGCCGGTGCGCAGGGACAGCTCGGCGTGCACGTACTCGGCCAGCCGGCGCCAGCCGACCTCGGCCCAGCCGTCGGCGGTCTGCTCGGACACCGGTCCGGTGAACCGGTGCGCGCCGAGCAGCGAGGTACGGCGCAGCGCGACCCGCAGCAGCACTCCGCGGCGCGGCAGCCGCAGCAGCAGCCGGCCGTGGTCGACGGCGGTCTGGTGCTCGGGTCCGGACACCTCCCGCAGCAGGCAGTTGAGCAGGGTGTGCGCGACGGCCTGGTCCGCGGTGGGCAGCGCGGCGGGGGCGGCGCAGTCCGCGGCGGGGGCGGGCGAATTGGTCAGCGAGGGCATCACAGGCTCCTGCGGGTGCGGAGAGTACGGGGAAGGCGGGGGAGGACGGTCGCCACCACGGTGACCAGCGCTATCGCGGTGCCGGTCAGGACGGGCGCGGTGGGGCCGAACCAGTCGTTGCCGGCCGCGGCGGCCACACCGGCGGCGACCGCGCCGGCCTTGGAGAAGAATTCGATCGAGCCGAACAGCCCGCCGGGGGCACGGCCCTTGGCGCAGTCGGCGGCCAGCACCGACATACACACCAGGCCCAGGGTGAGGCCGGCGCCGAGCACCAGACGCACCGCGACGAAGGCGGTGAGCGAGTGGGCGATCCCGTGCCCGGCCAGGCCCAGCGCGATACAGCCGAAGCCGAGCGCTATGCCGGTCCGGGGGCGGCTGCGGAAGAGCGAGTGCACCGGGATCGCGGCGACCAGGTAGCACATGTGAGGGAGGGCGAAGAGGACACCGGACACCATCGGTCCGGTGCCGGGTATCCGCTCCTTGATGAGGGAGATCAGGTACGGGAAGGAGATGACGGTGGAGAAGACGAAGGCGAACTCGATCGCGTACAGGGCCCGCAGGGAAGCGGCCGGGGCGCGCCCCGACGGCTCGGCCGCGGCCTCGACCACCGGCGTTCCGTCCGCCTCGGTCTCCGCGGTGGTGGCCTGCGGCGGCGCGGACCGGGACCGCGGCGGCTCCGGCAGCGCCGCCAGCATCACGGCGGCGGCCAGCGGCAGCACGGCCAGCAGCGCGTACTGGCGGTGCGGCGAGAGCCACGGCGTCAGCGAGCCGACCACGATCGGGGCGCACACCAGCGCCGCGCGGGCGCTGCCCTGCATCAGCGTCAGCGCCCGGGACAGCGCATGGCCCTCCAGCGCCGCTCCCAGATAGCCGTTGGAGGCGGCGAAGGTCCCGCCCAGTACGCCCTGGATCACCAGGGCGGCGGCGAAGGTGCCGATCGAGTCGGCCCAGCCCGCCAGCAGGAACGCCGCGGCGAGCCCCAACTGCGCCCGCAGCAGCAGCCGTTTGCGGCCGAACCGGTCCGCGAGCCGCCCCCACAGCGGCGCGCCGATGGCGCCGAAGATGGTGGGCACGACGTAGAGCAGACCGGCCCAGCGGGCGGCGCCGTCGCCCAGCTCGGGCAGGATCTCGGTGAGGTACGGCGGCAGCCCCAGCGCGGCGAACGAGGCCACGAAGTAGCAGCCGGCCACGGCGAACACCTGGCGGCGGGCGAGCCCGGGGCTGACCTTCGTCTCGACGGCATGCGGTTCGACCCGTGCGGCGGTAGCGGTTTTCATCGGGCTCATCGGGACATCCCCGTCGGCAGCAGATAGTTGGGGCCGGTGGTGTAGTGCTTGTTGATGTCGGCCGCGCCGGACCGCTCCTTGGACAGCAGGGTGCCCGCGCTGACCATCGCCTTGACCGGCAGCTCCGGGGCGTCCAGGACATGTGCGCGCAGCGCGGCGCCCGGCCCGCCCGGCGCGGTGCCCAGGCGTGCGACGGCCTCGGCGAGCCGGTCGCGGACCAGGCCCAGCAGCCGGTCGAGCGGCGCCCGTCCGTGCCGGGCCAGCCCGAAGGCGTAGGAGCCCGCGCACAGATGGAGGGTGATGGTGGTGAACAGGTCCAGCACCGGCCGGTCGTGGTCCGCGAAGATCCGCGGATCGGCGAAGTCCGCGGGGTCCGGGGCGTCCTCGCCCAAGGTCTCCCGCAGCCGTACGGCGTTGATGCGCGGCGCGTCGTTGTCCTTGAACAGCAGCCGCAGCCGGGCGCCGTGCGCCGCCTCGTCCAGGACCAGCGAGATGTTCTGCTGATGCGACTCCAGGCCGAAGCCGTAGCCGAACAGGGTGGTCTGCCAGTCGAAGAGCAGGGTGAGCACGGCGTCCAGCAGGGCCAGGGGATCACCGCCGTAGAAGCGGTCGGCGAGCTCGTCGATCACCAGTCGTCCGCCGGGCGCCCGGCCCAGCAGCGCGGCCATCGGCACCACGGCGCTGCTGTCCAGCCCGGCCGGGTAGCGCCGGCACAGCACGGCCAGCAGCTCATGGCCGGCGTGTGCGTAGACCGTCTCGTCGGCCTGCAGGATCGATTCAGCGAACCGTGGTTCGCGGGCGATCACCTTGTCCAGCAGCCGCTGGCCCTCGGCGCCGTCGATGAGCGTACGGGGCTTGATGGTGCGCCGGTTGCGCAGCCCCAGCGTCGCGGTGGCCAGCGGCAGCTTCAGATGCAGCCGGGGGTCGGCGTCCACCGCCACGGTCCGCATCGACAGGGTCGGCACCGCCCGGAGCAGGGCGCGCCCGGACAGCACCGCCTCGCCCTCCAGCCCCGTCTCGCGCAGCGCCTCGTCCAGCGGGCCGCCGAGCGTCAGCGGGTGGACGGGCAGCGCGAGATGGCTGTCGTCGAGGTGCGGCAGCTCCAGCTCGGCCGGCGTCGGCCAGCAGCCGGGCAGCGCCGCGGTGCCGCCCGCGACGGTCATCGCGGAGCGCGGTACGGCCAGCCAGCGCAGCGGGAATTCCGGGTGGAACTCGGGGGCGTAGGACCGCAGGTGGTCCTCGTCCAGGCCGGAGCGGCCCCGCGAGGTCGGGTAGACGGGGTGGTCGAGGCGCGCGGCGAGGGTGTCGTAGGCCAGGCCGCCGTCCACTCCCTGCCAGGCACCGGCCGAGGGGCCATGGCGCTCGGTCAGCAGCTGGTCGACCTCGTCCCGGGTGCGGGTGTGCAGCCGCATCGTCTCCAGGGTCTGCCGGCACTCCTCGGCGAAGGCGTCGAAGCCGGGACGGTCGGCCGGGCCGGCGAGCGCACGCAGCGCGGTGAGGGCGGCGTCGAGCGAGGTGAGCCGGGCGCCGTCGGATTCGCGGACCAGCAGCGGCAGCCGGGCCGCCCAGGTGCTCTGGTAACCGTCCGCGCCCAGCGGCAGCAGCAGGGCGCCGGCGTCCGGGCCGGCGGGCAGCCGCAGCCAGGGGCCGTCCGGCCGCTCCAGCAGCGTGCCGCGGGTGCGCAGACCCACCACGTCCTCGCGCAGCAGCGCGCTCAGCACCCGCAGCAGCAGTTCGGACTCCTCGGCCGCGCCGGCCGTCTCCTGCCCGGCCGGAGCGGCGGTGAGGCCGGCCATGAGGTCGGGGGAGACGGTCATGACGAGATCTCCCAGCGCTCAGCGGCGAAGAAGCCCTTCGCGGCCCGGTCCAGGGCGCCGGGGTCGGTGCCGGTGGCCCGCAGGACGCCGAGGTAGTCGCGGTTGGTGCGGTAGTGCGGGTGCTCGGTGCCGACCGCGCGCAGCGGCCGGTAGGCCAGCTGTACGCCGTCCGTCTCGCGGTCCGTGGCGGCGGGCGCGGCGGTGAGCGTCCCGGCCCGGTCGGCGAGGGCGTACTCCACCCGGCCCGCGCCGTCCTGCCGGGCACCGAGATCGGCGGGCAGCGGCTCGCCGAGATGGGTGCGCAGGACGTGCTCGAACAGCTCGATGCCCAGGACCCGGGCGAGCAGCAGATCGCACTGGTCGCCGATGACGCGGTAGTTCACCTCGATGAGCCGCGCCCGGCCCTCGTGCACCACGAACTCGGTGTGGCAGGCGCCGAACCCGACGCCCAGCGCGTCGAGTTGGGCCAGCACCTGGGCGGCGACCGGCTCCGGGTGGGCGGCGACGAAATCGTGCCGCTCCTCGATGAAGGACGGCGGCGCGGAGAGGGTGGTGTGGAAACCGCCCAGGACGTGGCGCAGCCGGCCGTCACCGAGGGTTTCCAGCGTGTACAGCTCGCCGGCCAGGAACTCCTCGGCGACCAGCGCCGCCTCCGGGCGCCGGGCCTGTATCTCCTTGGCGCGCGCCACCAGTTCCTCGGGACTGTCGGCCCCCCTCACGTCCTCGCTGGCCACGCCCTCGCGGGGTTTGACGACACAGGGGTAGGGGAGCCCGGCGGCGGTGAGCGCCGAGGGGTCCTGCCCGGGGGCGAGCTCCACGGACCGCACGGTGTCGGTGCCGGACGCGGCGAGGTGGCGGCGCATCTCGGCCTTGTTCTTGGCGCGCAGCGTGGCCCGCCAGTCCTTGCCCGGCAGCCCGAAGTACTCGGCGGCCAGGGCCGCCTGGGTCTGCAGGTGGTCGCTGTTGGTGAAGACCGCGGCGGCCGGGTGGTGGGTGGCGATGCGGGTGATGACGGCACGGAAGTCACGGACGTCGCACTCCAGGACCTCTGCCCGGCAGCCGGTGCGCCGGTGTGCCTCGGGCTGGTCCGTCAGCAGCGTGACCTCGAGGCCGAGGCGGGCGGCGGCGGGGAGGAATCCCTCGGTGACCGAGTCGGTGGGGTTGAGAGCGAGCAGGTACATCCGCATGGGCGGGGCCCTTCAGGTTCAAGGGTGGTGCGGGGGACGTCGAGGACGGGGACGGGCCGTGGGGACGGCGGCCCACCCCCGTTGCGGGCGGGTCAGGCCTTCGGCAGCGGCACGCCGGTGGCCTTGGCCACGTCGGCGAGCATGTGCTCGGCGGCCTGGATGCCGATGCCGGACATCCAGGTCTCGTCGGGCACGTCGAAGACCTTGTGCTTCTTGACGGCCGGCAGTTCCTTCCAGACCGGGTTGGACGTGACGTCCTTCTGCTGGGTCTTGCTCGGCGTGTCCGCGGTGGTGACGAACACCAGGTCCGCGTCGGCCTTGTCGATCTGTTCCGGGCTGACGTCGAGCATCGTCTTGGCCGGGTCGGTCGAGCTCTGCGACTTCGGCCGGGCCAGGCCGATGTCGTCGAGGACCACACCGCTGTAGGAGGACTTCTGGTAGAGGCGGGTCGGGCCGGCGACGAAGCGCACCACGGACGCCGACGGCATCTTGCCGTGGTACTTCTTCTTGATGGCCTCGCCCAGCGCCTTGGCGCGGGTCTGGTACTCCTTCAGCTTCCGGTCGGCTTCCTTCTCCAGACCCAGCGCCTTGGCGTGGACCTTGAGATTGGCCTTCCAGGGGCCGCCGGTGGTCTCGGTGAAGACGGTCGGCGCGATCTGCCGGAGCTTGTCGTAGATCTTCTCGTGCCGGACCTTGGAGGACAGGATCAGGTCGGGCTTCAGAGCAATGATCTTCTCCAGGTTCGGCTCCAGCAGCGGACCGACGTCCTTGACACCCCCGATCTCGTCCTTGAGGTAGGTGGGGAAGCCGCCCTCGGTCTTCATGTGCGGGGAGACCGCGCCGACGGGCTTGATACCGAGGGTGGCGACGTCGTCGAGCTCACCGGTGTCCAGCACGACCACACGCTTGGGCTTGGCGGGGATCTTCACATCGCCGCCCATGGCGCTCTTGACGGTGCGCGGGAAGCCGGCGCCGGCCTTCGCCGCGTCATCGCCGCCCGAGGAGGTGCCGCCGCCGCACGCGGTCAGGGCGCCCGCGCCCAGGACGACGGAGAGCAGCGCGGCCGGCAGCCGGCCGGCACCGTGGAGAGTGGATCTGGTCAGCATGAGGGTTCAACTTCCTGAGGGGGAGCGGAAAGGGAAGAGGTTGCGGGGGAGAGGTGGGGTCAGGCGGAGACGGCGGTGTGCCGTTTCGCGTTGCCCTTGGGGACGACCAGCGGGGTGCCGGTCTCGGGGTCGGGGATCACCCGGCAGTCCACGTCGAACACGGACTTGACCAGCTCCGCGTCGAGGACGTCCGCCGGTGCGCCGGCCGCCGCCAGCTGCCCTTCCTTGAGGACCACGAGGTGATCCGCGTACCGGGCCGCCTGGCCGAGGTCGTGCAGCACCATCACCACGGTGCGGCCCGCCTCGGAGTGCAGTGCGGCGACCAGGTCGAGGACATCGAGCTGGTGCCGCAGATCGAGGAAGGTGGTCGGCTCGTCGAGCAGCAGCAGCTCGGTGTCCTGGGCCAGCGCGAGCGCGATCCAGGCGCGCTGCCGCTGGCCGCCGGAGAGCCGGTCGACGCTCTGGTCGCGCAGCTCCAGGGTGCCGGTGCGCCGCAGCGCCTCCTCCACCGCCTGCTGATCCGCCGTCGACCAGGGGCTCAGCAGCCGCTGGTGCGGGTAGCGGCCCAGCCGGACCAGCGCCTCGACCGTGATCGCGTCGGGGGTGACCGGCTGCTGGGGGAGCAGCCCCATCCGCAGGGCCAGCGCCTTGGCCGGCATCCGGTGGATGTCGGCGCCGTCCAGCGCGACGGTGCCGGCGGACGGCGCCAGCAGCCGGGTCAGCCCGCGCAACAGCGTCGACTTGCCACAGGCGTTGGGGCCGACGATCGCGGTGACGGCGCCGCCGGGCAGCACCAGATCGAGGCCGCCGACGATCAGCCGGTCGCCGTAGCGCAGATCGAGTCCCTGGGTGGAGAGCTGGTTGGCGGTCATCGGACACTCCTGTTGACGGAACTGCTCTGACGGATCATCAACACCAGCAGCCACGGTGCGCCCAGCGTGGCGGTGACCACGCCGACCGGCAGCCCGCCGACCGGCAGCAGGTACTGCGCCACCAGGTCGGAGGCGAGCAGCAGCACCGCACCGGCCAGGCCGGACAGCGCCAGCGTCCCTGCGGTCGGCGGCCCGGCGAGGAACCGCACCATGTGCGGGACGGCGAGCGCGACGAAGGCGACCGGGCCGGTGAGCGCGGCGGCCAGCGAGGCCAGCACGATGGCGACGACCAGGATCTGCAGGCGGGCGGTGTGGGTACGCAGACCGAGCGCGCCCGCCGAGTCGTCGCCCAGGTCGAGGACCGCGAGCCGGCGCTGCAGTACGAAGGCGGCGAGCAGCGCCACGGCCATCGCCCCGCCCGCGGACCACACCTCGGTCCAGGTCCGCCCGTACACCGACCCCGTGGTCCACTGGAGGGCCGAACCGGCCAGCTCGGTGGGGAAGCGGACCACCATGAAGCTCACCGCGGCGGACAGCCCCGCCTGTACGGCGAGCCCGACCAGCACCAGGCGGGTCACGCTGACCCCGGCGCGCCAGCCGAACACCCCCAGCAGGACCGCGGCCAGCAGCCCGCCGCCGAGGGCGGCCAGCGGCATCAGTGCCTGCGAGGCCCCGGCGGCCAGCATCGCCACCGCGCCGAACGAGGCTCCGCCGGTCACCCCCATCACATCGGGGGAGGCGAGCGGATTGCGGAACAGCCGCTGCAGCAGGGCACCGGCCACCGCCAGGCCCGCGCCCGCCACGATCGCCGCGACCATCCGCGGGGCCCGGAACTCCTGGACCACCAGGACGGTGGCGGAATCACCGATCCCGAACAGGCCCTTGACCGCGTCGGCGGGCGGCAGCGGCATATCGCCGTTGGCCACCGACACCGTCACCAGCGCGCCGAGCACCACGAGGCCGACGAGGGCGAGCAGCACGGTCCGGCGGACCCTGCGCCCGCGTCCGGGGGCGGGGGAGGGAGAGAGGGACGGCGAGCCGAGCGGCTTCTCGTCCCGTGCGAGGTCGGTCATCGGGCCACCTTCCGGGCCAGCAGTGCCAGCAGCGGCGCGCCGAGGAACGCGCTGATGATGCCGACCTGCAGCTCGGACGGCCGGATGACGATCCGTCCGAGAATGTCGGCGGCGAGCAGCAGCAGGGGACCGGCGATCAGGCAGCCGGGCACCACGATCCGGTGGTCGGAGGTGCGCAGCAGCTGGCGGACCAGGTGCGGTGCGGCCAGCCCGATGAAGGCGAGCGGACCGGCCACCGCCACCGCCGACGCGGCGAGCAGGACGACGGCCAGGCCGCCGGCCAGCCGGATCCGGGTCACCCGTACGCCCAGCGCCTGCGCCGCATCGTCGCCCAGCGCCAGCGCGTTGAGGGCAGGGGCGAGGACCAGCGCGAGGAGCAGGCCGAGCACCAGGGTCGGCAGCACCGGGTAGAGCACCGACAGCGGGCGCTCGGCCAGCGAACCGGCCATCCAGAACCGGGCCTCGTCCAGCGACCGCTTGCTGGCCAGCATGACCGTCGAGGTCCAGGAGACCAGGACGAGTTGGAGGACGGTGCCGCCCAGCGCGAGCCGCGCCGGGTCGAGATCACCCGCGCGCCGGGCCAGCGCCTGCGCGAACAGCGCGGCGGCCGCGGCTCCGGCGAAAGCGAACCAGACGTACTGGCCGGGACGGGTCAGATGCAGTGCGTAGATCGCGGTGACCACCGCGAACCCCGCGCCGGCGTTGATGCCGAGCGTCGTCGGGGACGCGAGCGGGTTGCGGGTGACGCCCTGGACGACCGCACCGGCGACGCCGAGCGCCGCGCCGACCGCGAGGGCCACCACGGTCCGCGGCAGCCGAAGTCCGGTCACCACCAGGGCATCCCGTCCGTGGACGGCACCGGACAGCGCGTCCCACACGGTGGACAGCGGTACGGACCGGGCACCGAGGGCGAGGCTCAGCGCGGCACAGGCCGCCAGAGCGCAGAGCCCGGCCACGAACAGCGGGACGCGCCGCAGGAGATTCGCGGCGGGACGCGCATCGGGCACAGGGGGTGCGGTGGCAGGTGGTTTGATCGTCGGCACGCGTCGTTACATTAGGTTAGGCATACCTAATCCTGCAAACGCGGAAGCGTTAAGCGATCAACTGTCCTTTTTGCCGGGCAGATGTCCGCCGCTGGACCCTCGCGAGGCCCCGACCTGGGGTGATCTACCCCTCCACGCTCCCGCTCACTCCGGTGAATCACCGCGAATCCTCTGCCGCACCCCTCTCTCGCAGGGTGCGAGTGATACGGAAAGTGAAGCGATGGAGCTTTTCGCCCGATGTGCTTCTCTGAGGGGGAGGCCCCGCCGTCCTGCCCGTCCGAGGAGCGCCATGACCCCCACCACGCCCCGTATCGCGATCATCGGCGCCGGCCCCGGCGGGCTGACCTGCGCCCGGGCGCTGCAGCGCAACGGCGTACCGGTCACGGTCTTCGAACACGACGCCTCCGCCGGTGCCCGCCCACAAGGCGGCGCGCTGGAGCTGCACATGACGACCGGTCAGGCGGCGCTGCGGTCCGCCGGTCTGCACGAGGAGTTCGCCGCGCTCGCCCGCCCCGAGGGCCAGGAGGTCCGGCTGCTCGACCACACCGCGACGGTCCTCTTCCGGTACGCCCCCACCCCCGCGTCCGCTCCCGCCCCCGGCGAGGCCGACCGCTCCGAGATCGACCGGGGCGAGCTGCGCCGGCTGCTGCTGGACTCCCTCACCCCCGACGCCGTGCGCTGGGGCAGCTATCTGCGCACCCTTCATCCGCTCGGCGACGGCCGCCACCGCGCCGAGTTCGACGACGGCCACACCGAGACCTTCGACCTGGTCATCGGTGCCGACGGCAGCTGGTCCAGGGTCCGGCCGATGCTCTCCGACGCCACCCCCCACTACACCGGGGTCACCTTCGTCGAGACCGGATTCGAGGACGCCGACACCCGTCACCCCGAGGTCGCCCGGCTGGTCGGCGCCGGCGGTATGCGCGCGGAGTCCGCCGGCCGGGCGCTGATCGCCCGGCGCGAGAGCCGCGGCCGCATCCGCCTCTATGCCGCCTTCCGCGGCTCCCAGGACTGGGCGCTGGAGACCGGGGTGCGGATGACGGACACCGAGGCGGTCCGCGCCGTACTCCTCGACCGGTTCGCGGACTGGGACGAACGGCTGCTGGCGCTGCTGCGGGACAGCGACGGCGGGTTCGCCAATCGGCCGCTGTTCGCCCTGCCGGTGCCGCACACCTGGACGCACACCCCCGGCCTGACCCTGCTCGGCGACGCCGCGCATCTGATGCCGCCGTTCGCGGTTCCGGGCGCCGGTCTCGCCATGCTCGACGGCGCCGAACTCGCCCGGGCCCTCACCGGACACCCCGACCCGGACGAAGCGGTAGGCGCCTACGAAGCGGCCCTGCTGCCCCGCGCCGCCGAGGCCGCCGGGCGCGCCGCCCGCGGCATGGCCGAAGCCCTCGGCCCCGGCGCCCCGCTGCGCCATCTGCGTGACCGCCCGCGGTGATGTGCCGGCGCTCCGGTTGCGGCCTGGTCGCACCCGTCGGACGATCGGCAGCGTACGAACGCCGACCGGCAGTGTGCGGACGCGAGCGCGGCACCGCCCGGCCACGGCAGGGCGCGGAGGGACGGAACGCACCGTGGAGATCACTGAGCCCACACCCGGCGCGCCCTGCTGGGTGGAGCTGGGCACGTCGGACGTGGACGCCGCCAAGGTGTACTACCGCCAGGTCTTCGGCTGGCGCGCCGAGACCGACCCCCGCGACGAGGCGGGCGGCTACACCATGCTGTACCTCGGGGCCGACCCGGTCGCCGCGCTGACTCCCCTTTACGCCCCTGGGCAGCCGACCGCCTGGACCGTGTCGTTCGCGACGCGGGACACCGATGCGCAGGCCGCGGCGGTCACCGAGGCGGGCGGGCACCTGCTGATGGGGCCGATGGACGTCTTCGACCTGGGCCGCTTCGCCGTACTGGCCGACCCGGAAGGCGCGGTCTTCTCGCTGTGGCAGGGCCGGGCGTTCGCCGGTGCCGCGGTGTTCAGCGCACCGGGCTCGCTCGGCTGGGTCGAGCTCGCGACCCGGGACGAGGAGGCCGCCAAGGCCTTCTATACGCGGATCTTCGGCTGGACCGTGGGCACGCACAAGGACTACCCGCAATGGGGGGTCGACGGCGCCGACTTCGGCGGGATGAGCGCGCTGGACGAGTTCTACCCGGACGATGTGCGGGCGCACTGGCTGCCGTACTTCGCGGTCGCCGGTGTCGACGAGACGGCCGCCCGGGCCGCCGAGTCGGGCGGCATGCTGCTGGTGCCCCCGACCGATGTGCCCGCGGGGCCGAGGGTCGCGGTGATCCGGGATCCCCAGGGAGGCCACTTCGGGATCCACGGCGCCGTTACGGAGGGCTGAGTCCGGTAGCGCTCCGGTGTTCCGCGGTGCGGCGACTGCCCGTGCCACGGGCGCACTTGTGCTGTCACACGATCGGCGGCCTGCTCGTCGTTTCACCACATTCCCCGAGTGGTTTATGCGTAATGTCCACTTCGCGGCAATGGGTGGCATTGCGCGTCGAGAACAGGAGACCCCTATGCCCACGACCGACCTCCTCGTGGCCCGAGGCAAAAAGCTCGCAGCCGGTGCGGGCGCACTGGCCGCGGCCGCCGCTCTCGGTGCGACGCTGCTGGCCGCGGCCCCCGCGCACGCGGCCCCCGAACCCGCCAGGCCCTTCGGTGTGGTCACCGCCAAGACGGGTCTGAGTCAGCGTCAGTACCCCAGTACGGACTCCTCGGTGCGGGGTCACCTTCACCACCGTGCGCAGGTCGGCCTGGTGTGCAAGGTCCGCACCCAGAGCGTCGGCGGCAACACCGTCTGGTACCTCACCCGCGAGGAGCGCGCGACCTGGGTCTCGGCCAGGTATGTGACCAGCAATGGCCCCGTCAGGTTCTGCAAGGACGTCCAGCGCGGCCGGCTGCTGCTGCCGCCCGGCGCGGCGAAGCACGCCGTGGGCTGATGGAGCCCCGGGAAGGCCCGGTCCGATGCCGCGGAGGTATCGGACCGGGCTTTCGTGTGTGCGCCGGGCGGGGTCCGTTCGCGGGGTTCACGGGGAAGTCGTGGAGCTGGGGGCGGAGCGGGTGCGGAGCGTCGCCGCACCCTTCCGAATTACTGAAACAAGTTCTACTGTGCCCCTCGATCCGGCAGCCGACGGGCCGTCAGCATCCCGCGCCCCCTCGGACCGGACGACCGGACCGGACGAACTGGAGGGGCCGTGCACCTCGAATACACCCCCGAGCAACAGCAGTTGCGCGCCGAGCTGCGCACCTACTTCGCCGAACTGGTGCCGGACGGTGCCCTCGCCGGCCCGCACGGATCCGAGGCCGGCGCAGACGGCTCCCCGGCCGGCGCCGCCGACCGGAAGCGCTTCTACCGTGAGACCGTACGACGGCTGGGCAGCGACGGCTGGCTGGGCGTCGGCTGGCCCAAGGAGTTCGGCGGGCGTGGCCTGTCCCCGACGGAACAGTTCATCTTCTTCGACGAGGCGGCCCAGGCGGGCGTGCCGCTGCCGCTGATGGCGCTGAACACCGTCGGCCCGACGATCATGCAGTTCGGCACCGACGAACAGAAGGCCTACTTCCTGCCCCGGATCCTCTCCGGTGAGATCGACTTCGCCATCGGCTACAGCGAACCGGATGCCGGCACCGACCTGGCCGCCCTCAAGACCCGCGCCGTACGCGAGGGCGACGAGAAGACCGGGCACTACATCGTCAACGGGCAGAAGATCTGGACGACCAACGGCGACACCGCGGACTGGGTATGGCTCGCCGTGCGCACCGACCCCCAAGCCCCGCCCCACAAGGGCATCACCATGCTCCTCGTCCCCACCAGCGACCCCGGCTACTCCTGCACCCTGATCAACACCCTCGCCTCGCACGACACCACCGCCAGTTACTACGAGAACATCACCGTCCCGGCCTCCCGCCGCGTCGGCCAGGAGAACAAGGGCTGGCGGATCATCACCAACCAGCTCAACCACGAGCGGGTCACCCTCGCCGCCCACGGCACCATGGCGATCCGCGCCCTGCACGACGTCCAGCGCTGGGCCGCCGCCACCAAGCTCTCCGACGGCCGCCGGGTCATCGACCTGGGCTGGGTACGCGGACGCCTGGCCCGCACCCACACCCGCCTCGACGCCATGAAGCTGCTGAACTGGCAGATGGTCGACGCGCTCCAGCAGGGCACCCTCACCCCCCAGGACGCCTCCGCCGTCAAGGTCTACGGCTCCGAGGCCCGCCGGGACGCCTATGCCTGGCTGATGGAGGTCGTCGCTTCCGCGGGCCCGCTCAAGGAG
This sequence comes from Streptomyces lydicus, assembly GCF_004125265.1. Taxonomy (GTDB): domain Bacteria; phylum Actinomycetota; class Actinomycetes; order Streptomycetales; family Streptomycetaceae; genus Streptomyces; species Streptomyces lydicus_C. Next base: position 7,731,950 of record NZ_RDTE01000003.1, read on the forward strand.
GGCTCGGCCGGCGCGGTCCTGCACGGCGAACTGGAACGCGGCTACCGCTCCGCCGTCATCTTCACCTTCGGCGGCGGCAACAACGAGATCCAGCGCGAGATCATCTCCTGGATCGGCCTGGGGATGCCCCGCGTACGGCGCTGAACGGGGGTGACCTGGCGTGACCGGTCCACGTCGGGTGCCGGCCTCCGGGCGTCCGTCAGCGAAGGGGGGAGCTGTGCGTCCCGCCGAGCCGGCGGATTTCCTCCAGCGGGTACGGGGTCTGCCTGCTGTGGTCCTGGAACGTGCGGTGGAAAGCCGACATCACAGCGGCGATCGGCGCGTGCCGGGCGAGGATCGCCGCGGCCTCCTCCGGGATTCCGGTGGGGCGCTGTCCCTCCGCGTAGGCGCGCACCAGCTCGTAGCGGCCGTCCCGGTCCCCCCTCCGGTACCCGTACAGAGCGGTGACCAGCCAGTTCACCAGATAGGTGGCGGTGTAACAGCGGTCGTAGGCCTGATGCCGTTCGAAGAAGTCGGCCTCGTCCTGCGACAGCTCGAAGAGGGAGGAGAGCGCGAGGCCGTAGTCCGCGAAGTAGAGGCGCCGGCCGTCGGTAAGGATGTTCTCGAAGTGTGCGTCGAAGTGCAGCAGCCCCCGAGCGTTCATGAACGAGATTCCGGCTTCCAGGTTCTTCTCCACCATGGCGCAGGCCCGGTCGGCGGCCTCGTCGCCTGCCGCGACCTGAGTGCCCAGCCACTGGTGCAGATTCTGCGGGATGTACTCCAGGAACAGCGCGACGCTCGCCGAGGACCGCTGGAGCGCCTCGATCCGGCCGCGCACCTGCGATCCGCCGCCCCAGTAGGCAACAGCCCGTTCGACGTCGGCCAGCTCCTCGGGCAGGGGCGTCGAGTCGGGGAGCACCCTCCAGTGGTACATCAGGGGGAAGCCCTCATATTCCGCCGCGAGCACCCAGTTCGTCGTCATGGTGTGCACGGCGAGTTCTCTCCAGGCCCCGAAGCCCGGCGCGCCGATGGCACCGATGCCGTACTGGCAGAAGACGGGCAGTTCGAAGAGATTCGCCGTGGACCGGGCGTGCTCATGGTGCCGCTCCGGATCGGTGAGGGGCACCCGCTTCACGAAGACCGGGGTTCCGGCGACTTCCAGCAGGGCCGACGTCCCGCCGATGCCGGATCCGAGCGGCACGGCCGTGTCCACGAGTTCGCGCAGGGCGCGATCACTGCACAAGGCCAGGGAGGTGGAGACGGCACCATGGGCGGTCAGACGCGCACCGCGCGACATGTCGGGGCACTTCACTGCGGCCTCCACCCGGGTACCGAGCTCGATTCTGCAAGGGCTACGCAATCCCGCCGAGCACAGCGGCGCGTGGTGGTGGGGTGTGGCCGCCTGAGCGGCCCGAGGACGTCGAAGGTCCGGGTGTGACAACGGACTTGAGAGCGTCCCCCTGACCGCACCCTACGTGAGGATCGACGACGCGAGGACGAGGGCGAGGGCGAGGACGAGGGCGAGGGCGGGGGTGGCCACGGCATCCGCCCGGAGCGCAGGATGCACGGGAACCACGGAACGACCCACAATGGAGACACACCGACGGCAGTGCGGCCCGGCAGCGGGAGGTGGGGAACGTGGCAGGCGATCCGGGGCTCTTCGGGCCCCGTTCCGTGACCTGGCAGATGCACAGCGATCCGATGATGTGGATCGCGGGTGTCCGAGCGCTGTACCTCCAGGCGCTGCACCCTCGCGCGGTGCGCGGTGTCCTCCAGAACTCGGACTTCAGGAGTGACGCCTGGGGCCGGCTGATGCGGACCGCCCGGTTCGTCGGCACTCTCACCTATGACACCACCGACGCCGCCGAACAGGCCGGTGCCGCGGTCCGCCGTATCCACCGACGGCTGTCCGCCACCGATCCCGCCACCGGTGAGCGCTACGGCGTCGACGAGCCGGACCTGCTGCTGTGGGTGCACTGCGCGGCGGTGGACTCCTATCTGCACGTCCTGCGCCGCTCCGGCTACCCCCTCGGAGACGCCCATGCCGACGCCTACCTCCACGAGCAGCGCGAAAGCGCCCGGCTCGTCGGCCTCGACCCGGCAGGTGTGCCCGGCAGCCGGGCCGAGCTCGCCGCCTACTTCGCCCGCGTGCGGCCCGAGTTGGCGCTGACCCCCGAAGCCTGTGAGGTGGACGCGTTTCTGCGCAGGCCACCGACCCCGGCCCCGCTCGTGCCGGCCCGCGCCCTGCTCTGGCAGCGGGTGGCACAGCTCGCCTACGGCGCACTCCCGGCGTATGCCCAGGAGCTCTACGGGCGCCCCGTACCCCCGCCCGCGACCGTCACCCGGCGGCTGCGCGCCACCGGGTGCCTCCTTCGCGCCATTCCGCCCACCGTGCGCTGGCAGCTCCCGCCCCGGCACATCCTGCGCGCCGTCGCACGACTCGGCCCCGGTGCCCGCCCAGCGCCCTACAAGCTCCGCCCTTCCGCCGCCATACTGGACGGGCAGAAGGAGACGCAGGGGGAACTGCGCGGCTGACCACGGGGGACGGGGGCGGCGACACATGGGTGCGGACGAGAGACTGATCCAACGGCGGTACCGGCTGCTCGACACCATCGGGCGCGGCGGCATGGGGGAGGTGTGGCGGGCCCGCGACGAGTCGCTGGGCCGGCAGGTCGCGGTCAAATGCCTCAAGCCCACGGAGCCACGGCACGAACCCTCATTCCTGCAGGTACTGCGTGAACGTTTCCGCCGTGAGGCCCGGGTCGCTGCCGCGCTGCAGCACCGCGGTATCACCGTCGTCCATGACTTCGGCGAGGACGAGGGCACCCTCTTCATCGTCATGGAGCTGCTCAGCGGCCGTAACCTCAGCCAACTGCTGGACGACAACCGCCGCCAGCCGCTGCCCGTACCCGATCTCGTCGAGATCGCCGAACAGGTCACCGCCGCGCTCGCCTACACCCACGAAGAAGCCGTCGTGCACCGCGATCTGAAACCGGCGAACATCGTCCGGACCACCGACGGCACGGTCAAGATCTGCGACTTCGGCATCGCCCGGCTCGGCCACGACATCGGCTTCACCGCCCGCCTCACCGGCACCGGCATCGCCATGGGCAGTCCGCACTACATGTCGCCCGAACAGATCGGCGCCCACGGCGTCGACCACCGCAGCGATCTCTACTCCCTCGGCTGTGTGCTGTACGAGATCGCCACCGGTGTGCCGCCCTTCGACCTGGGGGATGCCTGGGCGGTGCTCGTCGGACACCGTGACCAGGCGCCGAAGCCGCCCCGCACGCTGCGCCCTGACCTTCCCGAGGCCTACGAGCGCATCATCCTCGAACTCCTCGCCAAGGACCCCGAGGACCGGCCCAGGGACGCCGACGAGCTGGGCAAACGCCTCGCCGATGCCCGCCATCCGCACTCCGGCCGGGGCGCCGCGGCCGGCTCCGACGACGCGACGGTGCCCGCCGGCCGGCTGCCCTCCTGGACCCGTGGCATGACCCTCGGCTCCTTGGCGGCCCCCGCCCGGCAGGTGCACGGGCGCCCGGCGGACCGGCCCGCCACCGTCCTGACCGACACCTGGACCGGTACAAGGGGCCCGCAGTGCGGTGCGGCGTCCCCGGCCGCCGGCATCGCCAGCCCGGCACCGCCGGACGACCGCCGCGCCACCCTCGCCGCGCTGGCCGGACGGCACACCGCCGCCCTGAATCTGGGCCGGCTGGGCCGCTGGGAGGAGGCGCGCGAGGCACACCGTGCGCTCGCCGCGGAACGCGAGCGGCTGCTCGGCCCCGACCATCCCGACACGCTCACCAGCCGGCTGGAGGCCGGTCATGCCCTGAGCCGCCTCGGCCGGAGCTTCGAGGCGCACCAGATCTACACCGAGGTGCTGACCGGCCGTGAACGCGCGCTGGGACCCGACCACCCCGACTCGCTGAGCTGCCGCCACCATGTCGCGCTGAACCTCGGCCGGCTGGGGCGGCTGGAGGACTGCCGCGCCATGGCCCGGGAGGTGGCCGAGGCCCGCGCCCGGGTGCTCGGCGCGGACCACGCCGACACCCTCGCCACCCGCTGCGAACTCGCCCATGTCCTGGGCAGGCTGGGCCAGTGGACCCAGGCCCTGCACACCTACCGGGACATCGAGGCCGCACGCACCGCCTCGCTCGGCACCGACCACCCCGACACCCTCGCCGCCCGCTACGAGGTCGGCATCGGCCTCGGCCGGCTCGGTCGCAGCGGCGAAGCCCTGGCGCTCTACCGGGACCTGGCCGCCGCCCGTACCCGTGCCCAGGGCGCGGACGACCCCGAGACCCTGCGCGCCCGGCACGGCCTGGGCGTCAGCCTCGGACGGCAGAACCGCTGGCAGGAGGCGCTGGAGGAGGGGCGCGCGGTCGCCGCGGCCCGCGCCAGGGTGCTCGGTCCCGACCACCCCGACACCCTGGTCAGCCGCCGGGAGACCGCCGTGGCGCTCGGCTGGCTGGGCCGCTGGGACGAGGCGCTGGACCTCTACCGCGAGGTCGCGGACGCCCGCGAACGGGTCCTGGGCGCCGGCCATCTCGACGCGCTGGCCAGCTACGGCGACTTGGCCCAGTGCCTGGAGCAACTGGGCCGTACGGACGAGGCCGCCGCCCTCCACCGCCGGGTCGCGGCGCTGCGCCGGGAGCGCGCCGGGCGCCGGGGGTAGGGGACGGACCGCGAGGCACCGGATGATGCGCCGGGGCCCGCGGTCACCTGGTCAGTCCGGAGTGGCCGAGGTCAGTCCGGCGTGACCCGGTAGAGCACCGTGCTGTGGGGCGGCACCTCGCGGGCCACGATCGTGCCATCGCTGTGCGCACGGCGGCCGGTGACCAGATCGTGCAGCAGGTAGGAGCCCGCCTCCGGCAGTCCCGCCTGCTCGGCCGTGACCGACAGCGTGCGCGGCGTGTCACCCGAGTTGAACAGGGCGACCGCCCGGTCACCGTTCTTCAGCGGCTTGGCCAGCACCGCCGAGCCGTTGTCCTCCTGCACGACCCTCCCCTGGACACCGAGCGCGTCCTGGTCGACGGCGATGACCTTCTTGTTCCCGAGCACCTTGCGTGCCGCCGGGGACAGCCGGCTCAGGTTCGTGCTGGAGATCAGGGGGGCGGCCATCATCGCCCACAGCGACATCTGGCTCTGCATCTCCTGCTGCGTCACGCCCGTGTCACCGGCCAGCAGGAAGTCCGGGTCGTTCCAGCGGCCGGGCCGCTGGAGGCCGGCCAGTGGCGCGTTGTAGCGGAAGTTGTAGAGGATGGAGGACCACTTCACGGCCGGTGCGTGCTTCTGCAGCGCGATGTCCCGCCCTTCCCGCCACAGATTGCCGAGCGCGGCCGACCAGCCGATGACCTTGTGCCAGACGCTGTCGCCGTCGTACTGGAAATAGGCCGGCGCCGACACCGAGAAGGTCATGGGGCGGCCGGTGGCCCGCAGCGCACGGCTCATCTGTCCGTACAGGTCCCGGTAGGTCTCCTCCTTGGTGTGCCCCGGGGCGACGGGCACATTGCAGCCGTCCGCCTTGACGTAGTCGACCTTCCAGCGGGCGAACAACTCGGCGTCTTCCCGGAAATGGCCGAGACTGCCCGGATATTTCTCACAGGTCAGGGTGCCGACGTCCTCATAGATCCCGAACTTCAGTCCGAGCTCGTGCAGCTTCCGCCCGAGGTAGGCCATACCGTGCGGGAACTTCGTGCGGTCCGCGGTCAGTTCGCCTCCGGGGCCGCGCTGCCTGCTCATCCAGCAGTCGTCGACGGTGACGGTGCGGTAGCCGCGCCGGGCCAGCCCCGAACGGACCAGTGCCCGCGCATTGTCGAGGATCACCTTCTCGCTGATGTCGCACATGTAGTACGACCAGTCGTTCCAGCCCATCGGGGGTCTCGGCGCCAGGTTCGGATACCTCTCCGCGAGCTGCCGGGCGCCGGACGCACGGGCCGGATCGGCGGCCGCGGAGGCGGGAGCGGGGGCCGCGAGCAGCCCGGCCGAACAGGCGGCGACGGCGGTCAGTCCGGCGACGGCGCGGCCGATGCGGGGTACCGGCGAGTGGGACACGGGTCACCTCACGGGTGGGCGGGACGGTCTGACGGGAGCGCTGCGGGGGTGGTGCCGGGACGGAGCACGGCCGGACGCTAGGAGCAGCCCCCTGCCCGGTCAAGAAGCCGCACCGCCCCGGGTGAAGGTTTCAGCCGCCTGCACCTGGCGACCGCGATCACCGCGTGCTACCAAGGGGCATGCCGGAACGGACTTCGTATGACGCGGTCATCGTCGGTGGCGGGCACAACGGACTGGTGGCCGCCGCCTATCTCGCACGCGCCGGGCGCAGCGTGCTGGTGCTGGAGCGGCTGGACCACACCGGTGGTGCCGCCGTGTCGACCCGGGCGTTCGCCGGTGTCGACGCCCGGCTGTCCCGTTACTCCTACCTCGTCAGCCTGTTGCCGCCGAAGATCGTGCGGGACCTCGGTCTGCGCTTCGCGGTCCGCAAACGCACCGTCTCCTCCTACACCCCCACCGTGCGCGACGGCCGGCCCACGGGCCTCCTGGTCGGCGGCGGCGAGGCCAGAACCCGTACCGCCTTCGCCGAACTCACCGGATCGGACCGGGAGTTCGCAGCCTGGCAGCGCTTCTACGGCACCACGGCCCGGCTGGCCGAACGCGTCTTCCCCACCCTGACCGAGCCGCTGCCCACCCGCGCCGCGCTACGCGCCACGGTCGACGACGACGCCACCTGGCACGCCCTGTTCGAACGCCCCCTGGGCGAGGCGGTCGAGGAGACCTTCACCGACGACCTGGTCCGCGGTGTGGTCCTCACCGACGCCCTCATCGGCACCTTCGCCACCGCCCATGACCCGTCGCTGCGTCAGAACCGCTGCTTCCTCTACCACGTCATCGGCGGCGGCACCGGCGACTGGGACGTCCCCATCGGCGGGATGGGCGCCCTCACCGACGCACTGGCCGACGCCGCCCGGCGGGCCGGCGCGGAGATCGTCACCGACTGTGCGGTGACCGGTATCGCGACGGACGGCCGCAGTGCGGAGGTGACCTGCGAGCAGGGCACCCTCGGAGCCCGACGGGTCCTCGTCAACGCCGCCCCGCGCGAGCTGGCCCGCCTGCTGGGCGAGGCCCCGCCGCCACCCGCCGAGGGCGCCCAGCTCAAGGTCAATATGCTGCTCACCCGGCTGCCGCGGCTGCGCGACACCCGTGTGGACCCGCGGGAGGCCTTCTCCGGCACCTTCCACATCGCCGAGGGCTACGGCCAGCTGGAGAGCGCCTACCAACAGGCCGCGTCCGGCACCCTGCCCGCCTCGCCGCCCTCCGAGATCTACTGCCACTCGCTCACCGACCCCTCCATCCTCGGTGCCGGCCTGGTCCGGCGGGGCTACCAGACCCTCACCCTGTTCGGCCTGCACGCCCCCGCGAGCCTCTTCACCGCCGATACCGCCGACCACGCAGCCACCCGCGACCGCCTTCTCGCGGCCACCCTCGCCGAACTGGACCGCCACCTCGCCGAACCGCTCGCCGACTGCCTGGCCCACGACGCCGACGGCCGCCCCTGCATCGAGGCCCGGTCGCCCCTCGACCTGGACCGTGAACTCGGCCTGCCGGGCGGCAATATCTTCCACCGCGACCTGGCCTTCCCCTACGCGGATCCCTCGGACGAGGCGCTCGGCGACGCCCGTACCGCCCCGGCCCGCTGGGGCGTGGCGACCACCCACCGCAACGTCCTGCTGTGCGGGGCGGGCGCGGTACGCGGCGGGGGCGTGAGCGGCATCCCGGGACACAACGCGGCGATGGCGGTGCTGGAGGAGGGGTGACGGGGCGGGTGCCGGGCGGGTGACGGGGTGGGCGACGGAGGGCGCCGCCGCCCGCGAGGCACCTCCGTAGCGCGTCTCCGACCGAGTTTCTGACGCTACATCAGAAACTCTCTTCCCTCGTACGGCCCGCTGCGGCATCCTTCGCCCATGCAGACGGAGCTGAGCAACGCGCTGGGAGTCGAGCACGCCGTCTTCGGGTTCACCCCCTTCCCCGCGGTCGCCGCGGCGATCACCCGGGCCGGCGGGTTCGGGGTGCTCGGCGCGGTCCGCTACACCGCCCCGGACGAGCTGGCCCGCGACCTGGACTGGATGCAGGAGCACACCGAGGGGCTGCCGTACGGGCTCGATGTGGTGATGCCCGCCAAGAAGGTCGAAGGCGTCACCGAGGCCGAGGTCGAGGCGATGATCCCGGAGGAGCACCGCCGCTTCGTCACCGCACTCCTCGACGAACACCAGGTGCCGCAGCTCGCGGAGGGCGAGGCGTCCGGCTGGCGGATCACCGGGTGGATGGAGGAGGTCGCCCGCACCCAGCTCGACGTGGCCTTCGACTATCCGGTCAAGCTGCTGGCCAACGCCCTCGGCTCACCCCCGCCCGACATCGTCCGGCGCGCCCACGACCACGGCATCCTCGTCGCCGCGCTGGCCGGCAGCCCGCGCCACGCCCGCCACCACAAGGCCGCCGGTATCGACATCGTCGTCGCCCAGGGGTACGAGGCGGGCGGCCACACCGGGGAGATCGCCACCATGGTGCTCACCCCGGAGGTGGTGGCCGCCGTCGACCCGCTGCCGGTGCTCGCCGCGGGCGGAATCGGTACCGGTGAACAGATCGCCGCCGGCCTCGCCCTCGGCGCCCAGGGCGTCTGGCTGGGCTCGCTCTGGCTGACCTGCGAGGAGGCGGATCTGCACTCCCGGCGGCTGACCGCGAAACTGCTCGCCGCGGGGCCGGGCGACACCGTCCGCTCCCGCGCCCTGACCGGCAAACCCGCCCGCCAGTTGCGCACCGAATGGACCGATGCCTGGGACGCACCGAGCGGCCCCGGCGCCCTCCCGATGCCACTGCAGGGGCTGCTGGTCGCCGAGGCCAACTCCCGTATCCAGCGCTACGAGGTCGAGCCGCTGCTCGGCACCCCGGTCGGCCAGATCGTCGGCCGGATGAACAGCGAACGCAGCGTGCAGGCCGTCTTCGACGACCTCACCCGCGGCTTCGAACGGGCCGTCGACCGCATCAACCGCATCGCCGGACGCGCCTGATCCCGAGGAGGACAGCGGAATGACCCACGACTCCCCACCGCCCAACGGCTTCTGGGCGCAGGCCACCGCCGACCCGGACCGTACGGTCCTGATCGCCCCCGACGGCGAGGAGTGGACCGCCGGCCGGCTGCACGCCGCGAGCAACCGACTCGTCCACGGGCTGCGTGCGGCGGGCCTGCGGCGCGGTGACGCCTTCGCCGTGGTCCTCCCCAACGGCGTCGAGTTCTTCACCGCCTACCTCGCCGCGTCCCAGGCCGGTTTCTACCTCGTCCCCGTCAACCACCACCTGGTGGGCCCGGAGATCGCCTGGATCGTCGCCGACTCCGGGGCGAAGGTGCTGATCGCCCACGAGCGGTTCGCCGGGGCGGCCCGGCAGGCGGCCGACGAGGCGAAGCTGCCCGCGTCCCACCGCTACGCCGTCGGGGCGGCCGACGGCTTCCGGCCCTACGACCGACTCCTGGACGGGCAGCCGGATTCCGCGCCCGGCGACCGCACGCTGGGCTGGGTCATGAACTACACCTCGGGCACCACCGGACGCCCGCGCGGCATCCGCCGCCCGCTGCCCGACGCCGAGCCCGAGGCCGCCCACCTCGGCGGATTCCTCGGCATCTTCGGCATCACGCCCTTCGGTGACCATGTCCATCTGGTCTGCTCGCCGCTCTACCACACCGCCGTGCTGCAGTTCGCCGGCGCCTCGCTGCACATCGGCCACCGCCTCGTCCTGATGGACAAGTGGACGCCGCAGGACATGCTGGCCCTGATCGAGGCGCACCGCTGCACCCACACCCATATGGTGCCCACCCAGTTCCACCGGCTGCTCGCGCTGCCGGAGGAGACCCGTGCGGCATACGACGTGAGCTCGATGCGGCACGCCCTCCACGGGGCCGCGCCCTGCCCCGACCACGTCAAACGCGCGATGATCGACTGGTGGGGCGACTGCGTCGAGGAGTACTACGCGGCCAGCGAGGGCGGCGGCGCGTTCGCGACCGCCGAGGACTGGCTCAAGAAGCCGGGGACGGTCGGCAAGGCCTGGCCGATCAGCGAACTGGCCGTCTTCGACGACGACGGAAACCGGCTGCCCCCGGGCGAACTCGGCACCGTCTACATGAAGATGAGCACCGGCGGCTTCCAGTACCACAAGGACGAGGGGAAGACGAAGAAGAACCGGATCGGCGACTTCTTCACCGTCGGCGACCTCGGATACCTGGACGCGGACGGATTCCTCTTCCTCCGTGACCGCAAGATCGACATGATCATCTCGGGCGGGGTGAACATCTACCCCGCCGAGATCGAATCCGTCCTGCTCGCGCACCCCGCGGTCGCCGACGCGGCCGCCTTCGGCATCCCGCACGACGACTGGGGCGAGGAGGTCAAGGCCGTCGTGGAACCCGCCGAGGGACAGGTGCCGGGGCCCGAACTGGCCGCGGAGATCATGGCTCACTGCGCACGGCAACTGGCAGGCTACAAACGCCCCAAGTCGGTCGACTTCCTCACCGCCATGCCACGTGACCCCAACGGCAAGCTGTACAAGCGCCGGCTGCGCGCGCCGTACTGGGAGGGGCGGGAGCGCTCCGTGTAGCCGCTAGCCGCTAGCCGGCCGCTAGCCGGTGGCCGGTGGCCGGTGGCCGCCGGTCGGATCCCCGGAGCCGCGGCGGGAGGGCGCCTGCCGGCTCCGGGCTCCGGTCGGTGCCTTGACCGGCGGCGAGGGGCGGCCGAGGATCGCGCCATGACGCAAGCGCGGAGCAATACGGTCGACGGAGTCCTGCGGCGCAGCGCCCGCCGGGTGCCCGGACGGACTGCGGTGCGGTACGCGGACCGGGCCTGGACCTATCGCGAGCTGGACGACGCGGTGACCGGCGCGGCCCGGGTGCTGCGGGCGGACGGCCTGCGGCCCGGCGACCGGGTCGCCTGCTACGGGCACAACTCGGACGCGTACCTGATCGGATTTCTGGCCTGTGCCCGGGCCGGGCTGGTGCATGTGCCGGTCAACCACGGCCTCACCGGCGAGGATCTGCGCTATGTCCTGGAACAGTCGGGCAGCGCGCTGGTGCTCACCGACGCCGCGCTCGCGCCGCGGCTGCCGGGCTCCGTACGCACCATGACGCTGTACGGGACGCCCGACGGCCTGCTGGAGCGGCTTGCGTTGCGCGACGGACCGGAGGCGGAGGCCGACGGGCCGGAGGCGGACGCGGACGAGCCGGTGACCGAGGTGGCCGAGGCGTCCGAGTCGGCCGCGGTATCCGAGTCGGCCGAGGTGTCCGACGAGGATCTGGTCCAGCTCCTCTACACCTCGGGGACCACCGCCCTGCCCAAGGGCGCCATGATGACGCACCGTGCCCTGGTGCACGAGTACACCAGCGCCGTCGTCGCCCTGGACCTGAAGGAGACCGACCGGCCGCTGCACTCGCTCCCGCTCTACCACTCCGCGCAGCTGCACGTCTTCCTGCTGCCCTATCTGGCGGTCGGCGCGGAGAACACCATCCTGGACGGGCCCGACCCCGGACGGATCTTCGACCTGGTGGAAAGGGGCCTGGCCGACAGCCTGTTCGCGCCGCCGACCGTGTGGATCGCGCTGTCGAACCACCCCGACTTCGCCACCCGCGAGCTGAGCGGGCTGCGCAAGGCCTACTACGGTGCCTCGATCATGCCGGTACCGGTACTGGAACGGCTCCGCGCCCGGCTGCCCCGGCTCGCCTTCTACAACTGCTTCGGGCAGAGCGAGATCGGGCCGCTGGCCACCGTGCTCGGCCCCGGCGAACACGACGGCCGGATGGACTCCTGCGGGCGCCCGGTGCTGTTCGTCGAGGCACGGGTGGTGGACGAGGAGGGCCGGGAGGTGCCGGACGGCACCCGGGGCGAGGTCGTCTACCGCTCCCCGCAACTGTGCACCGGCTACTGGGACAAGCCGGAGGAGACCGCGGAGGCGTTCCGGGGCGGCTGGTTCCACTCCGGCGACCTCGCCGTGCGGGACGCGGAGGGCTACTTCACGGTGGTCGACCGGGTCAAGGATGTCATCAACTCCGGTGGCGTACTGGTCGCCTCACGCCAGGTCGAGGATGTGCTCTACGAGCATCCGCAGGTGGCCGAGGTCGCGGTCATCGGGCTGCCGGACGAGCGCTGGATCGAGGCGGTGACCGCGGTGGTGGTGCTGCGTACGGACGGGCCGGACGGCACGGGCGGCACAGCCGGTACGGGCGGTGCCGGGGGCGGGCCGGACGGCTCGGCTGTGGGGGAGCAGGAGCTGATCGCGGCGGCCCGCGCCCGCCTTGCGCCGTTCAAGGCGCCCAAACGGGTGATGTTCGTGGACGCGCTGCCGCGCAACGCCAGCGGCAAGGTCCTCAAGCGGGAGCTCCGCGCACGGTTCGGCGCGTCCTGAGCCCGGGACGGCCGGGCGCGCGGAAGGGCGGTTGTCAGTGCCCCCTGCCATCCTGGGAAACGGCGGGAAACGGCCGCGAACGCCACGCCCCGTGCGACGGAAGCGCGCCGTTGACCGATGGAGATCAACGGAGCTGCGACGGAGATCAACGGAGGACCCTTCATGCTGACGACCCACTACGTTCCGGGCACACCCAACTGGCTCGACCTCGGGGCCCCCGATATCGACGACGCCGTCTCCTTCTACGGCGACGTGTTCGGCTGGCGCTTCCAGTCGGCCGGTCCGGACGCCGGCGGCTACGGCTTCTTCCAGCTCGACGGCAAGACGGTCGCTGCCATCGGCCCGCTGATGGACGAGGGCGCGCGCTCCGCCTGGACGGTGTACTTCCACACCCCGGACGCGGACGCCACGCTCAAGTCGGTGGAGCAGGCCGGCGGCTCGGTGCGCGTCCCGCCGATGGACGTCTTCACCGCGGGCCGGCTGGCCGCCTTCACCGACCCGACGGGCGGCGAGTTCGCCGTATGGCAGCCGGGCGATGTCCAGGGTCTGGACACGGTCATGGAGCCGAACTCCCTGTGCTGGACGGAGCTGTACACCACCGACGCGGCCGCCGCGAAGGACTTCTACCGCTCGGTCTTCTCCTGGAGCCACCAGGACATGCCGATGGGCGGTGACCTCGTCTACTCCGTCGTCTCCGCACCGGGCGGCGGCAAGGACGACGACACCGGGCACGGCGGCATCATGCAGTTGCAGAAGGAGCATCTGCAGGCCGGTTCGAGCTCGGAGTGGCACCCGTACTTCGGCGTGACCGACTGCGACGCCACGTTCGCCGCGGCCACCGACCGCGGCGCCACGGTCCTGATCCCGCCCACCGACGCCCCGGGCGTCGGCCGGCTGGCCATGGTCAAGGACCCGGCAGGGGCCCCGTTCGCCCTCATCAAGGGGGACCCGACGCTGGGTTGAGCCGACCTGAGCTGGGCTGACCCCTGGGTTGGGCTGACCCCTGGGCTGAGCCGACCGCTGGGTCGGGCCGACCCGCTGGGCTGAGCTGATCCCCTGGGCTGAGCCGACCCGCGGCCCGGCCGTTGCCTCGCGGACGCGGAGGCCGAAAATACCGCGCCCGCCACGGCCGGCAGCGCCTATCGTCCCCGGGACGGCGGAACGCACGGCGTATGGCGCACGGCGTATGGCGCACGGCGTATGCGTGTGGCGTATGCGTGTGGCGCAGGGCGTATGCGTATGGGTATGGCGCACGGAGAAGAGCCCGGGCATCCCGCATGACGGAGAGCGAGCGGACACGGTGGACGCAGGGCGGCAGGAGTGGTGGACGGCTTCCGGAGTCAGGCTGCGCCGGGTCTCCTCCGGCGCCGGGCGCGGGAACTGGCTCTTCGTGCCCGGCGGGCCTGGACTGGGTTCCGAGTCCCTGCACGGCCTGGTGGCGGCGGCCCGGGTCCCCGGATCCGCCTGGCTGGTCGATCTGCCCGGCGACGGTTCCAACCGTGGCCTGCCCGCGATTCCGGCCGATCCCTACGCCTGCTGGCCGGGAGCCCTCGCGGAGGCCGCGCAGGCGCTGGACGACGTGGTGATGGTCGGCCACTCCACCGGAGGCATGTTCCTGCTGTCCGTCCCGGAACTCGCGGCACCTCTCACGGGTCTGGCGCTGATCAGCAGCGCCCCGCACGCCGGCTGGCGCCCCGCCTTCGCCCGCCATGCCGAGGATCACCCGCTCCCCGGCGTCGACGCCGCTGCCGAGCGCTACGTCCGGCAGCCGGACGACCAGAGCCTGCGTGCCCTGACGCTCGCCGCCGCACCGTGGAACTTCCACCCGTCCGCGTCCGCCGACGGCCGGGCGCTCCTCGCCGGCCTGCCGTACTGCCATGACGCGGTGGCCTGGGCCGACGCCCACTTCGACGACACCTACCGGGCCCGCTGGACGCCACGGGACCTGCCGACCCTGATCGTCAGCGGCGACCGGGACCACATCGTCGACCAGCGGATCTGGCAGGACGAGCCGGGCTTCCACGGGCCGCATATCCTGCACCGCCGGATAGCCGACGCCGGCCACTTCCCCTGGATCGAGAACCCCGGAGCCGTCCGCACGGCCTTCGCCGACCTCGCAGTCCGACTGGCCCCGACGGGCTGAGCAGCCCAGCCCTTGCAGCCCAGCCCTTGAAGTCGATCATTCAGGTAGCTCGGCGGCTACTGCTCCTCAGCCGGGAGTCGTCGCACCTCGAACTGGAAGCATCCGTATTCCAGTGCCCGGACGTGCACGAGCACCACGTCCGGGTCGTTGAACGCGTCGTCGAAGGCTGCGTCGAAGCCGGCCGTGGCGTCGGCCGGAATCTCCAGAAGGCGGCCACCCGCGATATGGCCCCGGGCGTCGTAGCGGCGCACGGTGCGCAGGGCGCCCGGCCGAGCGCAGGGGTAGTTCTCGCCGGGGGTGAACCCCTCGCAGTCATCGGCGTGGATGAAGACGGGACCCTGTTCGTCGTACGCGCCCGGATCTGCACCCTTCGCGGCGGCCCAACGACGCAACGGGGCGTACGAAACAAGGGCAATCCGCTCGCCGAGTGCGAGAGGGCGCAGGCAGCAGCGCAGCGGGGAGCCCTCGTCGTCGCGGGTCGCGACGTACGGGGCGCAGGGACGGCCCGCGTCATCGGCAACCCGCAATTCCTTGAGGACGGCTGTGTCAATGGGGAGCACGGTGTACCTGGTCATGTGCCCATGCTGGCCCGGCGCCAGGTGTGTTGGCTGGCGGGAATCGGACGTCGCGTTGGTGCGTGCCCAGGCAGGAGACGGACGTCGCGTTGGTGCGTGCCCACGCAGGAGACCGACCGGAAACGTCACACCGGCTGAGCGCAGGCCGCCTACGGTCGCCGACCGCTTGGAACCGGTCATCCAGAGACACACCTCCGGGCTCCAGGGAGAACACGCCCCACTACGGGGTCTCCGCAGCCTTGTCACGCGGCCGGGCGTCCACGATGCGCTTGATCTTGCCGACCGAGCGCTCCAGGGTCTCCGGGTCGACGATCTCGACCGCGACCGACACCCCGATCCCGTCCTTGACGCCCCGTGCGATCAGTCCGGCGGCGGCCGTGCGCGCCTCCGGGGGCGCGTCCGGCCGGGCCTCGGCGCGCACGGTCAGATGGTCCATCCGGCCCTCCCGGGTCAGCCTCAGCTGGAAGTGCGGGGCGACCCCGGGCGTCCGCAGCACGATCTCCTCGACCTGCGCGGGGAAGAGATTGACGCCGCGCAGAATGATCATGTCGTCGCTGCGTCCGGTGATCTTCTCCATCCGGCGGAAGGCGGCCCGCGCGGTACCGGGCAGCAGCCGGGTCAGATCACGGGTGCGATAGCGGATGACCGGCATCGCCTCCTTGGTGAGCGAGGTGAAGACCAGCTCGCCGTGCGCACCGTCCGGCAGCACCTCGCCGGTGATCGGATCGACGACCTCCGGGTAGAAGTGGTCCTCCCAGATGTGGAGCCCGTCCTTGGTCTCCACACACTCCTGGGCGACACCGGGGCCCATCACCTCCGACAGGCCGTATATGTCCACGGCGTCGATCGCGAACCGTTCCTCGATCTCGCGGCGCATCTCCTGGGTCCAGGGCTCGGCGCCGAAGACGCCCACCTCGAGCGAGGTCGTACGGGGATCGATGCCCTGCCGCTCGAACTCGTCCAGCAGTGTGAGCATGTAGGACGGCGTGACCATGATGATCTCGGGCCGGAGGTCCTGGATGAGCTGCACCTGGCGGCTGGTCATCCCCCCGGACGCCGGTACGACCGTGCAGCCGAGCCGCTCCGCGCCGTAGTGGGCGCCCAGACCACCGGTGAACAGCCCGTATCCGTAAG
This sequence comes from Streptomyces lydicus, assembly GCF_004125265.1. Lineage (GTDB taxonomy): Bacteria > Actinomycetota > Actinomycetes > Streptomycetales > Streptomycetaceae > Streptomyces > Streptomyces lydicus_C. Next base: position 7,748,225 of record NZ_RDTE01000003.1, read on the forward strand.
CGATATGGACGGTGTGCCCGGGCCGCCCGCCGGCCGCATGGAGGGAGCGGGCCACGACGTCCGCCCACTGCGTCAGATCGCGCTCGGTGTAGCCGACGACCGTCGGGCGGCCCGTGGTGCCGCTGGAGGCGTGAATACGGCGCACCTTCTCCTTCGGGACGGCGAACATCCCGTAGGGGTACTGGGCGCGCAGATCATCCTTGACGGTGAACGGGAAGCGGGCGAGATCGCCGAGCGAGCGGCAGTCCCGCGGATGCACCCCGGCCCGGTCGAAGGACTCCCGGTAGAACGGGACGTGGTCATAGGAGTGCTGCAACGAGGCGCGCAGCCGGGTCAGTTGCAGGCTGTGCAGCGCGTCAGCCGAAAGCCGCTCCGCCTCGTCGAACGTCTCACTGCCCGTGACCGCTTCCGGCATGGAGTCCACCGCCTCGTTTCCCTACCGATCATTCGGTAGCCTCTGCTGATCCAAGTAATCAGCGCACGGCGAACACGTCAAGGGGCGTGCCACCGACACCTCCCGGGTAGCGTCCAGCGCATGAGTGACGTCCGGAAAGTGCAGGTCGGTGAGGTCCAGCTGGCATACCGGGTGTGGGGGGAGGAGGACGCGCCCCCAGCCGTGCTGCTGCACAGCCTCGGGGAGGACGGCGAGGACTGGCGAGGTGTGGTCGGCCGGCTCGCCGGCACCCACCGTGTCTACGCCCCCGATCAGCGGGGCCACGGCCTCAGCGACTGGCCCGGTGCGTACGGCTTCGAACGGTGGCGGGACGACGCGATCGGCTTCCTGGAGGCGCTGGGGCTGGAGCGGGTGGCCCTGATCGGGCACTCGCTGGGTGCGCTGGCCGCCCTGCTGCTGGCCGCGGAGCGGCCCGAGCTGGTGGACCGGCTGGTCCTGGAGGAGGTGCCGGTGCCGCTGCCGGCCGAGCCGCCGCAGGAGGTGCCGGGGCAGCCGGCCGGACCGCAGCCGTTCGACTGGCACGCCAAGGCCGCGGCGGTGGCCGAGCGCAACGCACCCGACCCCGCATGGTGGGACGCGTCGGCGAAGGTCACCGCAGCGACCCTGGTCATCGGCGGCGGGTCCAGCCATGTCCCGCAGGACCACCTCGCCCTCTTGGCCGAGCGGATCCCCGACGCCCGCCTGGTGACGGTGGAGGGCGCCGGCCATCTCGTCCACGAGGAGCGCCCCGGAGAATTCCTCGCCGCGGTCACCTCGTTCCTGGCGCCGTAGCCGTAGCCGTAGCCGTAGCCGTAGCCGTAGCCGTGGGCGGTCCGTGGCCTGCCGCGGGGGCTGCGCGGCCCGGGAAGCGCCCGCCGGCCCGGTTTCTCCGGGGTCCGGCCGCATGCCGTCCGTTCGTTGACCTCCCCGGGGATTCCCGGGGTTCGAGAAAGGCCGCCGACCGTGCACCCGACCAGCTCACTACGGAGTGCTGCGGCCCTCGCCGCGGCCGCCGCCGTCCTGCTCACCGGAACCGGCGGAGCCGCCGCGGCGCCGACCGTACGGCCTGCCGTAACCGCAGCCGCACGGCCTGCCGCGCCCGTACCACCCGCCGCAGCCGTACCGCCTGCCACGCTCGGACCGCCCGCCGCCACCGCGCACTCCCCGTACTCCCCAGACTCCCCGTACGGCCAACTCCGGCCGCTGGCCGAGCTGTCCGCCGAGCGGCTGGCCACCGGCGATCTGGTGGCTGCGGCGAAGTGGGGCACCGGCAGCCCGGTCGACGATCCGGCGCGTGAACAGGAGGTGCTGGACGCGGTGGCCGATCAGGCCCGCCGGCAGGGCGCCGACCCCGCCGCCACGGTCCGGGTCTTCCGGGATCAGATCGAGGCCAACAAGGTCGTGCAGCGCGGGCTGTACCGCCGGTGGGGCGCGAACCCGGCGCAGGCCCCCACCCGGCGCCCCGACCTCCAGAAGGTCCGCAAGCAGATCAACCGCGTCAATGGCGCGCTGGTACGGGCCCTGGCCGGCTCCCCGCGGGCCCGTTCGGCGCCGTACTGCGCTCCGCTGCTGACCGCGGCCACCGTGCGGGTACACCAGCAGCGTCACCTGGACACGCTGCACACGGCGGCCCTGGCCCGCTCGCTGCGCTCGGTCTGCACCGGAGCCTGACCGACGGCGGCCCGCCCGGCCCGTCCCGCCCGCCCGGCCCGTCCCGCCCGCCGCAAGGCCAACCGCCTCACCCCGTCCCCCCGCCCGCCGCCACCGCCCGCGCCCAGCGGTAGTCCGCCTTGCCGCTGGGTGAACGCTGGATGTGGTCGGTGAAGACGGCGGCACGCGGGATCTTGTACCCCGCAAGCCGGGTCCGGCAGTGGCGCTGCAGCCCTTCCAGGTCCAACGGCGCCGCACCGGACCGCAGTTGCACCACGGCCGCGACCGCGCTGCCCCACCGTTCGTCCGGTACGCCCGCCACCAGTGCGTCGTAGACGTCCGGATGCGCCTTCAGTGCCTGCTCGACCTCTTCCGGATAGATCTTCTCGCCGCCGGAGTTGATGCACTGCGAGCCCCGGCCGAGGACGGTGACGATGCCCGCCTCGTCCACGGTCGCCATGTCGCCCAGCAGCACCCACCGGTCGCCGTGCGCCTCGAAGAAGGTCTCGGCGGTCTTCTTCGGGTCGTTGTAGTAGCCCAGCGGGACATGCCCGCGCAGCGCGATACGGCCGACCTCGCCGGCCGGCACCGGCTCGTGGGTCGCCAGGTCCACCACTGCCGTACGGGAGTTGACGTGCAGCCGGAAGCCCTTGCCGGGGCCCGAGTCGTCGGTGGCGGTGCCGTTGAAGCCGGACTCGGACGAGCCGAAGTTGTTGAGCAGCATGACGTGCGGCAGCAGCGCGGCGAACTGGGCGCGGACGGTCTCGGAGAGGATCGCGCCGGAGCTGCTGACGCTGAACAGCGAGGAGCAGTCGGTGCCCTTGAGCGGCCCGGCGAGCGCATCGACGAGCGGACGCAGCATCGCATCGCCGACCAGCGACACGCTGGTGACCCGCTCCCGCTCGATGGTCCGCAGCACCTCCTCGGGCACGTATTTGCGGTGGATGACGACCTTCTGGCCGAAGTGGAAGGCGATGAACGCGGTGAGGGTGGAGGTGCCGTGCATCAGCGGGGGAGCGGGGAAGAAGACGATGCCGTCACCGCCCGCCGCGACCCGCTCGGCCAGCTCCCGCGGTCGCGTCACCGGCTCACCGGTCGGTGCCCCGCCGCCCATGCCGGCGAAGAACAGGTCCTCGTGGCGCCACATCACGCCCTTGGGCATACCGGTGGTGCCGCCGGTGTAGATCACGATCTGGTCGTCGGCCGAGCGCGGCCCGAAGCCGCGCGCGGGGGAGGCGGCGGCCTCGGCGTCCGCGAGCGCGACGGGCGCGAGGGGCGGCTCGGGGGCGCCGGCGGGCGGGGTGCCGACCCGTACGAGATGCCGCAGTCCGGGCGCCTGAGGGAGGGCGGCGGCCACCCGCGCGGTGAACTCCGCGTCGAACACCAGCGCCACCAGGTCGGCGTCCCGGTAGAGGTAGACCAGCTCCTCCTCGACGTAGCGGTAGTTGACGTTCACCGGGACGGCGCGGATCTTCAGACAGGCGTAGACGGCCTGGAGGTATTCGACGCCGTTGTAGAGGTGCAGTCCGACGTGCTGACCGGGGCGGACGCCGTGGTCGGCGAGGTGGTGGGCCAGCCGGTTGGCGGCGCGGTCCAGTTCGGCGTAGGTCAGCCGCCGTTCGCTGCCGGTCCCCGGATGGTCGACGTACACCAGCGCCTCGCGGTCCGGGACCGTGTCGACGATCGACTCGAAGAGGTCGGCAAGGTTGTACTCCACGTCTCCTCCAGACCGGGCGGGCGTCGGCTTGGCGGTCATTAGAGCGCCGACGCAAGGAGCAGGGAAGGGCCACGGCGAAGAAATCTGACTACCTGTCAGAAAGGTCTTGAAGTCGGTGTGCCGCTCCTGCAACCTGTTCTCCGTCGTGAGACGGGAGGACGGAACATGGGTGGTACGGAACATCTGTCGGTGGAGCGCGTCGGCGCGACACTGGTGCTCACCCTCAACCGGCCGGAGGCGAAGAACGCGCTCTCGCTGCCGATGCTGGTGGGCCTGTACGACGGCTGGATCACCGCCGACGAGGACGACACGATCCGCTCCGTCGTCCTCACCGGCGCCGGTGGCACCTTCTGCGCCGGTATGGACCTCAAGGCCCTCGCGGGCGACGGCATGACCGGCGAGCACTACCGCGACCGGCTGCGCGCCGACCCCGACCTGCACTGGAAGGCGATGCTGCGGCACCACCGCCCCCGCAAACCCGTGATCGCCGCCGTCGAGGGGCACTGCGTCGCGGGAGGGACGGAGATCCTGCAGGGCACCGACATCCGCGTCGCCGGCGAGAGCGCCACCTTCGGGCTCTACGAGGTGCGGCGCGGCCTGTTCCCGATCGGCGGTTCCACCGTCCGTCTCGCCCGCCAGATCCCCCGCACCCACGCCCTGGAGATGCTGCTCACCGGCCGGCCCTACCCCGCGCGCGAGGCCGAGCGCATCGGCCTGATCGGCCATGTCGTGCCCGAGGGGACCGCGCTGGACAAGGCCCTGGAGATCGCGGAGCTGGTCAACGGCTGCGGACCGCTCGCCGTCGAAGCCGTCAAGGCCTCCGTCTACGAGACCGCTGAGATGACCGAGACCGACGGGCTGGCGGCCGAACTCGCCCGCGGCTGGCCGGTCTTCGACACCGCCGACGCCAAAGAAGGCTCCCGGGCCTTCGCCGAGAAGCGCCCGCCCGTCTACCGGCGCGCCTGACCCAAGGAGCCCCGCATGCCAGAGGTCCTCACGGCGCCCCTCGTCGTGGAATTCCCCTTCACCCGCTCCCTCGGACCCGTCCAGAGCGCCTTCCTCACCGGGCTGCGCGAGCGCACCGTCCTCGGCGTCACGGCGAGCGACGGCCGGGTGGTCGTCCCGCCCACCGAGTACGACCCGGTCACCGCGGAGGAGATCCGCGACCTGGTGGAGGTCGGCACCAGCGGCACCGTCACCACCTGGGCCTGGAACCCGTCCCCCCGCCGCGGCCAGCCCCTCACCACCCCCTTCGCCTGGGTCCTGGTCCGGCTCGACGGCGCCGACACCGCCCTGCTGCACGCCCTGGACGCGCCCGGTCCCGACGCCGTACGCACCGGCATGCGGGTCCGGGTCCGCTGGGCCGAGGAGCGCACCGGCGCGATCACCGACATCGCCTGCTTCGAGCCGGACGACGGCGCCGCCGAGGAGAGCCGGCCGGCACCGGACCACAGCGCCGGAGGGGCCGGCCGGCCGGCACCGCACACCGGGGAGTTCGCAAACCCCGTCACCGGGATCACCACCCCCGCCCGCCTCGACTACACCTACGCGCCCGGCCGCGCCCAGTCCCGCTACCTCCAGGCGCTCTCGGACCACCGGATCGTGGGCGAGCGCTGCCCCTCCTGCCGCAAGGTCTACGTCCCGCCCCGCGGCGCCTGCCCCACCTGCGGCGTCGCCACCGACACCCAGGTCGAGGCCGGCCCCCGCGGCACCGTCACCACCTTCTGCATCGTCAACATCAAGGCCAAGAACCTCGACATCGAGGTCCCCTACGTCTACGCCCATATCGCCCTGGACGGCGCCGACCTGGCCCTGCACGCCCGGATCGGCGGCATCCCGTACGACCGGGTCCGCATGGGGCTGCGCGTCGAACCCGTCTGGGCCAAGGGCAGCCGCTTTCCCGACCACTACCGCCCCACCGGCGAACCCGATGCCGACTACGACAGCTACAAGGAGCTGATCTGATGCGCGACGTCGCCATCGTCGCCTTCGGGCAGAGCGATCACGTCCGCGACAGCGCGGAGACCTCCGAGGTCGAGATGCTGATGCCGGTGCTCCACGACGTGCTGGCGCAAACCGGCCTGGCGGCCCGGGACATCGACTTCACCTGCTCCGGCTCCTCCGACTACCTCGCCGGCCGGGCCTTCTCCTTCACCATGGCCCTGGACGGCGTCGGCGCCTGGCCGCCGATCTCCGAATCCCATGTCGAGATGGACGGCGCCTGGGCGCTGTACGAGGCCTGGGTGAAGCTCCTCACCGGCGAGGCGGAGACCGCACTCGTCTACTCCTACGGCAAGTCCTCGCCGGGCAGCGTCCGCGACGTCCTCACCCGCCAGCTCGACCCCTACTACGTCGCCCCGCTGTGGCCCGACTCCGTCGCGCTCGCCGCCCTCCAGGCGCAGGCCCTGATCGACGCGGAGCTGACCGACGAGCGGGAACTGGCCGGCATCGCCGCCCGCCGCCGCACCGCCGCCGGGTCCAACCCGCACGCCCAGCTGCGCGGCGAGGTGCCCATGGGCGAACCGCTCGTCGCCCCCCTGCGCACCGGCGACTGCCCGCCCATCGGCGACGGCGCGGCCGCCGTCGTCCTCGCCGTCGGCGACACCGCCCGCCGGCTGACCGACCGCCCCGCCTGGATCCGCGGCCTCGACCACCGCATCGAGGCACACGGCCTGGGCGTCCGCGACCTCACCGACTCGCCGTCCACCCGGCTCGCGGCCGAGCGCGCCGGCGCCTTCGAGCTCTCCCATGGCCGCAAGGGCACGGGAGGTGCCCCCATGGTGGACACCGCCGAACTGCACGCCCCCTTCACCTCCCAGGAGGTCGTGCTGCGCCGCGCCCTGCGACTCGACGCGCCGGACAGCACGGTGTGCATCAACCCGTCCGGCGGCGCGCTCGCCGCCAACCCCGTCATGGCCGCGGGCCTGATCCGCCTCGGCGAGGCCGCCGCCCGCATCCAGCGGGGCGCCTCCGACCGCGCCCTCGCCCACGCCACCTCGGGCCCGTGCCTGCAGCACAACCTGGTCGCCGTCCTGGAAGGTGAGTGATGAGCAAGGAGCCCGTGGCCGTCGTCGGTGTCGGCCAGACCAAACACGTCGCCGCGCGCCGCGACGTCTCGCTCGCCGGACTCGTCCGCGAGGCGGCCCGACACGCCCTGGACGACGCCGAGTTGACCTGGGCGGACATCGACGCCGTGGTGATCGGCAAGGCCCCCGACTTCTTCGAGGGCGTGATGATGCCCGAGCTGTACCTCGCCGATGCCCTGGGCGCCGTCGGCAAACCGATGCTGCGGGTGCACACCGCGGGCTCGGTCGGTGGCTCCACCGCCCTGGTCGCCGCGAACCTCGTCGCCGCCCGGGTCCACCGCACCGTCCTCACCGTCGCCTTCGAGAAGCAGTCCGAGTCCAACGCCATGTGGGGACTGTCCCTGCCCATCCCCTTCCAGCAGCCCCTGCTGGCCGGCGCCGGCGGCTTCTTCGCCCCGCACGTCCGCGCCTATATGCGGCGCACCGGCGCCCCGGACACCGTCGGCTCCCTGGTCGCCTACAAGGACCGCCGCAACGCCCTCAAGAACCCCTACGCCCACCTCCACGAACACGACATCACCCTGGAGAAGGTCCGGGCCTCGCCGATGCTCTGGGACCCGATCCGCTACTCCGAGACCTGTCCGTCCTCCGACGGCGCCTGCGCGATGATCCTCACCGACCGCACCGGAGCCGCCCGCGCACCGCACCCGGCGGCCTGGGTGCACGGCGGCGCCATGCGCAGCGAACCCACCCTCTTCGCCGGCAAGGACTTCGTCTCCCCGCAGGCCGGCAAGGACTGCGCCGCCGATGTCTACCGGCAGGCCGGCATCACCGACCCGCGCCGCCAGATCGACGCGGTGGAGATGTACGTCCCCTTCAGCTGGTACGAGCCGATGTGGCTGGAGAACCTGGGCTTCGCCGAGGAGGGAGAGGGCTGGAAGCTCACCGAGTCGGGCGTCACCGAGCTGGACGGCGACCTCCCCGTCAACCCGTCCGGCGGGGTGCTCTCCACCAACCCCATCGGCGCCTCCGGCATGATCCGCTTCGCGGAGGCCGCCCTCCAGGTACGCGGACAGGCCGGCGCCCACCAAGTCGACGGCGCACGGCAGGCGTTGGGGCATGCGTACGGCGGCGGCTCCCAGTTTTTCTCGATGTGGCTGGTGGGCGCCGAAGCACCGGCCACCTGACACCCGGCAGGGGCGGCCACGCGGCACGGGCGCGCCCCTCCCGGACCCACCACTCCACCACCACTCCACCGCCTCGCCACGTCCCCTGTCCGTCCCCCGACACAGTGGCTAGGCTGACCGCGGACGACGATCCGGGAGGAGCGGGACACGTGACCGACAGCATCACCGAGCAGCGTCTCGTGGGCGGGCCGAGGCCCGATCTCGACCTGACACAGGCCGAGTGGCAGTCGAGCACCCAGCGCGTGGGCGGCGTCCAGATCGCCTTCGTCGAGGGCTACATCGCCATGCGAAACCGCCACACCCCGGAGATCCCAGCCCTGATCTTCACCCCCGCCGAGTGGCGCGCCTTCGTCCTCGACGCCCGCGAGGGCGAATTCGATCTGACGTAGGGGTCCGGCGCATGGCCGGGAAGGCGCCGGTGCCGGGCGGGAGCCTCCTCGCGGCCGGGTTCGCGAGGGTCCCGCCCAGCACCCATGGCCCGTCGGCCTACAGGCCCGCCGACGTACAGGACCGTCGGCCGTGGCGCGCGTCAGGTGAGCACCACACACCCCCGCCGCCGCAGCGCCAGGACCGCTTCGGCCGCATCGTCCACGCGGTTCCAGCGCAGATCCAGCTTCTCCAGCGACGGCAGTCGGGTGATCCACGAGGGCAGCGCCTCGATCCCGTTCCCGCGCAGGTCCACCCGGCGCAGCAGCGGCAGTGCCCGCAGCGTCTCGGAGACGTCGGAGAGGTTGTTGTCCCGGAGTTCCAGCACCCTCAGCTCGTGCAGCTGTGCCACGCTCCCGGGTAGCCGCGTCAGCGCATTGCCGCCCAGCCACAGCTCCCGGAGCCGCCCGAGTCGCCCCAGGGTCTCCGGGAGGGAGGACAACTCCGCGTGCTGTGCGCGGAGTTCCACCAGGCCGGTCATCCGGCCGAGCGTTGCCGGCAGCCGGCCGAGCGGGTTCTCGCCCACGTTGAGGTAGCCGAGCCGGTCCAGGCCGCCGAGCGAGTCCGGCAGGGCGGTGAGCCGGTTGTCGTGCAGATAGAGGTAGCGGGTCAGCCCGGCGAGCCCGCCGAGGTCGTCCGGGACCGCCGCCAGGGCGTTGTGGCCGAGGTCGAGGGTGTGCAGCGCGTGCAGTCGGCAGAGCGCCGCCGGGATTTCGGTCAGGGCGTTGTCGGCGAGGATCAATACCTCCCAGTCCTCGCGCCTCCAGACCTCGGCGGGAACCGAACCCAGACCCGACTTCCAGAGGTTGAGGACGGGAGGCGCGGCGGAACCGGGACCGGGCATGGGGCGTGAACGTCCTTTCGTGAAGCGGTGCCGGGTGGTGGGGGCTACGGCCAGTCGAGGAGATCGGGCGGCGGGATGGTCCGGTCCGACCGGCGGCAGTCGAGCGGGTGGTGCGGTGTGCGGCCGGAAAGCCAGGCCGCGAGGTCGGTGAGCGGGCCGCTGACGGTGACCGCCGGTACGCCCGTGTCACCGTACCGGCGGGAGAAGGTGTCGTCCGTGGAGGTCAGGACGAGCGGCAGATCCTGCGGCACACGGGGAGACAGGTGATCCAGCAGGTGATGACACAGCTCCCGTGGCCAGCCGCGCGGAGCGTGGCCGATCCGGGCGTCCGCCGTGTGGATCTCCAACTCCCGCCACCAGCAGAGCAAGGCGGAGCGCAGGGTGCCGTCGCGATGCTTCACCGGCCGCTGCCAGTCGGCCGGACCGACCGCCGCCCAGGCTGCGGACGCCTCGGCCAGGGCGGCCCGTACGGCGTCCCCGAGCGCCGCGGCCCCACGTACCGCACCGGCCTCGATCGCGGCCGCGCGCGCCGGGCGCCCGCCGTCGTACGGCTCGATCAGCTCACCGCGCAGCGCATAACGGGCCTGCCGGGCCAGGGCCAGCGCGACGCCTTCGAGGTGCGAGAGGACATGGGCGCGGGTCCAGCCGGGCAGCTCGCTCGGCTCGCGCACCCCGGCGTCGGTCAGGCCGGGCAGCAGGGCGCACAGCCGCTCCTGCCCCGTCCCGATCGCGGCCCGGACCGTCTCCGCGGGGAGCACGTGCGTATCCGCCTCCCCCGGCAGCGCGAGCGCATCCGTCACGGCCACAGCAGCTCCTTCCGCCATGCGGCACCGGCCCGGTGGTAGGCCAGCCGGGTGTGCTTGCGCTCCTTGTCGCCCTGCCAGAACTCCACCGACTCCGCCCGCACCGTGTGCAGCGTCCATCCGGGCGCGACCAGACCGGGCTCGCGGGCGAGGCGGTCCGCCGACTCCGCCACCGCCGCGTCCCGTTCGGCCAGGTCGCCCAGGGGACGGCTCTGCCGCCCGACCAGCGCCTCGGCACGGGCGCCGGGACTGCGGGCGAGGAAGTCAGCGGCGGCGCGCTCCGCGCTCTCCTGCACCACCGGTCCGCGGACGCGTACTTGGCGGGCCAGGGGCTGCCAATAAAAGGTCAGCGCGGCATACGGGCGGGCTACCAGCTCGCGCCCCTTGGCGCTGTCACGGTGTGCGGCGAACCGCCAGCCGTCCGCGTCGATGTCCTTGAGGATCAGGGTGCGGGCCGAGGGATTGCCGTCGGCGCCGACGGTCGAGACCGTCATCGCATGGGGCTCGGGAACCTGGGCCCGTATGGCGCCGAGCAGCCAGGCGGTGAACAGTTCCACCGGGTCGTCGGGGGTCTCCAGCGGGTCGAATGCGGGCAGCTCGCCGGCGAACACCGGGAGATCGCGCAGTAATTGACGTACGTCAGCCATATCGCCCCTGAGGTAGTTAACGGTTGGCCGCGACGTTACCATTAGCCCCATGACCGCCACACGGCTCGCACTCGAACTCGCCGTCACCCTCCGCCACGACGGGCACGGCGGTGTCACCGATGACCTGGCCGGTCCGGAAGGGCTCGCGGTCTGGGTGCACGAGCGCGCCGCGCTGCTGGACTGCGCGGCCGGTCCGGCCACCCCCGACGAGGCGCTGCACACCGCCGTCCGGGAGCTGCGGGCCGCGGTCCGGTCGCTGTTCGCCCGCGCCGTCCGGCCGGGACCGCCCAGCTCCGCCGACGCCCACCGGCTGCTCCCGGAGGAGGAGGCGCTGCGCCGGCTCAACGCCGCCGCGGCCCTGGTCCCCACGGCCCCACGGCTCAGCTGGGAGCCCGGCGCTCCGCCTGCCGTCCGGCACCACCCGGCCGGATCCCCGCCGCCCGGCGACCGGATCGTCGCCGCACTGGCCCGCGCCGCCCTCGCCTTCCTGGCCGGCCCCGACCGGCTGCTGCTGCGGGCCTGCCCCGCCCCGCGCTGTGTGCGCTACTTCGTCAAGGACCACGCCCGCCAGGAGTGGTGCACCCCCTCCTGCGGCAACCGCGCCCGGGTCGCCCGCCACCACTCGCGGCGCAGGGAAGGACAGGACGGGGCCCCGTAGGCTGGCGGCATGACGGGTGAACGTGATCTCCGGGCCCTGCTGAGCGGAATGCGTCCCGAGCGGAACGAGGGCCGCTTCGTCTTTGTGAGCGTGCCGGGCGCGGTCCCCGGCGGGCTGACGCCGGTGGTCACCGTCACCGAACCCGAGGGCCGCACCCTCGTCGTCCACCAGGAGGAAGCCGACCGTGCGGGCCTGTCGTACGACTATGTCGCCGGCTGGATCACCCTGCGGGTGCACTCCGCGCTGGACGCCGTGGGACTGACCGCCGCCGTGGCCACCGCACTCGCCCAGGCAGGCCTCAGCTGCAATGTCGTCGCCGGCTTCCACCACGATCACCTCTTCGTGCCGCACGCCGCGACCGACGAGGCGCTGCGCCGGCTGCGCGCACTGGCCGACCAGGCATAACGGCCGTCGGCAAGGGGAAGCGGCGGCTCCGTACGCGGGGCGCCGCGCACGCCGACGTCCGCGCCGCGTGCCCGGCCGGGCCACGTACGATGGCGGCATGTCCTTCCTCCGCCGCCGCAGCGCAGCCACGCCCGCCGGGCCTGACTTCGACGTCCTCGCCATGGACCCCGGGGACTGGCCGGGCAATCTCGGAGCCGGGCTGCTGCCCGCGCCCGACGGGAGCTGCCAGGGTGTCTTCCTCCGCTACGACCTGTTCGGCGGCCGCGGCCCCGCGATGATCATCGGCAATCTGCCGGAGGGGTCCCCGGCCCGCGAGCTCGAGGACGATCAGGTGCCCTTCGAGGTGGCCCAGCTGCTCGCCGCGCTCGGCAACGACGAGCCGGTGACGGTCGTCGAGAGCGAGGACACCCCCGTGATGCACGAGGACAACCTGCTGATCGTCAAGCGCATCAAGTGCTCCGAGAGCCGGATCTCCTGCGCCCAGTTCGACCGCAGCGACGGTGTGCTGGTCACCATCGCCAGCTGGGACCGGCCGATCACCGACGATCTCTACGCGCTGCTCAAGCCGCTGCCGGCGGAGCTCTTCCAGCAGGGCTGAGCCCCGGCAGGGCAGGCACCGGAGCGGACACCGTCGCGCCCGGTGGACGGCAGACCCGTCCACCGGCCGCGTACGCACTCACCCGATCGGTGTGCGCGGGGGCTCAGGAATCCGAGCGCCGCACATCGACATCGGCCGCCCGCACATAGCCGACCCGGTGCCCGAGCTGGATCTCGTAGTAGACGTCCTCGCCGCGCACGATCGCATGCTGCGAGAGGTCGAAGGTCGGCGCGTAGAAGTAGTCGCCCGTCATCCGGTCGCCGACGGCGTACTTCTGGCCGGCGGCGAGCTTGTACGGCAGGGGAGAGACCGCCTGGTAGGGCACCCCGGCCGGGTAGGCTCCCTTCTCCGGGTACGCGCGGCCGTAGACCGGAATCTCCTCCCGGTCCGCCTTCGGTGTGGCGATCATGCCCCGGGCGTTCACCGCGGTCGGCGCGTGGTGCGGATTGCGGAACCACGCCTTCTGCCCGAGGTACCAGATCGCCGTCCAGTCGCCGGACCGCCCCGCCACCGCGAACCGCTGGCCCGTGGAGGCGCGGGCAGCGGTGTCGTTCACGCCCGTGGTCGCGTCACTGCCGTCAGGGTGCAGACCGACGTCCTTGACCAGCGGTGCGTCGGCGTCCGGCGCGGTGTGCAGCCGGACCGCGGCGGAACCGTGCGGCTCGCAGGGGTCGCCGGCCTTCTCGCAGCCCGTGTAGACCGGCTTGTTGCGGGCGTAGTCCGGGCGGATGGTGACCAGCCCGCCGTGCGAGCCCGGGGCGGCCTTGAACGGCTTGCCCAGCAGGGAGAAGTAGTGCGCCCAGTCCCAGTACGGGCCGGGGTCGGTGTGCATCCCGGGGATGGTGGCCGTGGTCGTGCCGGGCACATTGTCGTGGCCCAGGATGTGCTGCCGGTCCAGCGGCACGTCGTACTTGCGGCTCAGATACTTCACCAGCCGGGCCGACGTGCGGTACATCGCCTCCGTGTACCAGGCGTCGGGCGCGGCGAGGAAGCCCTCGTGCTCGATGCCCACGGAGTGCGAGTTGATGTACCAGTTGCCCGCATGCCAGGCGACGTCCTTGGTCGGCACATGCTGGGCGATCAGGCCGTCCGAGGAACGGATGGTGTAGTTCCAGGACACATAGGCCGGGTCCTTGATCAGCTTGAGGGTGGTCTCCCAGGACCCCTCGGTGTCGTGGATGACGATGGTGCTGATCCGCAGGTCCTCGGGCCGGTCCGCCTTGTCATGATTGCCGTAGTCCCCGTCCCCGAACTCCTCGTACGGCGCCGGGACGGACTCGCAGGCGACGCTGTGCGGGCACTCCAGCTTGCGGCCGGCCCGTGTCGGCGAGGCCTGCGGCGCCGGTGCGCCGAGACGTTTCTGCTGCGCGGCGTCGGGGATCAGCCCCGGCGTGGCGGCCAGTGTGACCCGCTGCCCCGCGTCGGTCGTCCGCGTCTGGCCGTGGCGCATGACTTCGTAGACCTCGTCCGCGAAGGCCCGGCCGCCGCTCGTACTGTCCTGACCGCCGTAGCGCGCCACCGCCTCGTACCACTGCGCCGGGTTGCCGCCCGTCCGGTGTCCCAGCTTGCGCTGTTCCGCGGCGAGCAGCGCCGCACCGCCGAGCACATTCGCCGCGGGGTCGGTGCGCAGCCGCTCGGCCGACAGCCCGGCCAGCGTGGCGGCCGTCGTCAACGTCCGCAACCGGGCGGGGAGTTCGGCGGGCAGTGCGGCCCGCTTGGCCGCACCGGCCGGCACCCGCTTACGGGGCCGTGCGCCGTCGCCGCGGGCGTCCTCGGTCCCCCCGCTGAACTCCGGCGTGCGCGTCAGCGCGGTGCGGGCATCGGTCAGATGCATCGGACCGTAGCCCCCGGAGACGCTGGGCGCGCCACCATGGGTGTCCCAGCGCGACTCCAGGTACGAGACGCCGAGCAGCACACTGCGCGGCACCTGGAAGCGGGCGGCGGCGTCGGTGAAGGCCCGCTGCAGTGTGTCCGACCGGGGCTGGCCGGCGTGCGCGGACGGCGCTCCCGAGAGCGGCAGCAGCAGCACCGCCGCCGCAACGGCGGTGGCGGACCTGCGCAGGGCGGGGCGGTGGAGTCTCTTCTCGTCTTCCGGGGCGGATCCTCGCAAAGCAACCTCCTCGAGCCGGCCCGAGCCGGGGCGGTGTGACGGTGGGTGCGCAAACGGCCGCACGGGCGGGACCCGAGAGTAGAGCCCCCGTCGGCTTAGAGCTATACGTTTGCCGAGGGTCCGTCAATCACCGCGCCCTCTCGGGATTTGGCATGTCAGGGCATCTCCACAGGAGCCTTCCCGGGCGGGTGTCCGGCCTGCGGGGCGTCAGTGGAATGGACCAATGGCCGGACGGACTCGACCTGACGCGGACGGGGCGCAGACGGACGGTCCGGGGAGGGAAGACCGAGGGCCCGGGGAGGGGAGGGCAGTTGGCGCACATGGGTGAGCGGCGCACCCCGTACCCGGGTGCGCCGCTCACGATCTCCCTTGCGGTGCCGGGTGACGTCCGGCACCTGTCGGTGGTCAGCGGGTGCCGACCGCCGCCCGCACCGCACGACGCGCCATCTGGCAGTCGTCGTGCAGCCGGCGCAGGAGCAGCCGCTGCTCCTCGCCCGCCGCGGGCACGCCGGGTAGTCCCGGACCCGGTGTCCCCGTCGGCGCGGGTTCGCGCATGGTCCGTTGGACCGCGGTTTCATAACGTCGGATCTCGCGGGTGAGCACCAGCATCAGATTCACCAGGAAGGCGTCCCGCGAGGCCGGGCCCGCGTTCTGGGCGAGCTGGCTGATGTGCCGGCGGGCGACCGGCGCGTCGCCGAGCACCGACCACAGGGTCGCCAGGTCGTAGCCCGGCAGATACCAGCCCGCGCTGTCCCAGTCCAGCAGCACCGGGCCCGCGGGGGAGAGCAGCACATTGTTCAGCAGTGCGTCGCCGTGGCAGAACTGGCCCTGGGTGTGCGACAGGCCGTGCAGCAGCTTCTGCAGATCGCCCAGGTCGCGGTCGGTGAGCAGCCCCAGGTCGTGGTAGCGGCCGATCCGGCCCGCGTAGTCCAGCGGGGTGTCGAACAGCCCGGCCGGCGGACGCCAGAGGTTGATCCGGCAGATCGCGCCCAGCGCGGCCCGTACGTCGGCCCGGGGCGGAGCCTCGGACGGGTGGCGGGTCAGCGCCGCGACGCGGCCGGGCATCCGCTCCACGATCAGTGTGCAGTTGTCGGGATCGGCCGCCACCAGACGCGGCACCCGTACCGGCGGACGATGCCGGACGAATGCGCGGTATGCGCTTATTTCCTGCCGGAACCTGTCCACCCACGCGGGGGAGTGGTCAAGTAAACACTTGGCGACCGCGGTCATACGGCCCGTCGTGCCGACGAGGAGGACGGACCGGCCGCTGCGGCGCAGCACCTGCACCGGGTTGAACTCCGGGCAGATGCGGTGCACCGAGGCGACGGCGGTGCGCAACTCGGCGCCCTGCGGGCCGGACAGGTCGATTCTCCCGCTGAGCGGCTGGGAGCTCGTCCCCTGCATCCGCCGGGTACGGCCGCCGGGGAGCCCGGTGACCGCTCCCGCGGAAGGCGCGGGGTCGAGATACGGCCCGCTTCCGGTGGGATGCGGGCGGTACGGCCGGGCGGGGGCGGTCACGGCGGACGATGCTGCATACATGGGTGAGACAGATCCCTTCGTGCGCCGGCGAGTTGCGTGCGCTCCCCGGCCCGGTGGTGGGAACCCGTGAACGGGCCCCGTGCAGGAGGCCGATCCAGGGTCCCCGTGAAGGGCGCGCACCCTGGGGAATGCGCTCCCGCCACCAGGCCGGGGGCGGCATATCTACAGAACACGTGCCTACGGGTGGCAGACCATCTGGCGCACCCTGGCGAACCCTGGCGAATGCCCACAGCCCATGTCAGCGGCGTTACTGTCAACTCAGTCGAGGAACCTGGGGGCTTGACGTGGACAGGCAGCCGAACACCCGTCTCGCGGACCTTTTCGGCCTGGCCGGCTGGTCCAAAGGCGAGCTGGCGAGAATGGTCAACCGGCAGGCGGCGGCCATGGGGCATCCGCAGCTGGCGACCGACACCTCGCGAGTGCGGCGCTGGATCGACATGGGGGAGACCCCACGTGATCCGGTACCCAAGGTCCTGGCTTCCCTGTTCACCGAGCGCCTCGGCCGTGTCGTAACCATCGAGGACCTCGGGTTCGCGAGAACCGGTCGCTCGGGGAAACGGCAGGCCCTGGACGGTCTGCCGTGGGCTCCCGAACGGACCGCCGCGGTCCTCACGGAATTCACGGGAATGGACCTCATGCTCAACCGACGCGGCTTGGTGGGTGCGGGCGCCGCACTCGCCGCGGGCTCCGCACTCACCGGCGCCATGTACGACTGGCTGCACACCGACCCGGCCCCGGCCGGCGCCCCACGCCACGACGCCATGTTCGCCTCCGATTCCTTCGACGAACTCGACCAGATCGGCCTCGACCGCTATGAGGCGGCCCCTGTGGGGTCGCAGGAGATCGACGCGCTGGAGCGCTCGGTCGAGGTGTTCCGCGCCTGGGACGCGGCCCGCGGGGGCGGGCTGCAGCGCAAGGCCGTGGTGGGCCAGCTCAACGAGGTGGGCGGCATGCTCGCCTACCGCCACCCCGATCATCTGCAGCGCAGGCTGTGGGGGGTGGCCGCCAACCTGGCGGTGCTGGCCGGCTGGATGTCCCATGACGTGGGCCTGGAGCCCACCGCCCAGAAGTACTTCATCATCGCCGCCCATGCGGCGCGCGAGGGCGGCGACCGCCCGCGCGCCGGCGAGGCGCTTTCCCGTGCCGCGCGGCAGATGGTGCATCTGGGCCGTCCGGACGATGCGCTGGACCTGATGAAGCTGGCCAAGTCCGGCTCCGGTGCGGAAACCCTGCCGCGCACCCGCGCGATGCTGCACACCATCGAGGCCTGGGCGCAGGCGTCCAAGGGCCACGGCCAGGCGATGCGCCGCACCCTGGGCGAGGCGGAGGACCTCTTCGTCTCGGACAAGGGCGATGTGCCGCCGCCGAGCTGGATGCAGATGTTCGACGAGGCGGATTTGCACGGCATGCAGGCGCTGGCATTCCGTACCCTCGCCGATCACGATCCGTCGGCCGCCAGGATCGCCCAGCACCACGCCCAGCGGGCGCTGAGGCTGCGGGAGAACGGCCGCCAGCGGTCGCAGATCTTCGACTACATCTCGATGGCCTCGGCCTGCTTCATCGGAAACGACCCCGAACAGGCCGACCGCTACGCCCGGTTGGCGCTGGTGTCCATCGGCGAGAACTCCTCACACCGCACCTGGGACCGGCTCCGCGAAATGTTCCGGCTCACGGGGCAGTATGCGAACTACGCCAAGATCCAGGACCTGCGCGAGGAGATCCAGCATGTCCTGCCGAAGGAGAAGCCGAAGACCAAGGCGTCGGGCCTCGGACCCGGCATCGGATCGGGAGTCGCGAAGAACTTCTCGGCCTGATGCGGGTGGATGCACGGAGCGTGACGGTGCGTCATCCGTAAGGGTGACGTCCTTCTCAGCTCCGCTGCCTCCCCCGTGGGCCGGCGGATTGCCCGTCGACACGGCCGAGATGTTCGCCGACGTGTTCGGGGCGACCGGCTCCGGATGCGCCGGCCCGCCGCCCGTACCCGCCGCGGTGCGTATCAGTCGCCGACCCTGGCGACCAGTACACAGGCGTCGTCCTCGCGGTCGGTGGTGCCGAACTCCTCGACGACGATGCGGACGCCGTCCTGGGCACTGCGGGCCGCGGCGAACCGCGGTGCCAGGGCGAGGAGCCGTTCGGTGCCTTCGTGGAGGGCTTGTGCGCCGTGCGTATGGCGAGGGACGAGGCCATCGGTGTGCAGGACGAGCAGGTCACCGGGCTCCAGTTGCTCGGTGCGCTGGGTGTAGGCCGCACCCGAGGTCGCCCCGAGCAGGACACCCTCGGGCGGGTCCAGCGCGCGCCCCGTGCCGCCGCGGAACAGCAGCGGTGCGGGGTGCCCGGCCTGGGCCCACTCCAGGGTCCGGGTGGCGGCGTCGAAGCGGCCGCACACCGTGCTGCCCAGCGCCGGCTGAGCGGCGGTGTCCAGCAGTTGGTTGAGGAAGCACATCAGGGGTCCCGGTCGGTGGCCGGCTACGGCCATACCGCGCAGCGCGCCGAGCACCATCGCCATCCCGGAGGTGGCGGTGACGCCGTGTCCGGTGAGGTCGCCGACGCTCAACAGCGTGGTGCCGTCCGGGAGTTGCAGCGCGTCGTACCAGCCCCCGCCGACCAGGGCACGGGTGGCGGACGGCAGATAGCGCCCGGCGAGATCGAGGGCCACGGGACCGCCTTGCGGGAACCGCAGGGAGCCGCGCCACGGGGGGAGCACGGCCTCCTGCAGCTCGACCGCAAGCCGGTGCTCGGTCTGCGCGATATGCCGCTCACGGTGCAGCGAGTCACGGGTCTCGCGTACCGCCTGCTGGCTGCGGCGCAGCTCGCTGACGTCCCGCAGCACGGCCCACATACAGGCGGTACTGCCGTCGGCGTCGAGCACCGGCTCGCCCACCATGTGCACCGTGCGCAGACTCGCGTCCGGGCGCACGATACGGAACTCGCCGTCGATCGGGCGGCCGTCCACCAGGCAGTCGGTGACCATCGTGGCCAGCCCCTCCTGGTCGTCGGCGTGGACCAGGGACGGCAGCTCGTCGAGGGTGAGCGGGCCGTCGGACGGCGCCCTGCCGAACATCGCGAACAGCTCGTCGGACCAGCTGACCTCGTCGGTGAGGAGGTTCCACTCGGCGCTGCCCACCCGGCGCAGCAGCGCGCCGCGTTCATGGGGTGCGGGCTCCGGCGGCGCCGACGGCAGCCCGGCCTCCGGCGCGTCCGCCTCGCTGTCCTCGCTCTCGGCGGGCAGGCCCTCTCTCAGCTGATCGAGATGGCCCCCGAGGTCGTCGAGGTGATGCACGGCGAGATCGCACAGCGCCCGCTGCCAGCGCAGCTGCGGGTCGTCGGCGAGGCCGGTGTCCACCTCGGACTCCCTGCGCACCGCATCGAGGTCACCGCGCAGGCGGCGGGCCTGCGTGATGAGTGATTCGACCGTGTCGCGCTCGGGGGGCCGGTCTGCTGGGTGATCCGCGAAGAGAGGGGGCGGCATGACGTACTCCGTGATCAGGCGGCGCCGGGCTGAGGGCCGGTAACGACTGTTGCACAGGCGGCGACCGTCCGTAAGGGATTTGGCACTACCCGATACGGTGGTGCACCTGGCATATGCCCCCGGCTTTCCGGGGCAATCCCGGGGCGAATCGGCGGAATGGCAGCTTCCAAGCTAGGCTTCGGCCGCTGTACAGCAGGCGTTCTCGCAGATCCATGGTGGGAACGAGGCTTACGGCCCGCGGTCACCGGCAAGAATGCCGGTCAGCGGAAATCCCGTTGCCAGCCCGTCCCCCGCACCGGATGCTGACCTCATGTTCGATCCAGACATAGCGCCCAGTGGCACCCTGCTCGGCCTCCTGCAGCGAGGCCGCGGCGACGGGACCCTGCATGCCCTCGCGGCGCCGCGGGCCGAGGCGCTCGCGGCACTCAACGACAGCGTGCTGCGCGATCCCCGTCGCGACTGGCAGGTCGAGAACCGCTCGCTCTACTACGCGCGCCTTTATATGCAGCTCGACGGCGCGCTCGAGGAGATCGAACGCCACCTCTTCCACCCCGACGACCTCGTCGACACCGGCGAGGAGCGCACCGGCCTCGCCCTCGCGGTTCTCGGCCACCTCGCCGCCTACGGCAAGGACGCCGCCCGTCTGCTGCTGCGTAGCTACGCCGCGGCGGGCAGCAACTGGCGCTGGGCCCTGGACGAGCTTGCGCTGCGTGACGACGACGCCGGGCTGATGACCCTCGCCCCCGCCGTCCTCGCCCGCTTCCCGGAGACCGAGGAGGGTGACGCGGAGCTGGCCGTCGCCGTCCGCGACGCCTTCGAGCCCCGGCCCTGGAGGCTGTGGGCCGAGGACCCCCGCTACGGCCCGCGGCTGGCCGCCGCCGGGGAACAGGGCTCCTTCGACCGCTGGCAGCGGCAGATGCGGCCCCGCGGGCCGCGCCCCGGCTGGAGCGTGACCGAGGTGCTCCAGTGGGCCGAGGAGATCCCGGAGCCGGCGGGCGAGGAACACCGGCACCTCGCCGCCGCCCGCTGCCTTGCCGTCGTCGCCGGCCCCGAGGACCGCCCCGAGCTGCTGCGCGCCGCGCGCAGCGCACCCGACGCGGCCCGCGCCGCCGTCCTGCACCACCTCGCCGAACGCGGCGATCGAGACGTCCTCGACCTGATCGAGGACGCGGTCGTCGACCCCTTCTCCTCCGAGCGGCTGGCCTCGGCGGCGCTCGCCGCCTTCGCGCGGATGCGCAGCGTGGCCGCCGTCTCACGGGCCAGGGTCTGGGCGCCGCGCGCGGACCGGCTGGGCGCGTACGCCGCCGCCATGCTCGCCCGCCGCGGCGGGCGGCGCGACGCCGAACCGGTGCTGGCCGCCCTGCGCCGTATCGTCCGCGAGGAGGGTCCGGACGCCGACGGCCTGTGGGAGCTGGTCGACGGCACCGGACGCCTCGGCGTCGCCTGCGCCGCCCCCGTCCTGCGGCACATCTACCGCGAGACGTCCTCCTCGCACCTGCGCGGCCGGGCCGCCGGTGCGCTCGCCGCCACCGACCCCGGCTTCGCGGCCGGCTTCGCCGTCGAGTGCCTGTGGGACTGCGAGGAGACCACCAGAGAGCTCGCCGCCCGGTACGCCGCCACCGGTGACGACCGGGTCGTCGAGCAGCTGCGGCGTCTCGCCGCGGACCCGGCCGAGGAGGCGGAGGTACAGACGGCTGTACGGAGCCGAATCGGACCGGAGTCCTAGGCGTTCCGCTGCGCTTTGCCCCTGGACCACGTTTTTGGCTTTCCCGCCGTGGGGGTTTCTCGCCGTTGCGCCTGGCGGCGGGCCGGTTCGCTGCGCTTTGCCTCTGCCCCGTTTTTGGCTTTCCCGCCGTTGCTCCCCCACTGCCTAAAGGGCGTGGGAGGTACCCCCAGCGGCGGGCCGGGTCCGCTGCGCGGGGCTGTGGGTGCGGTGACGGACCTCCGGGGCCTGGTGTGTGGACTGCTTCGCTTTACGCTCCGCTGCGCTCCGCCTTTGCTCTTTTTCGGAGCCTTCGGAAGCAAAGCCCACACACCCTGCCCCTCCGGCCCGTCCCCTCCCGTGGGGGAGGTAGGTGAAAGGTGGGTGGGGGCGGGCCGTTGTCATGGCCGTGCGGCCCCCTTCCGGTCGTTCCGGATGACGCATTTTCTCGTGATCACCAGGTGCGCCGGACCAGCCACGTGCACCCCCACCGGCCTTCTTCCCGCCCCCCCACGGGAGGGGACGGGCCGGAGCGGGTGGGGTGCCGGACGTAAAGCGAAGCAGTCCGGCACCCCACCCGCGGAGGTCCGTCACCGCACCCCGACAGCCCCGCGCAGCGGACCCCGCCCGCCGCTGGGGGTACCTCCCACGCCCTTTAGGCAGTGGGGGAGCAACGGTGAGAAAGCCAAACCCGAGCCGAGGCAAAGCGCAGCGGACCGGCCCCGCGCAGCGGGCGATAGAGCGCGAGAAGCCCCACGGCGAGAAAGCCAAAAACGTGGGCCCGAGGCAAAGCGCAGCGGAACGGCGGGCGCACCCGCGCAGCGGGGCGACAAACGGCGAGCGACCCCCACGGGGGGAAAGCCAAAAACGTGGGAAGACGTTCCCCGGCAGGAAAGATCCCCTTGGCTCCCTCCACGCACGGCACGTCGAGAACAGCGGTATGCGTGTCGTCCTGGTCACCGAATCCTTCCCGCCCGATGTCAACGGCGTCTCCCATTGCGCCCTGGAAACCGCCCGGCACCTCGTCCGGCGCGGCCACGATCCGCTGGTCATCGCGCCGCTCGGTGGCCCGTCGCCGGCCGCCGGTACGCAGGAGAGCCCCTGCCCCGTCGTCCGGGTGCCCTCGATGCCGCTGCCCGGATATCCGCAGGTGCGGATCGCGCTTCCCGGGCGCCGGCTGTCCACGGCGCTCGACGGGCACCGGCCCGATCTCGTCCACCTCGCCAGCCCGTTCGTGCTGGGCGCCCGGGGGATGGCGGCCGCCGCCCGCCGCCAGGTGCCCGCGATCGCCGTCTACCAGACCGATCTGGGCCGCTACGCCCGTACCTACCTCGGCGGCGGCGCGGCCACGGCCTGGCGCCGCATCCGGGCGGTGCACGGCGCCGCCGACCGCACCCTGGCGCCCTCCAGTGCGGCGCTGCTGGATCTGACCGAGCACGGGGTGCCCCGGGTCCATCTGTGGCCGCGCGGCGTCGACTCCGAACGGTTCCACCCCGGGCGGCGCGACGCGGTGCTGCGCAGCTCGCTGACCGCGGGGCGGGAGCTGCTGGTGGGGTACGTGGGGCGGCTCGCGCCGGAGAAGGACGTGGGGCTGCTGGCCGAGACCTCGCGGCTGCCGGGCGTACGCACCGTCGTCATCGGCGAGGGGCCCAGCGCCGCCGGGCTGCGTACGGCGCTGCCCGGGGTGCGGTTCCTCGGCCGCCGTACGGGTGACGAACTCGCCCGGCTCTATGCCTCGTTGGACATCTTCGTCCATACCGGTCCGTACGAGACCTTCTGTCAGACCGTGCAGGAGGCGATGGCCTCCGGGGTGCCGGTGGTGGCGCCCCGGGCGGGCGGCCCGCTCGACCTGGTGGACCACGACCGTACGGGGCTGTTGGTCACGCCGGGGGACGGCGGTGCGTTCCGGGACGCGGTGCGTCTGCTCGCGGGCAGCGCCGAGCTGCGCGTCCGGTACGGCGCCGCGGCCCGCAGAGCGGTGGAGGACCGCACCTGGGCGGCGGTCGGCGACCAGCTCCTGGGCCACTACGAGGCCGTGCTGAGCGACCGGACGGCGGTGGCGGCATGAACGCGCGACACGCTCGTGGGGCGGGCCTGCGGATCGTCCGGATCGCCAACTTCGTCACGCCGGCCTCCGGCGGGCTGCGCACCGCGCTGCGGGAACTCGGCGCGGGCTACCGGGCCGCCGGGCACGAGCCGGTGCTCATCGTGCCGGGACCGCCGGGGGCACACGGCCCGGACGGATGGTGCGACGAAGTCACCGCGCAAGGACGGGTGATCACCCTGCCGGGGCCGGAGCTGCCGGGCAGCGGCGGCTACCGCATGCTGACCGACCGCCGCAGGCTCCAGCGGCTGCTGCACTCGCTGGCTCCCGACCGGCTGGAGGTCTCCGACCGGACGACGCTGCGCTGGACGGGGGAGTGGGCGCGCCGGGCCCGGATCCCCGCGGTGATGGTCTCGCACGAGAGCGTGGACGGGGTGCTGCGCACCTGGGGCATACCGCAGCCGCTGGCCCGTGCCGCCGCTGACCGGCTCAACCGCCGTACGGCGTACGCCTACAGCCGGGTCGTGTGCACCACCGCATGGGCGGCGGCGGAGTTCGCCCGGGCCGGTGTGCGCAATGTGGTGCGCGCTCCGCTCGGTGTCGATCTCGACGCCTGGCACCCGGGCTGCCGCAGCACGGAGCTGCGCCGGCGCTGGGCGGGCCGGGCGGAGGTCCTGCTGGTGCTCTGCTCCCGGCTGTCGCAGGAGAAGCGGCCGGGGCGGGCGCTGGACGCGCTGGCGGAGCTGCGGCGGCGCGGGGTCGACGCGACGCTGGTGGTGGCCGGTGACGGGCCGCTGCGGGCCCGCCTGGAGGCCCGGGCGCGGTCCGAACGGCTGCCCGCGTCATTCGTGGGGCACCTCGCCGACCGGTCCCGGCTCGCCGCGCTGCAGGCCGGCGCCGATGTCGCACTGGCGCCCGGCCCGGCCGAGACCTTCGGGCTGGCCGCCCTGGAAGCGCTCGCCTGCGGTACCCCGGTGGTCGCCAGCGCGGCTTCGGCGCTGGCGGGGCTGGTCGGCAGCGGTGGCGATACGGCGCTCGACGACGGGCCCTCGTTCGCCGATGCGATCCAGCGCGTGCTGGCCCGGCCCGGTCCTGCCCGGCGCGCCGCCGCCCGCCGCCGCGCCGAAGGCTACGGCTGGCAGCCCGCGGTCGACGCCTTCCTGGCGGCACACGACGCGGCCGCCCCGCTCGGCAGGCCGGTCACCGTCCCGCCCTTCCCGTCCCCGGCCGCCCCGCTGGGCGGGTGGTGACGGTGCGGCCTGAGGGAGTGGTGATGCCGGAGAGCGGAGCAGTGGTACCGGACGGGGGAGCGGCGAGAACGGACGGGGGAGCCGGGACACCGGACCGGGGAGCGGTGATCAGGGGGCAGGCGCCAGGTGGCGGCCGTTCCCCGGCTCCGGCTCCGGCCCCGGCCCGCTTCGTCGCGCTCGGCGACTCGCTGACCGAAGGGCTCGGTGACCCCGTACCGGGCGGCGGCTGGCGCGGCTGGGCGGCCCTGCTCGCCGGGGCGCTGGGCGAGCGGCCGGGCGGCGTGGAACTGGTGAACCTGGCGCGCAGCGGGGCGCTGGCGGCGGAGCTGGCCGAGCGGCAGCTGCCCGTGGCGCGCGACCTCGGGCCGCGCTTCGCCTCGCTCGTCGTGGGCGCGAACGACACCTTGCGCGCGGCCTTCGCCATCGAGCGGGTCGCGGCCGCGCTGGACCGGGCGCACGGCGCACTGAGCGCCGACGGGGCCGTGGTGCTGACGGCGTGCCTGCCCGATCCTGGCCGGATGCTGGGCCTGCCCGCGCCGCTGGCGCGTCCGCTGGCTCGCCGGATGCGGGCCGTGAACACCGTCGTCCATGCGGTGTCCGCGCGCTACCAGGGCGTACATCTGCACCTCGCCGAACACTCCTGGGTCGCCGAACGTGCCTGCTGGAGCGTGGACCGGCTGCACCCCAGCGAGCGCGGCCACCGGCTGCTGGCCCGGGGTTTCCATGCGGCGCTGGCCGCCGCCGGACTGCCCGTGGGAACGCCGCCCGCGCTCACCCTCGACGGCCCGCAGCCGACCCGCGCCGGATCGGCCCGGTGGATGGCGACCCGCGGCACCCGCTGGGTCGCCGACCGGTGCACGGACCTGCTTCCCGGCCTGCTGGGTCTGGCGCTCCAGGAGTGCCGTCACGGGTTGGCGGGATCCGGGCGGCTGCTGGACGCCGCGGCCGACCAGGCCACGCGTACCGCACTCGCCGCACTGGACGGGGCGGACGGGGCGGACGGGGCGGACGGGTCGGATCACCGGCCGGGCAGCCCCAAAGCCCCGGGCCGGACCGATGCCCCAGGCCGGGCCGATGCCCCGCGCCGGGCCGATGCCCCTGGCACCCCCGGCGCCCCGGACAGCCCCGGCGGACCGGACGACGCCCGGCCGGGGAAAACCACCGCGACGGCGAAGCGCGCTGCGACAATGACAGGGTGACCGGACGCTGGGAGTTCTGGATCGACCGCGGTGGCACGTTCACGGACGTCGTCGGCAGGCGCCCGGACGGACGGCTGGTCACCGGCAAGCTGCTCTCGCACCACCCGGAGCGCTACCGGGACGCCGCAGTGGCCGGTATCCGGATGATGCTGGGGCTCGGCCCGGACGAACCGGTGCCCGCCGAGCGGGTCTCCGTCGTCAAGATGGGCACCACCGTCGCCACCAACGCCCTGTTGGAGCGCAAGGGCGAACCGACCGTGCTGCTGACCACCGAAGGGTTCCGGGACGCGCTGCGGATCGCCTACCAGAACCGGCCGCGGATCTTCGACCGGCACATCGTGCTGCCCGAGGCGCTGTACGACCGGGTGATCGAGGTGCCGGAGCGGATCGGCGCCCGCGGTGAGCCGGTCCGGCCGCTGGACGCCGACGCGGTCCGCCGGGCGCTGATCCGGGCCCGTGCGGACGGTCTGCGCAGCGCCGCAGTCGTCCTGCTGCACGGCTACCGGCACGCCGACCACGAACGAACCGTCGCCGAACTGGCCAGGCAGGCAGGGTTCTCCCAGGTCAGCTGCTCGCACGAGGTCAGCCCGCTGATGAAGCTGGTGCCGCGCGGCGACACCACCGTCGTCGATGCCTACCTCTCCCCGATCCTGGGCCGGTACGTCGACGACATCGCCGCCCAACTCCCCGGTATCCGGCTGATGTTCATGCAGTCCAACGGCGGGCTGCGCAAGGCTGCACACTTCCGGGGCAAGGACGCGGTGCTGTCCGGGCCCGCGGGCGGCGTCGTCGGCATGGTGCGTACCGCCGCCGACGCGGGCGGCGGTCACGACCGGGTGATCGGCTTCGACATGGGCGGCACGTCCACCGATGTGTCCCACTACGCCGGTGAGTTCGAGCGGGTCTTCGGCAACGAGGTCGCGGGCGTGCGGATGCGCGCGCCCATGATGAACATCCACACCGTCGCGGCCGGCGGCGGCTCCGTCCTGCACTTCGACGGCCGCCGCTACCGGGTCGGCCCCGACTCGGCCGGTGCGGACCCGGGGCCGGCCTGCTACCGGCGCGGCGGGCCGCTCACCGTCACGGACGCCCAGGTGATGCTCGGCCGCATCCAGCCCGCTCACTTCCCCGCGGTGTTCGGCCCGGACGGCGACCGGCCGCTGGATGCCGAGGTGGTGCGCACCCGCTTCGGCGAGCTGGCCGCGCGGGCCGCCGCCGAGACCGGGGACGACCGCGGCCCCGAGGAGGTCGCGGCCGGCTTCCTCGACATCGCCGTGCTCAACATGGCCAACGCCGTCAAGAAGATCTCCGTCCAGCGCGGCCGCGACATCACCCGCTACGTCCTCACCAGCTTCGGCGGCGCCGGCGGCCAGCACGCCTGCGCCGTCGCCGACGCGCTGGGCATCGACACGGTGCTCGTCCCGCCGCTGGCCGGGGTGCTCTCCGCGTACGGCATCGGGGTCGCCGACGCCACCGCGATGCGCGAGCAGGCCGTCGAGGCGGAGTTCACCGACCCCGCGGCCGTCGAGCGGGTGCACGAGGTGTGCGAGGCACTTGCCGGGCAGACCCGGCGCGAACTCCTCGACGACGGGGTGCCAGCGGCCTCGGTCACCACCCGGGCCCGGGTGCTGATCCGCTACGCGGGGACCGACTCCACCCTCGCCGTCCCGCTGGCCGACGCCGGCACCATGACCGCGGAAT
This sequence comes from Streptomyces lydicus, assembly GCF_004125265.1. GTDB lineage: Bacteria > Actinomycetota > Actinomycetes > Streptomycetales > Streptomycetaceae > Streptomyces > Streptomyces lydicus_C. Next base: position 7,775,633 of record NZ_RDTE01000003.1, read on the forward strand.
TCGTCCGGGCACACCGTGAGCGCTACGCCTTCACCATGGACAAACCGCTGGTGGCCGAGGCGGTGTCGGTCGAGGCGCTGGGCGCGGCCGGCGGCGCGGGCGGGTACGAGGCACGGGCGGGCAGCAGGGAAGGAGAGCTGACACCGGCCGCCACGGTACGGATGTACACGGCCGGCCGATGGCAGGACACCGGCCTCTACCGCCGCGCGGACCTGCGCCCCGGTGACACCCTCACCGGTCCGGCCGTCATCGCCGAGGAGGACGCGACCACGGTCCTCGACCCGGGCTGGCAGGCGGCCATGGGCGAGAACGGGCACCTCCTGCTGACCCGGGCCCGCCCGCGCACCGGCCGGGCCGCCGTCGGCACCGAGGCGGACCCGGTGATGCTGGAGGTCTTCAACAGCCTCTTCATGGCCATCGCCGAGCAGATGGGCGTCCGGCTGGAGAACACCGCACACTCCGTCAACATCAAGGAGCGCCTGGACTTCTCCTGCGCCCTCTTCGACGCCGACGGCAATCTGATCGCCAACGCCCCGCACATCCCCGTGCACCTGGGCTCGATGGGGGAGTCCATCAAGGAAGTGCTCCGGCGCCGCGGCGACGGCATGCGGCCGGGTGATGTGTATGCGATCAACGACCCGTACCACGGGGGCACCCACCTCCCCGACGTCACCGTCGTCACCCCCGTCTTCGACACCGGCGGGGACGAGCTGCTGTTCCTGGTGGCCTCGCGCGGCCACCACGCCGAGATCGGCGGCATCACCCCGGGCTCGATGCCCGCCTTCAGCAGCACCATCCAGGAGGAGGGCATCCTCTTCGACAACTGGCTGCTGGTGCGCGACGGCGAACTGCGCGAGGACGCCACCCGCGACCTGCTCGCCGCCGGCCCTTACCCCTCCCGCGCCCCCGACGCCAATCTCGCCGATCTGCGCGCCCAGATCGCCGCCAACGAGAAGGGCATCTGGGAACTGCGGCGGATGACCGACCAGTTCGGGCTGGACGTCGTCCGGGCCTATATGGGGCACGTCCAGGACAACGCCGAGGAATCGGTGAGGCGGATCATCGCGCGGCTGTCGGACGGCAGCTGCCGCTACGAGACCGACAGCGGGGCCGAGATCCGGGTCGCGCTGACCGTCGACCGTGCCGCCCGCAGCGCGGTGGTGGACTTCGCCGGCACCTCGCCCCAGCAGCCCGGGAACGCCAATGCGCCCAGCTCGGTGGTGATGGCCGCCGTGCTGTACGTCTTCCGCACCCTGGTCGCCGACGACATCCCGCTCAACAGCGGCTGCCTCAAGCCCGTGGAGGTCCGCATCCCGGAGGGCTCGATGCTCGCCCCCGTCTTCCCGGCGGCCACCGTCGCGGGCAATGTGGAGACCTCCCAGGCGGTCACCGGCGCGCTCTACGCCGCGCTCGGTATCCAGGCCGAGGGCTCCGGCACGATGAACAACCTCACCTTCGGCAACGACCGGGTGCAGTACTACGAGACCGTCGCCAGCGGCTCGGGCGCGGGCTACGGCTTCGACGGCGCGGACGCCGTGCAGACCCATATGACCAACTCCCGGCTGACCGATCCCGAAGTGCTGGAGTGGCGCTACCCCGTCCGCGTCGACGCCTTCGCCATTCGCTCCGGCAGCGGCGGCACGGGCCGCTGGCACGGCGGCTGCGGTGTCGAGCGCCGGCTGCGCTTCCTGGAGCCGATGACCGTCGCCCTGCTGACCAACCACCGCAGGGTCCCGCCGTACGGCATGGCGGGCGGCGCCCCGGGCGCACTGGGCGCCAACTCCGTGGAACGGGCGGACGGTTCACGGGCGGAGCTGGCGGGCTGTGACGCGGTGGAGGTCGGCGTGGACGACGTACTGGTGCTGCGCACACCGGGCGGCGGGGGGTACGGGGCGGGGGACGGGGGCTGACCGCCGACGACCGGCGGACACGCCCTACCGCACCCGGAGAAACCGGACCGGCGTCCCCGGTGACGCCTGGGCAGCGGGGGCCAGGTAGCGCTCGGGGACGACGCCGATGACCGGGTAGCCGCCGGTCGTGGGGTGGTCGTGGAGGAAGAGGACGGGCAGGCCGTCGGGCGGGACCTGGAGGGCGCCCAGGGGCATGCCCTCGCTGGGGAGTTCGCCGCTGCGGGCGCGCTCCAGGGGCGGGCCCTCGGTGCGCAGGCCGATGCGGTTGCTGGCGGGGGAGACGCGGAAGCGGCCGGTGGTGAGGGTGTGCAGGCCGGCGGCGGTGAACCAGCCGTCGCGGGGGCCGGGCAGGAACGGCAGGACGAGCTCCGTCACCGGGCCGGGGTGCCAGATGGCGTCGGCGCCCGCGGCCGGGCCGTACGGGGTGCCCAGCGGGAGCACCGTGCCCTCGGTGAGCGGGTCGGGGCCCAGGCCGGAGAGCAGATCGGCGGCGCGGCTGCCGAGGACCGGTGCGGTGTCGATGCCCCCGGCGAAGGCGAGGTGGGAGCGCAGGCCGTGGGTGGCGGGCCCGGCGTCCAGGACGGCGCCCGCCGGGACGCGGACCGGCGCGCCCCAGGGGGCGGGGCGGCCGTCGACGGTCACCGGGCAGGGCGCGCCCGTGACGGCGACGGTGGTGGCCGTGCGGACCCGCAGGGCGCAGCCGGTGAGGGTGGTCTCCAGGGCGGCGGCTGACTCGGGGTTGCCGACCAGGCGGTTGGCGAGCCGGTGCGCGGGCTCGTCCAGGGCGCCGGCCCGCGGCACACCGAGGTGGGCATGGCCGGGCCTGCCGAGGTCCTGGACGGTGGTGAGCGCTCCGGCCCGGACGACCGAGAAGGCGCGGTCGGTCATCGGGTGCTCTCCTGCGGGACGAAGCGGACACGGGTACCGGGGGCGAGCAGCGCGGCCGGCTCGCGGCGCGGGTCCCACAGGACGCTGTCGGTGGTGCCGATCAACTGCCAGCCGCCGGGGGAGGAACGCGGGTAGACCCCGGTGTACGGGCCGGCCAGGGCGACCGAGCCGACCGGGACCTTCGTACGGGGAGTGTCCCGGCGCGGTACGTGCAGCGGCTCGGGCAGTCCGGTCAGATAGCCGAAGCCGGGGGCGAAGCCGCAGAAGGCGACGCGGAACTCGGTCGCGGAGTGCCGCCGGACGACCTCGTCGGCGGTGCAGTTCCACAGAGCGGCGACGTCGGCGAGGTCGGGGCCGTTGTAGCGGACCGGGAGGTCCACGGTGGGCCGGTCGCCGGCGCCGATCGGCGGGATGTCCCAGGTGGCGAGCTCGGCGAGGAGGCCGCGGGGGTCGGCGAGACCGTCGAGGAGCACCGTACGGGCGGCCGGCACGATCTCGCGCAGCGGCGGCAGGGCGCCGCCGGCGGCCCGGCGCAGCAGTTCGGCGTGCAGTGCCTCGACCTCCTCGGCGCTGTCCAGCTCGATCAGCAGGCCGTGTTCACCGACCGGCAGCGGCCTCATACGAAGCTCCGGATGCGGACGCCGGCCGCGGCCAGCTCGGACCGTACGCGCCGGGCGAGGCCGGCTGCGCCGGGGGTGTCGCCGTGCAGGCACAGCGAGCGGGCCGTGATGCCGACGCGCCGGCCGTCGCGGGAGGTGACGGTGCGGTCGCGGGCCATGCCCAGGGCCCGCTTGACGACCTCGTCGGCGTCGTGGACCACCGCGCCCGGTTCGCGGCGGGGGACGAGGGTGCCCTCGTCGGTATAGGCACGGTCGGCGAAGGCCTCGCCGACGACGGGCAGTTCGGCCCGCCGGGCGGCCTCGTGCAGCCGCGAGCCGGGCAGCCCGAGGACCGGCAGGGCGGCGCCCGCGGCGCGGATGCCGTCGATGACGGCCGCGGCCTGCTCCGCGTCGTGGACACAGCGGTTGTAGAGCGCGCCGTGCGGTTTGACGTAGCGGACCCGGGTCCCGGCGGCGCGCGCGAAGACGTCCAGCGCCCCGATCTGATAGGTGATCTCGGCGGACAGCTCCTCGGGCGGCACCTCCATCGCGCGGCGGCCGAAGCCGGCCAGGTCGCGGTAGGAGACCTGGGCGCCGATGACCACACCGCGCCCGGCGGCCAGTTCGCACACCCGGCGCATGGTGGCCGGGTCGCCGGCGTGGAAGCCGCAGGCGACATTGGCGCTGGTGACGACGGAGAGCAGGGCCTCGTCATCGGTGAGCTGCCAGCGGCCGAAGCCTTCCCCGAGGTCGGCGTTGAGGTCGATGACGGGAGGGGGCGCCGGGTCGCTCATGTGGGTCCGTTCCATGGGGCTCGGGGCCGGTCGGGCGCGCGGGGCAGCGGTGCGACGGCTCGGGCGCGGGCAGGGGCGGCGGGACGTTCCGGCCGGCCCGTATCCGTAGTGACTCTCCCCGAGGGCGCTTGAGCCGACCGGCGTCGAGGACAACGTAGAGGATTGTTCAACGATCCGACAAGAGGTGTTCGGGGTGCGATCACGGACGCGTTGTTTCGTTCTCCCATCTGGGATTGACTTTCGCTCATACGACCCCGGGACGGCCCCGACTGCCGCCCGGTACGGCGCGAGAGCGGGGAGCGGTATGGCGGGCGGAGCGGCGAAGAACGATCAGTGGCGGCTCACCGAGGTCGCGAGCCTGGAAGGCGACCGTGCCCTGCTGGGGCGCTCCAGTACGGCCGAACGGGTCGCCGACATCCTGCGCGACCGGATCACCGAGGGCTTCTTCCCGCCCGGCGCCAGGCTCTCGGAAGAGAGCATCGGCGGCGCGCTGGGTGTCTCGCGCAACACGCTGCGGGAGGCCTTCCGGCTGCTGACGCACGAGCGGCTGCTGGTGCACGAGCTCAACCGAGGGGTGTTCGTCCGGGTGGTGACGGTCGAGGACCTGGAGGACATCTACCGGGTGCGGATGCTCGTGGAGTGCGCGGCGGTACGGGGTCTGGGGCCGGGGCCCTACGACGCCGCGGCGACCGGTGCCATCGCGGCGATCGAGGCCGCGGTGCAGGCCGGCGAGGACGCGTCCGAAGGCCGGGAGTGGCAGGCGCTCTCGACCGCCAACATCCGCTTTCACCAGGCGGTCGTGGCCCTGGCGGGCAGTCCGCGCACGGATGAGCTGATGCGGGGAGTGCTCGCCGAGCTCCGGCTCGTCTTCCATGTCATGGCCGACCCCCGGCGCTTCCATGCGCCCTATCTGACCCGTAACAGGCACATTGTCGAGGCCCTGCAGGCGGGCGACACCGCCGAGGCCGAGGGGCTGCTGCTGTCGTATCTGGAGGACTCGCGCACACAGCTGTCGGGGGCGTACGCGCAGCGCATCGCGGAGGGGTGAGGGCCCGCGGGCCGCCGCGCCGCCCCTGGTCACGCCCTCCGCAGGGGTGGTCTGAGATTCGCTCCGGCAGACCCCTTGTCGGATCGTTGAACAATCACCTAGCCTCCGCTGCAATCTCTTCATCTCCCTGCGGACCCGAGTGGGTCCCCGTACGCGGAAGGCGCATCCATGATCGTGCTCCTCGGCGTGCTCGTGGTCGTGATCGGCTTCGCCACGAAACGCAATCCCCTGCTGGTCGTGGGGGTGGCCGGCATAGCGACCGGCCTCCTCGGAGGACTGTCGCCGGGCAAGGTGCTCGCCGCGTTCGGCGACGGCTTCGCCGGCAGCCGGGCGGTGACGATCTTCGCGATCACCCTCCCGGTCATCGGCCTCCTGGAGCGCTACGGCCTCCAGGAGCAGGCCCGCAACCTCATCGCCCGGTTCGCCGGGCTCACCACCGGACGCTTCCTGGCGCTCTACCTCGGTCTGCGGCAGATCGGCGCCGCGGTCGGCCTGACCAACGTCTTCGGCCCCGCCCAGACCGTCCGCCCGCTCGCCGTCCCGATGGCCGAGGGTGCGGCCGAGCGGAAATACGGCGAACTCCCGGACCGGACACGGGAGAAGGTCAGGTCGTTCGCCGCCAGCGCGGACAACGTCGGCCTCTTCTTCGGGGAGGACGTCTTCCTCGCCGTCGGCTCGATCCTGCTGATCACCGGCTTCGTCAACACCACCTACGGAACCCACCTCGAACCGCTGCAGCTCGCGCTGTGGGCGATCCCCACCGCCGTGTGCGCCTTCCTCGTCCACGGCTGGCGACTGCTGCGCCTGGACCGCCATATGGAACGCGAACTGCTCACCGCCCGTGTCCACGACACCGCCGTAGTGGAGGCCACCAAGTGATCAAGGCAGAGTGGTTCTACTGGCTGGTGGGCCTCAGCTTCCTGGTGATGGCCGCCCAGATGGTCACCGACCGCAGCAACCCCAAGCGCCTGGGCACCGGCACCTTCTGGGGCCTGATCGGTGCCGGTTTCATCTACAGCAGCTGGGTCGTCACCAAGCAGGCGCCGGCCGAGCCCCTGGGTGCCGCGGTCCTCGTCATGGCGTGCCTGGCCGGCTTCGGCTTCACCGGGCGCGGCACCCCGCGCACCACGACCTCGGAACAGCGCACCGCCAGTGCCGCCAAGCTCGGCAACAGGCTGTTCGTCCCCGCGCTCACCATCCCCGCCGTCGCCATGGTCTGTGCCATAGGTGTCAAGCACCTCTCCTTCGGGGGTGAGCCGGTCCTCCAGGAGGGCAGCGAGACCATCCTGGGCCTGGGGATCGGTGCCGTCGTCGCCCTCGTGGTCGCGATGGTCATGCTCCGCGAGAAGCGGATCTCCGTACCCGTGCAGTCCGGCCGCTCGATGCTCGAGGCGATGGGCTGGGCGATGCTGCTGCCGCAGATGCTGGCCACGCTGGGCGCCATCTTCCAGGTCTCCGGGGTCGGCGACCAGGTCGGCAAGCTCACCGCCTCCGTCCTGCCCGAGGGCTCGCTCTACATCGCGATCGTCGTCTACTGCGTGGGCATGTTCGCGTTCACCGTGATCATGGGCAACGGTTTCGCCGCCTTCCCCGTGATGACCGCCGCGGTCGGCTGGCCCGTCCTGATAGGCCACTTCAACGGCAACCCCGCCGCCGTCCTGGCCATCGGCATGCTCGCCGGCTTCTGCGGCACCCTGGTGACGCCCATGGCCGCCAACTTCAACATCGTTCCGGCGGCCCTGCTGGAGCTGAAGGATCAGTACGGGCCGATCAAGGCGCAGTTGCCCACCGCGGGGATACTGCTCGGCTGCAACATCCTGATCATGGCGCTGTTCGCCTTCTGAACCCGCTGTCCGGGCGTGCCCGTCGGACTCCGCGGCACCGTGCCCCGCTCCGCCCCGGCCCGCCCTTGCGCCCGCCGCCTGCGATGCCGCACGCGCGGCGCCGCACTCACCGCACCGCAGTGCCCCCACACCGCACCCGCACCGCACTGCACCCCCTCGCACCTCACCGCACCGCACCAAGGATGACCGTATGACCCGGGTACTGCTGACCGGATTTGCGCCTTTCGACGGCGAATCCACCAACCCGTCCTGGCAGGCGGTACGCGCCGCCGTGGACGAACCGCCCACCGGCATCGAGGCCTTCGCCGTCGAGCTCCCCTGCGTCTACGGAGCGTCGATCGCGGTGTTGCGCGCCGCGATCGAGGAGACCCGTCCCGAGATAGTGGTGTGCGTCGGCCAGGCGGGCGGGCGCCCCGACATCACCGTCGAACGCATCGCCGTCAACGTCGACGACGCGCGGATCCCCGACGCCTCGGGAGCCGAACCGGTCGACGAGCCGGTCGTGCCCGGCGGCCCCGCCGCGTACTTCTCCACCCTGCCGGTCAAGGCGTGCGTGGCCGCGGTCCGTGCCGCCGGTCTGCCCGCCTCCGTCTCCAACACGGCGGGCACCTTCGTCTGCAACCACGTCTTCTACGGCCTCGCCCACCTCATCGCCACCGAACTGCCCGAGCTGCGCGGCGGCTTCGTCCACGTCCCCTACACGCCGGAGCAGGTCGTCGACCGCGCCCAGCCGTCGCTGCCGGCCGACGCGGTGGCCCGCGCCCTGCGCGAGATCGCGGTCACCGCCGCGCACACCCGCACCGATCTCCGGATCGCGGGAGGGGCGACCCACTGAGCGCCCCGTCGAGCACCCCACGGAGCACCGGCACGGGCTCCGGCGCACCCGCCACGGGACCTGGCGCCGGGCCGCCGCGGGCCACGCCGTAGACTGATCCGCCGGCCCGGCGAGTGGTCCGTCAACGGATCCACCAGCGGTTCCACCCAGGAACGGATCCGCGCCGTTTCGTCCGTTGTCAGTGCGAGCGCCTACTCTGTGCGACGTGACTTTTTCCGCCCCGGGGCCCGCTGCGCCCCAGCTCAACGGGCCGAACCGGCCCGCGCCGGGCCCGGCAGCCGACGAAGGCCTGGCCCGTCGGCTGCGCGCCCTCGCGTGCACCGCGCCGCTGCACGACCTCGACGTGCGCAAGGCCAACCTCGCGGGCGAGTACGGGATCTACGCCATGGCGGAGGTGGCGCTCGCCGTCATCGATCTCGTCACCCTCCACATGGACTTCGACACCGGCGCCGACCACGAGGAGATAGTGGCGAAGGCCCTCCCGCGGATCGCCGCCCAGGCCCCCCGCCGCCCCTCGGGCGAGCACGAGCGGGTGGCCCGTTGGGTGCTGGAGAACCTGATCAACGTCGGCAGCGTGGACCGCGGCTTCCGGGCCGTCTACGGCACCTTCAACACCGAGGGTCAGTACGTCCGCCGCGACTACGACTTCAAGCTCATCGAGGAGGTCCCCGGCGCCGGCGGCACCGTCTTCCTGCGGGCCACCGACGAAGCGGTCAACGTCCTGGTCGGCGCGCTCGACACGGATGTCACCAGCGCCCAGATCGCCGCCGAGGTCAAGCTGGAGGTGCTGATCAACCGCGGCCGGCTGGCCGACGCCCAGCTCGCCGCCGAGCAGGCCCGCTACCGCACCGTGCAGTACGCCGAGACGCTGCGCAGGACCCTGGACGCCACCCGCCGCAATGTCCGCGCCGTGGACTGGCTGGAGACCGTCCCGGACATGATCAACGAGGCGCTGGACCACGTCGCGGACCGCTACCGCCACGAGAACGCCATCCTGACGAACATCCGCAAGGCCCGGGACGAGACCGAGGAGCCCGAGCACAAGCGCCGTGCCGCCGAGCTCGTCGACATCGTCAAGGACTGCATCCGCCGGCACACCCAGCTGCAGTCCCGGCTGCTGGAGGCCGGACCGCTCTTCCGCGCCGAGCAGGACCGGCAGGCCTTCGCCACCCCCGTCGCCCGCTCCGGACTCGACCTCTACGGCCAGCTCGTCGCCCCCCTGCTGCCGCTCCCCGCCGAGCAGGCCATCCGCGTCACCGACGCCTTCTTCGCCCAGGGCACGGGCCTGCGCACGCCCTCGGCCGTCCGGGTCGGCGACCTCGTCGAGGTGCTGCTCACCCCGCCCGTGGAGCGCGAGCACCTGGGCGCCGAGATGCCCGAGCCCGATCTGGTGGCGACGCCCGACGACAGCCGCTTCAGCGAGGCGCAGCTGGACGCCGCGATGACGCTGCTCGACCTGCCCGCCGACGCACCCCGAAGGCTCTCCGGGCTGCTCGCCGACGCCCGCCGCAGCGATCCCGAACTCCCCTATCTCGTCGCCCTGCTGGCGGTGCACGCCGCCAGCCCGCCGGTCGGTACGGCGTACCGGCAGGGTGAGCAGCAGCTGCTGTTCGCCGTCGACGACGGCACGGAGCTGACCGATCCCGAGTTCGGCGGCGCCGACCTCATCGTCGGCACGGCCCTGCTGGACTCCGCCGGAATGGCCGCGGACCGTTCGGAGGTGGCGTGATGGCGGACCGCGTCCAGGGCGGGCGGCAGGCGAGCCGCGTGGCGCGCCCGGTCCGGCAGGGCCCCGGCCCGATGCCGCCCGGCCGCCCGGTGCCGTGCCGGCCAGAGATTTCCGAGACCGTCCCCAGCAAGGAGCTTGTTCCGTGACCCAGTACGACGAGACGCCGCAGCCGGATCCGGCGTCCGCGGCCGGTGAACCGGGCTGGGGCGCACCCACCGCCGACACCGAGCCGGCCGAGGCGGGAGACGCCCCCGAGCTCTCGGCCTCTCCTCCGCTCCCGCCTCCGCCCTCGCCGTCGCTCGACCGGGGGGACTCCGCCGAGCAGGGGCGACCCCACCCCCTCACCCCGGCCGATGCCGCCGACGCCGCGCGGCTGGTGTCCTTCGGCCTCCAGCCGAAGCTGCTGCCCGCCCGTGACGCCGAATACGGCGAACTGCTGCGCCGCTATCGCGACGAGCCCGCCTTCGCCCGGCTCGCCGACGCCGTCGCCACCGGCCTCGGCCTGGTCGTCCTGGAGGTCTCCACCCGCGCCGGGATGGCCGTCACCGCCCACGAGGACTCTGTCTTCGCCGTTCGGATGGGTGACTACGCGCGTCGCGCCTCCGCCGACTCCGCCGACCGCTTTCTGCACGGCCTGGCCCATCTCGCCGTCGCCGCACTGGCCTTCCCGCGCCCCGAAGACCTCGCCGACGACGGCTATATCGGCCGGATCACCGTCAACGGCGTCGACGCCTTCGTCCGGCAGGCCTGCCGTCGCCTGGAGGAGCGCGCCGAGCAGGAGGGCGAGAACACCGACCCGGCCACCGATGCCCCCGGCCTGGAATCCGCCTGGCGTCTCTACGCGCGGCGCAGCGCGACCGGCGCCACCAAGGACGCCCGCCGGCTGGCCGGTTCGACCACGGGCATCATCGCCAAGGCCGTCACCTTCCTCGTGGACTCCGGCTTCCTGCAGCGCACCGGCGACGACTCCGGTGGGGCCTACCGCACCACCGCCCGCTATCAGCTCCAGGTCCGCGACATGGCCGGCAGCGCCGCCATGGCCGAGCTGCTGGAGCTGGGCATCGTCCCCGTCGCCGACGGCAGCGCCGCGCTGCTGCCGGGCGAGGAAACCGAGGACCTCGACCTGGTCGCGGACGCCGGACTGCCCTTCCACTCCGGATGACGAGCCGACCCCACGGCCGGATGACGAGTTGGCCCCGCGGTCGGATGACGAGTTGGCCCCGTGTCCGCTGATCTTCCGGCGGAGGGCCGGCGACCGTGCCGGCCGGCTTGCCACCGACCGGCACTCCCCCCGACTGACCGCTGACCGCCGACCGACGCCGACCGCAACTCGCTTCCCCCCACCCCCGAACCCACCCCCGCCCCCTCCCCCGAAGGGGGAGGGGGGAGGGGGCGGGGGGAGCGGCACTCCTGCCCGACACGACAACTTCCCGAACACGACAACTTCCGACACGACAACGAGAGTCCGCCATGTACGAGCTGTCCCGGGTCCGCCTCTACTCCATCGGGCCCGCCGGTGCGCGCTATGCCGACACCGTGCTGGACCTGCGCGGAGTCGGCGCGCCCGTACCCCGACCGGCCCCGGCCCAGGCGGACTTCTTCGAGGACGAACCGGTCGGCCCGCCGCGCCGCCCGGCGCCCGCGGGTGTGCTCTTCCTGGAGAACGGCGGCGGCAAGTCCGTCCTGCTCAAGCTGATCTTCTCGGTGATGCTGCCCGGCCACCGCAACACCCTCGGCGGCGCCAGCTCCGGCGTCCTGCGCAAATTCCTGCTTGCCGACGACTGCGGCCATGTCGCCCTGGAGTGGCAGCACGTCCTCACCGGCGAGAGCGTGGTCGTCGGCAAGGTCAGCGAATGGCGCGGCCGGCAGGTCTCCAACGACCCGAGGAAGTTCGCCGAGGCCTGGTACAGCTTCCGCCCCGGCCCGGGCATGAGCCTGGACTCCCTCCCCGTCGCCGAGGCCACCGTCGTCCGTCCCCGCCAGGAGAACGGTGAGGGCAGCTCCGGAGCCCAGGGCCGCCGGCGCACGATGAAGGGCTTCCGCGACGTCCTCACCGAGGCGGGGAAGAGCTACCCCAATCTGGACGTGGTCTGGGAGGAGGGCCACGAGCGCTGGAACGTCCACCTCGGCGAGCTGGGCCTGGACCCGGAACTCTTCCGCTACCAGCGGGAGATGAACGCCGACGAGGGTGAGGCGGCCGGCCTCTTCGCGGTCAAGAACGACTCGGACTTCACCGACCTCCTCCTGCGCGCCGTCACGGACACCCGGGACACCGACGGCCTCGCCGACCTCGTGCACGGCTTCGCCCACAAGCTCGGCCGGCGCGCCGAACTCACCGCCGAGCGGGACTTCACCGCCGGTTCCCTCGATCTGCTCTCCCGTATCGCCGACGCCGCCGAGCAGCGCGAACGCGCCCGCGAGGTGCATGCGGGCGCCGAGCGCCGCACCCGCGCCCTCGCCCAGCGGCTCTACGCCCGCGGCACCGAGGAGCGCGGCCGCGCCGCCGAGCTGGCCGAACAGGTCGCCGCCGCGGCCCATCGCGTCACCGACGCCGAGCGGGGCCGCGAGCGCCGCTCCCTGGTCTCCGCCGAACTCGCCTACCGGCACGCCTCGCTGGCACTGGCCGCCGCCGAGAAGGGCGCCGCCGCCCAGCGCCGTGAGCTCAACGACGCCCGTACGCTGCACAGCGCCTGGCAGGCCGCCGAGACCGCGCTGCGGCACCGCGCCGCCGCCGACCGCTCCGCGCGGGTCGCCGCCGCCATCCGTGAGGCCGAGCGGGACGCCGCCCCCGCGCTCGCCGCCCGGGCCACCGCCGCCGCCGACCTCGTACGTGCTCTGCACACCGCGGCCGAGGCCGGGGAGCAGGTCGCCAATGAGGAGGAGGAGCGCTCCGCGGCCCTCCAGGAGGCCGGTGAATCCGCGCACCGCGACGCCACCACGGCCGCCACCCACGCCCAGCGCGCCCGCAGCGAGGCCGACCACCTCAAACAGCGTCTGGCGGAGGTCACCGAGGAGACCGCCGAAGCCGTCCGGGCCGGCTGGCTGGACGACAGCGCCCCCGACGCCGACCCGGCCCGTGCCGCGCTCGCCGCCTCGGACGCCGAGAAGACCGCCGTTGAGGCCTGGGACTCGGCCCGGGAGACCGCCCGGCAGGCCACCGACCGCGCCCGCGAGGCCACCGCCCGGCACTCCGCCGCCGAGCTGGCGGCGGCCCGCGCCGACGACGCCGCGCAGGCCGCCGGGCGTGCCCACGAGGCCGAGCGCCTTGCCGCCGAGTCCATCGGCGCCGAGCAGCGGCTCGCCGACCTCCTCGGACTCCCGCAGTCCGAGGCCAAGTCCCCGGGCGTGCCCGGCCCCCGTACGGCCACCCCCGGTACGGACCCGGTCACCCCCCGCCGTCCCGCCGCAGGACCGCTCACCGCCGAGGAGCTGGACCGCAACGCCGACGAACTGCACGCGCTGCTGGAGGAGGGCGTCTCGGCCGCCGAACGGCAGCTGTTCGACCTGCGCACGGCCGCCGCCGACGATGCGCGGATCCTCGGCGCGCTGGGTGACGGCGGACTGCTGCCACCGGGGCCCGATGTGCTGGCCGCCGTGGAGTACCTCGGTGAACACGGCGTCCCCGCACTGCCCGGCTGGCGCTATCTCGCCCAGTCCGTCGACCCGGCCGACCACACCCGGGTGCTCGCCGCCCGCCCCGAGCTCGTCGACGGCGTGATCATCACCGACCCGGACACCCATGCGCGGGCCCGCGACGTGCTCGCGCAGGCCGCGCTGCTGCCGCGTTCGGCGGTCGCGGTCGGTACCGCCGCCGCGCTGCTCGCGCCCACGCCGGCCCCCGACGAGCGGGAGAGCGGCGTCTTCCTCGTCCCGCCGAACCCCGCGATGCACGACGAATCCGCCGCCGACGAGGAGCGCCAGGCGCTGCGGGCACGCGCCATAGAGCGCGACGACGAGATCCGGGCACTGGCCGCCCGGCTCGCCGGGGACCGGGCGCTGGCCGCCCGGCTCGGCTCGTGGCGGGCGGGCTGCCCGGCCGGCCGGCTCGCGGAACTGGCCGCCGCCGCGGACGAGACCGCCGCCGCGGCCGAGGAGGCCGCCGCCGAGCTGGCCGAGGCCCGTGCCGCCCGCGTCGAGACCGAGGAGGTCGCGGCCGAGGCCACCCGGGTGCGCGACGAACGCCAGGAGACCGCACAGCGCGCCCGCCGCGCCGCCGACCTGCTGGCCGGGCTCGCCCACCGGCTGCGGGAGCGCGCCTCCTGGCAGTCCCGGATGCGTGAACTCGCCGATGAGGCGGCCGAGTTCGAGGCCCGCGCCGAGGAGTGCGTGGACCGCGCACGGGCCGCCGACGAGGACCGCAGGGCCGCCCAGCGCGCCGCCGACGATGCGCGCCGTACCTCCCGCGCACTGCGCGCCGAGCGTGCCGAGATCGCCGGTGTGCCGGACGAGGTGGGGGAGGCCCCGGAGGGCGCCGGCGCCTCGCTGCCCGCGCTGCGCGAGGCCTACCGCGCCGCCTCCCAGCTCTACGAGAAGGTGGGTGTCGGCGCCGACCTGCGCGCCGAACAGGCCCGCGCCGAGGGCGACGAGAGCGCCGCCCTGGCCGAGCTCAACCGCCTCACCAACAAGGTCCGCACCCGCGCGGAGGCGCTGCTGGAGAGCCCGGACGCCGCCGACGGCCCGTCCCGGCAGGCTGCCGCGGCCCGCGCCGAATCGCTGGTGCACATGCTGGAGACCCGCGCCTCGGCCGCCAGTGAACAGCTGGGCCGGCTGCGTGGCGAGGCCGAGCGGCTGGCCCCCACCGACGGCGAGGCGCACACCGAGCTGCCCGACGAGCTGGTGCCCAAGGACGCCGACCGCGCCAAGGAGCTGCTGCGCACCGCATCGGGCGAACTGGCCACCACCACCGACATGCTGGAGGCCGCCCGGGCGCAGCACGAGGAGCTGCTGCGCGCCCACCGCGCCGCGGAGGACGCCGCGGGCGGCTTCGACGAGACCGCCGCCCTGCTGCGCGACCTGCTCCGCGATCACCAGGACGCCGAGGACGCCGTCGACGGACAGATCGAGCCGTACGCCGGCCGGGTGGAGGAGGCCCGGCAGGCCGCCGCCGAGTCCCGCCGCTCGCTGCGCGGCTGCGCCGCCGACCTCTCCACCGCCGAGTCCGCGGTGCGCGAGGCGAGCGACATCCTCGTACGGCACGCCAACTCCACCCGCTACGAGCAGGTCCGCACCCCTGCCCGCCAGCAGATCCGCGAACTGCCCGCCTCGGCCCTCCCGGACCACGCCGCCAAGTGGGCGGACGCCTTCGCCCCGCGGCTGCGGGTGCTCACCGACGAGCTGGCGCAGCTGGAGCGCAACCGCGACTCCATCGTCGACCGGCTCCGCGGGCTGGTCGAGTCCTCGCTGACGACACTGCGCTCCGCCCAGCGGCTGTCCCGGCTGCCCGAGGGGCTGGGGGAGTGGTCCGGGCAGGAGTTCCTGCGGATCCGCTTCGAGGACCCCGACCAGGCCACGCTCACCGAGCGGCTGGGCGAGGTGATCGACGAGGCGACCCGTGCGGCCGTCAAGAAGAACAGCGATCTGCGCCGGGACGGGATGTCCCTGCTGCTGCGCGGGGTCAGCGCGGCGCTGCAGCCGCGCGGGGTGGCCGTGGAGATCCTCAAGCCGGACGCGGTGCTGCGCGCCGAGCGGGTGCCGGTCGGACAGATGGGTGACGTCTTCTCCGGCGGCCAGCTGCTGACCGCCGCCATCGCGCTGTACTGCACGATGGCCGCGCTGCGCAGCAACGACCGGGGCCGCGACAAGCAGCGGCACGCCGGCACCCTGTTCCTGGACAACCCCATCGGCCGCGCCAACGCGACCTATCTGCTGGAGCTCCAGCGCGCCGTCGCCGACGCCCTGGGCGTCCAGCTGCTCTACACCACCGGCCTCTTCGACACCACGGCGCTCGCGGAGTTCCCACTGGTCATCCGGCTGCGCAATGACGCGGACCTGCGGGCCGGGCTGAAGTACATCAGCGTCGAGGAGCATCTGCGGCCGGGCCTGCCGCAGCCGGACCCCTCCGGTGAGGCGATCCACGGCCAGATCACGGCGACGCGGATGTACCGGCGTCCGGAGGACCCTGCTCCTGAGGAGGAGGCGGATCCGGCCGGCGGCTGAGCCGCGGCGTGGGAGGCCTGCGGACGGTCACACCACCACGACCGACCGCAGGACCTCCCCGCGCTGCATCTTCGCGAAGGCCGGTTCGACGTCGTCGAGCGTGACCGTTTCGCTGATGAACCGCTCCAGATCGAGCTTGCCGCTCAGGAACAGATCGATCAGCACCGGGAAGTCGCGGCTGGGCAGGCAGTCGCCGTACCAGGACGACTTGAGCGCGCCGCCGCGGGAGAAGAGGTCGATGAGCGGCAGTTCGATCCGCATGTCCGGGTCGGGCACCCCGACCTGGACCAGAGTGCCGGCCAGATCTCGCATGTAGAACGCCTGCCGGTAGGTCTCCGGGCGGCCCACCGCATCGATTACCACATCGGCGCCGTGCCCGCCGGTGAGCGCGCGGACCGCCTCGACCGGGTCCGTGCCACGGGAGTTGACGGTGTCGGTGGCGCCGAACCGCTCGGCGGCGTCCAGCTTGCCCTCGTCGAGATCGACGGCGATCACCCGCCGGGCGCCGGCCCGGGAGGCGCCCGCGATCGCGGCGTTGCCGACGCCGCCGCAGCCGATGACGGCGACGGTGTCCCCGCTGCCCACCCCGCCGGTGTGCACGGCCGCGCCGTACCCGGCCATCACCCCGCAGCCGATCAGGCCCGCGGCCTCCGGGCGGGCCGAGGGATCGACCTTCACCGCCTGCCCGGCGGCGACCAGGGTCTTCTCGGCGAAGGCTCCGATGCCCAGGGCCGGGGTCAGCTCCGTGCCCTCCAACAGGGTCATCGGCCGGCCGGCGTTGCGCGAATCGAAGCAGTACCACGGACGGCCGCGCCGGCAGGCCCGGCACTGTCCGCAGGGCGCCCGCCAGGCCAGCACCACATAGTCGCCGGGCGCCAGGTCGGTGACCCCGGCACCGACCGCCTCGACGACCCCGGCCGCCTCATGGCCGAGCAGGTACGGGAAGTCGTCGCCGATCGCGCCGTCGCGGTAGTGCAGATCGGTGTGGCACACCCCGCAGGCCTGCACGGTCACGAGCACGTCGCCCGGACCGGGATCGGGTACGAGGATCGGCAGCACCTCGACGGGGGCGCCCTTCTTGAGGGCGACGACGGCGCGGGCTTCGTGCGGCATGTCTCACTCCTAGGACGGCGCCTGCGGGGGCGGCAGGGCGGGTAGCACGCGTGAGGTGGCACGGATGCCTGTGAGGGGTGGGAGTGGTGCGCGGTGCTGGGAACCTGGAGACCAGGAAACCCGGGACGGGGAACAGCGGTGGTGAACGGCCCACCTCTGTCGCCGTGTTGCCTATAGTGCGCTGGGTTGCGCTATAGGAGACATGCTGGAAGTCGGGTCAGGATCCGTCAAGGGGGATTTTTCGCTAGGGGAAACCCTCTCGGGGCAGACACCCCCTGGGGTGCAGGCGCCCCTGCAGGGCCCGGGCCCCGGCGGGCTCAACCCGGGTACCCCATCAGGCGGGAGAGCTCCGCGGCCGCCTTCGCGGCCCGCTCCGCCAGCTCCGGCAGCAGCTCACGCTCCATCCGGTACGCCGGGCCCGAGACGCCGATCGCGCCGATCACCGCACCGTCGTGGGCATGGACCGGTGCCGCCACCGCGTTCAGGCCGATCTCCAACTCCTCGCTGGTGCAGGCGAATCCGTCCGTGAGCGCGGCGGCGAGCTGTGCGCGCAGACCGGCCGCCGTGGTCACGGTGTTCTCGGTGAACCGCGGCAGCTTGCGGGTCGCCAGGGTCTCCCGGCGCTCCGGCGGCAGATGCGCCAGCAGCACCTTGCCGCTGGCGGTGGCGTGCAGCGGGGTGCGGCGGCCCAGCCAGTTGTACGCGGTGACCGCGGCGGAGCCCCTGGCCTGCATGATGTTGACCGCCGCATCGCCGTCGAGCACCGCGATGTTGGCGGTCTCCCCGGTGTCCTCGGCGAGCGCCCGGCACACCGGCTGGCCCTCCTGCGAGATGTCCAGCCGGATCGCGGCGGCGCCGGCCAGCCGCAGCACCCCGGCGCCCAGGTAGTACTTCCCGCGGTCCCGCTCCTGCTCCACCAGTCCGCGGTTCTCCAGCACCCCGAGGATCCGGAACGCGGTCGACTTGTGGACGCCCAGCTCCTCGGAGATCTCGGTCACCCCGGCCTCGCCCAGCTTGGCCAGGATCTCCAGCACGCTCACCGCGCGGTCCACGGACTGGACGGATCCCGCCCCGCCGCGCCGCTCCTCGGGCCGGTCGTCTGCCGTATCGGAAGTGTTCGGCATGGGTCTTTGCGTCACCACCCGGTGGCCCCGCGGGGCACGTCTGAGGGCATCTGTCGGGAAGCCCTTGACGGCCCGCTCCCCGGCTTGGATTCTGTTGCGCATCGCGCTCTGCAATGCGTTATTCAGAACACATGATACCGATCAGCGAGAGGGGGGCCAGATGATTCCCGTCTGCCGCATCGAGGACCTGCCCGAGGGCGAGTCCGTACGGATCGAGATCGACGACATCACACCGGCCATCGCGGTCTTCCATGCCGAGGGCGGCTACTACGCGGTCGACGACACCTGCAGCCATCAGGACGCCTCGCTCTCCGAGGGCTGGGTCGAGGGCTGCTTCGTCGAATGCCCGCTGCACGCGGCCCTGTTCGACCTGCGCACCGGCGCGCCGACCTGTCTGCCCGCCCGCCGGCCGGTGCGCACCCACGAGGTCCGTGTCCTGGACGGCATGATTCATGTCCGGCCCGCCGTGCGGGAAGAGGCGGTGGCGTAACGACCCGGCCGCTCAGGCGGCCGCCCGGTCGATCCGCGACGGGTCCTCCCGTGAGGCCCGGCGCTGCCGGCGGCGTGCCCTGCGCCGCTCGCGGCGCAACTCCCTGGCCGTACTGCTCGGCTGCGACCGCACCCCGTTGCGCTGCACCCACACCTGGCGGGTCACCCAGACGTCCAGCACCGCCCAGGTGGCGACCACGGTGCTGGCGACCGTGCCGAGCACCGCGGGAAACGCGAACCAGGAGCCCGCCAGGGTGCACAGAAAGGCCACCATCGCCTGGATCAGGGTGAGTGCCACGATGATCACGGCACGCACCGCGGCGGTACGCACCGGATCCGCCATCCGGCGCCGGACCGCCGGTTCCTCCTGCCACAACGGTGCTCTGCCGGTGTCCATGAACGCGTCACTCTCCCCGCACTCTCCCGGTACTCCCCGCGTGTCCGACTCCTCAGTGACTGCCCGGATTTCGCCGGTTACATGCCCTTGGTGTCGCACCCCGTCGTACCCCGTCGCTCCTCATCGTCACGTACCGGAGCCCCGCAGAGTTACCCGGGGTAGAGCAAAACCGGCCAACCGTCCGGTGTCTCGCCGTAGGGTAGTCCCGTGGTCCGGGACGTGGGCGCGGGCGGGTTGTCCGGGAATCGGTGGACAACGGACGGCGATCCCGCCCCGGTTGCCTCCCGGCGGCAGGAGAGGTCTTCGGGTTGGTCCCCCGAGAGTAGTAGGCTCGCGCCGTTTGTTGACGGAACACCACCCCCGTGCGCCGGGGTTGACGTAGGGGAGGCCATGCGCTTTCGCGGGAAGTCGGTCCGCCGGAAGATCGTGGCGTTGCTGCTCGTACCACTGGTGTCCTTGACGGCCCTGTGGGCGTTCACGACCTATATCACCGGGCGCCAGGCGAACCAGCTGCTGGACGTCGGCAACATCGTGAAGAACGTGGGCTATCCGGTCGAGGACGTCATCCAGTCTCTCCAGCGGGAGCGCCGGCAGAGCCTGCTGTACCTCGCCGACCGGCGCGGCGCCAATGCGCTCGACGAGCTCCACCGGCAGACCCGGTCCACCGACGAGGCCGTCACCCGGCTGCGCGCCGACATCGACATGCGCGACATCCGCGAGGACCTGAGCACCGGCAACGCCGACCGGATGGACGGCGTCCTCAAGGGCCTGGGCACCCTCGGCGCCCTGCGGGCCCAGGTCGAGGACAACACCGTCTCCCGCGACGAGGCCATGGAGAGCTACAACTCCCTCGTCGACCCCGGCTATGACTTCCTCTCCGCGCTCCATGCCCTGGAGAACGTGGAGATGGACAAGCAGGCCCGGGCGCTGGTCAACCTCACCAGGGCACGGGAGGCGGTCTCCCGCGAGGACGCGCTGATGTCCGCGGTGTTCCTCTCCGGCAGCATGAGCAAGCGCGATCTGCGCGCGCTGTCCGACCGGGTCGCCGAACGCCGGGTCCTCTACAGCACCACCCTGCCCGGCCTCCCCGCCAAGGACCGCGGTCTCTTCGGGGACTACTGGCGCTCCGCGAAGGCCCGCGAGCTGACCTCGTACGAGGACCGGGTGATCGCCGCCGGCGCACAGGACGGACCGCGTGCGGTCAATGCCGAGCGCTGGAACACCACGGCGGGCAAGGTGCTCGACGACCTCCAGCGGATGGACAAGGACGCCGGGGACCGCTACCAGGAGCGCGTCGCGCCCGTCGCCATGAACGTCCTGCTCAAGGCCGCCATCGCCGGCGTCCTGGGCTTCGTCGCGCTGCTGGTCTCGGTAGTCGTCTCGTTCCGGATCGGCCGCCGGCACGTCCGCGACCTCATCCGGCTGCGCAAGGCCGCCCATGACGTCGCCGGGGTCCGGCTGCCCAGCGTCATGCGCCGGCTGGCGGCCGGCGAACAGGTCGATGTGGAGACCGAGGCGCCCCGGCTCGCCTTCGGACCGGATGAAACCGGCCAGGTCGGGCAGGCGCTCCACACCCTTCAGCGGGCCGCGATCGAGGCCGCCGTCAAACAGGCCGAAATGCGCCGCGGCGTCTCCGAGGTGTTCGTCAACCTCGCCCGCCGCAGCCAGGTCCTGCTGCACCGTCAGCTGACCCTGCTCGACGCCATGGAGCGGCGCACCGAGGACACCGACGAACTCGCCGACCTCTTCCGGATCGACCATCTGACCACCCGTATGCGCCGGCACGCGGAGGGCCTGGTCATCCTCTCCGGCGCGGCGCCCTCCCGGCAGTGGCGCAAACCGGTCCAGCTGATGGACGTGGTGCGCGCGGCGGTCGCCGAGGTGGAGGACTACGAGCGGATCGAGGTGCGCCGGCTGCCGCGGCTCGCGGTGGAGGGCCCCGCGGTATCGGACCTCACGCACCTGATCGCCGAACTCCTGGAGAACGCCACGGTCTTCTCCCCGCCGCACACCGCCGTACAGGTCGTGGGTGAACGGGTCGCCAACGGCTACACCCTGGAGATCCACGACCGCGGGCTGGGCATGGCTCCTGACCTGCTGCTGGAGGCCAACCTCCGGCTCGCCGAGACCCCCGAGTTCGAGCTGTCCGACACCGACCGGCTCGGCCTGTTCGTGGTCAGCCGGCTCGCCCAGCGGCAGGACGTACGAATCTCCCTGCAGCCCTCGCCGTACGGCGGCACCACCGCCGTGGTGTTCATCCCGGCACGGCTGCTCACCGACGCCGCCGTCGGCGGCCGGGAGGACGACGGCCCGGCACCGGACGGTCTGCCCGGCGGCCCCGTCGGCAATGAACTGGAGCATGCGGCGGGCAAGCTGGCCGCACTCTCCCAGGCGCAGTCACCGCACCGGCCGGAGCGGCGCACCCCGTCCGTCATCGACGGACCGGTCGAACTCGAGGCGCCGCTCGGCCCGGACGAGCCGGCACCGGCCGACGACGAGGACGCGCCCTCGCGCAAGCGGGGCCGCGGCAGCGGCCGGAAGAAGCCCGCCGTCCCGGGCGGCCCGGACGCCGCACCCCGCGGCATCGCACCGGTGCCGCCCGTCCCCGACGGTGAACAGCATCAGCAGACCAGGGACCAGGCGCCCGGCGGGCTGGCCCCGCTGCCGCGCCGGCCCCGTCCGCCGGTGCTGGTCTCCGACCACGGCCGAACGGTCGATGACCGTGACGGGAGCGAGAACGGGAACGGAAACGGGAGCGGGGGCGGAGACGAGAAGCGGGCCGCGGAACGTCCCGGCCCCGGGCGCCCGCGCCCTGAGCGCGCTGGGTCCGCAGCGCGCGCCGCCGAACGCACCGGCTCCGGGGAGCCCGCTGCCGCGCGCCCCGAGCCCGCTGCCGCGCGCCCCGACGCCCGCCGGTCGTCGTCCACCGGACCGCAGGACCCGGCCGCGGACGGATCCCGGACCGCCGGGGACCGGGAGACGCCCGCGCCCACCACGGCCCAGGGCCTGCCCCGCCGGGTACGGCAGGCGAGCCTCGCACCCCAGCTCAAGGCCGATCCCACCGGGCACACCGCAACGCAGGGGCGGCCGGCACCGGACGCGGACGACCGCGACGCGGAGGCGGTCCGCGCCCGGATGGCCTCGCTCCAGCGCGGATGGCAGCGCGGCCGCCGCGACAACGGCGAGGACCCGCGCGCGACCGGAACGCCGCCGGGCGAGAATCCACCGGCCGATGACACGGCGCAGGCCGACGACATGGCGCAGGCCGACGACACGGCGCAGGCCGACGACACGATGCCGGCCGCCGGCACGCTCCCGGACGCCACCGGTCCGGACACCACCGGTCCCGACACCCTCGGTCCGGACACCACCGACCCGGGCATGACCGGTCCGGTCACCACAGACCCGGACGCCACAGACCCGGGCGCCCGTGACACAGCCACGCACCACGGCAACGGCACGGGCACCACAGCACCAGGAACCACATCGGGAGGGGACGGTCCATGACCGCACCGAAGGCAGCAGCTTCCACCGCACCGGCCTTTGAGAGGGGATCCGGGGAGCTGAACTGGCTCCTGGACGAGTTGGTCGAGCGGGTCGGCTCCATCCGCAAGGCACTCGTCCTCTCCAGCGACGGTCTGGCCACCGGGGCCTCGAAGGACCTGACCCGCGAGGACGGCGAGCATCTGGCCGCGGTCGCGTCGGGCTTCCACAGCCTGGCCAAGGGCGTCGGCCGGCACTTCGACGCGGGCCACGTCCGGCAGACTATGGTCGAACTGGACGAGGCCTTCCTGTTCGTCAGCGCGGCCGGCGACGGCAGTTGCCTGGCCGTACTGGCCGATGCCGACTCCGATGTCGGGCTGATCGCGTACGAGATGACGCTGCTGGTCAAGCGCGTGGGCACGCACCTGGGCACTGCGCCCCGGTCCGGCCTTTCCACCTGAGCACGACGACGGTGACGCCATGAGCGAGCGCGGCGAGCGAAGCAGCGAGAGGTGCGCGCCGCGCGAGTGCGAGGCCGAGCGAAGCGAGGTTTCGGCATGAGCGAGCAGGACGGCCGGCCGGCCCGGGACCGGGAAGCGGCGGCCCGCTGGTTCGACGACGACGCGGGCCCGGTCGTCCGGCCGTACGCCATGACGCGCGGGCGCACCCGTACGGCCGCGGAGGGGCGCCTCGATCTGATCGCGCTGGTGATCGCCGAGAGCCGCGCGCAGGAGACGGTCGACGACCAGACCCTGTCGCCCGAGCACGTCGAGATCGTCGAGCGGTGCCGGGAGGAGCCCCTGTCGGTCGCCGAGCTGGCGGCAGACCTCGACCTGCCGGTCGGCGTCGTACGGGTCCTGATCGGGGATCTGCTGGATGCCGAGCTGGTCCATGTCAGCCGGCCGGTGCCCCCGGCCGAACTGCCGGACGAGAAGGTGCTGCGCGAGGTCATCGACGGCCTGCGCGCACTGTGACCCGCCGGGCCCGGCGGCCGCCGTCGTCCCGGCGCCGGTCCGCCGGCCCCGGGCGGGGTGGCCGCCGCGGCGGGGGCCCCGGGTACGGTTCCTGTTGATCACTTGTCAACAGGAGGAGATCCGCCGCCATGGCCACGGACGACACCCCGGCACCCGTCGAACACCTGGAGATCCAGGCCGGCCCGTACACCTACGACGCCCTGGCCTGCGGCCCCGCCGACGGGGAGTTCGTCCTGCTGCTGCACGGCTGGCCCGAGTTCGCCGACTCCTGGAGCGCCGTGCTCCCGGCCCTCGGCGCGGCCGGCTACCGCGCCGTCGCCGTCGACCAGCGCGGCTACTCCCCGCGCGCCCGCCCGCCCCGGATCGCCGACTACGCCGTGCCCGAACTCGTCGCCGACGCCCTTGCCTTCGCGGACTCCCAGGGCGCGGACCGCTTCCACCTCGTCTCGCACGACTGGGGCGGCATGGTCGCCTGGGCGCTGGCCGGCGCCCACCCCGAGCGGCTGAAGTCCCTGACCGTACTGGCCACTCCGCATCCGGACGCCCTCAACCGGGCCGCCGCCGAGGACACCGTCCAGCACCACCGCCTCGACTACGTCCGCTTCTTCCGCCGCGACGACGGCGCCGCGGAGGCCGCGCTGCTCGCCGACGACGCCGCCCGGCTGCGCGCCGCCTACGCCGGCAAGGTGCCCGCCGCCCTCGTGGACGACAACGTCCAAAGGCTCTCCGCCCCGGGCGCGCTCACCGCCACGCTGAACTGGTACCGCGCCCCGGAGTCGGTCATCTCGGTGCCCGCGGGACGGATCACGGTCCCCACTCTCTTCCTGTGGGGCAGCGAGGACACCGCCCTGGGCCGCGGCGCCGCCGAGTCCACGGGGGAGTGGGTGGACGGCCCCTACCGCTTCGAGGCCCTGGAGGGCGCCAGCCACTGGCTGCCCGAAGAGGTCCCCGGCGTGGTCACACCCAAGATCCTCGACCACCTCGGGCAGTACGCCTGAACACCGGGGCGGTGGCCGGGAGCTGTCCCGGACAGCTCCCGGCCCCCGCCCCCCGGCGTCCCCCGGAGTGACGCATCTCAAGTGGGCGCCGTGCCGAGCACGTTGTACCGTTCCCTTGCGCCTGCTGCCCCGTGCACCGTCGCTCGGGTGACAAGCGTGAGCTCCACCCGTATACACGGCAATTCAGGAGAAGAATCCCATGGCCTTCGGGCGATCCGATCGCCGCCGACGGTCCGCCGCCGTCGAGCCGGTGACGCTCAAGATCCTGGTCGCGGGCGGATTCGGGGTCGGTAAGACCACCCTGGTCGGTGCCGTCAGCGAGATCAAACCACTGCGTACCGAGGAGCGGCTGACCGAGGCGGGGCGACCGCTCGACGACCTCGACGGGGTGGAGAGCAAGACCACCACCACCGTCGCCATGGACTTCGGACGGATCACCGTCCACGACGAACTGGTCCTGTACCTCTTCGGCACCCCGGGGCAGGACCGCTTCTGGTTCCTGTGGGACGAACTCGCCCGGGGCGCGCTCGGCGCGGTGGTGCTGGCGGACACCCGACGACTGGCGGACAGCTTCGCCGCCATCGACTACTTCGAGCGGCGCGGACTGCCCTTCACGGTCGCCGTCAACTGCTTCGACGGCGCCGACCGCTACCCGCCGGAATCCGTACGCGACGCCCTGGACCTCGACCCCCAGGTGCCGGTGATGCTGTGTGACGCCCGCCGCAAGGACTCCGCGCGGGATGTGCTGATCTCCGTCGTCGAGCACGCCAGGGAGGTCGGCGCCCGCCGCCGGGAGCCCGCGCTCCCCTGACGGGGTGTGGAGGTACGGCCCGTAGCCCGCCGTGGCGGATTCCAGGGGCCCTACCTCCGCGCGCTGCCGGCCCCGTTATCCCGCCGAGCCGTCCTCGGCCAGCCAGCCGAAGCTGCGCTCCACGGCCCGGCGCCAGTTGGCGAACTCGCGGTCGCGGATCCGCGGGTCCATCCGCGGTGTCCACTGCGTGTCCCGCTTCCAGTGGGACCGCAGCTCGTCGAGATCCTGCCAGACACCGGTCGCCAGACCTGCCGCGTACGCCGCTCCCAGACAGGTGGTCTCCGAGATCACCGGCCGGATCACCGGTACGTCCAGCACATCCGCCTGATGCTGCATCAGCAGATGGTTGGCGGTCATCCCCCCGTCGACCTTGAGCTGGGTGATCCGCACACCCGAATCCTGGAACATGGCGTCCACCACCTCCCGGGTCTGCCAGCTGGTCGCCTCCAGTACGGCGCGCGCCAGATGCGCCTTGGTGACGAACCCGGTCAGACCGGTGATCACGCCACGTGCGTCGGAACGCCAGTAGGGCGCGAACAGACCGGAGAACGCCGGTACGACATACGCCCCGCCGTTGTCCGGAACGCTCGCCGCCAGCGACTCGATCTCCTCGGCCGACGCGATGATGCCCAGCTGGTCGCGGAACCACTGCACCAGCGAGCCGGTGACGGCGATGGACCCCTCCAGACAGTAGACCGGCGGCTCGCCGGCGAGCTGGTAGCCCATCGTCGTCAGCAGCCCGTTCTTGGACGGGACCGGGCGGTTTCCGGTGTTCAGCAGCAGGAACGAGCCGGTGCCGTAGGTGTTCTTGGCCTCGCCGACTCCGTAGCAGGTCTGGCCGAAGACGGCCGCCTGCTGGTCGCCGAGGGCGGACGCCACCGGCACGCCGTGCAGTTGCCCCACGGCCGTGCCGTACACCTCGGCCGACGGCCTGATCTCCGGCAGCATCGCGGCCGGTACCTTCATCGCCGACAGGATCGCCGGATCCCACTGCAGGGTGGCGAGGTTCATCAGCATCGTGCGGCCCGCGTTGGTCACATCGGTGACATGTACCCCGCCGTCGGTGCCACCGGTCAGATTCCAGATCAGCCAGGAGTCGATGGTGCCGAACGCGATCTCGCCGCGCTCGGCACGGGCCCGCAGCCCCGGCACCTCGTCCAGCAGCCAGGCGGCCTTCGGCCCGGAGAAGTAGCTGGCCAGCGGGAGCCCGGTGGCCTCACGGAAGCGGTCCTGGCCGTCCGCGCCGCCCAGTTCCGCGCACAGCTGGGAGGTACGGGTGTCCTGCCAGACGATCGCGTGGTGCACCGGCCTGCCGGTGACCCGGTCCCACAGGACCGTGGTCTCCCGCTGGTTGGTGATGCCCAGCGCGCTGAGCTGATCCGCGCGCAGCCCCGCCCCGGCGAGCGCGCCCGCCACCACGGCCTGCACCTTCGACCAGATCTCGGTGGCATCGTGCTCCACCCAGCCCGGCCGGGGGAAGATCTGCCGGTGCTCGCGCTGGTCGACGGCGACGATCGCCCCGTCGTGGTCGAAGATGATGCAGCGGCTGGAGGTGGTGCCCTGGTCGATCGCGGCTACGTACTTCTCGGTCTTCCCGGTTCGCTCCGTCATGCCGTCACGCCTCCTGAAGTCCTGGTGAGTGGGTGCAGCGGGGCCCGGGCCGGCCGGGCGGGCACCTCCGGGAGAGGGCGGGTGTCCCAGCGGCGAGTCAGAACGCCGTGTTGTAGACCAGGCCGGACAGCACCGCGCCGATCAGCGGCCCGGCCACCGGGATCCAGGAGTAACTCCAGTCCGAGGAGCCCTTGTTGGGGATCGGCAGCAGCGCGTGCACCAGACGCGGCCCGAGGTCACGGGCGGGGTTGATGGCGTAGCCGGTGGGCCCGCCCAGCGACAGCCCGATCCCGACGACCAGCAGGGCGACCAGCAGCACATTGATCCCGGAGCCGTAGACGCCCACGTGCTCGCCGGGGACCTGGCCGATGCCGATACCCGGGTTCCGGCCGAAGAACAGCAGCGGCAGCACCAGACCGATGGTGGCGATGATCTCGGTGACGAGGTTGGCGGCCGGCTTGCGGATCTCCGGGCCGGTGGAGAAGATCCCCAGCGTCGGCTGGGCCTTGTCCCGTTCCGCGTTGGCGGCGAACTGCGCGTAGTACAGCGCCCAGGCCAGTACGGCCCCGATCGCCGCACCGGCCATCTGGGCCAGGATGTACAGCGGCACCTTCGACCACTCGGTGCCGCCCGCGACCGCCGAGCCGAGCGTCACCGCGGGGTTGAGATGCCCGCCGGACAGCGGCGCCGCGGTGTAGGCGCCGGCCAGTACGCCCATGCCCCAGCCGAAAGCGATCACGACCCAGCCGGCGTCCTTCGCCTTGGAGTAGTGCAGGGTGACGGCGGCGCACACACCGGCACCGAAGAGTATGAGTATCGCGGTCCCGATCACTTCACCGACGATGATGTCCCCATTGGAATACATGGCGGCTCCTTGGCCCTCGCCCGGGGACGTCCCCCGGTCCTCCGTGCAGGGTGCGTGCCACCGGCGGGCAGCGGACGACCGCTGCCACCCGGCCGGGGTGCCTGAGTGCGGCGCTGCCGACTGGCATCCGGAAGTGTTCACCGGCGATGAGGGGGCGTCAAGGTCGCGCACAGCGGAGGCTGCTGACGGCCGCCGACGGTTTCAGACGGCTGCCGACGGGTGGGAGCGGGGCGTGCGTCCCGTCCCCCGCGGGTTCTGGCGCCAGGTGCGTCCACCACGGTCACGGCGTTCCGCACCGCCGGGTCACCGCACCGCGACCACCGCCGACCCGTGCCCGAACAGCCCTTGGTTGGCACTCACCCCCACCCGGGCATCCGCCACCTGCCGCGCGCCCGCCTGCCCCCGCAACTGCCAGGTCAGCTCGCAGACCTGGGCGATGGCCTGGGCCGGTACCGCCTCCCCGAAGGAGGCCAGACCACCGCTGGCGTTCACCGGCAGCCGCCCGCCCAGTGCCGTCACTCCGTCCCGCAACAGCTCGGCCGCCTCACCGGCGCCGCACAGCCCCAGGTCCTCGTACCACTCCAACTCCAGCGCGGTGGACAGGTCGTAGACCTCGGCCAGGGACAGATCCCCGGGGCCGATCCCGGCCTCCTCGTAGGCGGTGTGCGCGATCGATGCCCGGAAGCCGGTCTCCGGCTCCGGAACGGCGGCCGCGGAATCGGTGGCGATATCCGGCAGATCGAGTACGGTCCGCGGATATCTCGGGGTGGCGGTGGAGACCGCACGGATCCGCACCGGATCCGTGACGCCGTGCCGGCGGGCGAAGTCCATGCTGGTCAGGACCAGTGCGGCGGCGCCGTCGGAGGTGGCGCAGATGTCCAGCAGCCGCAGCGGATCGCAGACCACGGCCGACGCGGCGACCTCCTGAGCGGTGACCCGCTTGCGGTAGCGGGCGTACGGATTGGCCGCGCCCGCCGCCGAGTTCTTGACCTTCACCTGGGCGAAGTCGTCGGTCGTCTCGCCGTACAGCGCCATCCGGCGGCGGGCGTACAGCCCGAAGTACGCCGGGTTGGTGGCGCCCAGCACCCGGAACCGCAGCCAGTCGGGATCGTCGGGCCGGTCACCGCCCGCCGGGGTGAAGAAGCCCTTGGGCGCGGCGTCGGCGCCCACCACCAGGGCGACCTCCGCCATCCCCGAGAGGATCTGCGCCCGCGCGGCGCCGATGGCCTGCGCGCCGGATGCACAGGCGGCGTAGACGCTGGTCACCCGGGCGCCCTGCCAGCCCAGCGCCTTGGCGAAGGTCGCGCCCGCCACATAGCCGGGATAGCCGCCGCGTACCGTGTCGGCGCCGACGACGCTCTGCACCGCGCGCCAGTCGAGCCCGGCGTCCGCAAGCGCCTCCCTGGCCGCCTTCGTGCCGTACTCGACGAAGCTGCGACCCCATTTGCCCCAGGGGTGCATACCGGCGCCCAGTACGGCTACGTCGCCGGGGATGGCCAGGTCTCCGGCCGCGGCCAGGTCCCCAGTCGCGGTCATGTCCCCAGCTACGGCCAGGTCTTGGGTCGTTCCCATGTGGCCGGGGGCGGTGGTTCCGGGGTTCCCTGGGCCGCCCCCTACCCGCCGCCCACCCGCGCCCTTGGTTTTTTCCCCGCCGCCCACCCCCCTTCGGGGGGTGGGCGGGTAAGGAGATGCGGTTTCCGCCCGCGGGCCGTCGCTCGTGGCCTCCTCGGCTACCGTCACGGCCCCCGGACCCCGCCCGCAGGGCCGCCAATGCCACGTCGTCCGGACGTCCCCGTCATCCCCGTCATCCCCGTCATCCCCCTCGTCCCCGGCGACGGTTCCGGGGACCAGCTCGACCTCCGTGCCCACGCGGAGATCCGCGGCGCTGACGCCGGGCGCAGCCTGCCCGAGGACCACCATCCGTTCCTCCGCCAGCTCCACGGCGACCAAGGCGTATGGCCGCCACTCGGCCTCCGGATCGGAGACGTAGGGGGAGGGCGGACGGTAGCGCGCGTCGGTGTAGGACCAGACCGTGCCACGCCGGGACAGCGGCACCTCCGCCAGCTCGTCACCCCCGCACGCGGGGTTGCGGCAGAAGGCGTCCTCGCGGGGGAAGAACACCGCACCACAGGACCGGCAGCGCGTCCCCAGCAGCCGGAAGCCCGCCGCGTCCTGATCGAACCACCCCGGCACCACCGGTTTCCGTGTCTGTGCCACAGACCCTCCCCGACCGCAGACCGACCACAACGGAACGCAACGCATCGAGACGCATCGAGACGCAACGCAACGAAACGAAACGCATCGAGGCGCAACGAAGCGCAAACGGAACAACGGAACGAACTGACGGAATCAAAGAAAACTGACGGAACGTCAGGAGTGTGACACGCTGCCGCCCCGCACGGAACCCCGGTACAGTCGCCGGGCGATCAAGCCGTTCACGAGGGGGAGCGCCCGTGACCGAAGCCGCCCGTACCGATGCCCGTCCCGCCCCCGCGGCGGCCGCGACGCCCGCCGTACGGCTCACCGCCGTCACCAAGGAATTCGGTGCGCTACGTGCCGTCGACGGCGCCGGGCTCACCATCCGGGAAGGCGAGTTCTTCTCCCTCCTCGGCCCCTCCGGCTCGGGCAAGACCACCCTGCTGCGCCTGATCGCCGGCTTCGAACGGCCCACTTCGGGCCGCATCGAACTCGCCGGGAGGGACGTCACCGCGCTTCCGCCCAGCCGCCGCGACGTCCACACCGTCTTCCAGGACTACGCGCTCTTCCCCCATATGACCGTCGAGCAGAACGTCGCCTACGCGCTCACCGTCGCCGGCGTGCGCAAACCCGAACGCCTCGCCCGCGCCCGTGCGGCCCTGCGCACCGTACGCCTCGACGACCACGGCCCGCGCCGGCCCGACCAGCTCTCCGGCGGTCAGCGCCAGCGCGTAGCCCTGGCCCGCGCCCTGATCGACGACCCCGGGCTGCTGTTGCTCGACGAACCCCTCGCCGCGCTCGACCTCCAGCTGCGGCAGGAGATGCAGCGGGAACTCCAGCGCATCCAGCGCGCCACCGGCGTCACCTTCCTCCTCGTCACCCACGATCAGGAGGAGGCGCTGACGCTCAGCGACCGCCTCGCCGTGCTCGACCGCGGCCTTATCGTGCAGACCGGCTCGCCGCTGGAGATCTACGACCGTCCTGCCACCGCGTTCGTCGCGGGCTTCATCGGCACCACCAATCTGCTGCGCGACCAGACCGCGGTCCGTGTGATCGGCGCCCCGGGCACGTACAGCCTCCGCCCCGAGCGGATCCGGATCCTCACTCCGGACGGCCCGAACGCCGGCCCGAACGGCGGCCCGGACGGCGCCCCGGGGCCGGGGGAGCGGTGTGTCCCCGGCAGGATCACCGAGATCGCGCACGTCGGCGCCCACACGCGCGTGGTGGTCCGCCTCGACGCAGGCGACGACCAGCTCACCGTCGTACGGCTGAACGCCACGGACCTGCCGGACGCCGCCCGTCCCGGCGCCGCCGTCCATCTGCTGTGGAACGCCGCCGACGCCTTTCCCGTGCCTGGCTGAAGCCGGCGCCCGGGTGAAGCCGGTGCCCGGGTGAAGGGCCAGCCCCGCGGCTGAGGCCGATTCCCCAGCTCAGGCCGCCCGCCCCGCCGAGACCGGTGGCCTCTGAGGGTTCGTCATACAACGCACCGGGGCGCATCCCGGTTCCCCACGCGCTCTGGTGGCAGACGGTCAGCTTCCGGATACTGGCGGGGCTCGACAGCCGTGTGCGACAGCGGGAGTTCACCATGCGCAACGCGAATCCGTGGAAGGCCGCAGTGGCGGCCGGGGTCCTGGCGCTGGCTGTCGCCTGCGGCTCCGGCGACGGCGGAACGCACGGCGGGAGAGCCGCCGAACAGCAGAGCATCGGCAAGGGCGAGGGCCGGGTCGACATCATCGCCTGGGCCGGATACGCCGAGGACGGCTCCAACGACCCCAAGGCCGACTGGGTGCACCCCTTCGAGAGGCAGACCGGCTGCAAGGTCAACACCAAGACCGCCGGGACCTCCGACGAGATGGTCTCGCTGATGAAGACCGGCCAGTACGACACCGTGTCCGCCTCCGGCGACGCCACTTTGCGGCTGATCGCCGCCGGGGACGTGGCGCCCGTCAACACCCGCCTGGTGCCGAACTACCGCGATATCTTCAGCGGCCTGAAGATGCGCCCGTTCAACTCCAAGGACGGGAAGATGTACGGCATCCCGCACGGCCGCGGCGCCAATCTGCTGATGTACCGCACCGACAAGGTCTCCCCGGCCCCCGACTCCTGGAAGGCCGTCTTCGACGGCGCGGCGAAGTACGCGGGCAAGGTCACCGCCTACGACTCGCCCATCTACATCGCCGACGCGGCCCTCTACCTGATGAAGACCCGTCCCGCACTCGGCATCAAGGATCCGTACGCCCTCGACCGCACCCAACTCGACGCCGCAGTGGCCCTGTTGAAGAAGCAGCGGCAGCAGATCGGCGAATACTGGAGCGACTACCAGAAGGAAGTCACCGCCTTCAAGGGCGGCGACAGCGTCCTCGGCACCACATGGCAGGTCATCGCCAACACCGCCGCCGCGGAAAAGGCCCCCGTCAAGGCCGTCCTCCCCAAGGAGGGAGCCACCGGCTGGTCCGACACCTGGATGGTCTCCGCCAGGGCGGCCCACCCCAACTGCGCCTACAAGTGGCTCAACTGGATCGTCTCCCCGAAGGTGAACGCCCAGGTCGCCGAGTATTTCGGCGAGGCGCCCGCCAACGCCAAGGCCTGCAAGGAGACCGCCGACCCCCGCCACTGCGCCGTCTACCACGCCGATGACGAGGCCTACTACCGCCGCGTCCACTTCTGGACCACCCCCGTCCCGCAGTGCCTCGACGGCCGCAGGAACGTCACGTGCACCGACTACGCGGAGTGGACCCGCGCCTGGACGGAGATCAAGGGCTGAGCGCGGGCGCCCGGGTGTCCGCCACGCGCCATGAGCCCCGAGCCCGCGGCCGGCTCGCCGCGCTCCTCGCCCCGCCCCTCCTGTGGCTGGTCCTCGCCTACCTCGGCTCCCTTGCCGTCCTCCTGCTCTCCGCCTTCTGGACCACCGACCCCTTCACCTCGGATGTCGTTCACACCTGGACCACCGACAACTTCCGCGACATCCTCACCACCCCCGTCTACCGCACCGTCGCCCTGCGCACCCTCGGTATCGCCGTCGCCGTCACGCTCCTCGACGCCCTGCTCGCGCTGCCGATGGCCTTCTTCATGGCCCGGGTGGCGGCCGGCCGGCTGCGCCGCGCCCTGCTGGTGGCCGTGCTGACCCCGCTGTGGGCCGGCTATCTGGTCAAGGCGTACGCCTGGCGGGTGATGCTCGGCGAGCACGGCATCGTCAACGCGGCACTCGCCCCGCTCGGCCTGCACGGCCCTGGATACGGTACGGCCGCCGTCGTGATCGTGCTCGCCTACCTCTGGCTGCCGTACATGATCCTGCCGATTCACGCCGCCCTGGAACGGCTGCCCGTCCACCAGCTGGAGGCCTCCGCCGACCTCGGTGCGGGCACCGTACGGACCCTGCGCTCCGTCGTGGCCCCCGCCGTCCGCCCCGCGCTCCTGGCGGGCTCCGTCTTCACCTTCTCGCTCTCCCTCGGCGACTACCTCACCGTGCAGATCGTCGGCGGCCGCACCCAGCTGCTGGGCAATGTCATCGCCTCTCAGGTCACCCTCGATCTGCCGCTCGCGGCGGCGCTCTCCGCGGTCCCGGTCGCCCTCGTTGTCTGCTACCTCGCCGCCGTCCGCCGGGCCGGCGGACTCGACTCGCTCTGACCGGAACCGGAGGAGGCAGCCGGATGCACCTCACCCGCACCGCCCGGATCGTCCTCGGCTGCCTCACGGCCGCCGGTCTCGCCCTGATCTACCTCCCCCTGCTCCTGGTCCTGCTCAACTCCCTCAACGCCGACCCCTCGTTCGCCTGGCCGCCCCGCGCGCTCACCGGCGAGTGGTGGAGCCGCGCCCTGCACAGCACGGGCGCCCGCGACGCCCTGTGGACCTCGCTGCGGGCGGGCCTGGGCGCCACCACCGTCGCCCTGCTCCTCGGCTCGCTCGCGGCCTTCGCCGTGCACCGCCACCGCTTCTTCGGACGGCAGACCGTCTCGTTCCTGATCGTGCTGCCGATCGCCCTGCCCGGCATCGTCACCGGCATCGCGCTCAACGCCGCCTTCCGCACCGTCCTCGCGCCGCTGGGCATCGGCTTCGGCCTCTTCACGGTCGTCGTCGGCCATGCCACCTTCTGCGTCGTCATCGTCTTCAACAACGTCGCCGCCCGGCTCCGCCGGATCGCCCCGTCCCTGGCCGAGGCCTCCGCCGACCTGGGCGCCCGCCCCTGGCAGACCCTGCGGTACGTCACCTTCCCGGCGCTGCGCCCGGCGCTGTTCGCCGGCGCGCTGCTGGCCTTCGCGCTCTCCTTCGACGAGGTCGTGGTGACCACCTTCACGGCGGGCGCGGGCACCAGAACGCTGCCGATCTGGATCTACGAGAACCTGGCCCGCCCCCACCAGGCGCCGGTCGTCGATGTGCTCGCCGCGCTGCTGATCGCCCTGTCGGTCATCCCGGTGTACGCCGCCCAGCGACTCTCCTCGGACACCGCGGGTGGCCGGTTGTGAACGTACGGCCCGGCGGCCGGTTCTGAGCACACGGCCCTGCGTCCGGTTCCCCGCCGGCGCCCGCACGACGGCACAGGTTCCCCGAAAGGGTGACTGGGCGGGCTTCCGTCGAACCGGCCGCGGACCGGCCGCGTCCCTCACAGCAGGGTCCGGGGCACGGGATCGACGGGGGTGATTCGGTGCCCCGGACCGTCGGCGGCATGCGCGCCCGCTCAGTGCCGTACGAGCGACCGCCGGGCGACCGGGAAGTCGAAGTAGGTGTCCGGAAACGTCTCCGGGGTGAAGGTGTAGTGCCACCACTCCTTGTCGTAGTTGACGAATCCGGCGCGCTCCATTCCCTCCTTCAACAGCAGCCGGTTTGCCCGCTGTTCGCCCTTGATCCGCGGGTCGAGGGTGTGCGCCAGCGTGTCGAAGCAGTCGAAGCCGGTGCCCATGTCGAGCGAGTTGTCCGGGAAACGGGCCGCCTTCGGGCCGTAGCACGAGGACAGCGGCTCCCCTGGCACATACGGCCGGGTGGGCAGGGCAGGCAGCCGTACCAGCGTCAGATCGAGGGTGCTGCCCCTGCTGTGCCCGGACTTCTCCGCGATATAGCCGTCCCTGAACAGCGTCGACTTGTCGACCCGCGGATAGAACTCGGCCTTCATCCGCTGGTCGCCGAGGTCCTTGGCCCAGGCCACGAAGTGGTCCACCGCGCGCTGCGGCCGGTAGCAGTCATAGACCTTGAGGGAGTACCCACGGCGCAGGAACGAGCGCTGCGCCCGGTGCAACGCCCGTGCCGCGTCCCTGGTCAGCAGGCACATCGGCGCCCGGTAGCCGGTCACCGGCACTCCCATGAAGTCGTGCGGGGTGACGTAGCGCATCTCCTGGATGACGGTCGGATCCACGTCCCGCAGCGCGACGAACTCCGACGGCGCCTTGGGCTCGTTGGCCGACTGTGACGACTGTGACGACTGTGATGACTGCGACGACTGTGACGACGGCGCCGGTCGGTGCGGGACGGGGACCGCCGCCGCACCCGGAGGGACAGCGGCCACAGTGATCAGCGCGGCGGCAGCGGCAGCAAGGCCGCGCAGCGCGGCAGCAAGTCTCGGCATGGCCTCCGTCTACCAGGCCCGGCAGGTGGGAGGGAAGCCCCGCCGCACAACTGCTCAACCGCACAACTGCTCAACCGCACAACTGCTCAACCGCGCAGCCGCTCAACTGCGTCACCACTCCGCCACGCAGCTCGCTCCGCTTCCTCCCCGGACCCGCTACGCCCCCACCCCGTCCGCCACCCCCCGCACCCGCACCGGATACCCCACCGCGCCCCCGTCCCGCCGCTCCACGATCACCCGGTCGCCCTCCCACCGCGAGGTGAACCGTTCCACCGTCGGCCGCTGCCAGCCGTCCCCGGCGTCCGGCACCACCAGCCCGCCGCCCCCGCGCCCGGCCGCCGGCGCCCACACCTCCAGCTCCGTCCCGCCGTCCGCCCCGGTCACCGGCAGCACCGCACCGGCCCGTGCCAGCACCGGTATCCGCGACAGCGGCGCCTCCACCCACACCTGCCCGGGACCGTCGTACGCCCGCCCGGTCGCGGTGTCGTACCACCGTCCGCGCGGCAGCCGCACCGGCCGCCGGGTGACGCCCGCCGCCAGCGCCGGCGCCACCAGCAGCGCATCCCCCAGCAGAAAGGCGTCCTCGCAGTCCCGCAGGGCCCGGTCCCGGGGTGCGCTCCACCACACCGGCCGGACGTACGGCGCGCCGGTCAGCCGCGCCAACTGGCCCAGCGTCCCGAAGTACGGCAGCAGCCGCCGCCGCTCGCGCAGTGCCGTGCGGGCATGCTCCAGCACCTCGTCCCCGTACTCCCACGGCTCCCGCCGCCCCGCCCCGAGCGCCGAATGGGTACGGAACAGCGGCAGGAAGGAGCCCAGTTGGAACCACCGCAGATACAGCTCGGGGGACGGCACCCCGGAGAACCCGCCGATATCGGGACCGCTGTACGGGACCCCGCACAGCCCCAGCCCCAGCACCAGCGACAGCGAAGCCCGCAGCCCCGCCCAGCCCGTCGCCACATCGCCCGACCAGCTGCCGCCGTAGCGCTGCAGCCCCGCCCAGCCCGAACGGGAGAAGAGGAACGGCCGCTCGGCGGGCCGCAGTTCGCACAGCCCCTCGAAGCCGGCCCGGGCCATGGCCAGGCCGTAGACGTTGTGCGCCTCCCGGTGATCGCCGCCCCTGCCCTCCAGGGCGTGCCGTGCCGAGCGCGGCAGCGTCCGCTCCCCGAACGCGGCGAAGGAGACCGGCTCGTTCATGTCGTGCCACACACCGGCGAAGCCCTGCGCCAGCCGCTCCGCGTACAGCGCCCCCCACCACTTGCGCGCCCGCGCATCGGTGAAATCCGGGTACACCGACTCGCCCGGCCACACCACCCCGCGCACCTCCCGCCCGCGCGCGTCCCGTACGAAGGCATCCGCCGCCACCCCGCCCTCGTACACCGCATCCCCCGGCTCCGCCTTCACCGCCGGATCCACGATCGACACCAGCCGCACCCCGTCCGCCCGCAACTCCCGCGCCAGACCGGGCAGATCCGGATAGCGCCGGCGGTCGACGGTGAAGACCCGGTGCCGGTCGTAGTGGTCGATGTCCAAATGGACGGCGGACAGCGGAAGCCCGCGCTCGCGGTAGCCCGCCACCACCCGGCGCACCTCGGCCTGGCCGTCGAAGCCCCAGCGGGCGTGCTGGTATCCCAGCGCCCACTGCGGCGGCAGCGCGGGCGACCCGGTCAGCGCCGTCCAGCCCTGCAGCACCCGGGCCGGGGTACCCGCCAGCACCCAGTAGCGCAGCGGTCCGCCGTCCATCCGTACTTCACAGGTGCCCGGCCGGTCATGCCCCGAGCCCGCACCCTCCGCGCCCTCGCGCAGCGTCACCCGGCCGTCCCAGGAGTTGTCGTGGAAGACCAGATGTGTCCCGGCGTCCGCCACCACCAGCTGCACCGGCATCGTCAGCGACAGCGGATCGTCCCCTGGTGCGAAGGCGCCGCCGGGATCCGTGTTCCACAGCCGGTAGGCACCGTCCCGCAGCCGCGGCCCGTGTGCCCGGCCGCCGAGCCCGAAGAACCGGGCATCGGCGGCGACCTGTGCCCGCTGGACCCAGCGCGAGGCGCCACTCCCTTCGGGCCGCCCGTCCGCCCCCTCCGCGGCCGTACGGTCCCACCAGCGCGGCGGCAACTCCCGCCGCAGCACGGCCCCGCCGGGCGTCCGCACCTCGACCGCACCGTGCCGGGACACCACCACCAGCACCCGCTCGGAGACCACCCGCCAGCCGCCCTCGGTGTCGGGTTCCAGCACCGCCCGCGCGTCCACCTCGGGACACGCCCCGGCCAGCGCGTACGAGGGCTCCGGCTCGGCGCCCTCCCAGCCGCAGAACACCGCACCGCCCGAGGCCACCCGCACCCGCAGCGACGACCGCTCGAAGTGGATCAGCCCGCCGCCCGGCTGGGGCTCCGCGCCACGAGCCGCCCCCGGCACCCGCGCCCGCTCGGCGGTGCCCCGCGGCAGCGCCAGCGCATCCGCCCGCCGCGCCCGCCACGCCGTACGCACGGACCGTAGCCCCTGCGCCGGCCCGACCGCCTTGATCATCCGTACCGACCGCACCAGATCCCGCCCGTCCATGCCGGTCAGCCTGCCATTGACGGCGGGGTGCGCGGGCACCGTTCAACTGCCGTTCACCTGCGCTGGAGCAGGCTCGGCCACCTCCGGGCCCGCGGATCGTCACCCGATGGCCGAATCCCGCCGTATGTCCCACCGCGACCCCCGGAACCGGCCCGCGGCCCGTGCCGGCACCACACCCGCCACCCCCCGAATGTGGGCAGCCGACCCTGGTGCACAAGTCGATCACATGGCATCGTCCAGGCAAGCCGTGTCACGCGCACACGCCCACCCACTGGGCCGGGGGAACCTCACCGCCGTGCGCGCCCGACGCCCACGACGCGTAACCGCCCGGGAGCCGCATCATGACCACCGCACCGCAGTCCGTCCCGCAGCCGGAACCCCTCTGGCAACCAGGCCCGGACCGGATCGCCGGCGCACAGGTCACCCGCTTCCACACCTGGGCGGCCGCGCACCACGGCGCGCCCGCACCCACCCCCGGCGACCCCGCCGTGAGCTACGCCGCCCTGCACCGCTGGTCCGTCGACGACCTCCCCGCCTTCTGGCAGGCCACCGCCGAGTGGTTCGACGTCCGCTTCGCCACCCCGTACGAGACCGTCCTCGCCGACCGCGCGATGCCCGGCGCCCGCTGGTTCCCCGGCGCCACCCTCAACTACGCCGAGCAGGCCCTGCGCGCCGCCGAGGACCCGGCCCGCGCCGGCGACCCCGCGCTGCTGTACGTCGACGAGACCCAGGAGCCCACCCCGGTCACCTGGGCGGAGCTGCGTGCACAGGTCGCCTCGCTGGCCGCGGAACTGCGCCGCCTCGGCGTCCGCCCAGGCGACCGGGTCAGCGCCTACGTCCCCAACATCCCGCAGGCCGTCGTCGCCCTCCTCGCCACCGCCGCGGTCGGCGCCGTCTGGACCTCCTGCGCCCCCGACTTCGGCGCCCGCAGCGTGCTCGACCGCTTCCAGCAGATCGAACCCGTCGTCCTGTTCACCGTCGACGGCTACCGCTACGGCGGCAAGGAGCACGACCGCCGCGACACCGTCGCCGAACTCCGCGCCGAACTCCCCACCCTGCGCGCCGTCGTCCACATCCCACTGCTCGGCACCCCCGCCCCCGAAGGCGCCCTGAACTGGTCGGACCTGACCTCGAACGGCACCGAACCGGTCTTCGAGCAGGTCCCCTTCGACCACCCGCTGTGGGTCCTGTACTCCTCCGGCACCACCGGCTTGCCCAAGGCCATCGTGCAGTCCCAGGGCGGCATCCTCCTCGAACACCTCAAGCAGACCGGCCTGCACTGCGACCTCGGCCCCGACGACCGGTTCTTCTGGTACACCTCCACCGGCTGGATGATGTGGAACTTCCTCGTCGCCGGCCTCCTGGTGGGCGCCACGATCGTGCTCTACGACGGCAGCCCGGGACACCCCGACATCTCCGCCCAGTGGCGGGTCGCCGAAACCACCCGCGCCACCGTCTTCGGCACCTCCGCCGCCTACGTCATGGCCTGCCGCAAGGCCGGCATCCACCCGGCCCGCGACCTCGACCTCTCCGCCGTCACCTGCGTCGCCACCACCGGCTCCCCGCTCCCGCCCGACGGCTTCCGCTGGCTGCACGACTCGTTCGCGGAGAGCGGCGCCGACCTCTGGACCGCCTCCGTCAGCGGCGGCACCGACGTCTGCAGCTGCTTCGCCGGTGCCGTCCCCACCCTCCCGGTCCACATCGGCGAACTCCAGGCCGCCTGCCTCGGCACCGACCTCCAGGCCTGGGACCCCCAGGGCGAACCGGTCGTCGACGAGGTCGGCGAACTCGTCGTCACCAAGCCCATGCCGTCCATGCCCACCCGTTTCTGGAACGACCCCGACGGCACCCGCTACCACGACAGCTACTTCGACATGTACCCCGGCGTCTGGCGGCACGGCGACTGGATCACCGTCACCTCCCGCGGCAGCGTCGTCATCCACGGCCGCTCCGACTCCACCCTCAACCGCCAGGGCGTCCGGATGGGCTCCGCCGACATCTACGAAGCCGTCGAACGGCTCCCCGAGATCCGCGAATCCCTCGTCATCGGCCTGGAACTCCCCGACGGCGGCTACTGGATGCCGCTCTTCGTCCACCTCGCCCCCGGCGCCACCCTCGACGACACCCTGCGCGACCGCATCAAGCGCACCATCCGCACCGAGCTCTCCCCGCGGCACGTCCCGGACGACATCATCGAAGCCCCCGGCGTCCCGCACACCCTCACCGGCAAGCGCATCGAGGTCCCCGTCAAGCGCCTCCTCCAGGGCACCCCGCTCGACAAGGCCGTCAACCCCGGCTCCGTCGACAACCTCGAACTGCTCCGGTTCTACGAGCGGGTGGCCCGCGACCGCACCGCCGACAGCGCGCAGTAGGCGCTGCCTCCCCGATCAGACCGGGCTCGCGGCGTCTGATCGGGGAGATACGCCCTGGCACCATCGCGCCGGACCACCAGGCCGTCCACGCCCACCGGCCCGGCACCCGGCCGCATTGTCAGACCCCCCGATTACTCTCAGTGACAAGTGATATCCGGCCGCCACCGCTCACACCGAGCCGGCGCAGCTCACTCAGGGGGAGTCATGACATCCGCATCCCGGCCCACCGACCCGTCCACCGCCCGCCGCGCACTACGCCGCGAAATCCCCAGCAGCGCCGCCGTCCTGGCCGACGAACAGGACTTCACGGCCATGCGCCGCTACCCCACCTTCCCGTTCGACGACCACCGCAGCTACCTCCGGCAGGTGGAGACCCTGCTGCGCAGCCTCGCCGCCCAGGGCGTGCTCACGACCCTCAGCCTCTTCGACCCGTCCGCCTACGAGAAATACTGCGCGGACCTCGCCCTTGACCCGGACCGCCCCGACAGCCGCAGCCGCTACACCGCCGAAGTCGCCCGCACCGGCGCCACACTGACCTACCAGGGCGAACCGCTGACCGAGCTGCTGCCGCTCCTCGTCGAAGAAGCCGACCGCCAGGCGACCTGGGACCACGCCTCGGGCGTCCTGGCCCGCGCCGGCCGCTGCGAGGAGTGCGGCGAAGACCTAGCCCGCGCCGCCTTCGCCCGCGCCACCCAGGCCCTCCAGGACCTCCTGGCCTCCCTCGGCGACGGCACCCATCACCTCGTCTGCTCCGTCGCGGCCGGCGAGCCGTCCCTCCTGGCCGTCCTGCACGCCACCAGCCGCGACGGCGCCCGGCCCCGGCTCGCCGAATCCGAAACCCTCGTCTTCTGCA
The DNA here is from genome assembly GCF_004125265.1 of Streptomyces lydicus. GTDB lineage: Bacteria > Actinomycetota > Actinomycetes > Streptomycetales > Streptomycetaceae > Streptomyces > Streptomyces lydicus_C. The sequence goes on from NZ_RDTE01000003.1 coordinate 7,816,832, forward strand.
CGGTCCTCGCCGCCGGCTTCGCCCTGCGCAGCCCCGGCGGTCTCGTCACCCGTACCACCGCTCCCGCCGCCGGCGACGACACCCATGACACGGTCCGCGGCTGGACCCTCGGCGACTCCTGGCCCCGCCCCCTCGGCGCCGCCGAGGTCTTCACCGCCTACTGCACCGACGCCGACACCGGCGAACCGATCCCACCCGAGCACGGCGTCGACTACGCCCCCGGCCTCCCCCTCACACCCCCACCCGACCCGCACAGCCACTGACCGGGCCCGCACCCGGCCCCCGCAAACACCATGGCCGCCCCGCCACAAGGGCGGGACGGCCATCAACACTCCTGAACTCCTGCGACGCACCGCGCCGCGCGGGATCACTCCCCGGAAAGCACCGCCTGCGCGGCGGCCCGCGCATCGTCGGCGGTGTCCGCGGCACGCGCCGCGGCCGCCGCCCGCTCACACTGCGCCAGCGTGTGCTTGGACAACGTCGTCCGTACGTAAGGAATCGACGCCGCCCCCATCGACAGGCTGGTGACACCGAGCCCCGTCAGCACACACGCCAACAGCGGATCGGAGGCCGCCTCACCACAGACACCACAGCTCTTGCCCTCGGCCTTCGCCGCCTCGGCCGAAGCCGCCACCAGGTCCAGCAGTGCGGGCTGCCAGGGGTCCTGCAGACGCGAGACCGCACCCACCTGACGGTCGGCGGCGAAGGTGTACTGCGCCAGGTCGTTGGTCCCCAGCGAAAGGAACTCCACCTCCTGCAGAATCGACCGCGCCCGCAGAGCCGCCGACGGAATCTCCACCATCGCGCCGAACTTCGCCCGCAGCCCGGCCTCCCGGCAGGCATCAGCGAACGCCTTGGCGTCGATCCGGTCCGCCACCATCGGGGCCATGACCTCGAGATAGACCGGCAGCCCCTCGGCCGCCCTGGCCAGCGCCGTGAGCTGGGTACGCAGCACATCCGGGTGGTCGAGCAGCGTACGCAGCCCCCGCACACCCAGCGCGGGATTCGGCTCATCACCCGGCGTCAGGAACTCCAGCGGCTTATCGGCCCCGGCATCCAGAACCCGCACGACCACGCGGCCCTCCGGGAACGCCTCCAGCACCGCCCGGTACGCCGCGACCTGCTTCTCCTCGGACGGCGCCTTCTTGCTGTCGTCGAGGAACAGGAACTCCGTACGGAACAGCCCGACACCCTCGGCCCCGGCCTCGACCGCCGCGGCCACATCACCGGGACCACCGACATTCGCCAGCAGCGGCACCTTGTGCCCGTCGGAGGTCGCACCCGGACCGGACGACGCCGCCAGCGCCGCCCTCCGCTCCGCCGCGGCCTGCTCCAGCGCCGCCCGCTTCTCGGCGCCCGGCTCGACGAAGACCTCACCGGTGCTGCCGTCGACGGCGATGACCGTGCCCTCGACGAGCTCACCCGCGCCCGGGAGCGCGACGATGGCCGGCACGCCCAGCGCCCGCGCAAGAATCGCGCTGTGGCTGGTCGGCCCGCCCTCCTCGGTAACGAACCCGAGCACCAGCGTCGGGTCCAGCAGCGCGGTGTCGGCCGGCGCCAGGTCCCGCGCGATCAGCACATACGGCTCGTCACTGTCCGGCACACCCGGCATCGGCACACCCAGCAGCCGGGCGACGATCCGGTTGCGCACATCGTCGAGGTCGGCCACCCGGCCCGCGAGGTACTCACCGGCACCTGCAAGCAGCGCCCGGTAGGCGGCGAACGCGTCGTACACCCCGCGCTCGGCGGTGGACCCGACGGCGATCCGCCGCTCGACATCAGCGATCAGCTCGGGATCCTGAGCCATCAGGGCCTGGGCCTCCAGCACGGCCTGCGCCTCACCCCCGGCCAGGTTCCCCCGCGCTATCAGATCAGCGGCGACAGCCTCCACGGCCTGGCGGGCACGCCCCTGTTCGCGCTCCGCCTCGTCCGCCGGAATCTGCTTGGCCGGCGGCTCCAGGACCGCCGTGCCCATGTGCCGCACCTCGCCGATCGCCACGCCGTGGCTGACGCCGACGCCTCGCAGCGTTGTCTCCATTGCACCCGTCTCCGGTTGATGCGGCGGTCCGGGCCGCCGCGATGGATGTCGTACCTGCCGTACGGGACGGCGCCCGGCTACTGCCAGGAGAAGAGCTGGTCGCCCGCCTTGACGTCGCCGGCCTCGCTGACCTCACCGAGCGAATCGGCAGTGGCCTCCAGCGCGACGACCGGGCACACCGGCGACTTACCGGCCTCCTCGACCGCGGCCGGGTTCCAGCGCACGATCTCCTGCCCACGAGCGACGGTGTCACCCTTGTTCACGAGCAGCTCGAAGCCCTCGCCATTGAGCTGAACGGTGTCGATACCGAGATGGGTCAGCACACCGTGCCCCTCGGAGTCGACGACGACGAACGCATGCGGGTGCAGTGATACGAGAACACCGTCCACGGGCGAAACCGCAGCAGACGGTTCACGTACCGGATCGATGGCGGTACCGGGACCCACCATCGCTCCGGAGAACACCGGATCGGGCACAGCCGCGAGTCCGATGGCGCGTCCGGCAAGAGGGGACGTCACGGTGGTCATGGGAAGCCTCCCAGGGGTGGAGATTCATCAGGCCGCCGTCACTACCTGTCCTGGACGGCGCACCGTTCAGAAGCGTAAGTCATAAGAACTGACGGTTCCGCATGAGAGACGCCGGTAGCCCACCGCGCGTCATGCCGAATCGATTTGCCTCGCCCACAGCAGGGCTGTACTGTCTGAGACCTGCCCCGGACAGCAAGGACGCTATCAACTGCGTCCGGCTGAGGTGGGCGGCACTCCCAGCGTCTTGATCGCGACTCAAGAATTGCGGGCTTCTGCATGTCTGCAGAAAAGCAGCGGTTCGAAAGCCGAAAAGGGCCTGATAGAGTGTGAAACACCGAAGGGAAGCGCCCGGAGGAAACCCGAGAGGGAATCCAAAGGAAGCGTCCGTTCCTTGAGAACTCAACAGCGTGCCAAAAGTCAACGCCAGATATGTTGATACCCCGTCCACCGGAAACATCCGGCGGATGAGGTTCCTTTGAAAGCCCACCACGGCCCACGGGTCGGGGTGGCACACACAGCGAGGACGCTGTGAACGAGCAGACCTATTCCGTCCGCTCGTTCCGCTCTCGTGTGTGTTCACCGGCTGTAATTTATTTACTGGCCGAGTAAACATTCACGGAGAGTTTGATCCTGGCTCAGGACGAACGCTGGCGGCGTGCTTAACACATGCAAGTCGAACGATGAACCTCCTTCGGGAGGGGATTAGTGGCGAACGGGTGAGTAACACGTGGGCAATCTGCCCTTCACTCTGGGACAAGCCCTGGAAACGGGGTCTAATACCGGATACGACTACCGACCGCATGGTCTGGTGGTGGAAAGCTCCGGCGGTGAAGGATGAGCCCGCGGCCTATCAGCTTGTTGGTGGGGTGATGGCCTACCAAGGCGACGACGGGTAGCCGGCCTGAGAGGGCGACCGGCCACACTGGGACTGAGACACGGCCCAGACTCCTACGGGAGGCAGCAGTGGGGAATATTGCACAATGGGCGAAAGCCTGATGCAGCGACGCCGCGTGAGGGATGACGGCCTTCGGGTTGTAAACCTCTTTCAGCAGGGAAGAAGCGAGAGTGACGGTACCTGCAGAAGAAGCGCCGGCTAACTACGTGCCAGCAGCCGCGGTAATACGTAGGGCGCAAGCGTTGTCCGGAATTATTGGGCGTAAAGAGCTCGTAGGCGGCTTGTCACGTCGGATGTGAAAGCCCGGGGCTTAACCCCGGGTCTGCATTCGATACGGGCAGGCTAGAGTTCGGTAGGGGAGATCGGAATTCCTGGTGTAGCGGTGAAATGCGCAGATATCAGGAGGAACACCGGTGGCGAAGGCGGATCTCTGGGCCGATACTGACGCTGAGGAGCGAAAGCGTGGGGAGCGAACAGGATTAGATACCCTGGTAGTCCACGCCGTAAACGTTGGGAACTAGGTGTGGGCGACATTCCACGTCGTCCGTGCCGCAGCTAACGCATTAAGTTCCCCGCCTGGGGAGTACGGCCGCAAGGCTAAAACTCAAAGGAATTGACGGGGGCCCGCACAAGCAGCGGAGCATGTGGCTTAATTCGACGCAACGCGAAGAACCTTACCAAGGCTTGACATACACCGGAAAACCCTGGAGACAGGGTCCCCCTTGTGGTCGGTGTACAGGTGGTGCATGGCTGTCGTCAGCTCGTGTCGTGAGATGTTGGGTTAAGTCCCGCAACGAGCGCAACCCTTGTTCTGTGTTGCCAGCATGCCCTTCGGGGTGATGGGGACTCACAGGAGACTGCCGGGGTCAACTCGGAGGAAGGTGGGGACGACGTCAAGTCATCATGCCCCTTATGTCTTGGGCTGCACACGTGCTACAATGGCCGGTACAATGAGCTGCGATACCGCGAGGTGGAGCGAATCTCAAAAAGCCGGTCTCAGTTCGGATTGGGGTCTGCAACTCGACCCCATGAAGTCGGAGTTGCTAGTAATCGCAGATCAGCATTGCTGCGGTGAATACGTTCCCGGGCCTTGTACACACCGCCCGTCACGTCACGAAAGTCGGTAACACCCGAAGCCGGTGGCCCAACCCCTTGTGGGAGGGAATCGTCGAAGGTGGGACTGGCGATTGGGACGAAGTCGTAACAAGGTAGCCGTACCGGAAGGTGCGGCTGGATCACCTCCTTTCTAAGGAGCACTTCTTACCGACCTCTGGTTGGTCAGAGGCCAGTACATCAGCGAATGTCTGATGCTGGTTGCTCATGGGTGGAACGTTGACTATTCGGCACGGTCTGATGATGACTGTTAGTACTGCTTCGGCGTGGAACACAGGATTCGGATGGTCGTGCCGGGCACGTTGTTGGGTATCTGAGGGTACGGACTGTGAGTCTGGACCTTCGCGATGCCGGCCCCGGTAAAGGCTCACTTCGGTGGGTTGTGACGGGTGGCTGGTCGTTGCTTGAGAACTGCACAGTGGACGCGAGCATCTGTGGCCAAGTTTTTAAGGGCGCACGGTGGATGCCTTGGCACCAGGAACCGATGAAGGACGTGGGAGGCCGCGATAGGCCCCGGGGAGCTGTCAACCGAGCTTTGATCCGGGGGTGTCCGAATGGGGAAACCCGGCAGTCGTCATGGGCTGTCACCCGCTGCTGAACACATAGGCAGTGTGGAGGGAACGCGGGGAAGTGAAACATCTCAGTACCCGCAGGAAGAGAAAACAACCGTGATTCCGGGAGTAGTGGCGAGCGAAACCGGATGAGGCCAAACCAGTTACGTGTGATACCCGGCAGGGGTTGCGTGGCTGGGGTTGTGGGAGTTCTCTTTCACAGTCTGCCGGCTGTGAGACGAGTCAGAAACCGTTGATGTAGGCGAAGGACATGCGAAAGGTCCGGCGTAGAGGGTAAGACCCCCGTAGCTGAAACATTGACGGCTCGTTTGAGAACCACCCAAGTAGCACGGGGCCCGAGAAATCCCGTGTGAATCTGGCGGGACCACCCGTTAAGCCTAAATATTCCCTGGTGACCGATAGCGGATAGTACCGTGAGGGAATGGTGAAAAGTACCGCGGGAGCGGAGTGAAATAGTACCTGAAACCGTGTGCCTACAAGCCGTGGGAGCGTCGCTGTATGTGCTTGCACATGCAGTCGTGACTGCGTGCCTTTTGAAGAATGAGCCTGCGAGTTTGCGGTATGTTGCGAGGTTAACCCGTGTGGGGAAGCCGTAGCGAAAGCGAGTCCGAAGAGGGCGTTGAGTAGCGTGCCCAAGACCCGAAGCGGAGTGATCTAGCCATGGGCAGGTTGAAGCGGAGGTAAGACTTCGTGGAGGACCGAACCCACCAGGGTTGAAAACCTGGGGGATGACCTGTGGTTAGGGGTGAAAGGCCAATCAAACTCCGTGATAGCTGGTTCTCCCCGAAATGCATTTAGGTGCAGCGTCGTGTGTTTCTTGCCGGAGGTAGAGCACTGGATAGGCGATGGGCCCTACCGGGTTACTGACCTTAACCAAACTCCGAATGCCGGTAAGTGAGAGCGCGGCAGTGAGACTGTGGGGGATAAGCTCCATGGTCGAGAGGGAAACAGCCCAGAGCATCGACTAAGGCCCCTAAGCGTGTGCTAAGTGGGAAAGGATGTGGAGTCGCAGAGACAACCAGGAGGTTGGCTTAGAAGCAGCCATCCTTGAAAGAGTGCGTAATAGCTCACTGGTCAAGTGATTCCGCGCCGACAATGTAGCGGGGCTCAAGCACACCGCCGAAGTCGTGTCATTGCAACATGAGGACCAACGTCCGTTGTGATGGGTAGGGGAGCGTCGTGTGCCGGGTGAAGCAGCCGTGGAAACGAGTTGTGGACGGTTCACGAGTGAGAATGCAGGCATGAGTAGCGATACACACGTGGGAAACGTGTGCGCCGATTGACTAAGGGTTCCTGGGTCAAGCTGATCTGCCCAGGGTAAGTCGGGACCTAAGGCGAGGCCGACAGGCGTAGTCGATGGACAACCGGTTGATATTCCGGTACCCGCTTTGAAGCGCCAAATATTGAATCCATTAATGCTAAGGCCGTGAAGCCGCCCTGAGCTCTTCGGAGCGTAGGGGAGTGGTGGAGCCGCTGATCCAAGGTGGTAGTAGGTAAGTGATGGGGTGACGCAGGAAGGTAGTCCAGCCCGGGCGGTGGTTGTCCCGGGGTAAGGGTGTAGGGCGTTGTCCAGGTAAATCCGGACAGCATGAAGCCTGAGACCTGATGCCGAGCCGATTGTGGTGAAGTGGATGATCCTATGCTGTCGAGAAAAGCCTCTAGCGAGTTTCATGGCGGCCCGTACCCTAAACCGACTCAGGTGGTCAGGTAGAGAATACCGAGGCGTTCGGGTGAACTATGGTTAAGGAACTCGGCAAAATGCCCCCGTAACTTCGGGAGAAGGGGGGCCATTGCTGGTGATCCGATTTACTCGGTGAGCTGGTGGTGGCCGCAGAGACCAGCGAGAAGCGACTGTTTACTAAAAACACAGGTCCGTGCGAAGCCGTAAGGCGATGTATACGGACTGACGCCTGCCCGGTGCTGGAACGTTAAGGGGACCGGTTAGTCACATTTCGGTGTGGCGAAGCTGAGAACTTAAGCGCCAGTAAACGGCGGTGGTAACTATAACCATCCTAAGGTAGCGAAATTCCTTGTCGGGTAAGTTCCGACCTGCACGAATGGCGTAACGACTTCTCGACTGTCTCAACCATAGGCCCGGTGAAATTGCATTACGAGTAAAGATGCTCGTTTCGCGCAGCAGGACGGAAAGACCCCGGGACCTTTACTATAGCTTGATATTGGTGTTCGGTTCGGCTTGTGTAGGATAGGTGGGAGACTTTGAAGCTATGACGCCAGTCATGGTGGAGTCATTGTTGAAATACCACTCTGGTCGTGCTGGATGTCTAACCTGGGTCCGTGATCCGGATCAGGGACAGTGTCTGGTGGGTAGTTTAACTGGGGCGGTTGCCTCCTAAAGGGTAACGGAGGCGCCCAAAGGTTCCCTCAGCCTGGTTGGCAATCAGGTGTTGAGTGTAAGTGCACAAGGGAGCTTGACTGTGAGACTGACGGGTCGAGCAGGTACGAAAGTAGGGACTAGTGATCCGGCGGTGGCTTGTGGAAGCGCCGTCGCTCAACGGATAAAAGGTACCCCGGGGATAACAGGCTGATCTTCCCCAAGAGTCCATATCGACGGGATGGTTTGGCACCTCGATGTCGGCTCGTCGCATCCTGGGGCTGGAGTCGGTCCCAAGGGTTGGGCTGTTCGCCCATTAAAGCGGTACGCGAGCTGGGTTTAGAACGTCGTGAGACAGTTCGGTCCCTATCCGCTGTGCGCGTAGGAGTATTGAGAAGGGCTGTCCCTAGTACGAGAGGACCGGGACGGACGAACCTCTGGTGTGCCAGTTGTCCTGCCAAGGGCATGGCTGGTTGGCTACGTTCGGAAAGGATAACCGCTGAAAGCATCTAAGCGGGAAGCCTGCTTCGAGATGAGTACTCCCACCTCCTTTGAGGGGTTAAGGCTCCCAGTAGACGACTGGGTTGATAGGCCAGATATGGAAGCCCGGTAACGGGTGGAGTTGACTGGTACTAATAGGCCGAGGGCTTGTCCTCAGTTGCTCGCGTCCACTGTGTAGGTTCTGAAGTAACGACCTGTGATTATGCCGGGTTGGTTAACTTCATAGTGTTTCGGTGGTCATTGCGTTAGGGAAACGCCCGGTTACATTCCGAACCCGGAAGCTAAGCCTTTCAGCGCCGATGGTACTGCAGGGGGGACCCTGTGGGAGAGTAGGACGCCGCCGAACAATCATTGTGGGGAAGCCCCGCACCTTATGGTGCGGGGCTTTTCTGCGTTGTCGTGATCTGGGGACCCGGGGGTCGGACCGGCCGGCGGGGCAGGTAAGGTCAGGGGGCATCGTTGGCACATTTCCCCCACAGGAGGCCCCCGCGTGGAGGTCCAGGAGACGCGGGTCCAGACGGATCGCGTCCTCACCATCCCGAATATCCTGAGCACGGCCCGCCTCGTTGGCGTGCCGGTGTTCCTGTGGCTGATCCTGTGGCCGGAATTCGGTGGTCCCAACGCTGACCTCTGGGCGCTCCTGATCCTCGCTCTGAGCGGCGTCAGCGACTACCTGGACGGCAAACTCGCCCGGCGCTGGAACCAGATCAGCAGTCTCGGGCGGATCCTCGACCCGGCCGCCGACCGCCTCTACATCCTGTCGACCCTCGTCGGTCTGACATGGCGCGAGATCCTGCCGCTCTGGCTGACCGCGGCCCTGTTGGCGCGGGAGCTGATGCTGCTCATCGCGGTCGGAATCCTCGGACGCCACCGTTACGGGCCTCCCCAGGTGAACTTCCTGGGCAAAGCGGCTACGTTCAACTTGATGTATGCCTTCCCGTTGCTCCTGCTGAGCGACCGGAGGGGCTGGCTTCACGAACTCGCCACTGTTTTCGGATGGGCGTTCGCAGGATGGGGTACGGCGCTCTACTGGTGGGCAGGGATCCTCTACGTGGTCCAGGTCCGTCGAATCATCAGGGCGGACGCCACGGCCGACTGAGCTCTCCGAACCGGCAGGTTGTGCCAGGGCCCGGCGCCCGTACGGAAAACAGGATCAGCGGGCGATTTGGACAGGTGAAGTCGGCAAGACCGTCGTCTCTTAGAGGAGGACGCTTCCGACATGAAGGCCGTTGTGATGGCCGGCGGCGAAGGAACACGCCTTCGCCCCATGACGTCCAGCATGCCCAAGCCTCTGCTTCCGGTCGCCAACCGGCCGATCATGGAGCATGTACTCAGGCTGCTGAAACGGCATGGTCTCAATGAGACCGTCGTAACCGTGCAATTCCTTGCCTCGCTCGTCAAGAACTATTTCGGCGACGGCGAAGAGCTCGGGATGGAGCTCACCTACGCCAATGAGGAAAAGCCACTCGGTACCGCAGGCAGCGTGAAGAACGCCGAGGAAGCCCTCAAGGACGACGCCTTCCTCGTCATCTCCGGTGATGCCCTCACCGACTTCGATCTCACCGATCTGATCAGGTTCCACAAGGAAAAGGGCGCCCTCGTCACCGTCTGTCTCACACGGGTTCCCAACCCGCTCGAGTTCGGCATCACCATCGTGGACGAGGCCGGCAAGGTCGAACGTTTCCTGGAAAAACCCACCTGGGGTCAGGTCTTCTCGGACACCGTCAACACCGGTATCTACGTCATGGAGCCGGAGGTCTTCGACTACTTCGAGCCCGATGTGCCGGTCGACTGGTCGGGCGATGTCTTCCCGCAGCTGATGAAGGAAGGCAAGCCGATCTACGGCTATATCGCCGAGGGCTATTGGGAGGACGTCGGCACACACGAAAGCTATGTGAAGGCACAGGCCGATGTGCTCGAAGGCAAGGTCGACGTCGAGATCGACGGCTTTGAGATCTCGCCCGGCGTCTGGGTTGCCGAGGGCGCCGAGGTCCACCCCGACGCGGTGCTCCGCGGGCCGTTGTACATCGGCGACTACGCCAAGATCGAAGCGGAAGCGGAGCTTCGGGAGCACACCGTCGTCGGCTCCAATGTCGTCGTCAAGAGCGGTGCCTTCCTGCACCGTGCCGTGGTGCACGACAACGTCTACATCGGGCCGCAGAGCAATCTGCGCGGCTGTGTGATCGGGAAGAACACCGACATCATGCGGGCCGCCCGTATCGAGGACGGCGCCGTCATCGGCGATGAATGCCTCATCGGTGAAGAATCGATCGTGCAGGGCAATGTACGGGTCTACCCGTTCAAGACCATCGAGGCCGGCGCATTCGTCAATACGTCGGTGATCTGGGAGTCCCGGGGCCAGGCGCATCTGTTCGGCGCCCGTGGTGTGTCCGGGATCCTCAATGTCGAGATCACGCCCGAACTCGCCGTACGGCTCGCGGGCGCCTATGCCACCACGCTCAAGAAGGGCTCCACGGTCACCACCGCGCGCGACCACTCCCGTGGCGCCCGGGCACTCAAGCGCGCGGTGATCTCCGCACTGCAGGCCAGCGCCATCGACGTACGCGACCTGGAGAACGTCCCGTTGCCCGTCGCCCGCCAGCAGACCGCCCGCGGCAGTGCCGGCGGCATCATGGTCCGTACGACGCCCGGCGTGCCGGACTCCGTCGACATCATGTTCTTCGACGAGCGGGGCGCGGATCTCTCACAGGCCGGGCAGCGCAAGCTCGACCGGGTCTTCGCGCGTCAGGAGTACCGCCGCGCCTTCCCCGGCGAGATCGGCGATCTGATCTTCCCGGCCAGCGTCTTCGACTCCTACACCGGGTCCCTGCTGCGGGCCGTGGACATCACGGGCATCAGCGAGTCCGGGCTGAAGGTCGTCGTGGACGCCTCGAACGGCAGCGCGGGCCTGGTCCTGCCCAGCCTGCTGGGACGGCTCGGCGTGGACTCCCTGACGATCAACCCCGGGCTCGACGAGTCCCGGCCGACCGAGACGCCCGACGCGCGGCGCTCGGGGCTCGTCCGGCTCGGCGAGATCGTGGCCTCGGCCCGGGCCGCCTTCGGTGTGCGCTTCGACCCCGTGGGCGAACGGCTCTCCCTCGTGGACGAGCGCGGCCGGATCATCGAGGACGACCGCGCGCTCCTGGTGATGCTGGATCTGGTGGCGGCCGAGCGGCGAGCCGGGCGGGTGGCGCTGCCGGTCACCACGACCCGGATCGCCGAGCAGGTGGCGGCGTACCACGGGACGCAGGTGGAGTGGACGACGACCTCGCCCGACGATCTGACCCGGGTGGGGCGCGAGGACGGCACCGTCTTCGGCGGGGACGGCAGGGGCGGATTCATCGTCCCCGAGTTCAGCAGCGTCTTCGACGGCGCTGCCGCGTTCGTCCGGCTGATCGGCCTGGTGGCCCGCACCCAGCTCACACTGAGCCAGATCGACGCACGGATCCCGCGGGCGCACGTCCAGCGCCGTGACCTGGCCACCCCCTGGGCGGTCAAGGGGCTCGTCATGCGGCATGTCGTCGAGGCGGCCGGTGACCGGGACGTGGACACCACCGACGGCGTACGGGTCGTGGAGCCCGACGGCCGCTGGGTCCTGGTGCTGCCCGACCCCGCAGAGGCGGTCACCCACCTGTGGGCGGAAGGCCCGGACGACGCCTCCGCCCAGCAACTGCTGGACGAATGGTCCGCAGTGGTGGACAGCGCAGGACGCTGACCTTGACCCCACCGGCGGCCCGTGCCTCGGCACGCCGGTGGGGCCATTGGGAGACCACGCGGCCGACGTGCGACGATGTGCGGCATGTCGCAGCAGCGCCCCGATCGGAGCAACCCGAACACCCCGGCCGCGCGCCCCGATGCGTCCATGTCGCTGCTGACCAATGTGATGGATCACAGTCTCGACGACGGATACGCCGAGGCGGCCGCCCGGAAGTCCGAGGCCGGGGTGCGCGGTCTGCCGCGTACCCTGCGGGCGAAGTTGGGCCTCGCGGCCGGTCTGGTGCTCGCCGCGCTGGTGGTGACGGTGGGGGCGGCGCAAGCGCGGATATCCGCACCGACGCTCGCCAAGGAGCGCGAAGAACTGATCAACCGCATCCAGAAGGGCACCGGGGAGGCGGACCGGCAGCAGCAGCGGGTCGATGCCCTCCGGGACGACGTCGGCAAGATGCAGCGCGAGGCGCTGAAGCAGCACGGCAGCGACAAGGCCGAGCTGCTGGGGCTGCTGGCCGGTTCGACCCAGGTCTCCGGGCCCGGCGTGAAACTCGTCGTGGACGATGCCAAGGACGCGGAGTCCAGCGGCGGCGGACCGCGCGAGAGCAGTGGGTTTTCGGACACCGGGCGGGTACGCGACAGAGACATGCAGCGCGTCGTCAACGGCCTGTGGGCGTCCGGTGCGGAGGCCATCTCCGTCAATGGACAGCGGCTTACGTCACTCTCGGCGATCAGAGCCGCAGGAGACGCCATACTGGTCGACAACAAGCCACTGGTGCCGCCTTATACGGTGCTGGCGGTGGGGGACGGGCAACGGCTGAGCACCGCTTTCCAGGACAGCGCCGACGGTCAGTACCTTCATGTGCTGCAGGAGAACTACGGGGTGCGCACCAGGATTTCCGTGGAGAACGAGGTCCGGCTGCCGCCCGCGCCCAGTTTGATCGTACGTACCGCAAAGCCGCAGGCCGGTGCCGCCAAGGCGGACGGCACCGACACAGGGAAGGGCACATCGTGATCGCCGTATTGGGCCTCATCGTGGGAGTCGTGGTCGGGCTTGTCGTCCGACCCGTGGTGCCGACGGTGGTCGAGCCCTACTTGCCGATCGCTGTCGTCGCGGCGCTGGATGCCGTGTTCGGCGGTCTGCGCGCGATGCTGGACGGGATCTTCGACGACAAGGTCTTCGTGGTCTCCTTCCTGTCCAATGTCGTCGTCGCCGCGCTGATCGTCTTCCTCGGTGACAAGTTGGGCGTCGGTGCCCAACTCTCCACCGGCGTCGTCGTGGTGCTGGGCATCCGGATCTTCTCCAACGCCGCCGCGATTCGCCGGCACGTCTTCAGGGCGTGAGGCGGATGTCGACGGACGAGATCCCGGAGCCGGAGAAGAAGCCGGAGCAGGCGGAGCAGCCGGCGGGGGCGGAGCAGGCGGAGCGGCCGGAGTCCGAGGTGACGCCGGAGTCCGAGAAGAAGGCCGAGCCGGAGAAGGAGCCGGAGCAGCCGGAGCGGGACCAGGACGGCGGCTCGGCCGACCGGCGGCCGCTGCCGCCCGAGAGCCGGAGCACTCGGGAGCGGGCGGAGGCCGAGGAAGATACCGAAGCTCCGGAACCGGACAGTGCTGGACACAAGGCCGACAAAGGGGCAGACTCCTCGACTCCGGAGGCGGTTGCCGAAAACGGAAGTGCGGAGCGCCCGAAGAGCGGTCGGGAGCGGCTGGTGGCGAGCCTGTGGCCGCCGCGGCTGACCCGGGCTCAACTGATCGTTGCGTTGCTGCTGTTCATTCTCGGCCTCGGCCTGGCGATTCAGGTACGTTCCACAAGTGACAGCAGTGCGCTGCGAGGTGCGCGTCAGGAGGACTTGGTGCGCATTCTGGATGAGCTGGACAATCGCTCCCAGCGGTTGACCGACGAACAGCGGCGTCTGGAAGGGCAGAAGACCGAGCTGGCGAACAGCTCGGACCAGGCCGAGGAGGCCCGTAAGCAGACCGTGGAGAAGGAACAGCAGCTGGGTGTGCTGGCCGGGACCGTCGCGGCGCAAGGGCCCGGCATCAACCTGACCATCGACGACCCGACGCACTCCGTCGAGGCGGACAAGCTGCTGGACACCATCCAGGAGCTGCGGGCGGCCGGCGCCGAGGCCATCCAGGTCAACGATGTCCGGGTCGTCGCCAACACTTCTCTCTCGGATCTCCGGGGTGGCGTGGGGATCGACGGCAAGCGCGTCGTGCAGCCGTACCGCTTCAAGGTCATCGGCAAGCCGCAGGACCTGGAACCGGCGCTGAACATCCCCGGCGGAGTGGTCCAGACGCTGGAAAAGGAGCAGGCCAAGGTGTCTGTGACCCGTGAGGAGAAGATCATTGTGGACGCCTTGCGAGAGGCGAAGCGGCCTGACTACGCTCGGTCGTCATCGCAGTGAGGCGTACACGTATGACGAGTGCCCGGCGAGGGCATGAGGTAGCGGGGGGTCGACGCACCGTGCGTGTGGTGTGTGGTGGAAACTGTCTGGAGGCCACGGACGTTCACAGGATGTCCGGATCGGCCGGTGTGTGCATCGAGGGTTCGTCCTGCCCCACGGGCGGGTCTATGTCGTTCAAGGGGAATCGCCCGTGAAGTTGTTTGGAAAGCTGTTCGGCAAGAGCGCCCGCCAGGATGGCGACAGCGGCTCCGCGCGGCACCGTGCGTCGGGAAGGCCCGACGAGAGTGGCGCCGCCGAGGACCGTCCGCTCTTCCGTGACGAGGTCAGCGGTCCGTCCGGGGGGTACGGCGCGGGTTCTGTTGACCCCTCCGGTGCCGGCGGCATAGGTTCCCAGGAACCATCAGCCGCACGCACGGGTGGAGGGTCGGCCTTGCCGGTTTGTACGAGGTGTGGGAACCGGAACGCCGAGGCGAGCCGGTTCTGCTCCAACTGTGGTGCGCCGCTGCGCCCGGGCGCTCAGCCCGAGCGGGCGTCCGAGACGACCTCCACCATCTCCATTTCGGGGCTGGAGGCCTACGACTCGGAGGCTACGGGCCAGAATCTGCTGCCGTCGCTGTCCCCCGAGGCCCAGGCGGCTGTCGACGCCCTTCCGTTGGGATCGGCGCTGCTGATCGTCCGCCGGGGTCCGAATTCGGGCAGCCGCTTCCTTCTGGACAGTGAGCTGACGACGGCGGGCCGGCATCCGCAGGGCGACATCTTCCTCGACGATGTGACGGTCTCGCGCCGTCATGTGGAGTTCCGCCGGGGCCCGGACGGCCTCTTCACGGTCGCCGACGTCGGCAGCCTGAACGGCACCTACGTGAACCGCGAGCGGATCGACTCCGTCACTCTCGCCAATGGCGACGAGGTCCAGATCGGCAAGTTCCGCCTGGTCTTCTACGCCAGCCAGCGAGGCGCCGGTATCTGACCGGCCGGGGAAGGCATATGCGCGATACACCGAAAGGCGGCGCCGGCTTTGCCGGCGCCGCCTCCTCGGACGGTAAGCCGGTGAGCATCGGCACGGTGCTCACCCTGCTGCGCGAGGAGTTTCCCGAAGTCACCATCTCCAAGATCCGTTTCCTGGAGGCCGAGGGACTGGTCGAGCCGAAGCGCACGCCTTCCGGGTACCGCAAATTCACCGCGGCGGACGTCGAGCGGCTGGCCGCCGTGCTGCGGATGCAGCGGGACCACTATCTGCCGCTGAAGGTCATCCGGGAGCATCTGGACGCCCTGGAGCGCGGTGAGCGGGTGCAGCTGCCCGCTCCGGCCACACCCTCCCGCGACCTCGTCGAAGGCGTGCACGAACCGGGTGAGGAGCGCCCCACGGCTGCCCGCATCGGCCGGGCGGAGCTGCTGGCCGCCGCGGAGGTGGACGAGGCGGCCCTCGCCGACTGGGAGTCCTACGGACTCATCGTCCCTCATGCGGAGGGCGGATACGACATCGAGGCCGTCACGGTGGCCAAGCTCGTTGCGGACCTCGGCCGTTTCGGTCTGGAGCCCCGGCATCTGCGCGCCGTGAAGGCGGCCGCCGAGCGCGAGGCGGGCCTGGTCGAGCAGGTCGTTGCACCCCTTCGGCGGCACCGTAATCCGCAGACCAGGGCCCATGCCGAAGCCACTGCCCGAGAGCTGGCAACGCTGTCCGTACGGCTGCATGCGGCACTGGTCCAGAGTGCTTTGCGGGTCCGGCTGTAGTGAGCAAACGAGTGCCCGACTACCCAAACCGGCCGGGCACGTCCTAGGGTTGCTGTGTGAACGAGCTCGACGTCGTGGGTGTCCGGGTGGAAATGCCTTCCAGCCAACCGATCGTGCTCCTGCGGGAGGTGGGAGGCGACCGATACTTGCCCATTTGGATCGGGCCAGGGGAGGCCACCGCCATCGCCTTTGCCCAGCAGGGCATGGTCCCTGCCAGGCCGCTGACGCATGACCTTTTCAAGGATGTGCTCGAAGCGGTGGGCCAGGAACTGACGCAGGTCCGCATCACGGATCTGCGCGAGGGGGTTTTCTATGCCGAACTCGTCTTCGCGAGCGGGGTCGAGGTCAGCGCGCGTCCGTCCGACGCGATAGCGCTGGCATTGCGCACCGGGACGCCGATCTTCGGTACCGACGGTGTGCTGGACGACGCGGGCATCGCCATCCCGGACGAGCAGGAGGACGAGGTGGAGAAGTTCCGCGAGTTCCTCGACCAGATCTCGCCCGAGGACTTCGGGACCAACAGCCAGTAATACCGGCCAGGCGAACCGCCTGTTTCCGGCCAAACCTCTAGCTGTTCCCCGTGTGGGGTCACGAGAAACCACTCGTAGGGTGATTATCACTCGGCGTGGCGAGCGCGGCGATCGTTGACGCACCCCGAGTGACTGCATACCGTCGATGTGGCAGGTCCCGTCCGGGACGTGGAGGACGGAGGGCGGCGTGGCAATCACCGGCGACGGTATGGCGGCGGAAGGGGCGTTGCCGCTCCACTCGGGCGCAGCAGCGGACCCTGCCCCGGCACCGGCCGCGGCGGTGTCGGGGGACTGCGAGGCTCAGAACATCGGCTATCGCGGCCCGACCGCCTGTGCGGCAGCGGGCATCACCTATCGGCAGCTCGACTACTGGGCCCGTACGGGCCTGGTGGAGCCGAGTATCCGGCCGGCGTACGGCTCCGGCACCCAGCGGCTCTACAGCTTCCGGGACGTCGTGGTCCTGAAGATCGTCAAGCGGCTCCTGGACACCGGGGTGTCGCTGCAGAACATCCGCACCGCCGTCCAGCATCTGCGGGCGCGCGGACTGGCGGATCTGACGCGGATGACGTTGATGAGCGACGGTGCGACGGTCTACGAGTGCACCTCTCCCGACCAGGTCGTGGATCTGCTCCAGGGCGGCCAGGGCGTCTTCGGCATCGCCGTGGGCGTGGTGTGGCGGGACGTGGAGGGCGTGCTGTCACAGCTCCACGGGGAGCGGGTGGACACCGGCGAGACCCTGATCGGGAAGAACCCGCACGACGAGCTGGCGCGGCGGCGTAACCGGGCCGGCTGAGACCCGGGCGGCCGCACCGGCCCGGCACGGGCCGATTGTCAGTGGCATGGGGCAGCATCGGAGATGTGAGACCCGCGCCGACGATCCTGCATCTCGATATGGATGCGTTCTTCGCGGCCGCCGAGCAGGCGGCCAAGCCGAGCCTCCGCGGCAAGCCCGTGGTGGTCGGCGGGATCGGCGTGCGCGGGGTGGTCTCCACGGCGTCGTACGAAGCCCGGGTGTTCGGGGTCCGCTCCGCGATGCCCACGGCCCAGGCGCGCCGGCTGTGCCCCAACGCCGCTTATCTCACCCCGCGCTTCTCGCTGTACCGCCAGGTGAGTGAGACGGTGATGGGGCTGCTGCACGCGCTGTCGCCGCTGGTGGAGCCGCTGAGCCTGGACGAGGCGTTCGTCGACCTGGAAGCGGGCGGGGTGCCGCCTCGAACGGCCGCCGCGCGGGCCGTGGGGGAGCGACTGCGCCGCGAGATCCGTGCCGCCACGGGCCTGACCGGCTCGGTGGGGCTGGCCGGCGCCAAGATGCTGGCGAAGATCGCGTCCGAGACGGCCAAGCCGAACGGCCTGGTGGTGATCGAGCCCGGTACCGAGCGTGAGCTGCTGGGCCCGATGACGGTGCGGACGCTGCCCGGGGTGGGGCCGGCGACGGCCGAGACGCTGCGCCGGGCCGGGATCCACACCGTCGCGGAGACCGCGGAGGCCGGTGAGGCCGAGCTGGTGCGGCTGTTGGGCAGGGCGCACGGTGCCGGGCTGTATGCCATGGCGCTGGGCCGGGACGACCGGCCGGTGGTGGCCGAGCGGGATGCGAAGTCCATCTCGGTCGAGGACACCTTCGAGGTCGATCTGACCGACCGGACGCGGGTACGGAGTGAAGTGCTGCGGCTGGCGGACCGCTGCGTGCAGCGGCTGCGGGCCGCCGGGCGCTCCGGGCGGACGGTGGTCATCAAGGTGCGCAACTACGACTTCTCGACGCTGACCCGCTCCGAGACGCTTCGTGGGCCCACCGACGACCCCGCGGTGATACGGGAGGCCGCCGTGCGGCTGCTGGAGATGGTGGACACCACCGGCGGGGTCCGGCTGCTGGGTGTGGGGGTCAGCGGCCTGGCCGACTTCACACAGGAGGACCTGTTCGCCCAGTTCGCGACGGAGCGGGAGGCGGAGGCGGCGGAGCAGGCCGCGAGAGCGGCGGCGGAGCAGCCCGGTGGCGCGGCGGTGGCGGCGGAGGCCGAGGAGGAGCGGCCGCGGCGCTGGCACCCGGGACTGGACGTGGTGCACGACGAGTACGGCGCGGGCTGGGTGCAGGGGAGCGGGGTGGGGAGGGTGACCGTACGCTTCGAAACGCCGTGGTCCGCACCGGGGAGGGTGCGGACCTTTGCTGTGGAGGATCCGGCGCTGCGGCCGGGGGAGCCCCTGCCGCTGGTGGGCGGGGGGCCGGCGGACGGTCAGTCGTCCGAGCCGGCGATCCTGCCGAAGTCCTTGTCACCGGAGCCGGGCGAGGACACCGGGTCGGATGTCGGGGAGGAGATATCCAGTCGGTAGTGGTGATAGAGCTGCAGTTCCTGCTCAGGGGAGAGATGGCGGCCGACGCCGAAGTCCGGCGCGTCCTTGATCAGCTTGCGGTCGTAAGGAATGTGCAGGCCCTCACCGACCATCTTGCTGGGTTCGAGGGGGACGAACGCGTCCCGGCTGAAGAGTCCGGTGCGCACGGCCGCCCACTCCGGTTCCCCCGTCGCGTCGTCGAGATATACCTCGTCGATCGTGCCTATTTTGGCGCCGTTGCGGTCGAACGCTTTGCGGCCGATCAGGCTCCGGGGATCGATATCGGTTTGCACGGTCCCTCCAATTGGTCGCAACTGCCCTCTGACAACAACCAAACGGCACATTTCATGCCCTGGCCACTCGAAGGATCCTTCGAGTGCCGCGCTGGTAGGCTGGCCAATGGCCGCAGACCCCGTGCGGGAGAGTCCTTTGTCGTTCGCGGCGAGGGCGCCGAAGGAGCAAATCCTCCCCGGAATCTCTCAGGCACACGTACCGCGTGGGCGAGGTCACTCTGGAAAGCAGGGCGGGCGTCGGAAGGCACAGCTCCGGGACCCCTCCTCACCGACGGTGAAAGTCGGGCCGCCTCGCGCGGGCCGGTGAAGCTCTCAGGTTGAGATGACAGAGGGGGAGGCCGTCCGGGCACCCGCGCCGTGGTGCCCCTCGTAGGTCGCACGACCAGGAGGCCCCCGCAGATGACCACCAATCGCATCTCCTTGACCGAGCTGGAACGCGGCACCCCCTTCGAGCACCGGCACATCGGTCCCGACCACGAGGCGCAGGCGAAGATGCTCGCGCACCTCGGGTTCGGATCGCTGGACGAGCTCACCGACACCGCCGTTCCCGATGTGATCAAGAGCGCAGAGGCACTCGGCCTGCCGCAGGCCCGTACCGAGGCCGAGGTGCTGCAGGAGCTGCACGGCCTCGCGGACCGCAACCAGGTGCTGGCGTCCATGATCGGACTCGGCTACTACGGCACCTTCACCCCGCCGGTGATCCTGCGCAACGTCATGGAGAACCCGGCCTGGTACACGGCCTACACCCCCTATCAGCCGGAGATCTCGCAGGGCCGCCTCGAGGCGCTGCTCAACTTCCAGACGATGGTCGCCGACCTGACCGGTCTGCCCACCTCCGGCTCCTCGCTGCTGGACGAGGGCACCGCGGCCGCCGAGGCGATGGCGCTCTCCCGCCGGGTCGGCAAGGTCAAGCAGGGTGTCTTCCTGGTCGACGCCGACTGTCTGCCGCAGACCATCGCCGTGATCCAGACCCGTGCGGAGCCCACCGGCGTCGAGGTCGTGGTCGCCGACCTGTCCGACGGCATCCCGGCCGACGTCGCCGAGCGCGGGGTGTTCGGTGTGCTGCTGCAGTACCCCGGCGCCTCCGGTGCGGTCCGCGACCCGCGCGCCGTCATCGAGCAGGCCCACGAGCTGGGCGCGGTCGTCACCGTCGCCGCCGATCTGCTCGCCCTGACGCTGCTGGCCTCGCCCGGTGAGCTCGGCGCGGACATCGCCGTCGGCACCACCCAGCGCTTCGGCGTCCCGATGGGCTTCGGCGGGCCGCACGCCGGGTTCATGGCCGTCCGCGACCAGTTCGCCCGCAGTCTGCCCGGGCGCCTGGTGGGCGTCTCCGTCGATGCCGACGGCAACAAGGCCTACCGCCTCGCGCTGCAGACCCGTGAGCAGCACATCCGCCGCGAGAAGGCCACCAGCAACATCTGCACCGCACAGGTGCTGCTCGCCGTCATGGCCGGTATGTACGCGGTCTACCACGGCCCCGAGGGTCTGCGGACGATCGCCCACCGCACCCACCGCTACGCCGCGGTCCTCGCCGAGGGCCTGCGGGCCGGCGGGGTGGAGATCGTGCACGGCGCGTACTTCGACACGCTGACCGCACGGGTGCCCGGCCGGGCCGCCGAGGTCGTCGCCGCCGCCCGCGAGGCCGGTGTCAACCTCCGGCAGGTCGACGCCGACCTCGTCGGTATCGCCTGCGACGAGACCACCGGGCGCGCGCAGCTGGCCGGCGTCTGGGGCGCCTTCGGCGTGCACGGCGACGTCGAGCAGCTGGACGCGGCCGCCGCCGAAGCGCTGCCGCAGGACCTGCTGCGCGGCGACGACTACCTCGCCCACCCGGTCTTCCACCGGTACCGCTCCGAGACCGCGATGCTGCGCTACCTGCGCACCCTCGCGGACAAGGACTACGCACTGGACCGCGGCATGATCCCGCTCGGCTCCTGCACCATGAAGCTGAACGCGACCACCGAGATGGAGCCGGTCACCTGGCCCGCCTTCGGGCAGCTGCACCCCTTCGCGCCCGCCGCCCAGGCCCAGGGCTACCTCACCCTGATCCAGGAGCTGGAGGAGCGGCTGGCCACCGTCACCGGCTACGACAAGGTCTCCATCCAGCCCAACGCCGGATCGCAGGGCGAGCTGGCCGGTCTGCTGGCGGTGCGTGCCTACCACCGCGCCAACGGTGACGAGCAGCGCACCGTCTGCCTGATCCCGTCCTCCGCGCACGGCACCAACGCCGCCAGCGCGGTGATGGCCGGCATGAAGGTCGTCGTCGTCAAGACCGGTGAGGACGGCGAGGTCGACGCCGACGACCTGCACGCCAAGATCGAGAAGCACCGTGACGAACTCGCGGTCCTGATGGTCACCTACCCCTCCACCCACGGCGTGTTCGAGGAGCACATCACCCAGATCTGCGCCACGGTGCACGAGGCCGGCGGCCAGGTCTACGTCGACGGCGCCAACCTCAATGCGCTGGTCGGCCTCGCCGAGCCCGGCAAGTTCGGCGGCGATGTCTCGCACCTCAACCTGCACAAGACGTTCTGCATCCCGCACGGCGGCGGTGGCCCGGGCGTCGGTCCGGTCGGCGTACGCGCCCACCTGGCGCCGTACCTGCCCAACCACCCGCTGCAGCCCGGCGCGGGACCGGAGACGGGAGTGGGCCCGATCTCCGCGGCACCCTGGGGCTCGGCCGGCATCCTGCCGATCTCCTGGGCGTACGTCCGCCTGATGGGCGGCGAGGGCCTCAAGCGCGCCACCCAGGTGGCGGTGCTGAGCGCCAACTACATCGCCAAGCGCCTGGAGCCGCACTACCCGGTGCTCTACACCGGCCCCGGCGGCCTGGTCGCGCACGAGTGCATCATCGACGTGCGGCCGCTGACCAAGGCGACCGGTGTGAGCATCGACGACGTCGCCAAGCGGCTGATCGACTACGGCTTCCACGCGCCGACGATGTCGTTCCCGGTGGCCGGCACGCTGATGATCGAGCCGACCGAGAGCGAGGACCTCGGCGAGCTGGACCGGTTCTGCGACGCGATGATCGCCATCCGCGCGGAGATCGAGAAGGTCGGCACGGGGGAGTGGGACAAGGACGACAACCCGCTGCGCAACGCCCCGCACACCGCGGGCGCGCTCGGCGGTGACTGGCCGCACCCGTACACCCGCGAGGAGGCCGTCTTCCCGGCCGGCGTCGAGGCCTCGGAGAAGTACTGGCCGCCGGTGCGCCGCATCGACGGTGCCTTCGGTGACCGTAACCTCGTCTGCTCCTGCCCGCCGCTGGACGCGTACGACAGCTGAGTCACGGCAGCGGACTCACCGCTACGGGCTTACCGCAGCGGGTTCACCGCAACATTCAAGGGCCCTCGGCAGATCTGCCGGGGGCCCTGTGGTGCGTGCCGCGCTCGCGGGTCAGGCGGCGGCGGTGGCGCGAGTGCGGTGCGGGGCGATGACCTGCCCGTCCGGCAGCAGCTCACCGGTGTCCTCGAAGAGCAGGACGCCGTTGCAGAGCAGGCTCCAGCCCTGCTCCGGGTGGTGCGCCACGAGATGGGCGGCCTCCCGGTCGGTGGAGTCGGCTGACGGGCATGGCGGTTGGTGCTGGCACATGGAAGTTGTCTTTCGCTGCGGTGTGGTGAACGTCGTTGTGCGGCTCGATGAGGTGTGCATGGCCGCTCCCCCCGTTTCCGTCGGTAGGACCCAGTGTTGCCCCACGGGCGGGATTCCGCAGGGATTTCGCAGCAGCGGTACTCACTCGGTAGGGACGTGTCACCCGTGCGGGCGGTTGCTCCCAATTGCACTCCTCCCCAAGCGGGTTGGGGGTGGTAGCCGCGGACTAGCCCGCCTGGGTGAGCGCGACAGCGCGCCCCGTGGCCCGAAGGGGCCGCGGGGCATGCTCATGACGAGGGACGACGGACGGTGCCGGTGACGGTGCCGGTGTCTGCCGACGGAGAACCGGGGCCGGGGCGCGGGCTCAGGCGGGTTCGGCGAGGAGCGGGGTGGCCGGCGTGAGGCGCAGGGTGAGCCGGGGGAGCAGGTCGGCGATGCGCTGCGGGCGGTGCGCGGCGATCCCCGGCGGGGCGGGCGCCAGGGGCACCAGCAGGTCGCCGGACGCGGCCGGGCCTTCGCTGCCGTCCGAGGCGATGTCGTGGTGCAGCCACAGGGTGAGCATGTAGAGCTCGGGTACGGACAGCAGCCGCGGCTGGTACGGGGTGGCGAGTGCTTCGGCCTGTGCCAGCGCCTGCTCGGTCGCGGCGACATAGGGGCCGCCGCAGAACCGTGCGAAGGCCCAGCCGTCCGCGGTGAGCACGGCCTCGGCGGTCGCCACGGCCCGCTCCCCGCCGCGGACCAGGAAACGCCAGCCGGCCAGGCGGGTCCGCGGCACACCGCCGGTCCGGCTGACGTCGTCCCAGACATGGATGGGCAGCGGATGATCGGGGCTGAGCGGGCCCTGATGGGCGCGCAGCGCGGAGACCGGGGCCTCGCGGACCGCGGTGGGGGAGCCGAGGGCGGAGAGGACGCAACGCAGAGCAGGCGTGGGGGCAGGGGGAAGGTGCAGCGGCATGGTGGGTCGCCTCTCACTTCGGAGACACGGTGGAGCGTGGCAGGGTGCAAACGACGGTGTCTGCGTGCGGGGTCAGAGCGTGGCCGGCCGGGGCTGCGGCCCGGCGAGGTCAGTCGCTGTGCCCCCGTGCCGGTGGGAACGCCGGGACGCTGGGCGCCAAGTCTCTGCCTCGTAAGCGGAGTTTATACGACGTATGTTCTGAAAGTGTTTCGACTACCGGTCTTGCGGATTTCGGGCAAGGGGAAATCCGGACCGCTGTGTGAGGCGCTTTCTTCCGCTTTGTGCCTCGTTTTACGCTGCCACCTCGTATTCCTTCGGCGGAGCGGTAGGCCGGATCCCGCCGGTATTTCTCACGATGGAAATGCAGAAGGCGATCGCCATCCGGATATGCCTGAGGGAGGTGCCGGAGGCCGGTCCGATTCGAGCCTATCGGTACCGGCGTGCCACCGCGGCGTTATCGATCAGATTGCCGGGGCATCATCGTCCGTAGCGTGGGCCCCGCCGCAGTCGGGAGAGCCCCAAGTGGTCCGTGGTCGCGGGCCGTTCACTCGAGGAGGGACCCTTCGATGGGGGAGAAGGTCGCCGCGGACGGGATCGACCTGGCGGACCGGGAGCGTTATCGAAGAAAGCTCCACGAGTGTCTTGCAGGATTGCGGAGACTCCTGGAGGAGGAGAGGTTCGACCGGCCCAGGAATCTCATGGGCCTGGAGATCGAACTCAATCTTGCGGGCGCCGACGGACTGCCCCGGATGATGAACTCTCAAGTTCTTGAGCGCATCGCCAGCGGTGATTTCCAGACCGAACTCGCGCAGTGCAATCTTGAGGTCAACATCCTTCCGCACCGATTGAGCGGGCGGGTGCTGGACCAGCTCGCCGAAGAACTCCGTACCGGACTCGCCTATGCCGAAAGGAAGGCCCGCGAGGTCGCCGCCCGGATCGTGATGATCGGCATTCTGCCCACCCTGCACGCCACCGATCTCACGGCCGCCAGCCTCTCCGAGAACGACCGCTATGTCCTGCTCAACGACCAGATGCGGGCGGCCCGCGGCGAGGACTTCGCACTCGACATCCGGGGCGTCGAGCATCTGGTCTCCCGCTCGCCCTCCATCGCGCCGGAGGCCGCCTGCACCTCGGTCCAGCTGCACCTCCAGGTCACACCGGGCCGCTTCGCCGCGGTCTGGAACGCGGCCCAGGCCATCGCCGCCGTGCAGGTGGCCGTCGGCGCCAACTCACCTTTCCTCTTCGGCCGTGAACTGTGGCGCGAATCCCGGCCGCCGGTCTTCCAGCAGGCCACCGATACCCGGGCGCCCGAGCTGCAGGCCCAGGGGGTACGCCCCCGCACCTGGTTCGGCGAGCGCTGGATCGACTCCGCATACGACCTCTTCGAGGAGAATCTGCGCTATTTCCAGCCGCTGCTGCCGCTCTGCGGACCGCAGGAGCCGCTGCGGGTCCTCGACGAGGGCGGGGCCCCCGACCTGGCCGAACTGGTACTGCACAACGGAACGATCTACCGCTGGAACCGTCCCGTCTACGCGGTCGCCGACGGTGTCGCGCATCTCAGGGTCGAGAACCGGGTACTGCCGGCCGGCCCCACCGTCGCCGACGTTATCGCCAACACCGCCTTCTACTACGGACTGGTACGGGCGCTGGCCGAGGAGCCGCGGCCCCTCTGGTCGCGGCTCCCGTTCGCCGCCGCGTCCCGTAACTTCGACGCCGCCTGCCGGTACGGCATCGACGCCACCCTTGACTGGCCCCGCCCCGGACGGGCCGGGGGGGTCGCCGAGATCCCTGCCGTACGGCTGGTGCGCAGGGAACTGCTGCCCCTGGCGGCTCGCGGGCTGGACGCCTGGGGGGTGGAACCCGCCGACCGTGACCACTACCTCGGCATCATCGAGGAGCGTTGCCGACGGCGGGTCAACGGCGCGTCCTGGCAGGCCGCGGCCTGCCGGCACGCCCGGCGCCAGGGCCTGGACCGGGAGGCCGCGCTCGCCGCGATGACCCGGCGCTACAGCGAGCTGATGCACACCGGGGAGCCGGTGCACACCTGGCCGGTCGCCTGGGCGGTCGGCCGGCGGCCCGCCGTACGGGAGCCACAGGAGGCGGCGAGCGAAGGGATGTAGCGGGGCGGCGGGGCGTGCCCGGTGGGTGCGCGGACGGGTTCCGGCCGTCGCGCGCGGTGGTCAGCGCGGCCCCTTGCCGCCCGCCGTCATCAGGGCCTTGAGGAGCACCTGGTGGATCTGCGACGGGTCGCCGACCCGGTGGGCCGATCCGCCGGTCGGCGCCACGATGCGGTCCAGGGCCGCGGTGCCGGCCGCCGGGCCGATCGCGAGGGCGATCACCGGCACCGGTCTCTTCGGGTCGGAGAGCTCCTTGACCTTGTCGACCAGGGCGTCAAGGCCGAGGCCGGCGTTGTCGTCGGCCCCGTCGGTGACGATGACCAGGGAGTTGAGCTTCCCGCTCGTATACGTGTCGCAGGCTTCCCGGTACGCGGCGAGCGTGGTGTCGTACAGGCCGCCGGCGCTCCGGGGCACCGGGGCCAGCGAGTCGAAAGCGGCGGTGAGGGCGTCACGGTGGGTACCGCCGGCCGGGTCCCGGTCGCCGAGGCGGCCGGTGGGGGACAGCTCCACATAGTCCTTGCCGCCGTCCAGGAAAGTGGCGAACTTCCACAGCCCGATCTCGTCCTCGGGTGTGAAGGTGGCCAGCGCCTGGAGCAGGGAATGCCTGGTGAGATCCATCCGGGACCGGCCGCTGCCGCCCGGGACGGGGCTGCCCATCGACGCAGTGGCGTCCACGACCGTGGTGAGGCGGATGTTCTGGTGGGTGACCGTCCAGCTGCCCATCACCGCCTGGAGTTCCTTGACGGTCGGCGGATCGGCGGGGGCGGCGGAGTACGGCTGCGGGGCGCGCCCGCCGGCCGCGGCAACCACCTTCGCGTCCGCCTCGCCGTTGCCGGCCCGGAAGCCGTGCCGGCGCAGCGTGCGCTGTCCGCCGGCCTCGCCCAGCAGCGTCATGAAACGGCTGGCGGCGCGGGTCTGCTCGGGGCTCATCTCGACGTCGTCGACCAGGGTGTACGGGTAGTCCAGCCGGGCCGTGCCGTCCTGGGGATAGAACAGGTCCAGACGGGGGCCGCCGCCCGCCGTGGCGTTGTGGGCGTACGCGGCCTGTTCCGACAGCAGCAGCGCCTGATTACGGCGCGGATTTCCCTGCTCCGCACCGGAGTCGTCCCGCGGCAGGGTGGCCAGGGCCTCTCCGTCGCTGTCCGCGGTCCGCTGGTGGAGAAGCTTGGCCGTCGCGGCGGTGCGGGTGCTCGGCTCGCCGCTGTCCTGGGTGTCCTTGGCCTGGGCGGCGCCGATCCGGTCCAGCGCGAGCAGTCCGGTGGCACTGCGCGCCGGGTCGGCGACGCCCAGGCGCGGTGCGTCGCCGGAGGTCGCGGTCCGGATCAGCTTCGTCCAGGTGTAGGTCTTCTTGGGCCAGCCCAGTGAGCCGGCGGCCCGGGGGACGGCGCCCAGCGTGATCGGGGACGAGGCGATGGTGCTCGCGGCGGTCAGCGGAGTGCCGCGCTCCGCGTCGACCCGGTCCACCCACAGGCTCGAATCCGGTATCCATACCTGGAATTCGGGGTTGACCGGCCGCTGCCCGAACGCGTCGGCGACGTCGCCGGCCGCGCGCGCGGTGATCCTGACGTCCAGACATCTGCCGTCGGTGCGCGTCGCGTCCTCGCGGGCAGTCTTGGCCACCGCTTCGAGCGCCGGGGCGATATCGGGCGAGGCGGCCACGTCGAGCCGCGCCGACTGGCCGTGGCACGGGCCCCCGAACGGGAGCAGACCGCTGCCCAGCGCCACCACCGAGCCCGCGACGACGGTGAGCACGAGGCCGGTGGAGAGGACGAGGGTGCGCCGGCGTGCACCTGAGCGGGCCCCCGTGCGCTCCGGTGCGGAGCCGTCGGGCAAGCTGTGTCGTCCCATTGCGGTAGCGCCTCTCCTTCTCGGAGCTCGATCGGGATTCGATGGGGAGAGGGAAGCGCGCCACGTGGATGGCGCCCGTCCCCGGCCTGTCGCGCGCGATCTTCGTACCTGCTGCCGAGACCCTAGCGGGGCGGTGGTGGCGAAGAGGCGGTAATGCGGAAGTGGAGGAAGCGTGCAGTCGGATACAAGTCCCGTGGCTGATGCGGACGTTCCCGGTAAAGGGCCCGGTCCGGGGCCGGGAGCGGGAGTGGCCGAGGAGCCGTCCCGGAGCATCCTGCGGAGCGAGACGCTGATCGTCCTGGCTCTCTCGCTGGGCGCCAGCGGGGTGTCGGCGCTGATCAGCTTCATCGGATCGCTGACCAAACCCGGCGGTCTCAAGCACCAGGCGGCGACGCTCAACGGCTCGCATGCGCCGGGCCGGCCCTGGCTGGATCTCGCCTGGCAGCTGTTCGGTATCGCGACCGCCCTCGTCCCTGTCGTGCTGGTGGCACATTTTCTGCTGCGCGAACGAGCCGGGGGGCTGCGGGCGATCGGCTTCGACCGGCGACGGCCCGGCTTCGACCTGAGCCGCGGGGCCGGGCTGGCCGCCGTCATCGGCGGCAGCGGACTGCTGCTCTATCTGGGCGCGCGGGCGGCCGGATTCAATCTGACGGTGGTGCCCGAGGCGCTGCCCGCGGTGTGGTGGAAGATCCCGGTGCTGATCGCTTCCGCGGTGCAGAACGCCGTCCTGGAGGAGGTCATTGTCGTCGGGTATCTGCTGCGCAGGCTGGGGCAGTTGGGCTGGTCCCCGATGGCGGCGCTCGCGGCCAGTGCGTTGCTGCGCGGCTCCTACCACCTCTACCAGGGCATCGGCGGCTTCGTCGGCAACATGGTGATGGGCGTGATCTTCGTCCTGCTCTACCGGCGCTGGGGGCGGGTCGGGCCGCTGGTCGCCGCGCATGCCCTGATCGACACCGTGGCCTTCGTCGGCTACGCGGTGCTCGCCGGGCATGTGGGGTGGCTGCCGACTGCGTGAGCCGGGCGAGGCAGGGGCACCGCCGGTGCCGACCGCGCACCCTGAGGGCTGCCCCGTAACCCTTGAGCCCGTCAGGGATGACGGGGCAGCAGCACTCAGGGACTGCCGCTGCCCGGTCCGGCTCAGCCGGTGACCAGCGCTCGCTGTCTCAGCCGGTGACCAGCAGCTCGCCGTCGATGACCGTGACCGCCGAGCCGGTCAGCAGCGTACGGTCGCCGCGCAGCTCGGTGCGGACGAAGCCGGTGCGGGCGGCGCCCTGCAGGCCGACGAGCGCGTCACGGCCCAGGCGCGGAGACCAGAACGGGGCGAGCGCGGTGTGCGCGCTGCCCGTCACCGGGTCCTCGTCGATACCCACCCCGGGGAAGAAGCAGCGCGAGACGAAGTCATAGCCGCCGCCGGGGTTCTCGGCGCGCGCCGTGGCGATCACGCCCCGGCCGCCGTGTCCGGCCAGCGCCTTGAGATCCGGGGCGAGCGCCCGTACGGACTTCTCGTCGGCCAGCTCCACCAGGAGGTCCCCGACACCGGGGCCGGTGTCGTGCGCCGAGCGGATCTCGGCGCCCAGGGCGTCCGCGACGAGCGGTGGCACCTCGACGGGCGTGAGCGGGGCGGTCGGGAAGTCCATGGTGATCGCACCGCCGGTGCCGGCCGTCGTGGTCAGCACCCCGCTGCGGGTACGGAAGCGGACCGGCCCGGTGGCCGTCCCGGTGGTGTGCAGCACATGGGCGGTGGCCAGTGTGGCGTGCCCGCACATGTTCACCTCGGCGGCCGGGGTGAGCCAGCGCAGCGCCCAGTCGGCGTCCTCGCCCTCGGGCAGCGGGTGCGCAAAGGCGGTCTCGGAGAGGTTGACCTCGGTGGCGACCTGCTGCAGCCAGGCCGTATCGGGGAAGGCGGCGGAGTCGAGGAGCACGACTCCCGCGGGGTTTCCGGCGAACGGACGCGCACTGAAGGCGTCGACGATACGAATCCTCATGGCCGCGAGCGTAGGGGCGCCGCAAAGCCGCAGGCCAAGGCCAATCCGAGGGAATTGGCCACGGGGTGCGGGGTGCGGGGGCGCGGGGGTGCGGGGGCGCGGTCACGGCTGCCCGCGGTGCACCGCTTGCATACGACGTACATCCACCGACTCCACTCGGAGGCTTGCTTCGACGAACAGTCCCGATATATCGTTGAGGTATCGCGACCGATCAACGAGAGAAATGGAGGGCGCATCATGCGTTCCCACGGACACGAGCACGGACATGAGCATGGGCATGAGCGCTGCGGTCCCGGCCGTCATGGCGGCCGCGGTGACTTCGGGGGCGGCGGCGAGCGGAGGCGTTCCCCCTTCGGCCCGTTCGGCCCGCCGTTCGGGGGCCCGCCCTTCGGCGGGCCGCCCATGGGCGGACGGGGGCGCGGCGGACCGCGCGGCCGGGCGCGGCGCGGCGATGTGCGCGCCTCGATACTGGCGCTGCTCAAGGACCGCCCGATGCACGGCTATGAAATGATCCAGGAGATCGCCGAGCGCAGCGGCGGGGCGTGGAAGCCCAGCCCCGGCTCGGTCTATCCGACGCTGCAGCTCCTCGAGGACGAGGGTCTGATCACCAGCGCGAGTGAGGGCGGCAAGAAGCTGTTCTCGCTGACCGACGCGGGGCGTTCCGAGGCCGACAGTGGCTCGGACGCCCCCTGGGAGGACGCCGGTCGTGGCGTCGACTGGGAGGCGATGAACGAGATCCGCAAGGCCGGCAGCGGTCTGGTCGAGGCCTTCCGTCAGGTGTGGGCCACGGGCAGTCCCGCCCAGCGGGAGAAGGCGATGGCGGTGGTCAACAGGGCGCGCAAGGAGCTGTACCTGATCCTCGCCGAGGAGGACTGAGTTGAGGAGGACTGAGCCGAGGAGGGACTGAGTCGAGGAGGGCTGAGCGGCGCGTGGTGGGGGTGCGGGTGGCGGGGGCTTCGGGAGTCGGGGTGCGTGGGCGGCTCCCGGAGGTGCGGCTCCTGGGGGTGCGGCTCCTGGGGGTGCGGCTCCCGACGGTGCAGCTCCCGGAGGTTCAGGTGACCAGGCCGGCGAGTCTGCGCAGTGACTCGTTCAGTGCGGCGCCGGCCGAGTCCCTGAGTTTGCCGGCCATCAGCGAAACCGCGGCGCCGGTGAACGCCCCGTCGATCCGCACGACCGTCGCCCCGCCGTCCGGAATGAGCTCGTAGCGCATCCCCAGGCTGACGCCCATCGGGCCGTTGCCCTGAATGTCGAGGAGGCGGCCGGGCTCCAGTTCCCGCACGGTCCAGGCGACCTCGGCGGGGAAGCCCATCAGCTTCATGTGCTCCTCGTAACCCGCGCCGACCTCGAGCGATTCCGGCCCGCCCGTGGGGAAGGCGGTGTGGGTGGCGTTCCACTCCCCGTACGAGTCGAAGTCGGTGAGCCGGTCCCAGAGCTTCCCGGCCGGCGCTTCGATGCGGGCCTGCGCGGTCACTTCGGCCATGCGATCACCCCTTCGGTGACGGTCCCTGGCTGGTGCCGCGGAAGGTAGCCGCACGGGGGTGAAGGTTCAATACCGATGACCGCCTTTTGCTGATGGGTCGTCAGGGGATCTGTCAGGGGGTCTGCCAGGGTCCGTCCGGGGTAACCGCGAGGCGTCGGCGGCCGCCCCGGGCTCGCCTGTCCCGCCTTCACCATTCCCCCGTATCTCCTCCGTAAGGATGAGATGGTGTGCGGCCGTGCCCAACCATCGTGGGATGCACAAATGCTTCCCGCCGGGGATGTTCCGGCGCTCAGGGGCTGGTGGGGTGGGTGGTGTGCAAAACCGTACTGCGTACAGTGGTGGCGACGGGCCCGCCCAGGAGGAGCTCGACAACCTTCTCACCGTCGAGCTCGCGACGGTCGTCTCCGCCGCCCGCAGGCGGGCCACCCGCGACGGCGACCGGCAGGTCGACACCGCGCATCTGCTGCACGGCCTCCTGGAATCGGACCCCGCCGTACGTGACGCCTTCGACGGCGCCCCGCAGATCGCCCGGCTGCTGGGCTACCTCGTCCAGCGCAGCATCGGCTACGGACTCCGGTGGCACGGCACCATCGAGGACTCCGGCGCGGTGCCCATGGTCGCCGAGGGCGGGGTCCCCGGCTGGTCACCGGCCGCGGCCGCTGCCATGGACGGTGCCCTGGACCGCGCCCATGCCCGCTATGCCACCCGCGCGGGCTGTCTCGACCTGCTCGCCGCTTTGGTGGACGACCCCGAGTCCCGGGCCGTCGAGGTGCTGCGCCGGGCCTCCGTCGACACCGCCCGGCTCGCCGCCCGTCTGGACGGGGAGCGCGCCGGCTGCGACTGACGGGGAACACCGGGGCGGGTGGGCGGGTAAGTCCGGTAAGGACAGCGGCGTCGGGGGGTGTCACCTCTGACGGCGGCTGCGATGATGACCTGATGCATGCGTCCTCGGGGAGCCCGGCAGGTTCATCGACCGGTCCGGGCCAGGGAATATCCGGGTGCTGGGAGACCCAGCCGTCACCACCCACTCCCGGGGCGAGCCGTGACGCAGCACCCCGGGGGCGCGGTGCCGGCCTCGGGATCGCCTTGCTGTCCGCCCTCGCCTTCGGCGGCTCGGGCGTGGCCGCCAAGCCCCTGATATCCGCCGGTCTCGAACCGCTGCACGTCACCTGGCTGCGGGTCGCCGGCGCCGCGCTGGTCATGCTGCCCCTCGCCTGGCGCCACCGGGACCTGCCGCGTCGCCGCCCCGCGCTGCTCGCGGGCTACGGACTGCTCGCCGTCGCGGGGGTGCAGGCTTGTTACTTCGCCGCGCTCTCCCGTATCCCCGTGGGTGTGGCGCTGCTCGTCGAATATCTGGCGCCCGCCCTGGTGCTGGGCTGGGTGCGGTTCGTTCAGAAGCGGCCGGTCACCCGTGCCGCCGCGGTCGGCGTGGTGCTGGCCGTCGGCGGACTGGCCTGCGTCGTCGAGGTCTGGTCCGGGCTGAGCTTCGACGCCCTCGGGCTCGCTCTCGCGCTCGGCGCGGCCTGCTGCCAGGTCGGCTACTTCGTGCTCTCCGATCACGGCACCGACGGCGACGACACGGTGGACCCGCTCGGCGTGATCGCCTACGGCCTGCTGATCGGCGCCGTCGTCCTCACCGTGATCGCCCGGCCCTGGGGCATGGACTGGGCGGTGCTCGGCGCCGGTGCGGAGATGAACGGCGCCCGGGTGCCCGCTGTCCTGCTGCTCGCCTGGATCGTGCTGATCGCGACGGTGGCCGCGTACCTCACCGGAGTGGTCTCGATCCGCCGGCTCTCGCCGCAGGTGGCCGGGGTGGTCGCCTGCCTGGAGGCGGTCATCGCGACGGTCCTCGCCTGGGTCCTGCTCGGCGAACACCTCTCCGCGCCGCAGATCGTCGGTGGAGTCGTGGTGCTGGCCGGCGCCTTTATCGCGCAGTCGGCCAAGCCGAAGGCGACGGAGACCGTGCGAGTGGCGGGCGCCGGTGCCGGGACGGGCGCGGGAGCCGGGAAGGGCGCGGGCGCGGAGGGCGGGGCGGACGCCGGCGTGCCGGGAAGCGGTGTTTCCCCGGCGTCATCGACCGCGGCGCCCTCCGCTTCCTCGGCCCCTTAGGGCTTGTCGCGCGGCGGGTCAGGGGCGTCGTTCAGGAGAGGGCGGGCCGGTGGGGGTGCCCGCTGCCGTCAGCCGGCGCTGCTGGTGGGTGCGGGCCGCCGCGTCCCGGGGGCCGTCCCGTTCGGCGAGGCGTTCCGAGATGCGCTGCTGGACGGCCTCGCTCCGCTTGCCTCCGTACTTGAACTTGGCGCGGATCTCGTGCACTTCGAGGCGCAGACCGCGGATACCGGACAGCATCCGCCCGTACGGGGCCGCGCCGGCGGTGACCGGGGCCGAGCCGCCGTCCGGCTGGAAGTGGCTCGTCTGCCGCTGCAGCAGCTCGGCCTTCTCCTCCGGGTCGTCCACCACATGGGCGGTGCAGGTCAGCTGGACCGCTGCGTAGAAGCTGGTGGGGACGCCGTGCTCGGGCGGCTGGTCCTCGGCCGCCTGCCAGGGGCCGGGGATGAAGGTGTAGTCGTCCACCACGCTCAGCAGCACCGTCGGCCGGTCCTCCAGCGCGTCCCAGAGGGGGTTGGGGCGGGCGAGATGCGTGATGACCTCACGGTGGGAGGGGTCGTAGGCGAAGTGCAGCGGTTGCAGCATCGGAGGCTCACCGGGCCGTCCGTTGGCGGCCAGCTGGCCGAAGTCGTGCACCGCGAGCCACTGTTGCCACTCGGCGTCCTCGGTGGGGGCGTCCCAGGGATGGATCAGCACGGTCGCTCCTCAGCGGGCGGAGAGGTACGCGGGCTCGGGCGTGCCGGGCGCGAGATCGTCGGAGGGTATGGGTGCGCCGTATACCGGTGCCACCGGGAGGACCCCGCTCCAGTACGGCAGTGCCAGGTCCTCCGGCTCGTCGTTCGGGCCGCCGGTGCGGATCTTGGCGGAGACCTCGCGCAGGTCGAGACGGAGCACGGCGGTCGCCGCCAATTCCTTGGCGTTGCCGGGCCGGGAGTCCGCGGCGCGTCCCGGCACCACATGGTCGACGAGCGCGTCGAGGGCTGCCTTCTTCTCCTCGGGGTCGGTGACCTGGTGTGCGGTGCCGTGGACCACCACGCAGCGGTAGTTGACGGAGTGGTGGAACGCGGACCTGGCCAGCACCAGACCGTCGACGTGGGTGATGGTGACACACACATCCAGGCCGGGGTCAGGTGTTTCCTCTGTCGTTTCCCCTGTTGCTTCGCCCGCCATCCGCAGCGGGCGGGAGCCGGATGATCCGTGCAGATAGAGGCGGTCGCCCACGCGGCCGTAGAGCGTCGGCAGGACGACGGGGGAGCCGTCGCGGACGAAGCCCAGATGGCAGACGTATCCCGCGTCGAGGATGGCGTGCACCGTGTCGTGGTCGTAGGCCGCGCGGTCGCGGGCGCGGGTGGGGGTCGTGCGGGTGGTGGGTTCGTATGCCTCGCCTCGGGTCATTGCCAACTCCATTGCACTAGTGCATAATCATGTTTGTGCTAGGAGAGTATCGGATCGCAGGGCGGCGTGCATCGGAGATTGCCGCCAGCGTCGAGCGAGCCGTCGGTGCCGGTGAGCTCCAACCGGGCGAAGTCCTGCCCCCGCTGCGGGAGTTGGCCGTCTATCTCGAAGTCAATCCGAATACGGTCGCGGCCGCATACCGCACGCTCCGCGACCGCGGGGTGATCGAAACCGCGGGTCGGCGGGGCAGCCGGGTGCGCCCCCGTCCGGCGAGCACCCCTCGCGAGGCGCTGCGGGTGGAGGTCCCGCCCGGCGTCCGTGACGCCTCCGACGGAAACCCCGATCCGGCCCTGCTGCCCCCGCTCGAACGGGCGCTGGCGCAGGCCGCGGCGCGCAGCGCTCGGCGCCCCGTGCTCTATGGCACGCCCGCGATCGACGACGACCTTGCGGCCCTCGCCCGTGCGGCCTTCGACGGCGACGGTGTGCCGGCCGGCCCCGTGGCCGTCACCAGCGGCGCACTGGACGCCATCGAGCGGGTGCTGGCCGCCCATCTGCGGCCCGGTGACACCGTGGCGGTGGAGGACCCTGGGTGGGGCAGCCTGCTGGATCTCATCCCGGCGCTCGGGCTGCGCCCCGCCCCGGTCGGGGTGGACGACGAAGGCCCGCTGCCGGAGCACCTGGCGCGTGCGCTCCAGGACGGCGCCCGTGCCGTGGTCGTCACCGACCGGGCACAGAATCCGACCGGAGCCGCGGTCAGCCGGGCCCGCGCCACCGAACTCCGCACCCTCCTGGCCGCCCACCCCGGTGTCCTCCTCATCGAGGACGACCACGGCCACGGCATCGTCGACGTCCCGCTTCACCCACTCGCCGGCGTCACCGACCACTGGGTCCTGGTCCGCTCGACGGCCAAGGCGTACGGTCCGGATCTGCGTCTGGCGGTGCTTACCGGTGACGCGTTGACCGTCGACCGGGTGCGGGGCCGCCAGGGCCTCGGTCCGGGCTGGATCAGTCATCTGCTCCAGGACGTGGTCGTCCATCTCTGGCGGACGTCCGCGGTCGACCCTGGGGCGGTGGCCGGAGCGTACGGGCGGCGGCGGGATGCGCTGATACGGGCCCTGGCGGAGCGCGGAGTCTCCGCCCGGGGACGCAGCGGAATGAATGTGTGGGTACCGGTCCCGGACGAGACCGGTGCGGTGGCCCGGCTCCTGCACTCCGGCTGGGCGGTGGCTCCCGGTGCCCGCTTCCGGCTGCACTCCCCGCCCGGCATCCGCATCACCGTCTCCGCCCTCACCGAGGACGACATCGTCCCCGTGGCGGACGCCGTTGCCGCGGCGCGGGGTGTGGGGGAGGCGCGGCGGTACGAGTGAGGAGGTCCGACGGAGGGGTGGAAGTCCCCGAGCCGAGGTGGGGAGACCTCGTGCGGAGGCGCCGGATCCCCGCGCCGGGGTGCGGGGGCTGGGGCACGTGGGCTTGGGGGCGGGAGTTCGGGCGTGGGGGACTCGGGGGGGCAGGAGTCGGGTGTACGGGACTCGGGAGTACCGGACTCGGGTGTACGGGGATTCTGGAGCCCGGGCTCGATGCAGGGGCGGTGCCGTCAGGCGGTGGTGGAGCCGCGCCGGGGGAGTGAGGGGGTGCTCGGGCGGGGCTTGCTCTGTGTGAGAGCGGCGCCGGCCAGGACGACGAGGGCGCCGACGGGGGTGTTCCAGCTCAGCTGTTCGTGCAGGAGGGCCACCCCGGCCGCGGTGGCGATCACGGGGATGAAGTACGTGACCATCTGCGCGGTGGTGGGGCCGATTTCGGCGACCAGCCCGTACTGGATGAGGAAGGCGAGGCCGGTGCCCAGGACGCCGAGGGCGATGACGGCGAGCAGCGGGATGACCGGGTAGCCGGCCGGTGCGGTGGTGAACAGGGGTGTCGCCACCGCCAGTTGGACGGCCGCCAGCAGCAGTTGGGCGCTGGACATGGACAGGTGGGAGTGCGGGACGCCCGCCAGGGTGCGGCGCACGTAGATCCAGCCGATGGCGTAGCTGAGCGAGGCGCCCAGTGCCATCGCGGTGCCCGTCAGGTCCGTACCGGCGAAGCCCTGCCAGGCGCCGAGCACGGTGAGCACACCCAGGAACCCGAGGCCGAGCCCCGCGACCCGGCGCCGGCTGGGGCGGTCCTCGGCGAGCGCGATGACCGACAGCGCCATACCCCACAGCGGCGAGGTGGCATTGCAGATGCCGGCCAGTGTGGAGGGGATGGTGAGCTCGGAGTAGGCGAAGAGGGAGAACGGCAGTGCATTGAGGAAGAACGCGGCGACGGTGAGGTGGGCCCAGATGCGGCGGGAGCGGGGAAGCCGCTCCCGCTTGAGCACCACGACGATCAGCAGCACCAGCGCCCCGAACGCCACCCGGCCCAGCGTGACCTGCAGCGGGGCGAAGCCCTGGGTGCCCACCTTGATGAAGAGGAAGCTGAAGCCCCAGACCAGGGAGAGGACGGCGAAGCGGAGCGGCCAGCCGAGGGCCCGGCCGGTGGACTTCGGGGCCGCGGTGCCGGTGCGGGGCGAGGCGTCGGAGCGGGGTGAGTCGGTCGTGTGCGCCGTGGTGTGCGCGTCGGCAGTAGGGGGCGCGGTCGTGGTCGGGGGCGAAGGCTTCGCGGTGGAAGAGTTCGTGGTGGCCGCGGAGGAGGCGGTGGCTAGGCCGGTGGTGGTGCTCATGACGACCACGATGCGGGGCGCAACTTCGTAGCACAAGCGAGTATTCGTGGCAGGTATCGCTTAGCATCGCTTATATGTTGAACCTTGATCGCCTACGGACGCTGAGTGCGGTCGCCCGGCACGGCTCGGTGAGCGCGGCCGCCGACGGACTGCATGTGACGACCTCTGCCGTCTCGCAGCAGATCGCCAAACTCGAGCGGGAGACCGGACAGCAACTGCTGGCGAAGAACGGGCGCGGGGTCCGGCTGACCGACGCCGGACGGCTGCTCGCCGACCATGCGATGCGCATCCTCTCCCAGGTCGAGCTGGCCCAGGCCGAACTGGAAGCGCATCGCGGCCAGGCGGTGGGCGAACTGCGGCTGGGCGCGTTTCCCACCGCGGCACGGGGGCTCTTCCCCGCCGCGCTGGTCGCCCTCCGGGCCGAACACCCGCAGCTACGGGCGCGGCTGACAGAAATGGAACCGGACGAGTCGGTACGCGGCGTGGTGCGCGGCGATATCGATCTGGCCATCGTCCTCGACTGGTACAACCGGCCGCGGTCGTTGCCCGAAGGGCTGGCGAAGGCCCCGCTCCTGGACGATCCGGCCGATGTGGCGATGCCGTCCGCCCATCCGCTCGCCGGACGGCGGTCCGTGGAACTGGAGGAATTCGCGGACGATGAGTGGATCTCCTGGCCGCAGGGGGAGTTCTGCAGTGAATGGCTGCTGTTCACGCTGCGCGGCAAGGGCATCGAACCGCATATCGCGCACATGGCTGAGGAGCACCACACCCAGCTGGCCTTGATCGCATCCGGACTGGGCGTCGCGGTGGCTCCCCGCCTCGGCCGTGGGCCGGTACCGGAGGGGGTGAGTGTGGTGCCCGTCCGCCACACGATGCGCCGTCATGTCTACGCCATCTGGCGCGCGGACGCTGACCGCAGGCCCTCGATCCGTGCTGCCGTGGCGGCGCTCCGTGCGGCCGGGAAGGACGTGGAGGCCCGCTGAGAGCGGAGTCCGCCGTCCGCCGTCGGCCGTCTGCTGCCGTCCGCCGTCCGCTGCCGCCCGTCGGTTGCCTCCTGTCGGCTGCCTGTCGTTGGCCGCCTCCGCCTCCTGTCTTCTCCCTCCCGTCCCCGCTCAGGGCGGTGGGACGATGCCGTGGATGACGCCCAGTTCCAGCAAGTCCTGGGGGCGGATGCGGAGTTGGTCGGCGGTGTCGTGGATCTGTGCTTCGTCGCGTTTGAGGATGGCCGCGGCCAGCTCCGGGGCGATCACGGAGAAGTAGCTGTCCGGAGTCGCCCACAGCCGGTCCGGTGCGGCAAGGGCCAGTGCACCGCCCGATCCGCCCTCACCGATCAGCAGGGAGGTGACGGGTACCTCGGCCGTGGCGAGCGCCGCGAAGGCGTCGGCGATGGCCGCGCCGGCACCGGCCCGCTCAGCCGCGGCATCGTTGGCGGCGCCCGGGGTGTCCACGAGGGTGAGGACCGGGATGCCCAGCCGGTCGGCGAGCCGGATCAGACGCGCGGCGGTGCGGAAACCGGCCGGGCGGGTGGCCGTGCCGCATTGGGCGGCGAAGGCGATCGTGCGCCCCTCATGACGGCCGAAGCCGCACCGTATCCCGGGGTCGGTGCCGCCACAGCGGTCGCCGCTGATTTCCTCCCGCTCGTCGAAGTACGCGCGCAGATACGCCTCGGCGCGCGGCCGTCCGGGCTCGCGGGCGCGGACCACCGCACTCCAGCCGGTCTCCGGCAGCCCGGGAGCCCCGAGCGCGTACGGCAAAGGCGCGGGCTCCACGCTGCGCGTACGGGACCGAGGTGGCGGGCACAGCAGGTGCATCCACCGCTGGAGCGTGCCCCGCAGCCGGTCGGGCGGCACGACGGCATCGATCTGACCGGCGGCGAGCTGCCCTTCGGCGGAGTAGGCGTAAGGGTCGGCGCCCGGAGGGCGTACCCGTGAGCCCGCGAAGCCGACCTGTGCCCCGGGAAGCGCGAGGATCACATCGGCAGCCGCGCCGAGGGTGGCCCAGCCGCCGCCGGTCGTCGGATCGCGCAGCACGGCGATCTGCGGCAGCCCCGCGGCCCGGTTCAACGCCGACTGCCGTGCCACCCGCTGGAGTTGAGTCAGGGCGCGCATCCCTTCCTGCATCCGGCTGCCGCCCGTGGTGATCAGTGAAACGACCGGCAGACCGCGCTCTCGGGCGAGTGCGTAAGCGGCCTCCAGACGGTCGCCGGTGCGCTCGCCGAGGGAGCCGCCCAGATAGCGGAACTCGAAGGAGAGCACGACGCTTTCCCTGCCGCCTATCGTGGCCAGGGCGGTGACCACCGACTCCTCCTCGCCGGTCCGTGCGCGCGCCTGGGCCCGCGCTTCGTCGTAGCCGCGCCAGCCGAGCGGGCCGTCCTGTGGAGCCGATGCCGCCGCCGGCGTTTCGCGGCCGGCGGGAACGGTCGTCACGGTCGTCTCGGTGTACGCATCCGCCACCGCCGCTATGGCTTGACGTGCCGTCAGCCGGGTGCATGGCTTTGTCGTGGGAGTCGTGGGAGTCGTGGGAGTCGTGGGAGTCGTGGGAGTCGTGGGAGTCGTGGGAGTCGTGGGAGTCGTGGGAGTCGTGGGAGTCGTGGCGGCGGTGGCGGCCGGAGTCCGGTTGTCGTCTGCGGCCTCGTGGCCCGCGCCCGTGGTGCCGCTCGCGTCGCCCACACCTCGGTCCTCGTCCGCGCCGCGGCGTCCGTCTCCGGCTCCTGCCCCGGCGCTGGCCCCCGCCGCGAGTTCAGCCCCGGCCGTGTCCCGTTCGCCGTTACGCACGGAGTTCACGCTTGAGGATCTTGCCCATGTCGTTGCGCGGCAGGGCGTCCAGGAAGTGCACGGTGCGCGGGCGCTTGTGCGGCGCGAGCTGGTGGGCGACATGATCGGCGAGCTCCTGGCCCGAGGGTGCCGGGCCCGCGTCCGGACCGGTCTCCGCCACGACCCAGGCGACGATCCGCTCGCCGAGGTCTTCGTCCGGCGCGCCAGTGACGGCGGCCTCGGCGACCCCGGGGTGTGCCAGCAGTGCATTCTCGATCTCGCCCGCGCCGATTTTGTAGCCACCGCTTTTGATCAGGTCGGTGGCCTTGCGGCCGACGATGCGGTAGTTGCCCGCACCGTCCCGGATGGCCATGTCGCCGGTGCGGAACCATCCGCCGTCGAAGGCGGCGGCGGTGGCATCGGGGCGATTGAGGTATTCGACAAAGAGGTTCGGACCGCGGACCTGGATCTCGCCCACCGTCTCTCCGTCGTTCTCGTCGATGGCCCGGCCCGCGTCGTCGACGAGCCGGACGTACACCCCCGGCAGCGGCACGCCCACCGTGCCCGTGGCATCGGGGCCGTCCGCCCGCACGCTGGTGTTCATGAGCGTCTCCGTCATGCCGTAGCGCTCGATCACCCGTCGGCCGGCGGCCGCCGCGATCCGTTCATGATCGGTCAGCGGCAGTGCGGCCGAGCCGGAGACCAGCAGCCGGGCACGGGAGAGCGCCTTGGCGAGTACGGGGTCACGGCCGGCCTCGGTGGCCAGGCGGTGATACATCGTCGGCACGCCGAACAGCATGGTGCCGTCCGCGGAGAGCTCGCGGGCCACCGCGTCGGTGCTGAAGCGTCCCAGGTGGTGGACGCAGCCACCGCGGCGCAGCGGTCCGAGGATGCCGAGAATCAGGCCGTGGACATGGAAGAGCGGCAGGGCGTGGACGAGGACGTCGTCGGCGGTCCACTGCCAGGCGTCCTCCAGGGCGTCGAGGGTGTGGGCAATGGCGCGCCGGGGGAGGACCACGCCCTTGGGCGGGCCGGTCGTGCCGGAGGTGTAGACGATCAGGGCCGGTGCCTCGTCGCCCGGTTCGTTCGGCAGCGGGCTCGGCTCGGCGTCCTCCGGCGGCTGGGCCGTCTCGATGTCGATACGGGGCAGCGCGGCGAGCGGGTCCGGCAGATCGGCGCCCGGTTCGGCGAGGACGAGTGACGGTGCACTGTCCGTCACGATATGCGTCAGCTCGTATGCGCCGACCTTCGGATTCAGCGGCACCACGGCCACTCCGGCGAGCAGCGCGCCCACCACACCGACCGAGGTCTCCAGCGTCGGCGTCGCCCACACGGCGATACGGGTCTCACCGGCGATCCGCTCGGCGAGCGCACCCGCCACCGACGCCAGTTGCCGATAGCTGAGGGTGCGGTCACCGAAGCGCAGCGCGGGTGTGGGCGAAGCGTCGCGCAGCGCGGGGAAGAGCACGTTCACCGGATCTCCTTCGTCCTCGTCGGCACCCGGCCCGTCGCGGCCGGACCGTCCCGCTCCCGCACCTGCCGGTAGCGAAGCGGGCTGACCTCTACCACTCTCGCAGAGACCACTGACAACGCGATCCGATCCCGGCGGCCGATCCCTTTTCGTGCGGGGTCCGACCCCACACCACCCCGCACCACCACCCCGCACCACCACCCCACTACCGCCCTGGCTCGCTCACCCCGGGATCTTGCGGAAGTCCCACGACACGACCGAATCCGGTGTCAGGCGCAGCCATGCATGGCGGCCGTCGTGCGGCATCGCGGACATCCCGAAGTACTTCTCCGCGAAGAGCCGCTCCGGGGCGTCGAGCCCGGGGCACGGCTCGCCGGTGCGCGGCGCCTCGCCGACGCATTCCGCTCGGCCGGTCAGCTCGGCCCCGCGCAGCTCGCCGTACTCGTGCCCGTCGTCGACCACCACTGCGAGCCGCGGGTCCCTGCGCAGCTGCGCCCACCGTCTGCTCCGAGTGATCGAATACAGCCACAGCGCCGTACCGTCCCAGACGAACCAGAGCGCTCCGACGTGCGGCGCGCCGTCGCCGCCGACCGTCGCGACCCGGCAGGTGCGCTGCGCCGCGAGGAACGCGTCGAGCTCGCCCCGCGTCATCATGATCCGGCGCCCGCGCCGCTGTGTGTCGGCCATACTTCATCGCCCTCCGTCGTGTGCCTCCCTCCTGGGGCGGCACTGAACTGGCGGTCCCGCTTGCCTGGCACCGACCTCGCTACAACCTGACGAGGTGTCAGGAATCGTGTCAGGAATCATGCGGGCTCTTCCTGACGTGCGCAATGCCCGGTACCCTCGCTCGGCTCGGCTCGGCTCGGCTCGGCCCGGTTGGGTCGAGGGGCCAGGCTCGCCGTCAGGCCGGCAGGGAATCACGTCCGTCAGAGGGGAATGTGATGGCTTCGGGCGCTGCACAGCTCATCGAGCAACTGGACCCGGCCTCTACGGTGCTGCTCACCGTGGAATGCCAGCGCGGCGTGGTCGGCCCGGACAGCGCGCTGCCCGAACTGGCGGACGCGGCCCGCAGTTCGGGTGCGCTGGCGCGGGTGGCCCGGTTGGTGGCGGCCGCGCACGACACCGGCGTTCAGGTGCTGCATGCCGTGGCCGAACGCCGCCCCGACGGCCGCGGCGCCAGCCACAACGCCCGCCTCTTCCGGGCAGCCGAGCGGCTGCCCGTCCAGCAGCTCACCGGATCCACCGCAGTACGCATAGCCGATCCGATCCCCGTCTCAGAGGACGATCTGGTGGTGCGCAGACTGCACGGCCTTTCGCCGGTCG
The DNA here is from genome assembly GCF_004125265.1 of Streptomyces lydicus. Taxonomy (GTDB): domain Bacteria; phylum Actinomycetota; class Actinomycetes; order Streptomycetales; family Streptomycetaceae; genus Streptomyces; species Streptomyces lydicus_C. The sequence continues at coordinate 7,859,527 of NZ_RDTE01000003.1, forward strand.
CCGGCACCGAAGTGGATGCGTTGCTGCGTAACTTCGGATGCCGGACGCTCGTCGTGACCGGGGTCTCGGCAAATGTGGCGATCCCCAATGCCGTGTTCGATGCGGTCAATCTGGGCTACACGGCCGTGGTGCCCGCGGACGCCATCGCAGGGGTGCCCGCCGACTACACCACCGCGATGGTCCGCAACACCCTCGCTCTGGTCGCCACCGTCACCACCACCGATGACGTCCTGGCCGTATGGCGACGACTGGGCGGTGGTCGCTGACCCGCTCCCGCTGACCCGCTGACGACGGCGCGGGGAGCCGACGTGGGTCGGCCGCGGAACCGCCGACGCGCTGGTCGTCGCTGACGACGTACGCCTGGGAGACGCCAACCGGGGAGAGCCGTACCAGCGCCAATAAGGGGCCGGTGCCCGGCCATATCTGGGCCTGCGTCCAGGGGATCAACCCCCCTCTGCTCAGAGGTAGGGGTTCCACCGGCCGAAACGTGCCATCAGCTTCCGCGCCCCGTCCTCGTTCAGGCCGAGGGCGGCGGCGGCCTGTTCGGCGGTCGCGTCCTGCCGGGCATCGTGGGCCGGCCAGTACCCGACCCGTGCAGCGGTCACCTCCAGCCGACGGGCTGCCCGTACGGCCGCCAGCGGTGAGGACTTCGCCAGCTTCTCGATCTCCTCCTCCAGCCGGGTCAGCAGACCGGTGACCGTCTCCGGCAGAGGAACAGCCGATTTCTCCACTTCAACGGTGTGCTCATCCCAGTCCTCCAGGGACGCGTCCGCGGCGGACGCGCCCACCTCGGCCAGCTCCTCTTCGCCGATCTCGTCCCAGTCCAGCCGGTGCTCCGTGCCGGTCCAGCCGCACGAACACACCGCGCGCAGCGCCGCCGCCCGCGGTACGTGCGCGAAGTGGCCGTCGTAGACACTCCACTGCGAGACCGACGGCCCGCCTCCACCGGAGCTCATCGGGAAGAAGACCGGGCCCGGAACGGTGCCGTCGGCCAGAAGTACACCGACCGCGCCCTCGTGCGAGGCGCCGAACTCCTCCGTCGTCCATGTCTCCCGCTCACTCATGGCACCCCTCCCATTGGTTCGCGTTCGCCTTGTTTCGCGTTCACCCGAGCGCCCGTGAGGGGCGCCGGAGACGACGATGCCGTAGCCATGGCGGGCGTACTACGGGATTCCCCGAAGAGGTGAGATGCGCCCCTCGCATCCGGCCGGGATGCAGGGGGAAGTGCCGGGAGTCATGGCCGGGAAGGTGTACGACCGGGCCCAGCACAGCTGAGGCCCCGGGGGGGCGGGCAACCGGGCCGGCGGGGAGGCCGCAGGTCGCGGCCCGATGCGTCCCGTTTCCGTGTCCCAGGCGGCTTTCATACCCCCTGGTCAAGGCTGACTTTCCCGTTCCAACATCCCGAACCGCCTGAATTCCGTTGTCTCCTGGACGAATCGCCCCACATGCAACGACCTGATCTACTACGACGCCAATGGTGACTCGGTGAAGATCGAGCGGTGGCACGAGATCTCCTTCCCGAACCGTCCGCCGAGGGTCAATGCCATCGAAATCCTGTGACGGGCTCACGGGCTGACGGGCTGACGGGCTGACGGGCTGACGGGCTGACGGGCTGACGGGCTGGTTTCCCGGGGTGGCTGTTTCCGCTCACTCCGTTCCCCCGTGGCCCGAGCCGCGCGCATGTCACCGGCCCGCCGGACTGCAGTCCCGACGGGCCGGCGTCACGGGTGTGCCGTCAGCCGAGCGCGACCGAACCGCCCTTGACGTTCACCTTGGCCGGTGCCAGCCCCTTGGTGGCGGGGCCCTTCTTCACACTGCCGTCGGTGATGTCGAACTTGCTGCCGTGGCACATGCAGTTGATGGTGCCGCCGGAGACCTCGCCGACGACGCAGCCCGCGTGGGTGCAGATCGCGGAGAATGCCTTGATGTCGCCGTCCTGCGGCTGAGTGACGACGACCTTGTCGGCTTTGAAGATCTTGCCGCCGCCCTTGGGGATCTCCGACGTCTTGGCGAGGATGGTGCCGCCGCCCCCACCGGCGGCGTCACCACCCGCCGACCCGTCGCCCCCACCGCTCGCCCCCGAGCCGCCGGACTGGCCGCCGCCCTCGGCGGCCTTGGAATCGCCGCTCCCCGCGTCCTCCATGCCGCCTCCGCAGGCCGCGAGCGCCGCCGTCAGCCCGGCCGCGCCGACCGCCGCGACGACGGTTCGCCGCGCCGCCCCGCGACCTGCTGTCGCCTGCCCGGTCTCCTCCGTCGCGGTCATCGCTTCGGTCTCCGTCTGCTGCGACGCTGCCTGTCGAGCCATCGTGTGCCTCCGGTTCATGGTGGTGCCTGCGGTGCGCGTGGTACTCCGTGCTCCATGGACGTTGCACAAGGTCCATACGGAGCGACCGCCCGGCGTGTTCAATGCGGGACGCGATCGCTGTGCGCAGGCGCCGTGCCGAGAGCGGGCCACCAGCCGAACCTGTGAGAGCCCTCAGCCCTCAGCCCTCAGCCCTCGCCGACGCGCGCTGCCAGCGCATCCAGCAGGAAGTCCCGCTGGAAGTGCAGGAGCTGCGCGTTGACCGTGTCGTCGGCCGGCAGATGGGTGGCGCCGGGGAGCGGGAGGACGTTGTGCGGTTTGCCCGCCGCGAGCAGTTCCGCCGAGAAGCGCAGGGTGTGCGCGGCGGCCACATTGTCGTCCGCGAGCCCATGGATCAGCAGCAGGGGGCGGCGCAACAGATGGCCGTGACCGGCCAGCGAGGAGCGCACATAGTTCTCCGGGTGCTCCTCCGGGTGGCCCAGATACCGCTCCTTCCAGTGGGTGTCGTACAGGCGCTGGTCGGTGGGCGGGGCACCGGCGACCGCCGCGTGGAAGACCTCGGGGTGATGCAGCACCGCTGCGGCGGCGAGGAACCCGCCGAACGACCACCCGCGGATCGCCACCCGTGTCAGGTCCAGGTCGTGCTCGAAGCGCGCCCCGGCTGCCCGCAGCGCGTCCACCTGGTCCTCCAGCGCGGGCGTGAGCTGGTCGCCGAAGACGGCCTTCTCCCAGGCCGGGCCGCGGTTCGGTGTTCCGCGCCCGTCGACCACCAGCACTGCGAACCCCTGCTCGGCGAACCACTGCGAAACGCAGCTGGGCCACTCGCGGCCCCGCCCCACCTGCTGCCCGCCCGGGCCCCCGTACGGGTCGAGGAGCACCGGCAGCTTTCCGGCGCCCTCCTCGTGCCACGACGGAAGGAAGAGCGCGCCACGCAACTGCCGTTCTCCGAGGAGGAGATGGCGAGGGCGCGGAGTGACCGAGGGCTCTTCGGCGAACGAGGCGATGACCTCATGGGGGGCGTCGCCGTGCGTCGTGCCCGTCCCGGCCCCTGTGCCCGTCCCGGCCCCTGTGCCCGTCCCAGCCCCTGTGCCCGTTCCGGCCCCCGTCCTCGTCTCAGCCCTCGTGCCCGCCCCTGCGCCCTTGTCCGGGTCCGGTCCCGGCCCCGGTTCCGGTGCCGCCCCCGTTCCCCGCAGCACACCGACTTCATCGCCCCGCGGTGTCACTCCCGTCAGCACGACCGTGCCGCCCCGTCCCACACCGGTGTACCGGCCTGGCCCGCGGCTCAGCCGGCGGCAGCCGTGGCCGGGATCATGGGACCACACATGCGTCTCCAACGGGTCCTCGCTCGCGCTGAACAGCACCCGCTCGCCCTCGACACCGAGGACCGCGCGCAGCTGCAGCCCCTCCGGGGTGACCCGGCGGCCTCCGACGGTCAGGTACCGGGTGTCGCCGTCGTCCTCGGGGAGTACCAGGGCACCCGAGGCCGTACGGGCCGGGGTGCCGCCAACGATCTCCACCCACGCCGGATCGGTCCGCTCATGCAGCACGGTGGTGGCACCGGTCGCCGGATCGACGGAGAGGGTGCGCAGGATCCGCTGGTCGCGGCTCTGGACGGCAAGGTACGGACCGTGTGTATCCCAGCCGGCGTCCACCAGGTACTCGTACGCCCTGCGGTCCCACTCCACATCGACCCGTTCCCCTTCCAGGGAGAGGATCTGCAGGGTGACCTCGGCGTTGGGCGTACCGGCCGCCGGGTACGGGATCGCCCGTGGCGGCTTCGTCGGATCAGCGGGATCGGCGATGTAGCGCCGCTCCACGGGGCCGGTGTCGGCCCTGGCCACCAGGACGTGCCGGCTGTCCGGCGCCCACCAGTAGCCGCGCATCCGGTGCATGGACTCGGCGGCCACGTATTCGGCGAGTCCGTAGGAGATGTCCGGGCCTTCCGCGGCGGCCAGCCGGCGGTCGGCACCGGTCAGATCGACGACGTGGAAACAGCGGCGGCTCACATAGGCGATGTGCCGCCCGTCGGGGGAGGGGCGCGGGTCGACCACCGGACCTGCCGCCGGGACGGAGAACGGCGCGCCACCGTCGGTGTGCACCGCCCACAGAGCTCCGGACAGTGCGAATGCCACGAGACGGGTGGCGCTGTCGGTCGCGTAGGACACCACGCCCACGGACCGCTCACGGGCGCGCTCACGGCGCAGCCGCTCCTCCTCGGGGACCGCTCGGGAACCGGATCCCACCAGGAGTGCCGGATCGGCCAGCAGCCGTTCCGTCCCGCTCTCGTACTGCCACAGCCGGCCTACGGGATCGGTGCCCGAGACCGTGCGGACGAAGAGCACGCGGCTGCCGTCGGGGGAGAGGGCGAAATGCCGTGGCACGCCGAGGGAGAAGCGGCGGCTGCGGGCGAACTGGCGGGGAAAGTCGGTGGAGTCGGCGGCGTCGGTGGAGTTCACAGTGGTGTTGCTGTCCAAGGTGCGGTCCTCCAGGAGGGAAGCAGAGGTGGCCGGTACCGGGTATCCGGTATCCGGTATCCGGTGTGTGATGGCCGGGGTACGTGCGTGATGGTCGCGATACGGCAGCCCCGGGGGGAACATAGGCAGGTCCGAGATCCACGGAGAAGGCCTGGCCTCGACAAGTTTCTCGCCGCACTGAGCGCCCGGCCCAAGGAATCGCCTACGGGGGTCAGGGCATTACCCGCTCGGCTAGGGTCGTTCCCATGAGTGAGGACATCGCCGCGCTGGTACGTCAACTGGGCGCCGTGGAACGGGACGAGCGCAGGGCAGCGGCGGACCGGCTGGTCGCGCTCGGTGCTCCGGCCGTGGAGCACCTTCTGCCGCTGATCGTCGACGGCGAAGGAACCCGGCAATCGGCCGCTGAGGCGTGCCTGGAGCGCCTTGGCACCGCGGCGATCGAGCCCCTGAGGAGGGTGCGCAGTGAAGGCCCCGGCCGCCTGCGGCCGGCCGCACTCCGCATCCTCGCGAGTATCGGCGGCGCCGATGCCCTCGCCCCTGCCGACCGGGCGGCCGTCGAACGACTCGTCCGGATCAAGCTGCTGGACGAGACGCCCGGTGACCTTCCGGCCGGGTCCTGGCTGGCGGTGCCACGAGCGGAAGTGCAGGACATCGTCGGGGCGTTGGGGCTGCACGACGCGCGCCCGGTCACCACTGCGCTGGGGGTGTCCGCCGCCGTCCACGAGGAGAATTCGCTCGACCACCGTTGCGCCGACGGCACCACCACCACGGAATACCGTGTGTTCATCACGCCCGAATTCGACGGCTGGCGGCTCGTCTACGGTGCCGACTATCTCAACGGTAATTGGGCGCAAGCCGTCGAAAAACTCAGTGCCCGGTGCCGGGAAGCGCATTTCTACGCAGTGGACGATTACCACGGCGCACGGGTGTGGTGGGTCGCGGAGAACGGGCAGGACAAACGTGGCTACCGCACCTACGGCGATCCCGAATGGGTCGGCGAGCCGATGGAGTTCGAGCGGGACCTGATGCAGGACGAGGACGACGAACTGTACGACCCGGAAGAGGCCGCGGAGTACACCGAAGGTGTCCGCGACCCGGAGGAGGCGGCGTCGTGGCTCTCCATCCAGCCGACGGCCGTCGAAGTGCTCGACCGGGTGGGCCATGGCTGGCTCGCTGTGACCAGCCCGGATGTCGGGCACGGCAGGTTCAGGGGCGCGCTGGACATCTGAGGGCCGGGACGGGCCCCCGCCACCCGGTCCCGGACCGGCCGCGGTAGCGCCGCCGGCCCGGGACCGCCACCGCGGTACGGGCCGGCGGTACCCGGAGCCGGCGGAGCAGGTCAACTCAGACTCGGCTGGATCTTCCGCCAGGTCGCACTCAGGTGCTCGATGTGCCGGTCCATCTCCCGGACCATGGCCTGCTTCTCCTCCGTCGTCGAATTTTCCTTCCGCTTGCTGTATTCGCGCTCGATGAGCTTCTTGAGTTCCTTGCGCGCGTCCGCCTCGCTGAGTTTCTGTGCTGCCGCGATCTCCTTGGCGGCCCGTTCGGTGGACTTGTCCGAGCGTGCGTTGATGCGATCGGCGATGCTCTGCTGCACATCGGCAGCACTCATCTTGTCGACCTTCCTCTTCTCCACGGTCTTCTCCGTGTCGAGCTTCTTCTTTGCCGCTACATCGGCCGGGTCCGTGCGATAGGTCGTGCTGTAGTACACCTTTGAGCCGTCGAGGGTCTTGTCCCGCAGCACCGTGGAACACTTCGCATGGCCCTGCCCCATTCCGCAGGGCTCGCGTTCCGTATAGACGGCCTTGGGCGTGTAGGTCCCGTTGCCCCCATTGACCCGCTTGAGCCATTCGGCGAGATGCTTTTCCGAGTGCCGGCCCGAAACGTACTTCTCACCCACCGGCACCGAGGAGTCGGTGACATAGTGCGTCTCGCGTCCGGGCGGTGGGCCCTCGACCTCCAGTACCGCATAGTTGCGGTCCGTCAGGTCGGGGCTGTTGTGCTTCAGGCTGGGGGGAATGGTGCCGAGTTTGAGGCCGTTGAGCAGTTTGTCGCTGCTCTTGCGATGTCCCCGCACACCGAGCGATTCATCCGAGTTCTTGGCCGCACTGTCCGGGCTCTCCGGCTTGGGATCGCCCTCGCCCTCCTTGCGGTACGGCTTGTCGACGTGCTCCGGATTCTTTCCCACGCCGTGCTGTTCGTGGAATCCGACGCTGAGCCGGGCCAGGGACGAAACGACCGCGAGCCGTTCACCGCGCTCCAGGTCCTTGAAACCGGGCAGCCGCTGTTCCAGGTCGCTCTGGGTGAATGCGCGCGGACCCTTGCCGGCATCGAGTGAGGAGGGAGTGGCATCACCGGTCGAGGCACGCAGGACCTCCGCCAGATTCCCGTCCTTGGCCCAACTGTCCAGGTGTGCGTGGACGTTGTCGAGCGGAACGCGGTGTACGTCCCGGTCCCGCCGGAGTTCGTTCTGCAGCCTGTCCGGCGCAATCCCGTACTCCTTGGCTCCCTCGGGCTCCGCGTCGAGGGTGCGATCGCCTCTCCGCTCCTGTTCGGAGGTATCGCTGTCCCCGCGGTCGTGCGGGTCGGAGTAGGGCTCTTTCGTGTCGACGTCCATCGCGTCGTCATCGCTCTTCGGCGACGGCGACGGCGACGGCGACGACGGCAACGGCTCCGGCGGCGACGGAGGCGCAGGTGACGGTAGGTGTGAGGAGGCGTCGTCCAGTTTCAGAGCGGCGAGTCCGTCGTGGTCCGGCTCCGTTCGCGGCCTCTTGTGGCTGTTCCCGTGCTCCGACGAGGATCCGGCGCCCGAGCCGGACGGCTGGTGGTCCGTGGGGGGCGGATCGCTGGCCTTCCGCTTTCCGCCGGGAGCTTCGGGGCCGGACGACTGCCCGTGTCCGTTCTCCTGGCCGTGCCCGCCCGATGAGCTGCCGGGACCGGTGTCCGGCGTGCCCTCCGCGGGGGTGTGGGGCGCGGTGTTACTCGCGTGGACGTCGTGGTTCCCGTGTGACTCCTGCGAGGCGTCACCGGCCGGGTGGTCGGCGGGACCGCTCGCGTCCGAGGTGGCGTGGTTGTCCTGTGACGGGTCCGACTCCTGCGACGCGTCTGACTTCTGGGACGGGTCCGACTCCTGCGACGGGTGGGAGTCGGACGCCGGATCCTGAGCGGGATGGAGCGGGTTCCGGTCGGCGTCCAGCGGGATGTAGAAGACATCCGTGGCGCCCTTGGTGTGGATGGGCTGCTCGCTCACCTCGCCGCTCTGGGTGTCCACCCACACAATGCGGCCGTTGTGATTGACGGCGTTGAACGCGTGGCCCCCGCCCCCGTCCCAGTTGACCTGCACGATCGCGGAAGAACCCGGGCCGGCCTGCAGAAGGTCACGGGCGATCACGGCATGCCCGTCGGGGCTGGTGCCCGCATACGAGTGCGGCGCACCGGTCCAGCCGATGATGTTCTCGTTGGCGTCCTTCTCCGGCGACCAGTGGTCCGGGGTTCCGTCCGCAGCGAGATCCGGTGTACGGGGCGCCGAGACCTGAGGGTTTCCGTACCAGGTCTCAAGGAACGAGCGACTGCAGTCGGCACAGTTGTTGGACCGGCCCGGCACATTCGTCCCGCCGTCGTTCTGCAACTGGGACCAGTCCCCGAACGGATCGGGAAAGCGTTGGGGAGTGCCGTCGTCGTGACGGGGGATGGCGTTGACGAGTGCCTGCTGATCCGCGGTGTCGGGCGGCAACAGGCCGCCGGGGGCCTCCTGGACACCAGCGCGGATGTCATCGAGGGTGGGCCGGTCATCCTGCGGGTGGGACTCGGCGTCAGGTGTGTGGCCGTCGTCGGTGTGGGGGGCCGGATGATCCTTGGCGTGGGCCTCCGGGGAGTCTGCGCTGTGGTCGGGTGCGGGCGTTGTGTCATCGCTTTGCGGGGGCTGCGGACCGGGAGTGGGCTGTCCCGGAGCGTGCTGGTCGGAGCCGTGGTTCTCCTGCGCTGTGCTCGGCGGCGGAGTCTGCGTCCTGTGCGGTGACGACTCGTCGCCGCGCGGCTGCTCGGTACGGGGCGGGTTGGCGTGCGGGGTCGTTGGCCGGGGACGCGAGGCCTGGTCGGGTGTGCCCGGGCCCCGATGCGGAGGAGTACTGCGCGAATCGCCATAGGGCGCGGTACGGGGGCCCCTGGTGGGCGTGCCGCGGTGCGGGGTGCCGCTGTCGGACGGTGTGGAGCGCGGGGGCACAGGGGCGGGCCGAGTGTCCGGGGGAGCATGGGCTCCGGCGGGGGCGCTCGGGGCGGGCACAGGGCCGCCGCCCGTGCCCACGCCGGGCGGCGCGGTGGCAGCCGCGGGAGAGGGCGAGGTCTGGGCGGGTGACGGACGGGACGGATCGCCGTCGGAATGCGACGTGTCCGGCACACCGGAGGGGGGCGGCGCGAGAGTGGTCGCGCTGTCCCTGTGCATGGTGACGTCGCTGTCATCGTGCGGCTGGTGAGGGCTGTGCTGCGGAGGCGAGCCGTACGAGGAAGCGGGCGAGGGGTTCGACGAAGCCGCATGAGGCATGGGGGCGGCCGAAGGCGTCCCGCCCCGGCCCCCGCTCCCGGTGCCGTTGTCGCTGCCGCTTCTGCTCTCGTTGCCGCTGTTTCCGCTCTCGCCGCTCTCGCCGTTGTTGCCGTTGTTGCCGTTGTCGTTCTGTGATGGCGAAGGAGAGGAATCCGGGCCTGCGGGGGTGTTGTCGGGTGCGGGCGAGGGGGAGGGGACGTGTGCTTCCGGCCGGTCTGCCGAGTCCGGGGACCGTTCGGGCGCAGGCGTGGCGTTGGGTGCGGCATCGGGTGTGGTGTCCGTCCCGGCGTCGGGGGAGGAACCCAAATCGGGGGAGGGGCCTGAGTCGGGGGACGCCGAAGGCGAGGACGTGGAGAACGGGGACGAGGAGGACGAGGAGGGCGAGGAGGGCGAGGAGGAGGGGGAGGACGAGGACACCGGTGGCGTGGACGACGAGTGCGAGGAGTCGGCAGCGAAGCCCGACGGTGCATCGCCCCCGACCCCGCCCTCGCCGCCGCTCTGTGCTGCGTGGTATCCCGCGTCGAACGGAGTCAGCTGATCCGGAGACGGGGAGCCGGAAGGCGAAGGTTCGGACCGACCGCCGCCGTCCGGGGAACGGCCCCCGCCGTCCGGGGACCGACCGCCATCGGAAGCGGGGTCGGCCCCCGGGGAAGACGCATCCGCCGTCCCCGAACCACCGCTGCCCGCACCGCTACTGGTCTCACCACCGCTACTGCCGCTACCGCCGGACAGCCCCTTACCGGACTTTCCGCCCGGGTCCGGGGCGGAATCGTGCCCGGAATCCGCGTCGGAGCCGTGCCCCGCTGCCGATTCCAGTCCGTTGCGTACGTGATGTCCGGCCTTGGCGCCCGCACCGTCCCGCAGCGACTCGGCGAACGTCTGCCCGGAGTTCTTGAGCGCGTTGACGCCTTCCTCGGCGCCCTTGTTCACCGTACGGCCGAGGTCGAAGCCGTTCTGCGCATCGAAGTTCATGTTCACGGACTGGGCGATGACGTCCGAGATCATGGCCTGCAGCGCCGAGACGGCGGGTTCCTTCGCCGTTTCCATCGCCGCGTCCAGCAGCTGCTTGGCGACCTCCTTGATGATCTTCCGCACGATCGCACGGGTCGCGGTGGTCGCCGCCACGGCCGCTGCCTCGGACAACCCGAAGGTGAAGGGTGCCGCTGCTTGCGCCGCGATGATTTCTGCGGCGAGGATCGCCAACTGCGTGATCACCGCGACTTTCATCCCGATGACGAGTCCGGCCGCGGCGTCGAGAGCGGTGGCGATGGCGTTCGCGGCACTACGGGCATCGGCGAAGTAACCCGAGCCGCCCGCGAACTTCTCCCATGTGGTGTGGAAACCGTCGATGGAGTCGCCGGAATTCTGCGACATCACATCGCCGGCCGCCTTGACGCCCCGGAACTGGAGATCTTCCACCCCGGACGCGAAATCCCGCCACTTCTGGGCGGAGTCCATCAACTTGTCCTCGTCCGCCGTGGGCCAGTTGAACCCCAGCATTTCCAGGACCCACTCAAGTGCGTCCGGCAGCATCAACGACACGGCGGCGTTCCCCTTGGCTGATGTGGTTCGGGTGCTTACCCGGAGGAGTGGTCACGTACGGAGGTCTGGCCGCGTACGGAGGTCTGGCTATGTACAGAGGTCGGCTACGTACAGAGGCGAGGTCTGGCCTACGTACGAAGGCTCGGGTACGTAGGGAGACTTGGGCGCGTAGGGAGGAGTGGTTACGTACAGCGGTTCGGGTACGTACCGGTCATCGGCTGTCGGTATATGTCAGGACGACGTCATCGAGGCGGAACAGGTGCCGGGCGGGAGCAGGAGCCGAGCAAGAGCAGTAGCCGAGCGCGAACAGGAACCGAGCCGGAGTGGAAATGGAGCCGGAGCGGAAACGGAGCCGGCCCCGGAGCGGGACCAAGCCCGAGTGGAACCCGGCCCGGCAAGGCAAGGCAACAGTGACAAGGCCCGTCAACGAACCGGGCCGCAGACCGAAGCGCTAAACGCTGGGCCGCTTGACCTGGGCGATCAGCCGGCTCTCCGCTTCTTCGTTCGCGATGTGCTGCTTCATCATGGAGTCGTTGAAGTCTTCGTCGGCCTCATGGTTCTTGGCCATGTTGTCCAGCCCGCCGCCGATTTCCTGGAGCTTCGATGCCAGGTGGCCCATCGACTCGTACATGCCGTCGCGCAGGCCTTCGTAGACGACGCCGAACTTCTCCCCCAGCTCGTCGTCCCCCCACGGCGGTGTGTCCTGGCCTTCGAGGGAGGTCAGACCGCTCTGCAGCGTGTCGACGAGGGACTGGTAGTCCTTACCGATCCGGTCGAAATCGGTGCCGCCCGTACGCAACGACCCGATGTCCGCCTTGAGTCCGTTACCCATCGAGCTCCCCTTGCCCTGGACGCCGCCACCGCCGCGTCGGTATTGGAAAGTTTAACCAACAAAGTTGACGCCGTCTCACGTGCGCGCGGAGTACGCCGGCGTTGCCCTGCTCGGGGAGTACGCCGGCGTTCCCCTGCTCAGGCCCGGGTCACGGCACCAGATAGGGCGGTCCTGGATCCTTGAGGGGCTCGGGCAGTCGGATCACCGGAACCGGTTTGTTGTGCGGCCAGCCGTGGGAGGCGTCGTCGAAGCTGAGTTCTCCGCCGGCCGCGGGAACGGTGCTCGCGTCGTGCAGATTGGTGACCTCGTTGTAGACGTCCTGGACGTCGGGTGCCTCCTTGCCGGTCTGGCCGGTGACGTTGCGAGTGGCCCAGACCGCGGTCAGCACGGCGTCGTGGTGCATGATCGCGTATCCGTCGTCCATCACCGAGTCGGGGAACTGCAGGTCCCGCAGGGCCTGGTGGAACGGTTTGAAACCGGACGGGGCATGGACGCCACGGGCCCACTGGGCCGGACTCGTCGCCGAGACGTCCAGGATGGTGATCTTGTTGTCCCTGAGCAGGCTCCGTACCTGCTGCCCCTGCGCGAACGCCCCGGTGGCCCCGGTCATCACCGTGATCGGCGCGTCGTGACCGCACTGGCTGCGGGTGGACAGGGCACGGATGAGGTCGGCGAGATCGCGGTCCCGCCCGGCGTAGAAGATCACCTGCGCCTTGGTCAGGCAGATGTTGTTGACGGCGTTGTAGAAGAGCCGCGGGACGCCCGCGGGGTTGTGGCCGGTCGTGCCGACGAACGAGGCGCGCCGCCGGCCTATGTAATCGCTGAACTCCTCGTCGAACGCCGTGCGCATGGTCTTGACGTAGTTGTCGTCCCGGCTGTCGAAGACGAGGTAGCCGCGGTGCCCCGCCAGCGGAGAGTGGTCCAGGTACCGGCGGAGCGCCTTGGCGTAGTCGACGTTGGACGGCGACACCTTGAACAGGCGTGGTGAGTTGAGGTCGGTGGCGGTCAGGACCGCACCGATCGCGGGGATCTTCAGCCGGCTGAGCTCAGTGGCGGCCGCCTGGGTCTCCGGGATGCTGACGCCCATGCCGGTGACGGCGACCAGGGGATGCTCGTCGCCGACCAGACCGGCCAACTGCCGTACCACCGGCTTCCAGTGCGTCTCGTTACGCCCCTCATGGGCCAGCACGAGCTGGATCAGCGGCGTCTTGCCCTGGATGCCGGTGGAGCTGGTCGTGGACAGTTCGGGGCAGGCGTTCGCCCGGCACTGCGCGATGAAGGCGCCCTCCAGAGCGGTGCGGATCTCGGCGAGGGGCAGCGCGCTGGTGTCGCTCTCCGTCATCGGCATCAGGACGCCGACCTTGACGTAGGGCAGCCGGCTCTTTCCGGAGGCGGGATGCTCCCACTGGGCGCGGACGCGTCGGTTCTCCTGGGCGATCCGGTCGGTGATCCCCTTGAGACGGGGGTCGAAGGCGAAGGCCTTCTCGTCCGTGAGGCCGACGCACTCGCGCTGCGGGCCGGTGCCGTCCCAGTGCAGCCCCGGCTGGTCCGCCGCGCAGCTGGTGTCCTCCCGCGCCGGCCACAGGAACCAGAGCCCGCCGGCCGTCAGCGCCAGTGCGAGTACGAGGGCGGCGACTCCTCGCCACCCCTTCCACCACGGGGGGAGTGCGTCGGCGGGTTGCGGGGGCAGATGCATGGTGCCGGCTCCTAGGGACGGGGTGCTGCGGGGTGCTCACACGTACTTCGCGGCCTCGTGCATGAGCCCGATCCGGCGGGGGACGGAGCGCATGGCAAGGTCCTGGAGCATCGCGTTGACGGTCCGGTTGAGCTCGGGATGCGTACCGGGCAGCCGGTTGCGGGGATCGGACGCCAGCCACAGCCCGACCACCAGCAGGGTCAGGGGCGTGTGCTCGGCGAACGAGCGGGGTGCGAGGTCGGCGGCCAACTGCTCCAGACGCAGCGTGGCGGGCTGCTCCGGCAGCACCGGTTCCCGAAGGGGTGCGGCGGTGATCGTGTACAGCTCGTACAACCAGACGCCGGTGTCGGAGAGTTCGACCAGGCGCCGGGCGAGATGCTCGACGACGTCGTCCACCCGGTGCAGCGCGAGGGAGTGGTAGAGCACTTCCAGCGGGTGGCCGTGGTGGGCGTGCCAGGTGCGCAACTGCTCGTGGACGGCGCTCCAGCGGTCCGGGCGGGCGGCCAGCTCCTGCAACAGCAGCAGGCGCAGCCACGGATGCAGGACGGAGCCGCCGCGCAAGGGCTGCGGATGGACGCCCTCCAGATATCCGCCGCCCCGGCCACCGCGGGCCTCGGCATCCTGGGGGACCGGATCGGTCAGCCATAGTCGGGTCGCGACCACCCGGGCCAGCGAATCGCGGGTGTGCAACGCGAAGCGGTCGAGGAGCCCCGCGTCGCAGGCGGCATCGAACTCGCGGGCGGCACAGCACTCGACGAGCGCACGGTGCTGGTCATCCGTCAGATCGCGCAGCAGGTACTGCCGCGCCTCCTCTTCCAGCAGCGGTCCCCCGTCGGCGCCTTCCGCGGACGGCGCGGTGCCGGAGAGCACCGCGCGCAGCAGCTTCTCCGGTTCCTCGCGGCCCACCAGGCGCGCCGAGGCAGTGAGCAGCTGCCGGACGCTCCACGGATGCCCGCCAGTCAGCCGGTGGGCGAGCAGCGGTGCCTCCGGCAGCCGCGCGGCGATGTTCGTGCCGAGCTGGGCGGTCTCGCCGGCGGTCAGACCGCGCAGCTGGACGCAGTACCAGCGCCAGGAGCGGTCCGGCGGCGGGTCCGGAACGGCCTGCTCCCAGTCGGCGTAACAGGCCTGCTCGGGGGTGCGGAGCCGCACTCCCGCAGGCCCGGCTGCGAACATCGCCGGCACCCGGCCGACGTTCGACGCCGCGGCCACGGCCAGGAGCGGATCCGGTTGCCCGCCGGCGTCCCGGAGTTCCATGAGCAGGTCCAGGAATTCGCGCCCGCCGGGAGCATCGATGTTGTCCAGCAGGACGACGCAGTTGCGGTCGCGCCGTCGGCGCGCGTACTCACCGCGCAGATCGGCCAGGAACGCCTCGCACAATCGCCGGTCCACCGTGGCCCGGTCCGCCGGCTCCTCGCTCTTGCTCAGCTGGTTGAGTTCGACGAGCGCGTCCAGGGCGGCCAGCGGGCCGGCGTACCAGGCGAACCCGGTGTGCCGGGTCACCCGCAGCGGCATACTGGGCGGCTGCCGGATGAGGCTGGCCAGCAGGCTGACGCCGGGGATCCGGACCAGGTTGAGGTCCTGCAGCAACCCGGCCACCGCGGCGACCCGGTCGCCTGCGACGTTGGGTTCCTGGGGGCCGCGCAGCGCCTGGCGCAACTGCTTCTTGGCCCGCTCGGGATCCGTGGCGTCCAGCGACAGCTCGGGGGCCACCACGGCCAGTCCCAGCGTCAGCCGCGGGAAGACCAGGGGGGTCTGCCGGGGAAAGCGGTGCGACAGCCCGTACGCCAGACGGCCGGCGACCTCATGGGGTCTGCGGGGCGTGGCGGAGCCGAAGTCCAAGTAGGCGTGCGGGCGCCGTGATCCGAGGTAGCCGAGCCAGTTCAGAACGGTGGTCTTGCCGCTGCCCCGCGGTCCGACGAGGACGACGGTGGGAAGCCCGCGCCCGCCGGGAGCGGCTGTGTCGTCCTGCAGCCGGCTGCGGCACTCCTCGTACAGGGCCTCGATGCCCTGTATCCCCAACGGACGTTCCTTCACGCTGTTCGGCCCCCCGTGAAGACAGCGACGCTGCAGGGCGCGGATCTGCAGGCGGACTGTGCAGCCGGCGACCGGGATGACGGCCGCCGTGCTGTCGGCGACGGCAACGGCAGCCGCCGACTGATTACAGAAGGTTGGCATGCGTACGCACAACGTGCCACCCGTTCGCGCAAGGTACCGAAAAGCGGTCCGCCGGACGGGACGACCACGGCCGGCACCATGGCGGCCCGCTGCGCGGCGCGCGCCGGTGCCCCGACGCGCCTACCGTGAAACGTGAAAGCAGCCCGACCGCCTGTCGTCAGGAGTGGGGAGTTCTCGATGCCCTTCTCGCCGCGTCCACCGCGACCGCGTTCGATGGCCGGCTCGCGGCGACCGCACGCTCTCTACGGACACACCGCGGTGGTGACCGGAGCCGCGCGCGGTCTGGGGAAGGAAATCGTCCGCGAGCTGGCCCGGCGAGGGGCCCGGGTGGCACTGCTGGGGCGGGAGGAAGCGGCACTGCGCCGAGTGGCGTCGTCCCTTCCGGCAGCATCGGGCTGCTGGGCGGTCGACGTCACCGACGACGACGCCATGCGGCAGGTGGCGCGGGAAGTCCGCGACCGCCTGGGTCCGGCGTCCGTCGTCGTGGCGAACGCCGGGATCGCCGAAGGCGGGCCCTTCGCCGAGTCCGATCCGGCAACCTGGCGCCGGGTGATCGAGGTCAATCTGACCGGCAGTGCGATCACCGCGCGCTCCTTCCTGCCGGACCTGCTCGCCACACACGGATACCTCCTGCAGATCGCCTCGACGGCCTCCATCGGAGCCGCTCCCCTGATGAGCGCCTACTGCGCCTCCAAGGCCGGGGTGGAATCCTTCGCGCACTCGCTGCGTGCCGAATTCGCCCCTCGGCGCGTGGGCGTCGGAATCGCCTATCTGAACTGGACCGACACCGACATGATCCGGGACGCGGACCAGCACCCCGTGCTGCGCGAACTCCGTGCCCACATGCCCCCGCCCGCGAGGAAGGTCTATCCGGCCGAGTGGGTCGCCGCCCGGCTGGTCACCGCCGTGGAACGCCGTGCCGCCGCCGTCTACGTACCGGCCTGGCTCCGTGCGGCACAGGCGGTACGTGCCGCCCTGCCCGTCGTCGTCACCCGGCTCTCACGGCGGGAGCTTCCCCGGCTGGCGGCCCGCACCCCCTTCGAGGCGACCGGACTCCTGGGCGCCGGTGGCCGCGCCGACGAAGCACACCGCCGTCCGTGAGCATCTCGGATGTGAGCGCTTCGGGCGTGCCGCTGTCGCGGCGGTCGTTCGCCGGGCGCAGCGGTCAAAGACCACGGAGCGGCGAGCGGAGAGCTCGGCAGCGTCCCCGTCACCGACCTGTTCGCCCGGAGATCCCGTAGGGATTGCTGTTTCGCCGGTGAGGGCGACGGCGACCGGACGCCGAGGAGTGAGCGGTTGCCAGGTCCGCGACGCGGATCCGCTCAGGGTCGTGACATGTGCGCCGATCGAGTCGGTGCTCCGTCGAACACGCGGGCGTGGCCGTGCAGAGGGACCCCGGGTGGGTGTACGACACCCACGTTCCTCATCGTGCGCGCAGTTAGCGTGAAGCACATGAGCAGCAACGACCTGGGGGACTTCTTGCGTGCCCGCCGCGATCTCATCTCCCCGGATGAGGCGGGACTCGTGTCCCATACCGTGCGCCGGGTCAAGGGGCTGCGGCGCGAGGAAGTCGCGCTGCTGGCCGGCGTGAGCACCGACTACTACATGCGGCTTGAGCAGGGCCGCGAACGGCACCCTTCGGATCAGGTGCTGGACGCACTCGCCCGTGCCCTGCGCCTGGACGAGGCCGCGGCAGCGCACCTGTTCCGGCTCGCTCTGCCGGCACCGCAGAGCGCTCCGTCGGCCCCTGCCTCAGAGGTGAGCCCGCAACTGCTGGAGCTGATGGACCACTTCGTGGAGGTTGCGGCATGTGTGGTGAGCCCGGCCCTGGACTTCCTGGCCGTCAATCCGGTGGCCCGCCAGCTGTACTGCAGCTTCGCCGTCATCGACAATCTGCCGCGAATGATCTTCCTGGATCCGGCTGCCCGGGAGTTCTACCTGGACTGGGACCACGCTGCGCAAGGGGCCGTCGGAAACCTGCGGGCACTGTCGTCCCCGTTTCCCGACGATCCGCGCGTGACCGAGGTCATCGGGCAGATGTCGCGGCACAGTCCGGCGTTCGCCACGCTCTGGGCCCGCTACGAAGTCCGGCCCCGCACCAGCGAGGACAAACGCCTGTGGCACCCACAGGTCGGCGAACTGCGCCTGCATTACCAAGCCTTCACCGTCACCGGCGCTCCCGGACAGCAACTGTTCGTCTACTCAGCCCGTCCCGGCAGCCCCAGCGCCGACTCGCTGCGCCTGCTGCGATCGCTCGCCGCGGACGACACAGCCGGTGGCACTACGCACCGGCCCGCCCAGGACGGCACGGCCAGGACGCGCCGGACGAGCCTGCCACCCGCCGAAGAAAACGAGGCATACGCCCTTGAGGCATACACCGATGAGGGATACGGCGATGAGGGATATATCCATGACGACCAGCACCCCGATCGCACCTGACTGCGGCACCTTCGACATCGCCGGGAAGAAGGTGGCCAGGCTCGGCTTCGGCGCGATGCGGTTGACCGGACGCGGCATCTGGGGCGAGCCGGACGACCGTGCCGAGTGCGTCCGGGTGGTGCGGCGCGCTCTGGAACTGGGCGTCCAACTGATCGACACCGCCGACTCCTACGGCCCCTACATCAGCGAGGAGATCATCCGGGAGGCCGTCCATCCCTACCCCGATGACGTCCTGATCGCCACCAAGGCCGGACTGACCCGCAATGGCCCCGACGCCATCGAAACGGCACAGGGCCCCGTACGCCTCGGCCCCCGAGCGTGGCCGCCCGTAGGACGTCCTGCCTACCTGCGGCAGGAAGCCGAGATGAGCTTGCGGCGGCTCGGCCTGGACCACATCGACCTGTTCCAGCTGCACCGCGTCGACCCCGAGGTTCCGCTGGAGGAACAGGTCGGCGAGCTGAAGAACCTCCAGGACGAGGGCAAAATCGTCGCGATCGGCCTGTCCCAGGTGACCGTCGACCAGATCGAGCAGGCACGGCGCATCGCCTCGATCGCCACCGTCCAGAACCGCTACAACCTCACCGACCGTTCCAGCGAGGATGTCCTGGAGTACTGCGCCCGAGAACGCATCGGCTTCATGCCGTGGGCACCCGTATCCGCCGGGGAACTCGCCCGGCAGGGCGGGCCGGTGGACCGTCTGGCCCGCCGCCATGACGCCACACCGGCGCAAGTGGCACTGGCCTGGCTGCTGGCCCGTAGCGACAACATGCTGCCCATTCCCGGCACTTCCCGCGTCACCCATCTTGAGCAGAACCTCGCCGCCGCACACCTCACGCTCGGCCCGGAAGAGATCACCATGCTGACGGATGCCGGGCGGGAGACGGCGTGAACGGTCGGTCGACCGTGCCGCGGGCGCGTCGGCGACCAGGCCACAGCCTTGCCTTGCCTTGCCTTGCCGCAAGCCTGCCTCAGAGCTGCCGGACAGCGCTCTGAGCAGCGTTCCGAGCTGATCGGAGCAGCCTGAGCCTTCGGCACCCGCCCGCTCATGCGGCCGCCCGTGCAGACCCTACGCCGAGGGCTCATACCTCCCCTCTGCGCACCATGACCCACGAACGAGAAGGTCTCATGTCTCCTCACACTGCCCCCCAGCCCTTCTGGGCCGGGACCCCCGTCAGGACCTCACGCCGCGGGCACTTCTGGATCCCGGGTGAACGTGTCACCGGTGACCACGGCAACTACCAGCGCGGGCCGATGTTCGTCGCTTGGGAGGCGCCTGAGAAGGTGACGCAGCCCTACCCCGTCATCCTCGTGCACGGCGGAACCCTTCAAGGCACCGAGTGGCTCGACACCCCGGACGGACGGCCTGGCTGGGCCCAGCGCCTGGTCGAGGCCGGGTACGCGGTTCTCGTCGTCGACCGCCCCGGACACGGCCGTTCGCCCTACCACTGCGACATCATCGGCCCCATGGGACAGCCTTTCTCCTACGAGGAGGGCCGGCGCGTCTTCTTCCCGTCCGAGACCGCCGAAGCGCAGACCCAGTGGCCTTTCGACCCGGCCGACGACGATGCCTGGGACGCCTTCATCGCCCCGTTCGGGCCGCTGCCCGCCGACCTTGCCGCTTCTCAGGAGATGGATGCCGACCGGCTCGCCCGCCTGCTGGACCGGATCGGCCCCGCCATCGTGATGACCCACTCCGCCTCCGGCCCCGACGGCTGGCTGCTGGCCGACCGGCGCCCCGGCCACGTCGCCGCCATCGTCAGCGTCGAACCCATGGGGCCGCCCTTCGCCGAGACCCACGGCATCGGAACGCTCCACTGGGGCTTGACGGCAGCCCCGCTCACCTACGACCCGCCGCGCACCACTGCCGACGAGGTCGCCGCCGCCGACCCCGCGACTCTCCGTATTCCCGCCCTGGCCGGCGTCCCGGTGGCGGTGGTCACCGGTGAGACCGCGGTCTTCGCCACCTACGCACCGGCAATCGTCGACTTCCTCACCACGGCCGGCGCAGCCGCGGAACACCTCCACCTGCCCGACCACGGGATCCACGGCAACGGCCACGGCCTGATCTACGAGTCCAATTCCGACCAAACCCTGCAGCCGGTCCTCCAGTGGCTGGACGAACACACCACCGGCCCCCGGACACGGACCGGCCGGACCTCGTAACCCGCCGGACCTGCCCGGTCACCGGACACCACCGCACCGACCGGATGGTCCACACCACCTGGCCCTCTCGCACCGCAGCCCGACCTCCAAGGACTCTCCATGCCCGAAACACGTGCCAGCGCTGTGATACCGGCCGACGCCACCGCCGTATGGCGCCTCATCCGGGACTTCAACGGTCTGCCCGCCTGGCAACCCGGCGTCACGCACAGCGCACTGCGGGACGGGGATGCCCCCGACCGCGTCGGCGGCGTCCGCACCCTGACGCTCCTCAGGGGAGAGAAGATCTCGGAGAGCCTCGTCGCGCTCGATGACCACACACGGTCGCTGACCTATGACATCGTCGAGTCCCCGTACCCCGTTCAGAGCTACCGCTCCACCCTGCGTGTCATCCCGCTGACCAGCACCGGCGAATCCGTCGTCGAATGGACCCTGACCTTCGACTGCGCTCCTGCCGTCGCCGAGGAACTGACCGGAGCATTCAGGGACGGCGTGTTCGCCCCTGGCCTGCGCGGTCTGACCGCCTACTTCAGCTGACCGGTTCCTTCGCCTGACGGGCACACCGGAGAATCGGCTTCTCGGTCCGGCCGGTGGGAATACGCGCCCGGCCGGCGGGCATCCGCACCCGGCCAACGCCCGCGCAACGCCGCCAAGGCGGCGTGCACAGCAGGCCTGCGGTCGGCCTGGGAGCGCCAGACGGCCGACAGCCGGCGGGAGGGCGCGGGGCACATCGGGACGACACGGACGGTGGGCGGCAGGGTGCCGCGGCCGAGCCGGGGCAGCATGGCGACGCCCAACCCCGCTGCCAGCAGCGCTATTTGGGACTCGAACTCCTCGACCCTGTAGGCAACGTCCGGTTCGATGCCGAGGTCGGAGAAGGAACGCACCAGCCACTCATGGCACATGGCGCCGGGACCGTGCCCGATCCAGCGTTCCCCTCGCAGGTCGTACGGGGTCACCATGTCCCGGTCGGCGAGCGGGTGCCCTTCGGGAAGGACCATGTCGGCGATGTCCTCACCCAGTTCGGTGACGGACAGCGAGGCAGAAAGCGTCAGCGGGGTGTTGTGCCAGTCGTGCACCACCGCGAGATCCGCCTCGCCCCGTACGACGAGGCTGCTGGCGACGTGGGGGTCACACTCCACCAACCGGCAGTCCAGGGCGCGGTGGCGCCCGGCGAGATCGGCGACGGAGGCGGCGACGAAGCCGCGGCAGGCGGTGGGGAACGTGGCGAGCACCAGCTGACCGGTGGGCTGGTCACGTTGTTCTTCCAGCCGCGAACGGGTCCGCTCCAGCACGGCGTTGACCTCGTCCGTCGCCTCCGCGAGCAGCCAGGCCGCAGGCGTGAGGCCGACCTTGCCGCCCTGCCGGTCGAGCAGGGGGGAACCGGTCTCGCGCTCCAGCTTGGCGATCTGCTGGGAGACGGCGGACGGCGTGTAGCCCAGAGCGGCCGCCGCACGCGTCACCGAGCCGTGGGTGGCAACGGCGCGCAGCGCACGCAGGCGATTGAGGTCGAACATGAAGCGATGCTAATACCCCACCTTCAGAAACCTTCGCTGGTCCTTTCGAGCGGCGGCTGTTGTGATGGGACATCCCGAAGAAGAGCGCTCCCAGGAGTAATTGACATGAAGCCCGTGCACGTGGCACTAGCAGTGGCGGTCGCCGCCGTATGGGGTGCGAACTTCGTGGTGATCGACGTGGGGCTGCGCGACTTTCCGCCGCTTCTCTTCTCCGCCGTGCGATTTCTCCTGGCCGCACTCCCCGCGGTTTTCTTCGTCGGACGGCCCCGGGTGGCCTGGCGCTGGGTGATAACGGTCGGGGTCACGCTCGGCATCATGAAATTCGGCATGCTGTTCCTCGGTATGCATGCGGGACTGCCCCCGGGACTGGCTTCCCTGGTCCTCCAGAGCCAGGCGGTGTTCACCGTGCTGTTCGCCGCGGTGTTGTTGAAGGAGCGCGCCCGGCGGGTGCAGATCGTCGGCACGGTCCTTGCCTCGGTGGGCATCGTGCTGGCCGGACTGGACTCGACGTCCGGCACGCTTACCGGATTTCTGCTGGTCGTGGGCGCGGCGGCGTGCTGGGGTCTGTCGAACATCGCGATGCGGAAGGCGGGCTCGCCGGACGCCTTCCGGTTCATGGTCTGGGTGAGTGTCGTCCCGCCCGTCCCGCTCGCGCTCCTCTCCGTGCTCTTCGAGGGCGGTGACGCGGACCTGCGGGCGCTGCAGCAGATGAACCTCGGCGGGCTGGGCGCCGCACTCTATGTGGCGTGGGGAGCGACGCTGTTCGGATTCGCCACGTGGGGATACCTCCTGCGGATTTACGACGCACCGACCGTCGCCCCGTTCTCGTTGCTCGTCCCGGTATTCGGCCTGGCCTCCGCCTGGGTATTCCAGGGCGAGCGCATGACCCCGGTGACATTCTGTGCCGCAGCTCTTGTCGTCGTCGGAATCGCGGTCGGAATGCTGCGCCGTAAGAAGAGGCCGGTGCCACCCGAAGGAATCCGATGCCACCCGAAATCGAGCGAACGGCCGATCTCGCCGCGCCTCGCACCAAGAGACTCCGGAAGGACACCATCATGAGCCGACAGGCGGGAACACCGCCAGCGGCCGGCGCGGCCGGCTCCGCGAGCGGGCCGGACGGGCGCGATCGCCGCGGCCCTGGTCACCGTGCTGCTGTGGGCCTCGGCGTTCATCGTGATCCGCAACGCCGCCGCGCACTTCGGGCCGGGGGCGCTCGCCCTGGGCAGGCTGTCGTGGCTGTTCCCCGGCGAGGTCCCCGGCCTGCTGACGCTCTGCGGCGGCCTCCTGTGCCTGTCCGGCGTCGCGGTGACGCGGATGCGGGGGAGGGCGCCGTCCCCGGCCCCGGAAGCCGCGCCACGGAGCCGGGCCGCCGGGCAGCCCGTCGCCCCGGTGGACTCCGAAAGGTAAGCGGCCGTCGTCGGCTCAGCCGTCGCCGGGCCCCGCGGTCCTGTTCCGGTACGTGAGCCGGAGCGCCATGAGGGCAGCGACGGACTCCAGCCACCGGGCGACCTCCTGGTCACCGTCCACGGTGCGCACCACGGATGCGGCCGACTGCAGCCAGCCACGCACCAGTGCTGCCGCGGCGTCGCCCGGCACCGGCTCGGGGAGCGCCGCGGCATAGCCGGTGCCGCCGCTGCGGACGACTTCGGCGAGGAAGGCGACCGCCCGCGGAAGGACGCCCTGCCGGTCGAGGACGACGGCGGCGCCCACCGCACCGTCCCCGAAGAGCGCGGTGCGGTGCGAGCCGCCGAACCCGATGCCGTAGCGCAGCAGCGCCGTGACATCGAGCGTGGCGAGTTCGTCGTCGGTCTTGCCTGGGGGAGGGGTGGGATGCATACCTGTCTCGGAATCGGTCACTTCACGGTGACGGTGTAGGTGTGGTAGGTCGGCCGGACGGGTGCCGGCGCGACCGTGGAGCCGGGGGGCGGCGAGGGCGGCGGGGACGCCGTGGCCGAGTCCTCGCCCTTGTCGATGCAGGCGTGCACGGGGCAGTGGATCAGCCGGATCCGGGTGCTTCCCCGGCCGACGGCCTTGAAGCGGAAGAGCTGACTGCCGCCGTCCGCCCCGTCCGCATCGCGCCCCGGGTTCTCCTGGTCCTCGCCTGCCGCACGCACCACACCCGCGGCGGGCTTCGGCTCGGCCACGTACCAGCGTTCGCCCAGGGAGGCGTTGGAGGGAACCGACAGGGTGAACTCCTCGCCCGGGCCGGCCTCGATGGCGGTCTCGTCCCGGTCATAGGTGGCGGGGCCGAAGAGACCGCACCCGGTGAGCGCGGCCAGGGCGGTGAGCGTGGCGAGGGCCGGTACGAGTACCCGGCGAAGGGCGGCGTGCGGGAGGTGTGTGCGCATCATGGATCGCTTCAGTCGGCGGGCAGATGGACGGCGTAGGCGTCGGGCATGCGGTCGTCGGAGGCCTTGCCCATGTGGCCGTTGACGAAGTCGTCCTCACTGACCCAGGTGGTGGTGCCCCAGGGGTTGTAGACCTGGAGCTTGTCGCCCTCCTGGCCGATGATCATCATCGCGTGGCCGGTCCGGTCGCCGTCCTTGTACCCCTCGACGCCGATCGGCACCGGCTTGCCGTCGGCCACGGACTTCTCGATGTCCGGCAGCACGTCGCGGCGGGCATCGGCGCTCCTGGTCTCCTGGAAGTCGTACGACGCACCGGTGTGCGGGCTGATCTCCTTGTTGACCACGGTGGTCTTGCCGTCGTTGTCCATACCGTCGGGGTGCCGGGAGAACGGGAAGTCGTAGTCGTAGTCCCCGTCGCCCTCGTCGTGCACCCGCTGCTGTTCGGCGCCCAAGCGGTCGCGGAAGGCGTCGGGGTCGTCCTCCTGCCCGGAGGGGCCGCCGGTCAACCCCAGGGCGTAGACGGGGTCGACCATGGCCCGGGCGCTCACCGTGGAGGACGGGACGCAGGTGTTCCCGTCCTGCGACCACCGTTCGTCGCCGAAGGCCTGGTCGTCGGTGTTGTTGTTCCTGCCGTCCTTGGCGCGTCCCTCGTCGTTCATGCTGTCGCCGGCGGTGGACACCGGTGTGAGGTGCCGCTGGAGCCATCCCGGGTCCTTGCCGTGGATCTTCTCGCGGAAGTCCGACACGGCGTCCAGGTCGTAGCCCGCGGCCAGGGCCTTCACCAAGTAGGCGCGTTCCTGCGGCGACTTGGAGTCGGCGAGCATCGTGTCGAACTCGGCGCGGTCCTTGGCGTTCATCTTCTCCATGTACCGGCCCGAGCGCTCCAGGTCGTTCGCGCTGAGCAGTTCGTTCATCTCCGCCGGGCCGTAGATGCCCGCGGTGTCGGCGAGAACGAGCTTGTCGGCGGCGGAGAGGCCGCTGGTGTGCATCTTGCCCGACCGCGCCTCGGAGGCGAACTTGTTGAGGTCGCGGGCGGCCGCGCGGGCCGCGTCGTCGGCGGACCGGGCCGCGGAACGCATTTTCTCGACGCCGGCACAGGCCGCCGTGCCGGCCCGGAAGATCGCGTCGTCCTCCTCGTCGGTGTCCACCATGTCGTCGAAGAAGCCGTCCGCGGGCCCGAGGATGGACAGCGCCTCGTGCAGCTGGCCGCGGCCGGTCCCGTCCAGTTTCTGGGCTGCCCCGACCGCGTCGCTGAGGGTCAGCAGGGCCTTGCCGCCCTTCTGCAGGGCCTCGGCCATCTGCGCGGCCGCCCGGGAGGCGGCCTGGACGACCTCGGTCGCCCCCACACCGGCCTTGCCCACCCAGACCTCCGGCAGGCCGGACGTCGCCACCTGGTCGACCTTGTGGGCGACCTCTTCGGCGTTCTTGGACTGGGTGCGGTAGCGCTTGCCCAGCAGCTCCAGCGTGCCGGCGGAGCCGACCGGGGCCGGGACCGCGAGGGCGGAGTTGATCAGATCGATCATTTCGTTCTTGTCGTCGCAGTCGAGGAGCTGCTTGTAGCACGCCTCCAGCGCGGCGCGGCGCTCGGTGGTGGATCCCTGCTCAGCCAACGGGGAGGAAAAGACCTTTGTGTGCGGTGTCGTCGGAAGGAAGTCTGCGGACCGGGCGGACCGTCGCCGCTCCGGCTCAGCCGAAGGGGGACCGGTCGGACACGGGAGCCGGCCTGGTCGTCCATGACGGGTTCCCCGAGCCCGCCGCACCGCCGACCTGGGAGATGACCTCGTGATCGGCCTGGTCGTAATGTCCCTTGGACGCCCGGACCTTGCCGGCGAGTTCGTGGAGCGCGCTCTCCAGGTTCTTCGTTTCCTGCTGCCAGGCCGTGGAGAACGACCGGTAGGCGGGGCCGGAATCGGAGCCGCCGAGCACGTCGTCGTCGAAGCAGACCGCGTCGGCCATGGCGCTCTTGATGTCGCCGGTATCGTCTCCCGCCGCGTCGAGCTTGTTCGCCTCGGCGTCCATGCCGCCCTGCTGGACGTGGTATCCGGAATCGCCGGCCATTGATCCCCCGTGTGTATGTTTCTGCGCTGCCTGCCCCGACGTGGTACGCCGAAGCGGCGGCATGCCCCTGACATGGCGCCGCAGCGGAGGTCATCGTAACGACTGACCGGATGGGCCGGTCGGCAGAGCCACCGGCCGGCCCGCGCGGGGTACGAGCCCCGGTTCCTCTACAAGAGCGAAAAAAATCGCCCGTCGATGTCGAGAACCCGTGACGGGCTCCGTCCCTGCAGTGAACGCGACCACAATGGGCCGCACCCGCACCGAGGAGAAGCACGATGGCCAAGTACCTGCTGCTCAAGCACTACCGAGGCGCACCGGCCGCGGTCAACGACGTCCCCATGGACCGGTGGACGCCGGAAGAGATCTCGGCGCATGTGCAGTACATGAACGACTTCGCGGCCCGGCTCGAGAAGACCGGCGAGTTCGTCGACGGTCAGGCACTCGCCCCCGAGGGGTCGTGGGTCCGGTACGACGGCGAGGGGCGCCCGCCGGTCACCGACGGCCCGTTCGCCGAGACCAAGGACCTCATCGCCGGCTGGATGGTGATCGACGTCGACAGCCACGAGCGCGCCGTCGAACTGGCCGGAGAGCTGTCGGCCGCCCCCGGCGCGGGCGGGAAGCCGATCCACGAGTGGCTCGAACTGCGCCCGTTCCTGACCGCGCCCCCCACCATCACGGAGTGACCTCACCGATGGACGAGGCCCTGCTCCGGAGCCTCACCCTGGGCGTGCTCGCCCTCCTCGTCCGCCGCGGAGCCGACTTCGCGGCGGCCGAGGACGCCGTGCAGGACGCGCTGGTCGAGGCGCTCCGCGTCTGGCCGGCCGGCCCTCCCCGGGATCCGAAGGGCTGGCTGGTCACCGTGGCCTGGCGCCGGTTCCTCGACGCGACCCGCGCGGACGCCGCCCGCCGCCGGCGCGAAGTCCGCTTCGACGAGGAACCCACGCCCGGCCCCGCGCCCGCGGTGGACGACACGCTCCGGCTCTACTTCCTCTGCGCCCACCCGTCACTGACGCCGTCATCCGCGGTGGCCCTCACCCTGCGCGCCGTCGGCGGACTGACCACCCGCCAGATCGCCCAGGCCTACCTGGTGCCCGAGGCGACCATGGCGCAGCGCATCAGCCGGGCCAAGCGCACCGTCTCCGGTGTCCGGCTGGACCAGCCCGGCGATGTCGCCACCGTGCTCCGCGTCCTCTACTTGGTCTTCAACGAGGGCTACTCCGGCGACGTCGACCTCGCCGCCGAGGCCATCCGGCTCACCCGGCAGCTCGCGGCCCAGGTCGACCACCCCGAGGTGGCGGGGCTGCTCGCCCTGATGCTGCTCCACCACGCCCGGCGCGCCGCCCGGACCACGCCCGACGGCAGCCTGGTGCCGCTCGCCGACCAGGACCGCGGCCGGTGGGACACCGGGTTGATCGCCGAGGGCGTCGGAATCCTGCAGGCGGCCCTCGCCCGCGACCGGCTGGGCGAGTTCCAGGCCCAGGCCGCCATCGCGGCACTCCACGCCGATGCCCCCACCGCCGAGGAGACCGACTGGGTACAGATCGTCGAGTGGTACGACGAGCTCGCACGCCTGACCGACAGCCCGGTAATCCGGCTCAACCGCGCGGTGGCCGTCGGCGAGGCCGACGGACCGCGCGCGGGCCTTGCGGCGCTCGCGGAGCTGGACGACTCCTCCCCCAGGTCTTCGGGCAAGGGATACCCCGTGCCCCGTTACGCCGCGGTGGCGGCGTATCTCCACGAGCGCGACGGCGACCTCGCCACGGCGGCACAGCTGTACGCCGAGGCGGCCCGCCAGGCGCCCAACCTCGCCGAGCGCGACCACCTGACGCGCCAGGCCGCCCGGCTCAACGCCGCCCGGCGCCGCTGACGGCTCGCGCACCCCACCCGGCCGGCCCCACCGGAACAGCCCCCGCGACATGGCAGTTGCCCATACGACCGCCGTGGAAGCCGACTTGACCGCCCGTCCGGCAATACGGGGCCAAGACCGCCCGGCAGAACGGGGCGAAGGTACGAGGCAAGGCCGCCCGGCAGTACGGAACGAATACCCACCCGGCGGTACCGAGCAGGGGGAGTGGCCGGAGGCGGCACCGAGCACGAGGAAGTGGCCGGATGTCACGGCTCGGTGGCCGCGCTTCCCCGTCACGGGAGCACGGTTTCCGTGTGATTTAGACAACTTGAGCGTGGGGAACTGGCACCCGGTACTACCCATCGGTAGAAGGGATTCTGCAGGTCCGAGGTACAAAGCGGGCGGCCAGTACGGCGCGGCCGGGTGAACTGGCGGCCCTCGGTGCCTGATTCGGGCCGTCGCTGAAGGCGGACGAGGGGGACGGGGGACGGTGTGTGCCGGTGGGCCCGGCTAATGTGATGCCTTACCTCCAGCCAATGGGGCTTCAGCTCGCGGCTCCCGCGGGGCTGCGACAGTCCGGCCCTGGATTGGAGGTGGTGGCCGATGGGCGCTTGCCCGGATGGTTGCTGCTGCAGGCGCTGCACGTGGGAAGGCTATTTTCGGAAGGTTCGCTGGTTCGGTCCGCTCTTCGCGGCACTGAAGTTCCTGCGGGAAGCCTTTCAGCATCTCCACTGAGCAGTGTGGCCTCGGCTGGTGAGCCGAGGCCGCTGCAGCCGGGTCCTGTCTCCGCCGGGTTGGCGCCTAGGAGGCAGGGCCCTTCTTGGTTTTCACTCCACCCGAGAGTGCAAGCACTTCAGGCGTTTAGTGATCTACGTCACCGACCGAGCGGTCAATGCCTCCATCTTGCCCTGGTGGGCGGGGTATTTCGAGCGGCACGCTCAGTCGATCACTGTTAAGGGTTGGGCACGCGCAGTTATATTCCCTGCTCACGAACTGGCCGGGATGGCGATGTGGCTCAAGTCACTCATCGAAAGTGGCATAGACCACAAGAGGGTTCGAATGGAGTTCGTGCAATCGCTCATGCAAAGACAACTTCCGGCAGAAGCCTCTTATGTATAGACCCAAAAGGGGTGCTCGCCTTTGGTTTCAAACCACAAGATCCACTTGCGACGGTTTCGTGGTAGCGGCCGTGTGGGGCGACGCGGCGCACTCTCACTCGTCGCTCGGGCAAAGATCTTCACCGTCGGAGAGGGAAAGGCAGGGTTTCCCCCTTTTGCGGCGGTCGAGCGCGGCTGCGCGCCGAACCAGCGCCGTGACAGCAGGGGCGACCAGCACCCGTTCAACACCCCTGGGCATGCGCAGCCTTCCCTCGTCCGGAGGGCGGTCTGCCGCCGTGCGCCGTTCCATCAGGGATGACGGCACAGCCTTTAGGGTTGTGTCGTATGGCGAATGAATCCGTACGCGCCGAACGGCTGCTGGAGGCCCAGGCCAAGGCCGAGGCGCTGTTCCACGAGATCGCCGCCCGCGGCCTGGTGGCCCCCGGCGAGAGTGAGCGCGCGGTCAGCGACCGCGTCCGCGACCTGGCAAACGAAATGTTCGGCACCACCCGTCACTGGCACAAACGGATCATCCGCTCCGGACCCCACACCCTCCACCCGTACCGGGAGAACCCGCCGGA
The DNA here is from genome assembly GCF_004125265.1 of Streptomyces lydicus. Lineage (GTDB taxonomy): Bacteria > Actinomycetota > Actinomycetes > Streptomycetales > Streptomycetaceae > Streptomyces > Streptomyces lydicus_C. The sequence continues at coordinate 7,889,134 of NZ_RDTE01000003.1, forward strand.
CCGCACCATCGGCGCCGACGACATCGCCTTCGCCGACTTCGGCCCGATCTTCGAGGAGTACGAAGCCGACTTCGGCCGCACCTACGTCCTGGGCGACGACCCCGTCAAACACCGCCTGCGGGACGACCTGCCCAAGATCTTCGCGGCCGGACGCCATGCCTTCGAGACCACCCCGGACATCACCGGCAAGCAGCTCTACGCCCACGTCCAGGACCTTGCCGCCGAAGCCGGCTGGGCCCTGGGGGGATGGCATGCGGGCCACCTGGTCGGAGAGTTCCCGCACGAAAAGATCGACGGTGCCGACACCGAGTCCTACATCACTCCGGCCAACGACACCCCGATGCGGCGCACCGACCGGGCCGGCCGGCGCTGTCACTGGATCCTGGAGATCCACCTCATCGACACGGAACGGGAAATCGGCGGCTTCTACGAGCAGTTGCTGGATCTCGGCTGACGCGCTGGACGGACCGCAGAAGCCGACGCCGCCGGGCGCCGAGCGTGCTGGTGAAGACCCCTTCCGTGGTCAGGTCCGCACACGTTTCCCGGCCGTGCGGCCCTTCTCACGTCACGGGCCGCCGCCGACCACACCCTTGTTCCCCAAGCCGCTGCTGCTAGGCCGTGTATCGGAAGTGAATCGTGCGCATAGGGTGTCGCCATGTCGCTGAGCCACATAGCCCTCACGTCCGGCCGTTCGATCGAGCTCACCGAGCTGCGAATGTCTTCGACCTACGGGGGGATGCTGGAGGGCTACCCGTGCAAGCCCGTCAACGACATGAAGGTCAGCAGCCTCCAGCGGCAGGCCGAACGCACGTTTCCCTCCACGCCGGTCCATCTCGTTCCGCCCTCCCGTGAGTACACGGATCAGACCGCCGGCGCCTTCGGCCCCGTCGAGGTGCTGCCTTCCGTGGCCTGCATCGGCGCCTTCCGCTCGACAGCGGTAGCCCCTGAACTCGACCCGGTGCTGCACCGTTCCGCCCTCACTGTGGTCTGGTTCCAGACCGTCTTGGATGTCCCGTCGGGCGAGTCCTCTGACCTTGCACTTCGCAGCATTCGCTGGGAGGAGCTGTCCCAGGACTACGAGCTCTAGGACGAGTGCCGATCACAGCCACTCGTTGATGGCCGCGATGAGGACGGTCGCCTCGTAGCGGACCGCCAGCTTGTCGTAGCGCGTGGCGACCGAGCGATGCCTCTTGAGGCGATTGATCCCGCACTCGACTGCGTGACGCTCGCGGTAGTCGACCGGGTCGAAACGTGGCGGCCGGCCGCCACGGGAGCCGAGCTTCTGGCGATTGCGTTCCTGATCGGCCTTGTCCGGGATGGTGCAGCGGATCCCGCGGCGACGAAGATAGGCGCGGTTCTTGCGGGAGGCGTACGCCTTGTCAGCCCGCACGCGATCAGGACGGACCCGCGGTCGGCCCGACCCGCGGCGGGGCACGCGGACCTTATCCAGCACCGGTTCGAACTGCGGCGAGTCTCCGCGCTGCCCAGCCGTCACCACGATCGACATGGGCTTTTGGCCCTGCTCAACGGCAAGATGCAGCTTGGTGGTGAACCCGCCGCGCGAACGTCCCAGCCCGTGATCACCGGGCTCGGCGAAGGCACCACCCGGTGGCTCCTTCTGTAGGTCACCCCGCCTCCGGGCCCCGGCCGCATGCTGATGGGCACGGCACACCGTGGAATCGACGCTCAGGTCCCAAGTGATTGCACCCTTCGCGTCGGCCAAGGACTGCAGCCGGGTGAGGACCCGGTGCCAGGTGCCGTTCCGCTGCCATCGGCGGAACAGGTCATAGATCCGACCCCACGGCCCGTACTCCACGGGCACGTCCCGCCACGGAACACCTGTCCGGACCCGGAACCGTATACCGTCGATCAGCCGCCGCCGGGGCCAGACGGGCGGCCGCCCCGCCTTCGTCCCCTTCGGCAACAACGGCTCCAACACCACCCACTGCTCGTCCGTGAGATCTCCCCGCGCCATGAACCGAGATCATTCATCGCTCAAGATCCACTTTCGATACACGGCCTAGTGCCACCTCTCATAGGCAGCGGAGGAGTTGCAGGCAGTGGTCTGCGGCTGGGTGCCGTCGGCCACGCTGCTGGTCGTCATGCACAGTCCGTTGGACACGTTCTGCCACACCTTGAACAGGCCCCTGGGCTCCTCGTAGAAGACACGCCACTTCTGGGTGTCGGGGAGGAGGTTGCACTCGTCCATCCAGAGGCCCGGGTGTGCGGCGGTCGGCCCGGTGATACACCGTCCCGTGTTCTGATTGACGAAGCGGTACATGCTGCCCGGAAGGAACTCCGCGAGCCATTTCTGTTCAGGCCCACCGGTGCACCGCCACATCTGGAGCTTCGCGGCGTTCTCGGTGGCATTGTCGAGGCAGTGGCTCGAGTTCCAGATACTCATCGTGTTGAAACCCGCGGCCTGCGCCGGTGCGCCGGCCAGAGCGATGACCGGCATCGTCAGCGCGGCGGTGACGAGTGCGAGCAGAGCGCGTCGTTTGGACATGGGGCAACTCCACTTTCCACTTGAGGATTCGTAGGGTCGTGTGTGCTGCCGGTCAGCGGCACACAGCCATCCCGGCTGCTGTGTCCGGGGCGACCCCACGCACATACGGCGCGGAATCGAATTTCCCGGCCCGCAAGCCCTTCAGCGGAACGTCCAGTTCTGATGGGTCCAGCCGCTGCACGCCCACAACTGCGCCTTTGCCTCGTTCGCCGTGATCGTGTCGGTGTCCCCTGTCCAGACACTCACCACGGTGCCGTTCCGGCGATCGCCAGAGCTGCCGCAGCCGCGAACATCCCTCGATCACGCATGATGTTCCCCCAGCCCCGGAGCAACCCGGGTCACACTCCGCCACCCAGCGCGGCCGAGCAGGCAGCAGAGTAGACCTCACACCAGCGTATTGGCACGGACGCGTACAAAAGAGGCCGGAAGTTACCGTCCTGTGGGAAACCCGTTCGACTCGTGCATTCCATGAACGGTGGAGATACGGCTTCTGATCAGCCAGGTCCACCGGTCCGCCGCCGTGGGCACACGGAGTCTCGGGCGGGTCCAGCCCTGGGTCTGCTTGATCGTCCGGAAGGTGTGTTCCAGATCGAATCTGCGCAAGAACGCCTGCCGGTGCAGATCGGCGTCTCCGTCCGACAGGCCGGCAGCCGAAGACCACAGCCGGACCAGCAGGGGATCGTGACTGCCGGGCAGTCGTGACGTTCAGGCCGTCTGGCAGGAGGCCGACCTGCCCCCCCGAGAGGCAACTGAAGCCGACCGCCGCCCTGCCACCCGAGATGCGCGAGCGCGCCGAGCAGTCCCGGCAGCGGAGACCGAGCTGTCGTCCTTGGCCCGGTGCGTCACGGGTTCCGGTCACCACATCTACGAGGGTGACCACAGCTTTGTGATGCCCTTCTGCGTCACGTGCGACGTGGGCGCCGACCTTGCGTTCACGGAGGACGAGTGGGGCAGACTGTCGGGCTGGACCAGCCAGCTAGCCAGCCAGCCAGCCGGGCGCGGGCCGCGACGAGTTCCATGCCCATTTCTCCGCCGCCGTCGACGAGTTCAGCCGGCTGCTCGGACCGCCCGCGCTGGAGGTGACCGTGGAATCGGCGGAGCAGCGGAGCAGCGGAGCAGCGGAGCAGCGGAGCAGCGGAGCGGTTGGCGGTGTGCGGGATGGCGCCGTGGCGGTAATGCTCTCCTCCTCGGTCAGGGGCCGGAACCGGTCTCCTTCTACGGGGCGGAGGAAGCCCGGGTCTTCATCGGCCCCCTCCCTGCGGAGGGGCGGTTTCCGCCGGCGGAACGGCTGTGCGGGTTCGCTCAGTTCTGAGAGTTCTGGCAGTTCTGAGCCGTACGTGCCGGGCGCCGGTGGGCCACGGTCTGTGATGACCGTCACCCCGGAACTTTCCGTGCTGTGTCGACCGGATGCCGTGCGCCAGGCGTATGCGGGGGGAGACCGAAAAGAACCGGGGAGTGGCTGTTGACCGTCGAGGAGTTCGAAGAGTTTTACGCGCAGACGGTCGCCCGGCTGACCGGGCAGCTGTACGTGATGCTCGGCGATCAGCACGAGGCGCAGGACGTGGTGCAGGAGGCGTTCGCCAGGGGCTGGAGCCGGCGGCGTCAGCTCGACCGGAACGGTCAGCCCGAGGCCTGGGTCCGTACGGTCGCCTGGCGCCTGGCGGTGAGCCGGTGGCGCGTACGGCGCCGTACCGCGGATGCCTGGCAGCGTAGCGGCGCCCCGCCGCATGTCGAGGGCCCCGGGCCCGAATCGGTGGCGTTGGTGGAGGCGCTGCGTCAGCTGCCCGCCAATCAGCGGCGGACCATGACGCTGCATTACGTGTGTGACCTGACGGTGGAGCAGATCGCCGTCGAGACCGGGCTGTCCGCCAGCACCGTCAAGACCCACCTGGTCAGGGGCCGGACGGCACTCTCCCTTCGTCTGCAGGACCCGCGTATTGAGGAGGCACCCGGTGCCTGAACCCCATGACCTGCTGCGGTCGTTGTTCCAGGAAGCGGCCTCCACCGGGCAGTCCCGTGCGCGTTGTGCGCCGGTCGAGCTCGTCGCCCGGCGCGGGGAGCGGCTGCGCCGTCGTCGGATCGCCACGCTCGCCGCGGGCGCCTGCCTGGTCTTCGCCGGTACCGGTGCGGCCGTGGCCGCACTGCTGCCCGGCAGCCCGAGCACCGGTGTCCCGGCCGTCACCCCGTCTTCCCCCCGGCCGAGCGCTCCCCCGAAACCCCCGAAACCCGTGCCGACGTCGCCCCGCGGCACGTCGTCGGCGACCCGTACTCCCGTTCCCGGCCGGACCGAACCGGGTACACCGCCCGCCACCGCGCCGCCCCGGACCGGCCAGGGAGCCCCGGGGGCGTCCGCCACGGACACGCCCGGCACGTCCCCTCCGTCCACCGCACCACCGCGCTGACCCCTCCGCACCCTGCCCCGGCGGTCCTCGCCGCCGGGCGGTCCCCCCACGCCCGAAACCACAGCAGGAGCTCCCGTTATGCCCGCCTCGTCGCCCCGTCTGCGCCGGACCCCTCCGCCGCTCGCCACCAGCCCCGTTGCCGGACCACGGGCCCCCTCGGCGCCGGCGCGCACCGCCGGCACGACGAGCTGGGGCCGTACGACCAGCCGGGGCGGTACGACGCTCCCGGGCAGCACGGTGGCCCCCGGCGCCACGGCTGCCCCGGGCGGCGGCACAGCAGGCGACGCCGACCCGGCCGGCCACTCGCCTCCGACCCCCTCGCCTCCGACCCGCTCGCTTCCGGCCCACCGGCCGGAGCCGGAATCCCGCCGACGACGCTATGTCCCCGGACCCGCCGACCGGGAGGTGCTGTGGCTGTATCTGCTGACCCGGGTCGGGATCTGGACCACCGCCTACTGCACCCGGTGGCTGTTTCCCGACGACCGTGACACCCATCACGCCGCCGACGTCCTCGCACCGTGGCAGCGCTGGGACTGGGGGCACTTCCTGAACATCGCCCGCGACGGCTACTTCCCCGGTCAGGCCGGGCCGTGGCTGAACGGCTGGGACAACAGGGAAGCCTTCTTCCCCGGCTTCCCCCTCCTCCTGCGGGCCGTCCACACCGTCGTCCCTGACTGGACCACCGCGGGCCTGCTGATCTCCTTCGTCTCCGGCGCCGTTGCCGTCCTGGCGCTCGCCCGGATCGCCCGGCTGCACCTGCCCGACGAGCGCGCCGGGCGCCGCGCCGTCCTCTTCCTGCTGCTCTCACCGTGCGCGATATTCCTGGCGGCGGGGTACACGGAAGCGCTCTTCCTCGCACTCGCGCTGCCGGCCTGGCTCGCCGCCCAGCGGCAGAACTGGCCCGCCGCGGCCGCGCTGGCCGCGCTGGCCACCGCCGTCCGGGTCAGCGGCCTCTTCCTCGCCGCCGCCCTCGCCGTGCACTTCGTCGTCACCGTCCGCACCCGCCGGCAGTGGCGCGCACTGCCGTGGCTGGCGCTTCCCGCACTGCCGCCCCTCCTCTACAGCGGCTTTCTCCGGATGCACACCGGCGACTGGATGGCCTGGAAGCACGCCGAAGAACGCGGCTGGTACCGCGACTTCCACGCCCCCTGGGAAGCCTGGCGGAACACCTGGCATGCCGCCTTCGCCGACTCACTGCCCACCGGGTACGCCCTGATGTCCCAGGCGGAACTCCTCGCCATGGTCGTCGGCCTGCTGCTCGCCGGGGTGCTGGTCCGGCGGCGCCGCTGGCCGGAGGCCGTCTACGTCGGCCTCAGCCTGTGGGCCCTGGGCACCTCGTACTGGTACACCTCCATACCCCGCGCCACCCTCCTGTGGTGGCCCCTGTGGGTCCTCCTGGCCGGATGGAGCCTGCGCACCCCGCGCGTGAAAACCGTGTACCTCTGCCTCGCGGCGCCGCTGATGACGGTCTTCGCCCTCACCTTCCTGTCCGGACGGTGGGCCGGATGACGTCACCCGGCCGGACGAGCCCCGGCCGGCAGCCGCTGCCCGGGTGACAACAGCTGCCCGGCTGATAGCCACTGCCCGGGCTGATAGCCGCGCCCCCGGGCCGGGCAGGGATCCGGTCATGACCGTCCTCGTCGGGACGTCCGGCTGGCAGTACAAGGACTGGCGCGGCGTCCTCTACCCGCACGATCAGCCGCAGCGGCTGTGGCTGGAGGAGTACGCGCGGCAGTTCGCCACGCTCGAAAGCAATGCCGCCTTCTACCGGCTGCCCGAGGAGCAGACCTTCGCCGCCTGGCGGGAGCGCACCCCCGACGGGTTCGTGATGGCCGTCAAGGCGAGCCGCTATCTGACGCACATCAAGCGGCTGCGGGATCCGCAGGAGCCGGTCGGGCGGCTGATGTCGCGCGCCGCCGCGCTGGGCCCCCGGCTCGGGCCCGTCCTGCTCCAACTGCCGCCCACGCTGTCCGCGGACGCCGGGCTGCTCGATGCCTGCCTGGGTTGCTTCCCGGCCGGTACCCGAGTGGCGGTCGAACCCCGCCACACCTCGTGGTGGACCCCGGACATCCGCGCCGTGCTGGAGCGCCGGGGTGCCGCACTGTGCTGGGCGGACCGGGGCTCGCGGCCCGTGACACCCCTCTGGCGTACCGCCGACTGGGGGTATCTGCGCTTCCACGGGGGCCGTGCGGAACCCGGGCCCCGCTACGGCCGACAGGCGCTCACCACCTGGGCACGACGGATCGCCGACACCTGGCCGGAGCGGGCCGACGTCCACACCTACTTCAACAACGACACGGGCGGGGCCGCCGTCCTCGACGCCGTCCACTTCGCCCGCGCCGTGTCGGCCGCCGGACGCTCCGTGAGCCGTACGCCGTCCGGGCGTGGCGCCGCCCGCTGACCGCGGGGGCGGGATATATCTGCGCTCGTACCGCCCGAGCGAGCGAACGAGGTGAGGCACGGATGATCCGCAGACGGGTGGTGGTCTCCGGCGACGTGCAGGGAGTGTTCTTCCGCGACACCTGCCGGCGCCTGGCCGGCGAGCACGGTGCGGCCGGCTGGGTGCGCAACCTGTCCGACGGGACGGTGGAGGCCGTGTTCGAGGGGGAGCCCGAGCACGTAAGGAAACTGGTGGACTGGGCTCACGAGGGTCCTCCCATGGCGACCGTCAACACCGTGTCCGTCCATGAGGAAGAGCCGCAGGGGCTCACGGGCTTCGAGATCCGGCCCACGCCAGGCGGGTTCCAAGAGATGTGACCGCACCCCCGGCCGTGCCTTCAGCCCATGAGCAGCGCCGTGTCCCAGCCGTTGCGCTCGGCGGGGGCGGCTCCCCGGCGGGCGTCGGCGTAGTCGGCCAGTACGAGGGCGATTCCGGTGGCGCCGTCCAGCAGTCCGGGGTGGTGGACGCGGTGTGGGGCGGTCCGCGAGGAGGGCGACGGAGAAGGGGTGGGCGGCAGAACTTGGGCGTAGCCGAAGGGAGTTCGCTCGTCGAATTCCGCGATGAGCTTGTGGGCGAGGGAGTCCGCGGCCGCCCACAATGCGGGGCGTCCGGTGGCGGCGGCCATGCGGACGAGGGTGTGGAGGATGCCCGCACGGCCGTGGCAGAGGCCCGGGTCGTCGGATGTCGGCCCGCTGGACGCGGGCCCGCCGGACGCCGGCCCGTCGGAGGCCGGTCCGTCGTGGAGGCGAAGCGCGAGGGCGCCGATCGCCTCCTCGGCCTGCGCCGTCATCCGGTGGTCGCCGAGTGCCTGCCCGGCCAGGTGGAGGCTCCAGGCGATTCCGGATGTCCCGTAGCACCAGCCCGGTCTGCTGCGGGTCCCCGCCTGAGCGGGGGAGCGGCGCCGGGAAGGCTCTCCGGAGCGGCCGGGGAAGGCGACCCGGCCGGGCCAGTGCACGCCGTGGCCGTCGGTGTACCCGATGCTCTGCACCCAGTCGGCCATCCGCCGGATGGCGTCCGGCATCCCCGGTACCCGGTGCCCGGAGCGGTGGGCCAGTGACAGCAGCGCGAGGGGGCCGCAGATCCCGTGGGCGACACCGACGTTGAAGTCACCTCTCGGGAACTCCTGCCGGTCGCGTGGGACGAGATACCGGTCGGGTGCGCACCACCATCCCGGCACCTGGATGCCGTCTTCTTTCACGGGGCGGCCGGTGCGGCCGGGATGGTCGGAGCGGCTGGAGCGGCTGGAGCGGCCGGGGTCGGCCAGACGGACGGGGTCGGCCAGACGGACGGGGTGGCTGATGCCGACGAAGAAGCGCAGGACATCGTCGAGGGCCGGTACGCACCGTTCGTCGCCGTGGTCGGCCGCGAGCAGGAGGCCGCGCCCCTCTCCCGTCAGCCCCGCGACCGCGTCGTAGTCGCCGTACGCCAGCCCGGGGCCGTGCTCCTGCCGTCGTGCGACGAGGTGGGCGACGCGGGCCCGGACGTAGGCGGCATGGACCTCGGCGCAGCGTGCCAGCAGCCGGGTGTACCCGCCGTGTGCGTTCGCGTGCAGCCGTGCGGGCAGCAGCAGGTCGCCGACCGCCGCCGGGCCGGCTTCGGTGGCCGCCGCCACGGCCGCTGCCAGATGGGAGTGCCCGAGGGCCGCGTACCGGGCGTCGTCGCGGGCGCACCGGGTGTGCAGCAGCGCGATGCCGGGGTGTCCGGTCAGCAGCGAGGCGGGCTGCCAGCCGGACTGCCGCAGTTCAGGAGGCAGCGCGGCGAAGGCGTCGCGGGCGGCGCCGGCCACCTGCTCCGGTGTGCTCAGCAGATCGGCGACGCGGTGGGCGACGGCCGACGCCGCATCGCACAGCCCATGGGGTGTCCCGGTCATCGGTTGTTCCGCTTCCGGCCGAGCCACAGTGCGAGCGCTTCACGGGCCGTCACATGCGCCGACAGCTCCTGTTCGGGGCGGGGGCCGAACAGCCGGTTGCAGTGCAGATGCGTCAGGCTCAGGGCGACCCGTCCCGTCCGGTCCCCGTCGCCTTCACCGGCGGTAAGCACCTCGCGCAGACCCGTCAGCGCCGGGCCGCGGGTGCTCCATCCGGCGCACCGGCCGTCCGCGGCGGCCGGCGGCCGGGGCCTGCCGTGCGGGTCCAGCAGGGCGGCGACGGCCTGCTTCCGGGCTCGCGGTACGTCCTTGCGGTGCGCCAGTACGGAGGGGGTGCTGACCCAGTCGAGCGCCTGCTCCGGGGATCCGAGGCGGGTGAGGATGCCGAGGACGCCCAGCGCGGCCTGCAGCGTCGGATCGGCCGGCCGGCCGGGTGACATGGCCAGCGCAGTGACGACGGATTCGCTGTCGGCGTGGAAGAAGCGCTCGGCGTGCGGGAGCGCGTCCGGGCCGCCGTACCGCTCGGTCTCGGGCTCATAGGTGTCCAAGGCCACCTTGGCTATCAGCCCCGCTTCCGTGCGCGCCTGCGCCCAGGAGTGGAGCTCGGGCAGCAGTACCGGCCACAGGGATTCCGGCTTGCCGTGGAAGCGCAGCCGGATGTGGGGTGCCGGATCCTCGTAACGGAGGAAGAACCACAGGTCGGCGCCCGCTCTGCGGAGCAGGCCGGGGTCGGTCAGCGGTGCGAGGTGACGGGCCAGCACCTCGCTCTGGCGGGCCCGGGGCAGGTAGATCTTCGCGTAAAGCCATGCGCCACCGGGCAGCTGGGCGCGCGGACCGCGGTCGTTGTCCGTGCCCGTGCCCCGTGTCAGGGGCGGGACCGGCACCGGCGCAGGGCGGGCGTGCCGGGTGTCGCGGGAGGTGCGGCGGCCGGCGGGCCGGGCGAAGACGGGAAAGAAGAACTCCGCGGCATGGGAGCCCTCGGGCCCCCGGAACCACTGCCTCCCGGCTGCGCCCGCGAACTGCTCCACCACCGTCAGGCCGGGGGAGCGCCGCACCTCGTCACGGAAGGCCATGAGGTGCAGGGGGTCGTCGAGGTCGGCCGCGACGCGGTGGTCCGCTTTGGTGAGCAGCACCCGCCGTGGCACGTCCCACCGCTGCCGCCACTGCCCGACCTGCCGCTCCCACTCCTCGTCCCCGCCCTCGGCCGCGGCGCGCAGCGCCCGGTCCGGCAGCCAGCGCGCCGGGCAGAGCACGGTCCGGCCGTGGCGCACCCGGGGCAGCGCGGGGGCCGAGGCCCAGCTGCCCCAGCTCCACGGGGCGCAGAAGGCCTGCCCCTCCTGCCCGAGTTCGAGCAGGAACCGGGCCACGTACGGAAGATGGCCGCTGTCGGGACGGAGCATCGAGTACGACAGTGGCCGCACCCTTCGGCCGGTCGAGGTGTCGACGAGCCGCAGGCGGTCCGCGTCCGCGTACACCGCCAGGTTCTCCAGGCGCAGATCGTCCGCGGTCTTCGCGACGGCGGGCCCGACGCCCAGGGGGAGGCGATGGGCCAGCCACTGCGGGACGGCGGACACATTGCCGGAACGGGCCACCCTGGGCCGGTAGGCGACACACGCCGGGATCTCGTCCTCGGGCGCGGTCCGTTCGGTGTGCCGGGCCAGATCCCGGATCCGACCGGCCAACGGGGCGTCGAGCGCCGACGGGTCGCCGAGCGCCGACGGGTCGTCGAGCACCGGCGCGAAGCGGCTGAACACCGCCCCGGCCAGCGGTGACACCGCATGGGGGCTGAGCACCAGCTGGAAGTCCCCGCCGCACAGGGCCTCCCGGCCCGGTGTCACCAGCTCGGCTCCCACCTCCATGCTCGGCGGGGCCGGCCCGCGCTCCGCCGGTTCCAGGGCGCGTACGGCCTCCTCGTCGAGGACCACTTCCGCGCTGCCGCGGCGGGCGGCGTCCATCAGCAGCTCGCCGAGGACGCGGTCGCGCGCGAGGGCATCGGCTGCGGGCGCGGTGGCCGGGGCGGGCGTGGCCGGCGCCGGGGCACCGTGCTGCCGGTCCTCGCGGGGAAGCCCCAGCCCCCGGGCCTCGTCGAGCAGTTCCAGCACCGGCACCGGCCGGCCTGTGCCGTACCGCTCAAGAAAGGCCAGGTGATAGTCGCGCAGGTGCGGGTTGCCGCGGTGCACGGGGGAGGTCCGCCACAGCACCGTCGCGGCGCGCTCCGCTTCCCGGGCCACTTCGTGCGGCAGGGTCAGCCGGAGGTCCAGCGCCAGATCCGTCTGGAGGACGTCCGTGGCCGGCTGCAGCGCCCGCATCCGCGCACGGACCGCGGTCAGCCGGGTACGCCGGGAGCCCGGTGACGCGGCGTCCAGCGAGCGCAACTCATCCCGGATGAAGCACAGTTGACTGGCCATCGGGTGACCGAGGCCGTGCAGCAGGTCGCAGACGTGGTCGAGCGGGGTGGTGCAGTCGGGCGGTGGGGTCAGCTCGCTGAGAAGGAAGTGACCGCGGACGAGCTGCGCGATGCTGTTTTCGACCGCACCCTCGGGCGCCTGCGGGAACTCCCGCTTCCCCTCCGCCACCAGTGCGGGGAACGGCATGGGCCGGGCCGCGGCCGCCAGGAGGTGACGGACCACCCGGGTGTGGCGTACCGAGCCGGTCCACTGCTGTGTCCCGGTGCGGTCATGGTGGTCGACCAGGACCAGCCGGCCGTCCCGTACGGTGTGCAGGTTGTTGGCGGTGAGCCGTGCACGCTGCCATACGGCCGGATCATCGAGCAGCGTCGCCAGAACGCCGTCCAGCCAGTCCGCGTCCGGCCGGGTCACACTGCGTCCGCCACCGACCGGCTCCCGCGCGGGAGCGGCTCCGAACCCGGCGACACCGACCCCCGCGAAGTAGCCGAACGGGGTGGGGCGGTGGGACATCCGCGAGTGGTACTTCGTCAGGGTCACCGCGATTCGGCGCAGCGAGGTGAGCCGCAGCCGCTCTCCCGCGACGACTCGGTCCACCTCAGCCGCGAGGCTTGCGCTGGCGAGGTTCACCGCTTCCATGAGCCGCGGATCGGCGGCGAGCTCCTTCACCTGACGACGCAGCCAGTCCTCTTCGTCCGGGCCCCCGGCGGGCGGCCGCGGTGGCCGGGCCGGTGCGTCGTCGGAGGGCAGCGGGAGAGCCGCGGCCCGTACGAGAGCCACCTCTCCGCACGTGAAATCGATGTCGCGCTTACCGCCCATGACCCTCTCCGCCCCGTTCCCCGCCCACTGCTTCTCCTGACGGCGGTGCGGGGCGGCGGGACGACGTCCTCGGTGCCGCCCCGCACCGCTGTCTCAGCAGCTCGGCTCAGCAGCTCCAGGAGGTGACCGGACAGACCTGCGTCATGAGCTTCGACTCCTGCGCACTCATGGCGACCGTGGCCGAATCCGTGATTTCCATGTCGAGGTCGAGGTCGAATTCGTCCATGCTGGTGATGATGTTCTCCATGGTCCCCTCCAAAGAAAGATGTGTTAATCCCGGATTGCGTCCGGTTGTTGCAAAGGGATTTCGCAACCGCCGGTCATTTCATCGAAGGGTGCATGTCATGTCAAGCGTGGGGAGGCGTGCTTCGCTTCCCGTGGATTCCGGAATGGCGGAATCCGGTTCGGTTCCTTGTGGCCCCTTATTCCGGCGGCAGGGCAAGTGGGAAGGGGGTACCCTCCCCGGCCGTTCAAGCCATCAAGAATGGCTTGAACATCACCTCGCGGAAAGGGGCTTGCCCGTGCCTGATAAAAGCGCATGAGGGGGAAAGAGGCATGGCGGAATGCCGCTGTGCGTCCGGCCGGGCCGTCCGCCGCCCCTTGTCGCCTGCCTTCGGGGCATTCGGCCCCAGGTGAATGCCGAATCATCAGGCCGTGAAACCGATAAGGCGACGTGAGTTCCCTCACCCCCTGGGGAAGGGGCTGATATCAGAGGAAGTCGACTTCGGAAGTGAGCCGCACTCCGGTACGGCGCAGGACCTCCTGGAACACGAGGTCGATGGCCCGGATGAAACCGGCGGCGCTCGCGCCCTCCTCGGCGACCAGGGTGTAGTGCAGGGAGGAAATCCGTACGCCGGTGACGAGCGGCTGACGCAGCGCGAACCCGGCCTGCCGGATGAGCCAGCTCGCACTCACCCGTATCGAGCCGTCGGGGAAGCGGCTCACCGGTGCACGGAGCGCCCGCAGCTCTTCGGCCCGGTCGGGGGAGATCTCGGGGCTGAGGAACACACTCCCGACCGAGCGGTCGTCGGCGCCACTGCACCCCAGCACCATGCCCTTGCTCTTCCGGACGGTGAGCACCGCCCGGGCCACCTCGTCCAGCGGCACCCGGCTCCCGACCGGTACGTCGAGCTCGGCGGCGACCGTCCGGTAGGTGACCGGCGCGCTCAGCCCGGACCGGCGCAGTGCGAACACCAGGCTCAGCACGGTCCAGCGGCGGGAGTGTTTGAAGACGCTGGTGCGGTGGCCCAGGCCGCAGGCCGCGGCATCCATGGTCACCTCGCGGCGCAACTCCCAGTCCCATGCCGTCACTTCCACCAGGGTGTCGGCGGTCTCCTGACCGTAGGCGCCGACGTTCTGGACGGGGGTGGCGCCGGAGGTCCCGGGGATGCCCACCAGCATCTCCAGGCCGGTCAGGCCCTCGGCGACGGTCGTGGCGACCAGATCGGCGAGCGGATGACCGGCCTGGACCTCGACCAGCACCCGCCCGTCGGCGGAGCTCCCTGCCATGCGTATGCCCTTGGTGCTCATCCGCAGCACGGCGCTGTCGCATCCGGCGTCGCCGACCAGGACGTTGCTCCCTTCGCCCAGGCAGACGGGCGCACCGGGAAAGGTGCCGGCCAGCGCCACGAACTCGGGGAAGTCCGCGGGGTCGTAGAGCTCGATGAGGGCCGCCGCCGGTCCGCCGATGCCCAGCGTGGTCATCGGCGCGAGCGGTGCCTGGTGGGTGACGCGCATGTGTTCCTGTTTCTCCTGGCTGCCGTTCCGGGTCCGGAGGGCCGCCACGAATGAGGAACCGGCCCGGCCGGCCGGGGTGATCGGCGGGACGCTGTCCATGGTGATCACAACGGAGCCGGACCGGTACCGCACCGGTGCGCCGAACATTGGCCGGAATGAGGGGCGGAGCGGTGTGCGGCGAGCCGGGGCGAGTTCCGGCCCGGTCCGGCGTTACGAGACGACGTCCCGCAGCGGCTTGCCCTCAAGGTGGTCGAGGACGTTCTGTACGGCGGCCAGCGCGATGCGGACCAGCGTCTCGCGGGTGACCCCCGCGACGTGCGGGGAGAGCACCACATTCGGGGCCTTGAGCAGACGCAGGGCCGCCGTGGGCGGTTCGGGGTCGAAGACGTCGATACCGGCGCCGGCGAGGGTGCCGGCCGCCAGGGCATCCGCGAGGGCGTCCTGGTCGATCAGGGCGCCGCGGGCGGTGTTGATCACAAAAGCCGTGGGCTTGAGGAGCGCCAGTCGTTCCGCGTCGAGGAGATGACGGGTCCGCTCGGTGAGCGGGGCGTGCAGGGTGATGTAGTCGGAGGTGCGCAGCAGTTCGTCGAGAGCGAGATGGCGGGCACCGCCGAGGCGGGCGGCAGCCTCCGGGGCGACCGGCTTCGGCCCGGCGTAGACGATGTCCATGTCGAACGCGAGGGCACGGCGGGCGACTTCCTCGCCGATGTGGCCGAGGCCGATGATGCCCAGGGTCTTGCCGGACAGCTCGGTGATGGACTGCTGCAGGCGCGGCAGTGCCCAGTCGGCCTCGGTGAGCGCCGTATGGGCCGGGACCAGCTGCTTGGCCAGGGCGAGCATCAGGGCGAAGGTCTGCTCGGCGACGTTCTGCTTCTCCGCGCCGCTGGAGCCGATGTTGCAGACCGGGATGCCTCGTTGGCGGGCCGCGTCCAGGTCGACGTAGTCGAAGCCGTGGCTGGCGCACTGGACGAGCTCCAGGTCGGGTGCCGCGGCGAGATGACCGGCGGTGACCGGGCCCAGGCCGGTGATCAGGAGATGGGCCGCACGCAGCGCCGCCGGGTCCTCGTCGGTCGTCTCGACGACGGTGACCTGGGCCTGCCCGGGAAAGAGGCCGGCCAGCGCGGCTCCGGCGGCGCGGCCGCCGACATGCGGCGAGATGACCGCGAGGACGTTGCGCACGGGGTGCGGCTGCGGGGTGGAGGACGATTCCGGCGAGCTGGTCATACGGATTCCTCGATGAGGTCGTCGGCGGTCAGTGTGTCCGGGCGGGAGTGCCCGGACAGGGCGAGGGTCAGGTCGAGTTCGGCGAGCAGACAGCGGATGACGTGTTCGACGCCCGCCTGCCCGTCGAGGCCGAGCCCATAGGCGTACGGGCGCCCCACCAGCACCGACTTGGCGCCCAGGGCCAGCGCTTTGAAGATGTCGTCACCCGTGCGGATGCCGCTGTCGAAGAGCACGGTGAGCCGGTCGCCCGCCGCCGCCACGACACGGGGCAGCGCATCGGCGGCGGCGACGGACCCCGCCACCTGGCGGCCGCCGTGGTTGGAGACGACCACACCGTCCATCCCGGCCTCGGCGGCCGCCAGGGCGTCCTGGGGGTGCAGGATGCCCTTGAGCACGATCGGGCCGTCCCAGTTCTCCCGCAGGAACGCCAGGTCCGGCCAGGTCTTGGCGGGGTCGGCGAACATCCCCAGGAAGTGCATCACGGCCGCGTTCGGGTCCTCGTGCACCGGCTTGGCGAGCCCCGCACGGAACGCGGGATCGGTGAAGTAGTTGGCGGTGCCCACGCCGTGCAGGAACGGCAGGTACGCCTGGTCGAGATCGCGCGGCCGCCAGGCGAGGAGCGGGGTGTCGAGGGTGACGAACAGGGCGGTGTACCCGGCCGCTTTCGCCCGCTGCAGAAAGCTCCTGGTGACCTCGCGGTCCTTGGCCCAGTAGAGCTGGAACCACCGCTCCCCGTCGCCCATCGCCTCGGCGACCTCTTCCATGGGGGTGCTGGAGGCTGAGGACAGGATGTACGGCACCCCCTGGGACGCGGCGGCGCGGGCGGCGCCGGGCTCGGCGTCGGGATGCATGATCGACAGCACGCCCACCGGCGCCAGCGCGAGCGGCGCGGGCAGCGCCCGGCCGCACACCTCCACGGACAGATCGCGTTCGTGCACCTCACGCAGCATCCGCGGGACGATCCGATGACGGTGCAGCGCCGCCCGGTTGGCGTCGGCGGTGCTGCCGGTGCCCGCGCTGCCGGCCACATAGCCGACCGGACCGGGACCCAGGCGCCGCTCGGCAAGCTCCTCCAGTCGCGTCAGATCGGTCGGCAGCCGCGGTACGGCGCCTGTCATGCCGTGGAGATAGATCTCGTACTGGAAGTCCGCCCAGTGCTTCGCCATCCGTACGTCCCGCCTCTCGTCGCTGAGACTGCGTGCTCACCCGAGATCCTGGCGACAGTGACCACACCCGTCCACCGCGGTGCGCACAACACGCGGGTGGAATCATCACCCTGTGATGAAGGAAAGGGAGCGCATCCGGCAGCGGCTGATCGCCGACCCCGGGGTGGTCGCGACGGTGGTCACCGCCGTGCGTGAGCAGGTCCCGGCCTATGCCGCCCTCGATGACAGCCGCCTGAACGAGGTGCGGGCCATCGCCGCCTGGGCGCTGGACCGGTTGCTCCAGCTCTGGGTCACCGACGGCGCCCTCACCCCCGCCGACCTCCGGCGGTTCCGCGGGATCGCCGCGGCGCGGGCCGCGGACGGCCGCCCGGTGCAGGCGGTCCTGCGGGCCTACCGGGTCGCGGCGACGGTGCTGACGGACGAGATCGCGGCCGCGACGCCCCCGCCGGGTGCACCGGACGCCTTCGCCCTCGCCCGGATGGCGCTGACCACCCTGGACACTCTCTCCGAGGAGATGGCCACCGCCTACACCGCCACCAGCGAAGATCTCACCGCGGACCGCGACCGGGCGCTGCGGCTGCTCCTCGACGACCTGATCGCGGGACGGCACGCCTCCATCGGCGCGCTCACCGACCGGGCCGCCCGGCTGGGCGGACAACTCCCGGATCCCTACTGTCTGTTGGTGGCCGAGTCGGCCGCTGCGGACGGTGCGGGCGTGACGCAGGAGACGGCCACCGGGCTCCTGTCCTCGTTCGGCGGCCACGGCGGCGGCCTCGCCCCGCTGGTGACGGTCCGGGACGCGCGCGCCGTCCTGCTGCTGCCCGCCGCGGTCGGTGCGTCCGCGCCCCGGGCCCTGGGGCAGCGGGGCCTGCGGGGCTGTGCCCTCTCGGGGGAGAGCCTGGACCGGATCGCCGTCGCCTACCGTCTCGCGGCCGACGCGCTGGACACCGCGCCCGCGCACGCCCACCACCCCGAGCGGGTCCTGACCGACGGCGACGCCCAGGTGCTGGCGCTCCTCGGCGGCCGCCCCGCCGCGACTCCCGAGCAGATCAGCCGGCTGATCCTCGGTCCGCTCCGCCAGCCCGGCCGGCGGCACCTCATGGACGCGCTCACCACCTACCTCGACACGGGCTCCGCGAACGCCGCCGCCCGCAGGCTCGGCCTGCACCCCCAGTCGCTGCGCTACCGGCTGCGCCGGATCGCCGACCTCACCACGCGGGACCCGCGCGACCCCTGGCAGCGGCTCACCCTGGACATTGCCCGGACGATCGCACACTGAGGGGCCGGCGGTGCCGCGGCCTGCCCTCGATCCGTACGGCAGTCCCGTGCAGTGACTCCTCAGCCGTCTTTGTCGTCCTTGTTGGCCTTGAGCTTCCGCCACACCGCGCTCAGCGCTTCGAGGTCGTTCTGGTCGAGGAGGTCGGTGAACACCGGGGCCAGGCAGGCGCGGCGGGTGGCGTCGGCCTCTTCGAAGAGCCGGCGGCCCTCCGGGGTGAGGGACACCTCGACGGAGCGTGCGTCATGTGCGGAGGGGGTGCGGGTGACCAGGCCGCGGCTCCGGAGGGCGTCCACGACACGGGAGACCTGGCTGCGGCTGAGCATGGTGCTGTTGCCGAGCACGGAGGCCGGCACCGGGTCCGGGCTGGAGGCGAGCCAGAGCATCACCTCGAACCAGGAGACCGGTAGATCGTGGTCCTTGACCAGGGCGCGGTCCACGCGTTCGGTCAGGACGGTGCCGGCCCAGACCAGCCCGTAGAAAGCATGGTCGGCCACCGGCATCTCGGCCTGGGTGAGCTTCCTTTTCGCCATGCCGGACAGGCTACCGGTTGCGTGTGCGCACACATAATGTCTATGGTGTGTGTACACGCACTTAAATTGCTCCGTCGCGACGGGGCCGAAAGGTTCACCATGTCTTCGAAGGTTGTTCTCATCACCGGCACGTCCTCCGGCATCGGCCTGGCCGCCGCCGTCGCCGCGGCGCAGGCCGGCTGGCGGGTCGTGGCCACGCTGCGCGACACCGGCCGCGCGGACGCCCTGCGCAAGGCGGCCACGGAAGCGGGGGTGGAGCTCGACGTGCGGCAGCTCGACGTCACCGACGAGGCGTCCGTCGCTGCTGCGGTCGACGGGGTGATCGCCGATCACGGACGCCTCGACGCCGTGATCAACAACGCGGGTGCCGGACACCTCGGCACGCTGGAGAACGAGTCCGTCGCCGAGGTGCGCACGGTGATGGAGGTCAACTTCTTCGGCGTGCTTCACGTCTCGAAGGCGGCGCTGCCGCATCTGCGCGCCTCCGGCGGCCGTCTGATCACCGTCACCAGTGTCGGCGGTGTCGTCGGCCAGCCCTTCAATGAGGCCTACTGCGCTGCCAAGTTCGCCGTCGAGGGCTACATGGAGAGCCTGGCGCCGGTGGCCGCGAAGGCCGGGGTGACGGTCTCCGTTGTCGAGCCCGGCGCGGTGGCGACCGAATTCGTCAACAACATCGGGGTCGACCTGGAGGGTGAGGTCGCCGCCGCGGGCCCCTACGCGGATGCGCTGCGGGCCTACCTGGAGCGCACCATCGGGCAGTTCGCCGGCAGCGCGCAGACCCCGGCCGAGGCCGCCGAGGCCGTGCTGGAGGCGCTCACCGCGGACCGGCCCGCGTTCCGTATCCAGACGTCGGACTGGGCGCGCGGTTTCACCGGCACCAAGCTCGCCGACGTGGACGGCTCGGCGGTGCTCGGCCTCACCGGCGGCTGGGTGGGCTGACCCGGCGCGGGTGATTCCCGGAGGGGTGCGGTCCGGGTTCTCTTGGTGAAGAGGGCCCGGACACAGAAAACAATCTCAAGAAATTCCCAGGATTCTTCATTTCCGTTGCGGCATTTGGTTGTTGAGCGGAAATTTTTTGGTGCGCTCCTCGTCCGGGGTGTCGCGGGTTCGCCGCCGATTGGTCTTGACCACTTGCCGTTCGGCTCGGTGGCGCTCCGGAAAGGCTGCGGGGAGCATCTATTTCTCTCCCCTCTCTCCCCTCTCTCCGCTCGCGTCCGGTGCGTTGCGGTGAATGGGGGTGTCCGCGTTCCCGTTCGCGTTCCCGTTCGTGTTCGTGTCCGCGTTCCGCCCGCGTTCACGTCTGTGTGTGCGTCGAAGTCCGGTGCGTTCGGTCAACACCCCTTCCATATCGCCTGGTTGGCGCGTCGTGCGGTAGAGCGGAACCCGGCGTTCGCCCACGTCACGCGGTCGGCGTGGCGAGGCCGGAACCTGAGTGTTACGGAGTGTTCCGGAATGAATTGACCGTTTCGGCACTGTTCGGAATGCCCGCCGGGTGATGGGGGTTCGGAGGGTCAAATCACGGCACCCTTCCATAGCGTTGTTGCTTCGATTCTTGACGGTGGGACCGGATATGACGTTGAATTCAGCCGTTCATGGGTCGGTCAGGCGGCCCCTTTGGAGGTACCGGGAATGAATGTAATAATGCGGCGTGCCCTCACCGGCGCGATGGCGCTTTCGCTCGCAGCGCCGTTGACGGCCTGTGGGAGCGATCATCAGGACACCGGTGCCGGCAAGGACTCGATCGGGCTGCTCCTTCCGGAGAGCAAAGCGGCCCGGTACGAGAAGTTCGACCGCCGCATCATTTCGTCGCGCGTTGCGTCCCTCTGCCTCGAATGCAAAGTCGACTACCACAATGCCGAGCAGCAGGTCGATGCCCAGAGGAGACAGTTCGACGGCCTGGTGAAGAAGGGCGTCAAGGTCATCATTCTGGACCCGGTCGACGCCTCGGCGGCCAAGAGCTGGGTGGACTCGGCCGCCAAGAAGGGCGTCAAGGTCATCGCATACGACCGGCTCGCCGAGGGTGATGTCACGGCCTATGTCTCCTACGACAACGAGAGGATCGGCCGGCTCCAGGGGCAGGGAATTCTCGCCGCCCTCGGTTCCCAGGCGGCCACCTCCGACGTCGTCACGATGAACGGCTCGCCGACCGACCCGAATGCGCCGTCCTACAAGAAGGGCGCCCATGCCGTCCTCGACGGCAAGGTCCGGAAGATCGTCTACGAGAAGGACATCCCCGGCTGGTCCGCGGCGACGGCCAAGAAGGAGATGGGCGACTTCATCGACGCCCATGGCGCGGGGGGCTTTGACGCGGTCTACTCGGCCAATGACGGTATGGCGGGCGGTATCGCCGCGGCGCTCAAGTCGGCCGGTATCAAGAATGTCCCGGTCGGTGGCCAGGACGCCGAACTCCCCGCGCTGCAGCGGCTGGTAGCCGGCACCCAGACCTTCACCATTTACAAGGAAGTCAGGCCGGAGGCGGAGACCGCCGCCGAAATCGCCTTCCGGCTGCTGCGCGGCAAGAGCATCAAGTCCCTCACCTCCGCCACCGCCGACAACAAGAGCAAGTCCGGTATCCCCGCGCAGCTTTTCAAGGCACAGATGGTCACCCGGAAGAACATGAAGGACACCGTCGTCCGCGACGGCGCCG
This sequence comes from Streptomyces lydicus, assembly GCF_004125265.1. GTDB lineage: Bacteria > Actinomycetota > Actinomycetes > Streptomycetales > Streptomycetaceae > Streptomyces > Streptomyces lydicus_C. The sequence continues at coordinate 7,910,156 of NZ_RDTE01000003.1, forward strand.
TCCGCATCGACCTGCTCTGCGCCGACGGCCTCGCCGCCGAGTGCAAGTCCCTCGGTCTGGAGTGACCGGCCCCGGTCAGGGGGAAGAGCGGACCGGCCGCCCGAGCCGGCCGTACGCGGCCCGCGCCGTGCATTCCCCCTGACCCCCCTGACCCCCCTGCCCCCTCTGATCTCTCTGATCTCTCAGGGCGATCCGGTGGTGCCCACCGCCTCGACCAACGGCAGCATGCGATGCGGCACCCGCTCGCGCAGCGCCACCTCCGTACGGGTGCGGACCACGCCCGGCAGGCTGATCAGCCGCTGGATCACATCCTCCAGATGCTCCGCGTCCCGTGCCACCACCCGGGTGAGCAGATCTCCGCCGCCGGTCGTCGAGAACGCCTCGATGATCTGCGGGACCTCCGCCAGCGCATCGGCCACCTCCTCCAGATGGCCCTGGGTGACCTCGATGTGGACGAAGGCGAGAACGGGGTGACCGAGCGCGGCGGGGGACAGGCGGGGGCTGTAGGCGGTGATCACACCGTCCCGTTCGAGGCGGTCGAGGCGCGCCTGCACGGTGCCCCTGGCGACCCCGAGGAGACGTGCGTACTCCCGCACGCTGGTGCGCGGCTGCTCCAGCAGCAGCCGAAGGATCTTGGCGTCGAGGGCATCCACGGACATGGTGCAACGGCCTCCTCACGAGGGCGGCGGGCTTCCTGGGGAGTCGTGACTGTACCCAGGGCCCCGGTGAAGGCGGTGCCGGGTGAGTCATCTGCGCGCCTGGTCCGTGTCCCTGCGTCCCTGCATCCCGGCACGACGGCACGACGGTGCGGCGGTCCCGGGTCGCGGTCCGACCCGCAGACCGGGCTCTCGCCCCGCTACCGCCACCCATTGGCCCCCTCTTGGCCCTGCGTGAGCGCATCCAGCTATACCAATGGCACAGCCTTCACGGCGTCTGTTGAGCAACGTGCCGAAGAAGTGTTGTGATGGCCCAGTCGATGGCGCTGCGGGATTCCGCGGCGCCTTTTTCATGCCGGATTCATGCCGGAACGGCGAAGGGCGGAAAGCTGTGCTGAAGAGGATGTTCGTGGCTCCGGATCCGGGGTGGCTGCGGCTGCGCAGCGCCGCCCGGTCCGTCCTCGGCATCGGCCTGGCGGTCACCGTGTGCGGTCTCGCCGGGCACTCGCTCGTCGCGGCCATCGCCGGCGGGCTCGCCGCGCTGCTCGCCCTCTTCACGGTCACCGACGCGACGGTCCGGGCGCAGATGGTCACCACCGGCCTGCTGCCCGTGGTCGGCCTTCCGGTGCTCGCCGTCGCGGCGGTGCTCCACGACCACCCGGTGGGGCGGGGCGCGGTCTTCGCCGCGGTGGTGGGTGCGGGGGTCTACGCCCGCCGCTGGGGGCCGCGCGGCCATGCGCTGGGGGTGTTCGCGTTCATGACCTTCTTCGCTGCGCAGTTCCTGCACACGGTGCCGGGCCAACTGCCCGAGCTGTACGCCGCGGTGGCCCTTGCCCTGACCGCCTCCTCGCTCGTCCGCTTCGGAGTGTGGTGCTACGAACGCCGGCTGCCCCCGGCCGTCCCGCCCCCCGCGCCACCGGCCGGCAGGGGGCTCGCCCGGGCGACCACCCGCCAGGCGGTCCAGGCCACCGCCGGCAGCGCGTTCGCCCTCCTCGTGGGCCAGTTGCTCTCCGAGCAGCGCTGGTACTGGGCCGTGGGCGCCACCTGGTGGATCTTCGTGAACACCACCTCGCGCGGCGAGACGCTGGTGCGCGGCTTCCGCCGGACTCTCGGCACGGTGATCGGCATCGTCCTCGGTCTGCTCGTCGTCGTCCCGCTGCACGGCGCCGCGGTCCCCACGGCGGTCCTGGTCGCGGTGAGCGTGTTCGGGATCTTCTACACCGCCGCCGTCTCGTATACCTGGATGATGCTCGCGGTGACCTTGATGGCCACGTTGCTGTACGGGCTGCTGGGAGTGCTGGACCCCGGCCTGCTCGCGCTGCGTCTCGCCGAGACCGGTGTGGGGGCGCTCGGCGCGGCGCTCGCGGTGGTCTTCGTGCTGCCCGTCACCACCCATGCCACCACCGACGCCTGGATCGAGCGCGCCCTGCGCTGTGTGCACCACTGCACTGCCGAGGCCGCCGCCCGCCTCGCGGGCTCCGCGACCGCCGACCCCGCCCCGCACATCGCCGAGCTGGGGCCGTTGCTGAGCCGGGTGCGGCTGTCGCTCTCCCCGCTGGTGCACCCCCTCAGCCCGCTGCGTGCCCGCAAGGCGCGAGCACGTCAGGTGCTGGCGCTGCTCGACGACTGCGCCCGTGAGGTGCGCGGGCTGGCCTCCATCGCCGCCGACCCGGAGGCCTCCCACGATGCCCGGCTCACCGCCTCGTGCCAGCGTGTGGAGGCCGCCGTCGAGGCGCTGACCACACCGCGCGGGGCCCGCGATGCGGGAGCCGCCGCCATCGTGGTGGCGCACCCGCCCGCCGCGGAACCCGCACTGGCCCATCTCCACGGCCTGGAGCGGGCACTGGCCGAACTCTCCGCGCCGCTCCGCAGCTCTCCGCGCGCTCCGCTGGTCGACGCCTGATCACGGTCCTTCCGGACGCACGCACGGACAGACCGACCGACAGACAGACAGACGGACGGACGGACGGACGCGGGGCGGGTGCGGGGCAGGTGCGCCCGCCTCGGCATCGCGTCCGGAGCGCGCCGTGACGCACGGGGGAGCCCCCCCGTGACGCACGTACGGCCCCCGGGCTCACGACAGCGCTCGCCCATGGGCGGGAACCGGCCATCGCGACCGCGGCCCCGCCCCCGGCTGTTAGCGTCGCCGGGCGCCTTGACGGGCACCTCGCCGGGGCACCTCCACGGTTCCCTCGACGGGCAGGCGGACGAAGTGCGGACCGATGACGAGGGGCGGCGGACCGATGACGAAGGGCGGACCAGCGGGGGCGGGCGACCACCGGCGGCGCGCGTACATCGGATCGTTCACCGCGGCCGGCGGCCTCGGCATCACCACCGCGACCGTCCACCCGGGGACCGGCGCACTCACCCCGCTGCACTCCACCGACGTCCTCCCCAACCCCTCCTACCTGACCGCGAGCCCCGACGGCAGATTCCTCTACGCGGTGGGCGAGACCCCGGACGGCACCGCAGCCGCCTTCGCCCTCACCCCTCGGGGGCCGGAGCTGCTGGCACCCCCGGTCTCCGTGGACGGCGCCGACCCCACCCACCTCACCCTGGCCGACGGCCACCTGGTCACCGCCAACTACAGCTCCGGCAGCGTCAGTACGCTCCCCGTACGGGCCGACGGCACGCTCACCGGCCCCGCCACCGTGCTCGCCCACCGGGGCGGCGGCCCGCAGGCCGACCGCCAGGAGGGCCCGCACGCCCACGCCGTCCTGCCCGACCCCAGCGGCCGCTGGCTGCTCAGCGTCGACCTGGGCACCGACTCGGTCCGCAGCTGCGTCCTGGCCCCGGCCGACGGCACGCTGTCCGTACACGCCGAAACCCGGCTGCGGCCCGGCAGCGGCCCCCGCCACCTCGCCTTCCACCCGCACGGCGACCGCGCCTATGTCCTCAACGAACTCGATCCGACGGTCACGGTCTGCCGATGGGACGCCGCCACCGGTGCGCTGACGCCGCTGGGGGAGACCCGCCTCCTCCCGGACGGGGCCGACGAGGCCGGAACCTTCCCCTCCGAACTGGTCGTCTCCCTCGACGGCCGGTTCGCCTGGGCCGCCAACCGGGGCCATGACAGCCTCGCCGTCCTCTCCCTCGACGGTGACGCCGCCACCCTCGTCACCACCGTCCCCTGCGGCGGCCACTGGCCCCGGGACCTGGCGCTGCACCCCGACGGCCGGCACCTGTACGCCGGCAACGAGCGCTCCGGTGACGTCACCTGGTTCACCGTCGACCCGGCGACCGGCATTCCGGACCGGGGCGGATCCGTCGAGGCGCCGGCCGCCTCCTGCGTGGTCTTTGCCTGAGCCGCCCGGAGCGGCCGTCCCGCCTCCGCGGGAGTCTCACCCCTGCCGAAAGCGCCCGCCGAAGTACACCTGGGTCTCGGCGAGCCGGCCGTCCCGCACCGTCAGCACCTCGACGTTGCGGTGCCGCTCGCCCGTCTTCAGCTCGTACTCGTACCGGACGAAGACCTGCTCGCCGTCGAGGGCCACGGCGTCGAGAATCTCCTGTGAGCGCAGCCGGTCCGCCGTGGGGAAGCAGATGTCGAGGAACGCGGCCTTGCCGATGTGGTCGTCCTGCGGGCTGGTGAAGACGAAATCCTCGGCGAGCAACCGGTCCATGGCGGCACGGTCCTGGGCGAGGTAGGCCCCGAAGGCGGCGCGGACGAGGTCGACGTGCGACATGAACTTCCTTCCGTGGGCGGCCCGCTCACGCCACGAGGGGCGAGCAGCCGGCGAATGGCCTGGGCAGGACGGTAGACCTTGCGGCGCTTGTGGACTCATCGGGCGGCGCGTCAGGCGTACGGCAAGCCCCCTGTGCGGGCATCTGACGGACGTACGCCCCTCGGCCGGCCTGCGACTCGACCGCCGGCCTCCCGGGCCCTCTGGCGGGTAACTGCGCCGGTCGGAGCCGAATCGGACGTATCGCCTCCGCCTGGAGGCGGCAGCGTGGCAAGGCGGTCGGGCACGGTGCCCGGGAAGGCGGCCGGACGCGGCGAAGGGCCGCCCCGCGCGCTGCGCGAAGACGGCCCTTCCGGGAGCGGCGTGGGCTCCGGGGAGTCCTGGGTCCCTAGCGGACCGGTGCCCCCTGCGCCTGCGTCGGCAGGTTGATGCCCATCGCCGCCGCGTAGTTCGACAGCACCAGTCGGCCGACCGTGCCGTAAGCGCCCAGCACCTCGGCCGATGCGCAGCCCGCCTCCGCCGCGGCCGCCCCCAGAAGGCCGTCGGTGATCTCCGGGCCGATCAGGTACGGGGCCAGTGCCAGCTGCTGCGAACCGGACTCGCGCAGCTGCTCGGCCGTACGGGAGATGGCGCCCTCCTCGTCCAGGGCGGCGGCCAGCACCGGTACCGCGAGGCGCGCGGAGAGCAGCATGCCGGTGATCCCGGCGGCCTGCACGGCCTCCTCGCCGCCGACGGTGGCGAGGATGATGCCGTCCGCCGCCGTGGCGACGGTGAACAGCCGGGCACGGTCCGCGCGGGCCAGACCGGCCTCGGAGAGCCGGACGTGCAGCGCCTCGGCGAGCAGCGGGTGCGGGCCGAGGACATCGGTCAGCTCGGCCCCGGAACCGCTGTTCATCATGGCCTGGCGTATCCGGCGCAGCAGGGCGCTGTCCGGTCCGGCCAGCAGCGGCACCACCACGGCGGCGGGTCCGGTGTCGGGCTGCCCGTCGGCGTCCGCCCGGGCCTTGTGCTCGTTGGCGGCCTGCGCCAGCACGGCTTCCAGGGACGGGAACTCGTCGTCGCCGCCGTCGACATAGCCGATCCGGGCGTCGAGGCCCGGGAGCTCGGAGCGGGCGATGCTGGAGACCTCTTCCGCCAGGCTGCGCGAGGCGCTGGAGGGGGTGCCGGGCACGGCCAGCACCAGCGCGGGCGCACCCTCGGGTGCGGCCAGCGGTTCCGGCTTGCGGTGGCGGCCGGACTGCCGTCGCGGCATTCGTACAGGCAGGCCGGGTGCGGCTCCCGGGCTCGGGGGTGCGGCGTCAAAATCGGGCGAGCCAGGTGCGGGCCCAGTGGGGGAACTCATGGCGCCGCATGCTAACGGTTCGGACCACCCCCGCGCGGAGGGAGGGTTCGCTGGAGCGGTATCCGTCCCGATTTATCCCGCGCGTCACGCCCGCGCTACCCCGGCGCAGGCCGTGTGATCTGCAACAACCGCCCCTCGACGGGCAGTGTCAGACGGCCTGCGGCCAGTGCCGCGGCGATGGCCAGCGCCCCGTCCAGCGGGCTGCCCGCTGCGGCCGCCGGACGTGCCCGGGGCAGCCGCTCGGCCAGCGCCCTGCGCAGCGGAGCCAGCAGCGGTTCGCCCAGGCCGAAGAGACCGCCGGTGCAGGCCACGGCGGCCTGGTCCCCCGGCGGGCAGACCGCGGCGGCAGCATCGGCGATATGGCCCGCCGCGGTATGCAGGATGCCGCGGGCCACCGCGTCGTCCCCGGCGGCGCAGCGGGCCACTTCCGGGGCGAACGAGGCCAGGACGGCGGGCCGGTCGGGGCGCGGGTAGAGCGCGCCGGGCAGCTCCGGGACCGGCCCGAACACCGCTTCCGCGCACGCCAGGAGGGCGGCCGAGCCGCCCGGCCGCCCGTCGTACGCCCGCATCGCGGCCTCCAGCCCGGCGCGGCCGATCCATGCGCCGCCACCGCAGTCGCCCAGCAGATGACCCCAGCCGTCCGCCCGGCGCCAGCCGCCCCCCGCGGTCAGATCCGTGCCCAGGGCGATCATTCCGGTGCCCGCGGCGACGACGGCACCGGGCCGCTGGCCCAGCGCACCGGCGTACGCGGTCACGGCGTCCGCGGCGAGGGCGAGGCGGCGTACCCCGAACGCGGTGGCCAGTGCGCCCGGCAGCCGGGCCCGCAGGTCCTCGCCCAGACTCGCCATACCGGCCGCCCCCACGCACACCGCGGCAAACCCGCGCACGCCCGCCTGGCAGCTCAACTCCTCTGCGACGGGCAGGAGTTGGGACAGCAGATGTTCCGCGTCGATCCCGGCGGGACCGGTGCGCACCGGTTCGTCGCAGGTACGGGAGGCCAGCGGCCGGGCATCGGGGTCGTCGGCGCGAGCGACGGCCACCCGCAGCCCCGACCCGCCCGAGTCGATCCCGAGCACCCCGGCACAAGAGCCGGACCCGGGGGTGTCCGGGGTGCGGCCCGCGGGCTCACCCAAAGCCGCGGGCATCCTGCTTGAGGGCGGTGTCGACGGTCAGGGCCGTGGCGACGACCAGGCTGAGCAGCGGATCGGGCAGCTGGTGGTGGATCTGCAGGACGTAGTTGTCCGCCGTCGTGAACATCGTCTTGGCGAGGCCTTCCCAGGTCTTGGTGATCCGGGCGACCTCGGTGTCGGCGTGGTCCACGATGGCGAAGTTCCAGGCGCGCCAGTTCTCGGCCTTGATGGCGCCGATCTGCTGGCCGTTGACCATCATCGCGAAGTTGATCTTCCCGATGGCGTTCTGCTGCACGATCTCGCCGACCGGCGAGCCGTCCGGACGCTGCACGATCACCTTGGACTTGATGATCTTCGCGGGGCGGGTCAGGATCAGCTGCGGCTGGCCGTAGGCGTCGCGGATCTCCAGCTTGTGGGTCATGTACTGATCGAGACTGGAGACGACGCGGAGCACCTTCTTCGCCGTGCTCTGGCCGACCTGGACGACCGCACCGATCGTGTTGCCGTGCTGGTCGAAGACGCTGTACTCGTTGCTGACCTCGATCAGCTTGGCCTTCTGGCTGACCACCAGCACCGGCTCGGTGAACAGGCTGCCGCCGCCCGGTCCGCCCGGCGCCACCGCCGCCTGCTGCGGCATCTGCTGCTGCATGGCACCCGGATGCGCACCCGGCATCGGCTGCTGTCCGTACGGCTGCTGCATGGGTTGATGCATCGGCTGTTGCATCGGCTGGCCGGGCGCCTGCTGGCCGGGCGCCTGCTGGGGGTAGCCGTAACCCTGCTGACCGTACGGTGCGCCGCCGTGCTGCTGACCGGGGTACGGGGTCTGGCCCGGCGCCTGCTGTGGCGCGGACTGCTGCGGCATCTGCTGCTGCGGGGCCTGCTGCTGCGGAGTCTGTTGCGGTGCGGCCTGCGCGGAGACCGGCTGCGGTGCCTGGCCCCGGTCGGGAGCCGCGGGCTGTTGTCCCGGGTGGGTGTGCTCGGTCCACTGGGACCCGTCCCACCAGCGAAGTTGGTGGGGGGTGCCCTGCGGATCGGCGTACCAGCCCGCAGGGATGTTCGCATTCGTCATGCCAGGCACACTATCGCCCGGTGTCAGGGCAGCCTCCAGTCGACGGGCTGTGCGCCCTGCCGCACCAGGAGGTCGTTGGCCCGGCTGAAGGGCCGCGAGCCGAAGAAGCCGCGGTCGGCGGACATGGGGGAGGGGTGCGCGGACTCGACGGCCGGCAGATCGCCCAGCAGCGGCCGGAGATTGCGCGCATCGCGGCCCCACAGCACCGACACCAGCGGGCGCCCGCGCGCCACCAGGGCACGGATGGCCTGCTCGGTCACTTCCTCCCAGCCCTTGCCGCGGTGCGCGGCGGGCTTACGGGGCGCCGTCGTCAGGGCTCTGTTCAGCAGGAGCACGCCCTGCTGCGTCCACGGGGTCAGATCGCCGTTCGACGGGCGGGGCAGGCCGAGGTCGGAGTGCAGCTCGCGGAAGATGTTCTCCAGGCTGCCGGGCAGCGGACGCACATCCGGCGCCACGGAGAAACTGAGCCCGACCGCATGCCCCGGTGTGGGGTAGGGGTCCTGTCCGACGATGAGTACCCGCACCTCGTCGAAGGGCTGTTGGAAAGCGCGCAGCACATTGTTGCCGGCCGGCAGATAGCTACGTCCGGCGGCGATCTCGGCCCGCAGGAAGTCGCCCATCGCGGCGATCCGTCCGGCAACGGGCTCAAGTGCCTTGGCCCAGCCGGGTTCGACAATGTCTTGGAGAGGTCGTGCAGCCACGGGATCACCCTACTGGCCGTGGCCCGCCCCCGGGCAACCGATGGCCCAGGCTCCTCCGTCCCTCGTCCCGCGCCGTTCCCCTCCCCCCCCGGCCTTCCTCAGGTCATCGCGGCCGCCCGCACACACAGCACGTCCGGCAGATGGGAGGCGAGTTGCTGCCAGCTGTCGCCGTCGTCCGCGCTGGCGTACAGCTCGCCGTTGCGGTTGCCGAAATACACCCCGGCGGGATCGGCGTCATCGACCGAGAGCGCGTCCCTGAGCACCGTGCCGTAGTGGTCCTCGTCCGGCAGCCCCTCGCTCAGGGCCTGCCAGCTGTCGCCGGCATCGGCCGTGCGGTAGACCCGGCAGCGGTGCCCGGCCGGCACCCGGTCGATATCGGCGGTGATCGGGAAGAGGTAGGCGACATCTCCCGTGTGCGGATGGGCGGCCACGGCGAAGCCGAAGTCGGAGGGCAGTCCGCCGCCGATGTCCGTCCAGTGCGCGCCCGCGTCGTCGCTGCGGTAGACACCCCAGTGGTTCTGCAGATACAGCCGGTCGCGGTGCACCGGGTCCTGCGCGATCTTGTGGACGCACTGGCCGAACTCCGGATGCTGGTCCGGCAGGAAGACCGCCTTCACGCCGTTGTTCGACGGGGCCCAGTTGGCGCCCCCGTCGAGGGTGCGGAAGACCCCGGCAGCGGATACGGCGACGGTGACCGCGTCGGCGTCCCGCGGGTCCGTGATCACCGTATGCACCGCCAGCCCACCGCCGCCCGGCTGCCATCTCTCCCGGCTGGGGTGGTCCCACAGCGCCCGCACCAGCTCGAAGGTCTCGCCGCGGTCCTCGGAGCGGAACAGGCCGCCGGGCTCGGTGCCCGCATAGACCACATCGGGGGCGGCGGGTCCTGCCGGATGCAGCTGCCACACCCGTTCCAGCGAAGTCCCGGTGTAATCCGGGTACTTGACCGCGGGGCGGGAGGGCTCGCGCCAGCTTTCTCCCAGGTCGTCGGAGTGGAACACCGAGGGACCCCAGTGCGCGCTGTCGGCCCCGGCCAGCAGCCGGGGCGTGGCGCGGCGGGTGTCGATCGCGAGGGAGTACACCGCCTGCGCGGAGAAGTGCGGACCGCTCACTTCCCAGTCGCCGTGCCGTCGGCGGCCGATGAAGAGCCCTTTGCGCGTGCCCACCGCGAGTACTACGTCAGTCATGCCGGAACACCTCCGGGACGCCGTTGTCTCAGATAGGGGCAAGTCTGCACCCGGCCACTGACAACGGCGTCCCGGAAGGTGTCCGCGCAGGTCGGACGGTGCGGCCACGGTCCCGCCGAGGCCGGCGCACGCCCTCCTGACGGCCTCAGACCGCCCGGTGGTACTGCTGCGGCACGGCGACGTGGGCACCCAGTTCCCGTGCCGCGTGCTGCGCGAAGCTGGGGGACCGCAGGAGTTCCCGGCCGAGCAGCACGGCATCGGCCTGGCCGTCCGCGATGATCTTCTCGGCCTGCCGCGCCTCGGTGATCAGACCGACGGCGCCCACCGCCAGACCGCTCTCCTTCTTGACCCGCTCGGCGAACGGCACCTGGTAGCCGGGCCCCGTGCTGATCTTCGCGTCCGGCGCGTTGCCGCCCGTGGAGGTGTCCAGCAGGTCGATCCCGTGCTCTTGCAGCTCGCGGGCGAAGCGCACGGTGTCGTCGGCAGTCCACCCCTCGCGCGCGTCGCTCTCGTCCTCGGTGAGCCAGTCGGTCGCCGAGATCCGGAAGAAGACCGGCAGTTCGTCGGGCCAGACCTCCCGTACGGCGTCCACGACCTCCAGCGCGAACCGCGTCCGGTTCTCGTACGAGCCGCCGTACTCGTCGGTGCGCCGGTTGGTGAAGGGCGAGAGGAACTCGTTGATCAAGTAGCCGTGCGCACCGTGGATCTCGGCCACCTCGAAGCCCGCCGCCAGCGCCCGCCGGGCCGTTGCCCGGAACTGCGCGACGACCTCCTGGATCTGCGCCACGGTGAGCTCGGCGGGTGCCGCGAAGCCCTCGCCGAACGGCACCGGGCTCGGCCCGACCGGCTCCCAGCCGTACCGCTGCCCGGGGAGGATCGGCGCGCCACGGTCCACCCAGGTGCGCTCGGTGCTCGCTTTTCGTCCCGCATGGGCGATCTGGATGCCCGGGGTGGTGCCCTGGTCCTTGAGGAAGCCGGTGATGCGCCGGAACGCCTCGGTCTGGGTGTCGTTCCACAGGCCGAGGTCGTACGGGCTGATGCGCCCCTCGGGGCTCACCGCGGTGGCCTCCGTGAGGATCAGGCCGGTGCCGCCCGCCGCCCGCGCGGCCAGGTGCTGGAAGTGCCAGTCGCCGGGCGCCCCCTCCGCCGGGCCCTCGGGAGCCGCGGAGTACTGGCACATCGGTGCCATCCAGAGGCGGTTCGGAACGGTCAGCGCGCGAAGGGTGATGGGCTCGAAGAGTGCGCTCACGGCAGGCTCCTGTACCTGAAGGCGAACGGGTGCCGGCCGGCCCCGCACTCATACGATAGGCGTCGTACTACGATGGATGTCAAACTACGATGCTTCTCGTACAATGAGCGGGCGGGCGACGCGCCAGGCCACACCGAGCCCCGCAGAATGAGTCAGGAGCCGTCATGCCGACCGAATCGACCTCCAGGCGGGCTCCGTCGGGCTCCCGGGCGCTGGAGCACCCGGCCCGTGCGGACATCCGGCTCGCCGATGTCCTGCATGCGCTCGCCGACCCCGTACGACTGCGGATCGTCTGTGCGCTGGCTGCCGCCGAGGGGGAGCTGAACTGTGCGGACACCGAGCTCCCGGTCAGCAAGTCGACCTGTACCCACCACTTCAGGGTGCTCCGCGAGCACGGCGTCATCCAGCAGCTCTACCGCGGCACGGCCAAGATGAACGCGCTGCGCCGGGACGATCTGGACGCGCTCTTCCCCGGCCTGATCGACGGCGTGCTCCGGGCGGCGGATCTGCAGGCCGGCCGCCTCGGGGAGGAGTAGCGGGCCGTCAGGGGTGCCAGGGCCGTCAGGGGTGCCAGGGGCGCCAGGAGTGCCGGGCCGGCAGTAGCGCGGTGGCCGCTCCGGAGCGGCGGGCCGACGGGCCGACCGACCGGCTGGCGGACCGGCCGACTGGCGGGACCGGTGGGTCGACGGACCGACTGGCGGACCGGAACCCGGCGCCCCGGCCCGCCCGCGGGATTCAGCGGTTCGGATCCGCCGACCCCGCCGCTTCCAACAGCCCCGCCCAGTCCGGGAGTTTGACGGTGCCGCGGCCCAGTCCTCGGCCCCACTCCGCCTCGGCGGCCTCGATGGCCAGCCAGCCCGGCCACGGGACCGGCCGCTGCCCCGCCCGGATCAGTGCCGCCACCGGGTCCCCGGCCGCCTCGCGCAGCGTCGCCAGCGCGGGGGCGTCGGCCAGCAGCGACCGCGCGGTCTCCTTGGCGCACGGCCGGTTCGTGCCGATCACCCCCGTGGGGCCGCGTTTGATCCAGCCGGCCACGTACACACCGGGCAGCGGTGCCCCGTCCCGCAGCACCCGTCCCTCCTGGTGCGGCACCGTCCCGGTCGTCTCGTCGAACGGCAGGCCGGGCATCGGTGTCCCCCGGTAGCCGACCGAACGCAGCACCAACTGCCCCTCGATATCCTCGAATTCGCCGGTACCCGTCACTCCGCCGTGCCCGTCGGGCGCCGTCCGCTCGAACCGCACCGCGCGCACCCCGGTGGCATCCCCGAGCACTTCGACCGGCCGGAGGAAGAACCGCAGATGAATACGGCGGCCACGGCCGCTGGAGGCCCCCGCTCCCGGGCCTGCCGGGGCCGCCGCCCGTGCCGCCGACCGCTCCGCCCACCCGCGCAGCACCTCGACGTTCCGCCGCCCCACCGCGGGCAGCCCGCCCGGATCCCGGTACGCCGGATCCAGCGCCAGCTCCTCGGGCCGTACGCACACCTCGGCATCCGGAAGGGAGTCCAGCTCCCGAAGCTCCTTGGTGGTGAACTTGGCCTGGGAAGGGCCGCGTCGGCCGACCATCCAGACATCCTGGACGCGGCTGTCCGCCAGCGCGCCCAGCGGGCCCTGCGGCATATCGGTGGCGGCGAGCTCGGCGGCACCACGGGACAGCATCCGCGCCACGTCCACCGCCACATTCCCCACGCCGATCACCAGGGCGGACCGCGCCGCGAGGGTGAAGCGGACGGCGGCCGCGTCCGGGTGTGCGCTGTACCAGGCGACGAACTCGGTCGCCGGACGGCTGCCGGGCAGCTCCTCGCCGGGGATGCCCAGCTGCCGGTCGGTGGCGGCGCCCACACAGAACACCACCGCATCGAAGATCTCGCGAAGTTCCTCGACGCCCAGCCCCGGCGCTCCCGCCTCGACGTTCCCCAGGAAGCGCACCCTGGGGTGCTCCAGCACCGTACGCAGATTGTTCTGCAGCGATTTGATCTTCTCGTGGTCCGGCGCGACGCCGTAGCGCACCAGACCGTACGGGCAGGGCAGCCGGTCCAGGACGTACACCTCGATGTCCGGAACGGTCTGCTGCTCGATCAGGGACTGGGCGGTGTAGACGCCGCTGGGTCCAGAACCGATCACTGCGACACGAAGCACGAGTGGCCCCTTCCGCGGGATACCCCCAGGATCGCACCGGCGGACGCGCGGCGGGAGATGCGCTATCGGGGTTGCTCCCGGTGGGATGAGCGTGCCGCGCTACTGGGCCGGGTGAGCGGGGGGCTAGGTTTTCAATGTGTCGGAAAGTGACTTTTATACCGTTAATCACCGATATGAAGCCCAGGGCGCGCCATTGGCGTGGCCCACGTGGGAGCTGCGGGCCCACGGCTCGGCCGCGCCCGATCCCGCCCCCGACCCCGCCGCCCCGGACGATCCCCGCGGATCCCGGGGCCCCGGGTGTCCGCTGCCCCGGCTCGATCCGCTGGGCCCCTGGTGCAGCGCCCGGCTGACATTCGCCGACGGCGCCCGGGTCGATGTCCTTGTGACGGTCTCCGACGACCACATCACCGTCGAGGACGTACGGGCCGACCCGCCGCTGACGCTCGCCGGTCTGACCGACCTGGCCCGCTGGATCGAAGGCCCGCTGGACGATGCCTTCCGGTCCGCCACCGGACGGCCGCACAGGCCCCGGCCCACACCCCGGCAGGCAGGCCCGGTCACCACCTCGGTGACTACGGCGGTGACCACGGCGGCGGAGCCGGAGACGGAGTCGACGGGTGCCGGGGAGGGGGCGATGGCAGGGGGGTGTGTGGCACCTGCGGCGCAGGGGGAGGCCGCGCAGGGGGGAGGGGTGCTAGGGGAAGGGGCGGCGAGCGGGACATCCGTCGCGTCTGACCTGTCCGCCGGGTCCGCTACCTCGACGGCCGCCCCGGCTTCCGTGTCGCCGACACCGGCGGAGTCATCGGCGCCGTCGGAGTCATCAACCTCGGCGGATTCGTCCGAGCCGCCGGTCTCCGAGCCGCCAATCTCCGAGTCGCCGGTCTCCGAGCCGCCGGCCTGCGAACCGCCGGTGTCCGAGCCATCGGCGTCCGTGTCGGCCACGTCGTCCGACCCGTCGACGCTGCCCGGTTCGTCCGCCGCGGCCCCGTCGCCCGAGCGTGCCCGTGCCACCGTCCTTGCCCGGTCGCGGGCCGGGGAGCGTCGCAGGGTCGCCGCGGACGCGTACCGCCGGGCTCAGCGGGAGGGGAGCGATCCCGTGCTGGCCGTCATGCTTGCCACCGGCCGTAATCGTCGAAGATCGCTCCGCCTGATCGCCGGCGCCCGCGACGAAGGGCTCCTGGCGCCACGTCACAACAAGCGTTGAACGGCAATCGCTGACCGGCGAAGTCCGGGGAGCCTTCACCTCACGGTCGGGGACATGTGAATCGCCCAACTCCCAGACCGGTCCGTACTGTTGGAACGGCTCGGCACACAGTCGCACGCGCGACATCGAGGCTCCCGGCGGCAGCGCCCGCAACGGCGGATAGCCGGCATGGGGGTCCGAGGGGCCGTACGCCGCGATCGTCTCACGCGGCAACGGACCGGCCGCGACCGTCGCCTGCAGCAGCCGCTCGCGGGGCAGCCACCGCAATTCTTCATTGACCGATGCGCTGCGGAGAGACATCCTGTAACTCCTGCGTTGACTGGCTCAGGGCCAATATACTTTGTACGATGGAGGTTTTCGTCCGTGGACGGAATCCGGTCGAGCTGCCCGGTTCGGGCGACGCGGGGGATCGCCCGAACCGGGTGACGATGGGGCCGGGGGCGGTCTCGCGACCTGCGTCTTCCCGGGTCGAACGGCCGCCCCCGGCTCGCACCGGGGAGCGGGTTTCGGTCATCGCCGGTCGCTTCTGATGCGACTCTTGCCGCCCCGGTCTTTCTCTTGCCGGTCTTTCGGGCGACGCTTCCGACGGCGCGTCAGGCCGTCGTCCTCGCGATCCGCCGGACGTGTCCCACCGCCACGGGCCCACCGCCCCACGTCCCACCGCCGCTCGCCGCCGGGCGCAGCCCGATTGTCAGAGCTGCGTGGAACACTCGATTTCGCGGTTCGGGTCAGGGACCGAATCGCGCGGTACAGCACGGCAGTACACCGAGGGGGAGTGCCTGTCATGGGCGTGAGTGTGGGATTCATCGGCGCGACAACGGAGGAGCTGGACAGGGCGGAGAGGGACCCGAGTTGGGCCGGTTCCTACGTCGGCGAACTGTATGCCGACGATGACTTCCCGATGTCGGATCGTCCCAGTGGCGGCCCGGACAAGGCGTGGGCCGGCCTCCAGTTCCTGTTCGACGCGACGGATATCGAGCTGGAGTTCCTGATGGACGGATATCAGCTCCTGGAGGACGGCACCCTGTTCGGGTGGTCCGCGGAGCAGATCGCGAGGGTGGCCCGGCAGCTGAAGGCGACCCCGTGGGAGCGGCTGGCGGCCCACTATGCCCCTGAGCGGATGATGGCGGAGAGGGTGTATCCGAATACGTGGCGGCTCGATGCCGAAGGTGAGCTGGACTGGCTCCGGCGCTCCTACGAAGAACTCGTCGATTTCTTCGCCGCGGCGGCCGAGGGCGGATACGGGGCGTTCATGAGCTTCAGTTTCTAGGGCATCCCAGCAGGACGGATGTCTCCGCGGAGCGGGTGCCGAAGAATGCCTCGCGGTGCGGCGGTCATGTTTCTGCGAGACCCTGGTGATCACGGGAGCACGCCCGACAGGGGTGATGCGTTTCCCGTGCGATCCCGGCGTGATCCGGCGTGATCCGGCGTGACACCGCACCCGGTCGAGGAGGGCGGGCCGTGATGAGCGAGGCAGAGACAAGAGCCGCGGGGCGGAGCCAGGGCGAGGCCGCCCCGCTGTCGGCGATCACCTTGACGGTCAACGATCAGGTGCGGCGGCTCGAGGTGGATCCGCGGACCTCGCTGCTCGACGCGCTGCGCGAACACCTGCGCCTGAGCGGAACCAAGAAGGGGTGTGACCACGGGCAGTGCGGTGCCTGCACCGTGCTGATCAACGGCCGGCGCGTCAACTCCTGTCTGACGCTCGCCGTCATGCACGAGGACGACGAGGTGGTGACGATCGAGGGCCTGGGCGACCCCGGTGACCTGCACCCCGTGCAACGCGCCTTCGTCGACTGTGACGGCTTCCAGTGCGGCTACTGCACACCCGGCCAGATCTGTTCGGCGGTCGGCATGCTCGCCGAGGTGGAGGCGGGGTGGCCCAGCCACGCCACCGCCGAGGTGTCCGCGTCGCGGATCGCGCTGAGCGACGAGGAGATCCGCGAGCGGATGAGCGGCAACATCTGCCGGTGCGCCGCCTACCCGAACATCGTCGCGGCCATCCGCGGCATCGCGGAGGGAGGCCCGCAATGAGGTCCTTCACCTACGAGCGGGCAACGGACGCACGGGCCGCCGTCGCCGCGGTGTCCACGGCCGGTGCGAAGTTCATCAGCGGTGGCACCAATCTGCTCGACCTGATGAAGCTCGACATCGAGCACCCCAGCCATCTGGTCGACATCAGCCGGCTCCCGCTGCGGGACATCGAAGAGCTGCCGGACGGCGGACTGCGCATCGGCGCCCAGGCGGTGAATTCCGATGTGGCCGCCGACACCCGGGTGCGAAACCGCTATCCGGTGCTGTCGCAGGCGCTGGTGTCAGGCGCCTCGGGCCAGTTGCGCAACAAGGCGTCCACCGGGGGAAACCTGTTGCAGCGCACGCGCTGCCCCTACTTCTACGACACGGCCGCGGGCTGCAACAAGCGTGACCCCGGGTCGGGTTGCTCGGCCATCGGCGGTTTCAACCGGATCCATGCGGTCCTCGGCGCCAGCGAGTCCTGCATCGCCACCCACCCCTCGGACATGGCCGTCGCGATGACCGCGCTGGCGGCCGAGATCGAACTGCTCGACGCCGGCGGGTCGGTGCGCCGCGTCGCCATCACGGACTTCTACCGGCTGCCGGGCGATACGCCGCACATCGAGACCGTGCTGCGGCCCGACGAGATGATCACGGGCGTGACCCTGCCCCCGCCCCTGCCGGGCCGGCAGCTCTACCGCAAGGTGCGCGACCGGGCGTCCTACGAGTTCGCACTGGTCTCCGTGGCGGCGGTTGTCTCGGTCGAGCAGGGAACGATCGGCGAGGCGCGGGTGGCGCTCGGCGGAGTGGCGCACAAGCCGTGGCGGTCCCTCGACGCGGAGGCCGCATTGGCCGGCCGTCCCGCCACGATGGCCACCTACCGCACCGCCGCCGACGCCGCCATGCGGGACGCCGTGGGGCAGGGGGACAACGACTTCAAGATCGAACTGGCCCGGCGCACGCTGTGCCGCACGCTGGCGCAAGCGGCCCGGTCGAGCTGAGGAGGCGAGATGATCGGGCAAGGTCTGAACCGGGTGGACGGCCCGTTGAAGGTCGCCGGCCGGGCCGCGTACGCCTACGAGCACTGGGAGGCCGGCCAACCGCTGTACGGGGTCATCGTCGGCGCGACGATCGGCAAAGGCCGCATCACCCGGATCGACACCGAGGACGCCGAAAGCGCGGGCGGCGTCCGTATGGTGATGACGTATCACAACGCCCCGGCGCAAGGCCCGCGTGATGAGTCCATCGCGCTGGAGTACTGGCGTGCCCAGCCGGTGCTGACCGGCCCGGAGATCCACTATTACGGCGAGCCGGTGGCGCTCGTCGTCGCCGAGACCTTCGAGCAGGCCCGAGCGGCGGCCGAGCTTGTCGAGGTGGAGTACGCGGTCGGGCGGGGACGGTTCGACTTCGCCGGGGACGACGAGGAGACGTACATCCCGAAAGTGGTCAATGCCGGGCTCCCCACCGATACGTCGGTGGGCGATTTCGATGCCGGATTCGATGCCGCCGCGGTGCGGGTCGACGCGTACTACACCACGCCGTACGAGTTCTCGATGCCGATGGAGCCGCATGCGTGTCTGGCGGAGCCGCGAGGCGAGGACCTGGTCGTCTACGTCAGCTGCCAGATCGTCGACGCGGCGCAGTCCTCGGTCGCCGGCACGCTGCGGATGGACCCCGCGCGGATTCATATCGTCAGTCCCTTCGTCGGCGGGGGATTCGGCTCCAAGCTGGGCATCCATGCCGAGACGGTCCTGGCCGCGCTCGCCGCCCGCGAGCTGCGCCAACCGGTCAAGGTCGCACTGACCCGGCAGCAGGTCTTCCAGCTCGTGGGCCTGCGCCCCACCTCGAGCCAGCGGGTGCGGCTGGGTGCGGGGCGCGACGGACGGCTGGCGGCGCTCGCCCACGACGTCACCATGCACACCAACCGCGACCTGGAGTACGCCGAGCAGACCGCCGCCACGACCCGCAGCCTCTACGCCGCGCCCCACCGGCTGACCAGCCACCGGCTCACGCCGCTCGATCTGCCGCGCGGGTCGGACGTCCGCGCGCCGGGCGAGGCGCCGGGCCTGCTCGCGGTGGAGTCGGCGATGGACGAGTTGGCCGATGCGCTCGGGATGGACCCGGTCGAGCTGCGGATCCGCAACGAGCCCACCGTCGATCCCGAGCGCGACGTGCCCTACAGCGACCGCCATCTGGTCGACTGCCTGCGCGACGGCGCGCGCCGGTTCGGCTGGGAGCACCGCCCCGCCACCCCGGCGAGTGTGCGCGAGGGGAGGTGGCTGGTCGGCTACGGCATGGCGGCCGCCATCCGCGGGCATTTCCAGGGGCCGACGGCGGCGCGGGTGCGGCTGGAGCCGGACGGCACCGCCGTCGTCCAGTCGGACATGACCGATATCGGCACGGGCACCTACACCATCCTGACCCAGGTCGCCGCCGAGGGGCTGGGGCTGCCGCCGGACCGGGTGCGGATCGAGCTCGGGCGTTCCGGGCTGCCCTCCAGCTGGGGCTCCGGTGGTTCATGGGGCGCCGCCGGATCGAGCACCGCGGTGCACCGGGCGTGTGCCGCCCTGCGGGAGAAGCTGCTGGTCGCGGCGCGCGGCGATGAACGCTCTGCGCTGCACGGCCGGGACCCGGCCGGCGCCGTGTTCGCCGGGGGCACCGTGCGCATCGGCGACGCGTCCGAGCCGTTGGGCGAGATCGTCGCCCGCCACCACCCCGACGGTGCGGAGGCGGAGGGCACAACCCTCTTCATGGGCGACGACCCGAACTACTCGGCCTACTCGATCCATACCTACGGCGCCCATTTCGCCGAAGTGGGGGTCGACGCGGACACCGCCGAGATCCGTCTGCGGCGGATGCTGGGCGTGTTCTCGGTGGGGCGGGTGCTCAACCCGAAGACGGCCCGCTCGCAGCTGATCGGCGGCATGATCTGGGGAGCGGGCGCGGCCCTGGAGGAGGAAGCCGTGGTCGATCTGCGGTCCGGCGCCTTCGTCAACCGGGATCTGGCGCAGTACCTGGTTCCGGTCCATGCCGACATCCCCGATGTCGAGGTCGTCATCCTCGACGGCTACGACGACAAGGCCAACGTCCTGGGCGCGAAAGGCATCGGCGAGCTGGGCATCTGCGGGTCCGGTGCCGCGGTCGCCAACGCGGTGTTCAACGCCACCGGGACGCGTGTGCGCGACTTCCCCATCACGATCGAGAAGCTGCTGCCGGGGCTGCCACCCCTCGAAGACTGAACCTGTGGCGGACCGGCGTCGGCCCACCGGGCAGATTCCGGTCCGGGCCCCGGCGTGCATCACCGCCTCGTCCAGGCCGTCCCCACCCTCCATGTGACCCGCTCACGCCGAGGCCGGAAAAGGCTCATTGCCCGACACCTTGTGGCCTGCGTCACTGGCTGGTTAAGCTCCAGCACGCTTCTGGCACATTTCCTCCGCAAGTTGACCTATTGGTGTGGCAATCTTCACGATCTGCCCACGAACGTGAGGTGGCTTCGCATGGAACGGCGAGCAGCGACCCCGCGCGCGGACGACGCACCGCACGGCTTACCGGCCCCGGGCCGTCCGTGATGGCGCACTCCGCTCCGGCGCCGGCGTCCGCCGTCCCCCTGCCGCACGCCCGCCGCGACATCCGGCTGTTCTGGTGGGCGGGCACCTGTGACGCACTCGGCAGTCAGGTGTCCGGGTTCGTGCTCCCGTTGCTGCTGCTGCGGCTGGGCCGTTCCCCCGCCGAAGTCGGCGCCCTCGCCGGGCTGTTCGCGGTCGCCACGCTGGTCCTCGGCCCGCTCGCCGCCGTGCCCGCCGACCGCGGGGCCCGTAAGCGGGTGATGGTGGGCGCCGCGCTGGTGTCCGCCGCCGCGATGACCGGGGTCACCGCGGCGGTCGCCGCGGGCCGGGTCCCGCCGGCCGTTCTCCTGGCCGCCGTGCTCGTCGAGCGGTGCGCGACCGCCTGCTACGAGGCGGCGTCGCTGGGCACCGTGGCGCTGGTGTGTCCCCCCAAGGAGCACCGGCGGGTGCTGTCCCGATTACAGGCGGGGGAGCGCGGAGCCCTCATCGTCGGGCCCGCACTGGGCGGACTGCTCTTCGCCGCCGGCGCCTGGCTGCCGTTCCTCGTGGACGCCCTGTCGTACGTCGTCGCGGCGGTTGGCATCCGCGCCATGCGCTCCGGTCTGTCCCCGCGGCCGGAGCAGCCGTCGCCGGGCGGTACGTCGCGCCGGACCCGGCGGGCCCTGCTCGCCGAGGCCGGGGCAGGGGTGGCGCTGCTGCGCCGGGAGCCCGTCCTGCGGCTGGCGCTCGTGTGGATCTCGGCCGTCAACGCCCTGCTCGTCGCGCTGTATTACACGACGGTCTTCGCCCTCCAGGACCACGGCCGGGGCGCGGCTCCGCTGGGCCTGGTCCTCGCCCTCTCCGGGGCGGCCGGCCTGGCAGGTGCGCTGGCCGCACCGCGACTGGCCGGCCGGCACCCGGCGGCGACGGTGCTGGTGGCGGTGTCCTGGCTGATGGTGCCGCCCGCCGCGGCACTGGTGGTGGCCCGCGACGCCTGGCAGTTCGGACTGCTCCTCGGACTCCTCTGCTTCCTGACGCCGCCGGCCACCGTGGCGCTGCAGACCCGGATCCTTAGGATCACCCCGCCCGGACTGCAGGCCCGCACCGGCACCGTGCTGGCCACCGCGGCGGGCGCGGCGGCGGCCCTGGCCCCGGCCCTCGCCGGGCTGGCGGCCGGCCGCGCCGGGGCCACAGCCACCCTCCTGGGCTGTGCGGTGCTGCTGACCGTGCTCGCGCTGTACGCGACCCGCGGAGCACCGCGCCTCCTCCGCGGGACGAAGGAGGAGACCGTATGACCGCGACCGCGGCAGGCACCGCCGTACCCCCGCCCGGCACCGGATTCCGGGTCTACCGGCCGGCGCTCCCCGAGGTCTGCCCGCGCGACCCGGTACGGATGGCCCTGGCCGCGGACGCCGACGGCCGCTGCGAGATCTTCACCTGGAACGCCGCCACCGGCACCGCACGCCAGGTCACCGACAGCCCGGACGGCACGGTGCACTGCGCGCTCGACGCGGACGCCCGGGTGTGGTGGTTCACCGAGGACCGCAACGGCGCCGGGCTCTGGTACTTCCAGGACTTCGAGGGCGGAGTGCGGCACCCCGGTCTGACCGGACTGCGCCCGGGCCTCCCGTGCGGTCTCGCCCTCAGCGACGCCGGCACCGTGGCCCTCGGCCTCGGGGACGGCCGCTCGATGACCGTCCACCTCGGCACACCGGGCGGCCCGGCCCGGCCGGTGCGCACCGTGGACGGCCCCGCGCTGCTGACCGGCATCTCGCCGTCGGGCGGGCTGCTGGCGCTGTCGGGGGCGGCCGGATCCGACCGTGCGGTCACCCTCGTGACCTGTTCCGGGGCGGTCCTCGACCAGCTCTCCGGGCGGCGCGGACGGCGGTGGGCGCTCGGCTTCGCGCCGACCCCCTCCAGCACCGAACTCCTGCTGGTCCAGGAGGACAACGACGGCTACCACCTGGCCAGTTGGCGGCCCGGCGCCGGACTGCGGCCGCACACCTGGTGCCGCTTCGACACCGAGATCACCGCGCGCTGGTATCCCGAAGGGCGACGGGTCCTCATCCGCCACGACCGCCACGGCCGCTCCGCCCTCACCACCGCCGACCTCGACCGGCGCACCCTGACCCCGGTGCCCACCCCGCCCGGAACCCTGCTCGACGCCGTCCCGCACCCGGGCGATGACGTGCACTTCCTCTGGACCGATACGGCCACCCCGCCGCGGATGGGCTCCACCGCCGGCACCCGGCTGCCGGCGCTCCCCGCCCTGCCGGCCCCCGCCCCCGGCCGGCACCGTGACCTGTGGACCCCCGGCCCGGACGGTCCCGTGCACACCCTGCTCGGCGAACCGGAACCGACCCGCGGCGCGCGGCCCCCGCTGGTGTTCCTGATACACGGCGGACCCGCCGACCACGACCGCGACGCCTACGACCCGCAGGTGCACTCGCTGATCGCCTCCGGGTTCGCGGTCGCGCGGGTCAACTACCGCGGCTCCACCGGCTACGGACCCGCCTGGCGCGCCGCGTACGGCGAGGGGGTGGGGCTCACCCAGGTCGCCGACCTCGTCGCGGTCCGGGCCGACCTGCTCCGCCGCGGCCTGGCCCGGGAGGACGCGATCGGCCTGTGGGGCACCTCCTGGGGCGGCTATCTGACCCTGCTCGCGCTCGGCACCCGGCCGGACCTCTGGCAGGCGGGCGTCGCCGTCAAACCGGTCGCCGACTGCGCCGCGGCCCACCGCACCGGCACCCCCGCGCTGCGGGCCCTGGACGAGCGGCTGTTCGGCGGTACCCCCGAGGACGTGCCAGGGCGTTATGCGCGCAGCTCGCCCGTCCACTACGCGGCCGAGGTCCGCGCCCCGCTGCTGGTGATCGCCGCCACCCGCGACGCCAAATGCCCGCCCGGCCAGGTCCGGAGCTATCTGGCCGCCCTGCACCGGGCCGGTGTCGCGCACGAGTCCCGGTGGCTGGACACCGGCCACGACGGTTACACCGGCGCGCACCACGTGGCCGCCCTGCAGCACGCCATGGGCTTCCTCGGCACCCACCTGCGCCGCACCCCGCGGCCCACCGAACCCCCCGTCCCGCAGCGGACGGGGTCTTCGGGAGCACCGGCCCGTCCGGCGCCCCCGGAAATGTGAGAACCGTTCCCGCCCTACCGGCAGAACAGGAGACACAGCCATGCAGAAGGACATCATCCACAACGACCCGCTCGCGGGTGACGAGGAGAACCGCAAGCCGGGCATCGGCATCACGGTGACCGTCCCGTTCCGCAACGCCGAGGACACCGAGGAGGACTGACCCTCCCCGGCCGGCCCGGTACACCGCCGGGCCGGCCGGACCGCCGTACGTACCGGCCGGCCGCCGGCCACCTCCCCTCCCACCCCGCCGCCTACGAGGAGCCGACATGCGCGTCCTGCTGGTCAACATGCCCTGGTCACCGATCGACCTCCCGTCCCTCGCACTCGGAATCCTCCGACGCAGCGTCGACGAGCGCACCTCCGGTCACGCCGATGTCCTGCACGCCAACCTGGAGTTCACCGACTGGATCACCCGGCGCACCGAGTTCACCGCCGACGACTACCAGTTCTATGCGCTCTCCTCCTACTTCATGGGATGCGGCGACTGGGTGTTCTCCTCCGCCCTCTACGACGATCCCGAGTGGCGGGTGCCGGAGTTCCGCGCCTCGATGCGCGGCAAGCTGCGGGAGCAGCGGCTGCGGATGTCCCAGGAACTGCACCGGGTGGTACCGGAGTTCGTCCAGGAGACCGCCGAACGGATCGTCGCGGCCGGCCCCGACGTCGTCGGCTTCACCTCCACCTTCCAGCAGAACACCGCCGCGCTCGCCGCCGCCAAGCACGTCAAACGCCTCGCCCCGCACATCAAAACCGTCATGGGCGGCGCCAACTGCGACGCCGAACAGGGCGCGGCAGGCCACCGCAACTTCCCCTTCCTGGACTTCGTGGTCCGCGGCGAGGGCGAAGCCGTCTTCCCCCAGCTGCTCACCGCGCTCGACGAGGGCGGCGACCTGTCCGCCGTCCCCGGACTGTGCCACCGCGGCCCCGACGGCACCAGCACCGCCAACCCGATGAGCACCAGCCCGCTGCCTCCCGCCACCATCCTGCCGCCCGACTACAGCGGCTACTTCGAGCGGCTGGCGTCCTCCGTGGCCCGCAACTGGGTGGAACCCAAACTCGTCGTCGAGGGCGCCCGCGGCTGCTGGTGGGGCGAGAAGCACCACTGCACCTTCTGCGGCCTCAACGGCTCCTTCATGCAGTTCCGCAGCAAGAGCCCGGAGACCTTCTACGAGGAGATCATGGACCTGGCGCGCCGCCACCGTGTGCTGGACATGTACGTCGTCGACAACATCCTCGACATGGGCTACCTCAACACCGTCCTGCCCCGCATCATCGACAGCGGCTACGACCTGCGCCTGCACATCGAAATCAAGGCCAATATGCGCCGGACCCAGCTGCGCACCCTCGCCGACGCCGGGATGATCTACGTCCAGCCGGGCATCGAAAGCCTCAACAGCCGGGTGCTCGACCTGATGGACAAGGGCGTGAGCGGCTGCCAGAACGTCCGGATGCTCCGCGACGGAGCCGAGACCGGGCTCTCCGTCTCCTGGAACTACCTCCACGGCTTCCCCGGCGAGAGTGCCGCCGACTACGACCCGGTCATCGCGCAACTGCCCGCACTGGAACACCTCGACCCGCCGGTCGACCTCTCCGCGCGCATCGCCATCGAACGCTTCAGCCCGTACTTCAACCGGCCCGAACTCGGCTTCACCGGCCTGCGGCCCGAGGAGCACTACCGCTTCACCTACGACCTGCCCGAGTCCGAACTGTACGACCTGGCCTATGTCTTCGAGGCACCCGAACGCGGCATCGGGGAACCGACCGTCACCGCCCTCAACGACGCCCTGGGCGCCTGGCGCAAACACCACGTGGACAGCAGGCTCACGCACACCGACCTCGGTGACCGCATCGTGCTGGTCAGCCGCAGACGCGCCTTCGACTGGGGAACCATGGAGCTGACCGATCCCACGGAGATCGCGGCCTTCAAGCTGCTCGACCAGCCGCACGCCCCCGCCGCGCTGACCCGCAAGCTCGCCGCACGGCTGCCCGGACAGCGGCTCGACGCGGCCGCCGTGCACACCCTCCTCCAGCGCTGGGTGACGCTCGGCCTGGTCTTCACCGACGGCGGCCAGTACGTCCACCTGGCACCGGCGGCCGTCAACGAGGACCTGCTGCGGCTCGACTTCATGCGCCACCGCCACGCCGCACCCGTCCACCACGAGACGCCGCAGACACCCCGGGACGTCGTCCATGCCTAGGGGAGACACCTTCCGGGGTCGGTCTTCAGCGCCCCGCCGTCGTCCGGCCCACGTCGTCCGGCCCACGAGGAGACATCCATGACCCGCACCACCACCCCCGCCCCCCGGGCACTGACGCTCGCCGCCTGGCGGGACTACGACGAGGACGCCTGCACCCTGCCCGGTATGAGCCTGGGCGAACTCGACCTGGCCGGACCGCCGGAGAAGCACGCCGCCCGGCTGTGGGAGCTGGGGGTACGGCGGGTGCGGCTCGCCGAGGAGATCGACCTGACCGCCGTCGACGACCCGGGTGCGGCCCCCGACGCCGCCGCGCACGCGGTCCGGCAGCTGTGTCTGGTCCGTGATCTGACGGCACGCGCCGTGCTCGTCCAGTGGCAGCTGCGCCTGCCGGACGGGCCCGCCGACGGCTGGCGCGAGCTCTGTCACCTTCAGCCGCCCCGGACCCTCAGCGGCCCCGCCGACGAGGCGGCCGCGCTCTCCCGGTGGCGCGACGAGCACTACCTCTGCAAATGCGTGTGGCGCCAGGGCCCCGGCTTCGTCCAGATCCGCGACCGCCGATGGGGCCACCTGCGCCGCTTCACCACGGACGAGCCCGCGTACCGGGAGGCGATCGGCCAACTGTCCTACGGCGCACCGCCGGCGGCCGTCCCCGAGGTGATCGCCGCCGACTTCCTGGAGGAGCGCCTGGTCGCCCGCACCGGGCCGCTGCTGTGGTGGCTGCCGTACCGGGTGAACCGGTGGATCCAGGAGGCGATGGCCATCTGAGGACTCCGGCGCGGCCGGCCCCCGGCCGGAGCGGGCGAGCACTGTCGGCCACTGTGGGCACCAGCGGGCGAGCACTGTGGCGCAGACAACAGCCGAAAGCGGATGAAGCCTCCGTTCTCGGGTGTTGCGCAGAGCGGAGCGTCCACCCGCGGCGCTCCGCGACCGCTTTCCCCGTCCTAGGAGCCCACACGTGCATTCCAGCGATTCCGCCGCCCGCGCGGCCCAGGTGCTCTCCCGCCCCTTCACCCTGGGCAGTCTCACCGTGCCGAACCGGATAGCCATGGCACCGATGACCCGCGAGTTCTCGCCCGGCGGTGTCCCGGGCGCCGACGTCGCGGACTACTACGCGCGCCGGGCCGCCGGCGGGACCGGGCTGATCATCACCGAGGGCACCTACGTCGATCACCCGGCCGCCGGGACCAGCGGGGCCGTGCCGCGCTTCCACGGCGAGGACGCCCTCGCCGGCTGGGAGCGCGTCGTCCGGGCGGTGCATGCGGCGGGCGGGACGATCATGCCGCAGCTGTGGCACGTCGGCATGGCCCGCGCGGCAGGCGCGCCGCCGTTCCCGGACGCCCCGCCCTCCGGCCCGTCCGGCATCGCCCTCGACGGCACCCCGTCC
This sequence comes from Streptomyces lydicus, assembly GCF_004125265.1. Lineage (GTDB taxonomy): Bacteria > Actinomycetota > Actinomycetes > Streptomycetales > Streptomycetaceae > Streptomyces > Streptomyces lydicus_C. The sequence continues at coordinate 7,936,783 of NZ_RDTE01000003.1, forward strand.
GGTCATGCCATGAACCGGCAGGACCTCGACGACGTCATCGCGGCGTTCGCCGACGCGGCCGCAGCGGCCGAACGCCTCGGCTTCGACGGGGTCGAGCTGCACGGTGCGCACGGCTACCTGATCGACCAGTTCCTGTGGTCGGCCACCAACCACCGCACCGACGCGTACGGCGGCAGCCTCCGTGCCCGTACCCGCTTCGCGGCCGAGATCGTGGCGGCCTGCCGGGCGGCGGTGTCTTTGGACTTCCCGGTCCTCCTCCGGATGTCTCAGTGGAAGATGGGCAACTACCAGGCACGTCTCGCCGAGACACCGGACGAGCTCCAGGCGGTCGTCGGGCCGCTCAGCGACGCCGGGGTCAGCGCCTTCCACTGCTCGACGCGCCGCTACTGGCTGCCGGAGTACGAGGACTCGGACCTCAACCTCGCCGGATGGGTCAAGAAGCTCACCGGCAAGCCGACGGTCAGCGTCGGCTCCGTCGGTCTCGACAACGAGTTCATCGGGACGTTCCGGGCCGAACAGGCGGGCGTCACCGGTATCGACCGGCTGCTGGACCGGATGGAGCGCGACGAGTTCGACCTGGTGGCCGTCGGACGGGCCCTGCTCGGTGACCCCGAGTGGGCGGCCAAGGTCTTCGAAGGCCGTACCGGCGAACTCCAGCCCTTCGAGGCGTCGATGCTGCGCACGCTGAGCTGACCCGGCGCGGTGCGCGGGGCGGCGCCCACCTGGCACTCCGGGCGACGGAGCGGTCACCGCAGGTGTCCCGTGCCGGTGGGTGATCCGCCGCCCGTGAGGGGTGGGCTTGCGGTGCCTCGCACGGGGGATGCGGGCGTGGCAAGGTGGTGGGTGAGGATGCCTCCCTCGCCCACCCCTCGATTCCGATGTGGAGGCTCGCATGGACGACAAGGAGTTCTTCCAGCTGGTGGCCGTTCGGTCGGGACTCTCGCGGCAGGAAGCGGCCGATCTCACCCGTGCCACTCTCGAGACGCTGGGCGTTCGGCTCAGCGACGGCGAGGTCCGCGACCTGGCCCTCGAACTTCCCGAGTCCCTGCGTGTCTCGCTCCAGCGGGGGAGCGGCGAGACGGAGACCTTCGGGCCGGACGAGTCGATCCGCAGGGTGCGTGAGCGCACCGGCCTGACCCGGCCGGAAGCCGGCCGCGGTCTGCGCGCGGTGCTCGGCACGCTGCACGAGGCCATCTCGCAGAAGGAGTTCGACCACGCCATGTCGCAACTCGGCAAGAAGTACGTGCAGTTGGTGGAGACCGGCTGACAGGCGGCCGGCACGCACCGGTCGGCGGTGGGCCCGCCCGGTCTCGGACGGTGAACGGGCTTGACGGTGACATGACCGCGGGCCCGACCCTCGGGACGGGCCCTGGGCCGCCGGGACGGTCCGCTTCTCCGAGTGCGGCCCCGGCCACCGCGACACCGCTCACCACCCGCCCGCACAGGAGTGGACGCACCGCGCCGACGCCCGCGGCCCCGCACCGCCCCCTTGATGTGCTTGATGTGACTGATGGTCTGTGGCGGCGAGCCTCTTTGGCCTCTTCCGAGGGGTCTGTACCGTCAGCCCGGCAGGGGGGCGACCGCGGGCGATGAGGAGTGCGGACCGTGACAGCCGTTCAGCAGACGGAAGCCCTGCAACCGGTCAGGCGGCGGCGGAATGCCGGACGCGTGGTGGTGGACTGGCTGACGACCACCGACCACAAGACGATCGGCACGCTCTACCTGGGCACGTCGTTCGGGTTCTTCATGGTCGGCGGGGTTCTGGCGCTCGCCATCCGGGCTGAGCTCGCCCGCCCGGGGCTGCAGATCCTCTCGAACGAGCAGTTCAACCAGGCCTTCACGATGCACGGCACGGTCATGCTGCTGATGTTCGCGACTCCGCTGTTCGCCGGATTCGCGAACTGGATCATGCCGCTGCAGATCGGTGCGCCCGATGTGGCCTTCCCGCGGCTCAATATGTTCGCCTACTGGCTCTACCTGTTCGGCTCCCTGATCGCCGTGAGCGCCTTCATCGCACCGGACGGGGCCGCCGATTTCGGCTGGACCGCCTACACCCCGCTGTCCGGCCCCCTCCACACCCCCGGAACCGGCGGCGACCTGTGGGTGATGGGCCTGGCCTTCTCCGGTTTCGGCACCATCCTGGGGTCGGTCAACTTCATCACGACGATCATCTGTATGCGCGCGCCGGGCATGACGATGTTCCGGATGCCGATCTTCACCTGGAACATCCTGCTGACGGCCGTGCTGGTGCTGCTCGCCTTTCCCGTGCTGGCCGCCGCGCTGCTGGTGCTGGAGGCGGACCGGAAATTCGGTGCGCACGTCTTCGACGCCGCGAACGGGGGCTCCTTGTTGTGGCAGCACCTCTTCTGGTTCTTCGGCCACCCCGAGGTGTACATCATCGCGTTGCCGTTCTTCGGCATCGTCACCGAGATCTTCCCCGTCTTCAGCCGTAAGCCCATCTTCGGATACATCGGACTGATCGCGGCGACGATCACGATCGCGGGGCTGTCGGTCACGGTCTGGGCGCACCACATGTTCGTGACCGGCGCGGTACTTCTGCCGTTCTTCTCCTTCATGTCCTTCCTCATCGCGGTCCCGACCGGGGTGAAGTTCTTCAACTGGGTCGGCACGATGTGGCACGGCTCGCTGTCCTTCGAGACCCCCATGCTCTGGTCGATCGGATTCCTGGTGACCTTTCTCTTCGGCGGCCTGACCGGCGTTCTGCTGGCCTCACCGCCGATGGACTTCCATGTCTCCGACTCGTACTTCGTCGTCGCCCACTTCCACTACACCGTGTTCGGCACCGTGGTCTTCGCGATGTTCGCCGGGTTCTACTTCTGGTGGCCCAAGTTCACCGGCAGAATGCTCGACGAACGGCTCGGCAAAATCCATTTCTGGACCCTGTTCATCGGTTTCCATCTCACCTTTCTCATCCAGCACTGGCTGGGTGTCGAAGGTATGCCGCGCCGTTACGCGGACTACCTGGCGTCCGATGGCTTCACCACGCTGAACACGATCTCCAGCATCGGTGCGTTCCTGCTGGGTCTCTCGGTGCTGCCGTTCCTCTACAACGTCTGGAAAACGGCCAAATACGCCCCGAAGCAAGCGGCCGACGACCCGTGGGGTTTCGGCCGCTCCCTGGAGTGGGCCACCTCGTGCCCGCCGCCGCGGCACAACTTCACCACGCTGCCGCGGATCCGCTCCGAGTCCCCGGCCTTCGACCTGCACCACCCCGACGTCGCCGCCCTGGAGGACGCCAGGAAGGGCGGGCGGCGCGACGTGGCCGCACCGGTGGTGCCAGGCCGCACCGACCGCCCTTCGGGGGACGAACCGCGCTGAGCGGAGCACGCCATGACCGACCGCCGCACGCCGGACAGCCGCACGCCGGACAGCCGTACCGTCCGGGCGGGTATCGCCGACATCGAGGGGTACCTGCTGTGGCAGGCGGAGACCGACCGCGCCCGCGCCGACGCCGAAGCCTTCGTCGACGCCCTCGACTGGCCGACCGCGGCCCAACGGCAGGAGCTGGTACGCCTCTTGGCCCGGCGGCAGCTCGAACTCTCGCAGCGCGCCGTCACCCGCGTCGCCGGCCGGGCGCTCCAGCTCCGCCGGGAGTACCAGCAGCGCTATGACTGTCTCAAACGCCGGGTCCTGGCAGCCGTGCTGGCGCTGCTGGTGGCCCTGGTGCTGCTGAATGTCCTGTTGCTGGCGGCCTGCTGAGCGGCGCCGTGACCCGGTGGGGGAGTGGCCGGGAAGCCGACCCGGCCGGTGCTGCTTCCTCTCGCACGAGGTGGGAACGCTCGTCGGACGCGCCGTGATCCGCGGTGAGCGGAGGACGGCTCGGCGATCCGGACAAAATTCCTTGCCGGACCGGCAAAGAGCCGGGCGGTGCCGGGGTGCCGGTGCCTGCCCCGCAGCCGTCCCGCCCCGCTTCGGGAGGCAGCGTCACCCGTACGGCCATAGCGTGAAGAGAGGGTCCGAAGACTTCCCTCGATGGAGCGAAGAGGTGAGGCGCGATGACCGAGTCCGCAGAGCGCGGGGCGCGGAACACCGGGAACCTGGGGCGGACGACCATCGCCGACGGTGTGGTCGCCAAAATCGCCTATCTGGCAGCCGCTGAATCCGACGGGGTTCACGCCCTCGGCAGCGGATTTTCGAGATCGGTGGGAGCCCTGCGCAAACGCGTACCCGGCGGAGGCACGACCACCGTGCACGGCGTCAAGGTCGAGGTCGGCGAGAAACAGGCCGCGGTCGACCTGGACCTCGTCGTCGATTACGGCGAGGTCATCCCTGAAGTGGGCAGAGCCGTGCGCCGGAACGTGATTTCCGCGGTCGAGGTGATGACCGGTCTCCAGGTCGTGGAGGTCAATATCGCGGTGAGCGATGTGTGGCTCCCCGAAGACGAGGAAGAGGAAAGGGTGCAGTAGGGAGAGCCCGGCAAGGGGCATCCGTGAAAGCCCCACCCCTTGAATCCCCCTTCGGAAGCACTCCCTTTCCCTACGTCGTGGCGGACTCGGCTCCCGGCAGGCGCGGCAGTTCGGGGGCCTCCGTGTCCAGCGGCACCGACCAGGAGTTGAGCAGCCCCAGCTGAACGCCGGAGCGCGGCAACACGGCGTCCAGGAGCCAGTCGGCGGCCACCCTGACCCGGTTGCCCGGCATCGCCATCAGGTGATAGCCGCGGGTGACGGCCGCGGCGAACGGGCCGGAGATCGCAAGACCCAGCGGATTCGCCGCGGCCTGCACACCACCCAGGTCGACCATGAACCCCAGGTCATGGTGCTGATACGCGCGTGGTGACCCCTGGCCGCAGGACGCCGCGACATTGTGCGCCGCGACCCTGCCCTGCCGCTGGGCGTGCTGAGCGGTCATCGGCGTCACCTCGCCGGGGCGCGTCAGGTCCGGCACGGCCGCCGCGTCACCGCACGCGAACACCTCCGGCCGGCCGGGCACGCCCAGGAACTCGTCCACGCACAGGCGCCCCTTGTCGGTGGGCAGCCCCAACGAGTCGACCAGCGGATCGGGCCGTACGCCCACACACCAGATCAGGGAACGGCTGTGGACGAACTCGCCGTCGTCGAGCAGCACCCCCTCGGCGGTGGCCTCCTTCACGGAGGTGCGGGTACGGACCTCGACGCCACGGGAGCGCAGGACCCGGTCGGCGGTGCGCGACAGCCGTTCGTCGAGTCCGGGCAGCAGCCGGCCGGCGACGTCCAGCAGCAGCCAGCGGGGGCGCGGACCGCCCTGCAGTCCCGTGTTCTGCCGGGCCAGGCCGGCGCTGAACAGCACGCCGTGGGCGGCGACTTCGGTGCCGGTGTATCCGGCACCCACCACCACGAAGGTGGTCCTGGCGGACCGCTCTGCCCCGTCCTCGGACGCACCGGCCAGTTCGATCTGGCGGGTGATGTGGTCGCGCAGGTACAGCGCTTCGGGCATACCGCGGAAGCCGTGGGCATGCTCGGCGACGCCGGGGACGGGCAGCAGCTTGTTGACGCTGCCGACCGTCAGGACCAGGCGGTCGTAGGACAGCGCGCCCTGCTCGCCCTCGGGGCCGGTGTAGCGCACCTCGCGGGCATCGAGGTCCACGTCGTGGGCCTGTCCGAGGACGAGCCGGGTGCCCGGCAGGTTCCCGGTGAGCGATACCGCGATCCGGCGGGGTTCGAGGATTCCGGCCGCCACTTCCGGCAGCAGCGGAACGTACAGAAAGTAGTCATGGGGGTTGAGGAGCACGATCTCGGCGGCTCCCCCGGCCGTCCGGGAGAGCGTACGGGCGCATGCGAACCCGGCGAAGCCGGTTCCGACGATCACGATCCGAGGACGACGTCGCTTCACGTGGACTCCTGCGGTCGAGGGTGGTGCACCGTTGGCGCCGGGCAGGCAATCCCCGCGGACAATCAGCCGCTCTCCCGCTCCCCGTCCCCCGCATTGTCCCGCGCGATATGCACCGCCGCCTCCTCCGCCGACGCGGCACCGCCGTCGATCCCGACGTCCCGGGCGGCGATGTCATTGCTGCCCCCGCGCCAGAATCCCTCGTCGGAGCCCACGAGCCGGCCGGCCCGTTCCTCGCCGCATTCGAGGTCCGTGGGTTCCCCCACCCCGCCCGGCAGATCGCCGATGCCGTCGCCGTCGGGCGCGCAGACGTCCGGTACCTCCACGGCCAGCCGGTGGTCGAGCGTCTCGCGGTCGTGCAGCTCCCGCGCGGTGGTCCCCTCGTGGTTCACCACGAAGGGCCGCTCCGGAGGCGAATAGCCCGAGTCCAGGGTCTCGTCGAGACCCGGCTCGTCCAGGGCGTCCTCCATGTCGAGGTCGTTGGGGTTGTCCTGGGGGTCGGACCTGGGCGGCTGATAGACCTCGTCGCCCATTGCGTCGTCGGACATAACCGCCCTCCTTCTCCGCCTTCGCCGGCCCGGCCGCGGGGTGCGGCAGGTGCGTGTACAACCGATTGTCCGCCTCCTGGCGTCCGGCGGCAGCGCCAGGAGGCACGCCCCGTCCGCCTCAGGCGCGTCGGTGTTCCGTAGCGATGCCGACGGCCTCGGCGATGCTCTGCACATTGCCGAACCGCTCGTGTGCGGGCAGCCGCTCGGCCATCGCGATCAGCCGGTCCGGAGCGTTGTTCCGCCGCAGGGTCTCGATGATCGCGTACTTGTCGGCCGGATACAGGCTCCGCCCGAGGTGCTGGGCGAGTTCGGAACGCAGCCCGACATCCCGCTCGCTCATCCCGCTCGGCGTGCCGCCCCTGAAGTCGCTCTCGGGTGACCATGCCGCCACCGGCTGGTCCTCTCCCGCCGGCTGGAGTTCGTGCTCCTCATCGGTCCGCAGGGAGCGTTCCGCCGTCAATTGCCCCCGCAGTTGCTTCTTCATCACGTCATCCCGGGCGGGGCCGGTCTTGTCCGTGCCGTGTTCCATGACCATGGGTGCCTCCGGCTCTGCGAGTCGTACAGACCCGACGCGTTACTCCCAGTTTCCCTGGTCCCCCGGCCGTAACAACCCGAAGGCGTCCTTCACCACCCGGTACCACCGGGCGGGGGCCTTTTCCCCCGCGCACACGGAAATCATCCGGGCATACGCGCAACGTGACGGCAGACGCATATGCCCGCCATGCATATGGCTTTCGGGAACGGGAATTCGTAAGGCACACCAGCCCCATAACGGCATACCGATGACACCGGCCGCACACCGATGACAGCCCACCACCACGGGTGAATCCGCGGAATCCGAGGAAGCCAAGGAGGCAGCGCCATGCGACTCTCGCTCCTGAAACCGGTCATCAACCGGCCGGGCCCCTGGGCATCCGTCTATGCCACCGTCCCGCTCAGTACCGAGGACGCCGCAAAGCAGCAAGAGTTGACGGCGAGCGCCACCACCGCGCAGCTGTTCGCGCTCGGCGCGGACGAGGCCACCTGCGGTGCCGTGCACGAGGCCCTGCTCATGCCGCAGGAAGGCAGTCGCGGGGCGCACGCCGGACGGGTGCTGTTCGCCGCCCACGGTGAGATCGTGCTCGACACACCGCTCCCCGGGCCCCCGGCCACCCCCTTTGCGGCCTGGGGCCCGGTCCCCAGGGTCACCCCCTGGCTGGCGGCCATCGGCGACGACCCCGTCTGCCTGGTGGTCCGTCTCGACCGGACCGGGGCGGACTTCGCCCTCGTCGGCGAACGGGGCGCCGCGCACACCGGTCGGCACAGCCGCGCCGCATCGCCCCTGCCCCCTACCGCCGCCGGCGACCCGTCCGAACGCCACTTCCGGACCAAGAAGGAGAACACCGGGGAAGACAGCGCCGGGGAGATCGCCGACGCGGTGCGCGAGGCCTTCGAGAAGAGCGGCGCCGAGGCCGTCGTCCTGGTCGGCGAGGCGCGCGAACGCCACCTGGTGCACGAGAAGCTGCCCGAACCGCTGCGTGCCCTCACCTACGAGAGTTCCCACGGCGGCCGTGCGCCCGGTGCCGAGAGCGCCCTGGTGGACCGGGACATCGCCCAGGTCAGAGCGGTACAGGAGCGCGAACACATCGCGCAGGTGGCGGACCGCTTCCGCACCGGCGCCGGCCCCGGGAACGAGAGCGCCCCGCACGCCGCGGCCGGTATCCCCGCCCTGATCGAGGCGGCGCGGGAACACCGGATCGACACCCTGCTGGTCAGCCCGCACGGCGCGGACATCGCCCGGCAGGTCTGGGTGGGCTCCGACGCCGACCAACTCGCCGTACGCGGAACGGAGTTGTCGTACCTGGGAGAGGAACATCCCGCGGTCGCCCGGGCGGACGACGCCCTGGTCCGGTCGGCGGCCGCGACCGGAGCCGACATCGTGGTGGTCCGGGACCCCGACCGGGCACCGACCGGCGGGCTCGGCGCCATCCTGCGGGGGACGGCACAAGCGGGGCCGGAGTGATCCGAGCGCCGGGCGGCCCCTCTCGGTACGCCGTACCGGGGACGGCCGGCATCACCTCTCCGCGCGCCGAACCCCGGAAGCGGAACCCGGGACGCCGTACTCGGAACCCCGGCACCACACCGCCCGCCGACCGGAGTCCGGCGGCGGGCGGCGCGTGAGCGGTGGCAGGCGGGTGCCTCAGTCCTGGGCTTCGGCGGCCACCGGCTTCGGGATCAGGAAGGACGTCGCAATGGCCGCGGCGAGGATGACCACGCCCGCGATCATGCCCGCGGTGTAGCCGCCGGGGGACGACGGGTCCGCCGGGGTGGCCGCGGTCTTGACCGCGTAGAGGAGCGCAAAGCTGAGCCCCGCCCCGAGGTTGAACGCGCCCGCGTTGAGGCCCGGCAGGAAGCCCGGGTTCTCGGCGGGGGAGAGGACGATCCCCAGCCCGTTGAGGACGATGTTCGCCACGCCCGCGTAGGCGATGCCCACCAGGACGGACGTCACCAGCAGCAGGACCTGCGAATGGCTGTGCATGGTGAGCAGCATCAGCACGACCGTCGCCACCGACCCGATCAGCCCGCACCGCAGGATGCGGCCGTAGCCGAAGGTGGCGGCGAGGCGGCCGGCCAGCGGGCCCATGGCCAGTCCGGCGAGCGCGTACGGCGACAGCGTCCACCACGCGGAGGCCTCGGCGCTCATCCCGAGCCCGGCCTGGGTGTCCTGGGCGAAGGCCGGGATCAGCCCGTTCATCACGGCGAACACACCGGTCATGGTGAGCACGGTGGTCAGCAGGGTCGCCCAGGTCGCGCGCTGCTTGAGGTGCCGGGTGGCGACCAGCGGGTGCCCGCTGCGGTTCTCGGTCCGCCAGAACAGTGCGAAGGCGGCCGCGGACAGCACGAGAAGGACGGCGATCAGCGGCCAGTCGGCGGCGGCCAGCTTGCCCGCCTCGTTGAGCGCGATCAGCAGCGAGCCCACGGAGACGACGAGCAGTGCCACCCCGGGCCAGTCCATACGGGTCGCCGCCGGCGCCTTCGACTCGGGCGTCAGGGTCGCGACCAGCACGGTGGCCAGGGCCGCGACGGCCGCCATCGCCCAGAAGACCGACCCGAAGCCGTGCCGGTCGGCGAGGTAGCCGCCCGCGAGGGAGTCGACACCGGCGATACCGCCGTTGACGGCGGTGATCACGCCGAGCAGGGTGCCGTACCGCTTCGGCTCCTTCACCTCGACCCGCAGCATGATCAGGCACAACGGGACGACCGGACCACTGACACCCTGGATGACACGCCCGGCGAACAGCATCGGCACGCTGGTCGCCAGCGCGGCGACCACACATCCGGCGACCATCAGGCCGAGCATGCCGGCCAGCACCCGGCGCCGGCCGATGACATCGCCCAGCCGCGGGAGGAACAGGGAGAACAGCGCCGCCGAGGTGAAGAACGCGGTCTGGGTGAGGCCGATCTCGGCGGACGTGGCGCCGAGGGAGTCCTCGATGTTCTTCAGCGCGGGGCTGAGCATGCTGGCGTTGAGCTGGAAGGCGAAGCAGGCCGCGAGCAGCGCCGCGACCAGGACACCTATCCGGACGCCGGACCCGCCGCCGTCCGTCGCCTCGACGGGGCGTCGGGAGGTGGAAACGTTCATGCCGGGACGTCACCGATCCGCTCGAGCGCGTCCACGACGAGGTTCCAGAACCGCTCGTGGTCGAGCTTCACCGCGACCTGGGTGGTGCAGTCCTCCGGGGCGGGCGCACGGAAGTCCGTCACGGTCATCCCGACCGTCAGCGCGCCGCGCAGCTCGATGTCCACCGGCGCCTTGCGTACGGTCATCACGTCCGGGTCGATGACATAGGCGACCGCGCACGGGTCGTGCACCGGCGGGTGGTCGAAGCCCTGGTTCTCGCGGTAGGCCTCGCGGAAGAAGTCCAGCAGCTCCAGGACGAAGCGGGCAGGCGCCGTGCCGACGGCGGCGATCTTCTCCTCGACGGCCGGGGTGGCCAGCGCCTGATGCGTCAGATCGAGGCCGACCATGGTCACCGGCCAGCGCTCGTTGAAGACGATGTGCGCGGCCTCGGGGTCGATGGCGATGTTGAACTCGGCGACCGCGCTCCAGTTGCCCTCGTGGTAGCCGCCGCCCATCAGGACGACCTCGCGGACCCGCTCGGCGATCCGCGGCTCCTTGCGTACGGCCAGGGCGATGTTCGTCAGGCCCGCGGTCGGGACGATGGTGATCTCGCCGGGCTCGTGGGACATCACCGTGTCGATGATCAGGTCCACCGCATGCCGGCGGTCCAGCTCGAAGCCCGGCTCGGGCAGGTCCGGCCCGTCGAGACCGGTCTCGCCGTGGATGTCCGCCGCCGTCTCGATGGCCCGCACCAGCGGGCGCGGGCAGCCGGCGGCAAAGGGCACGCCCGTGATCCCGGCGATGCGTGCCACGGACAGGGCGTTGCGGGTCACCTTCTCCAGCGTCTGGTTCCCCACCACGGTCGTCACGGCGACCAGCTCGACGTCGGGATTGCCATGTGCCAGGAGCATGGCGATCGCATCGTCATGCCCCGGGTCGCAGTCGAGGATGATCTTTCTGGCCAACGGAGGAGCCCCTTTGCTCTGCTGCTCGGAAAAACGGTGATGAAGGTGTGGTGTCTGCGGGCCGGTATGGGCTCCGGCGCACAGCGCGCCCGGCGGTCACCCATGGTGAGCCCGGGCGTGGAGTCAGCCGACGAGCGAGCAGCATGGAAAACGTTCTCCGGAAACTTGACCCATGGGCCCGCGGGTTGTCAATGGTTCAATCTCTGGCCATCCGGACGTTATCGGGACGAAGAGCGGGCGCGACGGCCGGGGGGCCGCCTGTGACGGGACAACGTTTGCCGGGCGGCCAAGGGGGCGTATGCTCCCTCCGGTTCGGGCGGGCCGAACCGGAGGGAGCCGGGACACGGTGGCCGAAGTCACGTTGAGGGATGTCGCGCTGGCGTCGGGCTGCTCCATTGCCACGGTCTCCCGCGTCCTGGCCGGCACCCGCCCGGTCGGCGCCGAGACCGCCCGCACCGTACGCGCGGCGGCCGAGCGCCTGGGCTACCGGCCCAATCAGGTGGCCCGCGCCCTGCGCAGCCGTTCCACCGGCACCGTCGGACTCGTGCTGCCGCAGATCACCAACCCGTTCTTCCCCTCCCTCGTCCGGGAGCTGGAGCACGCCCTGCACGCCGAGGGGCGGGCCGTGCTCCTCGCCGACTGTGACGACGACCCGGTGACCGAGGCGGCCCGGATCAACGCGTTCCTGGGGCGGCAGGTCGACGCCTTGCTGCTGATACCCGTCGACGAGCGGCGCAGCCGGGAAGCGGTGGCCGCCGCGGCCACCCGGGTGCCGCTGGTGCTGCTCGACCGCGGCTGCGGCCCCGGTGTCGCCGACTCCGTCGCCGTCGACAACGCGGCCGGTATGGCCCTGGTGCTCGGTCACCTGGCTGCCACCGGCCGCCGCCGCCCCTGCTTCGTCGGCGCGGCCGGGACCGCGTCGGCGGCGGTCGAACGGCGCGCGGCCTACGAGGCGGGCGCCGCGGCGCTGGACCCCGGGGCCCCCGGCCGCATCGCGCTCGGCGACTTCTCGGTGGAGTGGGGCCGGGCCGCCGTCGACCGCCTCTGGCCGTCCCGCCCCGACGCCCTGATCTGCGCCAACGACCTCATCGCCGCCGGTGCGCTGCAACGGCTGCGGCAGCTGGGTGTGGAGGTTCCGGGCGAGGTCGCCGTCACCGGCTTCGACGACATCCCGCTCGCGGGCCTCGCCGACCCGGCGCTGACCACCGTCCGCCAGCCGGTCGGCGAACTGGCCGCCGAGGCCGCCCGCCTGCTGAGCCGTGGCCCGGCCGGAGCGGAGCCGGGGCCGCGGCACACGGTCCGGCTGGCACCGCAGCTGGTCGTACGGGCCTCCAGCGCCTCCGTCGGTGCGCCGGGCGCGTCCGGCGCACCACACGCACCCGAACTGCCGTCTGGTGCCTATCGGGGGGTCAGCACACAGAACTCGTGACCGTCGGGATCGGCCATCATCACCCGGTCGACGTCCCCCTGGCCGGTGCCGATGCGCGTCGCCCCGAGGGAGACGAGCCGGTCGACCTCCGCCTGCCGGTCACTGCCGGCCGGCGGGGCGAGGTCGAAGTGCAGCCGTTCCTTGCCCGTCTTCGGCATCAGGGGCGGACCACCCCACGTGAACTTCGGACCGCCGTGCGGTGAGCGGATCGCAGTCTCCTGGTCTTGGTCCCAAATCAACGGCCAGCCCAGCGCCCGGCTCCAGAAGTACCCGGCCTCCTGCGAACCATCGCCTGCCAGCGCTCCGATGAATCCGCACTCGGCGAGGAAGCTGTTGCCCGGCTCGATGACACAGAACTCATTGCCCTCGGGGTCGGCGAGCACCACATGCCCCTCCTCCGGGCGTTGACCGATGTCGATGTGCCGGGCGCCGAGTTCGAGCGCCCTCTCCACCACCCGTTTCTGGTCGTCGAGGGACGTGCTCGTCAGATCGAAGTGCATGTGGTTCTGGCGTGTCTTGCGCTCCTGGGCCGGGAGAAAACAGAGCCGGAACCCGGTGTCATCGCCGGGCAGCAGTGTGATGCCGTCGGAGGAGTCCTCGGGTCTCTCCCAGCAGAGAAAGTCCGCCCAGAAGCGCGCGAGTCGGAGCGGGTCGTACGCGTCGAAGCAGAGCGCGTGTAAGCGAGAAGACATCCGTAGGTCTCCCGGTAGGTGCAGGCGGGTTTTGCCCGACGAGCCTGTCCAACCGGTGCCACCCGGTCAACTGATAAACGCCCCATGCTCGTTCGCTGTTGAGCACGGCCGAACCGGCAGCCCGTCCACGACCTCACAGTTTCGCGAGGAGGTCGTCGAGCGGGGGTGGTGTCCGGTCCGGTGCGAGGGCCTCGACAAGGAGACGGCCGTAGCGGATCTTGCGGCCCTTCTTCGTGCCGAGGAAGCGCCGTACCTGCTGATGCCGGGGCCGGCCGTGCTGCGCGGGCTGGCGCTGGAAGGTCTGCCAGGCGCGGAAGTCGCCCTCGGAGCGGAAAATCTCCTCGACTCCTGCCGTGCCGAGCGCGCGGATGAGTTCGTCCTCCAGATCCGAGATGCATACGCAGATGTCCTGGAGCGGTGCCTGCGCCCGCGTCAGGCCGCGCTCGTAGAAGCGCTGTTCGCCCTTGTCGCACAGTCCTGTCAGGCGCAGACCGAGGCCGGGCGGCCCGAGGAGGCCGGCATAGCGGCCGACGTTCATCGCCCCGCCCATCGGCACGACGCACACCCCCTCGGCGGCCAGGTCCCGGCCACGCCGGGCGGCCAGCGCCTCGACGGCCGCCAGATCGCTCAGCCCTTCCAGGAGTACCGCGGTCCGCACCCCCAGGCTTTCCGCCAGATCGCGCGCCGGCCCGTCGGTACCGTCCGCCGCCCAGCGGGTGACCGCCGCCTGGAACGCCCTCATGTTCGCCATGGGGCGAGTCTGCACGTTCACCGGTGGCACGGCACGGATCATTCGACGGCCTCGGGAGCTGCGACGGCCCTCGGGCCCGGCCACCGCGGTTCCCTTATCCCGCCCCGTCCTTCCGCCGGGGCTCTCCCTCATCCCCGCATTCCCCCTCGTCCCGCCGGCCCCGCCACCTGGCCACTCTGCGTCCGGTCACCGCCGGGGCGGCGGCCGGCGGGACGACGTGGGCGGCGGCGCACCCGTTACGATCGGCCCATTCGAGGCCGTCGTTCGTGGCCGCTGCCGGGAGGAAGAGATGGGCCTGTTCCGCCGAGGACCGAAGCGGGATCCCCGCGAGCTGGCACGCGACGGGGAGTTCGGCTTCTTCTCCGAGCGCGAAGGCGGCGTCTTCAGATCGCAGGTCCGGCAGGCCTTCGCGGAACAGGGGCTCGAAGTCACCGCGTACGCGGGCGTGGTCACCGACTCCGCGGGCCGGCAGTTCGGCCTCGGCAACCTCGCCGCGGTGTGCCACCGCGACCGGCGCGGTGAGCGCAGCTGGCCCGCGCTGATCCGGGATCACGTCGGCAAGGTGCTCCGTACGATGGACGGCCCGCAGCCGCTGGAAATCCTCAGCGCCGACGAGATCCGGGCCTGCCTCTATCCCCGTGTGGTCGCCCAGGAGACGCTGCCCGCCTCCGACTCCTTCCGCTACGGCCGCGCACCGGCGCCGGGGCTGCGGGAAGTGCTCGCCCTCGATCTGCCCGAGGCGGTGCAGATGCTGAGCGAGGACTCGCTGACCGACCTCGGGGACGTGGCGGAGCTGCGGATCCGGGCGATGAACAATCTGCGCGCGCTGCCGGTCGAGGGGCACGAGACCGTGCGGCGCGGTGACGGCTCGGCGTTCGAGGTGCTGCTCGGTGACTCCTTCTTCACCGCGAGCCGGGTGCTGGTGCTGGACGAGCTGGTGCAGCGGCTGATGGGCATCGAGCTCACCCCGGACGGCGCGCTGGTCGCCCTGCCCTTCCGCCACCAGCTGGCCTTCCACCGTATTCACGATGCCCAGGTCGTCCCGGCGTTGCAGGCCATGGCGCAATTCGCGGCGGCCGGTCACGAGGACGCGGCGGGCGCCATCAGCCCCAGGGTGTTCTGGTGGCGCCGGGGCGTGATGACTCCGCTGAGCGAGCCGTCCGGCGGGGGACTGCGGGTGGTGGCGGATGCGGACTTCCAGGCGATGCTGGAGCGGTTGGTGCAGGATGACGCCTGAACGTCGGCACGAGGCGGGGCACGCGCGACCGTGCAGAGTGCGCACAAGATTTTTCTTGCGGAAGTTTCACCGTGAGGGAACCCGAGAGGCCATTCACCCGTTTTAAGGAGTGAGGCCCCACGCTCTCCCCCGTGCGTGGGGCCTCACTGTGTTCTCCGGCTCGCCCTGGCGCGTCCCCAGGGGCTCCTCCGGCGCCGCGCGGCCTCAGTCGCCGAGATCCGCGCGTTCCTCGTCGGTGAACAGCCGCGAGCGGATCAGAAAGCGGACCCCCTCCGGCGCCTCCAGGGAGAAGCCACTGCCGCGCCCCGGTACGACGTCCACCGTCAGATGGGTGTGCCGCCAGCGCTCGAACTGGTCCCCGGACATCCAGAACCCCACCGGCTCCGGTACGCCCTCCACGGTCAGCCGGGCCAGCAGCACATCCGACGCTCCCGTACGGAACTCCCCGGCCGGGTAGCACATGGGGGCACTGCCGTCACAGCAGCCGCCGGACTGGTGGAACATCAATGGGCCGTGCCGGTCGTGCAGCAGACGCAGCAGTTCGGTCGCCGCCGCGCTGAGCGCGATCCGTGAAGTCCCCTCCGCGGCGGCGCACCCGGCGGCCGCAGGCGCCTCTTCGCCGCCGCTCATCAAAGCCGCCCCGGCTGTGTCGCGGAGCCTTTGACCTGCGGGTTGTCGGTCTCTTGTCGGTACACGTGCGGTTCCTCTCCTGACCGGCCACAACGGACAGCGCTCCCGGGACGGCGGCGGGCCGGACCGGCACGGGCCGGATCGTGGTCACCGGGATCATGGTCGCCGAGCCGCCACGGAGGCAGTGCCTCAGTTAACCCCCTGCAACGTTGCGCGGTGGTTGCACACGACGGCGAGCCGCGGATCCGTCGGGGACCGCCGGCCTGTCATGATCCCCCGCGGCGGGGCGGGCCGCCCGGATCCGCGTGGGCAGCTCAGGCAACCGCGGTGGGCATCGCAACGTCTCGAACGGCAGATGCGCAAGACGAGAGTTGAGCAAGTGGTGACGTTCGGACATTCCCGCGATGCATGCGGTGACGACTGGCCGTTGGTGGGGCGCGAACCCGAGCTCGCCGCCCTCGATGCCGTGGCCGCCGAGGCCCTGTCCGGCCGGTCCCGCGTCGTACAGCTCGAAGGGGCGGCCGGGGTCGGCAAGTCCGTCCTGCTGAGCACCTGGTGGGAGCGGAACGATCAGTTCCGGGTGCTGCGGGCCTGCTGCCATCCCCTGGAGCGCGAATTCGCCTTCGGCGCGGTGCGACAGCTGTTCCGGCCCCTGCTGGCCGCGGTGTCCGAGACCGACCGCGCCCTTCTCCTGGAAGGCTCCGCGGCGGCTACGCTCCGGGCACTGGACGACGCCGCCGGCACCGAACCGCTGCCGGAGACGGCCGATGTGACGGCGTCGACGCTGCGGGGACTCGACACCCTCGCCGCCCGGCTCTCCCGCCGGCAACCCCTGCTCCTGGCGGTCGACGCCCTGCAGTGGATCGACCAGCCCTCACTGCGCTGGCTGGTGCACTTCGCCGGACGGGCGGACAGCCACCCCGTGCTGATCGCGGTGACCACGCGGAGCGCCGAGGCCAGACGGCTCGATCCGCTGCTCGCCGAGCTCGTCCGTCCCGCGAACTGCCACACCCTCGTGGTGGAGCCGCTGGACACCGCCGGTGTGGCACAGCTGGTGCGGACGCTCTGGGGCGCGGAGGAACCCGATGACGCCTTCTGCGCCGCCGCTCACGCCGCCACCGGCGGCCACCCGCTGTTCGTCCGTGCCCTGCTCCACCAGGCCCAGCGCAGCGGGGTGCGGCCGACCGCGGCCTTCCGGGACCGGATCCCCACGGTCATGCTGTCGACGCTCACGGGGGAGATCTCGCACCGGCTCTGCCAGGCGTCCGGCGAGGTGGTGGAGCTGGCGCGGGCACTGGCGTTACTGGGTGACCGCAAACCGCCGGAGCTGCTTGCCGCGTACTGCGGAACGGGGCGTGCGGTGGTGCTCTCCGCGGCACAGGACCTGCGGTCGCTGGGCCTGCTGCGCGCGGACGGCGACCTCCGCTTCACCCATCCGGTCGTCCGCGACACGGTGCTCGGGATGCTGTCGCCCGAGGAACTCGGTGCCGGTCATGCGCGGGCGGCCCAGGTGTCCTGCCTCAGCGGACGTCCCGATGAGGAAGTCGCGGCCCAGCTGCTGGCGGCCGGTCCCGTACACGGCTCCTGGGTGCTGCCGGTGCTGCGCAGAGCGGCCGGCCAGGCGCTGCACCGCGGCGCACCCGAGACGGCCGTGACCTATCTGCGGGCCGCCCTGCACCAGCCGCTGGACGATGCCGAGCGCGCCCGGGTGCTCCTGGAACTGGGCACCGCGGCCAGCCATTACGATGCCGCGCTGGCCATCTCCTGCGTCACCGGCGCGCTCGAGGAGCTGACCGACGAAACGGCCCGCAGCGACGCGCTGGGCGTGCTCGCCTACTCGCTGCTCCTCTCCCGCGGCTCCCGTACGGACCTGTCGGAGGTGGACCGGAAGATCGCGGCGCTGTGCGACCGGCGCACGGCGGACTCCGGGGCCGCCGACCGTGAACTGGCGCTGCGGATGGGGGCGTTGCGCGCATGGATGGAGTTCGAGCGGCCGTCCGTCACCGGCGCGGCACCGGCGCCGTTCCCCGGCACCGACGACGACCCGGCCGACCGCACCGCGGGAGAACGCCAACTGCTCGCGATCCGCGCCTTCCGCGCCCTGCGCGCCGCCCTGCCCGCCCCGTACGTCGCCGGTCTCATCGAGCGCGCGTCCGTCAATCTGCCGGCCTTCTCCCACGATCTGTTCCCGCTGCACTACTTCGTCGCCCACACGCTGCTGTACCTCGACGAGCTCGATACGGCCGACCAGCTCAACCGCCATCTGGCACGGGAGATCTCGGGCCGGGGCATGGAACTGCTCGTCTCCTCCCTGATGCTCTACCAGGCGGGGCTGGCGCTGCGCCGAGGCAACGTCACCGAAGCGCTCGCCACCGCTGAGACCGCCGCTGACCAGGCGTCCTCCACCGGGCGGCTGCCGTACGCACTGACCCTGGACACCCTCAGGATCGATGCCCTCCTCGCACAGGGCCGGACCGAGGCGGCCGAGCGGATCGCGGGCGCCCATGCCGTGGCCGGGCAGGCGGAAGCGGCCTGGGAGCGGCCCCGCTTCCTCATGAGTCTGGCAGCGCTGCGGATCGCTCAGGGCAATCCGCGGGCGGGGCTCTCGCTGCTCCGCGAGTGCGGTCACCACTGCGAGGCCGCGGGGACCATCAGCCCCGCGATGGCTCCCTGGCGCTCCCGCTCGGTGGCCGCCCATCTCGCCCTGGGGGACACCGCGTCGGCCCGTACGCTGGCAGAGCAGGAGCTCGACCTCGCCCGGCGCTGCCGGATCCCACGGGCCCTCGGGGTGGCGCTGCGGGTGACGGGGCTCGCCACGAGCGGCCCCCGGGGGATGGACCTGCTGGCCGAGGCCGTCGACGTAGTGGGCCCCACCCCCGCCCGCCTCGAACTCGCCCGCGCCCTGGACGCCTTCGGGGCCGCCCTGCTGCACCGGGACGACAGGCGGGGCGCCAGGAGTGCCCTGCGCCGCGGGCTGGACCTCGCCGTGGGGTGCGGCGCCACCGTGCTCAGCGCGCGCCTGCAGGAGCGGCTGCACCTCGCCGGCGGGCGGGTCGGCAGAGCCGGGGGCGCGGGGGCCGGGACGCTGACCGCGGGGGAGGAGCGCGTCGGCACCCTGGCGGCGCAGGGCTACAGCAACAAACAGATCGCCGAACTGCTCGTCGTCTCGCTGCGGACCGTGGAAACCCATCTGACCGGCGCCTACCGCAAGCTCGGGATCGCGGGGCGCCCGTATCTGGCGGCGGCCATGGCGGCCGCGGACCGCTCGCGCCGGGGGAGTGGCACGGCGGGCGCCTGAGGCGTGGTCCCGGGACTCGTGTGCCCGGACTGACCCGCAAGGCCCTTCACCTTCTGGTGAGGGGCCTTGCGGTATCCCGGCGGCAGTCGCCCGCCCTGTGGTCGGGCCGCAGTGAAAGGCCGTGGTTCTCGTGGTCCGGTGTCGTGGTACCCCGTTTCCCGGAGTGTTTCTCGTGGTTACCCCCGGTCCCTGTCTCCGGATACCGAAGTCTTGGCCCGAACCAATTGATTCGGCCCTCTTCTCATGACTTACTCGGATCTCACGACGTCGCATTCTTCCGATGTCGCAGGAGAGTTCAAGAGGGAGTGGCAACCGTGAGGTTCAACCATCGGGCCGCATTCGGTCTTCTCGCGGCGGGCGCCGCAAGTCTGTCGGCGGTACTCACCGCCCCCGTCGCCCATGCGGATTCGAGTCACTACATTCAGATCACCAATCACGCCGGAATTCTCGCCAACACCTGCTACAAGTGGCGTGATGTCGAGGGCAAGGACTACTGCCACAACGTCCGTCCGGTGAACGACACCTGGCAGGCATATTTCCCCGACGGGGCGACCGGCGCAAAGATCGATCTCAGCACCAGCATCGTGGACTACGCGACGAGAGACAGTGCCGCGGTATTCGACACCGGCAAGAACCACTGCTTCGAAATCACAGGCCTCGTCGACCGGCCCAAGCTCACGGAAATCGGCTGCTGAACGCAGTTGTCTCGGGAGTGCCGCAGTCGCACTCTCCTGTGAACCGGGTTCCACTGCCCCCGGTCACCCCACTCACAGAACGAGGAAAACGTTGATCTCCACGTCAGAATCCGCATCCGCATCCACATTCACAACCGCATCCACATTCACAACCGCAGCCCGTATCGGTATCGCCCTCGGTGCCGTCACCGTCGCGCTGGCTCTGACGACTCCCACGGCATCGGCCGCCGATTCCACCGACATCAACGGTCACACGAACACCTGGCTGCAGGAGGGCAGCCCCTCCGTCACCTATGACAACGGATACCAGGTGAACTCCGCTGACGAAGTCAAGCGCGCCATGGACCAGTGCAACAGCAGCGGTGTGTCCTGCTCGGCGACGACCGTGGAGTCCAAGAACGTGACGAAGTGGTTCGACGTGGAGAACACCGTCATGGGCGTGGGCCCCCTTCAGAACTGCAGCGGAGGACAGGGGGAAATCAACCAGACCCTCAGCGGGAGCAAGACCTTCACCTGGGGCTGGAACGTCGGCGTCAACGTCGATATCACCCTCGTCAAGGACAAGCTGGGAGTGGGGGCCTCCGCGCAGTACAGCGAGACCCATGCCGAGTCGAAGAGCGGTGACGTCCGGATCACCATCAAGCCGGGGCGGAAGGGGATGCTGAAGCTGGGCCACGACATGGAGCAGCGCGTCTCCGATGTGCGGATCCAGGGCGGCGAGTTCGGCGGCGCGAAGATCACGGGTCTCCGTACCGAAATACCCCTCAGTGCGGCGGCGCGGGCCGACACCGACGAGGTCGCATGCGGCGGAAAGCTGATGAACGGCAGCTGAGCCGCCGGTCCCCCCTCGTCAACCCTCCCTGAAGGAGCACTCCGTGCGGAAAATCAAGAAGTCGGCGGCGTACGGTGCCGCCGCCCTGGGGCTCGCGCTGGCCGGTGCCGTCATGACGGCACCGTCGGCCGCCGCGGCGGGCTCGGGCAATTACATCGGATTCACCAACAACGGCTGGTTCCTGGTCGACACCTGCTACCACTGGCAGGGCTCGTCGACCTCGGACTCGTGCGACTACGCGAAGCCCAAGGGCACCGACTGGCGGGTGGAAATCCCCGCCGACGCCCAGGGCGTCCGGCTCGAAGTGACGGTGGCGGCCCAGATCGGGGGCGGCAATGTGACGCCGCAGATCACGGACCTCAAGCGCGGCCACTGCTACGAGCTGAGCGGCTACACCTTCGACCCGAAGATCACCGAAAAGGCCTGTTAGGGCATGTCCGGATCAGCGAAGCGAGAGGCGCAATCCCGTATGCGAAGCAGAAAGCGTTCCCTGACCTGTGGTTCCGCGGCACTCGGACTGGCGCTGGCGGGCGCGGTGCTGTCCGCGCCGTCCGCCGCTGCCGCCTCGGACAACTACATCGCGTTCGAGCACAACGCGGGCTCCCTCATCGACACCTGCTACGAATGGAAGGGCCCGGCGGGCATAGAGAGCAAGAACTACTGCCAGCACGACCGGCCGATCGGTACCAGCTGGAAGGGCTACTTCCCCGCCGAGGCGACCGGGGCCACGGTCACCGTCTACTGGACGGGCGGCTCCAAGCCCCTGTACCTCAACGAGGCCGACAAGAACCACTGTTACAAGCTCGAAGGCACTCTGGTGTCCGGGATCCACGTCCTCGACGTCGCCTGCTGAGCGACTTCCCGGGGCCCGTCGGCGCATTCCGCCGACGGGCCCCGCCGCATGCCCGCGCACGGCCTCACGGGGTGAGCCGCGTCTCACCCGGGCGGTGCCCACTTGTCTATGCAACAAGTTGCATAGAAGGATTCGGGGTATGGCGCTCGACCACGCGATCCTCGTCTCCCTGCTGGAGAAGCCGGGCTCCGGCTATGAGCTGGCCCGGCGGTTCGACCGGTCCATCGGCTACTTCTGGACCGCCACCCACCAGCAGATCTACCGCGTTCTCAAGCGCATGGAAAGCGACGGCTGGGTCGATGTCCGCGAGGTGCCGCAGCAGGCCCGGCCGGACAAGAAGGAGTACTCCGTCGCCGCCCCGGGCCGGGCCGCGCTCTCCGGGTGGCTCCACGAGCCGATCGAACCCGAGAGCGTCCGGCACGACCTCGCCGTGAAGATCCGCGGCGCGGCGTTCGACGACCCGGCCGCGCTGATCCGTGAGGTCGAGCGCCACCACCAGGCGCACACCGACCGGCTCGCGCACTATCTCGCAGGGGAGCGGCGGGACTTCACCGGTCCCGAGGCCCCCGCCACGCCCGACGCCGGGCAGGAGCTCCAGCATGTCGTGCTGCGCGGCGGTATCGCCTACGAGCGGATGACCCTCGCCTGGCTCGACGACGTGCTCGCCACCCTCCACAGACTCGCCGGGCTCCATGGAGACGGCCCCGGGCGCTGAACCGGCGCCGGCGCAC
The DNA here is from genome assembly GCF_004125265.1 of Streptomyces lydicus. GTDB lineage: Bacteria > Actinomycetota > Actinomycetes > Streptomycetales > Streptomycetaceae > Streptomyces > Streptomyces lydicus_C. Next base: position 7,958,871 of record NZ_RDTE01000003.1, read on the forward strand.
CAACCGCCCGTCCTCCGCCGCCCAGCGGCCCCCGGCGCGCCCCCGAAGCCTCCCGCCACCACCCGCAACCCGATCAGGAAAGGCGACCATCCATGGCCGACCAGCTGCTGTTCAACCCCCGCACCTACGACCCGGCGCACTTCGACCCCGAGACCCGCAGGCTGCTGCGTGCCACCGTCGCCTGGTTCGAGGACCGCGGCAAGCGCAAGCTGATCGAGGACTACCGCTCGCGCGCCTGGCTGGCGGAGTTCCTTGAGTTCTCCGCCAAGGAAGGGCTGTTCGCGACCTTCCTCACCCCGGCCTCCGCCGCCGACGGGCAGCCCGACAAGCGCTGGGACACCGCCCGGATCGCCGCCCTCAACGAGATCTTCGGCTTCTACGGACTCGACTACTGGTACGCCTGGCAGGTCACCATCCTCGGGCTCGGCCCGGTATGGCAGAGCGACAACGCCACCGTGCGGGCCCGCGCGGCCGAACTCCTCGCCCAGGGTGAGGTGTTCGCCTTCGGCCTGTCCGAGAAGGCCCACGGCGCCGACATCTACTCCACCGACATGCTGCTGGAGCCGGACGGGGACGGCGGCTTCCGTGCCAGCGGTTCCAAGTACTACATCGGCAACGGCAACGCCGCCGGACTCGTCTCCGTCTTCGGCCGCCGCACCGACATCGAGGGCCCGGACGGCTATGTCTTCTTCGCCGCCGACAGCCGCCACCCCGCGTACCACCTGGTCAAGAACGTCGTCGACTCCTCCAAGTACGTCAGCGAGTTCCGCCTCGACGACTACCCGGTCGGCGCCGACGACATCCTGCACACCGGCCGGGCCGCCTTCGACGCCGCCCTCAACACCGTCAACGTCGGCAAGTTCAACCTCTGCACCGGTGCGATCGGCATCTGCGAGCACGCGATGTACGAGGCCGTCACCCACGCACAGAACCGCATCCTCTACGGCCGTCCCGTCACCGCCTTCCCGCACGTGCGCCGCGAACTGACCGACGCCTACGTCCGCCTCGTCGGGATGAAGCTGTTCAGCGACCGCGCCGTCGACTACTTCCGCTCCGCCGGGCCCGACGACCGCCGCTACCTCCTCTTCAACCCGATGACGAAGATGAAGGTGACCACCGAGGGCGAGAAGGTCATCGACCTGATGTGGGACGTCATCGCGGCCAAGGGCTTCGAGAAGGACACCTACTTCTCCCAGGCCGCCACCGAGATCCGCGGCCTGCCGAAGCTGGAGGGCACGGTCCATGTCAACCTCGCCCTGATCCTCAAGTTCATGGGCAACCACCTGCTGAACCCGGCCGAGTACGAGGCGGTACCGACCCGCCTCGACGCGGCCGACGACGCCTTCCTCTTCCGGCAGGGACCGGCCCGCGGCCTGGGCTCCGTCCGCTTCCACGACTGGCGCACCGCCTTCGACGCCTACGCCGAGGTGTCCAACGTCGCCCGCTTCCGGGAGCAGGCGGACGCCCTGTGCGAGTTCGTCACCACCGCGGCCCCCGGCGAGGACCAGAGCCGTGACCTCGACCTCCTGCTCGCCGTCGGGCAGCTGTTCGCGCTGGTCGTGCACGGCCAGCTGATCCTGGAGCAGGCCCGCCTGACCGGCCTCGACGCCGATGTCCTCGACGAGCTGTTCGCCGTCCTCGTCCGCGACTTCTCCGCGCACGCCGTGGAACTGCACGGCAAGGATTCGGCCACCGCGGCGCAGCAGGAGTGGGCGCTCGGCGCGGTCCGGCGGCCGGTCGTCGACGAAGCCCGCTCGACGCGCGTCTGGGAGCGTGTCGAGGCCCTGGCCGGGGCCTACGAGATGGCGCCGTAACCCCCTCAGCCGCTTGTGGAGCAGCGGGTTCGGCCGGTGCCTCCAGGTGCCGGCCGAGCCCGCCGCCGCTGCCACCCGAGCACCGGAGGCCCTATCCCGTAGGCTCGATGGATGGCGAAATACTTCGATGTGCACCCCGACAATCCCCAGCGGCGCACCATCACCACCGTGGCCGAGAGCATCCGCTCCGGTGCGCTCATCGCGTATCCGACGGACTCCTGCTTCGCACTGGGATGCCAGCTGGGCAGCCGCGACGGCATCGACCGGATCCGGTCGATCCGCAACCTCGACGACCGTCACCACTTCACCCTGGTGTGCCAGAACTTCGCGCAGCTGGGCCAGTTCGTGCATGTCGACAACGATGTGTTCCGCGCGGTCAAGGCGGCGACGCCCGGCAGCTACACCTTCATCCTGCCCGCCACGAAGGAGGTGCCGCGCCAGCTGATGCACCCCAAGAAGAAGACCGTCGGAGTCCGGATCCCGGACCATGTCGTCACCCAGGCCCTGCTCGCGGAGTTGGGTGAGCCGCTGCTCTCCAGCACCCTGCTGCTGCCCGACGAGGACGAGCCGATGACGCAGGGGTGGGAGATCAAGGAACGGCTCGACCATGTGGTGGACGCAGTGATCGACTCGGGCGACTGCGGCACCGAGCCGACCACCGTCATCGACTTCTCCGGCGACAGCCCGGAGATCGTGCGCCGCGGAGCCGGCGACCCCGCGCGCTTCGAGTAGCGGTCCGGTGACGTCCCGGCCGACGGCGCCGGACGGCCGGGGGTCCGCACGCCCCTGCCGTCCGGCGCCGCCCCGTATGAGCCCGGGTTCCACGGCTCTGCCTTGACCGACAAGCGGACCTTGTCCGGGTGACGGTCGTTCACTACGCACATCCAAGACATGTGCTAAGAAGCACCTGGCATTGCATGGCGTGGGGGCGAAGTGATGGCTTCATTCGAAGGTTGGCTTGTGGGGCGTGCGGCTGAGTTGGCGGAGCTGTCCAGGCTGGTGGAGTCCACGCTCGCGGGCGAGGGGCAGGCCGCGTTCGTCGTGGGTGAGGCCGGCCTCGGGAAGACCGCGGTGCTTGAGCGGGCCGCGGCGGCCGCGGAGCGCAGGGGCCTGCAGGTGCTGCAGGGGGGTGCCCAGGAGCGCGAACAGGCCTGTCCGTTCGCCTTCGTGGCAAGCTGCTTGAGGCTTGAGGAGTTCCCGTCGGATGCCCGGCGGGCCCGGGTCGCCGAGGTGCTGCGCGGCGACGCCCGCTACGGCCTGCCGGGCGCCAGGAGCGAGACGGCCGGGGCGTATGCCGCGACGGTCGAGGCGATCATCGGGCTGGTCGAGGAGTTGTGCGCACAGGGGCCGCTGGCGCTGTTCCTCGACGACCTCCAGTGGGCGGACGCGGCGAGCCTGGCAGTGCTGCACAAGCTGGTCGGTTCGGTGCACCAGTTGCCGCTTCTGGTGGTGGGTGCGCACCGGCCCGTGTCCGGAGTGGGGGAAGTCGACCAGCTGTCACGGAGCCCGATCGCGGGACATCGCACCCTGCTGGAGCTGGCTCCCCTCGATACGGAGGCCGTGGCGGCGCTGCTGGCGGACCAGTGCGGACGGCCGGCCGGTCCGCGACTGCGCCGCATGGCCGAGGGAGCCGCCGGCAACCCGCTGTACCTCACCGAGTTGATCGCCGCGCTGCGGCGCGAGCAGGCCATCGAGACCGGTGAGGCCACGGCGGACATCGCCGCCGGCTGCACGCTGCCCTCGCTGACCACACTGGTGACGCACCGGCTTCGCTACCTGCGTGACGATGTGCTCCAGGTGCTGCGCGTCGCCTCCGTACTGGGCGCCGGCTGCACCACCGCCGAACTCGCGGCGGTGGTGGACCTTCCGCTGCGCGACCTGCTGGCCGTCATGGCCCAGGCCGAGGCTGCCGGGGTGCTCAGGGACACCGGCCAACACCTGCGCTTCCGGCACGATCTCATCCGGCACGCCTTGTACGACGCCGTGCCGGGGTCGGTCCGGGCCATGCTGCACATGAGAGCGGCGCAGTGCCTGGCCGAGGCCGGGGCAGCTCCCGAGCGCGTTGCCGAGCACCTCCTGGACGGGCTGCCGAGCCCGGACTTCCTGATCACCTGGCTGGAGGGATCCGCGGCACGGCTCACCACCCGGGCACCCGCCATGGCGCTGCGGCTGCTCACCACGGCGCTGGAACTCGGCGACCCCACGGACGCGGGGTACGTCAGTCTCCGTCTGCACCACGCCCTTGCGCAGCTTTCCTGCGGGCTCCTCGCCGAGGCGGAGGAAAGCGCCCGCTGCGCCCTGGCCAGGGCGCCCGACCCCGGGTGGGAATGCCTGGTGCGCTGGGTCGTCATCCAGGCCGCGTTCGCCCGTGGCCGGCCCGACCTGGCGCTGGCGGAGACGCGGGCCGGATGCCGGAGCCCGGGGCTGCCGGCGATCGAGGCGGTCCGGTTCCAGGCGTTCGGCGCGGTGTGTCTCTTCGCGCTGGGCGACATCACCGAGGCCGGCGCGGTCGCCTCACGTGTCCGGCGCGCGGCCGACAAGGCCGGCGACAGCCAGGCCCTGGCCGGCGCCCTGCACGTACTGGCGGCCAAGCGATTCCTCGAAACACCTGACGCCGAAGCGGTGGAACTCGCGCGGCAGGCGTCCCGCATCACGCCCGAGACCGTGCACCCGGCGCAGTGGATGGGGCTGCAACTCGCCCTGGTGAACTACTACGTCGATCTCGATCTCGGGGACGACGCCCGGCGGACCCTCGCCGCCATCCGCATCCCGGCGGAGCGGACCGCAGGGATGTTCCTTCCCTGGTACCACCTGTCCTGCGCGCTCCTCGCGTTTCACACGGGGCGCTGGGACGATGCGCTGGCGGAGATCACCTCGGGTCTCGACTGCGGGGGCCAGGACGCGCTGAGCCGGGCGCTGCGGGCGCTGGCGGCATTGATCGCCGTGCACAGAGGCAGGCGCCCCCTCGCCGAAGCACATCTGACCGCTCTGCCGTCCGAGGGCGACAACTCGACGGTCGCTGCCTTCTACGAGTACCTGCCGTTGTGCGCCGGCGTCCTTCTGGACGAGGCGAAGGGCGATGCCCGGCGCGCCTACTCCCGGCTCGCCGAGGCGTTCGACGGCGGCGTCGGCCATCTGCCGGGCCAGCTGATCCTCAGTTTCCTGACACCTGATCTGGTCCGCCTCGCCCTGGCCCGGAAAGACCGTGCGAACGCACAGCGATACGCCGCCGCCGCGCAACGGCGCGCCGACCACAGCGGGGGCCTGTACCACCTCGGTGACGCCTACCGCTGTCAAGGCCTGCTGAACGGGGACCCCGATCTGCTGATGGAAGCGGTCCGCTGCTACCGCAACGCTCCGCGGCCGCTCAGTGCGGCACACGCCCTGACCGATGCGGCGGAAATGCTGGCCCGTGGCGGCCGGCCGGCCGACGCCCGGGTCCTGCTCGACCAGGCGCTGGACACATTCACACAGCTGGGCGCGGTCTGGGACGCGGCCCAGGCGACGTCCCGGCTGCGGGCGGTCGCCGTCCGCCGGGGAACGCACCGGACCCGGACCGGCCTTCGCGACGGCTGGGAAGCCCTCACCCACACCGAACGAATGGTGGCGGAGCACGTCGCCGAAGGGTGTTCCAATCCCGAGATCGCGGCTCGGCTGTCCATCGCCCGAAGCACCGTCAGCACCCATGTGTCCAGCATCCTCAGAAAGCTGGCGATGACCTCACGGGTCGAAATCGCCGCGGAGGTGACCCGCCGGCAGAAGTCCGGGCGGTCACGTTCGCGGGACTGAATCCCTCGGCGCTCGACGCGTTGTTCCCCGGCTCCGTTCGCGGAGGCCGGGGAACGTCCGACGGCGTGCCGTCAGATCACGCAACGGGGTGCACCCGTATCACGCGGGGAGTGCACCGCACCGGTCACCGGTTGTTGACGCACTCCGGAGCGGGGCTGTCGCTCGTGCACAGCACCAGGTTGCTGCTGAGGCTGTCGGTGCCGTCCTTGGCGGGGACGGTGGCGGTGCCGTCGCCGGACCAGGTGTCACCGAGGTCATTGGTGAACGTCCACTGCCCCGTCACGGTCTTCATCAGCTGGCCGCGCATCGCCCAGCTGTAGTTGCCCGGCTTCACGGATATCTTGTTCGCGTCGCTCACGGTGTCGGTCTGGGTCCAGGAGTGCTCGTAGCGTGCGCTGAGCGCCGTGCTGACCTTGGCCGTGACGAATTCGACGTTGACCCCGACCTCGCTGGTGACGGTGAGGGAGGTGCCCACCGTATTGGTCTGGGACGTGGTCTGCGTCCAGGTGATGGTCCGTTCCCCCGGGTCGGTGCTGTTGTTCCACACGTTGGAGCTGACCCGCTGCAGGTTCGCCACGGAAGCCACGCTGTCGCCGGTGACCGCGTAATCGCACGACTTGACGGTGCCGCCGCCGTTGCTGCACTGCTTCAGTGCGTACGCGGTGGCCAGGTCCGCGAGGGAGGGGCCGGTGTACTCCGGGCCGGGCGTCGGGCCGATGGTCCACTCCTGGTTGCTGTTGCCGTTGCAGTCGTGGATTCCCACGGTGGTGCCGTCGTCGCCGCTTCCCCCGAACACGTCCATGCACGTGTCGGTGCTGACGTTCCGGATCAGGTAGTAGCCGTCACCACCGTTCGAGGGCTGCAGATACCAGTTCTGTTTCTTGTTCTTCTGGTCGCAGTACTGCGGCTCGACGAGGTGGCCGTTGTCGGTGTTGAAGTCGACGCACTTCTGCGTCTTGTCGTTGCGGATCAGGAAACTCCCGTCCCCGTTGGGGAGGATGCTCCAATGCGCCATCGGCGACTTGTTGATGACCATTTCCGTCCCGTAGTCCGGCGAGTCCTTCGCCAGATCCAATGACGCGGCGAGGCCGTCGCCCTGGGGCAGGCGCGGCGAGAGGGACAGGCCGGTCATGGCGGAGGTTTCCGCGTGAGCCGTTCCGGTCGTGAGCGGAGAGGCTGACGTGGCGAGGGTGGCGAAGGCGACCGCGGCGAATGCGGCCATCGTCCGCCGCACTGGCCCGTGGGGGGTCGGCTCGGTGATCATGGTTATTCGGTTCTCCTTGGGCAGTTCTTGCCTGCGGGGCGGTTCGGCAACCGGCCCCGTTGCCGTGGCAACGCCGCCCGGACAGGGGAGGAAGCACCCCGTCCCTGGCTGTGGCCCCTGCTGCGGCGGTGCCAACGTACGGGGCCCGGCGCGGCGTTACATCCGTCAACTGACGGAGGGCCTGGCAACACGAGCGCACCCGCGGCGGTGTTCCCGCTCTGCCTACCTGCCCCAGATCCTCCGGTACGCCGCGCGGTAGCCGGACGGGTCCCATGTGGTGGCCCCACGGCTGTTGCCGGCCGTGGCGATGTGCACGGGGGCGACATAACCGCTGGCGGGTCTGCCCGAGAAGGCGCGGTTGAACTCGTCGAGGATCTGCCAGCCCTGCTGGGAGAAGGGCTCCGGCACCGTGGCCGCCTGGAACTGTCCGCTGTTGATGCGCTGGAAGGCGGACGGGTCGCCGTCGCCCGCACCGATGTTGAAGGGGGCGCCGCCGCCTTTCCTGCCCGCCGCGCGCAGAGCCGGGGCGGCATCGGCGAAGTACACATCGTTGATGGCGACGGAGTGGGTCCAGCGATCCCCGAAGCGGGAGAGGAGCGCGGAGACCTCCTGGGGCGTGCGGCTGCTGGTGTCCGGGAGCGGGATGTTCTCCTCCTCCAGGAGCCGCACGCCGGAGCAGGTGGCGAGCTGTTTCTTGATCAGTTCGGACTTGTTCCTGGCGAACGGGATCGAGGCATCGGTGAACACGACGACTCCCGCGTGTCCCCGGGAGCGCGTGATGATCCAGTCCGCGCTGATCTTCGCGACGTCCTGGACGTGGGTGGTGACGTTGCTGAAGAGCTCGGGGTCCTTGCTCGGACCGGGGGCGTCGACCGCGTGCCAGCCGACGAGCGGGAGGTGCTCGGCGTTGGCCGTCGCCACCTGCCGCGACGTCAGACGCGGGTCGAAGCCGCCGATCACGATGCCCGCGGGCCGCAGCGCGATGGCCTGGCTGAAGGCCGCCTGGATCCCGGCGGGGGTGCCCTGACCGTCGATCACCCGGACGGACCAGCCGAGGGTCTTCGCGGCTTGCTGGACGCCCTTGGCGGCGCCCGCGACACCGGGATTGGTCATCGTCTGCGCGACATAGACGAGGCGTTTGCCCGAGACCGCCCGGGGGCCGCCGGTGGGGCCGTTCCACGCGGTGTGCGGCTTCTCGGCCCGTGCCACGGCGGCCCGGGCCCCGGCCAGGACGGCGGGACAGCCGGTCTTCGCAGGCCCTGGCGACCAGGGCGCGGCGCCGGTCGAGGCGCCGCGTTCGCAGCCGGCGAGGACAGCGGCCGCCAGAGCCACGACGACCGCGCCGCGGAGGACGGTCTTGCGGTGCGCGTGCACGGGCGCTCCCCGCGGGGGGACGACACGGTGGGGGCGGCCGGAGGTCATGAGCTGATGCGGACCGCGTCGGGGCGGGGCCGGGACGGTGGCGTCCGCCGCCTGCGCAGCTGGCGGCGGGCGGCATAGCCGGCCATGCCGACGGCGAGGAGCAGGGTGGCGCCGTTGAACAGCGGGGTGACCCAGAACTCGGCGCCGAGCTGGCCGATACCGGCGAGCCCGATGGCGAGAATGACGACGGCGACCAGGGTGCCCAGGGCGTTCGGGCGGCCGGGCCTGATCGCGGTGGACCCGAGCAGCGCACCGACGAAAGCCGGCAGCAGATAGTCCAGGCCGACGCTGGGGTTGCCGATCCGCTGCTGGGCGGCGAGCAGCACACCGGCGACACCGACGACCAGCCCCGAGCCGGCGAACGCGTAGACGACGTAGCGCCGGGTGGGGATGCCCACCAGCTCGGCGGCGCGCGGGTTGGAGCCGATGACGTACAGATACCGGCCGAGTGGCAGCCGCTCCAGGAGCAGCCACAGCACGGCGGTCAGCGCGAGGACGTAGAAGGCGGACACCGGCAGGCCGAGGAACCGGGAGTCGTAGAGATCGGTGAAGGCCGCCGGCAGGCCCTGCGGGCCGGGGACGATCCGGGCCCCGTTGGTGATCCATCCGGTGAGGGCGTACAGGATGCTGCCGGTGCCGAGCGTGGCGATAAAGGAATTGATCTTCGCGAATTCGACGACGAGCCCGTTGAAGACGCCGACGACCGCCCCGCCGACGACCACGGCGAGGCAGACGAGGGGCCAGGGCCACGCCTCGTTGGCGAGGAGCTGCATCGTCATGACGTGCGCCAGGCCGAGACCGTAGCCGAGGGACAGGTCGAACTTGGCGGTGACGATGGGAATCATGGCGCCCAGCGCGAGGAGGGCGGGGATCGACTGGTTGGACAACACCTCGGAGATGTTGTCCAGGGTGGGGAAGGTGTCCGGCAGCGCGAGGGAGAAGACCAGGAAGAGCAGGGCGGCGAAGGCCAGGAGGCCGTAGGCGCCGAGGAAGTGCCCGAACCGGCGGCCCGGCAGGAGGCGGGGGGAGGGGGTCATGGTTCCACCGTCCCGGTGAGCGCGCTCATCGCCGAACAGGCACGGGTGAGTTCGGCGACCGTGAGAGCCCCGCCGCTCAGCTCCACCGTCACCGCCCCGCGGACGAACACCAGGGCGCGGTGGCACACGTGGGCGACCTCCTCGAAGTCGGTGGAGAGGAGCAGGACGGCGAGGCCCTGGGCCAGCGCCTCCCGGAGCAGGCGGTAGATCGCCGTCTTGGCGCCGACGTCCACCCCGGCGGTCGGCTCTTCCAGGATCAGCAGACGCCGGCTCGTCCCGAGCCACCGGCCGACCATGACCTTCTGCTGATTGCCCCCGGACAGGGTGGCGATCGGCGCCTCGGTGTCCCGGGGGAACACCGAGAACCGCTCGATCAGGGCCGCGGCCTCGGCGCGCTCGCGCCGGGGAGCGATCCGGCGCCAGGGCGGCACACCGCTCGCCCGGGGGTTGGCCAGGAAGTTCTCCCGCACCGTCAGCTCGGGGGCACAGCCCTCTTCCTGACGGTCGCCGGTCACCAGGCCGACGCCGGAGCCGACGGCGGCGGCGACCGTGCGCGGAGCGTACGGCAGGCCGTCGAGCAGGGCCCGTCCGCCGGTGAGCGGCCGGGAGCCGGCGAGGGCGCGGCCCAGTTCCCTGTGACCGGCGCCGGTGAGGCCCACCATGCCGAGGACTTCCCCGGCGTGCACCTCCAGGCTGACCGGCGCCGTGTGCTCGGTCCGTACCCGGTCGAGGCGCAGTACGGCAGGGCCCGGGGCGGGGGCGATCCGGAAGCCGGCCGGTTCGCGGCCCACGATGTCGCGCACCAGCCGGTCCTGCCGGTAGCCGCTGACCTGGCCCTGGCTGACGAGGTGTCCGTCCCGCAGGACGGCGAAGTCGTCGGCGGCCCGGTACACCTCGTCGATCCGGTGGGTGACAAGGACGAGGGCGCGGCCCTGGTCGCGCAGGGTGCGCAGGACGTCGAACAGCCGGGCACAGTCGGCTGCCGGGAGGCTGGCGGTCGGCTCGTCCAGGACGATGACGGCGGCCCGGGTGGACAGTGCGCGGGCCAGCGCCACCAGGGAGCGTTCGGCGCGCGGGAGATCGGCGAGCGGGGTGTCCGGGTCGAGATGCGCGGCGACGATGTCCAGGGCCGCGGTGCACCGGTCGCGGATCCTCCGCCACGACAGCAACCCCGCGCGGCGGGGGTAGCCGGCCCCCAGGGCGATGTTCTCGGCGACCGTCATCCAGTCGACCAGGCCCAGGTCCTGATGGATGAAGGACAGCGCGCGGGAGGCCGCCTCGCTGCCGAGCGGGTGCCCGGCGACGCTCACCTCGCCCTCGTCGGCGGGGTGGACGCCCGCGAGCACCTTGATGAGGGTGGACTTTCCGGCACCGTTTGGGGCCCAGCAGGGCGAGGATGCGGCCGGCGCGGATGTCGAGGTCGACCTCGTCCAGTGCGAGGGTGCCGCCGAACCGCTTGCACAGGCCGCGTACCCGGACGAGAGGCCGGGGGGTGTCCCCCGGGGGACGGGGGCTGTCAGCGCTATCCGTACCGATTACCACAATTCCGTCATGGTACGGCCCGTCTTGTTCCAGATGCCGGAAGGACTGTCAGAGGGCGGGGATGTTGTCGACCAAGGCTTCGGCGGCGTCGGGCTTTCCTGCCGGTGCCTCCAGAGCGCACTCGGCCCAGATGACCTTGCCGCCGGCCGTGTAACGGGTGCCCCAGGCCTGGGCGAGCTGGGCGACGAGGAACAGCCCCCGGCCGCCCTCGTCGGTGCCCGCCGCATGGCGCAGATGCGGGGCGGTGCTGCCGGCGTCGGAGACCTCGCAGATCAGCGTGCGGTCGTGCAGCAGACGCACCTGGATGGGGGCGCTGCCGTAGCGGATGGCATTGGTGACCAGCTCGCTGAGCAGGAGCTCGGTGGCGAAGACGACCTCGTGCAGCCCCCATTCGGCCAGTTGCCGGGTCACGGCGGCGCGGACGCCGGAGACGAGCGCGGGGTCGGCCGCCACGTCCCAGGTGGCGATGCGCCGGGGGGCGAGGGCATGGGTGCGGGCGACGAGCAGCGCGATGTCATCGGCCGGGTGCCGGGGTGCCACGGCCCGGATGACCGCCTCACAGGTGTCCTCGGGCGGACGGTCCGGCTGCGCCAGGGCGCGGCGCAGCAGGTCGAGAGACGTATCGACGTCGCGGTCGCGGTCCCCGATCAGCCCGTCGGTGTAGAGGACGAGCCGGCTGCCTTCGGGAAGCGTGAACTCGGCGGTCTCGAAGGGCAGGCCGCCCAGGCCCAGCGGCGGGCCGGCCGGCAGGTCGGGGAAGGTGACGGTGCCGTCGGGGTGGACCAGCGCGGGCGGCGGGTGCCCGGACCGGGCCATCACGCACTGCCGCGTGGTGGGGTCGTAGATGACGTACAGACAGGTGGCACCGATGATGCCGGTGCTGTCGGCCGCGGGCCCCTCGGTCCCCTCCTCCCGGTCGAGGCGTCCCACGAGGTTGTCGAGATGGGTGAGGACTTCGTCCGGGGCGAGGTCGAGTTCGGCGAAGTTGCGCGCGGCGGTGCGCAGCCGGCCCATCGTGGCGGCGGCGTGCAGACCGTGGCCGACGACATCCCCGACGACGAGGGCCACCCGGGTGCTGGAGAGGGGGATGACATCGAACCAGTCGCCGCCGACGCCGGATTCGGCGGGCAGATAGCGGTACGCGACGTCGACGGCGTTCTGCTCGGGGAAGCTCCGCGGCAGCAGACTGTGCTGCAGGGCGAGGACCATGGTGTGCTCGCGGGTGAAACGCCGGGCGTTGTCGATGCAGATGGCGGCACGGGTGGCGAGTTCCTGGGCCAGCGAAAGGTCGTCGTCCCCGAACGGGGCGGGGTCCCGCGAGCGGTAGAAGCTTGCCGTGCCCAGGGCGATGCCGCGGGCGAGGAGGGGGACGGCGATCAGCGAGTGCACCTGATGGCCCAGGAGGCGCCGGGCGTGCGCGGGATCCTGGGCGATCCAGCCGCCGGCCGTCCTCAGGTCGGGTTCGAGGACGGGCTGCCGGTCGTCCAGACAACGGAGCTGGGGCGTGGAGGGGCGCAGGTCCACCCGCTCACCGGCGGGGTAGAAGGGGCAGTCGTCCCGGATCCCGTGGACCACCGTGCGGTAGAGGCCGGTGCGGGGATCGGTCGGCTCCTCGCCGCGCAGCACCGCCTCGGGAAGGTCGATGGTGACGTAGTCGGCCAGGCGCGGGACGGCCATCTCGGCGAGCTCCCGGGCGGTACGGCTCACGTCCAGCGTGGTGCCGATGCGGGTACTGGCCTCGGACAGCAGCTCCAGGCGGCGCCGGGCCGCCACGGCGTACGTTCCCACCCCGGGCTCGCCGATCAGCACCAGCCCGCCGGCTGTGCCGGGGGAGGGAGGCTCGGCGAGCCCCTCGGCGTGCCGGTCGGAGGGACTTTCCGGGGGACTGTCCAAGGGGCGGCCGGAGGGACGTTCCGCGGTACGGGGCGCGCCCGATGGGCCCTCCGGGGCCCCCGCCCGGTCCCCTCCGCTGCCGGAAAGGTGCCCGTACCGCGGGACGCCGGGGGCGAGAACCTGCTCGGGCGCCGGGCCGGGGGCGGCGGCGGTGCTGACGACGGCGAGGTGCTGATGCGGCGCGGGAAGGACCGCCTCGATGACCACGCCCTCCACGCCGGAGGGACTGTTCACCGGCCGGCTCAGCAAGGTGATCCGCCGTCCGCCGGGCAGCGCGACCTCGACGGCGGCTCGCTGCGCCGAGGAGATCAGCTCGGTGGCCCGCTCCTTGAGCATCATCTGGTCACGCCAGTCCAGCCCACTCTCGGCGAGCCCGCTCTGGGCCGGCCCGGTTGCGGCCGGCGGGCTCTCGGCAGGCCCGCCCGGCCGCCCGTTGCCCGTCGCCTCACCGGCCGGTGCGTGGCTCCTGGCGTCCAGGTACGCCTGCAGCAAGGCGCGCTCCCGGGCCGAGCTCTGCTCCAGCAGCCGCCGTTCGATGGCCCCGGCCGCCCTGATGATCACGTCGTTGAGCGCCACCTCCGCATCGGCGGGCGGAAAGCCCAGGCACAGGATGCCTTCGATGCGTCCGCTGAGCGGGTCCCGGACGGGAATGGCCGTACACGCATTGGCCTGGGAGCGTTCGGCGAAGTGCTCGGCGCCGTAGACGTTGATCAGCTGCCGTTCCGCGAGGGCCAGACCGATGCCGTTGGTTCCCGCGAACTCCTCGGCGAACACGAAACCCGGGACGCTCTGGATCGCGGCCAGATGCCTGACCAGTGAGGCGTCACCGAAACGCCGCAGCAGTACGGCCCCACGGCCGTCGGCGAGGGACACATTCATGTTTCTGCCCGCGAACCTGGACTGCAGACGGTCCATTACGGGGGTGGCGGCGCGGACGAGCCGGCCGTCCAGATCGAGGTCCTGACGGAACGGAAGCTCGCACTCCTCCGGCGCCAGCCCCAGCGACCGGGAACGCTGCCACGAATTCAGGATCGGGCTTCGCACGGTCCCCTCGACCGCCCCACCGCGAAGAAACTGCTCACGGGCGCGCGCGGGCCCGATGCCCGCTCCCACGAGCCCCATCCCGACCACTTCCCACATCGGTAGGTGCCGCTGTGGCCGCCCGGGAATGGGCAGCCGCACCATCCCGTCCAATTGTAGATCTCTGCGCAGAGAGCGGTACCGATCGTGGACGGGGAAGCCGCAACCGGCAGCTCCCGGCCGTCACACATGGTCACGGCCGGGAATGCCGCCACGGGACCGCGACCGGGCCACAGGACCGCGGGCGGACGACAGGACCCGCGCCCGTGCCCCAGGACCGCGCCCGTGCCCCAGGACCGCGCCCGCGTCACAGGACCGCGACCGGATTGACGGGCGAGCCGGTGCCACCCGGGATGTCCAGCGGGGCCACCACGAGGAGGAACGCATAACGGCCCGCCCCCGCGGCGGCGGACGAGAGCGCTTCGAGGTCGAGGTTGTCCAGGAGCGGCACCCCCATCGCGGCGAGGGCGAGCGCATGGACCGGAGAATGCACGCCGTCGACCGGTGAGGGCCGTACATCGCTGTCGCCGTCGCCACCGAGCAGCGCGATACCCCGCTCGGCCAGCAGCGGCATGGCATCCACATGGAAGCCCGCGCTCGCCGCGCCGGGGTCCCAGACGCCCAGTTCCCGGCGCCGGCGGACGCTGCCGGACCGCAGCAGCACCGCATCGCCCTCGCCGATGGTCACGTCGAGTGCCCGCTCCGCTGCCACGATGTCCGCGGCGTGCACGGCCCGCCCGGGTTCCAGCCATGCGCATCCCAGCACGGTGGGCAGGTCGAGCAGCACGCCCCTGGTCACGAGGGGGCCCAGCGCCGATACGGCACCGAAGCGGGCCCCTCCGGCATCGATCCACTCGTGCGCGGCGCGGCCGTCGTAGAGCTGCCCCCGGTAGGCGACGTGGGACAGCGCGTCCAGATGGCTGACCGCCTTGCCGTGGTAGTCGACGGCGAGGAAGTCCTTGTGCGTGGAGGGTTCCGGGGGCTCGACGTCACCGAGGTCGGTCATGTGGTGCAGGGCGGGTCTGCTGTTGTCCGGTCCGGGGACCGTGTTCCAGGGACGCCCCAGAGGGACGGTGGTGCCGGACCGGACCAGCGCGGTGGCCCGCCGTACGTGGTCCGGGGCCACCCGGTTCCAGGCGCCACGGTCGGCGCGGGGCCAGCGGCCCCAGGTGCGCACCGTCTCGAAGACCGCGTCGAACTCCTGGCGGGAGACGGCGGGCCCGTTGCCCGTTCCTGCCGGCGGGGGAGCCGGTGACTCGCTGGGGTTGCCGTTCATCTGCGCAGCGCTCCATGGGGGACGGGACACCCTGCTTCCGGGCGTCGTCACCGTGTCCGGTCGGCTGAAGTATGGCTCGGCGTCGCCCGTGGGCGACGACGCCACCAGGGCCGCCCGCCCCCGGTCAAGAGACCGTCACCGTGGGGGAGTACATGTCCCACCACAGGGCCAGATCCAGGGTCCGTTCGAGGCCGCTCCGGGACGCCTGGGTGATCCGCGGCGCATCGTGGTGCGCCGCACGCTCCAGCCAGGCGCGGTCGACGAGTCCGAAGACGGGGTGCGAGGGGCGGGACAGCAGGTCCTTGGCGTGCTGCTGGAGGGCGACCGCGTACTGCGGGTCCTGCGTGGAGGGGTAGGGGCTCTTCACTCGGTCGTACACCGACTGCGGCAGCAGATCCGCCGTGGCCTCGCGCAGCAGGCTCTTCTCCCGGCCGTCGAAGGACTTCAGCGACCACGGTGCGTTGTAGACGTACTCGACCAGCCGGTGGTCGCAGAACGGCACCCGCACCTCCAGCCCGACCGCCATGCTCGCGCGGTCCTTGCGGTCGAGCAGGATCCGTACGAAGCGCGTCAGGTACAGATAGCAGATCGTGCGCATCCGGAACTCGAAGTCGCTCTCCCCGTCGAGTCGTTCCACGCCCTTGACGGCACAGCGGTAGCCGTCCTGGACGTAGGACCCGAGATCGAGGGCTTTGGTGACGGCGGGGGTGAGGATGTTGCCGTCGCTGCCGAAGCGCTCGGCGACGCGGACGAGCCAGGGGAAGGTGCGGGCCCTGCGGGCCTCCGCGTCGAAGAACTGCTGGTAGCCGCCGAAGACCTCGTCGGCCGACTCCCCGGACAGGGCGACCGTCGAATGCTGCCGGATCGCCTTGAACAGCAGGTAGAGCGAGGCGTCCATATCGCCGAAGCCCATCGGGAGGTCCCGCGCGCCGATGACCTTTGCGCGGACACCGAGGTCGGCCAGGTGGGCCGAGTCCAGCACGATGTCCTGGTGGTCGGTGCCGGCGCGGCGGGCCACGTCGTGCACAAAGGGTGTGTCGGGGGTGGCGCGCAGCTCGTCGGCCACGAAGTGCTCGGTCCGGCCGGCGAAGTCGACGGCGAAGCTCCGTACCCTCGCGCCGGCCTCGCCCAGCTGACGGGCCGCCAGTGCGGTCATCGCCGAGGAGTCCAGGCCGCCGGACAGCAGGGTGCAGCGCGGCACATCGGCGACGAGCTGACGCCGGACGATGTCGTCGAGCAGTCCACGGACACGGGCGATCGAGGTGTCCTGGTCGTCCTGGTGGGCATGGGTCCGCAGCGACCAGTAGACGTGCCGGTGCGGCCCGTCGCGGTCCACGGTGACCACCGTGCCGGGCTCCACCTCGTGCATGCCCTCCCAGATGGCGTGGCCGGGCGTCTTGACGAAGGCGAAGAGCTCGCGGAGACCGTCGGGGCCGACCTTCCGCGCGGCGAGCGGATGGGCGAGGATCGCCTTGGGTTCGGAGCCGAACAGCACGCCGTCAGGGGTGGGGTAGTAGTACAACGGCTTGATGCCCATCCGGTCGCGGACCAGGACGAGCCGCCGGCGCCGCTCGTCCCAGACCGCGAAGGCGAACATCCCGTTGAGCCGTTCGGCTACCGCCTCCCCCCATTCGAGGTAGCCGCGCAGGACGGCCTCGGTGTCGGAAGCGGTCGTGAAACGGTGCCCCCTGGAGGCGAGTTCGTCGCGCAGTTCGCCGAAGTTGTAGGTCTCGCCGGAGTACACGAGGGCGACCGGGCTCCCGTCCGCCCGGTCGGCGGTCATCGGCTGACGTCCACCGGGCAGATCGATGATGGCGAGCCGGCGGTGCCCGAGGGCGACGGGCCCCCGCACCCAGGTGCCACGGTCGTCGGGCCCGCGGCAGGACATCGTCTCGGTCATCGCGTCCACGGTTTCCCGCTCGGAGCGCAGATCACGGTCGAAGGAAACCCAGCCGGTGATGCCACACATGCCATGTCCTCCCGATCCGACCCGCACGCCGCCGGACGGCACGGGCGGGAGCGCCGAGGCCCGGTTGCCCGGCCAGGCGGTCTCGCGGCGAGTCAGTTGTATCGAGCACCTATGCCACGAGCGTGGTCCCCGGCCGCCGCTCCGTCAACCGGGCCGGCACGCTACTCCCCGGCGGTGAAGGGCCGCGTACGGGCAATGAGCAGGGCGACGTCGTCCGGGTCGTCGGGCCGCCGGAGGTCGCTGAGGAGCCGGTCGCAGGTCTCTTCCAGGGACCGGCCGGGTGCGTCGAGCAGGCAGAGCAGGGTGTCGAGGCGTTCGTCGATGGGGTGATGGCGGGTTTCGACCAACCCGTCGGTGTACAGCACGAGTTGGTCGCCGGGGCCGAGCCGGAAGGTGGTGGTCGCGAAGGGGACGCCGCCGACGCCGAGCGGGGTGCCGGTGGGCAGGTCGAGGAGTTCGGGGCGCTTGCCGCTGCGGACGAGGACGGGCGGCAGATGGCCGGCGGTGGCGATATGGCATTCGGCGCGATGCGGATCGTGCACGGCGTAGACGCAGGTGGCGATGTAGTGCTCCAGCCCTGAGGTGATCTTGTCGAGGTGCTGGAGGACCTGGGCGGGGTCGAGATCGAGGTCGGCGAAGGCGCTGGTGGCGGTGCGCAGGCGGCCCATGGTGGCGGCGGCGTCGATACCGCTGCCCATGACGTCACCCACGACCAGTGCGGTCTTGTCCCCTTCGAGCGGAAGGACGTCGTACCAGTCGCCGCCGATCTCATAGGTGGCCTGTGCGGGCCGGTACCGGGAGGCGATCTGCAGACCGGGGAGGTGGGGCGGATGGTCGGGGAGCAGGCTGCGCTGCAGGGTCTCGGCGGCGTTGCGCATTTTCTGGTGCGCCCGTGCGTTGTCGATGCAGACGGCGGCGCGGGAGGCCAGTTCGACGGCGAGCGCGAGGTCGTCCTCGTCGAAGGGCAGCGGATTACGGGCGCGGGTGAGCCCCAGGCAGCCGAGGATCTGGCCGCGGGCGGTGAGCGGTGCCAGCAGGTAGGAGTGCACCCCGGCGCGGGCCAGCAACGTGGCGGCGTGGCCGTCGCGGGCGATCCGCGCCAGGTCGGCGTCGTCCGCGTGGGAGACCAGGATCGGGCGGCCGGTGCGTACGCACTGCGTGGC
Organism: Streptomyces lydicus; assembly: GCF_004125265.1. GTDB lineage: Bacteria > Actinomycetota > Actinomycetes > Streptomycetales > Streptomycetaceae > Streptomyces > Streptomyces lydicus_C. The sequence continues at coordinate 7,977,120 of NZ_RDTE01000003.1, forward strand.
CAGGCGGTCGGTCTCATAGGCGGCGGTCTGGCCGGGAGGGTCGGCGGCCTGGAGGGCTTCGGTGGGATAGGCGCCCTTCACGGCGAGGGCGCGGAAGACCGCGGGGCCCTCGTCACGGGCCGGACGGTGCTCGCCCAGGATGGAGTCGAGCACATCGACGGTGACCACGTCGGCGAGTTCGGGAACGGTGACCTCGGCCAGCTCCCGCGCGGTCTGTCCCACCTCCAAGGTGGTGCCGATACGGGCCGAGCCGTCCGCGATCAGGGCCAGCCGCCGCCGGGCCTCGCTGGCCTCCAGGGCGGACTCATACCGGTCGGTGACGTCCACCACCAGGTCGGCCACCCCGAGAACCCGCCCTTGGGGGTCCTCCAGCCGGTACAACGAGATGGACCAGGCGCGCTGCTGGTCCGGGTCGGAGGGGCTGCGGCCGACGACGGTGGCCTGGTCGACCATGGGAGCGCCCGTTTCGAGTACCTGCCGCATCGCGGTCTCGGGCACCTCGAACTTCGCGGCGGTCATGATCTCGCGGTAGCGCCGGCCGAGATGATCTTTCGCGGGAATGCCGTGCATCCGTTCCAGCGCGGGGTTGACGGCCACATAGCGCAGCTCGGTGTCGAGAATCGCCAGCCCGATGGGGGACTGGGAGATCAGCCGGGTGGACAGGGCGACATCCCGCTCCACCTCGCGGAGCGTCGGTGAGTCGGTGGCGAGCCCGAGGGCGTAGAAATCGCCGTGGTCGTCCGTCAGCCGCATATTGCGCAGTTCCACCAGCCGCCCGGCGCCGTCCTTGTGGCGGACCGGGAAGGTGCCGCCCCAGCTCCGGCCGGTCTCCATGACCTCGGCGAACTTCTCGATCACCAGATCCCGGTGCTCCTCGTGGATGAGCAGCGGCGCCGCGAACTGCCCGAGCGCTTCCTCGGCCGAGTAGCCGTACAGATCCGCGGCCTGCGGGCTCCACAGCACGATCCGCCCCTCGGCATCCACCAGCACCGCGGCGACGGCGAGGAGGTCCATCAGCCCGCTCGGCTGCGACGACTTGCCCACCGGCCCACCGGCGCCGGCCGGCCACGCCTCGTCTGCGCTCACCCCGGCACTCCTTCCGTCTGCCGGACCACGTGGGGTGTGCCCACACCCCGATCCGCGGCCTGACCTGCCCACGTGCCACTGTGGCCTGCCCCTGGCAGGTGAGTGCTGTGGCTTCCATCGTCCCCCCGGATCGTCCGCCCGCACACTCGTCGGCACACTCGTCGCCGCTGTGCCCACGCGCCCCGAGGGTCCTTACGCGCCCCGCGCGGCCCACGCCCCGAACAGCCCATGCCGCTCACGTCCCCGGGAAATCCATGCGGAAGGCAAACGGCGGCCGAGCTACCCCGATCCACCTTTATTCCCGCTTTATTCCCGCATGGTCAAAACTTGCCGGCCCGGCAACCGAGGGTCAAAGTGAAAGCCACACCCATACGAGATCGGAGCACACCGTGGTCGTTCTCGGAGTCATTCTGCTCGTCGTCGGATTTGTGACCGGCATTTCCATCCTGTGGACCATCGGGGTCATTCTTGCGGTTATCGGCGCGATTCTGTGGCTCCTCGGCGCGATGGGGCACGCGGTCGCCGGCCGAAAGCACTACTGGTAGCGCGACCGCGGTGACCGCGGTAGGGGCAGCGGCACCGTCCGTGCTCCGAAGTCCGTCAGTCCTCAACAGGGGCCGGGGCCGGAGCGGGAGCCCGCCGGCGGGCGAGCACGCCCAGAACGAGGTCCACGACCAAGAACGCGGCGAGCGAGATGCCGAGCAGTGGCACCGCCCAGCCCACCGCCGCGACGACGAGCGTGAGCGGAACCAGCAGGGGCAGCGGAACCTGCCGCCAGGCGCCCCGGGGGACCGGCCGCCCGAAGGACAGGGCGCGGTCGCGGGTGGGACGACGCTGCCACCACATCCGGTATCCCCAGAGGATCAGGAAGATCAGCGCCAGGGCGAGCGCGGCCAGCGCGAGCTGGTTGACGATGCCGAAGAGGGTGCCGGTGTGCAGGTCGATGCCGTAGCGGGTGAGCTTGGCCAGTAGGGGATAGTCGGCGAAGCGCGAGACATCGGTGACCTGGCCCGTACCCGGGTCCACCGCCACCGCGTCCTGCTTCTCGGGCCAGCTGCGCTGGACCTGCTTGACGACATAGGCCGTGCCGCTGCCCGTCGGCAGGTCGATCTCGACGGGGTCGGACAGCCCCTTCGCGCGGGCCGCCCCGAGTACCTTGTCGATGCCCACGTCGGCGGACGCCGATCCGCCCGACGCGCCGCCCTTCTCCCCGTCCATCCCCGGCATATCGGGCATCCCCGCCATCCCGTCGGAACCACCGTGGTGGGCGCCGTGGTGGGCATGGTCCTGCGCCACCGCCGTGGAGACGGTCGGCGTCGCCTGCCCCAGGGCCTGACGCAGCTCGTCGATGTTCCCTCCGGCGTAGGTGGACCAGGTCAGGCCGGTCGCGGACAGAAAGAACAGGCCGACCGCCGCCCACACACCCACCGCACCGTGCCATGACAGCGTCCGGCGCCGTCCGGTGGCGGTGCGATCCGGCAGGGTGAGAGCCCGCACCTTGCGGTTCGTACGCTTCCGGCCGATCCACAGCGCGAGCCCGCCGCCGGCGACCACCCACAGCCAGCTGGCGGCCAGCTCGCTGTAGAGGCGGCCGTTCTCGCCCAGATGCAGGTGGCGATGGAGATCGTCGAGCCAGGTGCGCAGCGGCAGCGCACCCGTGGCACCGTACGTCGGCAGTGCTCCCCGGATGCTGCCGGTGTGCGGATCGACGAAGACGGCGAGCTGGTGCTCCGCGGATACTCCTGGCGCGCCGGCGAGCAGGACGCGCGTGGTGTCGCCCGGCTGCGGCGCCGGGCGCACGGCGGCGATCGTGCCCTCCGGGTGTGCCTTGCGGGCGGCGGCGACCTGTCGCGACAGCGGCAACGTGTGCTTTCCGGCCGGGACGCGCAACTCGTGCGCATAGACCACCTTTTCCGCCTGGAACGCCCCGGCGTACAGCAGCCCGGTGACCGCGGTGACCAGGAGAAACGGCGCGATGAGCACACCGGCGTAGAAGTGCAGCCGCAACATCAGCGGGCGAAGGGCGGACCACCCGGACCGCCGTGCGGCCGCCCGCTGCGCCCCGGAGCCGACGGGGCCCGGGGCGTCGCCGGTATGGCCCGGTGCGAGACGTCGTTCAGTGGGCACTCGGACGCTCCCAGCTCGAAGGTGAGGTGGCCCGGCCCTCTGCCGTGCCACTCAGGGAGTCGGAGAACCGGAGGTCCGAGTTCCGGCGGAGTGGTGTGAGGCGGGCCACAGGGGAGGTCGGCGAGTCTCCCAAGCCCTGGCGAGACGAGGTCCCCCTCCGCGGGGCCGCGCTGATGCCCGTCGGTCAGTGGCTCCTCGACCTCGTCGAGGGCCCTACCTGTTGAGCGAACAGGCTCTGGCCTACGCCACCCGCAACAGAGGACAGGAACGTGCCGGGGTGTGGGCGGCCGCCGCCGTACCTACGGCGGCGGCCCGGAGCCGCAGGCTCGGGTGCCCAGGGGCCGCCCCGACGTGCACCGGGCGTGGAGAGCCCTGATCCTCACGCCGGGAGAGGCCGGGGCACGGCGGTCGTACTCGCCCTGCACAGGGGCGGCGGCCGAAGCGCCGTACGCCGTCTGCGCGACGCCGCCGTACCCGGGATTCGGTGGCGTCGACGGGATCCGCCGACGCCGGAGGAACGGTGGCTACTACGCGACCACGCCGGACTTGGCGATGACGATGTCGGCGCGGGTGGCGCCGCTGCGGGAGCCCAGGGACTCGATCTTCCTGACGATGTCCATGCCCTCGACGACCTCGCCGAAGACGACGTGCTTGTTGTCGAGCCAGTCCGTCACGATGGTGGTGATGAAGAACTGCGAGCCGTTGGTGTGCGGGCCCGCGTTGGCCATCGACAGCTGGCCGGGCTTGGTGTGCTTGAGCTGGAAGTTCTCGTCCTGGAACTTCTCGCCGTAGATGCTCTTGCCGCCGGTCCCGTTGCCGGCGGTGAAGTCGCCACCCTGGAGCATGAAGTCGGGGATGACGCGGTGGAAGCCGGATCCTTCGTAGCCGAAGCCGTGCTCGCCGGTGGCCAGCTCACGGAAATTCTTCGCGGTCTTGGGGACCACGTCGTCGAACAGGGTGAAGACGATCCGCCCGGCGGGGGCGCCATCGATGGTGATGTCGAAAAATACGTTGTCAGTCATGACGGCATCCTTACATCCGCCCCCGCCAGGGCGAGGCGCGGCCCCCGGCGCCCGCCGCGACGGAGTCCGTGTAAGGGACTCGCCCCCGGCTATGGGGAGCCCGGACCGTCCGGAGCCAACTCGCGGCTCAGGTGGCACCGCTGTGGCGCGAACCGCGAGTCGATCATGTGGGGGAGCGCCGTGAGCCACGCCGTGTCGTGTACGCGGATTTCCCCGCACAGGCACGAGTCACCGAGCGGGCACTCGGAAGGTACCGCGAGTCACACACGACGGACATGGACGCCTTCCGCCGGGAAATCGACAAGCTCGACCATCTCGGAGTGCACGTCATCCGGACGACGCCTCGGCGAGCGAAGCTCCGGCGCTCTGACGGTGAGGGGCGGCAGGCTGACGGGTAAGGGTGAACCGTACAAACTACCCACGGATCACGCCCTCATCCGCGCAGCCGGCACGCACGGAAGCGCGTGCGGCGAGGCGGCCGCCGAAAGCCCGGACGGTGCCCCCGGAATGAGCCAGGGCAGGCGGCCGTACCGGTCGCCGCACCCTCTTCACTCCCGGGTCCACTACGAATGCGCCGTTCACCACCAGCTGCCGTATGGTGGCGCGGCTCCAATTTCGGTCGCCGGTGCGGGGGTGCACTCTTTCTGCTGAAGGCCCATATCTCTGGGCTTGGCGCAGCAGGAAATCAGCAAATCCTTCTCTGGAATCGGGCGCGCCGTGCGCCCGTGAAGGAAGGACGGCTATGCGACGCATCCTCGTCGGCACCTGCGCTGCACTCGCTGCTCTGGGAATCGGACTGGCCGGCCCGGCCGTTGCCGCTCCGGTACCGGTGACCGCGCTCAACTGCGATGGCGACACCTACAAGTGCACAGCCAACCTCCGCTTCGGTGACAACAATTGGAAGGCCAGCTGGGGCGCGACCATCTACCACCAGACACTCCGCTCCGCCTACCGTGCGCCGGTACCGGTAACGGGCCTCAACTGCGACGGCGACACCGGCAAGTGCACCGCCAATTTGCAGTTCGGCGACGGGAACTGGCGCGCAAGCTGGTCCGCCGACATCTTCCACCAGGCGCTCCGGTCTCCTCAGAGCGCACGGCTTGCCGCTCCCGTACCGGCGAACAGCCTGACCTGTGACGGCGACACCGGCCGCTGTTCCGTCAACCTCCAGTTCGGCGACGGGAACTGGAAGGCCAACTGGGCCGCGACCATCTACCACCAGTAGCCGTTCGCCCCCCTCGGCCGACGGGGGCGAACAACGGAAAAGCGAACAACGGAAAGAACAACGGAAACGGAAAGCGAGCAACGGAAGTAGAAAGTGAGCAAGGGGAACGGCGCCCGGGGGCGAGCGGTATGTGTCCCTGGGCGCCGCCCCTGCCGGACGAAGAGGATCGCCCGGCAAGGAACCCCCGCGCGTACGCCGCGCGGCTCGCGAAACGGTCCTGTGGAATACCCGCGCACGCCGGGCGGCGAACCGGGAGTCACGCTCATTTACCTATTGTCATGGTGATTGCCGAACGCGTCATTGCTGACACGCACACGCCTTCTTTCGAACGGCCGGGAACCCTACCGTCGCATGCACCCAACATTCGACGACGGCAACTCCCGCTCCCATCAACCCAGTTCACGAATGGACTCGTGAAAGGGAGGGAGCGGCGGCTGCCCAGGGAGAAGTCATGTCCGCAGTCATACAGCAGCAAGAAGGTCCGCAGTCCCCTGGCCCCTGGCCCGGTGGGGACGGCGGAAACTGGCCCAGATACCCGAGGCTCTACGAAGCCGTTCCGGACTCGGGGCCGACCTCCGGAGGAAATACCGTCCTGCTCACCGGGGCGGGTCTGCAGGGGACGAGTCAGGTCACCTTCGGTGGCATCCCCGCCACCCTTGTCACCCAGGACCCTCCCGGCGGCTCGGTCACCGTCATCGCGCCCCCGCACACAGCGGGAACGGTCCAGGTCATCGCCACCACACCGCGAGGCAACACCAACTCGGTGAGCTACACCTACACCGTCGTTTCCCCCAGCGGTCCGACGGTCACCGCTCTGGTGCCCAACAGCGGGTCCACCACCGGCGGTACCGCGTTCGCCCTCATCGGCACCAACCTCACCGGCGCAACGGTCACCTTCAACGGCCTGCCGGCCACCGGAATATCCATCAACCCCACGGGAACGGTGCTCACCGGCGTCACGCCGCCCGGCCCCGCCGGCAATGTCCCGGTCGTCGTCACCACCCCGGCCGGGAGCACCACGGTCGCCGGTGGATACACCTATACGGCACCCCCGCCCGTGGTCACCTTGCTGTCCCCGTCGTCGGGCAGTGCTGGGGGTGGTACGGCGTTCGTGATCACGGGGAGCAGTCTGAGTGGTGCGGTGGTGACGTTCAACGGGGTTGTGGCGACGGGGGTTTCGGTCAATGCGTCGGGTACGGCGCTGGTCGGCTTCACTCCGGCCGGTTCGCTCGGCAACGTTCCGGTCGTCGTCACCACACCGACGGGCAGCACCACGGTCGCCGGTGGGTACACCTACACGGCCCCGCCGCTGCCTGTGGTGACGTCGCTGTCGCCATCGTCGGGCAGTGCTGGGGGTGGTACGGCGTTCGTGATCGCGGGGAGCGGTTTGAGTGGTGCGGTGGTGACGTTCAACGGGGTTGCGGCGACGGGGGTTTCGGTCAATGCGTCGGGTACGGCGCTGGTCGGCTTCACTCCGGCCGGTTCGCTCGGCAACGTTCCCGTCGTCGTCACCACACCGGGCGGCAGCACGACCGTCGCCGGCGGATACACCTACGTGTGAGCAGTCGCCCCTGCACCGATCCTGCCTGCACCGGTCCTGCCTGCACCGGTCCGCCCGGAGCGAGGGCGGCGCGGGGTGCGGTTGTCCGGGGGCCGGTTGTGCCGCCATCCGTCGAGCGGTCATCCGTCGAGCGGTGATGCGGCACTCCCACCGGTTGCCCCGTCCTGCCGCCGGCTCGTCAGGAGCCGGCGGCAGGGTGCCACGAACGGGACGTCACGAAGGGGACGTCAGGAGCAGGGCATCACAAGCGAGTTGCCAGGAAGAGGGCGTCACGAACGGCACACGCAATGGCGGCACGGCGGCCACACGGCAGCCAGTCGGCGGGGGCCCGCCGACTGGCATCCGCTCAGCGCTCCCGGCTGCGCCATCCGGGTGAAGCGGAAGATGCCGTATCGCCCTGGATCGTATTTCCTGCGTAACTGGTAGACGACGGACAACGGTCGTTTCAAGGGTTTCGCCGACGCAGAGGTGGGGCGGGGACATGCCGATCAATCCGGACCAAGGGTCGACCGGTGGTGGGGCCACGGTGACCTTCACCGGCACCGGGCTCGCAGGCGCCACCGCGGTGCGCTTCGGGAGCAAGTCGGCCGCCATCACGGCCAATACACCCACATCCGTGTCGGTGGTCGCCCCCTCGGGGGCCGGAGTGGTCGATGCCACGGTGAGCACACCGGGAGGCACCAGCAACCCGGAGCCCTTCTACTACCTCCCCCCGCCCGTCATCGTCGCCTTCGCGCCGTCATCCGGGCCCGTCGCGGGAGGCGAGACGGTTACCGTCACCGGGCGCGGCCTCGCCACCACCACCTCGGTCGCGTTCGGCGCAACGCAGGTGACGCCGACGGTGGTGTCCGACAGTCAACTGACCGTCGTGAGTCCGGCCCACGCGGCCGGTGCCGTGTCTTTGGTCGCCACGGCCCGTGGCGGTACCGCCACCGCCTCCGAGACCTTCGGCTTCGTGGGCCCGCCGACCGCCACCGGCTTCAGCCCGCTGACCGGTCTCCCCGCGGGCGGCACACTGGTCGGCATCACCGGCACTCAGCTGTTGACGACCACCGGCGTGACCTTCGGCGGTGTCCCCGCCACGTTCGCCGTCCTGTCCGGCACCGAAGTCGCCGCCATCGCTCCCGCCCATTCCCTGGGCGCGGTCACCATCACGGTCACCACTACGGGCGGCTCCGCCACCGCGCCCGGGGTGTTCCTCTATCTGATCGGTTGACGGGTGGTGCTGCGCACTCCGCACCTCGACTGTCCACCGGAGGGTTCCCCCGCCTGGCATGAGCGTCCTGCTTCAACTATTGCCGGTAGGGGCAGGATTGTGGATCTGCACGCCACGGGATGGGGGTTCTGCGAGCCACCCGACGGAAATCCGGGGCGCGCAGCGCGACAGGGGCCGGCAGGAGACACCCCTGGCGGTACGCGGCATCCCGCCGCATCGGTCCCTTGGCGTACCCGGACCTCGTAGCGATCTCCGACCTGTCGCTTCCCGTCATCGGGCCTGTGCGCATTGTCGTGTCTGCGCGGCGCCGGCCCGGCCCCGGCCCATACGTCCGGCGCCACGGAACTCCACACGCCCGACCTGGTTTCGCCCCAGCTCAGGGCCCTCAGGGCTCTTTCCATGGCTCCTGAAAGAGGCCAAGGACCCTCCGTCGGCCCGTCGGGGAGCGGCCCCGGACGCGCGCCCATTTGCCATGGGAGGATATGTGTGCCCACGCGGCTCAGAAGGGGATATGGCCAGCTGAATTGGAACAATTCGACAACCCACCGAGGGCAGCGCAACATGTGGTTGTGGGAGGTGCACAGATGATTGCGAACCTCGAACATCGGGGGCACGGCCAGTCGGCTTACGTCGCACCCGACGTCCCCCTCCGCGATCAAAAGCCATGAGCTCAGATGACCTGATCTTTTCCTGGCCACCCGCGAGCAGCCGGCCAACCGTGCACATCGCCCTTCTCGGCGGTTTCGACCTTGTAGTGAACGACGTGCCGGTGACGGTGCCCGTCGGCTCGAAGCGGCTGCTGGCGTTCATTGCGCTCAACGGCCGTGCCGCTGCCCCTCGCTCCCTGGTTGCGGGGAGCCTGTGGCCCGAGGCATGCGAACAGAGCGCGTACGCGAACCTGCGGTCGGCGCTGTCACGCCTGCGTGGCATCGGCAGGAAGGCCCTGGATGTCTGCCCTACCGAGGTGCGGCTCGCGCGCAAGGTCACCGTTGACCTGCACCATGCCCGGTCGCTCGCCCAGCGCATACTTGACCCCGGTGTCCCGGCCGAGGACCTCAATATCAACGCGGCCACCGTCGACCAGCTCACCGACGACCTGCTGCCCGGCTGGTACGACGAGTGGGCCCTGCGTGAGGCCGAGCAATGGCAGCAGCTCCGACTCCACGCCCTGGAGGCGCTGGCGGGAGCGTTCATCGACACGAAACAGTTCGCCGGGGCGGTGGCGGCCGCCCACGCAGCCGTACAGGCGAATCCACTGCGGGAGAGCAGTCAGGCTTCGCTGATCCGCGCCCACCTGGCGGAGGGTAACCCGTCCGAGGCGTTGGACGAATTCGAACGCTATACACACCGTCTTCGCGACGAGCTCGGACTGCGTCCCACGCCGCGGCTGTGCCACCTGGTGGACGGCCTGCAGAGGCCGGGTTCCGGCTGGTGACCACGGACCGGTAGCCGCGGCCCGGTAGCCGCGGCCCGGTGGCCACGGTCCGGTGGCCACGGCCTGGTGATACCGGCCGCGGTCACCTCCGGCTGGTGACTCTCCGTGGCTGCGGAGCCAGGGGGATCTCGGAGGCCCCGACCCGGGGCCCTCCGAGATCCCCCTCTCAAGTGCCCTCCACGCCGCTCAAGGTGCCGCCAGGCCAGGCCAGGCCAGGCCAGGCCAGGCCGTGCAACGTGCCGCCGGGCCAGGCCGTTCAACGCGCCTCTCCGTCGTAAGCGGTCGCTGCGCAGGGGTACGCCCCGTCAACCATTCAGCTCAATAGAGTGTTTGTGCGGCAATGTGCGCATTTATTCTCATTCAGACGCGGTGATCCGATGAAAGACCAGGTGATCCGCCGGTGAATCCGCCGAATGTCGGGACCTGCGACCGAGGGAGCATTGTGGAGCCACGCGAGACAGCCTCGGTCGAGACCGGTTCGGAAGGCGCCGACGGAGGTCCTGCGCCGAATGCGTCAACCGCCCCCCGTGCGCTGCCGCCCGCGCCCAACGGGTCCTGGTCGCTGCTGTCGCGGATCGTGATCGCGGGGACCATCGCGGTGTTGGCGATCGTCGTCACGCTCCACGTGGTCCTGGTGTTCCTGTTCGTCGCCCCGTCGAACGCTCTCAGCAGGCAGTACGCCGGGCTGGTCAACGCCTGGGTCTATCCGGAGTTCGACCAGAACTGGCAGCTTTTCGCCCCGAACCCGCTCCAGCAGAACATCGCCGTGAACGCGCGCGCCGAGGTCAAGTTCGCCGACGGGTCCCGGCGTTTGACGAACTGGGTGGGCCTGACCGCCCAGGACATCAAAGCGATCCGGGACAATCCCGCACCCAGCCACGCGCACCAGAACATGCTTCGCCAGGCCTGGGACTTCTACAACAGGACGCACGACGTCAAGGGGCGGCCGGTCGGTCTGCGGGGTGAGCTCTCCGAGGCCTATGTGCGCCGGATCGCGGCACACCGGATCGGGCCCCGGGTCGACGGCGGCCAGGTGGTCAAGGTGCAGATCTACGCGTCGAACACCCCGATTATCCCGCCGAAGTGGAGTACTGAACGCGTGAACACCCAGACGACCTACCAGGTGCTTCCGTGGTGGCCGGTCTCCAAGAAGGAGTTCCAGTGAGCGTCGAGAAGGACACCGCCGGGGCACCTTCCCCCTTCAAGGACTTGGCCACAAAGCTCGACCGGGCCATCGCCAGAGGACTGAACAAGATCACGGGGCTGACGCTGGCGCCCTACCAGGCCGCGGTCGTCCGGATCGGCTTCGCGCTGACCTTTGGGCTCTACCTCCTCCGCGAGTGGCCGCACCGCCAGGAGCTCTACGGCACCACCAGCCCGTGGGGATTGGACCTGGCCCATCGCCTCGTCGCCTCGAACCACGCGTTCACGGTGCTGTTGTGGTCGAGCGACAGACTGTGGTTCGAGCTGGTCTACCACGGGACGATCCTCGCGTGCCTGCTGCTGCTCGTCGGATGGCACACCCGCACGACCTCGTTGCTGTTCATGATCGGCGTGTTGTCGCTTCTGAACCGCAACGTCCTGCTGGGCGACGGTGGCGACACCCTCATCCACCTGATCGCGAGCTATCTGGTGCTGACGCGCTGCGGGCAGGTGTGGTCGCTGGACGCGCGACGGCGGGCGCGCGCGGCGGCGTTGGGCGAGGAGGACAGGAATCCGGTGGGCGTGGCCCTGTGGGGGCTCTGCGGCCTGGGCCTCGCCCTCGCGCAGATCACGGGATTCGCGCAGCTCCCGTGGGGCTGGGTTCTGATCTTCTGGGGAATGTGGCTGATCCAGGCCCTGTGGTACTGGGCAGGGCGGAGCCGCTTCTCCGAGGTACGAGGGGTGTTGGACGTCACCGCCAACCTCGTCCACAACTCGGCGATGTTTGTGATCGCCGCCCAGGTGTGTCTGCTCTACGCCACGGCCGGCTGGTACAAGATCCAGGGCCCACGCTGGCAGGACGGGACCGCCCTGCACTATCCGCTTCACCTGAACTACTTCAGCCCGTGGACTCCGCTGTCCCAGGCGCTCGACAGCGGTTCCGTGATCGTCACACTGATCACCTACGGCACGGTCATCGCGCAGGTCGCCTTCCCCTTCACCCTCCTCAACCGCCGGGTGAAGAACGTGCTGCTCGCGATCCTGATGACCGAACACGCGACGATCGCGGTGATCTGCGGATTGCCGTTCTTCTCGCTGGCGATGGTCGTTGCGGACATGGTCTTCCTGCCGACCAACTTCCTGCTGTGGATCGGGTCGAGGGTGTCGTCCACGCGGAAGCGCATCACCCGCCCACTTCGCCGCGACAAGGAACCACGGGTAACCGAAGTGAAGGCCCGGGTGTGAAGCGACGGACCGGGTGTGGGGGACGGCCGGCCCGGGGCTGGCCCTGTAACCAAAGCCGCTGACCAAACCCTGTGACCAGCTGACCAAACCGTGTGACCAACTGACGTGCGGTCCGGCGGGCGTGAGGCGTGCCGTTCGTTCCCCGCAGGAGACGGGGGCAGGAGACGGGGGCAGGAGACGGGGGCAGGAGACGGCGCAGGAGACGATGAACGGTCCCCCGGCGGAATCGGGCCCATGGTGGGGACGATCCGCCGGAGAGACTTCAGGGTTCACATCACCTGTCGACTGCGCGCGCAGAGCAGGGAGATCGCGAGATCGCGTCCGCCCCTCGGCAGGAGCCGAGCGCCCTGCACTGCGCGTCGCTCGCCCCAGCCGGTGGTGGAGCCGGTGTTGGCGCCACTCGTACGGCTGTTGCCTCAGCGGTTGTTGCCTCAGCGATTGTTGCCTCAGCGGTTGGTGCCCCGGCGCCTCAGCCGATGGTGGCGCCGGTGGTGGTGGCGGCGGTCGTGCCGCCTACGGCTCCGCCGATGGTGGCGCCGGTGGTGGTGGCGCCGGTGGTCCCGCCTGCGCCGCCGCCGATGGTGGCGCCGGTCGTGGTGGCGCCGGTCGTGCCGCCTGCGCCGCCGCCGATGGTGGCACCAGTGGTGGTGGCGCCGGTCGTGCCGCCTACGGCGCCACCTATGGTCGCGCCGGTGGTGGTGGCACCGGTGGTCCCGCCTACGGCGCCACCTATGGTCGCGCCGGTGGTGGTGGCGCCGGTCGTGCCGCCTACGGCGCCACCTATGGTCGCGCCGGTGGTGGTGGCGCCGGTCGTGCCGCCTACGGCGCCACCTATGGTCGCGCCGGTGGTGGTGGCACCGGTGGTCCCGCCTACGCCGCCGCCGATGGTGGCGCCCGTAGTGGTGGCGCCGGTGGTGCTGGTGGCACCGGTGGTGCTGGTGGTCGCGCCGGTGGTGGTGGCGCCGGTGGTGCTGGTGGCACCGGTTGTGGTGGTGGTCGCGCCCGTTGTGGTGGCGCCGGTGGTGACTCCGCCGGTGCGTCCGCCGATGGTGGCTCCTGTTGTGGTGGCGCCGGTGGTTCCACCGCCGACGAACCTGCATCCCCTCGGGAACACGAAGAACCTGCCGGTCTTCTTGTTGAGGACCAACCGGCACCTGACATCCGGTGCCGACTTCGACGTTGTTGCCTTCGTGGGCGCCGCTTCAGCGCCCACAGCGGTCATGGCGCCCATTGTGCCGGTGAGCGCCGCGGCCAGAAGCGAGGCGCCGATCACGTGCGGAAGCCGTTTCCGGAGATTCGTCATGATGCTTCCCCTTGTCTTGAGGAGCTGGCATATCTGTTGCAGCGTGAGAGGTCGCCCATGACCGGGGCGTGGAACCGGCGTGACTCCCGCGTGACGCCGCCAGAACAAGCCGCGGGAATCCGGGCTTCCCGCCCAACGGAACCGTCTCGGGCGAGCTGCAGGATCCTTGGTCTCGGCTCGCCACTCGGCCGTACCGTGGCCGGGCACCGCCCGAAGCCGTGGATGACGGTGGCCGTCGTGGCGCGGCATCCGGGCCGCTGAGCTGCAGCATCCGGCTGCTGCGATAGCGGGCTGTGCCGGCGATGTTGCCGTGGGTTTTCACGCGGGCGACATCCGATGTCCGATGTCCGACTCCGGCATCCGATCCGCCGTCCGCCGTCCGCCGTCCGCCGTCCGCCGTCCGCCGTCCGCCGTCCGCCGCCCGCCGCCCGCCGCCGGCCGTCCGACGGCTGCCGCCCCGGCCCGTCATACGGCCGGCGTGCGGAGCAGGTCGGCAATTGCCTCCAGTACGGACTCCGGCTGCTCCTCGTGGAGCCAGCCGTGCCCGGCATCGCCGAGGATGCGGTGCTCACCGCGGGGGACGGATGCGGCGAGGTGCTTGTGCAGGGCGGCCTTGACGCCGTTGTTCTCACGCAGCGCTTCCTCGGACCACAGCTGGGCCTGGGTGGCGTCGTACCCCAGGGCGGTGAGCACGATCAGCGGTACGTCGGGGAGACCGGGTGCGTGCCGGAGTTCGTGTGCGACGTCGTCGTAGACGTTCCGGGCCTCGTGATACCCGGTCTTCCATGCGGCGAGGTGGTGCTCGATAAGCGCCTGACGGACGGGGGCAGGCCATTTCGCGAAGAACGGTGTTGCCCAGTCGCGGGCCTGCTGGAGCTGCTCGTGCGTCGCCTCGGGCAGGTCCTGGTGCTGCATCCGCTCCAGCTTCGCCCGTACCTCCAGGGAGGCACGGGCGAGGAGGTCTTCGTGGAAGGGGTCCAACAGGAGCAGGCCCGCCACCTCGTCGGGGAAGCGCTGCGTGTAGTGGCGGGCGTAGGCCCCTCCCAGGGAGTGGCCGACCAGCACGTAGGGGGTGGGGGCGGGTGCGTGGTTCCGTTGAACGCCGTTACCGTCTCCACCGCGCCCGAGCAGTGATCGACGCCGACGCGGCCGCGTCCATGTCGTTGGAGGACTACCGTCGGGGTTTCGCGGTGGCCATGGCCACGCTGCTGGCCGAGTTCAACGCCTACCTCGAGCGGGACGGCGCCGACCCGTCCGCTGATTCGGTGGGGTTTCGCCAGCATGCGCTCTGGCTCAGCCAGGATGAGCTGGCTGAGATGATCGGCGACCTGCGCGACGTGATCGTGTCGCGGATGGGCCATGACCCCTCACCGGAACGCACACGGCATCTGCTCAGCCCGATCGTGTTCCCCGCCGAGGCGCCGTCGCCGCGTTCACCTGGCAAGCAGGCGGAGCCTGGCACCGAGTCCTGAGGCTCCGCTATCCGTGACGCCCCAGATGGGGCGCGCTCAGGCGCTGAGCCGGCGATTCGTGCAGCGCATGTTCAAGGACGCCTTCTCTGCACTATCAGCTGGTTCCGGCCGAATGAGCTGTCGATGTCGAGCTCAGCCATGCCGGGAGGCACGGGCCGGATGACCCTCAGTGCATCTTCCCGATCTTCAACGCTCGCGCCTGCTCTCCGGCGTTCTCTGGGTGGATTCGCTCCGCCAGGCAGTGCCGGTGGGAGATGAGGGTATGGCTTCCTGGACCGTCGTTGCTCCGTGAGTCCAGGACGAGGCAGTCTCCACCTGGGCTCAGTGTGATCCGTTCACCACAGAAGGCGCAGCTCCAGGTCAGCGACTCCAGGTCGGCAGGTCGGATGCTGAGCCGCACGGATACCGGCGGTTGCCAGCGGTGGATTTGCTCGATCACTGCATCGACCTGCGAACCGATGGGTGGAAAGAGCGCGAGTAGTTCGTCATGGCTGTTCGCGGCCTGGGAGAACTGCTGGATCATGTCGATGGAGGCCGACAGACCGGCGTTCTCGTAGCCGGCGATGTCAACGAGCACACCCCATGGATGATGGCTGAGGACCGTGGCCTGAACCTTCTGGCCAGGCATGAGCGCCAGACTCTTCGTCTCGAACCTTTCCATGAACCGATTCCCCGTTCTTTAGCCGAGCAGGCCGCGCCTGGTAGCGCTCATGCGCGCGGGTCGTCGATGTCGGAGCCGATCACCGCGCTCAGGGCCCTCAAGGCGTCATCGTATGGGCGACGGTCGAACTGGAACGGACCGAGTGTCACATAGTCGCGGGTCTTGGGGTGTCTTGCGGTGTCTTCCGGTGCGGTTGCTCGAAGATGTCCCAGGTCGCCCGCTGCGTCATCAGGCTCTGCCTCCGCTCGCGCGCAGCACGAGGGATGCCCGCACGGGTCACCTGACAAGAGCTGCTGAGCCGCTACACGTATCATGATCACCGAATCGAGGCTCCGGCGCGATTCGCAGTCCTTCGCCGACGCTGACACCTGCTACGACACCGCACCGGGCGGGCCCCACCGCATCACCTCCACGGCCACACCGACCGAGTTGAATGCCGTCGAGCGCGGGGGAGAGGCATCGGCCCCCGACGTCATGGCAGGCCTCCACCGCACTACGCCACTCCGCACCAAGCCACACCGCACCGGAGCTCGTCGACGCCGGCCTTGACCGTGTGACCTTCACCAGCCACCGCCGCCCTGCGGCGTAGAACACCAAGGAACCTCATGCCCCCCACGACACCGCAGCCGCCCCACAAGCTCACTGCCCCGCTCCCGCGCCCCGCGAAGCCCGACTACCGCAACGTCTTCATCGAACCGGTCTACGGGAACAGCTTCCTCGAAGACGACTTGGAGGACGATCTCGATGGGCCTGCCCCTTCCCGCGCCGACTACTGACGGCGAAAAACCATTAGGGAGCGCCCAGTTGACGGGCCATGATGATGATCATGGCCGTATACGTCGACGAACCCGCACGGGTCGGTGAGAGCCGTCTCTCTGATGGCCGGCTGCTGGGGTGGGCCGAGTGGGGGCTGCCGGACGGGGCGCCCGTGGTGTTGTGTCCGGGAGCGGGCACGAGCCGGTGGCTGGGTTTTGGTGCAGGTGCCGTGGAAGCACTGGGGGTGCGGCTCGTCTCCGTGGACCGCCCGGGGCTCGGTGCCTCCAGCCCTCAACACGGCCGGACCCTCTCCGATTTCGCCGACGACATCCGGCAACTCGCCGCGCTGCGAGGGCTGGGGTGCCCGGCTGTGGTGGGGAACTCGCAAGGTGCGCCGTTCGCTCTCGCCTGCGCTGTGGAGGGCGTCGCCTCGGCACTGGCGGTCGTCTCCGGCGCGGACGAGGTCGCCGCGCCGGAGTTCGCTGCCGCCCTCCCGGCTGATCTGCGGGACCTCGTCGAACAGGCTGCGGGCGACCCGGTCGGCGCCGAGGCATTCTTCGCTGGCTTCAGTGCGGAGGCGATGTGGCGCATGGTCATGGCCGGGAGCCCTGCGTGTGACCTTGCCGTGTACCAGGACGGCGATTTCGTGGTCGCCTACCGCAGGGCCCTGGACGAGGCTTTCGGGCAAGGAGCGGCCGGTTACGCCCGGGACACGGTCCTGGCCATGACGCGGTGGCCCTTCGCCCTCGACGAGATCACGGTCCCGGTCGACCTCTGGTACGGCGAACGGGACACCAGCCACTCGCCCGACAACGGATCCCTGCTCGCCACCCGTATACCCCGTGCTCATCACCGTGTCGTACCAGCAGCCGGCGGCGCACTGCTGTGGACACACGCCGAGCCGGTCCTCACCTCGCTCCTGGAGAGGGCCGCCGGCGACCGCTGGCAAGCCGCAGGTCGATGGCCGGCGGAACGCCGGTAGGACGCATTCGGCTGCCGGGCCGGCGACGGGGAACGCGTTGGCCCGGCCCTGGTGGGGCTGGGTTCACAGCCACCGCTTGGCTGCTTCGACGCTGTCGCCGACGCTGGTGTTGAAGGCGATCGCGGCCCCAGGCGCATGCTGCCGGACCAGGTTCACGACCTGCTCGAAGAATGTCAGCAAAGGCTCGGGCTTGCGTATCCCACCCCCGATGACGACGACGTCCCAGTCGCGCTCGGACAGCGCTGCGACCACCATGGACTCGGCCGATTCGTCCGGCGTGATCAGCGTCGCGGAAGCATCGATGGCATGCGTGCCGAAACGAGCCAGTTCCTCTTCCAGGACCGCGCGCATGGCGTCCCCGTCCATACCGGGCACCGTGTGCGGGTCGAAACCGAGAATGAGAGCGGAAGGCATGCCCTGCATGACGAACAGCCGACCGCGCTGGTTCCCCGCTGCACCAACGCGCCGGTTCCGCTGCCCAAAGCTGTCATCGGGATGGCCACACCACCTGAGACGCGGCAAGTGCGCTCGCCACCTCGTAGGGCAAGTCGAGTACGAACGCCGGCGGACGGGGCGGCATTCGGTGCGGTGCCGGTCGCGCCCCCTCGGTGATCGGCGCGCTGACCGGCTACCGATGCGAGGCCGCAGAGTGGAGGTGCAACGACAAGCTCAGGGGACGCGGGCCGCCGGTTCGGTCCGGGGTCGGTTCACACGGCGGTGCGGCCGCCGTCGACGGGGAGCACCACGCCGTGCACAAAGCTCGCGGTGTCGCCGGCCAGGTATGCGATCGCCTCGGCGATCTCCCTTGGGGTGGCCGGCCGTCCGGCGGGTGCCTGGGTGGCGAGGGTGTCGAGGTCCGTCCCCATGCCTGCCGTGCCTTCGGTCCGCGTCGGCCCGGGCTGCACGGCGTTGACCCGGACCCCGCGCGGGCCGTATTCCGCAGCCCAGGACTTGGTCAGCAGGTTCACGGCGGCCTTGCTCGAGCCGTACAGCGCCACTCCCGCGATGCCGAGCTCGGCCGCCATGGTGCTGACGTTGACGATCGCCCCGCTGCCCCGCTCCGCCATCGCCGGTGCGAGTTCGGCCACCAGGTAGAAGGGAGCCTTCACGTTCAGCGCGTAGACGGCGTCGAATTCGCTCTCCGGTGTCTGCTCGGTGGGCCCGAAGGGGTAGATGCCCGCGCTGTTGACCAGGATGTCCACCCGGCCACCGCCCCGTTCCACGGCTTCCCGGGCCAGCCGTCGGACGGCGGGGGTGTCCAGCAGGTCGGCGGTCATGAAGTCCGCGGTGCCGCCACGTTGCCGGATGGCCTCGACGACGCTCTGGCCGCGACCTCGGTCCCGGCCCGCCACCAGTACGTGCGCACCACGCTTGGCGAGTGTTTCCGCAGTGGCCGCCCCGATACCGCTGGTCGCCCCGGTCACCAGCGCGACTCTCCCTGGCATGGATACGGCGGTCACTGGCGCACCCTTCCGTTCTGGTAGCCGATCACCAGGGTGTCGGTGGGAAACCGTGGTTCGCGCCTTCCCTGTGCCTTCCCTGGGCTTTCCGCGTGCCTTCCCTGCGCTGTCCGTGCGCCTTCCCTGCGCTTTCCGTGTGCCTCCCCTGCGCACTTCCGCCCGTGGAGTCGGGACATCGGCGAAGAGGGGCCCGGCCTGAGGTCAGCGCCTCCCTCATCTCCAGATCAGCACCGACCCTTTGAGGCCGCAACCGCTCCGCCCGCGGGCCCCGGTGCACGCCGTTGCCCGAACGACACCCTCTGGCTAGAGGTCGAGGACGACTTCCGTGGCCGGTGTGCTGCAGCAGACGAGGACGGTGCCGGCTTCGGGGAGTTCGAGGGGTGGGGTGGTGTACGTGATGTCGCCTGTCACGAGGTGGGTGATGCAGGTGTGACAGACGCCGGTGCGACACGACCAGCGGGTGGGGATGTCGCAGGCCTCGGCGAGATCGAGGAGCGATGCGTGAGCGGGCGACCAGGGGGTGGTGATGCCGCTGCGGGCGAAAGTGATCAGGGGGCCGGAGCCCGGTGGGCCGGGGGGCAGGTGCGGCCGGATCGCGGCCGTGGGCGTGACGCCGGGATTGACGGCGGGAAGGGCACTGAACGGTTCCGTATGGATCCGCTCGGGGCGCAGGCCGTGGTCGCGCAGATAGCCGCCGAGGTCGTCCATGAAGGCGGGAGGTCCGCAGAGGTAGGCGTCGGCGTCGGTGGGAATACCCGTGGCCGCGAGGGACGTGGCGGTCGGACGTCCCTGGGTGATGTGCGGCTCGACGGGATGCGGGGTGGCCTCGGCGGCGGTGTAGTAGATGTGCTCGTGGGCGTGGGGGAGTTGGGCCAGAAGTGCGTGGGTCTCGTCCGCGAAAACGTGGTGGGCATGGTCGTGGGCGGTGTGGATCCACCAGACGGGGCGTGGGTCCCGTGTGGCGGCGAGCCGGTGGAGCATGGCGAGCACGGGAGTGGCACCGATCCCCGCGGAGACGAGGACGACCGGGCGGGTGCCTTCTTCGAGCACGAACGTTCCCCGGGGGCTTGCGATGTCCAGGAGATCCCCGGGGCGGAGCGTGCCGTGGAGGTAGCCGCTGACCTGCCCGTGAGGCTCGTGCTTGACGCTGATGCGGTAGGTGTCGGCGGTGGGCGCGGCGGACAGGGAGTAGCTGCGCACCGCGGGAGCGGCGTCGCCGACGGCGAGACGGAGGGAGAGGTACTGGCCGGGGCGGGCCTCGGGGAGAGGGGTGTGGTCGGTGCTGCCGAGGTAGATCGACAAGACGGCGGGGGTCTCGGGGACGATGCGGGCGACGCGCATGGTTGTGAAACCCGGCCGTCCCTGCTCTCCCCCGGGCTGCCGGGTGCCGGCGAGTTCGCCCGGCCATCCCGGTTCCTGCGCGGGCTGTTGAGCGGCCGCGAGGTCGCGGAAGGACTGCTGCCATCCGGGGCTGAGGGCGGGGATGGCCAGTGCTTTGCGCAGTTGTACGGGATCGCGGTCGGGGAGGTAGAGCAATGCGTCGGTGTCGGCGACGCTGAGCTCTTCGGGCCCCTTACGGGTCAGGGTGATCTCGTCGCCGGCCTGGACGCGCCCCTCGGTGAGGACGCGCAGGTAGAAGCCGGGGCGGTGGTGGGCGACCAGTAGGGAGGCCATGGTGGGTTCCCCCAGACGCATGCCGACGCGGTAGCAGGTGACGCGCGGCTGGGTGACCTCGAATACGGCTTCGCCGATGCGGTACCGGTCGCCGATGCACACTTCGTCGTCGGGCAGACCGTCGACGGTGAAGTTCTCGCCGAAGATCCCGAAGGTCAGGTCGTCGCGACCGAGTTGCCTTCGCCAATACCGGTAGGACTGCAGCTGGTAGACGAGAACGGCGCGGATTTCGCCGCCGTGCCCGGCCAGGTCGCCTTGACCGTCTCCGTCGATGTTCAGCCGCCGCACCATCCGGGGGCCGTGCACGGGCGACTTCCAGGCTCCGGTGTGGACGGTCCTTCCCTGCCAGGAGACGTCCTCGGGCATTCCTACGTTGACGGACAGCAGCGTCGCCATTGCGGACCCTTCTGCGGGTGGCGGGCCGGGGCAGCCTCAGGGCACTTTGCTCTGCAGCTCTGCAGCTCTGCAGCTCTGCAGCTCTGTGCGTTGCGCCTTGTGCTTTGTGCTTTGTGCGCTCGGGCCGATGCTCCTTCTTGTGCAGGTGCCGCCGGGATTCCCTCATCACCAATTGTTCGGGGCTGTCGGTCCCGGTGCATTCCCTGCGCCGACTGGGGACCGTTCGCGGGCGGAGGCTTGAGACGGGGTGACGTCCTGTCGTCCTGCCCTCCCGCCGCCCGCGTCCCCGGTACGCCGACCGCTCCGACGGCTCCGATCGCTCCGACTGCTCCGACCGCACCGCACTGCCCCCTTCCTCGTCGGGAGGCCGGCGACCCCAAGGCATCCGCCGTGCCGCAGCACGACGTGGATTAGGTTAGGCTTACCTAAGTAATCAACCTTGCTTCTCTAGCCGCGCCTGGAGCACCCGGATGCGTCCTTTCCACACCCGTGCCGCCTCACCGACTGCCGCAGAGCGTGTCCGGTCGATTCTGGCCTCCGCCCATTCGATGACCGTGGTGAGCGACGGGAGGCTCACCGAAGTGCGTCGCCTCGACGGGGCAGGGGCAATGGGCCACGTCCACCTGCACGCACCGTTCGAGGACGCCGGCGTCCAGACGGCGACGCGCGTCCCGGTGAAGCTGGAGCTCACCGACATCGCCCCCACGCCCGTACGGGACCGTGTACGTGCCCGTGTCACGGTGACCGGGCTGCTGGCGGCCCCGTACGGCACGGAGGTCACGAAGAGCACCTGCATGGAGTTCGGTCAGGCCGTTCTCGAAGACGCCGGGGAACGCGCCTATGTCACCCTCCATGCCCTGGAGGCAACCGACCTCGATCCGATCGCGACGAGCGAGGCGGGCATGCTGACCCACCTCCTGGACGACCACGCCGAAGTCGTTCCCCTGCTGCTGCGCCTCGTCCGCCCGCGTCCGGGCCACGGCATGCTGCGCGCCCTGCCGGTGGCGATGGACCGCTATGGCCTGACCTTGCGCCTCGAATACCCGCACACCCAGCACGATGCCCGGCTGCCGTTCAAGACGCCGGTGACCGACATCGACCAGGTCGGCCCCCAGATCCACGCCCTCCTGGCCACGGCGCGCCGTTTCTCCCACCCCAGCCATCTGTTGACCTGATCTCGGTGGTGCCGAGGCGGACGTTCTGCCGCGTTCTGCCGTTCGCCATAAGGAGCGTATGCGCGAGCTGGCTACCCTCCATCTGCGCGGTGAAGAGAAGCGCATCCTTGCCGAACCTGCCGAACCTGCCGAACCTGCCGATCGGGCTCGGCGGTTGACCTGATGTGCTGAGCCGTCGGCCTGATCGACGGGTGTTATTTCTCGGCTGTGCCGGACTTCCGGCTGAGAGATTCCTGATAGACGTCCGCGTGGGTGCGCGAGTCCTTGATCAGGTCGTCGCAGAAGGCGGCGACGTCATTGCCGATGAGTTCCAGGACGCCCTTGCCGGCCGTTACGCCCTCTTCGAAGAAATCGACGATCCCTGAGAGCAGGTGTCCGTCAGGCAAATCGATCGGTCCGACCTTGAAGAGGTACCTCTGGATCTCCTTGTAGACGATCTGGTAGTCCGGCGGCAGCGCCCGGACCCGCGCCGTGTGTGCCCGCCACTGCTTCTTGCCCTGGATGATGTCTTGGATGCCCACGTCAGCCTCCTAGCCGGCCCAGTTTCTTTGCGACGTTCCTGTTCAACTTCTCGCGCCACCGGCCGCGATGGCTCCGGGCGCCTTCTCCGCCGGCCAGCGCCGTGCAGAAGCCGTTGATGTCGTCGCCGAGCACGTCGTGAACGCTCTGTCCGTCCGCCGCTGCTTCTTCGAGCAGCCCCAGAACGCCATCAAGGATCGGCATCAGATTGCGACCCGTGAAGTCCGAGTGGGGGGAGAGGTGAACCTTGATCTGTTCCCACGCCGCTCGGTATTCGGGCGGCAATGCCTCGGCCCGGGCTTCGAACGCCCTGCATTCCCTCGTGAGGTCGCTGCCCGTAATGGTCTCCCAGAAGTTCATCGCCCGCCCTCCTTGAGCATGTCGATTCGTGAGGAGAGGTACTCCCACTTCGCCCAGAACTTCGCGAGTTCTTGGCGCCCGGCGTCGTTGAGCGCAAAGAACTTGCGCGGTGGACCCAGTCCGGATGGCCGTTTCGTCACCTGGACGAGCCCGTTCCTCTCCAGCCGCACCAGGATGGTGTAGATCGTCCCCTCGACGACGTCGGCAAAGCCGAGTTCGTTCAGTCGACGCGTGATGGCGTACCCGTAGGTCTCCTCGCTGTCGATGATGTGCAGCACGCAGCCCTCAAGCGTGCCCTTCAGCATCTCCGTCAGATCGTCCAACGCGGATCCTCTCCGCTCTTCTCTTGGTACTACGTAACACCAAGTACCGCTATACGGTATCACGGAGTAGTGGGCCCGCGGCCTGCCTCGCGCTCAAGCGCCGGATTATTCGCATGCGTGGGTACGACACGGGTGTTAGCTTCCGAGCATGGCAATCTTCAGCAACTTTCTCTGACGGGGTTCGTCGACAGACGCGGCGCGCCATTGGGCCGACGCCCGGCGCCGTTTGCGTCTGCGCATCGTCACGTCGCTTGTCTGCCGCAGGCGGACGAGCTGCTGCGTCCTGAACTCCCAAGCCGAGAAATGAGCTTCAGCTGTGCCTATTGAGCCTTCCGCCCAAACCGTGCTCGCCGATTGGTTTCGCGCACACTCCACCCCCCTGGCCACTCTTGATCCGCAGCAACCCCTCGACGATCTCGAAGGGCTCCGGGAGATCATCGGCGACGCCCGTGTCGTCGCGATCGGTGAAGGCGCCCACTTCGTCGAAGAGTTCTCCCGTGCACGCCGACGTGTGCTGCGCTTTCTCGCCGAGCGCTGCGGATTCACCGTTTTTGCCATGGAGTTCGGCTTCAGTGAGGCCTTCCCGCTCGACCGTTGGCTGCAGGGTGACGGGGACGACGGCGACCTGGCGACAGTGAGCCGGGCCGCCGCCGAGTGGGGCGCCGCGGACCTCATGCACTGGCTCCGCCACCACAACCGCACCGGCAAGCACCCGTTGAGCTTCGCCGGCATCGACGTCCCCGAAGCAGGCGGGGCGCTACGGCCTGCCCTGGAGCCGGTGGCCGACTACTTGCGCGAGGTGGACCCCGACGCGCTCCGCCTCGTCGAGACGATCCTGGAGGTGAGTGACCGCTTCCTCAAGGGCTGCGGCTCCGGCGCTGCGGCCGGGCCCGCATGGGCTGCCCTTCCGGTGGCCGAGCAGAACGAACTCACCGCCGTACTGGCGCGGTTGTTGCTGCGGCTGCGCGCCGCCGAACCGCTCTATGTCTCCCGTAGCAGTCAGAGTCGCTTCGATATCGCCCGGCGCCGGGTGGAAGCGGCCTGTCACACCGACTACATGTTCCAGGCGATGCACGCCCTGCTGTCCGGCCGGGGCCTGACGGCGGACCTGTCGGTGCGTGAGATCTACATGGCCGAATCCGTGCGCTGGCACCTGGACCACGCCGAACCGGGGACCCGGATCGTCCTCGCGGCACACAACAACCACATCCACAAGACGGCGTTCACTCTGGAGTTCGCCGGCGGACTCAGCAGCCTTCCGATGGGCCGGCACCTGCATCGGATGCTCGGCCAGGACTACCGCGCCGTGGCCCTCGTCCACACCGCGGACCATGTGCCGGAGATGTACCCCGACCAGAGCGCCGCGGTCGGGTTCACCCTCGCCGAAGCCCACCTTGATCCTGCCGAGCCCGGCAGCGTCGAGGCCGCCCTCACCGACGCCGGACTCGCCGACCGGATCACCCTGACCGACCTGCGCCACTCACCGCGCGACGCTCAGGGAACACCACTGCTCAACGGGATCCGGGCCCAGAGCTCCCCTCTGCACACCTCGGTCCCTGAGGCTTTCGATGCCGTCATCGCCGTACCGACGGTCACCCGGGACCGCACAGTGCGCTTCTGACCGCCCCGAACCCTCTCCGGCGGGGCCTTTGAGCAAAAGGCCCCGCCGGCTTACGGCGTCCAAGCGGCTTCCAGATGGCCGGCGCGGGTGGCAAAGGCAATGACAGGAGTGGGCGGAACGACAGGAACGACGACAGGAACGGCAGTATCGAGGTGCCCTAGAGTCGCCGTATGCGACGAAGGACAGGACTGGTGATGGCCGGGGCTGCGGCCCTGGCCTGGGGTGAATGGCTGAACTGGCGCTGGTCGCGCACTCTCGTAGGGAACAGCGGGGGCGCTGCTGAGGCCGTGGTCGTGTTGGGTTACCGGAACCCTCAGGCGACGGCGAACTTCATCAGTCGCTGGCGCGTCCGTGCGGGAATGCGCTCCATCGGCGCCGGCGGTGCGCGTGAAACTCGCGTGATCTTCAGCGGCGGTCCGGCCGGCAGTGTCGTCGCGGAGGCCCAGTTGATGGCTGACTACGCGACATCGGTGCTCGAATTCGACGGCACAGTGCTCCTCGAAGACCAGAGCGGCACGACATGGGAGAACATCACGCACGTGATCCCGCTGCTTGAGGACGTCGACCGCATCAAGATCGTCTCCCAGCCGGCTCATGCGCTCAAGGCCCGGGCGTACTTGCGGCGGCAGCGCCCTGATCTTGCCAAGAGGCTGGTGCGCGCGGAGGACTACCGCCCCGGCGAGTGGCTGGTCGGCAAACCACTGCTGGCTCTGTACGGCCTTTGGACGCTCCGCTGTCTCAAGGCCGAGGAACGGTCGGCGAAGGCCTCGCTCTAGACAGTCCCTATCGCGTCGGTGTCACCAAGGCGTCACCCATGGTGGATCTTGAGACGAGGCCGGCGGATGATGAGGCCGCGTCCGAGAGCGAGAAGGGCTCAGCGGCCGTCGTGCCGCGTGCGCCAGCGGCTGGGGGACAGCCCGGCCTGGCGCTGGAAGAACGTGGTGAAATTCGCGGCGTCGTGGAAGCCGAGGCGCTCTGCGCAGCGCGCTGCGGGCAGATCGGTGTGGGCGAGCAGCCGTTTGGCCTCCAGCAGGATCCTCTGGTCGAGGAACTGCTTGGCGCCCAGGCCCGTTGCGGCGCGGGTCGCCCGGGTGAGGGTGCGCGGCTCGTAGCCGAGGGCTGTGGCGTAGTCACGTACGTGGTGATGTTCGGCGAACCGTTCCTCGACCGCGGCACGGTAGCAGCGGAAGACGGCGTGTTCGTCTTTGGCGGCTTCGGCTCCGCGTTCGTGTTGGTGTTGGTGAGGGTTGCCTGTCGGGAGAGGGGGACCGGCCGGCCCGATGGGCAGCACTCGCAGCACAAGGGCCGACAGGAGATGGGCGAGCAGCGGCACCGAGGCCAGTCGCGGATTCGAAACCGCCGCCGTGTGCTCGTGCCGCAGATGGTCCGCGGCCCGTAGGGCCAGTTCCCAGGCGTCCTTGTCCAGTTGCCAGCAGGCCGGGCCGAAGACGTTCGCCGCCGCTTGCGCCACGGGGCCCGGAGCGGGCGGGAAGCCCTGGGCGAAGAGGAGGAGGGGGCCTTCCAGGTCCTCGACATCGGTCCAGCGGTGGACCACACCCGGACGTATCCACACGACGGTTCGTTCCCACAGGGGGTGATCGATGAAGTCGGCGGTGTGCCGTCCCACGCCCGACTGCACCAAGGCCATGACATGGAAGTCCGGGCGCTGAGGGCGGGTCCGCCTGCGGCTGCGGTCCATGAGCCGCAGTTGCGCGAAGCTGAGCATCTCGACATCGAACTGCGCTCCGGGAGCCGGGGTGTAGTGCAGCTGCTTGACCCCGGGAAGCTGACCGCTTTTCACAAGAAGCTTGCACCTTTCGACCGGGCCTGCGCTGCGGCGCGTCTGTAGCGTTTGGGGCATATCCACTGCTCAGCGGCGCGAATTCGGGCTGGAGCAGTTCTCCGTACCCTTCCGCGATATGGCTCAGAGGTCTCCATGACGACAGTATCCACAACGCACCACGTCCCCGTGGCGGACGGCTCGATCGAGGTCCGCCGACGGGGAGGAGGCGGGCCCACGCTGGTGTTCGTGCACTACTGGGGCGGGTCCGCCGGTACGTGGGACGCAGTGGTGGAACGGCTCCCGGCCGATCGGGACACGGTCCGTTTCGACCAGCGCGGCTGGGGCTCGTCGCGGGCGCTGCCCGGACCGTACCGACTGGACCAGCTCGCTGACGATCTCATCGACATCGTCAAGGGCCTGGGCCTGGGCAGTTTCGTCCTCGTCGGGCACTCGATGGGTGGCAAGGCGAGCATGCTAGCCGCCGCCCGCCGCCCGCCGGCCGCCGGGCCTGGCAGGGGTGGTCCTGCTGGCCCCCGCGCCCCCGGAGCCGCCCGCGAGCGTGACTGCCGAGTACCGGCATGCTCTCTCCCGCGCCTACGAGTCGGCGCATTCCGTCGGGCAGGCGCTCGACCACGTCCTCACCGCCACGCCGCTGGCGGGGGCCGTCCGCAGCGCCGTCGTGCGGGACAGTCTGAACAGCGACGAAGCCGCGCGTCTGGAGTGGCCCATGAGGGGGATTGTCACGGATGTGACAGACGCCGCCAGTACCATCGAGGCCCCCGTCCTGGTTCTGGCCGGCGAGCGTGACCAGGTCGAACCGCCGGACGTCCTGCGTCGCTGCCTCCTGCCCAGCGTCCCCCGGGCCCGGTTCGAGGTCGTCCCGGCCAGCGGTCACCTGCTGCCCCTGGAAGCTCCCGCCGAAGTCACCGCGGCGCTGCAGGACTTCACTGTTGGTCTCGGCGGCTGACAATTCCCTGCCGCCTGCCGCCTGCCGCCTGCCGCCTGCCGCCTGCCGCCCCCCGGACCCGGAAGCGCACCCCTCCCGTCGGCCATGGCTGCTCGCAGAGGGGGACCGTCCTTACAGAGGAGGACCGTCGCCGTCCTCCTCTTGGTAGGAGTGGCGCCGGCCTTGCCATGCCTCGCCGATGTTGTGGTAGCCGCGTTCTTCCCAGAAGCCACGGCGGTCGGCGGTCATGTACTCGATGCCGCGCAGCCACTTGGGGCCCTTGTAGCCGTAGAGATGGGGGACGACGAGGCGCAGGGGGAAGCCGTGCTCGGCGGTGAGCGATTCCCCGTTGTGGTGCGTGGCCAGAAGCGTGCGGGCGGAGGCGAAGTCACTGAGCCGCATGTTGGCGCTGTAGCCGTACTCCGCCCAGGCCATGACGTGGGTGGCCTGGGGCGAGGGAGGGGCCAGTGCGAGCAGCGTGGCTGCAGCGACGCCGAACCACTCGTGGCCGGTCGACGTGGTGCCTGTCGCGCAGTGCAGATCGGCGACGACCTCGGTGGTCGGCAGGGCGGCGAATGCGTCCAGGGTCCAGGTGTGGTCGTCGCCTGTCCCGGTGGCGCCGAAGACCTTCAGGTCCCAGCGGTCGGCCCGGAACCTGGGGACGGGGCCGTAGTGCGAGACGGGCCAGCCACGGGCGAGCCGCTGCCCAGGGGGAAGGAGCCCGTCGGTGGCGTACGGGCCACGGCTCGTGCCGGGCTCGTCACTTCCCATCGGATCGATCCTCCCTGCTCGTCGACAAGGCCCTGTCGCACACATTCTCCTCTACGGGCCTTCGGCGGACTCGGTCAGCATCCGGCAGCCGGGCGCGTCAGCCTACTGGCGCGCCCACGGTGCCACTGAAGCCGGTGGGCAGTCCACAGGCCCGTTCCTGACCGGGCCCGCACGGCACACGTCCTGGCCCGCCCGCACGGCACACGTCGGCTGAACTCCGCGGCTGGATTCCTCGACGGGACAAGCCCCCGCCCCACCCGCCCGGCCCGCCCGGATCGGGAGGACGACCTACCCGGAGTTGGTGTCGGTGCGGGCGAAAATGCCTTCCAGCATTCCGGTGGCCTGCCCCACCTCGATCAGGTAGCCGTCAGGGTCGCGCAGGTAGCAGCGAACTTCCGCACGCCGGTCGATCGGCGGAGTCAGGAACTCCGCTCCTTTCGCGCTCCATTCGGCGTAGCAGGCCTCGATATCGGCGACCCGCAGGTTCATGAAGCTGGAGACGGTGTGCGGTTCGCCGGGCGGGACCAGCGTCACATCGGGCTTGTCCGGGGTGGGGCCGCCGCCCGGATTCATGATGATCCAGCTGTTGGCGAGCTTCACGATGCAGGGATTCTCGTCCAGAACGACCTGCCCGCCCATCACCTCGCTGTAGAAGCGACGCGAACGCGCCACATCGCGCACCGTCAAGAAATGCGTCATCAGCAGCCCCTCGCTCGGGGCCGGAATACCGTCGTTGTCCATCTCCAGCCTCTCTCCGCCGACCGCGGTGCACCGGACGCCCGGCGCATCCTCCACCGGTGGGGAGACCGGCCGAAGGCGACCGACACGTGCGCAATGGTGGTGAGCCCGTGGCGGCGCTTCTCTCATGGACGGCCACCACGGTCTCCGCCTTCCATGTCATCGCGCCACGGTGCCCGCTGCAACCCGTGGGCGCGCGGCCGGAGCCCGGGGCGCCTTTCTGCTCCCCGGGGCCGCATGGCACGCGCGACCACCGACAGGACCTGTGAGCTTCTGCCGGGCGGGATGGGGCCAGGCGGGTGACGATGGAACCGGACCCCACTGTCCGTGCTCTTTCCTGGAGGAGGCAGACGCCATGACATACCCCTCCGATTCCGATTCCGCAGGCACCGGCCCTCCGCACGGCACCGAGCCCGGAGACGTCTCCCCGGCCGGAGGCCCAGGAGCCCTGGCGAACATGGGCTGGCAGTTCCTGCTCGTCATGGGCCTGGCCGCGATCGCCCTGGGCGTCCTCGCCCTGGCCTGGCCCAGTCAGACCCTGCGGGTCGTCGGCGTTCTCTTCGGCGTCTACCTGTTGGCCACCGGTGTCTTTCAGCTGGCCGGAGCCTTTGGCACACACGTCCCCCGGCATCTTCGGGTGCTGCATTTCGTCGCGGGTGCGCTCTTCATCCTGCTGGGCCTGGTCTGCTTCCGGGGCACCCTGGAATCGATTCTGCTGCTCGCGCTGTGGATCGGCTTCGGCTGGCTGCTGCGCGGCATCATGGTGACCGCCTCGGCGGTCTCCGCCGAGCAGATGCCGGCACGCGGCTGGCAGATCTTCTCGGGGATCATCACCACTCTGGCGGGCATCGTGCTGATCGTGTCGCCGTTCGGCTCGATTGCCGCACTGACCTTGGTGGTGGGCATCATGGCCATTGTCGTGGGTGCAGTCGAGGTCTTCCACGCCATCAAGATGCGCGTCGAACTCGGCCGCCTCACCGAGGGCACCGCCACCAAACGGCGGCCCATGTTCCACTCCCGCCCCCACCCCCAGCACTGATCACGGGGGCATCGGCCACCCGAGCAGCGAGGCCATGCCATACGACAGCCGCACTCCTGGCCGGGCTTCGGACGCGGTCGGCAGACCGCGTCCGGGGGCGTGGAGGGCACACGCTGGAATCCATTGTCCTGCGGACGTCGCGCCGTGCCAAACTCCGGTGCATGCCCATTCGATACCCGCGCCCCTTACGTCCCGGTGATCGTGTCGGAGTCACCTCTCCGTCGAGCGGAGTCAACGAGAAGTTCCGCAAGCGCCTCCACGTGGCCATCAGTGAGGTGGAGGCACGCGGATGTGAAGTAGTTCTCGGCCGATGCATGGACGGCTCGGGACATGTCAGTGCTCCCGCCCCCGAGCGTGCGGACGAGCTGATGTCGATGCTGACGGATCCCGGCATCAGGGCAGTGGTGCCTCCATGGGGCGGAGAGACGGCGATTGACCTGCTGCCACTGCTCGACTTCAACCAACTGCGTGTTGCCGAACCGACCTGGCTCGTCGGGTTCTCCGATATGTCGACCGTCATCACCCCGCTGACCCTCCTCACGGGGGTCGCGACCATCCATGGCAACAACCTCATGGACACGCCCTATCAGGTCCCCGAGGGGCTGGTGTCCTGGATCGACATCGTCGCGGCGCCAGAGGGGCACCAATTCACGCAGACCCCACCCGGCCACCACAGAGCAACTGGCTGGGACGACTACGTCGCTCGGCCCGAGGTGCGTGAATTCACGCTCGACACCCCCGGCACATGGATCCGGTTGGACGGGAGCGGAGATGTGGACGTCCAGGGGCGTCTGATCGGGGGGTGTATCGAGACGCTGTGCAATCTCACCGGGACCGGCTATCTCGATGTGTCCGCCTTCGCGCGGGCCGAGGCCGCGGACGGGCTGCTGGTGTATATGGAGGCGACCGGCGATGACGACGCGTTCACTATCTGCCGCAACCTGCACGGCATGCGGCTGGCCGGCTTCTTCGACCAGGCGAACGCGGTGCTCGTCGGGCGGACCTCGGCACCGGGTGCCCCTTCGTTGTCCCAGCACCAGGCCGTGCTGGACGCCCTGGGCCCCTTGAACGTGCCGATCATCGCCGATGTGGAATGCGGACACGTTCCGCCATTCATGCCGATCGTCAATGGGGCGCGCGGCCGACTCGTCCACACGTCCACCCGTCGCGAACTCACCCAGACCCTGGACTGATACAGGAGGTCAGGTTCCTCCCCACCCGGGAACGGCGGCAGCAGATGTTCCGGAACCTGTATCCGTACCTGTACCTGTACCTGTACTTGTACCTGCACCGCCGTCGGTGACCGATCATCGATGCCCTGAGACACTGCTGGTCACGGCGCATTCGCCCACGAAGGTGCAGGGCACACCACGGGGTACCTCACCCGACAGGGAGCGCTTCTTCCGGCGCGGAAAACGTCCGGGTGCGCAAGGCCCAGTGGGTGAGAGGCCGGGTGGCGAGGCCGCAGAGTGCGAGGGCGGCGCCGAGGACCATCCAGCCGAGCTTGCCCCCTTGCAGGCACAGAGCGGTGAGCACGACCGGTGACGCGGCTCGTACCACGCCGTCGGCCAAGTTGAAGGCTCCCTGGTACTGGCCTTGGGAGTGTTCCGGGGCCAGTACGTAGCTGATTTCGAAGGCCCCTGCGGCCAGGCCGAGTTCACCCCAT
Source organism: Streptomyces lydicus (assembly GCF_004125265.1). Classification (GTDB taxonomy): domain Bacteria; phylum Actinomycetota; class Actinomycetes; order Streptomycetales; family Streptomycetaceae; genus Streptomyces; species Streptomyces lydicus_C. Next base: position 8,008,825 of record NZ_RDTE01000003.1, read on the forward strand.
GACAGGAGGAGCACGCCGACGAGCAGCAGGGCCGTGGGGACGGGGGCGGAAACCCCGGCGGCGAATGCCAGGGTGGTACAGCCGGGGAGGGACAGGAACCCTGCTCCGCGGAGCGCGGTGGAAGCGGCCAACGGGCCTCTCACCCAGCGGGTTGCCCTGGCCTGGAACAGCACGACCACTGCCGTGTTCACCACCAGCAGGGCGGAAAGCCACCACCGGGGCGCCGCGGTGTGCGACACCAGCCGGAGCGGCAGGACCAGGGACACCACGTCGTACTGGAACCCGATGACCCCGCACAGCAGCGACAGGGCGAGGTACGGGCGGTCCCGCATCGCCTCCCAGCGTCGTGCACCCGGGGGGCGTGGCACCGGCGCGACGGAGGGGATCTTGAGCAGCGGTCCGGCCGCCGCGAGGAAGCTCAGTCCGTTCGCCAGGATCAGAAGGGTGTAGCCCGCCGCCGAGTCGAGTTGGAGCGCGACGCCGGCCGCAGCGGCGCCGATGCCCATCCCGAGTTTGGTGACAGCGCGGAGATGACCTCGGATGCGGGTACGTTCTCCGGGCTCGCTGATCCGCGCGACGAGGGCGCCGCCGACGACGCGGGTGAAGAACAGCATGCTGCCGGCCAGATAGAGCCCGCTGCCGACGGTGGTGACGAAACTGGCGGTCGTCAGGAAACGTACCGGGCCACGGATTGCCTCGGTCGTCATATATGCCTCTGCGGGGCGCCGTTGGTCTCCTGCTTGCAGGGGTCTCGGGATTGTCCAGGATCTTCCTGCCTGTTGCGGCCAGGCGGATTTCCTCGCCGAAACGGAGACGATGGAAATTGAGAAGATGGTTGAGCTGATCCCACGAGAAGAGCGGGCGGAAGCGGTCCCGGTCCTGCCCGCGTAAGACGACGCCCCGGGGGTCCGGTTCTCGCGCAGAAATTGATCGAGCGGCATCGGGTCAAGCAGGGATTCGAGAACGAACACGCCATTCCTCACGGTTCAAAGGGGGTGCCCGGTGGCTCCTGGAGCCACCGGGCGGGTCAGGACAGTGACTTGCCCCCTGCCCTTACACGTCCTTCTGGTCGACCTCGAGGTTCGGCACGTTCTTGACCTGGGCGGTCTTCACCGTCTCCACGGAGAACCCGATCCTCTTCGGGCGGGGGCCGTGTGGGACTCGGTCTTGGCAGCTGCGGGAACCTTGGCCATCGGTGACTCCTCAACTAGGGGACTTACCCCTCCATTCGTGCTACTTACTGTCACCAACTGCCGGAAACGCACGAAAGGTAATGAGGTGATGGAATGAGCCATAACTGGCAAAGTGGTTGCGGAACCTGGCGATCGTGTGGGCCTAGAGGCCAGGCAAGTCCGACGGCCAGGGAAATGGGATGAGGAGGCCCGGCGCACGGTCCGGCGGCTCGACGGGCAGGTGCAGCAGGGTTGCGGCCCGCGGCCGGAGTGCCCTCGCGTGGATTGGCGGCACCGGGTGGTCATCCAGCAGGTCGTGGGCTGCGCCGGCGCCTCCCCTCTTCGTGTCGATCCTGTGCAGCTTTGCCGTCGGGGGCATGGAATCCGGACGCGGCCGCCCATCTCGCCGGGTAGCGGCAGACTGCGCCGTGATAGCACAGAGTGATCCGATTCAAGGGAGGCTACGTCCGCATGGGCATCTTCAGCCGTCGCCAGAGCGCGACTACCGAGCCGACGCAGGCTGTGGGCCCCCGTACGCCTTTCCCGGCGGCCGAGACCACCGGGGTCGAGCTCGACCCCGCACTTCGTGCGCTGACCGGAGAATGGACCATCGACCGCCCGCACAGTCGTATCGGATTCTCCGTGCGACACGCGATGGTCACGACGGTGCGGGGCGCTTTCGCCGATTACGACAGCGCACTGTATTTCGACGGAGCTCAGCCTGCCCGCTCCCGGGCCGAACTCGTCATCAGGGTCGCCAGCGTCGACACGGGCGTAGAACAACGGGACGCACACCTCATAGGCACCGACTTCTTCGACGCGAACCGCTACCCGGAGATGATGTTCCGCAGCACCTCCACCACCCACGAGGGCGCAGAGAACTTCCGTATGACAGGGGATCTGACCATCCGCGACGTCACCCGGCCGGTCGAGCTGCAACTCGCCTACCTCGGCTCGGTCCTGGACCCGTTCGGCTATGAGCGGGCCGGTTTTGACGCCACCACCACCATCGACCGCACCGAGTGGGGCTTGGTCTACAACCAGCGCCTGGAAGCGGGCGGTGCCATGGTGAGCGAGAGGGTCCGGCTGCAGTTCGACATCTCCGCGATCCGGTCCGTGCCCCTGGCGTAGCGGCCCCGGAAGGAGATCCACTGCGTTCCGTCGCCCACACCCTCGGCGAGGGGCCGATCCGGTGCTCCCGTCGCGGGCGGATGACCCGTTCCTCCATCACGGGGGCGACGCGGTGTAGTTGGGGGTGGGGTGCTTGGGGCGGCTGGGGCGGCTGGGGCGGTCTGCCCTCCCGGCTTGGCCGTTCCGCGGGCCTGGAACGGCCTCCGGTAGGTTCCGGGCACCTCACTCCACAGTCGGTCAGGCGTGCGCTCGGGACCGGCTCCAGCGTTTCGCGGCCGCGACGAAGTGTGCGGTGTGCGGGTGGGAGTCCAAGCTCCGCCATGCGATGAGGACGCTGACGGGGTCGGCGTCCTTCAGGGGAACGTAGATCACACCGGGGTGACGGTGGAGGGTCGCGGTGGAAGAGGTGGAGACCCCGATGCCTCGGCCCGCGGCGACGGCCTCCAGCCATTCGTCGACGTTGTTGACCTCAACTATTCGACGTCCGGGCGGCGTTGTGCTCCATAGCTCAGGTGTGCCACTGCCCGAGATGATGTTGACGACGAGGGGGTCGTTCCGGGTCTGGGCCAGTGTGGCCGTTCCCTGCCTGGCGAGGGGGTGGCCGAGGGGCAGGGCCGCTACGCGGTTTTCGTCGCGGAAACGGAAGAAGTCGATGTCCCCGTCGGGGGCGGAGCGCAGGATAGCGAGGTGGGAGCGCCCGTCGGCGAGGCCGGCGAGAGGGGCGTCGTCGCAGCGTTGCAGGTGCACGGTTGCGCCGGGGTGCTCAGTCTCGAACCGGTTGACCAAGGGGCCGGTGTCCTCGCCCAGGGCGTTCCACGTGAAACCGACACGCAGCGGTAATCGCAGGGCATGGGCCTTCTCGAACGCCTCTGCCGCGGCGGCCACCGCGCTGTCCGCGTAGGGGAGGAAGAGCTCGCCTGCGTCGGAGAGCCGGATGACATGCCGGCTTCTTATGACCAGCCGTTGGCCCAGGCAGCGTTCCAATGCCGCGATGGTCCGGCTGAGCGACGACTGGGAAATCTTGAGGGCGCTTGCGGCTTGGGTGAAGTGTTTGTATTCGGCGACCGCCAGAAAGGCGCGTAACTGAGCGGTTCCGGTGGCGAGCGACAGGGTCTGTCGCCGGCCGGCGTTCGCCACCACCTGCCGGCCGGCCTCGCCGCCGGCGAAGGGGGTGCCGCCCATCAGCCGGCCTCTTTCAGCCCACGGTGATCGGGCCGAACCGCACCGGCAGGGTGGAGAACCCGGTCAGGAAGTTGGACCGGATACGCAGTGCCTCGTCGGTCTGCTCGAATCCGGTGGTGAAGTCCCGCAGAGCGAGCAGCAGTTCGGCGATCTCCACCTTGGCCAGGTACGAGCCGACGCAGAAGTGCGGGCCGTAGCCGAAGGCCAGGTGTTTGTTGGGGGCGCGGCCGAGGTCGAACTCCCCCGGCCGCGCGAAGCCCCGTTCGTCCCGGTTGCCGGAGGCGTGCCAGAGCGTGACGATCTCGTCCAGCCGCAGCCGTACGCCGTGCAGTCCGGTCTCGTGGACGACGCTGCGCCCGAAGTGCATGGCGAGTGTGCGGTGGGGGCCACCGGAGAGCATGAAGCCGGGGAACAGGCCCTGAGGGCTGTAGTGGTCAAAGGCACATCGCTGTTTCGAGATTGCGGGTCATGCGCTCGAGGACGTGGACGGCCGTGCCGTACTCGTCCTGGGAGATGCCGGCGGTGGAGAGTGTGCGGAACGCGTCGACGCGCTCGGCGACACGGGCCAGGCGCTGACGGCCATCGGGGGTGAGGGAGAGCTGGTCCGGTGCGGGACGGGTCGCCCAGCCATCGACGAGCACGGCGTCAATGGCGGCGGTCAGCGTGGGGACGTCGGCGTTGGCGGAGAGAGCGGACACCACTTCCGTGTCGGCGACCCGAGGGGTCTCGTGGATGACGTTGAGGACCTGCCAGGCGGTCCGTGTGAGCCCGAACCCCGCCAGCATGTCGTTCATGTAGCGGGTAAGGGCCTTGTCCGTACGGTTGAGCCAGTAGCCGATGGGCTTCACGGTGATGCTCCTTCAGGGGCAGGGCGGGGTGCGCGCTTTTGGTAGGGATCTCACTGATTTGCCGGGGTGAGGGTCAGGAGTGCGGGCCACTTCTGGCCGGCGGCCCAGTCGGCGAAGCTGTGCCAGCCGACTTCGGGGTAGTCGCGCCGCAGCCCGGCGACGTCGACATCGAGGCCGACGGTGGTGAAGTACTCGAACATGGCGGCCAGGTCGGCGGATCGGGTACGGACATGGGCCAGCGGGACCTGCTGGTGGGCGATCGGCCGGCCGGTGGCTGCCGCAAGGATCTCGGCGATCTGTCTGGGGGTGCACTCGTCGGAGGCGATGTCGATGCGAAGGCCGGCGAACTCGTCGCGGCGCTGGAGGACCAGTGCGGCGAATGCGCCGATGTCGGCGGCGGGGATGAGCGTGAGGGGCCGGTCGGCGGGCATGGGCCAGGCGAAGGTGTTGTCGCGCAGCCCGTCGAGGGTCCAGCCGCCGGCGTAGTTGTCCATGAATGCCGCCGGGGCGATCACGGTCCAGGGCACGTCGGCTGTGTGGAGGTACTGCTCGACCAGGTACTTGCTCCGGTAGTGCGGGACCGCGGTGCCGCGGTCGGCGTGGGCGGCGGAGGTGAGGACGATGTGCCCGAGGCGGGCGGCTGCCGCGGCGTCGACGAGGGCCTTGCCTTGCCGGGCTTCGGTGGTGGTGTCGGTGCCGAACGGGGTGGTGACCGCGAAGAGGGAGTCCGCCCCGGAGAACGCGGCATCGAGGGAGGCGCGGTCGTCGAAGTCGGCGTGGCGCACGTCGGCTCCCAGACCCCGCAGGGCGTCGGCGGCGGGCGAGTCGGGGCGGCGGGTGAGCGCGCGCACGTGGTGACCCGCGGCCAGCAGAGCACGGGCGGTGGCTCCGCCCTGGGCTCCGGTAACTCCGGTGACGGCGACGGTGAGCATGGTTCCTCCAGCAGGCCGGCGAGTAGTATCGATGCGCGGCGCACTCACTGCGTCGCGCAGTGAATATTACGGGAGACTGCTGCGTGGCGCAGCGATTTGGAGTGTGACTCAGATGGCAGGCGGCTCGCGCCGGGCACGGCTGTGCGAGGAGTTGTCAATGGAGTCGCGCCGCTACCTGGCGGCGTATGTGCTGTTCAACCAGGCCGTAGCCGATCATCTCGGGCTGCACCCGACCGACGTGCAGTGTCTGAGCCTGCTGACGGCCGAGCCCGGGCCGCGCACGGTCAAGCAGATCGCCGAGATGACGGGTCTGACCACGGGCTCGGCCACGCGACTGGTGGACCGGCTGGAGCGCGGTGGCTATGTGGTTCGCGCGCCCGACCGGCAGGATCGACGCCGGGTGCTGGTCACGCCGGTGCCCGATCGCATCGCCCGCGTCACCGCGGTGTGGGACGACCTCGGCCCGGCGTGGCAGTCGCTGCTCGACGACCACAGCGAAGGCGAGCTGGAGGTGATCACCCGCCATATGCGACGGGCGTACGACCTCAGTCACGCCCAGATGCGACGCCTGCGATCCCTGCCGAAGCCGGACTGAGCCCCTCCGGCGGCACCCCACCGAGCCGTCGGAGAACACCCGACTCCACCGCACCCGCCGACTCATCCGCCCAGCCGCGCCAACTCGGGCTCTCACCCGCCAGGTGAACACGCAGCCGCAGTTGGCCGCACGGCGTCCTGCGCTGATCGACGGTCCACTTCAAACGGGGCGAGTCGTCCAGGGAGTGCCTCACCAGCACGGCCCCGATCCGGATGCCGGAGTCGGGGCCGCACTGTGTCCGCGGGGGTTTCCGAGTTGTGCCGGGCCGTCCTGGATCAATTACCGGAAGGTCAGGGCAAAGACGAGGTTTATGAGTTGACTCGCAGCCGTGCTGACCGCATTCATAATGGTGCTCGTGTAGCTGGTGCCATCGCTACATCCCACCTGGTCTTGCTGATTCGTCGAAACCACCTGGCTGTCGCTGGCCTGCTCGAAACCGGACGATGAGTCGCAGCTCGTGCCGTACATGTTGTAGGTGGCGTTCGTGTGAACACCTCCGAGGGTGTAGACGCCCGTGATCTTGTCGTTCGCGTCGCTGGCCCACGAGCCCTGGTCGCCGTCGGCGAAGGCGTAGGCACCCAATTTGTAGCCGGTGTACCTGCGCAGCGTTACCGTGGCGACTATCTTGCCGGCCGGGAGGGTTGCCGTCCTGCACTGTTGGACCGGGAAGGATTCGATGGGGTAGTGCCCCTTGGTCACGGTGTCGTCGGCGGCGTTCTCCTTGATCTGGTAGTCGATGGTTGCCCTGGCCGCGTAACCTCCCCAGTTGCAGACGGTGATCTTGTTGCTGCCCAGATCGACCGCAGCGCCGTTCGTCAGGTTAGGCAGCGCTGTGCCGTCGGTAGTGGTGATGGACCACTGCTGCTTCGTACTGCCGCCGTCGCATGTGCTCAGTTCCACCTCGCCCGAGTTTTTCAGGTCGAGTTGAGTGAGGCACTTGTTGTCCCCGGCATGGCGGATCAGGAAGTAGTTTGATCCGTCGTTCGCCGGCTGCAGAGTCCATGTTCCGGACGTCGGGCATGTAGAGGGAAGGGAGACGCGCGTATCAGATTGTTCGGCAAGACAACCGCCGAATTTGCTTCGCAAGTTGAACGATCCGTCGGGAGTCGAATCAATGGATAGATCCGGCTCATCCTTAATCATCCACGTAGGGGCGAGCTTGGACCAGTCTCCCGACATGGGATCGAAGCTCAAGTCGCCATTGTCCCTGGCGCTGATGATGGCATTGGGCTTACTCGTTCCACTGTCCGCGTGAGCGGATGTAGCAGGGAGCGGGGCGATGGCGACCCCTAGAGCGGCGACAAGTGCGGCCAGTGTTCTGGCTGCTGTGCGCGCCGGAAGGCTGTGTTGGCTGAGTGCGGGCATAACCCTTGCCTTTTCCACTCGGATTGGATGAATGGGCTAATGCGGGAATAGGCTGAGACGTTTCCGTCCTGGCGGCGCCGTCCACGCACCATTCGGTCCCGGGTGGGGTGGAACCCGCACTACTCGGGCGCTCAGATGCGTGGCGCTGCGGAGGTGCTGTCACGGCTGCTGCGCCGGTGAGCGCAAGGGACCGCGGAGGGTCTTTCCAGGATTTCCGGACATCGACCGCAGGTCAGCGGGCTGAATGTAGCGCTGCGGCACTCATGCGCACCAGAGTAGGAATACCCGATTCGATACTCGGTCTTCCCGCCTTCTGGACCCAGGTGGTTCGGTTGGTCAGATGCCGCCGGCGTCGATCAGCCAGTACTGGCCGTTGCTGAGGGTGATGTTCTGCGGGTCGTGGTCGACCACGCCTGCCCATGGGTACGGGGTGCTCGCTGTGGTGCCGTCGTTGGGCAGGTACGTCGTGGCCAGGACCTCGATGCTGTGTGCGGGGGCCGGTCACGGTCCACACCGTGGCGGGCGGGGCGTATCCGTACCCCTATCGAATGTTGACGGTGATCCCGCCGAGCGAAATCGCCACCCCATCAGGCGCCTCGTGGTGCCTTGCATTCGCCGGCACCGCTCCGGACTCCGCCATGGTCGACGGATCAGAATCACATGGCCGACCGCGCCCTGTCAGGTGACCATCCTTGAACAGGGCGCGGATCGGTAAGTTGCACGTCGGCGTTGGCTTCCGGCCTCGGTCAACAAGGTCTTCACCACTGCCCACTGCCCACTGCGCCGACGGCCAAGAAGCCGGCAAGCTGGGCGTGCAATGCGGCCGCACGGAGCGTGGAAAGCTGCCTTTCAAAACAAGACGGGGAACCTATGGCTTGGCGCGTGTCCGTTGCGTAGGCTCGTTGTGCGCAGTGGCATCAGGTACTCGGCTCCGTAGCCGCGGTCACATCCCTCACAGTGATTCCCGCGCACCAGCTTCACCTTCGTCACGCAGCAGGTGAGCGGGAGCCGAACTTATCCACGGCGACGGGCTGCCGGCCGTGGAGCACATCGGACAGCCGGCGATGGCTGAAGAGGTTGAGGTAGAGGGCCGCAGTCACCGCTGAGCAGCGCGGTGGCGCTAGGAGGCCAGGCCGCACTGCTCGTCGGCGCAGACATCGGCGATCCATCCGCGCAGCCGCTCGCCTTCACGGTTGCTCATGATGGTCGGAATGGATCTGAACGGACTATTTGTGCACGGTGGGAAAGCGGCGGGGGCCGTGCGCTACCGCTGGGCGGAGCATGTCACCGGCCGGCCTGCTGCTCCCTTCTGCTGGTCCAGAACGCGGTCGCCTTCCTGCAGGAGGCAGTGCGCCACGCCTTTGCCAGTAGGTACGACCTTGAGGCGCGGAGTGTGGCCGCCGTCCTCCTGGGTGCTCCATTTGGCTCCGCTCACCTTGGCCGGCACGCTCACCGCGCCGTTGAGGCCATCGACGTAGTCGTGCCTGACGGATTGCAGGTTGCCTCCTTCGATCCAGGCCTTGTACGTCACGTCGGGACTCTTGGCACCGCAAGCCGTGAGGAGTCCGCAGGCGACAGCCAGCCCCGCCATCGTCGTGACGAGCTTCGTGGCGGCGGGTATGGGGAATGTGGGCATAACGTGGCCTCTCAGTCAGTGAGTTCGCTTGGGTGTGGGGTCGGGGAAGGATCTGTCGCCGAAGAGGACTCGGCTTGCCGCGGCCCGGCCGAACGGTGTGCGTAGCAGGGTGAATCCCGCTGCTGCTGTGGCAGGCGTCCGTACCTGGGCCAGTGCCCGGCGCAGCATGAGTCGTCCGCGGAAGTGGGGGCGGAGCGCGGCTCCGTCGTAGTGGGTCATCATGTCCGGGTTTCCGGTGCGCAGTGCGTCGTGGAGGACCTCGGCTGCGAGCTGCGACTGCCGTAGGCACGGGTCCAGGCCGCCGGCGGTGAGCGGGGAGACCGCGCCTGCCGCATCTCCCACGAGGAGCCCGTCGGCGCAGCTGATCCGGCGCAGCAGGCCGCCGACGGGAATGGGACCTGCGCGCCGCTCCACCTTCTCGGGACGTTCGATGCCGGTCAGTCCGGGCGCTGAGGCGCTGAACTGCTCCATCGCACGGCGAAGACCGTCCGGATAGCGGTCGGCGTAGCCTGCGACTCCGACGTGGGCGTGTTGCCCGTCGTTGATCACCCAGGCCAGGTAGCCGGGGGCGAGTGAGGGGTCGAGCACGCAGTGGAACGTCGGTGGCTGATCGCTTCCGGGGAGTTCGAAGACCTCTTCGGCGCCGACGATCAGGTGGTGGTTGCGGTCGAGAGCGAGGTCGCGGGCGACTCTTGAGCGGGCCCCGTCGGCGCCGACGACGAAGCGGGCCCGGACCGTGGCCGGTCCGTCGCGACCGGCCAGGTGGAAGGTGTTGCCCGCTCGACCGGTGTAGCGCGTGCCCAGTGCGATGCGTACGCCGGCGTCGACCGCGGTGGCGGCCGTCGCTTCGTAGAGTGCTCCCATGTCGCCCACCCGGTATTCGTCGCGGGGGCTGGTGAGGCTGACCGGGCGGCGCAGGTCAGGGGGGTAGAGGACCACACGTCGGATCGGTGGTCCGAGGCAGTCGGGGGGCAGCGGGAAGTCGTCGAGTGTCTTCCGTACGAAGATTCCTGTGGTGCGGATCGCGCCGGCAAGGTTCGTTCGGCGTTCGACCAGGAGCACGTCGTGGCCTTGTCGGGCGAGGAGTGTGGCGGTGTTGAGTCCGGCCAGACCGGCCCCGACCACCAGTACATCGGCACTGTCGGTGCCCCCGAGGCGGTAGGAGAGGCGTGCTGTCGTCATGTCTGCTCTGTTCGTTGTGGAGTCCGTCATCGGTGCGTGCGGCGCGCGGCGGGCGCCGACTGGCGACGGGCGGTACGGTCGGGCCCGGCCGGGATGAGGTGTGCGGACGTCGTCGTCAGGTCGTCACTCGGGAGCTTGCTGAAGATCAGGCGGAACGGGGCGCGCGGCAGGGATGGTCGAGGGCGACGCGCCTCGTGATCGTGTGCAGGCGGCCGGCTACCGCGACTGCGGTCACCGCGGCGGGGAGCCGGCCGGTAAGGATGCTCCGGATTCGTGCGCAGCCTTGTCCCCGTCCCCGGGGGTATCGGGTGCCCAGCGCAGGAGGTCTCCGGGCTGGCACTCAAGCACCTCGCACAGCGCGGCGAGCGTGGTGAAGCGCACCGCCTTGGCGCGGCCGTTCTTGAGCACCGCCAGGTTGGCGGGAGTGATCCCCACGCGGTCCGCCAGTTCGCCCACGGACATCTTCCGCTTGGCCAGCATCACGTCGATGTCGACGGTGATCGGCATCAGATCACCTCGGCCAGCTCGGCCCCCAGCTGCGACGCCTCGACGTCGCGTGCGACGGCTTGTGCGAGCAGCATCCGCAGCACGAGCACGATGAGTGCGTTCCCGAAGATCGCCAGGCTGACCCCGCCCAGCAGGGCCACAACGCCCGGGGGCACGACCTCGCCGGGCGCCAGGACCGCTCCGAGCGCGAGCACCAGGAGTGAGGCCGTCACGAACGCGCCGATCACGAGATGGACGTAGCGGAATGCGGCGTCGGAGAACACGGTTCCGCATTGCACCATCGTCACCAGCCGCCACACGCAGACCAGGACCACCTGGACCGTCACGACGCCCAGGACCGTGATCACGAGGACCGGAGTGCGGCGGTCCACAAGGGTGCTCTCCTGCATGGCGCCCGTCAGCATCGCCACCATCACCGCCTGGGCGAACACCGCCCCGGCGTGCAGTGCCACCATCACGGCGCGCAGCGCGAGCACTGTCAGCTTTCCCAAGGCCACTCCCTTGATCGAATCACGATGGAAAGCTATCGAATATCGATAGGCTTGGCAAGCCGGGTCCGTCGGCGGGATGGGCCTGCGTGGCCTCCCGAATTCCTGACGCAGTGAGGCGAGCCGCCTCCAGGGCCCACGTGGAGCGGCTGGAGCGCGGCGCCGAGGTCAAGCCTGATTTCTTGATCACTTGCAAGGGTCGTACGGGCGTCATTGAGGTGGATGGCCCCCACTGTGCGGGGCCGCGCCGGGCGTCTGACGACCACAGCCGGACCAACCTGCTGATGGACGCCGGGGTCGAGTGGGTGGACCGCATCGACGTGCGAGACGTGACGAAGGCAGAGGCTGAGAAGTTCGTGGACAACTTCATCGCGAGGCTCATGCGGCGGTAGCGGGGCGCCGCTCAACTGCCTGGCAGGCGGGGCAGCCTGGCGGCGGGCACGGAGGCGACATGGCGACGCGGGCGCGCCTCCCCCCCCGGTACCTCGCAGCCAAGATCGCTGGGTTGTCCTGTGGGTGACGGTCTGCGGGCAACCACAGTTCACCGACAGGCCGTTGGGCTATTCCCTCGCTTCCTGGGAGGTGATGCGTGCGCTAAGGCTGCGTACGAACAGAAGGCCGAAGGAGGTGTCCATCATGCGCGAGATCGAGATCAAGCCTGTACCCGTCAAGCGGGAAGAGCGCCGCACCGGTGGTCTCCTCTACAAGTGACCCGAGGGGGGCGGGGCCGGCGCGGCATCTGCCGGTGCCGGCCCCGTGCCCTTGGGCAGATCTGGGACCAGTCCTGTGAGCGAGAGGAGTAGATGTGCGGCTGCGGTGACTGAGAGGCTTGACGTGCTACTGGCACCGGGGGGACTTTGTCGCCCATGCCTACCGGGACCATGTCCCAGTCGCTCTGCACCCCTCGACCGCTGAAATCCTCAGCGCCTTCGACACCTGGACCACCCCCGCCCAAGCGGCCGAAGCTCTGGACCACCTGCATCCCGAGACGGTGGAGAAGGCCGCCGGAACACTCCTCGAATGCGGCCTGCTGGCCGAGGAAGGCAGCCCCGAGGCCGAAGAGGACGAGCGCCTGGCGGACGCCTGGGGACCCTGGTCACCGGAAGCATCCTTCTTTCACTACGCCACCCGCGATGTCCCCTTCGAGACCGCTACCCCCGAGCTGCGTCAGCACCTCACCCGCGACGGGCGTCCGGCGCTGTTCACCGAGTACCCCGAGGCCGACCGCATCCTCCTGCCCCGTATACCGGACCCTCGCCTGTCCGCACCGCTGGAGCAGACCCTCTACCGCAGGCGCACGCACCGCTCCTTCAGCGCCCAGCCGGTGAGCCTGCACGATCTCGCGGTCCTGCTCGGTACCGTCTTCGGCCCTGCCGAGTTCATCGACGGCTACGAGTACGGCGCCCTCATCCGGCGCACCAGCCCCTCCGGTGGAGCCCGGCAAGAACTCGACGCCTACCTCGCCGCCCCCAACGTCACCGGCATCCCAGCCGGTCTGTTCCACTACAACGCCCGCGAACACAGTCTGGAGCTCCTGCGCGAAGGCTTCACCCACACCGAAGCCGGGGCCCTGTGCGCGCACCAGGAGGGCATCGACCAAGCGGCCTTCATCGTCTTCGTGGTCGCCACATGGGAACGTATGCGCGCGAAGTACCGGCACCCCCGCGCCTACCGGGCCAGCCACCTGAACGCCGGACACCTCGGGCAGACCTTCGCCCTGGCAGCCACCGCGCTGGGCCTGGGCCCCTTCCAGACCGCCGTCTTCGACGACACCGCCGTCGAAGACCGCCTCGGACTCGACAGCACCACCTACAGCACCACCTACAGCACCCTCGACGCCCTCGCCGCCGGACACCCCACCCCCGACACTCCGACCGACACCGCCGACCTGAACGCCTTCCGGCACACGACCCTGCGCCACGGCTAGGTCTGTTGCGAAAGCAGATCTCGGGTGTGGACGATCAAGGCTCGTGGCAGGGATCTGACATGTGGTCAGTGGGTCCGCTCAGCAGCTGCTGGTAGACGGCATACGGTGGCGGACCCCGGCCCGTCTCCGGCTCGGCGCCCCGATTCGTAGCTGCACACCAGCTCATCGGTACGCCCTATGCACAATCGGCGCGCTCCACGAGCCCGTGGATGCCGTCGAGTACGCAGGCGAGGCCGAAGGCGAGGGGGGCGTCATCGGTGGGGATGAAGGCTCCCTCGGTGACGGCCCGGGCGAGGGCCGGGAACCGGTCGGCGTGCACGGTGAGTTGGTGCGTGGTGAGGCGGTCCCACTCCTCGTCGCCCTCCTCGCTGCTGTCGAGCGCTCCCTGTGCCCGCGACCTGGTGAACACACCTGCTCGCGCCCGCGTTTTCTTCGATGGCGTCCAGGCTCCGGTCAAGGAGTTCACTCTGGTCGAGGACGCCGGTCACTTCGCCGCCTATGGCTTCGTTCTTGTCTCGGAACAGCGTTTGTCGACTGGTTCCGGAGTCAGTTGGTGATGATGTGGTTCGTGAATGTCGAGCAGAAATGACAGCGTCTCGCGGGGCGGCGAGAAAAGGGAAGGCGGCAGCCAACTGGCCGTTGGCAGGATGTCCGCGCTGAACACCCGAGGGGAAAGGACCACACGACCGTGGCTCGTGCCATCACTTTGATTCGCTCCACCGCCCTGTCCGACGTCGCTGAGTACGCCTACGCGGCCACGGCACCCGCCGAGTCACGCCTGATCTTCCTCGCAGGGGCGTGTCCGCTGAACGATGACGGCTCCACAGCAGCGATCGGGGACTACGCAGGCCAAGCAGCGAGAGCCATCGAGAACATGCAGGCCGCTCTTACTGCCTCAGGCGCGTCACTCCAGGATGTCATCAGCACACGGGTTCTCGTCGCATCGGCGCGGCGGGAGGACCTGGTGGCCGCCTGGCAAGTAGTCCGGGACTCGTTCGCCGACCATGACGTCCCCAGCACGTTGATGGGCGTCACCGCGCTCGGTTACAAGGACCAACTCGTCGAGATCGAGGCCGTCGCCGCCGTGCTCGATTCTTGAGACCTCTTCCAAGGACACCGCAACGCGGGATGGCCAGGCGTCCGCCAGGACGGCTGGCCATCGAGGAACGTAAGCTGGGGTCAGCCTGCCTTGGCGGGTTCCTCGGCTCGGGCTCGTGTGCCGGCGAGGCGGTAGGAGTCGGTGCCTGTCTCGTTCCTGGACGGCGTCCGGGAACAGGCCAGCGGTCTCGTCGAGCAGTCCATGCAGGAGCCGGATCGCGTCAGCCAGTGCGCGGCACCTGCCTGGTATGTGCGCCGGTTTGGTCCGTGACGGGTCCGTGACTGGTCCGGAAGCGCTGGTCAAGAGTGGGATACCGGTGGGAGAAACTGGGATGTACGGCCTATACCGGCCGTCGCTCCAGCTGGGCTGAGTGGAGGCGCCCGACCGGCAAAAGACCAGGTCAGGCGCCTTTCTTCGCGCCCTTAGAAGAACCCCAGCTTCTTCGGCGAGTAGCTCACCAGCAGGTTCTTCGTCTTCTGGTGGTACAGCGCAAGCAGCTTGCTGACCTGCGAGTATGGCAGTCGTGGGGATCTTGCCGGGCCTGCTGGCCCGGGAATGGTCCGGATCTTGACTGATGCAGCCCTTAGGGCTGCGGCTCTGTTGGCTTGGCCGCAGCCGCCGCTCCGAGCAGGCGCCGCCGGTGATCTTGGAGTCCGCGCCGACCGAGGGCTCGGTGACGGCCTCGGCCAGGAGGGCTTCGGCTCGGGTGTTGCAGCCGTCCTTGTCCTCGTCGATCCAGTGCTCGAACTTGGTGCGCTCATATCCGTCGCACACTTCAGCGGCCTGAGGGAGGGCTTCGACGCCGGCGTGGAGGCTGAGCGTCTTGGCAGCGTGTGCGGGGGTGGCTGTGGTGAGGGGCAGCAGGGCGAGGGCCGCGGCCACGAAGGCACGAGCAGCCGTCTTGTCCAGAGCTGGCCTTCACGGCCGCAGGCCGTCCGCACAGCCTTGGGCGGTCAGGCTGCGCCGGGATCGAACCTGCCGCCAGTCAGGGGAGCGCGGCGTAGGCCAGCGTAGGTGCGGACGGTGACGCCGGGCTGGCCGGGGGTGCGACATGGGTCTGGGGAATGTAGCGGGACTTGCCTCGGCCCTCGCGGCGAACTGCGAGGGCCAAGGCCGGAGTTCGGGTACTAGGGCGCGTATTGAGTCGTGATCACCGGGTGCTCCGGATGAGGTCTGTAACCCAGATCATCGAGGCGCGCAGGTGGAGGCCGGCGAGGAAGCTCCCTGGGGTCTTGTCGTAGCGAGTCGCTATGCCCCGCCATGCCTTCATCCTGTTGATCGCGCGTTCGACGGTGTTCCGTTCCTTGTAGAGCTCGGTGTCGTGGCTGACGGGCCTGCCGCCCCCGCTGCCCTTCTTCTTCCGGTTGGCGGCCTGGTCCTTCTTCTCCGGGATCACCGCCTTGATACGGCGTTTGCGCAGGTGGGCGCGGTTGCCGCGGGACGAGTAAGCCTTGTCTCCGGCGACCGTGCCGGGCCGGGTGCGGGGACGGCCGACAGGCCCGCGCACCCGCACCCTCTTCAGGACGGGGATGAACTGCGGACTGTCCGCTGCCTGGCCCGCGGTCAGGATGACGCCAGTGGGCGGCACTTGCAGTCGGCGGCGAGGTGGACCTTGCTGGTTTGCCCGCCCCTGGAGCGTCCGAGGAGGGCGGCCTTCAGCCGGAGTTTGTGCCGCCGCCGGATGCGTCGTCGCTCTTCCCGCGCGGGGTCGCTTTCGGGCTCCTGCCCGCTTTGTTCTTCGAGGCCGCCCCTTTTGACCTGGCCTTCTCCTCCTCGGCGGCAGCTTTCTCCAGGGCGGTGACGACGTCCTCGCCGAGGTGTATCCCCGCCGCGTCATGGTGAGCCCGGGCGGTGGTGGAGTCGATGCTGACCAGCGACAGGTCCACATCACCACGCTTCGCGGCCTCCGCGATCAGGCCCTCCAGCAGAGCCTCGAAGACACCGGCGTCACGCCACTGCCGGAAGCGGTTGTGGACGGTCGACCAGGCGCCGAACTCCGTCGGCATCTCCCGCCACTGCCCGCCCGTCTTGAACCGCCAGATCACGCCCTCGAACTGCTGCCGCAGCCGCGCGGGGTACGGGCCGTACTCGCCGATCGGCAGGTACGGCTCGATGAACTCCCACTCAGGGTCGGTCAGTTGTACGCGCGTCACGTAAGACGGTCTATCGGACCGAACCCTGCCACGAAGGCACATCACACAGATTGATCACGACTCGATACGCGCCCTAGTACTGCAACGGTGTTTGTGCTGATGGTTGGGCAGTTCTATGGGCTGTGTCCGCGTCGTGTGTAGTGACTGATGCGGGCTTGGTGTTGTCGTTTTCGGCGCCAGTGTGACCAGTGCAGGATGTAGTCGACGGGGGTGGGTTGGCGGTCGGTGAGGCGGGTGATCAGGCGTCTGATCTCGGCGAGGCTGAGGTGGATGAGCTGGGAGGATCCGTTTCTGCTTTCCCGGCATCGAGGTCCCGGGCTCGCAGGACGGTCAGGCAGGCGTGGGCAGCGATGGCCAGGGTGATGTGGCGGTGCCAGCCTGGGTAGCGGCGGACTTGGTAGTCGTCCAGGCCGCACTCCTGCTTCGCCGTCTGGAAGCATTCTTCGACGGCCCACCGGCTGCCGGCGATATGGATCAACTCGTCCAAGGTGGCACCGGAGGGGCAGTAGGCGATGTAGTAGGAGAGCTCTTCGGGCCGGCGGACACTGCGACGTGCGAGGACCCAGTGGCGGCGGCCCTCGCGGTGCCAGGGACGGACCTCGACACGCGCCCAGTCGAACACCCGCGGTCCGTGGGCGCCGCGTCCGCAGGAGCGGCGTTTCCACTTCTGCCGTGGCAGACCGGTGAACAGGTCCTGAACCGGATGGTCCAGGGCCCAGCGGGTGACCACGGTGTCGTGGCGGGTGGTGGCCATGACGTGGAAGACATCGGCCTGCTCCAGTTCGGAGCGCCAGCCCTTGCTGAAGCCGTAGGCGGCATCGGCGGTCACCCACCGGAACGGGATCTTGTCCGCGATCGCACGGCGGACCATCTTCTTGGCCATGACGACCTTGGTCTCGAAGCCGACCTCGTCGTCGATACCGGCCCGGCGGCATCTCTCGCGGTCGTCTGTCCAGGATGCGGGCAGATACAGCCTGCGGTCGATCAGTGTCCGGCCGCCGCCGGCTGCATAGGCGAGGAACACTCCGACCTGGCAGTTCTCTGTGCGTCCGGCAGTCCCGGAGTACTGACGCTGGACACCTGCCGAACGGGTCCCTTTCTTGAGGAAGCCGGTGTCGTCCACGATGAGCACGGCTTCGCGGTCGCCGAGGTTCTCGACGACGTAGTCGCGGACATCGTCGAGGACCTCATCGGCTTCCCACTCGATCCGGTTCAGCAGCCGATGGATACGGTCCGGAGCTGCATGACCGGCCTGTTCAGCCAGCGTCCAGCCGTTCTTCCGCTCCAGCGGAGCAATCAGCCCCCGCATATAGGCAAGCGCCGACTCCCGTGGCTCCGTCCTGGAAAACCGATGCACAAACCGCTCATGCACAGCGTCCAGTTCACCGGCCCACACCCTGACATCAGCAAGGTCCCCACCCATGCTCAGACCAACGACCGGCCTGCCCAACTGTCACGGCAAACACCGTTGCAGTACTAGGTGTATTGACCTGGAGCGTTGTTCACACGGCTGATGGGTGGCTTGCCGCCGAGTGCGGTGTGGCTGCGGTGGTGGTTGTAGGTGTGGAGGAAGCCTGCGAGGGCTTCCGTGCGTTCGGTGTTGCTGGTGTAGGGGCGGCTGTAGGCCCATTCGTCGAGCAGGGTGCGGTTGAAGCGTTCCACTTTGCCGTTGGTCTGTGGCCGGTAGGGCCGGATGCGTTTGTGGGCGATGCCGACCGCGGTGAGGGTCCGCGTGAACAGCTTGGACTTGTAGCAGGAGCCGTTGTCGGTCAGGACGCGCTCGACGGTTATCCCGTGCGAGGCGAAGAAGGCTTGGGCCCGGCACCAGAAGGCGCTCGCGGTTTCCTTGCGTTCGTCGACGAGGACTTCGCTGTAGGCCAGGCGGGAGTGGTCGTCGACGGCGGAGTGGATGTAGCTGTAGCCGATCACCGGCTTGCGGCCCTTGCGCTGGTCGGTGGTGGCCTGCTTGTTGTGGGCGCCCGCGGTCCTGCCGACCGTGCGCCAGCCGCCGCCGTCGGGGATGTTGCCGAGTTTCTTGATGTCGACGTGGATCATCTCGCCGGGCCGGGCTCGTTCGTAGCGGCGGATCGGCTCGCCGGTCGGCCGGTCGAGCCAGGCCAGCCGGTGCAGGCCACGGCGGGTCAGGACCCGATGGACGGTCGAGGCCGGCAGGCCCAGGATCGGGCCGATCCTGGCCGGACCCAGCTTGCGGGTTTGTCGCAGCGTGCAGACACGGTCTTCGAGGTCAGGGGCCGTGCGGTGTGGGGTCCTGTGCGGTCGGCTGGAGCGGTCTTGCAGGCCGACGTCGCCTTCTGCCAGCCACCGTCGCATCCACTTGTGGGCCGTGGGCCGCGATATGCCCATTTCGGCGGCGACGTGGGCCACGGGCCGTCCGCAGCGGACACGTTCGACCAGCAGCCGCCTGCCGTGAATGGTCAGCCGGGCATTACGGTGGGACACGAAGACCTCCGTGTGGTGAAGCGTAGACACCTCCACCACATCGGAGGTCTTCGCCGTTGATCAAGCCGGGCGGCTGTTAACAACGCTCGTGATCAATACACCTAGTGGCCCAGGACGCGAAGTGCTTCCTGCGCCGCGGTCACTACACCGCTCCACAGTGGTGATTGCAGGAACGCGATGTCGTCGGCGTCTCGGCCGATGGCGTCCAGGATTTCGTCGAGCCGGTCGGCGAGGCACTGCATCACTTCGACCTCGGCAGCGTCAGCCAGCGTTTGCCCCAGTGCGGCGGCGGGGTTATCGAGGACCGTGGTGTCGTCGTAGAGAGTGTTGACGTTCAGCGTGAAGTCGTCGAAGAAGTCGGCGTGCGGGTAGATCCGATCGATCCAGACTCGCTGCTGGTAGTCGGAATCCGATAGCGCTTTCACTGCCGAGATGATCTCTTGTCGCATCTCCGGAAATTTCACGATGTCGCCGCTCACGGTTTGTTCCATTCCTTCCACTTGATCCACTCGGTCACGGGGATGTGAGCTTCGCGGGCGTTCTCCTTGATGGAGCCCGCGATGGGCTTCCCGCTCCTGCCGATGATTTTACCCCCAGAGTTGATCACCACGTGATCAACCTGCTGATACACCTGCGAGTTCGAGGTTTCTCCCTTGTCGATGCGGACGCCGTTACCCTTACCGTCATTCCATCGGTACCCAACCCCCTTGTTGTTGAACGTTTCGTACCCCTTCAGTGAGTCCGGTACCTTCCGGTAAGCCTCGCGGCTCATCCAGCCGTCGATCTTTCCGGTGGCCTTTTCCACCTTCATGGCCTCGGTCAGTTCTTCGGCCTTGATGGCTGCCTTTCCTGCTTTCATCCAGCGAAGGAGGATTACCGACCCAATAAGACGTTCGGAGCCGGACATCTTTTCTCCGGTCACCGAATTCGTGCCGGTGATCGCCTCTGCTATGCCCTTGACGTCGCCGACCCCGGGTAGGAGGTCGAGCGCAGCGGACACAATTTGCTGCACCACCTTGTTCTCTTCGGGTGTCGTGTGCCCGCGAAAAGGTCACCGCTGAGGTCAAGATCCTTGAAGGCGTTCAGGGCTCCGGAGGCGATCTCAGATTTGAGTGCTTTGAGGGTCTTGTTCATGCCGGCTACAGCAGCGTTGGCCTGGTCTATGCCGGCATTGGCCCGGTCGAGCGCCGCATTGATCCCGTCGAGGGCGCGATTCATCTGTGCGACGCCCTCATTCATCTCATTGATGCTGCGATTCATCTCGGCTACGGCTGAATTCAATCCGTCCAGGGCGCTGTCCATCTGGTTGAAGCCGGAGTTCATCTTTTTGAACGCCGCATCGATTTCGGGATCCGACATGAGTTCGTTAACGTCATTAAGCAGGATCGCGAGGTAGCGGGTAACCTCAACTACGGCGTGGAGGTATTCTTTCCCCTTCTCCACCTCTCGCTGAATGGCGGGCCAGTCTTTCTTTGCGGCTGCCAGCTCCGAGGCCAGACTTCTGAGGAACTCCTCTTGTGTCTTTTGGTCTACCACTTTGGCCTTATCGGCCTGGGCTTTCTTGAGCCAGGAGGCCTTCTCTATCTCCTTTTTTAAGTTGACGAGAAGGTCCCCGGACTCCGCATCCCAATCGTGCTCTGCTGCATAGAACATGACGAGGGCGATTGCGGCGCCCGCCCGGGTGGTGGCGTACTGCTTGGCGCACTTCAACTTTTCCGCGAGCGGTAGATTCTCGCATTGAGGTATCAGTAGTGCCGGAGCTGCGTGTGGTGGGGTCGGAGAAGCCCAGGCGACCCCCATCCCTCCGGTGAGAAAAACTGACAACGTCAGAATTAACGCTGCAATCCTGGTTTTACGGTGATGGTTCATGATTCCTGGCAAGAGTGAGACAGCGGGAAGGCGGAGCGGAGTGGCCGGTTGCCCTGGTGCTGGGCAGCAGTCGATGCCTTCCAGGCGTAGATGCGCCGGGAAGGGCTCTGTCGACTAGATGCGGCGCAGGAAGCCCGAAAGCGCCTGCCCGTGACCATATCTGCTCATTGCGAGGAGTGATCGCTGTTTTCCGGATAATCAGGCATAGTGGCTGATTGATTCTGTTCGGTCAGGGCAGGCCGGGGCGGACGGTCCGGTGGGTTGAGGCGGCGGTCCCCGTCATGCCCTCGCCCTTCAGCCACGAAGGGCGGGGCAGCCGAGGGTGCCGGAAGCCAGTGGCGCGTGCCGTTCAGCCGGGAGAGCACGTGAGTCGTTTAGCGCCCCGCTGAACATCCGCGGCTCACTTCTGCCTGTGTGGAGAGCACCCGGTCGGGCTCTCGAGGACGACACGCCACGGCGGCCCATCTCCGCCCGAGAGAGGAGCAGGACCACGAGGAGCCCGATCCGGACGCCCGGGGCCAACCCCGCGTACGCGAGCATGTGTTGACGCGGCCAGCGAGTGGCTGGACGCGGGCTGCCGGAGAGGAACTCGCGTGGACAAGCCTCCGGATGTGTCCGCTCGATCGCGCCGTGTGGCCGATGCGCTTTCCGGGCCTCGGCCGGACGGTCGGATCAAGTGCACTCCGGCGAAGAGATCGTTGTTCGTAGAGGGCGCGCAGCTGGCGTGCGCGCATCTTTACGCACTGGGCGGGGCTCAACCGCGGTTGGCCCAGGTTCCGTTAGCCGGGCGTCAATATGTTCCTGGCGACCACTCACGGTCGCCAGGAACATATTGACGCCGCCCCGCCGAACACTTCGGCGGGGCGATGCGATCACAGTGGAATCGAATGGGCTCAGGCTCGCTCTCGCACCTCGGTGCCGTCGTACGTCCCGCCGACGCAGGTGCCTAGCCCGGGCTCGATCTGCCAAACTTGCCCGCCTCCGTCCAGGCACTGTCGGGGGAAGATCCAAGCGTCCGCGTTGGCGAATCCCGCGCTTCCGAGCGTGAGAGCAGCGGTCCCGGCGCACAAGGCAACCGTTGTAAGGGCACGATGCATGGGGACATCCTCGGGTCGAATCGGCACCCATCCGTTGAAGGTGCGCCGCATCTGCGCCGTGTGTGCTTCCTGTGCGCCCCCTGCGTGTCTCGACTTTTCCTGTGGTGTGACCCCTTCCACTCGTATCTTGATCTGTTCCTCTCGGCCCGAGAGCGGACCACGACCTTTAACAGGTCGGAGCTAGCAGCCAGTTCAGCCAAGGGGAAGACGTGGACGAGCACGTGGGACCTGTACGCCGCCGGGCGGTGGAGGTCTGCGCGCAGCAGTGGTCCGATGCGCTGATCGACTTCGGTCCGTACAACACTCTGCTGCACTTCAAGGACACGAAGCGGGCGACGTTGGACGTCACCGATGCGGCGCCGCAGGCACTGACCTCGCTACTGAACGGCCGCACAACCCGTCTGGCCAGCCTTTTCCCGGCCTCTGCGGATCACAAAGCGGCGTGGGCGCGAGCGCGTGGTCTCCGCCGCAAGATGGTCGAGTTGGCGGAGGAACAAGGCATTGAGGCCGGTCGCCTGGCACTGGGCCTGGTGGGTGTCGAGCCCCCAACTACGCGTGGCAGCCGGCCGCTCGCAGCTCTGCGTGCTCCCCTTCTCCTTCAGCCGCTGACCATTGAACCACGCACCGCGACGGAGAACGACTTCGTTCTTGAAGCGGCGGGCGAAGCCGAGATCAACCCGGTTCTGCTCTACGCCCTGAGCCGCCAGTACGGCCTGGACGGTGACCTCGAGGCACTCACCGACAAGATCACGAACGCGGTCGACGAGTGCGCGGATCTCGATGACCGTACGCGTTGCGCCTATGAGGTGCTGCAGACGGCCTGCACGCGTAGCAATCTCACCGTCGTACTTGAAGAGCGCGTGGTAGCCGGCGTCTTCAGCTTCGACCGGCTTCCCATGGTCAATGACCTCGCCCAGTCGGTCGACCTATTGGCGAGCCACCCGGTGGTAGCGGCCCTTGCTAACGACAAGGAAGCCGAACGCGCCTTGCGTGTAGACGCAGTTCCCCGCGGTCCCTCCGGCGCGGACGCCATCACACCCCGGTCGGAGTACCTGGTCCGGGACGCTGATGGCTCTCAACACAGGGCCATCAGCGCCGCACTGGCCGGCGCCCACCTGGTCATCGAGGGGCCGCCAGGCACGGGCAAGAGCCAGACCATCGCCAACCTGATCGCCGCCTTCGCGGCACTGGGTAAACGCACGCTCTTCGTCGCCGAGAAGCGTGCCGCGATCGAAGCGGTGACCGACAACCTTGCCGAAGTTGACCTCGATGGGCTGGTCTTCGACCTGCACGGCAACAAACTCAGTCGCCGACAGACCGCCCAGCAGCTGTACGAGGCCCTGGAACGCGCCGGACAAGAACCCCCACCCCGCCCTGACGATCTCCACAGAAGTCTTGAAGGCCATCGACAGCAGGCACTGCAGCACGTCCAGGAGTTTCACCAGCCTCTGGAGCCCTGGGAGATCAGCCCGCACCAATTGCTCACGCATCTCATGGCCAGCCCCCGCGAGCAGCACACCCGACTGCGATTGCGCGACAGCGACCTGCACAGCCTCCACGGCGATCAGCTTATCCAGACCGCAAATGACCTCCGCGCGCTCGTGGCCAAGAACGGCCTCCTGGTGCGGCGTGGCTCATCCCCCTGGTCTCACCTGCCGGTTCGCTCCGACAGCGAACTGCATTCCGTCGTAGCCAGCCTCGACCAGCTCACCGGCCGTGCCCTGACAGACGCCCGATGCACCGTCGAGAAGCTGGTGGACACTGCGGGGCTGCGGCGGGCCGACGACGTCCAAGGATGGCAATCCCTTCTCACACTGCTGCACGACGTCACCACCACGCTCAGCCGCTTCGAGGCATCCGTCTTCGACTCTGACCTGAACAACATGATCGCCGCGACAGCCGACCGCGCCTGGCGCAAGGAGCACGCACTCAAAGTCGGTTGGTGGCAACGTCGAAAACTGACAGGAAGAGCACGGGGACTGGCCAAGGACGGCTGCCGTACCCGCTCCTTGCTGCACGCGGCACTCATGGACGCTGCCGATCAGAAGACCCAGTGGCAGGAACAGGCCGCTGCTGGCGACAGCAGTCCGTGGGCTGTTCCCGGCCTGTCCTCCGCCGTCGCCTCCTTCACAGAAGCACGCAATCAGCTTGCCGCGATAGCCCTGTGCGTGGACTGGCACGGATGGGAGAACACCTCCACCGGCGAAGTAGACCGGTTCATCCAGAGTCTTGACCAAGACCGAGAGACGCTGCTGCGGATGCCCGAGTTAAACCAGCTCACCGACCGCCTGGAGTCAGCCGGGCTCGGCCACCTGCTAGACGAGCTCGCCGAAATGGGCACCACGCCGGACAGCGCCGTAGGAACCCTGAACCACCTCTGGTGGGCCTCCGTCCTCGACGAGGCCCGCATGCAACAGCCCTACCTGCGCTCCTTCACCGGAACCGAGCACGACCACACGATCCAACAGTTCCAACGCCTCGACCGCACCCACCGCG
Organism: Streptomyces lydicus; assembly: GCF_004125265.1. Taxonomy (GTDB): domain Bacteria; phylum Actinomycetota; class Actinomycetes; order Streptomycetales; family Streptomycetaceae; genus Streptomyces; species Streptomyces lydicus_C. Next base: position 8,032,964 of record NZ_RDTE01000003.1, read on the forward strand.
ACCTCAACCCTGCCCGCATCCGCTACCAAGTCGCCACCCGCCTGCGGAAAGCCCGCGACACCCACCCCGACCAGAACACCCTCGTCCGCACCCAGGCACACCGCAAATCCCGGCACCTGGCCCTGCGCAGACTCGTTGAGAAAGCGCCGGATGTCCTCATGGCCGCCAAACCGTGCTGGGCCATGTCCCCACTCGTCGTCAGCCGCGTCCTTCCCGCCACCCGGCTCTTCGACGTCGTCATCTTCGACGAAGCCAGCCAGGTCCTCCCGCACGACGCCATCACATCCATCATGCGCGCCCGCCAGGTCATCGTCGCCGGTGACCCGCACCAGCTCCCCCCGACGACCTTCTTCCAGAAACTTCTCAGCGGCGCAGAAGAAAACACCGATGACGAGGACTCCGGCGGCGCCGCACCCGATGCCTTTGAGTCCCTCCTCGACATGCTCTGTAGCCGGCTGCCCGTCCACACCCTCAAATGGCACTACCGCAGCCGCGATGAACGCCTCATCGCCTTCGCCAACCACACCATCTACAACGACAGACTCGTCACCTTCCCGGGCACCACCCAGGCCAGCCCGCTACGCCTGGACATCGTCGACGCCCAGGTACGCCCCGGCCAGTCCGGCTCGTCGGACGAAGAAGTACAGCGCGTCGTCGACCTCGCCCTGGCGCATGCCACCCACACACCGCACCAGAGCCTCGGCGTCATCACCATGGGCCAGCGCCACGCGGACCGGATCGACCTCGCTCTGAGGCAAGCCCTCCAGGAACATCCGGACCTGCAGGACTACTTCAGCCCCGAAGCAGGCCCACGCCGACGGTTCTTCGCCAAAAGCCTCGAACAAGTGCAAGGCGATGAACGTGACGCCATCATCCTCAGCATCGGCTACGGAAAGGCCGCCAATGGACGCCTGGCCATGAACTTCGGCCCGCTCAACAACGACGGGGGAGAACGGCGCCTTAACGTGGCCATCACCCGGGCCCGTCAGTCGATGACCGTCGTCACCTCCTTCACCCACCACGATTTCGACCTCTCCAAACTCCTGGCCACCCGGCACCGTGGCCCCGAAATGCTGCGTGCCTTTTTGGAGTACGCCTCCCACGGAGGGGACCTCCAGCGCACGGGAAGCGCACGCACCGACTGGAACCTGAATGGATTCGAACAGCAGATCCTCGCCGCTCTCGAAGCAGCTGACGTCCCGGTCACACCGCAATGGGGCGTTTCCGGTTACCGCATCGATTTCGCGCTCGGCCACCCCGAACGGCCTGGACGGATGATCCTCGCCGTCGAAACGGACGGCGACCGCTACCACCGAGCCCCCAGCGCCCGCGACCGCGACCGACTGCGCCAAGAGCACCTTCAACGACTGGGGTGGCGCTTCCACCGCATCTGGGCGTCCAGTTGGTTCGCCAACCCAAGCGCCGAACTCGAACGGCTCCTCGATGCCTGGAGAGACGCCACGGAGCGGGCCGACCGCACACCCGCCTCCGCCCCGATCCACCGCGTGCCAGCTTCGCCTCCGGCGGTCGGCCGTGGCGCTCGTCCCGCTGTGCCGCAAGGAGGACGCACCGGAGACTACAGCGACACCGACCTGCTCATGCTGGCCAACTGGCTTCTGAGCGACGGAAACCAGCTCGATCGTGACACCCGCGTAGGTCAGGCCCTCGCCGAGCTCGGCTTCAAACGCCGAGGTCGCGTGATCACTGAACGCCTCACCCGCGCCTTTGAACAGGCCCAGCACTCGGCAGACAAGGAACAGCAGTGATGAAAACGCTCGACGCCCTTACCCTTGAGCGCGTCGCTCGCCTCATCGTCGACATCGACGGACCCTTCGAGCGCCGCGGCTACCAGCTCGAACAACTCCTGCGACGCGCAGCCTGGCCATCACCTCCCGAGTATGACGGCTCCCCGCGCATCGTATGGCTGACGGACATCATGGCCGGAACCGATGATCACGCCGCTGTTAGTCGGCTGCTCTGCCGGATCTGTGACCCACTCGAATACGACGACGGCCTGTCTTCCGCCGACCTCATCCGCCAAGAGCTGAACAGCCTCCTGGCGGCCGAAGGAGTGGCCATCACCTACGTAGCCGGCCGCCCTGTCCTGGGAGAGGTCGGTGTCGACGGCCACAGCACGGTGTTCTCCGCCCCCGAGGATCTGGAAGAGCGCATTCGCCCCCTCGTCAGCAGTCGGGAGTTCCTGCAACAACTTATGGAGAGGGTCACCGAGACCCAGATCTGTGAGCAGCACGGTGCGTACGGTATGGCGCTCATCGGCATCGGCAGCTTCACTGAAGCTCTCCTCCTCGACGTCCTCATACACAGAGATCCGAGCCTGCAACGGGGCTTCCCTCAAGGGGAGAGGCGTGTTGCCCCTGAACGAGCTAGCTTCGCCCTGCTGCTGGACACCGCGCGCACCCGAGGGTGGATCCAGATGGACGCCCACGACTTCATGGCGATCGTCCGTGAGTACCGAAACTTCGTGCACCTTCGCAAACAACGCGAACGTGGCGTCATCCCGGACCGCGACACCGTCGGCATGTGCTGGGGGCCAGTCCTCGCGGTGCTCAACGACCTTGAGACCACCCGAGAGCCCACTGCCGTGTGATCACGCCCGTCACCCACGTCGTCCGCTCTTCTTCGCATGCTTCGCCCCGCCGAGGACGACGCAATGTAGCGTCCCAGCTGGTCCGTGGCTGGTCCGTGGCTGGTCCGGGGCGCGCGCAGATTCGCGGCGAACGAGTTCGGAAGCTTACTGATAGTCACGGATAGTGGCTTCGGGCTGTGGGTGCCTGGAAGGGTAAAGCTCTCTCCAGGCGCCCAGCTTGAGGCTCTAGAAGAACCCCAGCTCCTTCGGGGAGTAGCTCACCAGCAGGTTCTTGGTCCGCTGGTTGTACAGCAGCTGCATCTACGCTGACCTGGGAAATTGGCAGTTTGCATGGCCCGTTGGCGAGGGCTGGTCCGGAGTGGGTCCGGATCTTGGTCCGCGCGGTCGTCGGGCGGGGAGGGCTGGGGAGAGGTGGGAAGGTCTGGGAGTGATCGGCACTGGACGGGCCATCAGCCGGGTTTGCCACGCATTGAGTTGGTCCGCCGCTGTACCGTCAGCCCTTCTACGGTCGGTGGTCATCACAGAGTCATCCGGCCGCGTAGAAGCGCGCGGGTGCTCCGCATGGACTGACCCCGGCCCCGCACTTCCCGCGGTATACGACCGGCGATGCCGCTGTCACCGGGGAAGCCCTTCCCGGTTGGGGCTGTGGCGAGCGGGGTGCCGAGATGTACGGGAGCGATACGGCCTCGTGGTCTGCCGCGGCGGGGGGCCGGACGCGACACGTCGGGTCGCCGTCCACCATGGGGTACTGCACCTGCCGTTGCCTTGGCATGACGGCGGACGGTTGGTCCGATGTTGCGTCGAGGTACGCAGTGTGATCGGTAGTAGGGGTCCAGAATTCAAAGGCGGTCCGCTTCACCTTGACGATCGCCCGTACATAGAGACCAGAGGCGGCGTCTCGGATGAACTCGTCGAAGGGGCGTTCCGCAGGCCGGGTTGTTGGATGCCAGCCTCCGCATTTGCCGCTCCGCTTCTTCGGGCACGGCCCCGGGAATCGTTCGTTGCACTTGGCGAGTTCGATGCGCCGGATGCCACCGCGAAACGGAATAGGAGAATCCCGCTTCATGATCACCTTCAGGGGAACGCGGTCGGTACGCAACCACGGCACCGTCGTATCCCGCGCCATCTCCTGGCTGTCCGTCTGCCAGGCGTCCAGAACGCCCGCTCGTCGGGCCGCCACGTCTCGGGCCTGAATCTCGCGCGGGTTTCGCGAAGACAGCTGCGACTCGAAGCCAAGGAGCACCCCGTCCGTGCCGCGGATCAGGACATCGCTGCGCGCCGCGCGGTCCTTGCTTGATCGTTCCTGGGCGGCAGTGTGCCCGCCTTCCTCGGCGGCCCGGACCGCCCGGTCCCCTGGCCCGCCCGGGGTCAAGACGCCATCAGGCAAGGGCCCAGCTCCCGGAACGCCAGCTACGCGGCCAGGAGCGCGTCGTCGGCCGCGGCCTTGATGGCGGAGCCGCCTTGGCCACTGCCCTGCAGGACGTCGTCTGCACGAGCCGGTATGGCCAGGCGGCGGGCGTGCAGGACCGGAGCACCTGGGCGGGCGGCGCCGTACTGTCCGACGCCGCGTCGTTGCCCCCTGGCTGCGGGTCAGCGGGCGCGCCGGCGCCGAAGGAGCGCCCACCTGGGCAGGAGAAGCAGTAGCAGGCTGTAGTACTGCAGCACGGGTACGGCGAGGGCGAGGACAAGAGCCAGGACCAGAGAGAGGGCGTTGAGATAGCTCTCGGTGTAGGACTCCTGGAGTTTGCCCGGTTCCTGATCGTCCTCGTCGAGCAACCCCGGGGTGGTTTTCAGGATCCTCAGCATCACCACCCGGCACGCCATGCCGGCCAGGAGGGTCGCGTAGTAGAAGCCCGCGACGAACCGGTTACGGCCGAAGGCGGCGATCATCTCCGTCGGCAGGGGGAGCACGACAACGGAGAGCAGCCACCCCATGTTCCACACCGTCAAGGAGCGGGTGACCTTCACGACCGACGAGAAGGCCCGGTGGTGTTCCCGCCAGACGTTCGCGATGACCGCGAAACTGAGCAGGAAGCTCCATATCTGGTCGAGGTGACCGGTGATCACCTCGCTGGCCTGTCCGTGGGCAGACGCGACCTCCGGGACGAGATCGACCAGCGGTAGGACCAGCAAAGTGATCGAGATCGCGGTCACTGCATCGGTGAAGAGGATCAACCGCTCTCCCGAGGCACCCCCTTCGGCCCTGTCCGGGACCGCAACCGACTCTGCCGGAGTGGGCCCTCCCGCGCCGATTTCGTCAACGGCGTCGCAAGCACTCATGTGTGTTACACCTTTCTTCTGTCCGACCCATCGGGCCGGGGTCTGCCGGATGCGGCCGCTCCCACGACCAGGGCGGACCAAAACCTCTGTTTGTACAAGGACTGTTGGGTAAACGGCTTCGAGTTCGAGCACGTAGCAGCCGCTGCCCATGGGGCAGGTCCGGCCGCGGCACCAGCCGGAAGCGGCGAAGCGCGCGTCGAACTCGTGCAGGTCACCTTCGATGCCGCCGGTGACGGCGAGCACGGACATGTCCGACAGGGTGGCGGAGTCGGGTTTGCCGATCTCACCGACGACGGTCGGTCTCCACGACCACGGCACGACCGCCCGACTCGGATCGGCGCCTACCGTGCGGGTGCCTATCCGGATGACGCCGCGGCGGCCGCGGTGCGGTACTGGCGGCGGGCGGGGTCGAACGGAGGGCTACAGGCCGCGCGAGTCATGCTGCGCCCTCCGCGCCCCGGTTCAGGCCGGGGCTCAGCGCTGCCCGGAGGCGCGCACCATCAGCGCTCCCGAGCGGGTGAGCAGCGCGGCGATCGCCATGAGCACCAGCCCGTTGGTGACGATCGAGGCGATGTCCTGGGGCAGGGCGCCATGCCGGAAGAAGAAGCGCCCCAGCTCGGAGCTGTACCAATAGGTGGCGCCGATGGAAAACACCGAGCGGGCGACAATCAGGCCGATCCACAGCGCCGCGTAGCTGCGGCCGGCCCGGGCGACGACCCGGCCGTCCGGCTCACGGAAGACCTGGACCTGGCTGACCGCGATCAGCCCGAACAGCACGCCGGCCGCGAGGCCGCAGATTTCGATGGCTAGGCCGATCCCGCTGTCGAAGAAGGTGTGGACGAACACGGGGACGATGATCACCGCGACGATCAGCGGGCGGAGCAGGCGTCTGCGGCTCACCGTCTTGGTGCCGAGGTCGGCGTGCAGGGTCGTGAGCAGCACGACGACGTTGACGAGGAGAGCGCTCTGCATAGTGGACACGGATTCCGCCGTAGGTGAAGGGGATTGTTGTCCACACAGCGTCAGACCTGTGCCACGGATCGGGCGTCGGCCGAGGAGCCTAGGAGGGTGGAGCGCGGATACCTCCACCCTCCTCCACCCTGCTCCACCCTGCTCCACCTGCCGGCGGGCCCCGATCCGGATTGTGGGGAAGAGGTGTATGCCAAGCTGAAATCATGGCTGTGATCACAGAAGGCGAGCCGTCGTCGGCACCCCCCGTGCCACCGCGACCGATCCTGCTGCGTCCCGACCTCTGGCAGCGCGTGCTGCCCCGGGTGCTCGGGCTGGCTCTGGTGCTGGTCGGCCTGCCGTTCTCGGACGGGCTCGTCTGGTCTGCCACCACCTGCGTGCTGGTGGTGCTGATGAGCGGCGCCTGGGCGCTGTGGTGCGTGGCCGGCCTCCGGGCGGGATCTCCGGTGCCCGAGGCGTGGGCAGTGCCGATCCTGGGTGTCACAATGATCAGCGGGAATCTCCTGATCACCCTCGAACCCAAGGCAATGCTGGCTACGGCAATTATCGGGATGGCGATGGTGTCGTCCGGGGCGGTCCTGCCCACGCTGGTCAGCTCGGCCGTGCTGGCGGCTGGTGTCCTGGCGCTGGCGATCGGCGGGATCGTGGCCGGTTTCCCCGGGCAGGCATGGGCGGAGGTCGCCGCCTGGATCGCTGCCCTGCTGGCTTGTCAGCTCGCCGGCGCGACCCGGCGCAGCATCGGGACTCAGCACGCGCAGGCCGAGGAACTGTTGCTGCAGACCCGGCGTGCGCAAGAGGAGAAGCAGCGGGCCGCGGCGCTGGCCGAGCGGACCCGGATCGCCCGGGAGATCCACGACGTCCTGGCGCAGTCGCTGGGCGCCCTGGCGGTCCAGCTGGACGTGACCGACTCGCTGCTCACCGCGGATCTGCCGCGCACCGGAGAGGCGGTCGAGCGGGTCCGCAACGCCCGCCGGATCGCCGTCGACGGACTGACCGAAACCCGCCGCGCGATCGCGGTCCTGCGTACGGACACCCCGCCCCTGCCGGAGGCCCTCACCGCGCTGGTCCACGACCACCGCACCGCCTCCGGCGCGCCCGCGACCTTCACACCGGTCGGCACCCCGCGCACGCTCGAACCAGAGGTCGGGCTAGCGTTTCTGAGAGTCGCCCAGGAGTCCCTGGCGAACGCCGCCAAGCACGCCGACGGACGGGAGTTGACCGTCACTTTGGAATACGAGGAGGATCAGGTGAGGCTGACCGTGCTGTCCGGGCCCGTCGGCTCCGGTGGCGGCGAGGCCGGCCCACGGCCCCGAGTGGTGGGGATGGACGGCGGCTACGGTCTGGCGGGCATGCGTGAGCGGTTGCTGCTGATCTGCGGCGACCTGACGGCCGGACCCACCCCGGAGGGGTGGCGCGTGCAAGCGGAGGTGCCCGCATGAGTACCCGGGTGGTGGTCGTCGACGACCAGGCGGTGATCCGCGAAGGCCTGATGACCCTGCTGGACATGATGCCCGGCATCGACGTCGTCGCCGGGGGCGCGAACGGCGAGGAGGCTGTCGCCAAGGTCGCCGAAACGCACCCGGACGCAGTGCTGATGGACTTGAGCATGCCGGGGATGGACGGCGTGGAGGCCACCCGCCGGATCGTGGCGACGCACCCGGACGTGGCCGTCGTGGTGCTGACGACCATGGCGGACGATCAGCTGATTCTCGACGCCCTGCAAGCCGGCGCCCGCGCCTACCTGACCAAGGACGCCGGCAAGACCGAGATCGTCCGCGCGATCGAGGCCGCACTCGCCCGGCACACCACCTTGGACCCGATTGTCCAGGAACGGCTGCTGGCCGCCGCCCTGCGCGGCGCCGACCACACGACCAAACAGCGGCGGGCCGAACCGTCGCAGGATCTGCTGACCCCGCGAGAGTCCGACGTACTGCGGCTGCTCGCCCAAGGGTTGTCGAACCGCGCGATCGGCCGACGCCTGCTGGTGGGGGAGGCCACCGTCAAGACCCACGTCAACCACCTGTTCGCCAAGCTCCGGATCCGCAACCGCGCGGAGGCTGTCGCCTGGGCCCATGCCCACGGCTTCGGACCCGGTGCGGACGGCGTGCGCTCTGGCCAGTCCACCGGGTGAGCGGCGCACCAACGATATGAGGCTTTCGGCAGGCTCTTCCATGCATCGGATGCTCTCGCAGCCCAGCTGAGACCGACAACGCATCATCGGTTGCCCGTCACTCAACCAGGCACGGTTGAGACTCCTCGGCCAAGAGCGACGTCATTTCTCGTGAACATCTGCGGAGGCTCCGACCCTCCGTCGCCTCCCAAACCGGTGGACAAACGCTGCTACTGAACGCGAACGAAGCCACTCTGGGGTGAGTTGACCAGGCCAGGCGCAGGGCCGCCAGCACGATGGTCATGGGGGCCTGCGATGAAAGCGGTCGGGCGCGAAGCCTGTGCCCACGACTGCGGAGCGCGCTGCAGAGCCTGAGCGGTCCCGCTACGTCGTGGCACCACACGTGCCAGAGGGTTGTCGCCTGCCTCACCCCGGGCGGGAGTCTGGTCCGTGACTGGTCCGGGGGCAGTCCTCGTGTAGGTCGACCATCGACTTGAGGCAGCCTGTTGCTTACCTGGAGTGACTCCGGTGTCGGGCTGCCTGGAGTGTAACGGCGCCTCCAGGCAGCCGACTTGAGGCTCTAGAAGAACCCAAGTTTCTTCGGGCTGTATGAACAAAGAATGTTCTTCGTCTGCTGGTAGTGATCCAGCATCATCTTGTGGTTCTCCCTGCCGATCCCGGACTGCTTGTAGCCGCCGAAGGCGGCGTGGGCCGGGTAGGCGTGGTAGCAGTTGGTCCATACCCGGCCGGCCTGGATGGCGCGGCCCGCTCGGTAGGCGGTGGAGCCGTCGCGGGTCCAGACGCCGGCGCCGAGGCCGTAGAGCGTGTCGTTGGCGATGCCGATCGCGTCGTCGAAGTCGCTGAACGGGGCCACGGCGACCACCGGGCCGAAGATCTCCTCCTGGAAGACCCGCATCTCGTTGTTGCCCTCGAAGATCGTCGGGCGGACGTAGTAGCCGCCCTCCAGTTCGCCGCCGAGCTCGGCGCGGGAGCCGCCGGTCAGGACGCGGGCGCCCTCCTTCTGGCCGATGTCCAGGTAGGAGAGGATCTTCTCCAGCTGGTCGTTGGAGGCCTGTGCGCCGATCATGGTGTCGGTGTCCAGCGGGTGGCCCTGGACGATCTTCTCCGTGCGTGCCACACCGGCTTCCAGGAAGTCCTGGTAGTGGCCGCGCTGGATCAGCGCCCTGGACGGGCAGGTGCACACCTCGCCCTGGTTGAGGGCGAACATGGTGAAGCCCTCCAGCGCCTTGTCGTGGAAGTCGTCCACCGCGGACGAGACATCGTCGAAGAAGATGTTGGGGCTCTTGCCGCCCAGTTCGAGGGTCACCGGCCGCAGGTGCTCGGACGCGTACTGCATGATCAGACGGCCGGTGGTGGTCTCCCCGGTGAAGGCGACCTTGGCGACCCGGGGGCTGGACGCCAGCGGCTTGCCGGCTTCGGCGCCGAAGCCGTTGACGATGTTGACCACGCCGGGCGGCAGCAGATCCGCGACCAGGCTCATCCAGTAGTGCACGGACGCGGGGGTCTGTTCGGCCGGCTTGAGGACCACGGCGTTGCCCGCGGCCAGCGCCGGGGCGAGTTTCCAGGTCGCCATCAGGATGGGGAAGTTCCAGGGGATGATCTGGGCGACGACCCCGAGCGGCTCGTGGAAGTGGTACGCGACGGTGTCCTCGTCGATCTCCGACAGGGAGCCTTCCTGGGCGCGGATGGCGCCCGCGAAGTAGCGGAAGTGGTCGATGGCGAGCGGGATGTCGGCCGCCAGCGTCTCCCGTACGGGTTTGCCGTTCTCCCAGCTCTCCGCGACCGCCAGAGCCTGAAGGTTCTGTTCCATCCGGTCGGCGATCTTGTTGAGCACGCCGGCGCGTTCGGCGGCGGCCGTACGGGCCCAGCCGGGCGCGGCCGCGTGCGCCGCGTCCAGGGCCCGCTCGACGTCCTCGGCGGTGCCCCGCGCCACCTCGGTGAACGGCTGACCGTTGACCGGCGTCGGGTTCTCGAAGTACCGGCCCAGTGCGGGCGCCACGAACTCGCCGCCGATCCAGTGGTCATAGCGGGGCAGGTAGCTCATGACGGCATCGGCGGAACCCGGGCTGGCGTAACGGGCCATGGTGCGGCCTCCCAATCGCTCTCGGCGCGGTGCCCGCCACTCCCGTGTGACGGGCGTTGTGCGCAGGCTATGGCGGGGGAGGTTGCGTGAACGTTGCGACGCGCTCGGCGGCGGGCGCGGGCACGGCACGGGGAGCGGCACCGGTCGTCAGGCCGTACGCCGCGCGCAGCCGGTCCGCGGTCGCCATCGGTGCGCTGCGGGCCGGGGAGTGTTCCGGGAGGGTGTCCACCAGGGCTTCCCAGACCTCCAGGTCGTCCTCGCCCCAGGGGGTGCGCGACCACTCGCGCAGCAGCGCGGGCTCCCGGGTGGCGAGCAGCGTACGCCGGAGCCGGTCCTCCAGCGCACCGCGCAGCCGCTGCACACCGGGCGCCTCCGACAGCGGCAGCAGCGGGCCGCGGTACGCGCCCAGCGCGGAGCGCACCTCGCCGGCGTCCAAGGCCTCCCCGACGGCGAACAGATCGGTCTCGACGGGCCTGCTCAGCCGGTATGGACGCGAATGCAGCAGCGTGCCGACGAGATGGCGCAGCCGGGACAGCTCGGCCCGCAGTGTCACCGGGCGCATCTCGCGCTCGCCGTACAGCAGCACCGAGAGCTGATCACCCGTCAGCCCGTGGGGGTGCCGGGCCAGCAGCATCATGATCTCGCTGTGCCGCCGGCCGAGCCGCAGCCGCTGCCCGTCCACCACCAGCAGCGCCTCGTCCCGGCCGAGCGCTGACAGGCAGACGCCCAACTCGGATGTATCGCAGGCAAGATGGGCTTCCGCGGCGCGTGCGGTGGCCTGGACGAGAGCCAGGCTGTGGGGGCTCGCCAGATGGTCGCCGCCGGTGATGTCGACGGCGCCCAGCAGCCGCCCGGTCCGTGGGTCGTGCAGCGGGGCGGCGGCACAGGTCCAGCGCTGCACCTGCCTGTTGTAGTGCTCGGCGGCGAAGATCTGTACGGCGTGATCGGCGGCGAGCGCGGTGCCCGGGGCATTGGTGCCGGCGTGCCGTTCGTCCCAGCGGGCGCCGGCCACGAAGTTCATCCGCTCGGCGCTGCGCCGCACCCCGCGGTGCCCTTCCACCCACAGCAGCCGTCCCTGCGGATCGCAGACGGCCAGCAGATGCGCGCCGTCCTGCGCGAAGCTGCCCAGCAGCTCCCGGAAGACGGGCATCGCGCGGGCCAGCGGATGCCCGTCCCGGTAGGCGTCCAGGGTGGCCTCGTCCAGATCGATGGGCGCGGCGCCGTCCGCCGCGGCCCGGGCTTCGGCGGAGCGGCGCCAGGAGTCGGCGACCACCTGCCGGACCGGCGGCGCAACGGTCCCGTCGCTGAGGAAGGCCGCATGGGCCCGGCGCACCGTGCGGGTGCGCTCCACCAAATCGGCACCGGTCTCCATCGCCAGCCAGGGGTTGACCACGCGTCACCTCTTCACCTGCGGCTCGTCCCTTACGGCCGATGGTGCTCGTACCGGGCGGGAGCGTAAACCCCGCGGGCGCGCCGGGTCACCCACGGGCGTCACCACGGTCACCACATGCACAGCGGACACCGTGGTCACCGTGCGCGCAGCCGTCATCGGAGAGCACTACCGTGCCGGTGACGGGCGCGGGCGCCACCGGCACGGCCGCTGACGTACGACGGGCAGGCAGGCGGGCGGGAGGCCGCCGCCTCCCGCCCGCCCGGTTCCGCTCCTGCCGGCTACCTGATCGCCTTGATCAGCTCACCGCTCGCGGTGTCGCCGCTCAGCTCCCAGAAGAACGTGCCGCCCAGGCCCTGCGCGTCCTTGTAGGCCATCTTCGTGCCGATGGTCTCCGGGGTGTCATAGCTCCACCACTGGTCGCCGCACTTGGCGTAGGCGGTGCCGCCGACCTTGCCGGTGGCCGGGCAGCGGCCCTTGAGCACCTTGTAGTCGTCGATGCCGGCCTCGTACTTGCCCGGTGCCGCACCGGTCGCGCTGCCGCCCGGCGCATCCTGGGTGACGCCCGACCAGCCACGGCCGTAGAAGCCGATCCCCAGCAGCAGCTTGCCCGCCGGGACACCGAGGCCCTTGAGCTTGGCGATGGTGTCGGTGCTGTTGAAGCCTGCCTTCGGGATGCCGCTGTACGACGTGAGCGGGGAGTGCGGCGCCGTCGGGCCCTTGGCGTCCCAGGCCCCGAAGTAGTCGTACGTCATCGGGTTGTACCAGTCGACGTACTGCGCCGCGCCGGCGTAGTCGGCCGCGTCGATCTTGCCGCCGGCCGAGGCGTCCGCGGTGATCGCCGCGGTCACCAGATTGCTCTGGCCGAACGCAGACCGCAGGGCCCGCATCACCTTGGTGAAGGCGTCCCGGCCGCTGGTGTCGCAGGTCAGGCCGCAGGCGTTGGGGTACTCCCAGTCGATGTCGATGCCGTCGAAGACATCCGCCCAGCGCTTGTCCTCGACCAGGTCGAGGCAGGACCGGGCGAACGCGTCGGGGTTCTTGGCGGCCTCACCGAAGCCGCCCGACCAGGTCCAGCCGCCGAACGACCAGATCACCTTGAGGCCCGGGTGCAGTTTCTTGAGCTTGCGCAGCTGGTTGAAGTTGCCGCGCAGCGCGCCGTTGTCCCAGGTGTCCGCCTTGCCGTCGACGCTCTGGTCGGCGGTGTAGGCCTTGTCGTAGTCGGCGTAGGAGTCGCCGATGGCGCACCTGCCGCCCTGGACGTTGCCGAAGGCGTAGTTGATGTGGGTCAGCTTGGCAGCCGAGCCCGAGGTCTCGATGTTCTTGACGTGGTAATTGCGGTCGTAGACACCCCAGTTGGTGAAGTATCCGACGACCTTGCTGCCCGCCGCTGCGGGCTTCAGGGCGGGCGCGGCGGCCGCGGAGGGGTGGTGTGCGGCGGGGGTGCCGGCCGGGTCGGCGGCGGCCGGTCCGGCGAGCAGGGTGCCGGCCAGCGCCGCTGTACACAGCGCGGTGGCGGCGGCGATCACTGTGCGCGGTGAGCGCATCCGGTGCGGTCTGAGCATGCTGTCTCCTCGGAGGGGGGCGAGGGGTGGAGCCTGACCTGCGTCCGAATTGGCATGAACGCGTGGAGCGTTGGGGGAGAAGGTAGAAGGACTAGACCAGTGCGTCAATGGTTCGGACCAATACGGTGACCGAACGGTGCGGGGCCCATTCCTGCAGTCCGTGATGATCAACCCGTGACGCGAGGCCGCCGATCGGGCATACTCCTAGCGCCACCGCCGCAGGTCATCGCCTTCCGCAACCCGGAACGCGATCATCGGCCTGGTACGACGAAACCGGCGCCGCCGCCCACCCCGCGTGTGTCGCCGCAGCGCCCGACAGGGAGGAGAGCGCCGCCATGACCGAGTACGGCCCCCGGCCGGTGGATCGCAGGCTGCCCACGGAGGAAGCCCGCGACCTGTTGACCCTCGTACGCGAGCTTGCCGACCGCGAGATCAGGCCAACGGCCGCCGAGGAGGAGGACGCCGGTCACTTCCCGCGCGAGACCTTCACCCTCCTGTCGCGATCCGGACTGCTCTCGCTGGCCTACGACGAGGAATTCGGCGGTGGCGGCCAGCCCTACGAGGTCTACCTCCAGGTCCTGGAAGAGCTCGCCGCCGCCCGGCTCACCGTCGGCCTCGGCGTCAGCGTGCACACCCTCGCCTGCCACGCGCTCGCCGGATACGGCACCAAGGAGCAGCGCGCCGAACACCTGCCGGACATGCTCGGCGGCGGACTCGTCGGCGCGTACTGCCTCTCCGAGCCCTCCTCGGGCTCCGATGCCGCTTCCCTGACCACCCGGGCGACCCGGGAGGGCGACACCTGGCGGCTGGAGGGCACCAAGGCCTGGACCACCCACGGTGGCGTGGCCGACTTCTACACCGTGCTGGCCCGCACGGGCGGCAGCGGCGCCCACGGCATCACGGCCTTCCTCGTGCCCGGCGACGCCGAAGGCCTCAGCGCCGCGGCGCCCGAGCGCAAGATGGGCATGAAGGGCTCCCCGACGGCCCAGCTGCACTTCGACGACGTCCGTATCCCCGACTCCCGCCGCCTCGGGGACGAGGGGCAGGGCTTCGCCATCGCCCTGTCCGCCCTGGACTCCGGGCGCCTGGGCATCGCGGCCTGTGCCGTCGGTGTCGCCCAGGCCGCGCTGGACGAAGCGCTCGCCTACACCGCCGAGCGGCAGCAATTCGGCCGCCCGATCGTCGACTTCCAGGGCCTGCGCTTCATGCTCGCCGACATGGCCACCCAGATCGAGGCCGGCCGCGCCCTCTATCTCACCGCCGCCCGGCTGCGCGACGCCGGTCTGCCGTTCTCCAAGGAGGCGGCGATGGCCAAGCTGTTCTGCACGGACACCGCGATGCGGGTGACCACCGACGCCGTCCAGCTCCTCGGCGGCTACGGCTACACCCTCGACTTCCCGGCCGAGCGCTATATGCGCGAGGCCAAGGTCCTGCAGATCGTCGAGGGCACCAACCAGATCCAGCGGATGGTCATCGCCCGCCATCTCGCGGGCCCCGAGACGCGCTGAGCGGAGGCGGGGCGGGGCAGAGCAGGGCGGAGGCGGGTTCAAGCGTCTCCGGGGCGGGTCCGCCTGCCGGGCCCGCCCCGCCCGCCCCGCCCGCCGCGCTCGGCCGCTCCGCGCACTCCTCGCCCGCGTCCGTCCGCTGCCCCGGGTGTGGCCGCCGGACGCCGGCGACCACGGTGCCGGCGCCGGCCGTCACCGCCGCGGCCACCCCGGCAGCCACCGCCCGGTCCTGGTGGGAGCCGGTCCGATTCCACCCTCGTATTTCAGCCACAGCTCCCGGCGGGCGCGCCGTCCTGGGGCGCTCCGGGGCCGTCCGCAGTCGGATGCAGGGGTGTCGCCCTCTCCCGCGGTCTGGTCGTCCTTCCGGAGCTGACGTACCGTCAACTCCCGCTGTGCCGACCCGAACCGGGCAGCGCCCCGCCGATCGCGCGCCCAGGAGGAGACCGTGCCCGACCGCCCGATCGCGCTCGACGAGTACCCCATCCACCAGGTCCCGCTGTCCATGCGGCATGTCGCCACCGGCGACCGCAACGCCTACGACCGGTGCATCTTCCACGTCATGGACCACTCCGGGCGCGCCCTGCTGATCGCCGGCCTCGGCGTCTATCCCAACACCGGTGTCATCGACGCCTATGCCACCCTCCGCCTCGGCGACCGGCTGCACGCCGTACGGGCCTCCGACGCGCTCACCGATGACCGCCTCGCGCTCACCGTCGGCCCGCTCACCGTCACCGTCGAGGAGCCGCTGGCCCGTCTGCGGCTGACCTGCGCCGCGGACCCCGGCGACCCGGACGGCCTGGCGTACGACCTGACCTGGACCGCGGCGTTTCCCGCCACCTGGGAGCCGCACCACACCCAGTACCGCGGCGACCGGCTGCTGCTCGAAGGCCGGCGGTTCGTCCAGGCCGGCACCTGCACCGGCACCATCCGCGCCGCCGGCCAGGAGCTCGCCGTCACGGCGGGGGAGTGGACCGGCACCCGCGACCGCAGCTGGGGCGTACGCCCGATCCCCGGCGAGGACGGCGGGCGGGCGGCCGAGGAACTGCGGCCCGAGGGCTTCCACTGGATCTGGTGCCCGGTGCGCTTCGACGACCGCTTCGTGATGGTCATCGTCCAGGAGGATGCCGACGGGCACCGCACCCTGAACGAGGCCACCATGGTCCGCGAGGGCGTCCGCGATGCCCAACTCGGCTGGCCGCACACGGACATCAGCTACCGCCCCGGCACCCGCCACCCCGAACGCGCCGTCATCCATCTCACCGACCCGGCCCGCAAACCCCTCGACCTCACCGCCGAAATCCTCACCTCCTCACCCCTCGCCGTGGGCGCCGGCTACCCTCCGGCGAGCGCCGACGACTGGCAGCACGGCACCTGGCGGGGCCGCGGCTGGACCGACCGCCGCAGCTACGACCTCTCCGACCCGGCAGCCCATCCCCTCGCCGCCTACGGAGTCACCGACCACGCCGCCCGCTTCACTCTCGACGGCCGGACCGGCTACGGCATCTTCGAGCACGGCAGCTTCGGCCGGCACGACCCGAGCGGCTTCACCGGCTATGACTCCGTCGCGCAGGAGGCCGGACAGTGAGCACGGCGCCCCGGCCCCGCACCACCACCCGCGACCCCGAAGTGCTGGCCCGCCGGCTCACCGCCTGGCTCGGCACCCGGCTCCCCGGCGCCCGCGCCGTCTCACCGGCCGTACCGGACTCCAACGGCATGTCCAGCGAGACCCTGCTCTTCGACATCGACCACCCCCGCCCGCCGTCCGGACCGCAGGACGCCCCCCGCTCCTGCGCCCTGCGTCTCGCCGCCGACCCCGCCGCGTACACCGTCTTCCCGCGCTACGACATGGCCCGCCAGTACCGCACCATGCGCCTGGTCGCCGCGCACACCGACCTGCCCGTGCCCCGCAGCACCCTCTGGCTCGAAGAGGATCCGGCGTACCTCGGCGCGCCGTTCTTCGTCATGGCGCGCGCCGCCGGTCGCGTCCCACCGGACGTCATGCCCTATACCTACGAGGGGAATTGGCTGTACGACACCACCGACGACCAGCGCGACCAGCTGGAGGCCGCCAGTGTGTCGGTGCTCGCCCGGCTGCACGATCAAGTCCCCTCCGGCACGGCCGACTTCCTCGCCACCCCCGGAACGGGAGACGCGCTGCAGCGCCATGTGGAGGCCCAACGGGCCTACTACCGCTGGGTCGTTGACGGGCGGCCCCGCTCCCCGCTGATCGAGCGAGGCTTTGCCCGGCTGGCCGACCTCTGGCCGACGGACCCCGGGGAGACCGTGCTGACCTGGGGTGACGCCCGGATCGGCAATATCGTCTACGACGGATTCGAGCCGGCGGCCGTACTCGACTGGGAGATGGCCGCCCTCGGCCCGCGCGAACTCGACCTGGGCTGGATGGTGTTCCTCCACCGCTTCTTCCAGGACCTCACCGAGAGTGGCGGCCAGCAGGGGCTGCCCGGATTCCTGCGCCGTGACCGCGTCGAGGACCGCTACGCCCGGCTCACCGGACACCGGCCCCGCGCCATGGAGTTCCACACCCTCTACGCGGCCCTGCGGCACGCCATCGTCATGCTGCGAGTGGCCTACCGCCAGGTCCACTTCGGGGAACTTCCGGTCCCGGCCGACGCCGATGCGCTGATCCTGCACCGCGGGACCCTGGAAGCGATGATCGAGCGCCGCTACTGGTGAGACCGGGCGGCGTACGGGCCTGCCGGCCGTTTGCGGGCCGGCAGGCGCTCTCAGCTGAGCGGGCGCATCCGCGGCACCCGGACCGGCCGGGTGCCGGGCCCGCCGAGGTGCGAGAACGGCTGGCGGCGCCAGTCCAGGCTCTCCGGGAGCGTCAGCAGCACGGCCGCGTCCTGCTCCTGGGCGTCCAGGGTGTCGGCGGTCCTGGCCGCCTCGGACACCGTCCGCCCGGAGCCCTGGCACACCGTCAGGCCGAAGGGATTCCACGGCGAGGCGCACAGCGCGTGCTCGGGAAGCATGTCCTCGTCCGCCAGCAGCGCGATCGGCTGCAGGCAGTCGGGGCAGGTCACGCGGTAGATCTCATAGGTGTCGAAAGAGTCGACGTCCGCACCGTCGTCGCCCAGGCCGCCCGGACTGTCGCCCTCCTGGGCGCCGGTGTTCGCGGCAGCGGAGTCCTGCTCAAGGCGTCGCATGATGTCCATCCCCCTCGGGTGGGTCGGTCGTACCGCTGACTTCCTGTGACGGGCGGTCCCGGCCACCAGCAGCAATTCCCTTCATGCCGCACGCATAATCGCGGGCACCCCACCGACACCGGATCACATGTGTGGCATTGGTCACATGAACCGGCGTGGAGGTGTCCACGATCCGGCGCACGGTGCGCACACGCCCCCGCGCACAGTAGGTTGAGCGGGTGGAGGAGTTGGACCGACAAATCGTGGATCTGCTCGTCAAGGACGGGCGGATGAGCTACACCGACCTGGGCAAGGCCACCGGCCTGTCCACTTCGGCGGTGCACCAGCGGGTGCGCCGCCTGGAGCAGCGCGGTGTCATCCGGGGCTATGCCGCCATCGTGGACCCCGAAGCCGTGGGCCTGCCGCTCACCGCCTTCATCTCGGTCAAACCCTTCGACCCCAGCGCGCCGGACGACATCGCCGACCGCCTGGCCGAGGTCCCCGAGCTGGAGGCCTGTCACAGCGTCGCCGGTGACGAGAACTACATCCTCAAGGTCCGGGTCGCCACCCCGCTGGAGCTGGAGCATCTGCTCACCCGCATCCGGACCCTGGCCGGTGTGTCGACCCGCACCACCGTCGTGCTCTCCACCCCCTACGAGGCCCGGCCGCCGCGTATCTGACCGGCGAGCGCCCCCTGCGCGCGGCCCGTCCGTCCGCAGGGGCCAAACTGTCCGGTATGAGCGAGCCCCTTTCCTACCCGGCCCGGAAGCGCCCTTCCCGGCCCCGCACCGTCCTGCTGCGCGGCGGTGAGGTGCACAGTCCCGCGGACCCCTTCGCCACCGCCATGGTCGTGGAAGGCGACCGCATCGCCTGGGTCGGGGAGGAAGGCGCGGCCGACTCCTTCGCCGAAGGTGTGGACGAGGTCATTCCGCTCGACGGTGCGCTCGTCACTCCGGCCTTCACGGACGCACATGTGCACACCACGGCGACCGGTCTCGCGCTCACCGGCCTCGACCTGGTCGGGGTCGGCACCCTGTCCGACGCGCTCGCCCGGATCCGCGCCTACGCGGACGCGCGCCCGGCGGACCGCATTCTGCTCGGACACGGCTGGGACGCCGGTGTCTGGCCGGAGGGGCGCCCGCCGTCCCGCGCGGAGCTGGACGAGGCCACCGGCGGCCGCCCGCTCTACCTCACCCGGGTCGATGTGCACTCCGCCGTCGTGACCACGGCGCTGCTGGAGCTGGTCCCCGGCATCCGCGACCGGGAGGGGTTCCACGACGGTGCCCCGCTGACCGGCGCCGCCCATCACGCGGTGCGCAAGGCCGCTTACGCCACCGTCACCCCCGCCCAGCGGGCCGAGGCCCAGGCCGCGGCGCTCGCCCGCGCCGCCTCGCTCGGCATCGGCAGCGTCCACGAGTGCGCCGGTCCGGACATCTCCGGTGAGGACGACTTCACCGGGCTGCTCGCCCTGGCCCGGGAAGGCAACGGCCCCCGGGTCATCGGCTACTGGGCCGAGCTGATCGCATCCGCAAAGGACGCGGAGCGGGTCAGGGAACTCGGGGCGCTCGGCGCCGCGGGCGATCTGTTCGCCGACGGCTCGCTCGGCTCCCACACCGCCCATCTGCACGCCCCGTACGCCGACGCCGGCCACACCGGAACCGCCCAGCTCGACGCCGAGGCCGTCGCCGCCCATGTCGCAGCCTGCACCGAGGCCGGGCTCCAGGCGGGCTTCCACGCCATCGGTGACGCCGCCCTGACCAGCGTCGTCACCGGGGTGCGCGCCGCCGCCGACCGGGTCGGCCTCGACCGGGTCCGGGCCGCCCGGCACCGCGTCGAGCACGCCGAAATGCTCACCGAGCACACCCTCGCCGGCTTCGCCGACCTGGCCCTGACCGCCTCCGTCCAGCCCGCCTTCGACGCGGCATGGGGCGGCGAGGACGGCATGTACGCCGCCCGCCTGGGCGCCGAGCGGGCCGCCACCCTCAATCCGTACGCCGCGCTGCTCAAGGCCGGTGTCCCGCTCGCGCTCGGGTCCGACAGCCCGGTCACCCCGCTCGATCCCTGGGGCACCGTGCGCGCCGCCGTCTTCCACCGCACCCGCGCCCACGGCATCTCCGCCCGCGCCGCGTTCACCGCCCACACCCGCGGCGGCTGGCGCGCCATCGGCCGGGACGACGCGGGCGTCCTGGTGCCCGGCGCCCCCGCCGACTACGCGGTCTGGCGCACCGGCGACCTGATCGTCCAGGCCCCCGACGAGCGGGTGCAGCGCTGGTCCACCGACCCCCGCTCCGGCACCCCCGGCCTGCCCGATCTCACCCCCGGCAACGACCTCCCGGTGTGCCTGACCACGGTCGTCGGCGGGCGGACGGTCTTCGGGCCGCCGAACGAGTGACATCGCGCGGGCAGGTGCCGGTGCGGGCTGCGCCTGCCGCTCCTTGCCTCACTTGGGGCGCTCGCGGCTGACCTGGGGCGACGCGAAACGACGCAGGTGCAGCACCTGTTGACAGCAGACGGTCGGCGGCCGGTAGGTTCGGCCGAGTCCACCACCAGGACGTCCGACCGGGAGACCTCCGCGCAGTCGTCGAACGCAGCTGGGCCATGGGGTGGTGCGCCACTGGGGCACCACCACTGGGAGCCAGGTCCAGCACCAGCGGCACGGGACAACGGAGCGTTTCGGCCGGATGGGGGTCCCTCCCTGCTCCGTGGGAGCTTGGGGGAAGGTGCGACCCGGGTGGGGCCCGGACGCTCAGTAGACAACGGCTTTCGGTCGACCCGCAGCCAGCGGGTCCCAGGTCGGCCCGAAGGGCGCCGGGCCCCTATCCGCACCGCACCGCGCGGCCCCGCTCTCCGCATCGCGGCCCCGCCCGCGGCCTCCCTCGGTGCCCTTTCGCCTTTTGTGCACCCCATATCCGTAAACCCGGCCTCCCGATGTACGGTCAGCTCACCACCGCACGACCTGCAGGAAGGCCCGCGACCGTGCCATCGGGTTCCGACACCACCGAAGAAGCCGTCAGCGACACCTCGCCCGACGGCGCGGTGCCGCGCGCCGGGACGGGTTCCACCGCCGAGCCCGCGCGCCCCGGGCGGGCACGGCGCCTGTTCGCCCTGCTCCGCCGGGAGGCGCCGCGCACCGGCCTTGCGGCCGTCTTCGGCATCGCGCTCGGGCTGGCCTTCCCGCCGTACGACCTGTGGCCGCTGTCCGTGGTCGCCGTGGCCGCGCTGTCGCTGCTGACCCGTGGCCGCACCGCCCGCCAGGGCGCCTGGACGGGCTTCGCTTTCGGGCTGCCGTTCTTCCTGATCCTGCTGAAATGGCTGCATGTGGTCGGGTGGGACGCCGTGGTCGGCCTCTCGGTCGCCGAAGCGCTCTTCCTGACGCTGCTGGGCGCGGCGCTCGCCGTGACGTCCCGGCTGCCGGGCGGGCCGCTGTGGGCCGCCTGCCTGTGGGTCGCCGAGGAGTGGGCCCGCGACCGGTTGCCGTTCGGCGGCTTCCCGTGGGGCCGGCTCGCCTTCGCCAACACCGGCTCGCCGTTCACCCCGCTCGCCGCGCTCGGCGGTGCCCCGCTGGTGACCTTCGCCGTGGCGCTGGCCGGCGCGCTGCTCGCCGTATGTGCCGCCACCCTCTGGCAGCTGCGCGGCAACGGCTCGCTGCGCCGGGCCGTCCCGGCCCTGGAGGCCTTCGGGCTCGCCGCGGCGGTCATCCTGGCCGGTGCCGTGGTGCCCGTTCCCACGAAGGCCGACGACACCGCTGACATCGCTGTCGTCCAGGGCAACGTCCAGCAGCCCGGCATGGACTTCCTGGGCCGCCCCATGATGATCACCGACAACCACGCCACGGCCACCGAAAAGCTCGCCGCCGACGTCAAGGCCGGCCGGGCCAGGAAGCCGGACCTGGTCATCTGGCCGGAGAACTCCTCCGACCTCGACCCCTACAAATACCCGCAGGCCTACGACCGGATCGACGAGGCCGTGAAGGCCATCGGCGTGCCCGTCCTCGTCGGCGCCCTGATCGACCACCCCTCCAAGAAGGGCTATGTCTTCAACGAGGGCATCGTCTGGGACCCGAAGAAGGGGCCGGGCGCCTCCTACACCAAGCAGCATCCCGTGCCGTTCGGCGAGTACGTGCCGTTCCGGGAACAGCTCAGCAAGATCATCACGCGTTTCCAGCGGGTGCCCCGCGACTTCTACCCCGGTGACCACACCGGTGTGCTCCACGTCGGCCCCGCCCGGCTCGGCGACGTCATCTGCTTCGAGGTCGCCTACGACCAGATCGTGCACGACACCGTCGACGCGGGCGCCCGTGCCCTGGTCATCCAGACCAACAACGCCACCTACGGCCGCTCCGGCCAGCCCGAGCAGCAGTTGGCGATGTCCAAGCTGCGCGCCGTCGAACACGGCCGGGCCGTGGTCACCGCGGCCACCAGCGGGATCAGCGCCGTGGTCGCCCCGGACGGCAAGATCACCCAGCGGATCCCGGAGTTCACCCAGGGTGTGGTCTCCGCGCGGATTCCGCTGCGCGACGAAACGACGCTCGCCGACCGCGTCGGCGCCGCTCCCGAGTGGGTGCTCGCTATCGTGGGGCTTCTGTCCTGTGCCGGTGCGGTAGTTGCCGGCCGACGCGGGCGAACGAAGGACGAGAAGGGGCAGCAGTGACAGACGGGCAGCGGCAGTACGGTCCGCTCGGCACCACGTTGGTGATCATTCCGACGTACAACGAGGCGGAGAACATCAAGCCGATCGTCTCGCGGGTGCGGTCCGCCGTCCCCACGGCACACGTCCTCGTCGCGGACGACAACAGCCCTGACGGCACCGGCAAGTTCGCCGACGAACTGGCCGCCGACGACGAGCAGGTCCACGTCCTGCACCGCAAGGGCAAGGAAGGCCTCGGCGCCGCCTACCTCGCGGGCTTCCGCTGGGGGATCGACCACGGCTACGACGTCCTGGTCGAGATGGACGCCGACGGCTCGCACCAGCCCGAGGAACTGCCGCGGCTGCTCACCGCCCTCAAGAGCGCCGATCTCGTCCTCGGATCGCGCTGGGTGCCCGGCGGCCGCACCGTCAACTGGCCCACGTACCGCCGGCTCATCTCCCGCGGGGGCAGTACGTACTCCCGGCTGGTGCTGGACCTGCCGCTGCGCGACATCACCGGTGGTTTCCGGGCCTTTCGCGCGCAGGCGCTCGAAGGGCTGGGCCTGGACGACGTGGCCTCCCAGGGCTACTGCTTCCAGGTCGACCTCGCCCGCCGTGCCGTGCAGGCCGGCTATCACGTCGTCGAGGTGCCGATCACCTT
Organism: Streptomyces lydicus; assembly: GCF_004125265.1. GTDB lineage: Bacteria > Actinomycetota > Actinomycetes > Streptomycetales > Streptomycetaceae > Streptomyces > Streptomyces lydicus_C. Next base: position 8,055,925 of record NZ_RDTE01000003.1, read on the forward strand.
CGTCGAGCGGGAACTGGGCGACAGCAAGATGAGCCGCGACATCGTCGTGGAGGCCCTGTGGCGGGTCACGGCCTGGGGTCTCGGCTCCCGGGTGGACAAGATCCGCGGCCGCTGACGAACGGGGGCGCTGACGAACGGGCTCGCCGCGCCGGGTCCGCCGAGGCCGGGGCCGCTGCGCCGGGCCGTCCGGAGATGATCCCTCCCGCGCGACCCTCGGGGAGTGGGGCGGCAGCGGCCAGGCACACTTGAGGCATGACGTTCGGAGTCACGCCACCGCCGAGTTCCCGCCCGCCCCAGCGCTCGCGCGCCCGCCGCTTCGTCCCCTTGGGCATCGCCGCCTGGCTGGTGCTGGAGATCTGGCTGCTGACCGTGGTCGCCGGGGCCACCAACGGCCTGACGGTCTTTCTTCTGCTGCTCGCCGGAGTGGTCATCGGCGGTTATGTGGTGAAGCGGGCCGGCCGTCGCGCCTGGCGCAACCTCACCGAGAGCCTGCAGACCACCGGCGGCCCGGCGGCCCCCGGCAACTCCGCCGCGTCCGGCAACGGCACCTCGGGTACGGGCAAACCCGGCGACGGCAAAACCGGCAGTGGCAAGAGCGGCAGCGGCAATACGCTCCCGATGGCCGGCGGGCTGTTGCTGATGATCCCCGGGCTGGTGTCCGACGCCATGGGGCTGCTCTGCCTCTTCCCGCCCACCGGGAAGCTGATCCAGCGCCGTGCCGAGAAGCTGCTGAACCGGCGGGCGGGCTACTCCCAGGGCACGTTCGGCAATGCCTTCCAGCAGGCCCGGATGCACCGGCCCGACGGCAAGGTCGTCCAGGGCGAGGTCATCCGCGAGGACGAGCCTTCTTCCCCGCGCCGCCAGGACCCGCCGCTGACCGGCTGACCGGCTGACCGGCTGAGCGTACGCGGGCGTTCGCTGCGCGGGGGACGGACACCCGGAGCGTGCGGGCACACCCGGCGCATGCGGATGCCCGGCGCGTGTGGGCGCCCCGCGCATGCGCACTCCGGCCGGGTGCGGGCGCGGACGCAGCAAGGGCCGGGGCCACCGCACAGTGCGGTGGCCCCGGCCCTTCGTGCTGCTTGGCGCAGGTCCGTTGTCAGGCGGACTTGCGGTTGCTGTCACGCGGATGCACGGCAATGTTCATGGTGCCGGAGCGCAGGACGGCCAGCCGTTCGGCCAGCACCTCCTCGAGCTCCTCGCGGGTGCGCCGCTCCATGAGCATGTCCCAGTGCGTACGCGCGGGCTTGCCCTTCTTTTCCTCAGGGCCATCGCCATCCACCAGAAGCGAAGGTGCACCGCATACCTTGCACTCCCACTCCGGCGGAATCTCGGCCTCAACCGAGAACGGCATCTCGAATCGATGTCCGTTCTCGCATGCGTACTCCACCGCCTGGCGCGGGGCCAGGTCGATGCCGCGGTCGGTCTCGTAGCTGGTCACCACGAGTCGCGTGCCGCGGAGAGCTCGCTCACTCATGAATCGTGCCTCCCGGGCTTGTCGCCCACAGGACAGGTGTCGCTGTCGTCGTCATCCGGTCAACGTCCGGTCGGCGGTGAAGATTCCCGTATTCGAAATTCGGGACATGCGCCCACCCGTCGCCCACCACCGCCCATGATGGAGGCGCTGTGCGCCGCTGCCTTCCTTCGTGCCGCCCCTTGTTGTACCCACCAGCGCCCGGTTTGTCACATCTGGCAGCAGATGTCACCCAGCGCCATCGAGAGTGAAGCGCGCAGTAACGGTCCGCCTGGTGAGCCAAAGGCGTACACTACCGCCCCGCGCGCCCTGGGGCTAAATCCGGTCAGGTACGGGATTTCCCGCCGCGGCGATCGCCCGTCCCACCGGCACTCTCGCCAACAGGACAAAACCGATCACAAAGAACGCCACCAGGGACACGATCGCATCCCGGTAGCTCCCGGTGAGCTGGTAGGCCACCCCGAACACCAGCGGCCCCAGCCAGCTCACGCCCCGGTCACTCATCTCGTACGCGGAAAAATATTCCGCTTCTTTGCCGCGCGGCACCAGATGGGAGAACAGCGAACGGGACAGCGCCTGGCTTCCGCCCAGGACCAGACCGATCCCGGCGGCCAGCCCGAAGAACCACCCGGGCGCCTTCGCGGGCAGGAAGTAGCCGGCCGCGAGCGTCAGCACCCACGCCACCAGGGAGCCCAGGATCGTCCGCTGGGCGCCGTACCGTGCGGCCAGGCGTCCCATCAGCAGGGCGCCCGCCGCGGCCAGCACCTGGACCAGCAGGACCGCCACGATCAGCGTCGACTGGTCCAGGCCGAGCTCCTCGGACCCGTACACGGAGGCCTGGGTGATCACCGTCTGTACGCCGTCGTTGTAGACGAGGTAGGCGAGGAGGAAGGAGAGGGTGAGGGGATGGCGGCGCATATGGCGCAGCGTCTCCCGCAGCTGCCGCCATCCCTGGCCGAGCGCGGCAGCGCCGGGCCCGGCGGGCTGCCTGGCGGCGGCCGTGGCCCGGTCGCGCAGCCGGCGCAGCGGAATCACCGAGAACGCGCCCCACCACAGCCCCGCCGACGCCAGGCAGATGCGCACCGCGGCCCCCGTGGACAGGCCGAAGGAGTCGTGCGCGCCGTAGAGCACCAGGTTGGCGACCAGGACCAGCGCTCCGGCCGCGTAGCCGAACGCCCAGCCACGGGAGGAGACCGCGTCCCGTTCGTCGGGCCGGGCGATCTGCGGCAGGAAGGAGTTGTAGAGCATCATCGACACCACGAACCCGACATTCGCGATGATCAGCAGCGCCCCGCCCAGCAGATAGCGGTCACCGCCCAGGAAGAACATCCCCGTCGTCGCGGCGGCGCCCACGTAGGCGCACCAGCCCAGCAGCGGTTTCTTCCGGCCGGTCCGGTCGGCCAGCGCTCCGGCGAGCGGCATCGCCAGTACCGACAGCAGCAGCGACGCGGACACCGCATACGCATAGAAGGAGCCCGCGCGCACCGGAAGGCCCAGGGGGTGCACAAAGCCGTCCGCGTCCGCCGCGGCTTTCGCCACCGAGGTCAGATACGGCCCCAGGAACACGGTCAGCACGGTCGTCGAATAGACGCTGTTGGCCCAGTCGTACCAGTACCAGCCGCGTTGTTCACGGCGCCGGGCGGCCGCCTCGTCCCCGCCCTCGTCCGCGCCCTTGGCTACGGCTTGTGTGCTCTCCATGCCCGCCCCCGTCTTCCTGTCCCCGTTCAGGCGGCGGACGACGGCGGGCGGACCCGGAACCGGGTGGGTCCGCAGCTGCCGTACGGCTCGCGACGCCCCCTGGATCCCGCATCCTCGCTCGGTCCGCACCGGCATCCCCGCCCGGTCAGACCCAGCATCCTCGCTCGGTCAGCACCGTCCGCAGCGTCTCGATGTGGTCCGTCATGATGCCATCCACGCCGAGGTCCAGGAGCGCTGCCATCCGGTCCGCGTCATTGACCGTCCAGACGTGGACCTGCATGCCCAGCGCGTGCGCGGCGCGCAGGAAGAGCGGATCGACGACGGGGAGGCCGGACTGCCGCTCGGGAACCTGGACGCAGACCGCGCTGCGCCGCACCGCCGCGCCCAGCAGCCGGTCCAGCGGCAGCACCCCGCGGCCGTACGACCGCAGCCGCAGGCCGGCCACCCCGCGGGTGCCGAGCGAGGTCGCCATCCGGCGTCCGGCCAGCCGCTGGGCGCGGGCCACCCGGGCCTCCGAGAACGAGCCGACGCACACCCGGTCCCAGGCGTTCGTGCGGCGCAGCAGGGTGAGCAGCGGGGCGAGTGCGGCATCGGCCTTGAGGTCGACGTTCCAGCGCGCCCCGGGGAACTCCTCCAGCAGCTCCTCGAACAGCGGCAGCGGCTCGTGACCGCCGACGCGGGCCTGTCGCACCGCCCGCCAGGGGAGCTGCCCGATCGCGCCACGGGAGTCGGTGACGCGGTCGAGCGTCGCGTCGTGGAAGGCGACGAGCTCGCCGTCCGAGGTGGCATGCACATCGGTTTCCAGATAGCGGTAGCCGAGGCCGACCGCACGGCGGAAGGCGGCGGCGGTGTTCTCCAGGCCCTCGGCCGCCCCGCCCCGGTGGGCGAAGGGGAGCGGCACGGGGTGGTCGAGATAGCTGTGGCGGGTGCGTATCGCTGGGGTCACTCCGGCAGTATCGCGTGCTCGGGTGAAGCACCTCCGCGGGCCACCACCGGTGAGGGCTTCGCGGGCCGGTCCGCGAGCGCGAAGCGCCGCAGGAAGAACTGCGCCAGCGGACCGATGGCCAGCGCGTAGACCACCGTGCCGACCCCGACGGACCCGCCGAGCAGGAAGCCCGTGACCAGCACCGTCACTTCGATGCAGGTCCGCACCAGCCGCACCGGACGGCCGGTCCGCAGATGCAGCCCGGTCATCAGCCCGTCCCGCGGCCCCGGACCGAAATCGGCGGAGATGTACAGGCCGGTCGCGGCGCCGTTGAGCAGGACGGCGCCCGCCAGCAGCGGGATACGGGCGGCCAGGGAGTGCAGCTGCGGCATCCAGGCCAGCGTCGCGTCCATCACCAGCCCGAGGATCACCACGTTGGCCACCGTGCCGAGGCCGGGACGCTGGCGCAGCGGGATCCACAGCAGCAGGATCAGCGCACCGGAGACGATGGTGACCGTGCCGATCGACAGCCCCGTATGGCGGGATATGCCCTGGTTCAGCACGCTCCATGGCTCCAGGCCGAGCCCGGCCCGCAGCATCAGCCCCATGCTCACGCCGAACAGTGTCAGCCCCACGAAGAGCTGGATCAGCCGGCGCACCGGCTGCCTTCTCCCCGGTCCGGTTTCCCTGGATATGGACATGAATTTCCCCCTCCTGGCAGGATTGGACCGACGCATGACACCATGTGGCAGGTCCGGGCTCGCGAAGTAGAGCCAATTCGGGGAAGGTGGACTGATCTTCATGGCTCAGTGGACTTCAGCGGTGGGTGCACCCCAACTCGCCCGCCTGCTCCGGTCGCAGGACCCGTCCGAGGCCCAACTCGCCGCCGCCGGACGCCGTTTGCCGGCCTACCGCAGCCTCGCCGACGGCGTCCGCCGGCTCGTGCTGGAGGGCCGGGTGCCGGTCGCCGCGCGCCTGCCCGCCGAGCGCGAGCTGGCCACGGCTGTCGGCGTCAGCCGTACCACCGTCGCCGCCGCCTATGAAGCGCTGCGCGCCGAGGGATTCCTGGAGTCCCGGCGCGGCTCGGGCAGTTGGACCGCCGTCCCGGCCGGCAACCCACTGCCCACCCGCGGCCTGGAACCGCTGCCCCCGGAGGCCGCCGGCTCCATGATCGACCTCGGCTGCGCCGCCCTCCCGGCCCCCGAGCCGTGGCTCACCCGCGCCTTCCAGGGCGCGATGGCCGACCTTCCGCTCTACGCCCACACCCACGGCGACTACCCCGCCGGTCTGCCCGTCCTCCGCCAGGCCCTCGCCGACCGCTACACCGCCCGCGGGATCCCCACCATGCCCGAGCAGATCATGGTGACCACGGGCGCGATGGGCGCGGTGGCCGCGATCTGCCGGCTGTGTACGAGCCCCGGTGAGCGGGTGGCCGTCGACTCCCCGTCGTACGCCAATATCCTCCAGCTGATGCGGGACGCCGGCGCCCGGCTCGTTCCGGTCGCGCTCGCCGACAAGCTGGCCGGCTGGGACATTCCCGCCTGGCGCCAGGTGATGCGTGACGCCGCGCCCCGTATGGCGTATGTCGTCGCCGATTTCCACAACCCCACCGGCACCCTTGCCACCGAGGACCAGCGCCGGCGGCTCGTCGATGCGGCCCGGTCGGCCGGCACCCTGCTCGTCGTCGACGAGACCATGACCGAACTCCAGCTGGACGAGGACATCGCACCGCCCCGTCAGGTGTGTGCGTTCGACCCCGCCGGCAGCGCGGTGATCACGGTCGGCTCGGCGAGCAAGGCGTTCTGGGCCGGGATGCGGATCGGCTGGGTGCGTGCCGCCCCCGACATCATCCGCAGTCTGGTCGCCGCCCGTGCCTACTCCGACCTGGGCTCACCGGTGCTCGAACAGCTCGCCATCGCCTCGCTCCTGGAGGGCGGCGGCTGGGAGGCCGCCGTCGGCATCCGCCGCGAACAGGCCCGCGAGAACCGCGACGCGATCGTCGAGGCGCTGCACCGGCACCTTCCGGACTGGGAGTTCAGCGTTCCCCGCGGTGGCCTCACCCTCTGGGCGCGTACGGGCGGACTCTCCGGCTCCCGGATCGCGGAGGCGGGGGAGCGGCTAGGGGTGCGAGTGCCCTCCGGTCCGAGATTCGGTGTCGACGGTGCCTTCGAGGGCTTCGTACGGCTGCCCTTCACGGTCAGCGGAGCCGTCGCCGAAGAGGCCGCGGTCCGGCTGGCCGGCGCCGCGCGGCTGGTGGCGACGGGCGCACCCGTGGGCACGGAGATGCGGCATGCGTTCGTGGCCTGACGGCTGATCAGGGGGCCGGCCCTTCGGGGCCCTCGGCGGGTCCTGGGGGCGGGTCCTAGGGGCGCAGAGGCCTCACCCCTCCGTGGGGACGGCCTCCACGGACCCGTTGACCGCGCGGGATTCGCCACCCTTGACGGTCCGTACCCGGCCCCCTGCCGCGCCCACCGGCTCGGCGGGGGGTTCGGCCTTTCCGGCATCCGGTGCCGGTCCGGTCGTTGCGGTGGCGCCGGCTTCTGTGACACCGCCGGGCTCCGCGGTGCCGTCGGCCGTCAGGGCCTCGCGGTGCGGCTCCGCCGCGTCGGCGTCCCCGGCAACCCCGGCGTCCCCGGCAACCCCGGACTTGCGCATGTTCACCCGCCGGCCGGTATCCGCATCCGCGGACGCGCCCCCGTCACCCGGCGTGCCGTCGGTCGCCGTCGGGTCCGCCTCCGCCCCGTCGGCCGGGACCGTACGCTCCGGCAGCAGCGACAGGACCGCCTGCCGCAGCGCCTGCCCGGTGGCCTCGTCGAGCGGATCGGGCGTGGCCGGCACCTGGAGTCGCAGTACCGGAGCGGACCCCAGGCGCACATAGCCGCGGCCCGGTGGGACGCTCGCGGTCGGCGTGGTGTGCGGCGGCGCCCCGAGCACCGCCCGTACCTCCTCCGCCGTGGCGGGGCCGAGCACCACCCGCGCCTTGGTGTGCGCCCGTACGGGTTCGCTCAGCAGCTCGGCGCTCTCGAACTGGTCGGCCACGACCACCGTGACGTGGGCGGCCCGGCCGTGCCGCAGCGGCGTCTGCAGCCACCGCTGCGGATCGTCCCGGCCCTCCGCGACCGCCACATGGGCCAGCGCCGTCGGACGGTCCGCGAGGATCCACAGGGGCCGCCGGGTGTCCTCCGGCGCGGGACGGCCTGCCTGCCGGGCCCGGTTCGCCGCGATCAGCCGCCGCTCGGTCTCGTGGGACGCCCACTCCAGGGTCGCCAGCGCCCCCGCAAGACCGCTCTCCACCCCCAGTACTCCCCGGCGTCCGGACAGCGCGCCGTACTCACCGGTGCCGCCACCATCGATGACCAGCACATCCCCGTGCTGCAGCGCCTGCAGCGCGATCGAACGCAGCAGGGTCGTCGCGCCCGTACCCGGCTGCCCCAGGACGAGCAGATGCGGTTCGGTGGAGCGCGGCCCGGTACGCCAGACCACCGGCGGCGCATCCCGCGTCTCCTCCCCGGCGGTGACCGGCAGGGTGCGCTGGACGACGTCCGCGTCGGTGAAGCCGAGCACCGTCTCGCCCGGTGAGGAGACGAAGCGCTGCGCGCCGATGTCGGCGGGCAGCGCGTCGAGCACGGTCACGGTGAGCTGATTGGCCAGCTCGTCCCATCCGAAGTGGTACTCGCGGCCACGGCCCGCCTTGGCGTACAGCACCTGCTCGATGCGGAACCGGGACTGGTCCTCACCGTCGGTGAAGTACGCCGGGTACTTCAGCTGCAGCCGTTCGATCCGCCCGCTGTCGTCGAAGGCGTGCTCGGTGAAGACCCGCTCCCAGCCGCCGTCGTGCGTGTACAGGGGGCTGGGGTCGCCCTCGACGGAGAAGTAGGGCACCAGCGCTTCGTAGAGCGCCTGCAGCCGCTCCCGCTCGGCCTCTACGGGACCGGTCTCGACGGGCGTACGCTCCCGTCCCGCCCAGGCGCCCGCACCCATCACCGCGATCAGGGCGAGCAGCGGACCGTACGGCACCAGGCACACGACCAGCACACACGCGCCGACGAAGAAGGCCAGCGGACCGCGGTTCTCCCGGGGCGTGTCGACCCAGCGTCCCCGGCCCGCCGCAGCCAGCCGGCGCAGCCCCCGGCCGATGGTGATCAGCGGATGGAGCACATCACAGGCGCTGTCGGCGGCGGTCCGCGCGAGTTCCCGGCTGCGGGTGAGCGAGGTGCTGTGGGCCATGCGGGCGAGCGGTGCGCTCTCGGTCAGGATGCGGGGCAGCGGTCGACGGGCCACATCGTCTCCTGGTGCTCGTGGCGGTGGTCGCGGCGGTGGTCATGGGTGAGCTCGTGGGGCGGCTCGGTGGGGGCGGCGAGCCGGGAGTGTGCTGCATACGGAGCCGCCCGGACGGGAGGTGGTGCGGTCCGTTCGGGCGGGACCCGTGGAGTGGCACCGGATGACGACTCCGGACAGTGGACGACGGCTCCGGAACAACGGACGACGGCCCGGAACAACCGATGACGACTCCGGACGGCGGACGACGACCGGCCGCCCCTAGATCTTGATCCCCCCGAGGAGGCTCGCCAGGCTCGCCCCGCCGGCCTTGATGCTGGGGGCGATGGCGGAGCTGGCGAGATAGAACCCGAAGAGCGCGGAGACCAGTGCATGCGACAACTTCAGGCCGTCTTTGCGGAAGAAGAGGAAGACGATGACACCGAGCAGGACGACGCCGGAAATGGACAGAATCATGGGGGTTCTCTCCTGGGTGGTGGGGACGGACACCATGAGTTCTTCCAGCCTCACAGTACGTATCAAGCCAGGAAAAGCCGCAAATGGGTGATTTGTCGTGGGAATTCCCCAAATGGGCGCATCTCCAGGGCGTGCCGCTCCGGGGTGTGCTGGGCGTGTCGCGCTCCCGGTCCGCCGACCCGGCACAATCGTGGGGTGTCGAAGCCGAACAAGCCGAACAAGCCGAAGAAGTCGAGCAGGCCGAAGAAGTCGAGCGAGCCGAAGGGCGCGCCGCGCCGCCCGGCCGCCGCTGTCACCGCCGCCTCACCGTGCCCCTGCGGACGCACCGAGGTTTACGGCGACTGCTGTGCCCCCTTCCACCAGGGACGCGCCACCGCCCCGACCGCGGAGCGCCTGATGCGCTCGCGTTACAGCGCCTTCGCCGTCGGTGACACCGGATACCTGCTGCGCACCTGGCACCCGACGACCCGCCCCGGCGGTCTCGACCTGGAGCCGGACCAGCGCTGGAGCGGTCTGGACATCCTCGGCACCACCGGCGGCAGCGCCTTCCACACCGAGGGCACCGTGGAATTCCGCGCCCACTTCACCCTGCACGGCCACGCCGACAGCCAGTACGAGCACAGCCGCTTCGTCCGCGAGGACGGCCAGTGGGTCTATCTCGACGCCCTGCCGTCCGCGTAGGTGCTGCCCGGTTCAGAGCCCCCGCAGTTGGTCGATCTCGCGGCGGTCGCGCTTGGTGGGCCGTCCGGTGCCGCGTTCGCGCAGTGCGATCACCGGAACCTCCTCGCGCGGCGGGACCGGCGGACTGTTGTCGATGAAGCACTCGGCGGCAACGGCCGCACCCACCCGTTTGCGCACCAGCCGCGAGACGACCACGATCCGCTCCCGGCCCGCGTGCCGCAGCCGCACCTCGTCGCCGTTGCGCACCGCATGGGCCGGCTTCACCCGCTCGCCGTTGACCCGTACGTGTCCCGCGCGACAGGCCGCCGCGGCCAGCGACCGCGTTTTGGTGAGCCGTACCGACCAGATCCAGCTGTCGATGCGGGTGGTCCCCTCGTCTGAAGCCATACCAAGACTCTAGAACGGGCGCCGGGCGAGCGGTGGCCCGAAGGCCCGGGGCGTCCCACTACGGCTCGCCGTACGCGTCGGCTCTACGTGTCTGCCGTACGCGTCCGCTCTGCACGTTCGTCGTGCCCGTCCGCCGCCGACGGCCGTCACCCCGTCTTCCGGCCCGATTTCCCGCCCGTCGCCTTCTTGGTGGTGCTCTTCGATGTCGTCTTCGTGGCGGTGCCGGCGGTCGAGGCCCGGGCGCTGGTGCCGGTCTTCTTGGCCGGCGAAGCGGACCTCGTCCGTCCGCTGGAAGTCTTCGCCACGGCCGCCGTCTTCTTGCCGGCGGCCTTCTTCGCAGGGGCCGAGGCGGTCTTCTTCGGCGTCTTCTCAGTCGGAGTGCCGCTCCGCCCGGAGGCGCGCGGCCCGGCCTCGCCCTTCTTCGCCGGCTTCCGCCCCCGCAGGGAAGTCACGGACGCCGACTCCGCCCGGGCGTCGGGCTCCCCGCCGCCCTGCGCCGCCCGCACGCTCTTCTCCAGGGCCGCCGTGAGATCGATGACCTGGGCGCCGGAGCTGCCCGACGCGGAGGGGGCGGCCGGCTCCTCGCCCTCCATCTTGGCGGCCACCAGTTCCTCGACGGCCTCGCGGTAGTCGTCGTGGAGTTCGGCGGGGTCCAGCTCGCCCAGGGAGTCCATCAGCGTCTCGGCCAGCTTCAGCTCGTTCTCGCGAAGGCCGACGTCGTCGGGCGCCACCCCGGTGGCGGACCGGATCTGATCGGGCCACAGCAGCGTATGCATCACGATCGCCTGGTCGTACGCCCGCAGCATCGCCAGCGACTCCCGCCCCCGCATCGCCACCTTGCCGACCGCGACCTTCCGGTGGTGCTCCAGCGCCTCCCGCAGCAGGGTGTACGGCTTGGCGGCGGATGCTCCGTTGGGGCCCAGGTAGTAGGCCTTGTCCATCTGGAGCGGGTCGATCTCGGAGGGGTCGACGAAGGACAGGATCGACAGCGTCTTGGCGGTTGGCATCGGCAGCCGGGACAGATCGTCGTCGGTGATCGGTACGACAGTCTCGTCACCCGGCGGCTGATAGCCCTTGCCGACCTCCTCGTTCGGGACCTCCTCGCCGTCCAGCTCGCAGATCTTCCGGTAGTGGACCTGCGCGCCGTCCTTCTCGTGAATGCGCACGAAAGAGACCGACGAGGTGCGGTCGGTGGCGCTGTAGGTCTTCACGGGGATGGTGACCAGACCGAACGAGATGGAGCCATTCCAGATAGATCGCATCGTTTATCCCTATTTATGGGATTCTCATGGTATGTCGCCGATCACCGATGTGGAGGGGCGGCGCCTCCCGCTGACCAACCTGGACAAGGTCCTCTACGCCGAGACCGCCACCACCAAGGGCGAGGTGCTGCACTACTGCACCACCGTCGCCGGCCCGCTGCTCGCCCACCTCCACGACCGGCCGCTGTCCTTCCTGCGCTACCCCGACGGGCCGGAAGGCCAGTGCTTCTTCACCAAGAACGTGCCGCCCGGTGCACCCTCCTGGGTGAAGACCTGCGAGGTCCCCCACTCGGCCTCCGGGCCCGCCCGGCAGGTTCTGCTGCAGGACCTGCCCTCGCTGGTCTGGGCCGCGAACCTGGTCGTCGAACTGCACACCCCGCAGTGGAAGTGCCAGGCCCCGGGCATCGCGGACCGCCTCGTCCTCGATCTCGATCCCGGCTCACCGGCCACCATCGTGGAGTGCTGCGCCGCGGCGCAGTGGCTGTACGACCGGCTGGCCGCCGACGGCCTGGAGGTCTGCGCGAAGACCAGCGGCTCCAAGGGCCTCCATCTCATCGTGCCCATCGAACCCACCCCCTCCGAGCGGGCCACCGCATACGCCAAGACCCTCGCCACCGAGGCCGCGGCGGCTCTCCCGGACCTTGTCGTGGCCAAGATGACCAAGGCTCTGCGCCCCGGCAAGGTCTTCCTCGACTTCTCCCAGAACGCCGCCGCCAAGACCACCGCCGTCGCCTATACGCTGCGTGCCCGCGCCACCCCCACCGTCTCGGCCCCGGTCACGCGGGACGAGATCGCCGAGTGCACCGATCCGCGGCAACTCACCTTCCTCCTCGACGAAATCGCACCCCGCCTTGCCCACCACGGCGACCTGCTCGGCCCGCTCCTCGACCCCGACCGGGCCCGGCCACTGCCGCGCGCCGCCTCCCCCCGTGCGCCCGCGACGCCCAACCGGACCGGGCCCGGCCGGAGTTCGACGTAGATTGGCGGCATGCTGGAGGGGACACCACACACGCCACACGACACACTGCCGCTACGTCTGCCGGACCGATGGGCGGACGACGGGGACGCCGACGACGGACGGGCGCCCGGCAACGAGGGGAAACCGGACGGGCGGGCGCCGCGCCCGGGGCGGCGCCGGCACGCCGCGGGCAAACGGGGTGGCGCGAGCAACCAGGATGAGGAGAGCAATCGGGACGGCGAGGGCGGAGGCCTGCAGCGCTCCTCACTCCTGATGGCGCTGGGAACCGTGGTCTCCCGTGGCACGGGAATGATCCGGCAGGTGCTCCAGGCGGCCGCACTCGGCACCGGCCTGCTCGCCACGACGTACAACACCGCCAACATGGTCCCGATGAGCATCTACACCCTGCTGATCGGCGGCGCGCTGAACTCGGTACTGGTGCCGCAGCTGGTACGCGCCAGGGCCGAGCACGCGGACGGCGGCCGGGCCCATGAACAGCGCCTGGTCACCCTCGTCCTGAGCGTGCTGGCGGTGGGCACCGTGCTGTCGCTCTGGGCCGCGCCGCAGATCGTCGCCGTCTTCACGCCGGACACGCCCGGGCACCACGCCGCCTTCGAACTCACCGTGGTGTTCGCCCGGTTCCTGCTGCCACAGCTCTTCTTCTACGGGCTCTTCTTCATCTTCGGCCAAGTACTCAACGCCCGGAACAAGTTCGGCGCGATGATGTGGACGCCGGTCCTCAACAACATCGTGCTGATCACGATGTTCGGGATCTACCTCGGCCTGCTGGCGGGCCCCGACCGCATCGAGGACATCAGCCCCGGCCAGGTCGAATTCCTCGGCATCGTCACCACCGGTGGCATCGCGGTACAGGGCCTGGCCCTGATTCCCTTCGTCCGCGCCGCCGGCTTCCGCTTCCGGCCGCGCTTCGACTGGCGTGGCACCGGTCTGCGCAAGAGCTTCACGGCCGCCCGCTGGACCCTGCTGTTCGTGCTCGCCAACCTGGCCGCGATGGTCGTCGTCACGCACTACGCCGTCGCCGCCGACCAGCAACTCCCCACCGCGGGCGTCGGATACACCGTCTACAGCTATGCCCAGCTCATCTGGACGCTGCCGCAGTCGATCATCACCGTCTCGCTGGTGACGGCGCTGCTGCCGAGGATGAGCCGGGCGGTCGCCGAGAACCGTCCGGACGAGCTGCGTGCCGACCTCTCCCGTGCGCTGCGCGTCAGCGGTGTCGTGATCGTTCCGGCCGCCTTCTTCTTCCTCGCGCTCGGACCGCAGACCGCCCAGCTGCTGTTCGCGCACGGCACCGTGGACACCGCGTCGGCCGTGCCTGCCGGGCACATGCTGCAGGCCTTCGGGCTCGGGCTGATCCCGTACTCGGCCCAGTACCTGCTGCTGCGCGGCTTCTACGCCTTCGAGGACACCCGCACGCCGTTCTGGATGGCCGTCTGGATCGCGGTCGTCAACATCGTCCTGGCCACCGCATGTCATCTGCTGCTGCCCGCCCGCTGGGCGGTGACCGGTATGGCCGCGGCCTACGCCGTCGCGTACGGCGTCGGGCTGCTGGTCACCGCACTGCTGCTGCGCCGGCGGCTCTCCGGGCGCCTCGACGGCCGGCGCCTGTGCCGCACCTACGGCAAGCTGACGGGGGCCGCCGCCACCGCCGCGGCGGTCGGCTGGCTCGCGGCCCGTGCCTGCTCCGGCGTGCCCGTTCCGGCGGCCTGGACCCCCGTCCTGGGCCTGGCCGCCGGCGGTATCGGCATGGCGCTGATCTTCCTGGCCCTGGCCCGCGCCCTGAAGATCGGTGAGCTGCGCAGCCTGCCCGGACTGCGGTGACCGGCTCTGCAGTGACCGGCTCTGCTGTGACCAGGCGTGCCGTGACCAGCTCCGCGGTGGCCCGGTGGGTGTGATGGCCCGGCAGGTGGTGCCCCGGTCCGCGGTGGACCGGTCGGCGGGCTCCCTCACACCGCGCGCGACCGCGGCCAGGACGTCTGTGCGGCGGCCGCCAGCCAGCCGATGACGGCACCGACGGTGGTGTCACCCAGGCTCGCGATCTCCGCCAGGGCGGCCAGGTCCCCGTCCGCCGGAGCGACACCGGCCGCGGTCAAGGCGGCGTGCAGGTCCAGCCGCCGGCAATCGGGCATCGCCACCGGCCCTTGCCGCTGCTCCTCCAGAAGCGGCGCAGCGGACAGGCCGAACGGCTGCGGCGGCTCGAAGGGCAGCCGGTCCTCCGGGCGGGGCGGCGGGAGGAAGGGGTGCGCGGCGGAGGCGGACGGGTGCGGCGGTTCGAGCGGGGACGCGGGCGCGCCGAGGCGCTCCTCGGGGCGCGGGGGAGCGAGCACATAGTCCGGCGTCGTGCCGTACGGCGGGGGAGTGGGGCGGAAAGGCGACATGGCGGCCTCCACAACTCGCGGTCCGAAGGGTTCACCGGCTTTCGGTAAAGACGGTGTCAGTTCTTCGGAAGCCGGACGGCGCCCCTCCGGTTGCGGGTGAGGCGAGGGTTCACCCGATGGGCCCAAGGGGGGCGGCCCTCTCGCTACGAGGTCGTCACCGTGGCGGCGTTCGTCCACGACCTGGAGCTCGCTGGCGCCCTGGCACCACCGACGCCGCTGGCGCCGCTGAACGGAAACCGGTCCGGGTGCGGCACTTCTGACGAGGTATCGGCAATCTGCGGTGGAATCGCATTTTCGGCGGAATTCTTGGGTTGTCACGGTGTGGGAAAGGTAACTCTCTCCCCGATGTTCCCACCGTGGTGATTACCGCGATGGAAAGCTTCCTGCGGCCGTATTTCCCAACGGCCGGTGCCGGTCGTGCCCCACATTTTCGCGACCCGGCGCCACAATTCGGGGAAAGGACACCCTTCGTGGACAACACCCGCGTGAACCGTCGCGCCCGGATCGCACTGGCCGTCGCCGCCGGAACGGTATTGACGGTGGCGGTCGGACAGCTCCCGGCCGGTGCGACGGCCGCTCCGGCTGCCCCCCACCGTGCCGCTGCCGCGTCCGCCACCCAGCACTCGTCCATATCCGCCGGCGCATCTGATGCCGCGTCGTATGACGACACGTCGTATGACGACGACTACTACAAAGACGCCGTCGGCAAGACCGGCCAGGCGCTCAAGGAGTCGCTGCACCGGATCATCAGCACCACCCAGACCGGAAAACTGACATACGACCAGGTCTGGGACGCCCTCAAGGACACCGACCAGGACCCCGACAACAGCGCGAACGTCATTCTGCTGTACAGCGGCCGGTCGCTGAGCAAGGACGCCCACGGCGGAAATCCCGACGACTGGAACCGCGAGCACGTCTGGGCGAAATCCCATGGCGACTTCGGTACCGACACCGGTCCCGGCACCGACCTCCACCACCTGCGCCCGGAGGACGTGTCGGTCAACAGCGCCCGCGGCGACAAGGACTTCGACAACGGCGGTACGGCGGTGGACGGGGCGCCGGGCAGCCGCACCGACGACGACTCCTTCGAGCCCCGCGACGCGGTCAAGGGCGATGTCGCCCGCATGATCCTCTACATGGCCGTCCGCTACGACGGCGGCGACGGCTTCCCCGACCTGGAGCCCAACGACAAGGTCGACAACGGCACCCAGCCGCACATCGGACGGCTCTCCGTCCTCAAGCAGTGGAGCAAGCAGGACCCGCCGGACTCCTTCGAGAAGCACCGCAACCAGGTGATCTTCGACAAGTACCAGCACAACCGGAACCCGTTCATCGACCACCCGGAGTGGGTCGAGTCGATCTGGTAGACCGCATCCGGTCGGCCGGGCCGGGGCCGGCGGCGGTTCTCCCGCCGGCCCCGGCGTGTCCCCCCGAACGACAGTCGGCGTGCCCCGTACGGCAGTCGGTGTGCCGCGTACGGCAGTCGGGGCGCTCGCACATCGGATGGCGTAGGCCAGCCAGCGCGCGGCCGGGGTCGTTTTTAGCGTGGGCCACATGTCGAGCGCGAGTTGGGTCCCCGTCAGAGTCGTTACCGCAGCCACCGTTTGTGCCGTGAGCCTGCTGGCCGTGCCGGTCCCGGCGGCCGCCGATGGCCCCCATGGCATCGACGACCTGCGGGCTGCCGCGCACGCGGGCCACCCGGCCCGGATCCCCGACCGGCTGGACGGCCGGGGCGTGCAGTTCCTGCCCCGGCCGGACGTGCCGGAGCCACCGGACGTCTCCGCCCTGTCGTGGATGGTGACGGACATGGCGACCGGCAAGGTCCTCGCGGCCAAGGACGCCCACCGGCCCCTGCCGCCCGCCAGCACCCTCAAGGCGCTCTTCGCCGTGACCGTGCTGCCGAAGTTCTCCCAGGGGGAGGTACACACCGTCTCCCTCCGGGACCTGGACGGTATCGAGGCGGGCAGCTCGCTGGCCGGCCTCAAGGAGGATCTGCCCTATCGCGTCGCGGACCTGTGGGACGCGGTCTTCCTCCGCTCGGGCAGCGATGCCGTGCACACCCTGGCCGGCATGAACGGCGGCTGGAACAAGACGATCGACGACATGCAGGAGACCGCGGACCGCCTCGGCGCCCGCGACACCACGGTGGCCTCCGCCGACGGGTTCGACACGCCGGGCCAGTTCTCGTCCGCCTACGATCTGGCGCTCTTCGGGCGGGCCGGCCTGGCCGACCCCGACTTCGCCCACTTCGCCGCCACGAAACAGACGGAACTGCCGGAGGAGGGCGGCCCGGACGCGTTCGGCATCGTGAACACCAACCGGCTGCTGGTCGGCTCGCACGGCGTCAAACCGTACGACGGCCTGATCGGGGTGAAGAACGGCTACACGACCCACGCCGGAAACACCCTGATCGCCGCGGCCCGGCGCGACGGCCGGACGCTGCTGGTCACCGTGATGAACCCGCAGTCCGGCAGCCGCAACGCCGTCTACGAGGAGACCAGGGACCTGCTGGACTGGGGATTCGAGGCGGCTCCCCGGGCGGCCGCCGTCGGCGTGCTCCCCGCGCTGCAGCCCCGCGGGGGCACCGGCGTGTCGCAGCCCGTCGCCCACCACTCGCGGGCGGTCGTGCCGCTCCACAAGGCGGCGGTCGTGGCCCAGACGGAAGCCGACACCGACGCACGGTACTGGTGGTTCGTCTCCGCCGCCGGAGCCGTCGGGGTCATCGCCCTCGCCGGGCTCGGCACCGCTCTGTGGTGGCGCCGTCGCAAGCCGTCCGAGAGCCGGGGCGGGGAGTCCGGCTGAGGCCGTGCCGAGTGCCGCCGGACGTCGTACATGCATCCGATCGGTCAGGGATACGGAGGACGTGCGATGGCCTTGCCCGGTGAAGGGCGACGCGTCCGCCACGGTTGTGCGGCCCGCCGGGCGCTGCTCGGTGTAGCGTCCTGATCAGCTGTCGTGGTTCCGAAGTGCCGGACGCCCGTGTCGCATTCACGGGCGTCCTTGCTGTGTAGCGCGTCTCCGGACCAGGGCGATCACCTCCGGGGTCCGCAGCACGCGGAACCCGATTCGAGCCCCCTTGAACGAAGGAGACGGATATGGCGTCCGGCACGGTGAAGTGGTTCAACTCGGAGAAGGGCTTCGGCTTTATCGCGCAGGACGGCGGCGGCGCCGACGTCTTCGCGCACTACTCCAACATCGATGCCACGGGCTTCCGCGAGCTGCAGGAAGGCCAGAAGGTGACCTTCGAGGTCACCCAGGGCCACAAGGGCCCGCAGGCGGAGAAGATCCGTCTGGCGTAGTCCGGCGGATGCGCCGTCGGCGCCCGTTCCCGGCCCGGGGGCGGGCGCCGACGCACGTCACGGGGCGCCCGGTACGTCACCCGGTCGGCCGAGGGAAAGGCAAAGAGCGGCCGGCCTTGACCCTCGCGTGCGGGCGGGCCCGACGGGGGCCGCCGCCTCAGGGCTGCGGTGGCCGGTCCTGGCCCTCCCCGCCGAACTGGTCCCGCATCTTCTCCTGCGCCGTGTCGACCTGACCCTTGTACTTGCCCTGGGTCTTGTCGTCGACCATGTCGCCGGATTTGTCGATGCCCTTGTCCGTCTGGCTTTCGTGGCCCTTCAGCATGCTCTTGATCTTGTCCATCATGGACATGAGTGGTCCTCCTCACCACGGTCCCCCCAGGTCTCCAGCATCACCCCCTGCCAGGTGATCTGCATCCGCGCGCCGGGGCGGTGCCGGGGCGTCTCCGGGATGTCCGCAAGGCGGTCCCCGGCGGCCGTGGCGGCCGGTTCAGGGAGCGCTCGCCACCGGTGCCTTCATCCGGTCGCTGATGAACTTGATCGAACCGGCGGCCATGCCCTTCTGGTAGTCCCAGGCGTTGTGCCGGCCACCGGGGATCAGCTGCATGGCGGTGTGGATCGGGCCCTTGCCGTAGGTCCGGCGGAAGTGCTCTACGGCGGTGGTGACGGCGGCGGGCTCCCGGCTGCCGGCCTGGAACGCGAGGTAGATGTCCGGCCCGCCCTTCTGCAGCAGCCGCCGGGCGAGCTTTGCCGGGTCGTTGGCGTCCCGCTGCGCCCGGTGCCCCGCCCACAACGGCGAATCCGGCACGATGTCCGGGCCGCTGGCTATGGCCGCCTTGAACTTCTCCGGATGTTTCAGCACGGACTTCAGCCCGGCGAAGCCACCCGAGGACGACCCCATGAAGCCCCAGCCGTCGCGGGACTTGAACGTACGGAAATTGGCCTTGGCCAGCTGGACGACGTCGTCCGTCAGCCAGGTGCCCATCTTCTGCCGGCCGGGTATGTCGCTGGCGTCGTGGTACTGCGTGTCCGGGTTGAGCATCGGCATCACCACGATGAACGGGAGGCTCTTGCCCTCCTCGGTCCACCGGATGAGGTTCTCCTGCAGTTCGATATCGCCGCCCACCCAGTAGTTCGTGACGCCGCCGGGCTCCTTCGGGCTGCCCAGGCCACCCGGCAGGGCTATCAGCACGGGAAATCCGCTCTTGGCGTATTTCGGGTCGTGGTACTCCTTCGGCGCCCAGACCCAGACGCTTCCGGTGACACCGGATTTCGGGCCCCTCAGGGTCGTCCGCGCTATATGGGTGCCGTCGTCCAGGGTCCGGGTGATCCGGAAGTCGCTCTTGGGACCGGTCGGCATGAGGGTGTCCGCGTCGACGGGCCGGACCCGCGCGGCGCCGTCGCCGTGGGCGCCGGCATTGAAGTCGACCGGGTTTCCGGTCTCCGAGCAGCCGGCGAGCAGTGCGCAGGCAGCGACGAGGGTGGCCGCGAACGCGACGGCAGAAGGGCGTTTCACGAGGGACTCCGCTACTGGATGATCAAGTGCAAGTGCTCATAAAGAGGGAAAAGGCGTCGGGGAGGTTCCCCTGCCACGCACAGGCTTTCGATGCTTGATTCACCCATACGGAGTAACGCGTCCCCGGTGGTTGCCCGCGGCCGGCCTCCGGCTCGCTCGACGGGCACGGTCGTGCGGCCCGGCCGAGAATGCAGCGGTGAGCGATGAACACCGCAAAGAGGAACACCGCAGTGCCGATGGCCCCGCGTCGCGCGCCATGCCGGGCGACGAGGAACGAAGGCTCGCCAGGAAGGCGCTGGCCGGCCGGGCGCGGGACGCGGACGACCTGTCGTTGTTGACGGACATGCTGGGCCTGGACCCGAGCCGCGATCCGGACCACGAGGCGGCGCACGGCCGTCAACCGGGCCCCGGCCGGGGAGCCGGTCGCGGCACCGGACGAGAGCGGCGCCAGGAGCTGCGCCGTGACACCTGTCGTGACGCCCGGTCGCGCTCGGGCGGCCCCGGGGCGTAGCCATGCCCGGGCCCGCCCGCCGTTCCCGGTGCTACCGGCCGGCCGTCCTCGGAGTCGGCGGCTTTGTGCGGCGGTGTGTGCACCGTCTGCCCGCCTGGTGCATCAATGCGCAGATCAGGATGATCCGTTCACGTGGGTTGTCCGGCGACTCCGGATGCTCACCAGGGCAGCGGCCCCGCCGCATCGAAGTACCCCCCGGTGGGGCCGTCCGGGCCCACCTGTGCCATGCGGACGATGATCTCGGCCCCCTCCTCGACCGACTGGATCCCGGTATTCCCGTTCAGGTCCGTCTTGGTGAAGCCGGGCTCCACCGCGTTGATCCGCATGTCAGGGAACGCCTTCGCGTACTGCACGGTGATCATGTTGACCGCGGCCTTCGACGCCGGGTAGGCGACCCCCGGGTAGGCCGCGGCCGGGTGGTCCGGGTCGGCCATGTGCGTGAGCGAGGCCAGGCCGCTGCTGACATTGACCACGACCGGCGACGCGGACCGCTGCAGCAGCGGCAGGAACGCGTGGGCGACGCGTACCGTGCCGAAGACATTGGTCTCGAAGGCTTCCCGCATCACGTCGGCGGTGACGTCCGCCGCCCCGGCCACCTCGTTGCCGGGGCCGCGCACCTCGATGCCGGCGTTGTTGACCAGCACGTCGAGGCCGCCGTTGGTCTCGATCGTCTGCACCGCGGCCGCGACGGACGCGTGGTCGGTGACATCGAGCTGCACGGCCCGCGCCCCGGCGCCCAGTTGCCCGGCCGCGCGACGGCCGCGGGCCGCGTCCCGGCTGCCGACGTAGACGGTGTGGCCCGCGGCGATGAGACGTCGGGCGGTCTCGTAGCCGAGACCCTTGTTCGCTCCGGTGACCAGTGTTGTCGTCATGCCTCCAGCATCCGCATCGCCCGCCGGCGCAGCCAGGAGCCCCGGCTTCCTGGGACCGGCAGTACCAGGAAGGCGGCCGGCAGGCAGGGCACACTGGCCGCATGGCGACGGCGGAGTTCGGCAAGGCGGTGCGCCGCTGGCGCGACCGGGTGGGGCCCGAAGCGGTGGGGCTGTCGGCCGGCGGGCAGCGGCGCGCGGCAGGACTGCGGCGCGAGGAGCTGGCCCTGCTGGCCGGGATCTCGGTCGACTACGTCACCCGGCTCGAGCAGGGGCGTGCCACCCACCCCTCGACCCAGGTCGTCGAAGCCCTGGCCCGGGCGCTGCGGCTCTCGGAGGAGGAGCGCGCCCACCTGTTCCGGCTGGCCGGGCTCGTGCCGCCGGGTCCGAAGACGGTGCCGGCATATCTCACCCCCAGCGTCCAGCGGCTGCTGGACCGGCTGACGGGGACTCCCGTGGCGGTCTTCGACGCGTCCTGGACCCTGCTCGTGGCCAATGCGCCCTACGCGGCCCTGATGGGCGATCCGTCCGGCCGACGCGGCAACGAGCGCAACGGCGTGTGGCGTCACTTCCTCGGCCCGGGCACCGGGGCCCGCCGCACGCCGCAGGCGCAGCGCGATCACGAGGCCGCGCTCGTCGCGGACCTGCGCGCGGCCGCCGAGCGGTACCCGGCCGACCGGCGGCTGCAGCGGCTGATCGCCGACCTGCGCGCGGGCAGCGAGCGGTTCGGCGAGCTGTGGGCCACGGGCGCCGTCGGCCGTCACGATCCCTCGCGGAAGACGATCGACCACCCTCAGGTCGGGCCCGTATCGCTGGACTGCGACGTCCTCACCGTGGCGGGCAGCGACTTGCGGATCATGGTCTACACGGCCGAACCCGGCACCGAGGACGCCGAACGCCTCGCCCTCCTCACCGTCCTCGGCAACCAGGATCTCGTCGGCCCCGCCTCCTGAAGCGCGCCGCCGTATATCGCCTCGGCCTGTCCTCTTGCTGCGGCCGGCCGTGAGCCGGGGGATGCCTGCCGACGGCTACGGGACAGCCCTCAGCTGAAGTGGAGATCCACGTCCTTCTCGACGCAGAGCTGCAGGACGACCACCAACTGGCGGACGTCGTCGATGTGCCGCCGGAGGAGAGGGCCGGCGCTTGCCCCGTACCAGCGGTCGCCGATCTCCCTCAGGCGGGGCAGCATCGCCGCGCAGTGGGTGGGGGTGAGGTCGGGACCGGCGTCGTCGGGGTGATCGAGGAGAGGCGCCAGCCCGGTGGAGACATCGCTCCACGGGCGCTGTCCGCCGAAGCCGTACATCTCGTCGAGGGTGAAGCCCTCGGCCTGCGCCAGCCACTGCCGGAACGCTCCGAAGCTGGAGTAGGACCAGGAGACATCCGGGCTGCCGGTGTCGTCGTCTCCCGGGAACAGCAGCACGCCCATCATGTCCTCCTTGCCGATGTCGACGCGCACACAGGATCGACCAGGGACGCGGGCGAAGGCAACGGAAATGGGCCGAGCCCCGGTGGAAGCTGACGCTGGATGCGGCGCGGCGTCGGCCAGGTGGTTCTGAGCGGCGCCGCTCAGGTCCGCACGGGTGGCAGGAGGCGGGAGCAGGTGGAGTGGGCGACGAAGGCGATGCCGTCGTAGTCCTCGGCGGGGACGAGTGGCGCCATGTGGAAGCGGTAGACGAACCGTGGCACGCCGGCACCGAAGCTGCGGTGCATGTGCGGGGTGCGCAGCCACCGGGCGGCATCGGGGGAGGGGCCGGGGGTGCGCAGGTCGGCGTAGTAGTTGCCGGGGACGGCCTGTGCGAGGCGCGCTTCGACGGACCGGATCGCGGTGCCGATGCGGTGCCGACGCGGTGGACCCTGCGGGTCGTTGCCGCGGCGGGCGAGGAAGGAGCCCTTGCCGAAGAGCAGGGCCAGCGCGTAGTAGCTGTCGCCGTAGCGCTCCCGGAGTCTGCTGCCCAGCGCGGGCACCCCGTTGCCGTAGGTGCCCTTGGTGAGGTGTCCGTTGTGGGCCCAGAGGATGACGCGCTCCGCGGCGCTGTCGTCGACGAGCCGTGCCACGGCGTCGGCCATGTAGCGGTCACGGGCGGCGAACACGCTGTGCTCCCCGGAGGCCATACCGGGAGAGCGGGTCACCAGATCGGCTGCTCGTAGCAGGATGCGCGCGTGTTCCAGGGCCTCGTGTGCGGTATCCGCCGTGGTGTGCCGGGCGAACTGCTCCCGGTGGTCCTCCAGGAAGCCGACGAGTGCTTCGACGCGGCGCAGGAGGGCCTGTTCCGGGTCGGGCCGGGACGCGGGGCGGGCCTGCTCCAGCACCCGAAGTGCGTCCACGTCCCGCTCCCGCTCGGGTGCCACCTGGCGCAGGAAGGCGGCGACCACCTCTACCGAGTCGGTGCAGCGCTGGGGGTCCGTGCCGACGAAGCGCACCCGACGGCTCTCGGGAAGGACGGCGTTGTGGGCGCGCAGCCATTCCACGAGGTCGAGTATTTCCTCCGTGCGCCAGGTCCAGAACCCCAGGCGGGTGAGGAGGCGCGCGGGGTCACCGGTGCCGTGCCGCACATACGTGTCCAGGGCCCGGGCGGCAGACGCACTGGCCTCCATGGCGAAGGTGGTGAAACCCGCCTCGCGCACCAGGAACTGCACGATCCGGTGCTTCAGCCGGAAGAACTCGCGCGTGCCGTGGGTGGATTCGCCCAGACCCACGATCCGCACGCCCCGCAGGGCCGCACCGAGCGGTTCGAGGTCCTGGTGCGGAGCGCCCGGCGTGAGCGAGCCGAGTGGCCTGGCGTACTCGGTCAGCCAGCGATCGATGTCGTCGGGCACCGTGGTGCGTCTCCTCCCTGCGTGCGGTCGGGCGGCGCCTCGGCGCTCCTGTGCTCCCGTGCTCCCGCACCTGATCATGTGTCTGTTCCTGCTCCCGGCACGTGGTGGGGATGTCCTGGAGCGGTCTCGCACGGCGTCCGGGTGTCCGGGTGTCCGTGCTCGGATTACACGCCCCGCGACGTTGACGACAACTTCGTTCACACCCGCCCGACCGTATTCGGCCAAGTGCCCGGCGATGTCCTCGGGCGAACCGTGGGTGCGGGTGCGGGTGCGGGTGCGGGTGCGGGCACAGGCGCTGGCGCGGGTGCTGGTGCAGGTGCCGGATCGGTGAGCAGGGCTGGTGGGCTGGTGAGGACGGCTGGTGAAGAGGGCCGGCGAGCGGGACACCCCAGCGCGACTTGCCAGCGCGACGGCTCCGCCCCGCCCCTCCCCGCCCACCGCATGCCCCGCCTCGCCCCGCCCCACGACACGTCCCCGCCATTCCCTCCGGGCCGCAGTCGTCCTCGCCTCGCCCGCGCCATGATGCCCCGTACCGGTGCCGGTGCCACACTTGGCGGGCAGGATCTTCGTGCCGCCGCCAAGCCGGAGGAGGCCGTGCCCGTGGCCGACAAAGGCACCGACAAAGGCACCGACAAGGGGACCGGCAACGGGACCGACGACAAAGGCGCCGAGAACAAAGGCGCCGACCGCAAAGGCGCCGACCGCAAAGGCACCGACGGCACAAGGACCGACAACGGCACCGTCGTCGAAGCCGTGGCCCCGGCGTCGCCCGCGCACCGCCCGTATGCCCTGGTCACCGGCGCCACCGGATACATCGGCGGACGCCTGGTGCCCGAACTCCTCGCGGCAGGATTCGCCGTACGGGCGCTGGCCAGGACGCCGGAGAAGTTGCGTGACCACCCCTGGGCCGCGGATACCGAGATCCTGCGCGGCGATGTCACCGACGCCGCGTCGGTCCGTAGCGCCATGGACGGTGTCGAGGTCGCCTACTACCTGGTGCACGCCCTGGGCAGCGGCCGGAGTTTCGAGGACACCGACCGCAGGGCCGCGGAGATCTTCGCCCGGCAGGCCCGCGCCGCCGGAGTGCGCCGCATCGTCTACCTCGGCGGCCTCGGCCCCCGGGGCATCCCCGAGCGGGACCTGTCACCCCACCTCCGCTCCCGCGCCGAGGTCGGCGGCATCCTGCTGGCCTCCGGGGTTCCCACCGCGGTCCTGCGCGCCGCCGTGATCATCGGCTCCGGCTCGGCCTCGTTCGAGATGCTGCGCTACCTCACCGAGCGGCTGCCGGTCATGGTCACACCGAGCTGGGTGCGTACCCGCATCCAGCCGGTCGCCGTCCGGGATGTGCTGCGCTACCTCGTGGGCTGTGCCCGCCTCCCCGGTGACGTCAGCCGCACCTTCGACATCGGCGGGCCCGACATCCTCACCTACCGCGACATGATGCAGCGCTACGCACGGGTCGCGGGGCTGCCCGAGCGGCTGATCCTCCCCGTCCCGATGCTCACCCCACGTCTGTCCAGCCTCTGGATCGGACTGGTCACCCCCGTGCCCCCCGGCCTCGCCCGCCCCCTGGCCGAATCGCTGCGCTACGAGGTCGTCTGCCACGAGCACGACATCGCCCGCTACGTCCCCGCACCCGACCCGCCGGGCCACCCCCTTGCCTTCGACGACGCCCTGGAACTGGCGCTGCGCCGGGTACGGGACGCCGAGGTCACCACCCGCTGGTCCAACGCCGCTGTGCTCGGCGCACCGAGCGATCCGCTGCCCACCGACCCCGACTGGTCCGGCGGCAGCCTCTACACCGACCGGCGGGAGCGGACCGTGGACGCCCCGCCCGAGGTGCTGTGGCGGGTGGTCGAGGGCATCGGCGGGGACAACGGCTGGTACTCCTTCCCGCTCGCCTGGTCGCTGCGCGGCTGGCTGGACCGGCTGGTCGGCGGAGTGGGGCTGCGCCGCGGCCGGCGGGACGCGGGCCGGCTGCGGGTCGGCGACTCGCTCGACTTCTGGCGGGTCGAAGAGGTCGTGCCGGGCCGTCTGCTGCGGCTGCGCGCCGAGATGCGCCTGCCCGGTCTGGCCTGGCTGGAGCTGACGGTCGGCCGCGACGCCCAGGGCCGCACGCGCTACGGCCAGCGGGCCCTGTTCCACCCGCACGGACTGACCGGCCATGCGTACTGGTGGTCCATCTCCCCGTTCCACGCCGCGGTGTTCGGCGGGATGGCCCGCAACATCGCGGCCGCCGCGGCGGCGGAGCACCATGCCCGCCCGGCGTGAACGGCCCGAGGCGGGGGCGGAATCCGCGACCGCTCCGGCCGGATTCCGGGGGTCGTTGGCATGCTGGTGCCATGACGGAGCGAGCCAGGTGTGCGCGGGAGCGGGCAGTGGTGGTGGGGGCGGGGCCGAATGGTCTGGCCGCGGCGGTCACTCTGGCCCGCAGCGGGCTGCAGGTGACGGTGTTCGAGGCGGCCGATGAGATCGGCGGCGGTACCCGCAGCGGCGAACTGACCGTCCCCGGTGTGCTGTTCGACCACTGTTCCTCGACGCATGTGATGGGCGCCGGCTCCCCGTATCTGCGCACCCTCGATCTCGCGCCGTACGGGCTGGAGTGGCTGTGGCCCGAGATCGACCTGGCGCACCCGGTGGACTCCGGAGGTGCCGGAGCGCTCCACCGGTCCGTGGAGCGGACCGCCGAAGGCCTCGGCGCCGACGGACCGGCCTGGCGTCGGCTGTTCGGGCCGTTGGCCGCCGACGCGGAGGCGCTGACCGACGAGGTCATGCGGCCGCTCCTCAAGGTGCCCCGCCACCCGTTCCGGCTCGCCCGCTTCGGGCTGCACGCCCTGCAGCCGGCCACACTGATCGCGCACCGTTTCCGCACGGAAGCGGGCCGTGCTCTCTTCGGCGGGGTGGCGGCCCACCTCTTCGGCCCGCTGAGCCGGCCGGCCGGCGCGTCCGTGGGGCTCATGATCATCGCGGCCGGGCACCGGTACGGCTGGCCGGTGGCGAAGGGCGGCTCGGGCGCCATCGCCACGGCGCTGGCCGCGCTGCTCACCGAGGCCGGCGGCCGGATCGAGACCGGCGTACCGATCCGCTCGCTCGACGAACTCCCGCCCGCCGCAACGGTGTTGCTCGATCTGATGCCGACCGCGGCGGCAGCGCTGATCGGCGACCGGCTGCCGCCCCGGGTACGCCGCGCCTACACCCGCTACCGGCCCGCCCCCGGTGCGTTCAAGCTCGATCTGACGGTCGAGGGCGGGGTGCCCTGGCGCGCCGAGGCCTGCCGGCGGGCCGGAACGGTCCACCTCGGCGGCAGCTTCGAGCAGATCGCCCACGCGGAGCGGGAGGTCCATCTCGGACGGATGCCGGAGCAGCCGTTCCTCCTGGTCGCCCAGCAGTACCTCGCCGACCCCGGCCGCTCCGCAGGTGACCTCCACCCGGTCTCCGCGTACGCACATGTGCCGCACGGCTACACCGGCGACGCCACCGCCGCGATGCTGGCGCAGTTCGAGCGCTTCGCGCCGGGGACGCGGGAGCGCATCGTCGCCGTCACCGCCACCCCGACCGCCGAGCT
The DNA here is from genome assembly GCF_004125265.1 of Streptomyces lydicus. Taxonomy (GTDB): domain Bacteria; phylum Actinomycetota; class Actinomycetes; order Streptomycetales; family Streptomycetaceae; genus Streptomyces; species Streptomyces lydicus_C. The sequence goes on from NZ_RDTE01000003.1 coordinate 8,083,017, forward strand.
CGAACGGGGCAACGCCAATCTCGCCGGCGGCGACATCATCGGCGGCGCGAACACCCCGTTGCAGCTCACCATGCGTCCCCGCGTCGCCCTTGACCCGTATGGCACCGGCGTCCCCGGGGTCTTCCTCTGCTCGGCGGCCACCCCGCCGGGAGCCGGCGCCCACGGGATGAGCGGCCACAATGCGGCCCGGTCCGCGCTACGGGCGTTGGGCAGGGCCTGAGCGGAGACACCAGGAAGGCGGGTTCCCGGGCGCGCTGCCCGGGAACCCGCCCGCACGGTCTTCTCAGTGGTGCGTGTGGTGCGTGTGGTGCGTGACGACGCCCGGCGCCATCCGGCCGCAGTTGGAGCCGGAAACGTTGACGCTGACCGACTCGATCGTGCCGCCCCAGTCCACACAGGTGCCCTTCGCGGACAGGTAGACGGGACCGGCGTACGAGGTGTACTTCCCCTCGTCGTAAACCCAGCCGGAACCGCCGTTGGTGGCCGAGAGATACGTGTACATGTACACCGGCTTACCCGGGCTGTTCCGCACCGTCACCACACAGTTCTTTCCGGTCTTTGCGCTGTACGTCAGGTACACGGTCCCCTTTCCGGTGACCGGTACGGAATTCACTACGCTGTAGCCGCTTCCGCAGGCTCCGTTGTATGCGGCGGCCTTTGTTGCCGCGGATGCGGTGGTGGCCGCCGTCATCGTGGCGATACTCGCCACGGCCAGCACTGCGGATCCTGCGATGGCACGTGAACGCTTCATCTGAATTACCCCCGTCGGGTGCGTGCGTCGCGTGGTCTTTTCACAGTGTTGGACAGCGGCCGGCCGCGGATGGTTGCACCGCGGAAGGGAATTCCCCCTTGTTCGACTCCGGTTGTCCAAAAACCGCACACGGGCGGTTCGCGGCGAACGCCGGGCGCACAACGGCGGCCGGTCCCCGGCGCGCCACACGTGGCGCCGGGGACCGGCCGGGAGTAGGAAGGTGAGGCGGTGTCAGCTGCCCTTCGCGAGGACCTTGAGGCGGGTGTAGGTGCCGTTGAAGCGGTTGCGGTCGCCGACCGAGTGGCCCGAGGAGGTGTGCTGCCAGATGCTGTGGTACTCCCAGCCGCGCGGCAGTGAGCCGACGGAGGAGCCGTAGCGCGGGATCCACAGCGGGTTCGTCCTGCCGAACTTGCCGGAGTTGCCGGTGCAGCGCTTCCACCAGTTGGTGGAGGTGTAGATGACCGGGTAGCGGCCGGTCTCCTCCCGGTAGGTCAGCACGAAGTCGCGGATCCAGCTGACCATCGACTTGTGGCTCTTGCCGTAGCAGGTCGCGCCGTAGGGGTTGTACTCCATGTCGAGCGCGCCGGGCAGCGTCCTGCCGTCCCTGGACCAGTCGCCGCCGTGGTCGGCGAAGTACTCCGCCTGGTCGCTGCCGCTGGAGTGGTCGGGCAGCGCGAAGTGGTACGCGCCGTGGATCATGCCGGATGAGTACGAGCCCCGGTACTGCTGCGCGAAGTACGGGTTCGTGTAGCTGGTCCCCTCGCTGGCCTTGACATACGCGAAACGCACCCCGGACTTGCGCAGCGACTTCCAGCCGACCCTGCCGTTGTGGCTGGAGACGTCGACGCCGGACACGGCCCTTCTGGACGACGCCTGCGGCTCCAGACCACCTGCCCGGACGCTGCTGCCCTCGTGGGCCGCGATGGTGGAGCCCATCCAGTCCTGCTCGGGGTGGGCGGGTCTCTTCTCGGAGTCCGACGCCGTGGCGGAGCCGGGCAGCGCGAGGGGCAGAGCGAGCACGGAGAGAAGAGAGACGAGAGTTCCGGCCGCAAGAGGGACTGTACGGCGGGCCGGACCGGATCTGCGCAAGGGCATCGCATGCCTCCGAAGGCCTTCGGTTGAGTCAGGTTCGGCAGCTTTTGAGCAGAATCCTGCCGATAAGAGACTTATACGCAGAACTGCCTGACGCCATGGCCCAACAGGCCGTCGGTCCGCCGACCAGCCCCACATCTCACCCGTCCGGCGGTCAGGGACAACAGGTCGCGCCTTTGGCGCCGTCGCCGGTATCGCACGACAGAGCGAAGCGGGCCCCGGCACTGCCGGGACCCGCTCCACCGCGCAGCGGCGAACGCGCCATTCCGCCGCTTCGCAAGCTGCCTTATGCAGAGCCTGTCGGCTCGCTTGTGTACTCCGTCATACCCGTGGCCTCATCAGGCTGGGCCGGCCGGGAGGGCCGGCGACGGCTGGTCGGCTCCGTCGGCTCAGTAGGCCGAGTTGACGTTGTCGATCGAGCCGTACTTGTCGGCCGCGTAGTTGGCGGCGGCGGTGATGTTGGCGATCGGGTCGGTGAGCTTCTTGGGCGTACCGGACACGTGGTAGCTGTCGAAGGTGGGCTGGATCACCTGCAGCAGGCCCTTGGACGGCGTGCCGTTGACGGCGTTGACGTCCCAGCCGTTGACGGCGTTGGGGTTACCGGCGGACTCCCGCATGATGTTGCGGTGCAGGCCCTCGTAGGAGCCGGGGATGCCCTTGGCCTTCATGATGTCCAGGGACTGGCGGATCCAGCCGTCCAGGTTGTTCGAGTAGCCCTTGATGCCGGTGCGCTCGGTGGAGCGGCTGGCGGCCTGCTGGGCGCTGTGCTGCTCGGCGACGTCGGTGACCTTGGTGTGGCCGGCGACCGAGGCGGTCACGGCACGGCCGGTCTTGGCGTCGTCGGCCTTGCCGGGCTGTCCCTTCGCATCGACGGGCTTGACCGCGGCCGGGGCGTGCGCGGACGCCGCCTGAGCGGTGTCCGGAGCCGAGGTCATGGCCAGGCCCGAGGTGGCACCCGCGCCGGCCAGGACGGCCACGGCGATCTTGTGGGTGCGGGTGATGCGGGTAATGCGGGGCAGGGTGAAGCTAGGCATGCAGATTGACCTCTTCCAGGTACTGGGGACGGGGAGGCGGCCTTTTTGGCGGCGCGTTCCGCACCGGAGGTCTTTGCCGCGATTGCCGTGGGGCGTAAGTCGCAAGCTCGCTCTCAGTGCGTCGGAATCCATGGTTAACGCCGGTCCCGAATCGAGGCAATGGTGCTCGGTACTACTCATCTTCGTGAGGTAAACCCGGATACCTGAAGTGATAAGCGTTTCTGGCGGCGTTGGCCCGGAATGGCCGCATAGAAATCAACTAGGAAAGCTCGTACGTGACGTACGTCGCGTGCCGCGAGTCACCTGGGAGGGCCTTCCGAGGCCGCTCGGCCGGTCCGTATAAGTTGCCTGGCTCACACCGGAATTACCGGTCTCCGGCGCTGTTTTGCGTGCGGACGGCAGCAGATCCGTCCCGGAAATTGCCCGGTGCGTCGGCCCGGGAATCTCCGAATGTGGTGCGGCGCACCGTGTCCGGGGCCCAATAGGGCGGCAATTGTGCGCCGATTCACGAGCGGGCGGGGCTCTGCTGCACGTGGGTGCGGAACAGGGAAGGGCGCATGCCGGATGGGCCGTTGGTGAGTCCTCGGTACGGCGATACGGCGGTGCTGCTGGTCCGTTCGCAGCAGCACCCGGAGCTGTCGCATGACTGCGCACCCCCGGCTCCCCGAGGGTGGCACCGCACACAGCCATCACTCCTCGTAGGGACGTGCTCATGCTCCGTCGTCTTGCCGTCGTTCTCACCGGTCTTCTCGTCTCGGGCTTCCTCGCGACGGGCGTCGCCGCCGCGACCCCGGCCGACAGCCACCACCAGCGCGGCTGGCACCGCGACCACCCGCTCACGCCCAGGGAGCGCGCGGGACTTCGCCTCGCCGGCCACATCCTCGACACCGTCTTCGGTGGCGGCACGGTCCGACGCGACCGCTTCTGACGCGCGGCGCAGGGCCCGGGCACCGGCACGGGAGCCGACGCCCGGCACCCGCGCCGCGGACGGCGGCGGCAAGGGACACGAAAATGGCGAAGGCCGCGGCGATCGCCACGGCCATGGCAACGGCGATGGCCCCACCCGCGAGATGCGGGCAGGGCCACTGCCGTTGCCGTGCCGGGCGCCGCACTGCGGCGCCCGTATCAGTCTGCTCCGACCGTCCTCACGGTCGCGTCGCTCCGGCTCAGTAGGCCGAGTTGACGTTGTCGATCGAGCCGTACCGGTGGGCCGCGTAGTTGGCGGCGGCGGTGATGTTGGCGATCGGGTCGGTGAGCTTATGGGGCGTGCCCGACACGTGGTAGGTGTCGAAGGTGGGCTGGATCACCTGCAGCAGGCCCTTGGAGGGTATGCCGTTGATGGCGTTGATGTCCCAGTCGTTGACGGCGTTGGGGTTGCCGCTGGACTCCCGCATGATGTTGCGGTGCAGGCCCTCGTAGGAGCCGGGGATGCCCTTGGCCTTCATGATGTCGAGCGACTCGCGGATCCAGCCGTCCAGGTTGTTCGCGTAGCGCTTGGGGGCGGCCTTCGGCGCTGCCTTGGGAGCGGACTTGGGCGCGGCGATGACCTTGCGCTCGACCGACCGGTTGGCGGCCTGCTGGGCGGTGTGGCCCTGCTTCTCGACCGCGGTGACCTTCAGACCGGCGGTGACGGACGAGGCGAGCTGCCGGCCCTTCGTGCCGTCGTCCGCACGGTCCTTCGCGGTGAGCGGAAGGCCGTTGGCGCTGACGGGCTTGACGGTGGACGGCGCGTGGGCGGCGGTGGTCTCGGCGTTGCTCGGCGTCGCGGTGAACGCCAGCGCCGCGGCGCCGCTCGCGGTGGCCACCAGCGCCGCGGAAATCTTGTGGGCGCGGGTGATGCGGGCAGGGCGGGACAGGGCGAAGTTGAGCATGGGGGTTCTGACCTCTTCCAGGGCTTGATGGCGGGGAGGCGGCCTTCGGTTGGCGCGTGAGACCGAGGGGCATTGGCCGCGTTCGCCGCTCTGGCTGAGTCCGCAGGCTCGTTCTCGGTGCTACGCCGAACATGCTTAGCCAGCGCCCTGGATAGAGGCAAAGGTGCCTTGTACTACCTATCTTCGTGAGATGCAGTGAGATGTCCGTTGTAAATGCGGTGTTTCGCGCTCAGGGCAGGGAAAGGCACCGACTAGGTGTGCTCGTACGTGACGTACGTCGCGTGCCGGGCATCACCCGGAACCGGCGACCGAGCCCCCTTCGCGGCACCGCAAAGTTGCCTGGCTCACATGGATGAGCGCCCTGGGTCGCAGGGATAAGAGGCAATTCTGAAAGGCGCCGGCGCGGCGCCCGGCGGGGCATTTCGGGGTATTGCGGAGCGGGCCTTCATGGCGCCGCGCCTGCATGACATCGCGCCTGCATGACATCGCGCCCCCCAGGGCCTTCCTGGGGGGCGCGGGAACACGGTGGCGCCGCCGACCGGGGACTGCCGGTCGGTGTCAGTTCTCCAGTAGCCGGGCCGCAAGATGCTCGATGCGGTCGTGCCACGCCCGCAGTGCCGCATCCGCATCGGCACCCGGCGGGCCGGTCTGGACGAGGACGAGCCGGGCGCCATGACCGGTGCCCCGGCCCAGCTCCCACCGGACCGTGCCTTCCGGACCCCTGCGGTAGGCGAGCACGGAAGGGGCCCGTACCTCGGTGACGGGTCCGGCCGGCGCCTCCCGGGAGGTGAAGCCGGCCGGCGCGGGCTCACCTTCCACGGGCTCGTCTCCCGAGGTCAGCGCCGCCCAGACGGCCTCGGCCGGCCGCACGAGCTGGCGCTCGAAGCGGATCCGCGGCCCGCTCGGGGTGTCCTCGGCGGCGCCCTGTCCGAGATCGAACTGCTCGACGTACGCCTCGTGCAGCTCTCCGGTGTCGCGGGGGACGGCCGTCGGCGCGCCGTCCAGCAGCTGCGAGAGCGCGGTCAGGCACAGGTGCCAGCCGGAGGCGAAGCTCGCGCCGCCGAACCGGTCGCCGAAGGTGTGCACCAAGGTCAGCAGCGAGCCGTCGCCGTCCGGAGCGATCTCCCAGCGCAGGTGGTCCTCTCCCCAGGTGAAGGCGAACAGCCGGGGCTCCTCGGCGTCGGTGACCGTACCGGTCATGGCGATATCGGTCACACCCGGCATGGTGAAGGTCATCGCTCCGCCGGGCCGCAGCTCCACGGTGACCTCGGAGGGGAACCACTGCCCGATGTGTGCCGGATCGGTGATCGCCGACCAGACCTTCGCGGGCGGATGCGCCAGCCTGCGCTCCATGCGCAGGGTGTTCCGGCCGTCGCCGGCGGGGGTGAGGCTGTCGGAGTGCGGGTTCATCGGGGGTCGTCCTCCATGGCGTCGAGATGCCGTTCCAGGGCGTCAAGGGACCCGGTCCACAGATGCCGGTAGTGCGCGAGCCAGGCGTCCAGCTCCGCCAGGGGCTCGGGCCGCAGCTCGTACCAGCGGCGCTGGGCGTCCTGTCGGACCCGGACCAGGCCGGCCTCGCGCAGCACCCGCAGATGCTTGGAGGTGCCGGGCTGGCTCAGTCCGAGCTGCTGGGTGAGCTCGCCGACCAGCCGTGGGCGCTCCAGGAGCAGGTCGAGAATCTTGCGCCGGCTCGGCTCCGCTAGTACGTCGAACGGTAGGGGCATGACATCATGATGCCGCTACGGCTATATAACTGCAAGGGAATGCTATCTCGGGTGACCGGCCGCCGGATCGCGCGCACGCCGGACCGGCCGCCGGATCACGCGCACGCCGGACCGGCCGCCGGCGCCTCCTCACGCTCGCGCGCCACCGGTGCGAGGGCGGGCGCCGAGCCCAGCGCCCCGTCGGTGAAGAACCTGGCGGCCAAGTCCGCGACATCCTGCGGGCGTTCGAGCACCACCCAGTGATCGGCGTCCGGAATCGTCAGAAAGCGGCTGCCCGGAATGGTGGACGCGAAGTGCCGTTGCCGGGCCGGCGAGGTCACCGTGTCGTGCTCACCGCTGAAGACGAGTGTGGGGATGCCCGACAGGCCGGCGGAGAAGTCCGGGCGGTCCGAGATCCCGCGGCGCAGCGAGTCGACGGCGTGCCGGGAGTTGCGGGCCGCATGCAGCATCGAGCGCCGTACGTAGCGGTACGCCAGCTTCCGGTGGGCGACGTGCCGGCGGTCGTCGAGGCACATCAGCCCCTCGGTGACCAGGGTGGCGAAGGCCTCGGTGTCGCCCTGCGCGAGGTGGCCGGACGCCCGCCGCCACAGCTCCTTCTGCGCCTCGCTGATGTGCGCCGGAACCCCGCCCAAGGCGAGCCGTGCGATCCGCCCGGGGAACCGCCGGGCGCATCCGTAGGCCAGGCCCGCCCCGTAGGAGAAGCCGAAGAGATTGATCCGCGGGACGCCCAGATCGTCGATGATGCCCTTGATCGCCGCACAGACGACATCGATGCTCGGCCCCGGGGGAAGCGGGTCGGCGCTTCCCATGCCCGGCAGGTCGGCGGTCACCACATCCGCCAGCGGCCCCACATGATCTTCCATCTGCGGCCAGCCGAACATCCCCTGCAGCGCACCGCCCAGTACCAGCACGGGTTCGGTGATCCGCTCCGGCTGCCGCAGGCGCCGGTAGGAGTAGGACACCCCGTCCACCGACAAGGAGCGGATCATTTCCTCGGACATGTGAGATTCCTTCTCGAAGCACCGGCGGGAACGCCCACGCCGGCGCGGCGTGCCGGGGCGGCCTCGGGCCTGTTGTCCCGCGACGGGACCTTACGGACAGGCCCTAGCGGGTCAGCACCAGTGCGGCGTTGTGCCCGCCGAAGCCGAGCGACGTCTTGACCGCGCAGTCGAATGCCGCCTGCCGGGCCTCTTTGTGCACGACGTCGACCGGGATCCGCGGATCCAGCACCTCGAGGTTGGCGGTCGGGGGCACCAGCTGCTGCTCCAGGGCGAGCACGGTGAGCGCGGCCTCGATCCCGCCCGCGGCGCCCAGCGCGTGCCCGGTCATCGCCTTGGTCGAGGTGACCAGGGGGTGATCGCCGAGAACCCGCTGCAGCACGGCGGCCTCGATGTGGTCGTTGGCGACCGTCGAGGTGCCGTGCGCATTGACGTGGCCGACGTCGCCGGCCTGCACCCCCGCGTCCGCCAGCGCGGTGCGCAGTGCCCGCTCGATCCCCTTGCCCTCGGGGTCGGGGGCCACCGCCGCGTAGGCATCGCTGGACGCGCCGTAGCCGCGGAGGTGGGCCCGCACGGGGGCGTGACGAGCCCTGGCGTGCTCCGGCCGCTCCAGTACGAGCAGCCCGGCGCCCTCGCCGACCACGAAGCCGTCCCGGCCCGCGTCGAAGGGGCGGCACGCGGTGGCCGGATCGTCCCGGCGGGTGGAGACCGCCTTCATCTGGCAGGCGCTGGCGATCAGCAGCCGGGAGAGGACCGACTCCGCCCCGCCGGCGAGGGCGATATCGCAGACCCCGGCGCGCAGCAGTTGGTGGGCGGTGCCCAGGGCGACGGTCCCGGAGGAGCAGGCCGTGGCCACGCCCAGGCTGGGGCCGTGGGCGCCGAGGTCCATACAGACACTGCTGGCGGCGCTGTTGACGACGGTCAGCGGGGCGAGTTTGGGAGAGACCCGGCGGGCGCCGCGCCCGGCCATGGCGACATGCTGCTGGTCGTAGAACGGCAGCCCGCCGTGTGCGGAGCCGATGACCACCGCGACCCGGCTGCTGTCCCAGGATTCCGGGTCGAGCCCGGCGTCGAGGACGGCTTCCCTGGCGGCGATCACCGCGAGCTGCGCGAAGCGGTCCATCAGCCGCTGGGTGGCCACCCCGAGCAGTTCCGTGGTGTCCAGACCCGCAATGGTGTACATGAAGTCGCAGGGCAGATCGGCGAGTTCCTCCTGGTGGGTCACGCCGCCGGGCGCGGTTTCCTGGGTGACGGCATGCCAGGTGGCCTTCGCCCCCACCCCTGCCGCGGTCACCAGTCCCAGTCCCGTCACGGCCGCGGCGAACGGCTCCTGGCGGGCCGTCATGCCGGAACTTTGCCGTCGACGGCCGCCACCAGCTGGCCCACGGTGTTCCGCGGGGTCAGCGACACCTCGTCGAGGTCGATGTCCAGCCGTTCCTCGATCAGGACGCGGAGCTCTTCGAGCGCCAGGGAGTCGAGGCGCAGGCCGCGCAGCAAGGACTCATCGGTGATGTCGGCCGGGGAGACCCCGAATCGTTGGACCAGCAAGGTGTTGACAACTTCTGCCGCGTTCACGTGGCGCTCCTCCGCTTGTCGTAGGCGATGCTGCCAACCGCGTCGTGGGCGGGATTTCACCGGCGGCTCCGGCTGGTTTGACCCCTCTTTATACGCCTTTGTCCCGATGACTCCCCAACCTTGGTAGCTCAATGGGGTGATGAGCGCACCGGGAGGGGCGGGGCGCCGGCGCCCCGCCTTGCGGGCGCCGCGGAAAGCACCTACGTACGTAACGCCGCGGACCGGCGGGAGGTACGGGCCCGGGCCGGGGGGACTCCGGGATTCTCCGGGGTCAGGCCTCGTCCAGGGCGCTGGTCACCCGTCCCAACAAGCCCTGGAGTGTGCGGAGTTCTTCGATCGTGAGGCCGGTGGCGGCCAGCATTCTGCGGGGGACGGGCAGGGCCGCCTCGCGCAGCTCGTCGCCGGCGGGGGTCAGGCGGATGGTGACCGAGCGCTCGTCCTCGGTGCTCCGCTCGCGGCGCACCAGGCCGGACGATTCCAGGCGCTTGAGGAGCGGGGAGAGGGTGCCGGAGTCCAGCCGGAGCTGTTCGCCGATGGCCTTGACCGGCCGGGGGCCGTGCTCCCACAGCACCAGCATGACCAGGTACTGGGGGTAGGTCAGGCCCAGGTCCTTGAGGGCGTCGCGGTAGACGCTGCCGAACGCCCGGGAGGCGGCGTGCAGCGAGAAGCAGACCTGGTGGTCGAGGCGGAGCAGTTCGGAGTCGGGCACCGGGGGCCTGGTGGCGGAGGTCATGGGGCCAGGTTAGCTCGCCGCGGCATTTAGTGGTGCACAATCTAGTTGCGCGCAACTTAAATGTGTGTCACTGTGATGCCCATCGGGCGGCCGGGAAGCGGCCGCCCGCCACCGAAGGGGAACCGTGATGGACGCGCTGTACACCGCTGTCGCCACCGCCAACGGCCGCGAAGGCCGGGCGGTCAGCTCCGACGGCCGGATCGACCTGGCCCTGGCCATGCCGCCGGCCCTCGGCGGCAACGGCGCGGGCACCAACCCTGAGCAGCTCTTCGCCGCGGGCTACGCGGCCTGCTTCGCCAGCGCGATGGGCAACGTCGGCCGCCAGATGAAGCTCGACACCAAGGACGTCTCGGTCACCGCCGAGGTCTCCCTCGGCAAGGACGACACCGGCTTCGGCCTGGCCGTCGTCATGCGGGTGGAGCTGCCGGACACCCTCGCGGGCGAGACCGGGCGGCAGCTGGTCGAGGCGACGCACCAGTACTGCCCGTACTCCAAGGCCACCCGCGGCAACATCGAGGTCGAGCTGGTCATCGAGTGAGCGACGCGGAGCCGGTCATCGAGCGGATGGCCGGCTCGACGCCGCCGAGCAGGGGCGGCGCGCCGCCCCTGCGGCGACGCGCTCAGGCGTCCTCGGCCGCGTACACCCGGCGCCCCCCGATGAAGGTCTGCAGTACGCGGGTCGTCGCGATCTCCTCGGCGGCGCCGTCGAACGGGTCACGGTCGAGGACGGCCAGGTCGGCCAGCTTTCCCGGCTGGATGGTGCCGGTGTCGTCGAGGTGGTTGGCGTAGGCGCTGCCGGCCGTGTACGCGGCGAGGGCGGAGCCCAGGTCGATGCGCTGCTCGGGGAGGAAGACCGGCGCCGAGGCCGGGTCGTCGGGCACCTGGCGGTTGACCGCGACATGCAGGGCGGCGATCGGGTCGGGGGAGCTGACCGGCCAGTCGCTGCCCGCCGCGAGGGTGGCGCCCGAGCGCAGCAGGTCCCCGAACGGATACTGCCAGGCGGCGCGTTGTGGGCCCAGGAAGGGGATGGTCAGCTCGTCCATCTGCGGTTCGTGCGCCGCCCAGAGCGCCTGGATGTTCGCGGTGGCGCCGAGTCGGCGAAAGCGCGGGATGTCGTCGGGGTGGACCACCTGGAGATGCGCGAGGTGCGGCCGGGTGTCGCGCAGGCCGTTCGCCGACCGGGCCGCCTCGACGGCGTCCAGGGCCTCGCGTACGGCCCGGTCGCCCAGGGCGTGGAAGTGCACCTGGAAGCCTTCCGCGTCCAGCAGGGTGACGTAGGTCCGCAGGTCCTCGGGGTCGATGAAGGAGATACCGCTGTTGTCGGAGGAGCAGCCGCAGGCGGTGAGGTAGGGGCTGAGCATGGCGGCCGTGTGGTTCTCGGCGATGCCGTCCTGCATGATCTTGATGCTGGTCGCCCGGAGCCGTCCGCCCGTCAACTCCTCCCGGCGAGCGAGGAGTTCGGGAATCTGCTCGGCGCCACGGGCCCGGTCCCACCACAGTGCCCCCCTGACCCGTGCCGTGAGCTTGCCGTCGCGCCGGGCGGCCACATACGCGGGGGTGGGATCGGCCCCTCCGGGAGCGCGGCCCAGCATTGCGTCCTGCCATGCGGTCACCCCGTACCCGTGGAGGAGACGCTGTGCCCTGAGCAGCCCGGCGGTCCGTTCGGCGAGCGTCGCCTCCGGGATCAGACCGCCCACCAGCTCCATGGCACCCTCCTGCAGCATGCCGGTCGGGTGGCCGTCCGCGTCCCGCTCGATGCGCCCGTCGGCCGGATCCGGCGTACGGGAGGTGATCCCGGCGCGCTCCAGGGCGCGGGAGTTGGCCCAGCCGCCGTGGTGATCGCGGTTGACGAGGAACACCGGCCGGTCGGGGACAAGGGCGTCCAGGAACTCCCGGGTCGGCATGCCGCCGGGGAAGGCCTCCATGGACCAGCCGCCGCCGGTGATCCACGCCGCCTCCGGATGCGCCGCCGCGTACGAGCTGATCAGCTCGCGGTACGCCTCGGCGGTGACGGCCGCGCTCAGATCACACAGCGCCAACTCCAGTCCGCCGCCTACCGGGTGGATATGTGCGTCCTGGAAGCCGGGGATGAGCAGCTTGCCGTGCAGATCGACGACCTCCGTGGTGGGCCCGATCAGGTCGCGGACCTCCGCGTCGTGCCCGACGGCGATGATGCGGTCACCGCGGACCGCCACCGCACTCGCCCGGGTGCGCGCGGCGTCGACGGTGTGCACGGGGCCGGAGAGGAAGACGAGGTCGGCGGGGCCGCCATCGGTGGTGCCGTGGGCGGCGGTGTCCGGGGTGGGCTCGGGGTCCACGGTGGTGCTGAGATCCATGGGGGGTGTCGCTCCAGATGTGTCGGGTGTGTATGGGGTGCGGGGCGATCGGGGGCGTAGCGGGTGTCGTGGCGGTGTCTGCGGAGGTTGTGGTGTCTGCGGGGGTTGTGCCGAGTGTCGTGACGGACCGAGGCCGGCGGGCTGCGGGAGGGGGGTCCGGGAGGGGCGGTCATCCCTCCGACGGGCTGGGGAGCGCGGCGGCGTCCGCGTCCATCGGCAGGTTGATCGAGTCGGCGTCTGTCCCCTGGCCGGTACGGAAATACGGGGCGCGGCGCACCCATTTGGCCCAGGCGGCGGTGGCCAGGCCCATCGCGATGAACAGCGCGGGCAGCAGCAGCATGAACCAGCCGTTGTCCGGGTTCGCCTCGAAGTGGTCGCTCATGGTCGCGTAGTCCCAGACGAGGTAGCCGCCGAGCCCGAACAGCGTCAGCGCGCTCACCGCCGGGACGATCACATCGCGCAGCGCGCGCACCACTCCGTCGCGGAGGCTGGCACGGAAGCGCACCGCGCAGGCGAGTGCGGTGAGTCCGTAGTAGAAGGCCACGGTCAGGCCTATCGAGTTCACGGCGGTCAGGATCATGTCGTTGAGCTTGGGGATGCCGACCGCGAGCACGGCGAGCAGCGCGGCGAGAGCCATGATCAGCAGGGTGCCCACGGCGGGGGAGCCGTAGCGGGGGTGCACGCGCTGCCAGACCGGGCCCAGAGTGCGGTCGCGGGCCATGGCCAGCGTGCCGCGGGCGGTGGGGATGACGTTCGACTGGAGAGAGGCGAAGGCCGAGCACATCAGGGCGGCCAGGGGCAGCGAGGCCCAGGGTTCCGGCGCCAGTGAGCTGCCGAGAAAGGTGAGCGCCTGCGGCCCGTTGTGGATGAGCTCCTCCGTGCTCATCACCCGCTGGAAGGCGAGCGCACCGATGAGGAACAGTCCCAGCATCGTCACCAGCGCGATCAGTCCGCCGCGGGCCGCATCCGTGGAGTTGCGGGTCTCCTCGTTGACGCTGAACGCGGCGTCCCAGCCCCAGTAGAAGAACACCGCCAGCACCATTCCCTGGGCCAGCGCCTGGGGTGAGGAGATCTCGAACGGGTTGAGCCAGGAGAGGGAGAACGGCTGGTCACCCGTGGCGAGAGCGTAGCCGCAGAAAAGCAGCAGGACCGCGTACTCAAAGATCAGCAGCCACATCTGCAGCCGGGTCGCGGCGCGCACACCCGTGATCGCGGTGACCGTGACGATCACCAGCGCGACCAGCCCGACGGCGGTGCTGATGCCGGTCGAGGCCGGATCCAGCCGGAGCCCACCTATGCTGCGCAGGCCCAGCTTGTTGACCAACTGGAGTACCACGGAGCCGGTCACCGCTCCCGTGTAGGCCATGAAGATCACGCTTCCGACCAGCACCACCCACCCGGTCAGGAACCCGGGCCAGGGGCCGATGGACCGGCCCACCCAGGTGTAGCCGCTGCCGCAGTTCGGCTCGATGCGGTTGAGCCGGGCGTACGACAGCGCGATCCCGAGGATGGGCAGGAAAGCCAGCAGCAACAGGGCGGGCGTCTGTCGTCCCGTATATGCGGCCAGAGTGCCCATACCGATGCCGATGCTGGTGGTCGCGGCGGTGCTCGACGCGGCGATCGCCACCCCGTCCTTCACCCCCAGCGAGCGGCGCATTCTCGCCGGGCCGGGGTCCTGCTGCACTGCGGAAGGCATGGCACTCACTCCTTGGGCTGCGGGCCGGACCGGTCTCGGGCGGGCCAGGGGGACATGGAGGTGCGGGGTGAAGCGGGGCAGGACGGCGCGGGCCGGGCCCGGGGTCGGGGGCCGGCTGCGTCGTACGGAAGGGGGTGGTGCGGGATGGGGCACCGCGGTGATCCGTGTATGTCCGCCGATGAAACAGGCCGTTCATTCTTGTGTCAACGGTGTTGACGTAACCTGGTGGTTAACTGTCCTGAGAGGGCCCGGGGGCCGGGGCGGGAGCGAAGCGGAAGGGTGCGGCGTGGCGGAGAGCGAGCGCGTCCCGGTCGAGCGCAAGCGGCGCCGGCCGACCAGTTCAGGCGTGGTCCTGTCTGCCGATCTCATCGTCGACGCCGCCTGCGAACTGATCGACGCCCAGGGGGCGCAGGCCTTCACCGTGCGCAAACTCGGCGCGGCGCTCGGCGCCGATCCGTCCGCCGTCTACCGCTACTTCCGCAACACCGAGGATCTGCTGCTGGCGCTGGCCGACCGCCTCATCGGCGAGTCCATGACCGGCTTCGCGCCCAGCGGCGACTGGGCCGCCGACCTGCGCGACTTCGGTCTGCGGGCCTACCGCTCCGCACTGCGCCACCCGCAGATCGCCGCGTTCAGCACCGTCCGGGTCACGGGCCGGCCCCATGAGCAGCACGCGGTCGACACGGGTATCGGTCTGCTGCTCCAGGCCGGGTTCGACGAGGCTGCCGCCGTCCGCCGCTACCACGCACTCGTCGACACCGCCCTGGGTCACGCGGCACTGGACGCCGGCGTGCTGCGGCTGGCACCCGCCCAGCGCGTGGCGGACGAGCAGGCCTGGCGGGACGGGTACTCCGGTCTGCCCGCGGAGGAGTTCCCCAGCCTGCACCGCGTCCGGGACCACCTTCCGCTGATGGCGGGCTCGGCGATCGAGCCCGCGCTCGATCTGCTCATTGCGGCCCTGAAGGGAGAGGCGCCCGGTAGGGAGGGGTGAGGTGGCGGGGAGAGGTAGGGCGGCGGGAGGAAGGGTGGCGGGGCGACGGGGCGACAAGGGGCATCCGGGCATTTCGCTTGCCCGGGTGCAAACATGAGGCATGCCCCTTCCCCGGCGGACACCGCTGCACGGACGACGGGAACTGACCCACGTCCTGGTGCTGATCCCGATCGGGCTCATCGCGGCGGTCTGTGTGATCGATGTCCTCGCGCCGCCCGACATCCACCTGGGGCCCCTCCTCGTCGCGGCTCCCGCGATCACCGCCGCGTTCGCCGGGCCCCGCCTGACGGCCGCGATCGGTGCGCTGGCGGTGGCTGCCCAGGTATTCATCGGTATCGCGCGCCAGGTGCTGTTCACCGCGAATCTGCAGGCCCAGATCGCCGCGCTGGTGGTCGTCTCCGGCCTGGTCGTGCTCTTCACCGTCGTACGGGACCGCAACGAGCGCCGGCTCACCCAGAGCCGTTCGGTGGCCGCGGTCGCCCAGCAGGTGCTGCTCCGGCCGCTGCCCGCGCGCAGTGGTGCCCTGGAGATCGCCTCGTTCTACCTGGCCGCCGAGGAGGAGGCGGAGATGGGCGGCGATCTGTTCGCGGCGGCGCGCACCACCAGCAGCACCCGGCTGATCATCGGCGACGTCCGGGGCAAGGGGCTGCCCGCCTACGGTGATGCCGCCCTCCTCCTCGGCGCCTTCCGGGCGGCCGCCCACCGGCAGGCCACCCTGCCCAGGCTGGCCGTCCACCTCGACGGCGCCGTCCGCTGGGACAGCAGCCAGTGGTACGAGGCGCCGGGCGCCGACACCGGGACGGAGCCGGCGCCCGCACCGGACCCCGGCAAGAACGACGGCCTCCTTCCCGTCGCCCCGGCTCCCGGCCCGGACTCCGTCGCCGACAGCGAGGAGACCTTCGCGACCGCCGTGCTGCTGGACCTCCCCGACCGCTGGCCCGTGCTGCGCATCATCAACTGCGGTCACCCGCCCCCGCTGCTGCTGCGCGAGGGGCAGGCTCCCCTCCCCTTGTACGGCGAGCGGACCGCCTTGCCGATCGGCCTCGGCGGCCTGGCCGGCACCCCGGACTACGAGGTCGAGACCTTCCCCTTCGCACCAGGAGATCTGCTGCTGCTCTATACGGACGGGGTGAGTGAGGCCCGCGACCACAAGGGCGCCTTCTACCCCCTTGCCGAGCGCGCCGGCGCCTGGGGCGACGGCGATCCCCAGCAGGTTCTGCGCCGGCTGCGCGCGGACCTGCTGGCCCACACGGGCGGCAGGCTCGGCGACGACGCCGCCGCGGTCGCGGTACGGCGCCTGCCCGTCCGGTCGCCGTCCCCCGCCGGGGGCACCGGCGCTCCCTGAGGCGGTCCGCACCGGCCCTCGCCCCGCCGGGAGGATCCGACACCACAGGGATGAATTACGTCACGCCTCGGATTCTCTTCGAATTCCGCCGAAATGCGGCATACCGCTCGCAACGCCTTGCCAGGGGTTCCATTTGGTGTCGGTATGCGCCATTTCGCTTCCTTACGTTGAGATACCGATCCTTCACTCCAGCGGTTCCCGGCCCGCTCCGCTCCGCCTGACGCTTCCTCAGTGCCGCCCGGCTTGATAGACACGTCCGCATCATCCGCACGTGGTACAGGACGCGCACCATGAACGACCGCAACACCTCTGACCACCACATATTCGAGCTCGACCTCGCCGCTCACGAAGCCCGGCGGCGGGCCGAAGTCCTCGCGGCGCTGGGTGACACCTGGGACCCCGTCGCGGTGGTGGAGGGCGAGGACGAGGCGTACCGGCTCCTCTACTCGGGTCTGGACGCGGAGCAGCAGGCCACCTACGACATGCTGGTCGCCGCCGAGGTGCTGCCGGGCCCCGGGCAGGGCTGAGCATGCTGCCGCTCGACCCGACCGCCGACATCGGCCGCCGCGCCTGGGTCCCGTGCCCCCGCTGCCAGGACCACCAGGACTGCGGCACCTGCCTCGACGGCCGCACCTGCGGTGATCACTGGCGCTACCTTCTGTCGAACAAGGGCAGCATCCTGCACCTGCAGTGCCCCAACTGCACCCACCTGTGGGCCTGGCAGTCGGGCTTCGGCGCGGGCGGCCGCACCGACGGCTGACACCGGACCGCCGTCGGGCGCCACGCGCTCCGCGCAGCACTCCCTGTCGTCGGAGCGTGTCACCTCCGCCGACTCTTCACCGCTGCCCCCACCGCTCCCTCGCCTCCTCGTGCGCCGTCCCGAGTGCCTTCTCGGCCGGCACGGCACGATCCGGCTGCACGCCGACGCCCTCCCAGTTGGTGCCGGTGACGCTGTTGACGGACATGGCCGTCGGCACGGTGACCGTGATGTGCTCCGTCACCGGATGGCGGGCGGTGGGGTGCGCACCGCCTCTCGTCGTCTCACCGACCACCTCGGCGCGCCCGTGGGCCTGCAGGGTGTACGCGACGTCTTCGCCGCCCGAGAAGGTGGTCGCGCTGGTGAGCACGTACACCGGACGGTCGAGATAGCGGGGCGCGGGCAGGTACGGGAGCGTCCAGTACTGCCGGGTGGAGTCGGTGGAGCGCTCGTAGAGGTCGTTGAGGTGCACCTCGTCGTCGGGGAGGAAGTAGCTGCACCACATCGCGGCGCCCGTGGGTGCGCCGCCCCGGCACTTCCGCAGATCGAGAAGGAGGGCGCGAGTGCGCGCGACCAGCTCCATGGCCGCGCCGATCGCGTGGGCGCCCGCCCCGGCGTCGGTTATGCAGCGCACGTCGAGATAGCCGATATTGCCGTCGAGCTGTTCAGTGCGGTGGATGCCGTGGTTCTCGGCCCGCATCAGGGCGAGGAACGCCGCCCGTCCCGCGCCGTCGTCCGCGGGTGCGGTGAGCGGCTGGGGCTCGTCCTGCCACAACAGCCTGAGGTGCTTGTCCGGGCAGGCCTCCTGGAGATGTTCGGTGACCGCTTCGCAGAGCGCGGCACCGCTCAGCGCGTCGTACTCACCGGCTGCCAGCCGTGCACGCAGGGCCCGGTCGGCCTCCGCGGCGCGTTGGGGGAAGACATAGCCCGCCACGATGTGGTCGAGGGCGCTGTTGATGATCTCTGTGTTGTCGGGTGTCGCCATGGATCCTCGATTCGGGTCGGTTGCGCCGAGGGTGCCTGTGCGGGCGGCCTTCGCGCT
Organism: Streptomyces lydicus; assembly: GCF_004125265.1. Taxonomy (GTDB): domain Bacteria; phylum Actinomycetota; class Actinomycetes; order Streptomycetales; family Streptomycetaceae; genus Streptomyces; species Streptomyces lydicus_C. The sequence goes on from NZ_RDTE01000003.1 coordinate 8,100,962, forward strand.
GCGATGCGGTGCGGCAGGCGTCGGCCGGCGGTAGCGTGCGGGCATGGAGCTGCACGCACGATCGCTTTGGCTGTTGTCCGAGCCGCTGCATGCGGTCTGCTACTTCGACGACAGGTGTCGCCGCCTGGGCAAGGACCTCGGCCTCAAGGGCTTCTGGATGGGCTATTTCGCCTCGCGCACGGCGCCGATGGGGGCGGTGGAGCCCGCGGCGGCCACGGCAGTACTCGGAGTGTTCGCCCCGGAGATGGTGGCCCGTGCGCTGCCCGCGGCCTGGAGCGTCGTCAGCCCGGCACACGTTCTCGACGAGCGCGGCAGTCGCGCGGCCCGTGCGCTGCGTGCGATCGCCCCCGGGCTGGAGCGCACGGCAGCCGCGGTGCTGCCCCCGCTCCAGACCGTCGTCGACGAGGCACCGGCTCTCGCCCGTCCCCTGTTCGCCGCCAACCGCGCGCTGTGCGACCACGCCGACCCTGTCGAGCGTCTGTGGCAACTGGTCACCACCGTGCGGGAGTTCAGGGGCGACGCCCATCTCGCGGTGCTTGCCGACGAAGGGCTCGACGGCTGCGAGGCACTGGTCCTGGCCGTCGCAGCGGGCCGCGTCCCCCGGGACACCATGCGGCAGGACCGCGGCTGGAGCGAGGAGGAGTGGGTGGAAGCGGCGGACCGACTGCGGGCCCGTGGCCTCGTGGACCCACGGGGGGAGGCGACCGAACACGGCCGGCAGGAACGCGAGCGCATCGAGGCGGCGACCGACCGGCTGGCCGGACGGCTGCTGCACCCGCTGCCCGAGGCGGAGACCGAGGGGCTGCTCCATACGCTCGAACCCCTGGTCCGCCGCCTCCTGGCCGCGGATGTCCTGCCGTTCCCCAACCCGATCGGCCTCCCGCACCTCGACGAGCCCGCACCGCGCGGCGGCACCCTGACCGGACAACACAGCCAGGCCGCGCCGCCCCAACGCCGCTAGCCCAGGCGCTTTCCTGCTTCCTTGAGCTTCTGCTCCAGATCCACCGTGTCGGAAGCGGGCGGCGCCTGGACCCTGACCGGCTTGTTGACGTCGAAGAACCGTATGGTCATGTCCAGCGGGCCCTGGGCCGCCTGCGCACGCTCACGGAACTTCACGGTGCGGTCGCCCGGGCCGACCCACATGTCGAGCGTCAGCTTGCTCACCCCGAGCTGCCGATACTGCTCGATCACCTTCTTGCGGCGCTCGGCACCCAGCGCGGTCTTGATGCCCGGCTTGTTCAGCAGCTCCGCCACCTCGACCACACCGGCGTAGTGCGACGTCCGCACCCCGTCGACGATCTCCTCGCCGACCTTCTTGACGTCGTCGGACTGGGGGAGCAGGGAAGCCTGCGCCGCCGGGTCCTGGTCCGCCTGCTGCTCCATCCCCCCGAGGGCGCTCGCCCCCTTGTTCTTCATGGCGAACTTGATCCAGTGCTTGCCGTCCAACGCGGTCGTCGCCTTCCCGGCCCCGCCGAGATACACCGCGTCCCCGACGAGCCGCATCGAGAACTCGCCCTCCTCCTTGCCCCCGGAAGCCTTCATGCGCATGTCGATGGCGCGCGGGCGCATACTGAACGACACCTTGCCGTCGATCGTCCCCTGCCCCGGCACCCTGCCGGAGAGCCGGTACGAGACGGAGTTGAGCCTGGCGCCCTTGTCGACGGCCTTCTGTACCGCGGCGACCGGAGCGGCGTTGATGCTCCCCGAGGCGGCCGGGCGGTCGCCCGATGCCGTGCAGGCCGCCGTGCTGCACAGCACGGCTCCGGTGAGTACCGCCCCCGCGAGCCGGGAAGAGGTACGGAAGAAATGAGTCATGGCCCCCCCATGAGCACATGGAACTATGAAAATGTCATTGATCATGACAATAGCTCATGGCACCGACAATCCACGTCGAGTAGGTACGCAAGCGTGTGACCAGGGAATATGACATCCCGACCAGATCGCGGGCGATCGCCGCCCGGGTGCCGGGGTGATTGTCATCTGGTGGTTCGATGAGTGCTTTGGAGTGCTTTGCCGGGCCGGGTCGGGACACCTCTGGCCAAGAGCCGTTGAATGGGTATGGATCCTAGAGAGCTGTGGGACCGCAACGCCGTGCTGGCAGAAGCGTTTTGTCTGGGCGATGAGCGGGTGCGCGAGGCACAGGCCCGACTTGACGAGGCGCAGGCGGACCGGTCACGGGTTTTGGCGGCATTTGCGGTAACGGTGGGCAGCACCGGTGCGGTGGCCGGTCTGTTCGGTTTGAACGAGCGGGAAGTACGGATCGCCCGGCGCACGGTGGGCAAGGACGACGCCCGTGCGGTCGCCGAGGAGCTGCTGGCCGCCGCCACTCCCGCCGCGCCACTGCGGGAGCCGGAGGAGGTCCCGCCGGCGCCCGATCCCGCCGCCGAATACTCCCACCAGAACCCGATTGCCGGAACGCGTCCCACCGGCCTGCCCCGCGAAGGGGCCGGAGGCCCGGGGGCAGCGGAACAGACCTGGTCCCCGGCGATGGACGCGGTCCTGATCGGCAGTTGGCAGACCGGGGTGGATTTGCGGGAACTCGCCGCCGAATTCGGGCTCGATCTCACCCGCCTGGTCACTCGCGCCCAACAACTCTCCGCCCAGGGGCGGTTCTACCCCGGCCCCGTAGAGAGCCATGCGGGACGCCACCGGCGCGGCACCGGCGAGGTGCACGAGTCCGAATACACCATCCCCGCACAGCAGACGAACTCCTGGAACGCCACGCACTCGGGGCACCAGATGGCGTCCGCCTGGCACACCGGCGCCATGCCGCCCGCGGAGTCCGTACCGGACATGGCGGCCCTGGCCTCGGAATGGGACAACGCTCTCGCCCCGTGGGGGCCCCTCGCGCCCTCCCACGAGGATGCCGCGCCGGCCCATCAGCCCTGGGCCCAATACCATCTCAGTTCCTGAGCCCACACGATGCACGTGCGATCCGTACCCCACCCTGCCTCGCAGGCCGGCACCGGCCCGGCCGAGGGCGACGCGTCCCCACCGGGATTCCTGAGCGGGGACGCAGAGAGCCCAAGAGACTGCTTGCTCCTTGCTCCTTGCTCCTTGTCGAATCCGGGAGCGCCCGCGACAGTGTGGACAGTGGTGCGGTCAGCCGACTGCGAGCAGTAGACAAGGGGGTCTTGTGGTGCACACGCGACACGAGAGGGGCCGGCCGGTGACCATGGCACGGCGGCGCTCGGCGACGGTCGGGGCGGCGCTCGCCGCCGTTGGTGCGCTGGGGCTGGCGACCGCAGCACCGGCGAGCGCCGAGGTCAAGTCCACCTGCGGCACCTACATCTGCGTGGCCACGGCCTACCAGGGGCGCGACTACGTCCAGGACATCACCGTCACGACGCGGGACGGACTGCCGGGGACTTTGCGCGCCTTCGTGGGCGATTACGGGAACCGCAAGGCCAACGTGTCGCGGTGGCGGTTCGTCGTCAACCGTGAGATCAGGGCGTATCCGCGATTGGCCGTCTGCGGAGGCCTGGATCGCAGTGGCAGGGTCATCGAGAACCACTGTGTGCTGATCCCCTGACCCTCTGACCCCTTGATCTCTCGCCCCCTGATTCCCAGGCCGTTGAGCGCCCGTCGGTGTCGGTCGCAGGCCCGCCCTTCCCGAGGGCCTGGCCACATGTCCTCTCAGCCTGCCGTCTCGCCCGCATGCGGCGTCAGGGTCCCCGCCGCGACCAGGGCGAACAGGGCTATGCCCAGGAGGATGCGGTAGACGACGAACGGCATGAAGGACCTGTGGGAGATGAACTTCATGAACCATGCGATCACGGCGTAGCCGACGACGAAGGCGATGAGCGTGGCGAAGAGGGTGGGGCCCCAGGAGACGTGGCCCTCGCCCGCGTCCTTGAGTTCGAAGACGCCGGAGGCCAATACCGCCGGGATGGCGAGCAGGAAGGAGTAGCGGGCCGCGGATTCTCGGGTGTAGCCCATCAGGAGGCCGCCGCTGATCGTGGCGCCGGAGCGGGAGACGCCGGGGACGAGCGCCATGGCCTGGCAGATGCCGTACAGCAGACCGTCCTTGACGCTGAGATCCGTGAGGGACTTGCGCTGCTTGGCGGCCCGGTGCCGACCGCCGGTCTCGTCGCGGGCGGCCAGGCGGTCGGCGATGCCGAGCACCACACCCATCACGATGAGGGTGGTGGCGATCAGCCGCAGATCGCGGAACGGGCCCTCGATGGCGTCCTTGAGGGTGATGCCCAGGACACCGATCGGAATCGAGCCCACGATCACCAGCCAGCCCATCTGGGCGTCGTGATCGTGCCGCAGCTCCCGGCGGAAGAGGGAGCGCGCCCAGGCCGAGACGATCCGCCCGATGTCCTTGCGGAAGTAGATGATGACGGCCGCTTCGGTGCCGATCTGGGTGATGGCGGTGAACGCCGCACCGGGGTCCTGCCAGCCCGCGAACGCCGCCGTCAGACGGAGGTGCGCACTGGAGGAGATCGGCAGGAACTCGGTCAGCCCTTGGACGAGTCCGAGGACGAATGATTCAAACCAAGACATGGAAAATACGCTATCCAAGGGTGGTCAGGCGCTGACCTGCGCAAGAGGGGAGAAAGCGGACGGTGGCGGCGGATGTGGATCATCGCCGACAGGGGGCAGCGTAACGTCCGAAGATGTCCGGGCGGCCAAAGGGCCCTGGACGTACGGTGGCCGCCCGCCTTGCCGCACCTGCCCGCCCGGGGGCCGCGCGATCCGCGCCGGCCCGGCCGCGCTTGCCGGCTCCACAGTCGCCCGCCCCGTGGCCGTCGCCGGGAACGCCGTGCCCGCCCGAACCGCTGTCAGCCCTCGCGCAGCGCCTTGCGTTTGCACCACGCCACCACCAGCGTGCCCAGAGCGCTGATCGCGATGAAGCCCATGGCTGCGAGGAACACCGGTGAGGTGGGCGTCGAGGCCCGCGCGCCGGCCACGGCGTAGGCCGCGGTGTTCGGGATGCTGCCGAGTGCCGTGGCGGCCAGATAGGAGCCCCAGCCCATACGGGAGATGGCGGCGCAGTAGTTCATGGCGCAGAACGGCAGACCGGGGAGGATCCGGACCACCAGCATCGAGCGGAAGCCGTGCTCGCTCAACTGCCGGTCGACGGCCGTCAGCCAGCGGGCGCGGAGCAACGGGCGCAGGGCGTCCTGTCCGAGCAGCCGGCCGAGCCCGAACGTCAGCGCGGCACTCAGCACCGTACCGGCGAGCGCGGTGGCCAGCCCGGCCTGGCTGCCGAAGAGGGCCCCCGCCGCGAGATTGAGGACCGGGCGCGGGACGAAGGCGCTGGTGCACGCGCCGTATGCCAGGGCGAAGAGCACCAGAGCGGCAGGGCCGGACGACCGGGCGGGCCGGGCGCCGGTCAGCAGATGCTGCGGCTGCCACCAGAGCGTCACGGCCGCGCCGCAGGCCAGCAGGGTGACCAGCAGGCACAGCCGGGCCCGGGGAGACAGCAGTACGCGCGCGCAGCGCGCGGCGAGGCCGGCGGGCGCTGCGGCGGGTGGGAACACTCCGGGAGCGTATCCGACGGGGCTGCCGGGGAGCCGTAATGGCAGCGACGGTGCGTGAGCCGCCGGGCGTCGGTGCGTGAGCCGCCGGGCATCGGTGCGTCCTGACGCCGCGCCGGATACGCCGCCGGGCCGGTCGGCGGCCGGCGACCCGTCCGGGCGCACCGGGACGGCCGCCGGATAAATCGTTCGACGCGGCAGCGGGCACCCGGCACCATAGGGCGCATGTTCCGGTACGCCTTCCTCCCGCTCCCGTCCGCAGTCGCGGACGAGCTGAAGGCTGCCGTCGATTTCCTCGCGGCCCTCGCCGCCTGCGTCTCCGCAGTCACTGCCGCCGCAGCGGTCGCCGTCCCGGCCGCCGCGGCGGCCGACGGCGCACGAAGCTGACCCTCTCCGGATCGTCCGGCGGACCCCGCAGGGGGAGGGTCGGCCGGGTTCAGGGGTCCCCACGGCGCCAAGTCGCCGTCCTCACCGCATTGTTGCGAGGAAGAACACCATGCCCAAGACGGCATATGTGCGCACCAAGCCGCACGTGAACATCGGCACCATGGGCCACGTCGACCACGGCAAGACGACGCTGACCGCGGCCATCACCAAGGTCCTCAGCGCGCGCGGCAGTGGCACGTTCGTGCCCTTCGACCGGATCGACCGGGCCCCGGAGGAGGCCGCCCGCGGCATCACCATCAACATCGCGCATGTCGAGTACGAGACCGGCACCCGGCACTACGCCCATGTCGACATGCCCGGCCATGCCGACTTCATCAAGAACATGGTGACCGGCGCGGCGCAGCTCGACGGCGCGATCCTCGTCGTCTCGGCACTCGACGGGATCATGCCGCAGACCGCCGAGCATGTGCTGCTCGCCAAGCAGGTGGGCGTCCGGCACATCGTCGTCGCCCTCAACAAGGCCGACGCCGGCGACCCGGAGCTCACCGACCTGGTGGAGCTGGAGGTGCGCGAACTGCTGAGCGCGCACGGCTACGACGGGGAGCATGTACCCGTCGTACGGGTCTCGGGGCTGCGTGCCCTGGAGGGCGACCCACGCTGGACGGCGGCGATCGAGGCGCTGCTGGACGCCGTCGACACCTATGTCCCGATGCCCGAGCGATATGTCGACGCGCCGTTTCTGCTGCCGGTGGAGAACGTGCTGACCATCACCGGCCGCGGCACGGTCGTCACCGGAGCCGTCGAGCGCGGCACGGTGCGGGTCGGCGACCGGGTCGCGGTGCTCGGCGCGGAGACCGAGACGACGGTCACCGGGCTGGAGACGTTCGGCAAGCCCATGGAGTCCGCCGAGGCCGGGGACAACGTCGCGCTGTTGCTGCGCGGTCTGCACCGTGACCAGGTGCGCCGCGGGCACGTGGTCGCCGCACCGGGCAGCGTCACCCCCCGGCGCCGCTTCACCGCCGAGGTGTATGTGCTCTCCACCGAGGAGGGCGGCCGCCGTACGCCGCTGTCCACCGGCTATCGGCCGCAGTTCTACATCCGTACCGCGGACGTGGTCGGCGACCTCGATCTCGGCGAGCGGGGCGTCGCCCGGCCCGGCGAGACGGTGACGGTATCGGTCGAACTGGGCCGGGACGTGCCGCTGGAGCGGGGCCTGGGCTTCGCGATCCGCGAGGGCGGACGCACGGTCGGCGCGGGCACGGTGCGCACCGTCGAGGAGTAGAACACCGCAGGTCAGAAGGCTGCGCCTGGCACTTCTCCGGGTGCCGGGCGCAGCCGCCTCCCGGTATCCATCCGCCGGTCACCATGGACGGCACCCGGTGGATCGACGGCGGGGTGCACTGCAGTGCCAACGCCGATCTGGCCACCGGATACGAACGGGTGGTGGTCGTCGCGCCGATGGCTGCCGGTGGCGGGCCGATCGCCTGACCGCCGGCGCAGGGCGTGCAACCGGCCCGCCGGGGCGGCCGGGGCCGGGACACCGTGGCCGCACCGGCACAATGGGACGGTGGACGAAGCACCCGAGCCGATACCCGTCACCCGGACCGTGGACTGCGGCACGGCCAAGCTGTTGCCGGACGTCGACCGCCCGCGCGCCTGGCTGCTCACGGTGGACGGCGCACCCCAGTCGTATGTGGACCTCGACGCGCCGACCCATCTGGAATTCGAGTACGTCCGCCGGCTGGCATACGCCCTGGACGAGGTGGCCGCCCCGGGCCGGGCGCTCGATGTGCTGCACCTGGGCGGCGGGGCGCTGACCCTGCCGCGCTATCTCGCCGCCGTCCGCCCGCACTCACGGCAGGACGTCGTCGAGGCCGACCGTGGGCTGCTCGCCCTGGTGACGGAACACCTGCCGCTGCCCGGCGACAGCGGGATCACGGTGCACGCCGAGGACGCCCGGACGGCCCTGGTGGCGGCGCCGGAGGGCAGCGCCGATGTGATCGTGGCGGATGTCTTCGGCGGCTCGCGGGTGCCGGCGCATCTGACCTCGATCGAGTACGCGCGGGCCGCGGCCCGGGTGCTGCGGCCGGACGGCTGCTACGCCGCGAACCTCGCGGACGGTGCCCCGTTCGGCTTCCTGCGCGGCCAACTCGCCAACTTCGCCGCGGTCTTCGAGCATCTCGCACTGATCGCCGAGCCCTCGGTGCTGCGCGGCCGCCGGTTCGGCAATGCCGTGCTGCTCGCCTCGCCGGCACCGCTCCCCGTCGCCGCACTGGCCCGGCGGACGGCCGGTGACGCGTTCCCGGCCCGCGTCGAGCACGGTGCGGCGCTGCGGCGGCTGATCGCGGACGCGGTCCCCGTACGCGACGCCGAGGCGGTGGCGTCCCCGCTGCCGCCGGACGGTGCGTTCAGCGTCGGCTGAGCATGGACCGCCGCGCCCCCGCACCAGGGCCGCGAAGGCCGGTCACTCCGCCTCCGCGGTGTGCGGTTCTCCCGCCCAGGCCGCGCGGGAGACCGCCCCTTCGGCGGCCGGTTCCGGGGTCGTACGCCGGGTCAGCCGCCGTACGTCGGGCACGCACAGCACCGCCCCCGTGAGCAGCACGATCACGGCGGAGCAGCCCCACAGCGCGGCCTGCCGGCCGATGAGGTCCTGTACGGGGCCGGCCAGCGCGGTGGCGAGCGGGACCATGGCCAGGGACCCGAGCCAGTCGTAGGACGAGACCCGGGAGAACTTCTCCTCGGGGATCTCCTGGTGCAGCGCCATCATCCACATCACCGCGAAGACCTCGACCGCGACCCCGGTGCCGAACATGATCATGCCGAGTCCGGTCGCGGGGAGGGGCACGGCGAGCGCGGCGGACGGGAGGGCCAGCGGGAAGACGCACAGCGAGCCGGTGAGCAGCAGACGGTGCGGTTTGACCCGGGTCATCATGAGGGCGCCGCCCACCGTGCCCGCACCGAAGGCGGCCAGTGCCAGTCCCCAGGGCCCGGGTCCGCCCAGATGCTGCTCGGCGACCAGCGGCCCGTAGACCGCCTCGGCGGCCGACACCATCGCGTTGACGAGGGAGAACTGCACCACCACCGTCCACAGCCACGGCCGGGAGACGACCTCGCGCCAGCCGTCCCGCAGATCGTGCAGCACACCGCCGCCAGGGGCGCGCGTGGCCACCTTCTCGACGTCGAGGAACGCGCGCAGCAGGCCCGCGACGGCGAAGGAGGCGGAATCGACGGCCAGCACCCAGCCGGGGCCGACCGCGGCGACCAGGGCGCCGCCGAGCGCGGTGCCGCCGATGTTCGCGCCGTTCATGCCCATACGGAACACGGCGAACGCACGCCCCGCCTGGTCGCCGGAGACGCTGGCGAGCACCATGCCCTCGGCGGCCGGGGCGAAGAACGCCTGCCCCGTGCCGCCGAGGGCCGCCAGCACGGTCATCTGCCACAACCGCGGCTCACCGGTCAGGACGAGCAGCGCGAACAGGCCCTGGGATGCGCAGCTGAGGGCGTTCGCGGCGACCATCACACGGTGCCGGGGCAGCCGGTCGGCGACCGCGCCGCCGAGCAGCAGGAAGAGGACCAGCGCGACCGTCCGCGCGGCCGCCACCAGGCCGACGTCGGTGGCGGAGCCGCCGGAGGCGAGCACCGCGAAGGCGGTGGCGATCAGCGCGCCGGAGCTGCCGAGGTTCGCGATGACCGTGGCGCCGGTGAGCAGCAGGTAGTTGCGCCCCGCCCAGGCGGGACGGGCCCCTACCACGAGGGCACCGGCACGGAGGGCGCCGCGGGCAACCACGTCCGGTCCGGGGCGCCCGCCGCCCGGCGCACGGGGTGTGCCGGGGCCCGCACCCCTCCGTCTTCGCTGTGCTGTTGTCCTGGCCGCATGGGCGTCAACGATAGGCACGGCGCTGCGTGTGCCGCACACGGATATTTCCGGCGGTGCTGTCGTGGGGCCGAGGCGTTCGAGTCGGCCCCGGCGGCCGGAGCGCGCCCGCCCCTTCACACCTAAGCTACCGCTAGGTAACATGATGCCCATGTCCTCCGAGACCCTGCCGTCGATCGGCGAAATGATGGCGGCCTCCGTGCCGATGGCCCGCACCCTGAACCTCGAGTTCGCCGAGACCACCGCCGAGCGCGCCGTGGTCCGCATGCCCGACCAGGCCGACTTCCACAACCACGTCGGCGGACCGCACGCCGGCGCGATGTTCACCCTCGCCGAGTCGGCGAGCGGCGCCATCGTGATGGCGGCCTTCGGCGACCAGCTCGGCCGGGCGGTGCCGCTGGCCGTGCGCGCCGAGATCGGCTACAAGAAGCTCGCCATGGGACCGGTCACCGCCACCGCGGAGCTGGGCCGGCCGGTGGCCGAGGTCGTCGCCGAGCTCGACGCCGGCGAGCGCCCGGAGTTCCCCGTGAACATCGCCATCACCCGCGAGGACGGCGCGGTCACCGGCGAGATGAGCATCGTGTGGACCCTGCGCCCCAACAAGTGAGCTGATTCACAGCGGGGGTTCCCCGGCCCGTCGTGCCCCGCACGGCGGGCCGTCGCCGCTCCCGAGGGGTCGCTCGGCTCCCGTACCGGGCCACGGGAACGGGTGTTGCGCAGCACACTCGGATTCGGCCCTCCGCCGGAGCCATCGAGTACGCTTCCCGGGCGTGCCGAGGCGCGCCAGGGGATCGACCGGCACCGTTGTCATGGCTGCCGGCGCACGGCCCACGGGGGCCCTACACCAGCGGAGGAAGCGGCGTTGCACATCCAGGAGTGGCTCGAGACCGTACCGGCCGTGAGCGTCTACCTCCTGGTGGGGGTGGTGATCGGTCTGGAGAGCGTGGGCATTCCGCTGCCCGGCGAGATCGTCCTCGTCAGCGCGTCCATTCTCGCGGCGACCCAGGACCACATCAATCCGGTCGTGCTGGGTGCCTGTGCGTCCGCGGGTGCGATCTTCGGTGACTCCATCGGGTATCTGATCGGACGCAAGGGAGGCCAGCCCCTGCTGCAGTGGGCGGGCCGGAAGTTCCCCAAGCACTTCGGCCCCGACCATGTCGCCATGGCCGAGGCGAAGTTCGACAAGTGGGGCATGTGGGCGGTCTTCTTCGGCCGCTTCGTCGCGCTGCTGCGGATCTTCGCGGGACCGCTCGCCGGCGTGCTGAAGATGCCGTACTGGAAGTTCCTGATCGCCAACGTCCTCGGGGGCATCATCTGGGCCGGCGGCACCACCGCGCTGATCTACAGCGTGGGCATGGTCGCCGAGGCGTGGCTCAAGCGCTTCTCCTGGCTCGGGCTGGTCGCCGCGCTGCTGTTCGGTGCGGGGTCCTTCCTCCTCATGAAGCACCGCGCGAAGAAGGCGGCCGCCGCGCGCGAGGCGGCGCAGGCGCCGGTCACCGCGACGGTCGACTGACCTCTTTTTTGGGCCGCAGCGCCCTCCGCGCGGTCCGTACGGCCCTCCACGGCAGTTCCGCGGTGCACTCGGCACCACTCGGCCGACGCCGCGGGCCCGTTGGCGGAGGCACGTCAGGGCATCAGCCAGACATCGGGCCCGCCGTCGCGCCATTCGAAGAGTCCGGTGTCGTCCCAGACGAAATTCGCGGTGCCGAAACCGGCCCGGCGCAGTATCGCGGCCACATCACCGGGCCGCAGCGCCCGTCCCAGATCCTGTCCGTTGAGCGACACACGGCGACCGCCGGTGCAGGGCGGGTGCACGATCACGGGGGCACGCTTCATGCCTCCCAGCATGCGACCGGCCCCCGGCTCCCGCATCCCGAACGCGGTCGGCGCGTCACCCAGCGTGTTCCCCCGGCGGCCCGCCGCGGACGGCCCGGCCCTCAGGAGCCGGCCCGCAGCCGCGAGAAGAACGGCCGGGCCCGTACACCGGGCCCGCCGCGCTGCCACCACGGGGTCTCCGCCTCGGAGTCCGGCCGTGCCGCCCCGCCGCGCACGGTCCGGCGCAGGCCCGCCAGCATGTTGCGGACGCCCGCGATGAACAGCGGGTCGCCGATGAGCTTCTTGGCCACCAGCGCCTTGTGGCAGGCGCGCAGCGCCGCCGTCGGCTTCCCGTGGGCGCTCTCGGTCATGGCACGGGCGTAGAGGACCGTCGAGTACAGCCAGAAATCGCCGTCGCAGTGCCGGGTCTCCCAGGCGCGGTGGGCCGCCGTCCGCGCCCGCTCCGCGTCGAGCGGCGCCAGCGCGATGGCGAGCAGCGCCCAGCTGTGGGCGGGACCCGGCCCGAACCACGGATCCCTGGAGTGGTGCCGGGCCGCCTCCTCCAGGCACGCCACGGCCGCCGCGGTGTTCCCGCGGTACAGCTCCAGCACGCCGTGCGCATGCGCGATACGCGCCAGTCCGTCGGAGTCCGCATGCATCACGGCCGCCCTCCAGGCCTCGTCGAGCAGGGCCTTTGCGGTGGTGAGCGAGTGTTCCTGCGCGGCGAGATAGCCGGCCAGCCACAGTGCCCGGGCCCGCAGCGCGGTGTCGTCCCGGGAGAGCAGCAGCAGGCGGTCCAGATGGGCCCGCCCCTCCCGGCGGAAGCCGCAGGCGGCCCAGTGGAACCACAGGGACACCGCGATCTCCAGCGCGCCGAGCGCATCCTCCGCGTCCTGCGGCGGCCGGGTCAGCGCCGCGTCGAGATTGGCCTGTTCGTCCTCCACCAGCCGCACGGCGACTTGCTGGTCCGGCCCCTGCCAGGTGATCTGCGCCTCGGCCGCGAGTGCCGCACAGGCCTGCCGGAACCGCCGCAGTGCCGCTGACTCCTCGCCCGCCTCACGCAGCTGCGTCCGCCCGAAGTCCCGGGCGGCGCGCGGCAGTCGGTAGCGCGGCGGCAGCGCGGCACCGGTGTCCTCGTGCGCGCCACCCGCCTCCCGTACGCGCTCGACGACCGAGGCCGTACGGAGCCGTTCCAGTGCGCCGTCGACCGCCGCCGCGGGCACGTCACTGCTGGTGCAGACGCATCCGGCGAGCCAGGGGTCGAAGTCGCCGGGCAGCACCGAGAGCCTGGCCCACACCCGGCGGTCGGTGGGCGAGCAGAGGGCGTAGCCCGCGGCCTGCGCGGCGTGCAGCGAGGTGTGCCGCACGGTTGCCGCCGGCCCGGAGTAGAACAGCGGACCGTCCGTGCCCACCTGCGCGGCGAGCTGCGGCAGGGACATCCGGTCCAACTGGTGCGCGGCCAGGGCGATCGCCAGCGGTGAGCCCTCCAGCGCCTGGCACACCGTGACCAGCAGCTCGGGCGCCGCGGCTGCCGTCCCGGTGCCGGCGACCCGCGTGGCCAGCAGCTCGACCGCCGGTCCTGCGATCCCCTCGCCCAGCGTCACCGGCAGCGGCGCGAGGCCGACGACCCGCTCCTCGGCCAGTCCCAGCGGGCCCCGTGCGGTCGCCACGATGCGCAGCGACGGATCGGCCCGCAGCAGCCGCCGCACGAGCTGTGCGCACTCGGCGAGCACCGGGTCGCAGTCGTCCAGCAGCACGGTCGCACGCTGCCGCCGGCAGTGTGCGGCCAGCGCCGCGAGGGCCGTGCCGCCCGCGGGAGTGCGGGCCGCGGCGGGCTCCGTCCGGTCCGCCCCGCCGGGCAGCGGTGCGCCGGCACAAGGGTCGGCCGCCTGCCGGGCGAGAGGCCTGGCGGTGTCCCGGCAGACGGTGTCCGCCTGCCCCGCCGCCCGGAGCAGCGCCTCGGCCGGACCGCCCTCGGCCAGGCCGTCCCAGCAGCCGACCCGGATGACCGTGCCGCCGTGCCGAGCGGTGTGCTCCTCCAGGACGGCGCGGGCCAGCACGCTCTTGCCCACCCCGGCGGCCCCGGTGAGCGTCACCAGCGAAGCACCGCTCAGCAGACCGGACACCTGCTCATGCTCAACGGCCCGCCCCACTACGCCGGGCAGTGGCCGGTGATCGGCCCACGCGGTCATCGGTCATCCCCAACCACGGCACAGTGCCGCGCCCTTCCGAACTGAAAGCCCACGATGCCAGAACCGACCGACCGGTAAGGAACGAGTGGGCGCATCGAACGAGGGAAACCGCGGCGCCGCATTTGACGTGACGCAACGTCTCCTCGGGCCCCTGGGAGGGCGGAGCACCAGGTCACGGTGCCCGGGGCCGGCACCGAGGACCCGTCGGGCGATCTTAAAGTGGTGTCTTTCGACCGGCGCGGCAGTGGCAGCGTGGCTGTCCGCGGTCGGCCCGAGTACCCGAGGAGTACGTCCCGATGAAGCGCCTGCGTGTCCGTGCTGCGGTGAGTGTGGTGGCCCTGGGGCTGCTGGCCGGTTGCGGCGACGGCAGGGGCTTCGCCGACGCCTCGAGCGTGCCCCGGCTGCGGGTCCATGCCGCGGATGCCCGCAACGGCAAGCCCCGGGTCGCCGGGCCGCGGGGCCCGCGCTCCTCCTTCGCCCCGTTCCGTACGGCGGGGGACGGCACCGAGGTGGTGACGACGAAGTGGCACGGGCGCAAGTCCGGTTTCACCGGGGACATCTGGGCCTGGGTGCCGCCGGAGTACCACCAGCCGCAGTACGCCACGAGCGGCTTCCCGGTGCTGATCGCGCTGCCAGGCGCCTACGGCTATCCGTTCAACTACTGGGCCGGGGACGCCTTCGCGCTGGAGGAGCGGATCGCCCAGTGGTCGCGGCAGGGCAAGACGCTGCCGTTCATCGTCGTGATGCCGGTGCTGAACCCCGGCAGGAAGTACTACGACGGCAGCGACATACCAGGGCAGCCGAAGATGGGCACCTGGCTGACCGAGGACGTGCCGGACTTCGCCCGGGCCAACTTCCGTACGTACAGGAGCCGTGACGGCTGGGCCTTCATGGGGTCCTCATCGGGCGGGTTCGCCGCGTTGAAGGCCGTGCTCAAGGAGCCGCGGAAGTTCAAGGCGGCCGTCGTCAACGGCCCGGACACGGCGCCGGATTCGCCGATGTGGCAGGGGCACCCCGCGGAGATGCGCGCCAACGACCCACGCCATCTGGCGCGGCGGCTGGCCGCGCGGAAGAGCCCGCCGGTCTATCTGGCCTTCGAACTCGGCAGCAGGGAGGCGGCGGTGCCCGATGTGAAGCGCTTCATCAAGGACTACACCGGAGGGCCGGTCCACTCCACGCTCTTCGAAATACCGGGCGGCGTGCACAGCCCGCACACCTATCTCCGGCGGATGGCCGACTCGCTGCACTGGATCAGCGAGCAGCTGCAGGGACCCGTGCCGTCCGCGTGACGCACCGTCGCCCGGCTGGTTGCACGGGAGGGCTCCTCCTGTTGCCGGCGCCGGCCCGACCACAAGAATTGTCCGTGACCCGGCCGGTGGGCGTGGCCGGCGCATGACGGGTGTGCCCGCTGGAAGGAGAGCCGTGCGGAATCTGCGAGTCGTCGGCCTGGCGCTGGCCGGCACGGCTCTGTTGGGGGGCAGCCTCACAGTGGGGACCCAGTGGCTGGGGGAGCGGGGCGCGACCAGTGAGGTGAACGGGACGACCGATGCCGTCCCGCGCGACGAGGTCGCCCGCTCCATCTCGGATCATCTGTCGCTGCCGGTGATCTCCCGGGGGCCGCGCTCGGTCGACTGCGCCAGGGACCTGCGCGCGGTCAAGGGGGCGCGGACCCATTGCACGGCGCACTATCTGCAAGGGACGGACCGCGGTATGACCGTGCGCGTCGTCCGGGTCCGCGGGGGCGAGATCACTTATGTCCACGACGCCCCGCATCGCTGACCGCGGCTTACAATTGCCGCGCGAGACGTGGCCCACGTCACGTGAACACGTGTTAACGAGCCGTCAGGAATGGGCCGGCCGGTAGCCCCCCGGGCCCGACAACGCCTCCAAAGATCCCCGAACAAGCCTTTGTTGAATGAACACCACACCTGTCTCATGATCAGATCGCGGTTGGACGAGGGGTGTTGCTGTGATGCTAAGATCATCGCACTTGCCAACGGGGTAGTCACCTGATATGGCATGAAATAAATTCCGCGCATTGGCCTAAGAAAACCGCCACCCCGGGGAGAAGTATGCCATTAGCCGGCCCTTTGATGGCTTTCTGGCAGGCGACTGTGCGTGGCCGTTCACGTATGTCTGGGGTCGTGGGTGATTCTCTACGCCGCAGCCAGGCATACCACACCTGGTGGCTCCGTCGTCCGAAGAGAGTCCTATGACGCAATACTTCCAGGATCCAGCGTTCTGGGGATTGATCGCTGGTACCCCTGTTGCTGCCACCGCGATTATCCGCAGCAGAAAGAAGATCGCGGATCTTCGCAATGAAAAGGCCGAGCTCAAGCAGCACTACGCCAATCTTGAGAATCACTACACGGAGGCTGTGGAAGAAGCCAAGGACCGGGCCGAAGAGGCGACCAAGACGACTCTGAAGTCCGCCATGCGGACACTACAGGGCCTGGCGAGCGAACAGCAGCTGGCGATTTCCAAGCTGCAGGACACCTATGGCGAGCACAAGATCCTTCAGGATCTGCTCGACATCGACCACATGAACTCGCAGTTCGCGCGACGGGCCCAGTCCATCGCCGTGCTCTGCGACGGCTGGCTCGGCCGGCGACGCCACAACGCCTCGCTCTACGATGTCGTCCGCAGCGCCAAGGGTCGTATTCGGCATTTCACCCGCGTCGAGATCCGGTCGCAGAGCAATTTTTCCATCGTGAGCCGTGTCGTGGAACCGGTTGCGCTGGTGCTTGCTGAACTGCTGGACAATGCCACCAGTTATTCGGCGCCGGAAACGATGATCGAGATCAATATCCGGCCGGTGCCCAAGGGCGTCTGCATCATCGTTGACGACGCTGGTGTCGGTATGAACGAGGAGGAGAAGGCGCGAGCCGCGCAGCTGCTGTCGAGCGAGAATGCGGCCAGCGTCTCCAGCCTCGGCAACCCGCCGCAGTTCGGCTTCACGGTCGTGGGTGTGCTCGCCGCCCGCTACGGATTCACCGTATCGGTGGATTCCACCTCGCCCTACGGTGGCGTGCGCGCGGTCGTCCTGCTCCCCGACGATCTACTGACGTCTCTGCACGAGCCCGAGGAGAGCCCTGCCGTGGCCGCGTCCGCTCCCTTGCCGCCTGAGAACGCCCCTGTTCAACCGGCCTATGGCGCTCCGACTCCGGCCCCTCCCGGATACCCGGCGGCCGGTCCCCCGACTCCCGTCCCGGCGCCCCCGGGGCAGCCGTCCGGTGCCCGCCCGATTTCCGAGACCACGGCCGGCGGCCTGCCGAAGCGGCGCCGCCGCGGTGCGATTTCCATCGTGCCGACCGAATCCGAGAGCACGGAAACCCCGGCCCGCGACGGTGCGAGGGCGGCGTCCGTCATGGGCGCATTCCAGCGCGGCACACAGTCCGGCCGCCGTTCCACCTATGAAAGCAATGAAGGGCCTGAGGTTCAGTGAACTACGATCTGTCGTGGATGCTTGACAGTGCTCTGGAATTGCCGGAAGCGCAGCATGCCATTCTCGTCTCCGCAGACGGTCTGCTTATGGCCCGGTCGAAGGAAGTCGGCCGGGATCGCGCCGATACCGTCGCCGCCGCCATGAGCGGAATGCAGTCGCTGAGCCGTACGGTCGCCGACTTCTGTCATGGTGGTGCGTCCGCCAACCGGCCGCAATGGCGGCAGACGCTGGTCGAGTTTGACCATGGCTGGGTATTTTTGATTTCGGCCGGTGAAGGTGCCTATCTCGCGGTGTCGGCGTCGCCTGATGTCGACATGGCGGAGATCACGTTCCGTATGCAACAGCTGGTGGGCCAACTCGGCAAGGCTCTGACCAGTCCGCCTCGTGAGAGGGCTGATATTCAGCCATGACAACCGATGACGAGCCGGAGCTGGAACACGAAGCAGCGGAATTAGTGCGGCCGTACGTCATCACCAACGGCCGCGATCTTCGCGACGGCAGTGACTTCTCACTGATCACACTGGTCACCGTGCATGCGGAACCTCCCCGTACGAAACCCCTCGATCCGGAGAAGCTCCGCCTGCTGGAGCTGTGTTCGGGGGGCTTCCTCTCGATCGCGGAGATAGCCGGGCACACCCGGTTGCCGGTGGGTGTCGTCAAGATTCTGGTGTCCGATCTGGCGCAGGAGGGATATCTCTTCTCCCGCGCACCTATACCTAGCGCTCAGCTTGTCGACCGGCAAATACTGGAGGAGGTGCTGAATGGACTCCAGGCTCGCTTTGGATGACGGTGTGTATCTGCGCAGTTCAGTGCAGACCGCGGCAAAGATCCTCGTGGTCGGGCACTTCGCCGTGGGAAAGACGACATTCATCGGGACCATGTCCGAGATTCCGCCGCTGCGGACCGAAGAGATAATGACCCAGGCGGGTGAGGGAATTGACGACCCCAAAGGCGCGCCCGGAAAGACCACGACCACGGTCGCCATGGACTTCGGCCGGCTCACGCTCAGCGAGGAGCTGGTCCTCTACCTGTTCGGAACCCCCGGCCAGCAGCGCTTCGTTCAGGTGTGGGAGGACATGACACGCGGTGCGCTCGGGGCGCTTGTCCTGGTCGACCCCACGCGCCTCGACGAGTCCTTCCCTGTCATGGACCTGGTGGAACACTACGGAATCCCCTACGCCATCGCCGTGAACCGCTTCGACGGGACGCCTACGCACTCGCTCGACGAGATCCGGGAGGCGCTGGACTTGCTTCCCGAGACGCCTGTGGTCAGTTGTGACGCACGGGACCAACGTTCCTCCGCGGATTCGCTGATCGCACTCGTCCGATATCTCCAGTCCCGCCTCAACTAGGAGTTCAGGCATGCAATCTCACTCGGAATTCACGAGCCCACCACCCGGCTGCCCCGCGCACGCCGGCGGCGAAAGGGTGGCCCTGCACGGGATGGAGTTCGCCGCCGCGCCGGACGCCTTCTACGACCTGATGCGGCAGTACGGCCCCAGCGCGCCCGTCGAGCTGGCTCCCGGTGTGGAGGCCGAACTCGTCACGGAGTACGGGGCGGCGCTGCACCTCCTGCAGAATCCGGACACTTTTGCACGGGATCCACGCCGTTGGCGCGCACTGAACGAGGGGCGGGTTCCCCTGGACAGCCCGGTGCTGCCGATGATGATGCACCGGCCGAACCCCATGTTTTCGGACGGTGCCACCCACCTGAGGCTCCGCCAGGCCGTGACGGACAGCCTGTCCCGGATCGACATGCACCGGATGAACGGGCACGTCAATCGGGTGGCGGCCTACCTCATCGAGCAGTTCAGCAGCCGCGGCAAGGCCGATCTGGTCACCGACTACGCGCAGTGGCTGCCGCTGCTCGTCTTCAACGACCTCTTCGGCTGCCCGGCCGAGATCGGTGACCGGCTGATCTTCGGTTTCTCCGGCATCTTTGACGGCGTCGACGCGGAGAAGGCGAACGAGGTCCTCACCGAGTCGTTTTTCGAGCTGGTGGCGCTGAAGCGGGCCAACCCCGGTGATGACGTCACGTCGTGGCTGATGCAGCACCAGGCGGATCTCAGCGATGAGGAGATGATCCACCAGCTCGTTCTCCTCATAGGCGCCGGCGCGGAGCCGATGCAGAACATCATCGCCAGTGCCCTGCGCCTGCTGCTGGCCGACGAGAGGTACACAGGTGGCCAGCATTCGGCCGGCCTGCTCGTCGAGGACGCCATCAATGACGTGCTGTGGAACTCCCCGCCGATTGCCAACTACGCGGTGCACTACCCCGTGCACGATGTCGAGGTCTTCGGACGCACGCTGCCCGGCGGTGCCCCCGTGCTCGTCAGCTTCGCGGCGGCCAACACCGATCCGAACGTCTCGCTGGGCCGTCAGACGCTCAGCAAGCGGGCGCATCTGGCGTGGGGGGCCGGGCCGCACGCCTGCCCGGCGAAGGACGCGGCCCTGCTGATCTCGATTCTGGCCATCGAGAAGCTCCTCAACGTCCTGCCGGATATTGAACTCGCGGTGGCCGAAGAGAGCTTGACGTATCGGCCGGGCCCGTTCCACCGGGCGCTCAATGGGCTTCCGGCCCGCTTCACGCCGGTGCGCGACGAGCGCCGACCGGCCGGTCGATCCTCTGGTGTTACCAGCGGAAATACCTCGCCGCAGGAAAACCAGGGCAAGTCCGGGAAGGGAAGCTGGTGGAGTGGATTCCTCAGCTGGTGGAAGGTGTGACATCTGCAACAGAGTCGAGCGCGTAACCATCGTATAAGTGTTCAGTCGCCGGGGTAGGTAGGGGTGTCCCGTTTCATGTGAGCGGCTGAACAAGGAGTAGCTGTGGAGTCCGTCCTGACTTCCCCCGCGGTTGATCGACGGGCCGTGGTTTCGCTTTTCTCTCGTTTGCGCACCCCGAATGGGCAAGCGAATCCATTGCCTTTCTACGATGAACTCAGATCGATGGGGGATGTGGTCCCAGCGCCGTGGGGCGGGTGCCTGATCACCTCGTACGACCTGTGTGACCGGGTGCTCCGGGATCGGGCGTGGGGGGTGCCGGACAGCGAGTGGCGGGCTCGGCAGGGGGAGGCGACGCGTTGGAGCGCGGCTTCGTCGCGGGAAATGAGCAGGACCTTGCCCGCGCTCAATCCTCCGTATCACACCCGAGTGCGGCGTTCCTTGGGCAATATGTTCGACCGGAAAGGCATGGCCGATATCAAGGATGCGATCGAGGAATCCGTCGATCAGCTTCTTGACCGTCTTGCCGAGAAATTGCGCACCGATGGTGAAGCAGATTTCAGTGCTCTGGTCAGCGAAGAGCTTCCCATGCATGCCATCGGGAGCTGGCTGCAGCTGCCGCCCGCCGATTACCCCTATTTGCGCGCACTCGCCCACGATCAGGTATTCACCCAGGAGTTGCTGCCGTCCACGAGTCAGCTCGCGCTGTCCGACTCTGCCACAGGACAACTCCAGGCGTACTTCAGGGAATTGGTGCAGGAACGCCGCAGGGCGCCCGGGAGCGATCCGGTCTCGGGTTGGCTTCGCACCTGGGACGCTCTCGAATCCGATCGGGAGGCGGCCGACGAGGCCGTCTACCTCCTCGCGCTGCTGGTCTTCCTGGCCGCACCGGAGACCACCTCCACCATGCTGTCCACCATGGTGTGGCTCCTCCTGGAGCATCCCCGCCAGTTCGGGTGGCTGCGTGCCCATCCCGGCCACGTACCGGACGCGGTCGAGGAAGTGCTGCGCTACGACTCCCCGAACCACATCATCAGCCGTGTCGCCCCGGAGGACACCATGCTCGCCGGCGTGCCCATCGAGAAGGGCCGGATGGTGCACCTCATGATCGGCGCCGCCAACCACGACCCACGGCACCATCTCGACCCCGGTGTCTTCGACATCCGCCGCAAGGCCGCACACCTCAGCTTCAGCTCCGGTATCCACTACTGCCTGGGGGCACCGCTGGCGCGTCTGGAGGCGACGACACTGCTGACCGCGCTCCTCGGGCGGCTGTCCGGTCTGCAGGTCAGTGCGCCCCCGGTCTGGGCGTCGCGGGTGGGGTTCCGCCGCATCACCGAACTCCGTGTGGTCCTCTCCTGATGTGGTTCCGGTCGACGGTAGACAGAGAAGTGAAGGACAGAGGCGTGGTGACGGAAGATTTCAAGGCACTCCGGGTCATATCGGAGGGGCCGGTCCTGAGGGTCCAGTTGGACAGCCCGGAAACGGGCAACGCCGTCTGCGGAACGCTCCTCGATGAACTCCTCACCGTATTGCACGCCTTGGAGGACGCCCCCGAAATCCGCGTGCTGGTTCTCTCCGGCCGGGGCGCCGACTTCTGTCTGGGCGGCGACCGCCGTGAGTTCGCCGAACTCCTCGCCGCCGACGCCGGGGGAGCGGGGCTGCGGGCGGTGGCGGGCAAGGCGCGCCGGGTCTGCGACGCGCTGTCCAAGGTCCAGGCGGTCACCATCGCCAGGCTGCACGGCGGGGTGATCGGAGCGGGGCTGGCGCTGGCGCTCTTCTGCGACCTGCGGGCCGGAGCGGACAACTGCCGATTCCGGATGCCGGAGCTGGCGCTCGGCATGCCGCCCGCATGGGGCGGTGCGCTGCCGCGGCTGCTGCACGAGACGGGCGCCGCTCGGATTCGCGAACTGATCCTTACCGGCGACAGCTTCGACGCGGCGAAGGCGGCCGAGCTGTCCGTCCTGCACAAGGTCGTCGCGGAGGACGAGCTGGACGAGGTCATCCAGCAGTGGACCAAGCCGATGGTCCGCAGGTCACCCGTGGCGCTCCGCACGGCCAAGGTCATGCTGAACGCGTACTCCGGTGTCCACCGGCTCGCGGATGCCACCCTGTTCGATGCGGAACTGCTGACCTCGGTCCTCGCGTCCGCCGAGGCGGGCCGAGGGCGCTGAACTTCCGGCCGGGGGCGGGCCCGGCGGCCGCCGCATCCCGGCCTCGGCCGTCCGGCCGGCTCACTCCTCGGCGGAGGTGACGTCCTCCCGGTGCCGCGCCGCCAGCTCCAGGTACATCGCGGCGTTGAGTTTGATGCCCTCGCGCTCCTCGTCGGTCAGCTCCCGCTTGACCTTCGCCGGCACCCCGGCGACCAGGGAGCCGGGCGGCACCCGCATGCCCTGGGGGACCAGCGCCTGTGCGGCGACCAGTGAGCCGGCGCCGATGTGCGCGCCGTTGAGGACCGTGGCACCCATGCCGATCAGCACGTCGTCCTCGACCGTGCAGCCGTGCAGGACCGCGTTGTGCCCGACCGAGACCCGCGCGCCGACGGTCACCGGGAATCCGGGGTCCACGTGCACCGTGCAGTTGTCCTGGATATTGCTGCCGGCGCCGAGCACGATCGGACCGCAGTCGGCCCGCAGCACCGCGTGGTACCAGACGCTGGCGCCCGCCGCCATGCTGACCTCGCCGAGCACGACGGACGTCGGGGCGGTGAAAGCCTCCTGATCGACCTTCGGCTCCTTGCCGCCCACCGGTGAAATCAATGCCCGTCCCGCCATGTGTGGATCTCCTCGCCGTGATGCGCCGCGCCAACAGCACCGTAGACGACGGCCGCTTCGCCGGGCAGGGACGGCGGCCGGTGGGGTGAAGATCACAGCCCGGCGCGCGGTCCGCCGCCCGGCGGGCTGAGTACGGTGTGCGGGTGCCGATAAACCAGAACGTGTTCTCATCCGTCGCGGCCTGGCGGCGCCGGGCCGTGTCGCGTGCCGTCCACCGCGGCGCGCGCTGGGTGAGGGAAGCCGCGGCCGTCACGGCCGAGCGCCCCGGCCCGTACCGCTTCCGGCGGATCGGTGCCGGCACCCGGCTCGCCTATCCGCAGGGCACGGTCTTCGGCGACCCGTGGATCGAACTCGGCGACCACTGCATCATCGCCCAGGACGTGACGCTGACCGCGGGCATGATGCCGGACCTGGACCTCGGCCCGGAGCCGATTCTCACGCTGGGGAACGGCGTGGTGCTGGGCCGCGGCAGCCATGTGATCGCGGATGTCCGCCTGACGATCGGCGACGACTGCTTCTTCGGCCCCGGTGTCTACGTCACCACCACCAATCACAGCTACGACGACCCCGAGGTGCCGGTCGGCAAGCAGTGGCCGCGCAGTGAGCCGGTCGCCATCGGCCCCGGCAGCTGGATCGGTACCGGCGCGGTGATCCTGCCCGGGGCGCGGCTGGGTCGCAATGTGGTGGTCGCGGCCGGCGCAGTGGTCCGCGGCGAGGTTCCCGATCACGCGGTGGTGGCCGGTGCGCCCGCCCGGGTCGTCCGCCGCTGGGATGAGCGGCAGGGCTGGCAGCCGCCGCTGCGCACCCCGGCGCCGGTGCCGATTCCCGAGGGCGTCACCCCGGACCAACTGGTCGCGCTGCGGGCATGGCAGGCGGCGGAAGCCGAGGAGGCGTACGAAGGGTCCTGAGCCCGAAGGGTCTGAGCCGCCGTCGGGCAGCCCGAGGCGCCGCCTGCCCCCCTTCTGTGTCAGCTCCCCGACGCGAGCAGGACCGAGCCGACCAAGGCGAGGGAGGCACCGGCCGTCTGGATCGCCCGCAGCCGTTCCTTGAGGACGCCGAGTGCGGCGAGCGAGGTCACCACCGGGTAGAGGGAGGCGAGTACTGCCGCGAGGGTGACCGGCCCGTTCTGGGCGGCCAGGGCGTAGGTGCCATTGGCGGCGACATCGGCGATACCGACGAAGGCGAGTGCGGGCAGCGCGTCCCGGAGAGCGGGGAGTCCGCCGTCGGGCAGCGCCGGAGTGCCGCGCCGCACCGATGCGTACAGGGCGGTGCCGCCGACGGCGACATTGCACACCCGCTGGACGAACAGGGCGAGGAAGAGGCCGGTCACGGTCGTGGACGCCTCCGAGATCAGTGCCATCACCGCACCGAATCCCAGCGCCGAGATCAGCGTCAGCACAATGGTCTGGCGGGCCACCGACGCGCCGCTGATCCGCGGGCCGCCGGCCAGCACGACCCCGATCACGGCCACGATCATGCCCGCGGCCTGCAGCAGTCCCGGCCGCTCGCCCGCCACGATCCCGACCCCGAGCGGTACGAGGACCGTGCCGACCGAGGCGAGCGGGGAGACCACGCCCATCGGGCCGAGCGCCAGGGCGCGGTAGAAGCAGAGCATGGCGGCGGGCCCCACGACGCCCGCCCCGACCGCGCACCACAGCTGCGGTCCGGCCTCCCGCCAGCCTCCGGTGGCCAGCACCACGGCGCCCAGCACCACGGCGGCCAGGGTCTGCGAGACGACCACCACGGTCAGCGCCTGCAGGCGTCGGGTGAGCAGTCCGCCGCCGAAGTCGGCGAGCCCCCACAGAAGGCTGGTGGCCAGGGCGAAGACCGCTGTCATGGTGAAACCTCGCAGTACAGTGAACCGGACGCTGAAGTACACCACACCGTAGTGCAGCCGACTGTATTGCGGCATCCAATATATTGCCCTTCGACTTGGACGGACCGTGACGGACCTCGACCAGCTCACGCAGTCGCTCGCCCGCAACCTCAAGCACTGGCGCGCCGAGCGCGGCTTCACCCTCGATGCGCTGGCGGCCCGCGCCGGGGTCAGCCGCGGCATGATCATCCAGATCGAGCAGGCCCGGACGAATCCGAGCGTGGGTACCACCGTCAAGATCGCCGACGCGCTCGGCGTCAGCATCACCACGCTCCTCGACTACGAACAGGGTCCGCAGGTCCGCATCGTGGCGCCCGGCGAAGCGGTCCGGCTGTGGTCCACCGAGGGCGGCAGCTTCACCACGCTCCTGGTGGGCGCCGAAGCGCCCGGCCCGTACGAGCTGTGGGACTGGCGGCTGATGCCCGGCGACAGCAGCGCCTCCGATCCGCATCCGCCCGGCACCGTCGAACTGCTGCATGTCCGGGCCGGCACACTGACGCTGGTCGTGGACGGTGCGGAGCACGCGGTGCCCGCAGGTGCCTCGGCAACCTTCGAGGCCAAGGTCGCGCACGGCTACCGCAACGACGGTGCGGAACCGGTCGAGATGACCATGTCGGTGATCATCCCGCCCGCCGGCTGAGACGGTCGGCCGCGGCTCTGCGGGGACTGTTAACTTGGCGCCATGCCTGTGCCGATGGATGCTTTCGACGAGGTCCGGCCCGCTGTGGAGTGCCTGGATCTGCTGACCGCGCCGGTGGCCGACGCAGTGCGTGCCTGGAGCGGATCCGTGCCGGTCGAGGAGGTGCGCTTCGTCGACACGGACCCGGCCGTCGCGGACACCGCGCTGCTCGTCGAGCGCCATGGCCCCTGGCTCCTGGAGCAGTCGGCGAACTGTGTGGTGGTGGCCGCCAAGCGCGGCGGTGAGACCACCCTGGCCGCCTGCGTCGCCCTCTCGCACACCCGCGTCGACGTCAATGGCGTGGTGCGGCGTCATCTGGGTGCCCGCAAGGCCTCGTTCGCGCCGATGGACCGGGCGGTCGGCGACAGCGGGATGGAGTACGGCGGGATCACCCCGATCGGCCTGCCCGCGCACTGGCCGCTGCTGGTGGACTCGGCCGCCGCCGATATCCCCTACGCCCTGATGGGCAGCGGCAGCCGCCGCGGCAAGCTCATCGTGCCGGGCAAGGCACTGGCCGAACTGCCCGGCGTCACGGTCCTGGAGGGGCTGGCCATCGCCTAGAGCCGGCCTGCAGTCCGGTGCCCGGTCGCCGAACTCCGTCCGGTCGTCACACCCCGCCCGTTCGTCCGACGCCCGTCCCCCCCCGGCCGGTCCTACGGGGCGAACGCGCCGGAGGGCAGCTCCAGTGACAGCGCCGTGGGGTGCTCGGCGAATCCCAGACGCCGGTACAACGGCTCGGCATCGTCGGTGGCATGCAGATCGACCCGGGTGACGCCCCGTTCGGTGAACCAGCCGAGCAGGGCCTGTGTGGTGGCGCGCGCATAGCCGCGACCCCGGTAGCGGGGGTCCGTGCAGACGTTGAAGACGAAGCCGAAACGCCCCGTCGGATGGCTCGGTGACGGCAGCCGCTCCTCGATCGTACCGAGCGCGCACGCCGCGAGATGGGGCGCACCGGTCTCGTCGCCTTCCACCACGAATCCGGCCAGCCGCGCCCGCGGCCCGGTCAGCTGCCGATGTGCCGTCACCTCCGCGTCCCGCTCCCAACTCCCGGGCGCATCATGCCCGTTCATGGCGAAGAACATCAGACGGCGCAACCGGACCAACTCGGCGGCGTCTTCTGGCACAGCGGCTCGCATCCGGCTCATGCCCGGACGCTAACGCATCCGTCGCTCGGCCCCAACGGGTATCTCCCTCGCCCACCGGCCGCCCACGGGGCGAAGGCCTGGCTCACGCGATCCTTCGATTGGCCTGAGCGGGCGTCCAAGCACCGCAAACAGGCCCCCACGGACCCCCGATGTGGCTACGGTGAGTGCATGACCGGTAACGATGGTGACAGTGATCACGTCAATCGGATTCTCCATGCGGCCACCCAGGGCCGCGAAGGCAAAGCCGTGTTGTGCGATCGCTGCGATATGCCCCTGATCTTCACCGGGCGAGAGCGCGCCACCAGCGTGCAGACGCCCATGGTGATCATCACCGGACACTGCCCGAACGCCGGGTGTTCCGATGACGGGAGCCCGCACCGCCACCCCGAGGACTGAGCACGGCGTGCCCCGAGCACGCCGCTCAGCGCAAACGGGGTATCTCAATGGCCGGGCAGCGATCCATCACCATGGCGAGCCCGGAGTTCCGCACCCGGTTCCAGGCGTCCTCGTCGATCACCCCGAGCTGGAACCAGACGGCCTTCGCCCCGACCGCCACGGCCTCGTCGGCGATACCGCCCGCCTGCTCGCTGTTGACGAACACATCGACCACATCGACCGGGAAGGGGATGGCGGCCAGCGAGGGATACCCCTGCTCACCGTGCACCGTCTCCGCCTTCGGATGCACCGGCACGATCCGCTTGCCGTAACGCTGCAGCACCTCGGCGACGCCGTGCGCCGCACGCTGCTCATTGCCGGACAGGCCCACGACGGCCCAGGTGTCGCCGAGTTCGGTGAGGATCTTGCGGATCGTGCCGGTGTCGCCGTACACGCATTGCCTCCTACGGGGGGGAAGGGTCCTGTGCCGGACAACGGACGGCGGGACCCGGAGATTCCCGATACGGGAGACGACGCGAAGGCGCGGCGGTGCGGTCGTGGGGCGCGCCGCGCTCGGTGCGCGCCGGACGGCAGACGCCCCGCCCGAAGGGGAAGACGGGCGGGGCGGGTCTTCGGTGCCGGCGGCTCAGTTGGCGCCGCGGGACATGCCGCTGCCGGCCATTCCGGCTCCGACGGCGGTGGTGCCCTTCGCGGCGCGGGCCGGCTTGCCGATGGCCCGGCCGCTGCCCACGGGCTCGGCCCCACCGGCCCCGGTGCCCGGACGCGGCGCCACGGGCACGGCCGCATCCCGCGGTTCACCGGCTGTTGTGGACGTGCCGGTCAGCACGGCGCGCAGCTCCTCGGTGTCCACCAGCATGCTCACCGGACCGGTCGGGTTGAGGTACAACGCATGCCCGGGCGGCAGCTGCTCGACGAGGGCGGCCACCGGCCGCCGGTCGTACAGCAGACGCCCCACCGATTCGAGGTAGCTCTGCGAGGTGTACACGGGGATCACCGGGGTGCCCTCGGGTGAGGCGGCGGCCAGCGGCGTACCGGTCGCGGTCACCAGGACGGACACCTCCGCACGCGCCAGCGCCTCGGAGACGGCCTCTCCCGGTCCGTAGCCGGTCGCGGCGAGCTGCAGCGCGCAGTCGACCGCATCGGTCGGCTCCGCCCAGTCCAGCATCTGCGGTGACGGCCGGTACTCCGGATTGTCGCGCCACTCGACGATCTCGCCGGCCCCGTCCGAGCGCCACTGCCCGATCAGCGCCCAGAGGGGCGGTGGCCCCTCTCCCTGCCAGGTCAGATCCACCATGGCCAGCCAGTGATCGGGTGCCTGGCGTGCCGCCTCGATGACCTCCGGTGGGGGCTCGGGCATCTCCTCGCCCGTGACGGGAACGCCCGCCGTCATCGCCGACTGTGTGCTCTCTTCCATGCAGCCCTCCGCAAACCCGCCGTTCCTACACGTACGAGCGGGGCCCCGGAAACACGAGGCTCTCGCACTGACCTCACAGTGCCCACGGCCGGGGCGGACGTCGCACCGACGCACCGTGCGGACGGGGTGGGTACGCCGCTCGGCCGTGCGCTCTGCGCCCGTACGGCGGACACCCGCGCCCGTAGGGCGGACCCCCCAGCGCGGCGCGGTCCGGCCCGGCCGGCCGGTGTCCGCATGTCACAGGGGCCGCATAGGCTGGTCCGATGCAGGAGCAGTACCGCACGCTCGCGCGCGAGGGTGTCCATGAGATCGAGATCAACAAGTCCCGCTTCCTCTGCGCGCTCGCGCCCGTCGCGACCGAGGCCGAGGCCCAGGACTTCATCGCGCGCATCCGCAAGGAGCATCCCACCGCCCGCCACCACTGCTTCGCCTACGTCCTGGGCGCCGACGGCGGCATCCAGAAGGCCAGCGACGACGGCGAGCCGGGCGGTACCGCGGGCGTACCGATGCTGCAGATGCTGGTGCGCCGCGAGGTCCGCTATGTCGTCGCCGTCGTCACCCGCTACTTCGGCGGGGTGAAGCTGGGCGCCGGCGGCCTCATCCGGGCGTACGGCGGTGTCGTCGGCGAGGCGCTGGACGCGCTGGGCACGGTCACCCGGCAGCGCTTCCGCCTGGTGACGGTCACCGTCGACCACCAGCGCGCGGGCCGGGTGGAGAACGATCTGCGCACGACGGGACGGGCGGTGCGTGAGGTCAGCTACGGGGCAGAGGTCAGGATCGAGATCGGACTGCCGGAGGCCGACCTCGATGCCTTCCGCGCCTGGCTCGCGGACACCACTGCCGGCACGGCGAGGCTGGAGCTCGGCGGCGAGGCGTACGGCGACCTCTGACCGCCGGGGCCCCGTGCACCTGCCGCAGAGAGGGAGCGGCGGACGCGGACCGGGCCGGAAAGTCCCCGACGCACCGGTGCGCCGGAGCGCCGATCGTGTCAGCCTGTGGCGCGGTGGGAACAGGCCGCGAAACCGGTGTGCGCGCCGGCACGAGAAGGGGTCCCGATGCCTGAACTCCTCGATGAGCGTGTGGGCTTCGTCCGCCGGATCGGCCTGCTCCAGGCCACCGCCATCAACATGACCCAGATGTGCGGCATCGGTCCCTTCGTGACCATCCCGCTCATGGTCGCCGCGTTCGGCGGGCCGCAGGCCGTGACCGGGTTCCTGGCCGGTGCGGTGCTTGCGCTCGCGGACGGACTGGTCTGGGCCGAGCTGGGCGCGTCACTGCCCGGTGCGGGCGGCAGTTATGTCTATCTGCGGCAGGCGTTCCAGTACCGGACCGGCAAGCTGATGCCGTTTCTGTTCGTCTGGACGGCCATGCTGTTCATCCCGCTGGGGATGTCGACCGGCGTGATCGGCTTTGTGCAGTACCTCGGCTACCTGTGGCCGGACATGAGCCCGGCGCAGGGCGACCTGGTCGGCCTCGCCGTCACGGTGGGCATCATCGCGCTGCTGTGGCGGCGGGTGGAGAACATCGCCAAGCTCACCGTCGTCCTGTGGACGGTGATGATCGCCTCCGTCCTCCTGGTCATCGCCGCGGCCTTCACCCACTTCAGCCCCGAGCGTGCCTTCACCTATCCCGCCCATGCCTTCGAGGTGACGTCCGGTCACTTCTGGGCCGGTTTCGCGGCCGGCCTGACGATCGGCATCTACGACTACCTCGGCTACAACACCATCGCGTACATGGGCGCCGAGATCAGACAGCCGGGACGCACCATCCCTCGCGCCGTGATCACCTCGATCCTCGGCATCATGACGATCTATCTGCTGCTGCAGATCGGCACCCTGGGCGTCGTGGACTGGAAGGACATGCTCGACCCGCACTCCACGGCGTCCTCCTCCGTCGCCTCCGCCGTGCTGGAGAAGGCCTGGGGCAGGGGCGCCGCCGGCACCGTCACCGTGCTCATCCTCATCACCGCCGTCGCCTCCGTCTTCACCGGACTCCTCGGCGGCTCCCGGGTCCCCTACGACGCCGCCCGCGACCGGGTCTTCTTCCGCCCGTACGGCACACTGCACCCGCGCCACCGCTTCCCCGTACTGGGCCTGCTGACCATGGGAGCCGTGATGGCCGCGGGCTTCCTCATCGGACGCCACACCGACCTGGCCACCATCATCCAACTGCTGACCACGGTCATGGTGATCGTGCAGTCGCTGGCCCAGATCGCGGCGGTGACCGTGCTGCGCCGCCGTCAGCCGGGGCTGCGCCGCCCGTACCGGATGTGGCTCTACCCGCTGCCCGGCGTCGTGGCGCTGGTCGGCTGGCTGGTGATCTACGGCTACGCGGACCGCAATTCGCCCGGCAGGCACCCCGTCGAATGGTCGCTGGCCTGGGTCGGCGCGGGTGTCGTGGCCTTCCTCGCCTGGGCCCGTCACGAGAAGGAGTGGCCGTTCGGGCCGAAACGGATCAGCGAGGAGTATCTGCGCGGCGCGGAGTCCGAGGGGGATGCCCTGAGAGGGAGAGAAACCCTGAGAGGGAGGCCCTGAAGGGGAGGGGCCAGGACCCGTCCGGTCCGGGGCGCCTCCGGGCCTGCCGGACCTGCCGGCCTGCGGGTGCCGGAGGGCAGCAAAGAGCCCGGGGCCGGGTCGTCTGCTCCGATGAAGGTGGAAGGGCTGTCGGTGCAAACGGCCCGGCCCCGGGCCTGGTGATGCGTGGTAGCTGACCGTCCCGGGCGGGGCCGTGGTGACCGGCCGCACCCGGGACGGATCGCGTGCTAGCGCATCAGGCCGCCGCCACCGGTGTGGATGCCGCCGCTCGGGTAGTGCTTCTTGTGGTGCTTCACGACGCGCTTGATGATGTGCTTGGTGACGTGCCTGGTGACGTGGCGGTGCACGATCACCCGGCGCTCGACGTTGCCGTTGAAGCAGGTGTTGCCGAAGGCCGGGTTCAGCAGGCCCACGACGTTAACGGTGTTGCCGCACAGATTGACCGGAATGTGGACCGGGATCTGAAACGCATTGCCCGACACCACTCCCGGTGAATTGGCCGCGCCGCCGGCCGCGCCACTGTCTGCGAACGCTGCCGTAACGCCCCCCAGGGCAGTACCTGCCGCAAGAGCGGCCACAGCAGCCACCCGCGTGATCCGTGACATAACAAATCTCCCGATCGATCCAAGCGACTCACTGCCGCTTCCTGTTACTTCCCTTCGGCGTATGCGGCCGCAACATGAGTAAACCCGGGATGGTTTCACGCTTTCGAGTGAAAAATGTGGTTAATGGGGCTGTATGTGCGTAAAGCGTCTGCTGGGTTGGGTGTTGCGGGGATGCCGGACCACGGGGTCCGGGCTCCTGTGCGGCCGCATCGGTGCCGCAGGCCGCCGCTCGCCGCCCGGCCCACCGGCCCACCGGCCCACCCGGCCCCACTGCGGGTGCGAGAATGAGGCCGTCACGGACGGGGCGGTTGCCGAAGCTCACGCCGGCCGTGCCGATGCGTAGCCAACGGAGGGGAAGAACATGCTGGTCGGAGTCGCTACGTGAGGCTTCTGCACACCTCCGACTGGCATCTGGGGCGGTCCTTCCACCGCGTGAGCCTGCTCTCCGCCCAGCGCGCTTTCCTCGATCATCTCGTTGCCACGGTGCGCGACCGGGACATCGATGCGGTGCTGGTCGCGGGCGACGTCTACGACCGTGCCGTGCCGCCGCTCGCCGCGGTCGAGCTCTTCGACGACGCTCTGCACCGGCTCGCCGCCCTCGGTGTCCCGACCGTGATGATCTCCGGCAACCATGACTCCGCCCGCCGGCTGGGGGTCGGCGCGGGGCTGATGGAGCAGGCCGGGATCCATCTCCGTACCGACCCGGCCGGCTGCGGCACCCCCGTGCTGCTCTCCGACGCCCACGGTCCGGTGGCGCTCTACGGCCTGCCGTATCTCGAACCCGCCATGGTGCGCGACACCCTCGGGGCGCGGCGGGCCGACCATGCGGAGGTGCTGGGCGCGGCGATGGAGCGGGTACGGGCCGACCTCGCCGGGCGGCCCGCGGGCACCCGCTCCGTGGTGCTGGCGCACGCGTTCGTCACCGGTGGTGCGGTCAGCGACAGCGAGCGCGACATCACCGTCGGCGGGGTCGCCTCCGTGCCGGTGCCGGTGTTCGACGGGGTGGACTACGCCGCCCTCGGGCATCTGCACGGCTGTCAGACCCTCACCGAGCGGGTCCGCTACTCCGGATCGCCGCTTGCCTACTCCTTCTCCGAGGCCGGCCACCGCAAGTCGTCATGGATCGTCGAGCTCGACGCGGACGGTGCCGTGCAGGCGGAGCGGGTGGACTGCCCGGTGCCGCGGCCGCTGGCACGGATCCGCGGGCCGCTGGAGGAGCTGCTGGAGGACCCCGGACAGGCCCGGCACGAGGAGTCCTGGGTCGAGGCGACGCTCACCGACACCGTCCGGCCGCACGAGCCCATGGCCCGGCTCGCCCGGCGCTTCCCGCACATCGTCAGCCTGGTCTTCGACCCCGACGAGGGGCCCGGCCGCTCGTCGGCCTCGTACGCGCAGCGGCTGCGCGGGCGCAGCGACCAGGAGATCGCCGAGGACTTCGTCGAGCACGTACGGGCCGGCCGGGCGGTCGATGAGCAGGAGCGGACCGAACTGCGCTCGGCGATCGACGAGGTGCGGGTCGACGACATGGTGGCCGAGGTGGCGCGTTGAGGCTGCACCGGCTCTCCCTGACGGCCTTCGGCCCCTTCGGCGGGTCCCAGACCATCGACTTCGACCGGCTGTCGCGGGACGGCCTGTTCCTGCTGCACGGCCCGACCGGAGCGGGCAAGACCTCGGTCCTGGACGCGGTGTGCTTCGCGCTGTACGGGTCGGTGCCCGGGGCGCGGCAGAGCGGCCAGGCCCTGCGCAGTGATCTGGCCGATCCGCTGACCCTCACCGAGGTCGTTCTGGAACTGACCGTGGCACAGCGGCGGTTGGAGATCACCCGGCTCCCCGAGCAGCCGCGGCCCAAGAAGCGCGGCAGCGGCACGACGAAGGAGAAGGCCCAGAGCAGGCTGCGGGAATTCGTGCCGGCGGCCGGCGGCGGGGGAGCGGCGGACGGTGACGGGCCGGATGACGGCTCGGGCGGTCACTGGAAGGCGCTGAGCCGTTCGCACCAGGAGATCGGTGAGGAGATCGGCCAGCTGCTCGGGATGAGCAAGGAGCAGTTCTGCCAGGTGGTCCTGCTGCCGCAGGGTGACTTCGCGCGCTTTCTGCGGGCCGATGCGGAGGCCCGCTCCCGGCTGCTGGGCCGGCTCTTCGACACCCGGCGGTTCGCCGCCCTCGAAGAGCAGTTGAACGCGCGCCGCAAGGCCGCCGCCGACACGGTGACGGCGGGCGACGAACGGCTGCTGGCGCTGGCGCACCGGATGGCGCAGGCGGCCGGCGAGAGCGCCGATCTCACCGATCCGTCCGTCCCGGCGCCGGACCGCGCCGGGGAGGCGACGCGGGGCGCACCGGCACGCGGACGCGGGCGGGCGGCGGCCTCGACGGCGCGGGCGACCGTGCCGGGGCAGGCCGGGCCCGTGGAGAGCGGCGGACGGGGCGGAACCGGCCGTACCGCGGCCGGGGAAGACCGGGCCGCAACGGGCCCCGGTGAGCCGGGGTTCGCACAAGCGGTGCTGGTCAGGGCGGCCGTTGCCAGGGTGAGCGCCAGGGAGCGGCTGGCGGTAGCGGATTCCGCGGTGCACGCAGCCGAGGCCGCCGAGCACCGGGCGGCCGCGGAGTGGGAAGAGGCCCGCGAGCGCGACCGGCTTCAGCGGCGGTACGCGGACGCCCGGCGACGGGCCGCCCGGCTCGACGCCCGTGCCGGGGAGCGGGACCGTACCCGGGAGCGGCTGGAGCGGGCCCGTGCGGCCGCGGAGGTCGCGCCCGCGCTCGCCCTGCGGGACGCCGCCTGGCACGAACTGGACGCCGCCCAGCGCGCCGAACGGCAGGCCAGAAGCCCGCTGCCGGCCGCCCTCGCCGATGCCGGCAGCGACCACCTCGCCTCGGAGGAACGGCAGGTGAGGGAAGATCTCGGCTCGCTCGGGGCGGCGCGCAGGGCCGAGCGGCGCGCCGCCGACATCGGCCGGGAGCGGGCCGCCCTCGACCGTGACGCGCGCGCCGATGAACAGACGCTGCGGGACGCCGCCGAGTGGCTTGCCGCATGGGGCGATGACCGGCGCGCCCGTCAGCAGCGCATCGAAACGGCCCAGGAGGCCGCCACCCGGGCCGACCAGCTCGAAGCCCGGATCGCACCGGCCGCCGAACGCTGGGAGGCGGCCCGTCGCCGCGACCGGCTCTCCGATGATGTGCGGTCGGCGGAAGGGGAACTGCTCGCCGCCAGGGAGCAGTCCGCGGCGGCCCACGAACACTGGCTCGACCTCAAGGACCGCAGGCTGCGCGGAATCGCCGCCGAACTCGCGGACGGGCTGCGCGACGGCCAGGCGTGCGCGGTGTGCGGAGCGACCGAACACCCCGCCCCGGCCCGGGCCGGGGCGGGCCATGTCGACCGGACTGCCGAGGAGGCCGCGCTGGCGGCACACCGCAGGGCCGAGGAGACACGGCAGCAGGCCGAGGCCCGCTGCCAGTCGGCCAAGGAGGCGCTGGCCGCAGCGGCCGCCACGGCCGGAAACACCCCGACCGGCGCACTCGGCGCCCAGGTGGAGGAGCTGCGCGCCGACTTCGCCCGCGCCGGTGCGCTCGGCGCCGACCTTCCCGCCGCCCGTGAGGCGCTGGAGAGCGCCGAGCGTGCACATGAACGGAGGCGTGACGGACAGCAGCAGGCCGAGCGCAGGGTTGCCGCCCGTACCTCACGGCGTGAGGCGCTGGACCGCGAACGGGCCGCCCTGGAAGAGGAGTTGGCCCGGGCGCGCGGCGACTCCCCGAGCGTGGCAGACCGGGCCGCGCGGTTGGAGCGGCAGGTCGCCCTGCTCGCCGCGGCGGCGGAGGCGACCCGTACGGCCGGCGCCTGCGCCCAGCGTCTCCAGGACGCCGAGGCCGGGCTGACCGACGCCGCCCACCGCGCCGGATTCGCCACCCCGCAGGCCGCCGCCGAGGCCCTGCTGCGGGACGGCGAATGGCGGGAGCTGCAGCAGCGACTCGACGACTGGCAGGCCGAATCGGCCGCGGTGGAAGCGGAGTTGGCCGATCCCGCGGCCGGCGCCGCCGCGGCGCTGCCGCCCGCCGACCCGGTCGCCGCACAGACCGCGCACCAGGAAGCGGCGGCGCGGCTGCGCACCGCCTCGGCCACCCATGCCGCGGCCCGGGACCGCTGCACCGAGCTCGACCGGCTCTCCGCGCGCGCCGAGGCCGACGCCCGCGCGCTGGCCCCGCTGCGCGCCGGTTACGAGCGCATCGCCCGCCTCGCCGCACTCGCCTCCGGTACGTCCACGGAGAACGAGCGGCGGATGCGCCTGGAGTCGTATGTGCTCGCCGCCCGGCTCGAACAGGTCGCCGCCGCCGCCACGGCCCGGCTGCAGCGGATGTCCGGCGGCCGCTACACCCTCGTCCACTCCGACGAACGGGCCGGCGGCGCCCGGCGCTCCGGCCTCGGTCTGCATGTCATCGACGCCTGGACGGGGCACGAGAGGGACACCTCCAGCCTCTCCGGCGGCGAGACCTTCTTCGCCTCGCTCGCGCTGGCGCTCGGCCTCGCCGATGTGGTCACCGACGAGGCGGGCGGCACCCGGCTGGACACCCTCTTCATCGACGAGGGGTTCGGCAGCCTGGACGAACAGACCCTGGACGAGGTCCTGGACGTCCTGGACTCCCTGCGCGACCGCGACCGCAGCGTCGGCATCGTCAGCCATGTCGCCGACCTCAAGGCGCGGATCCCCGCTCAACTGGAGGTCGTCAAGGACCGGTCGGGGTCGACGGTCCGGCATCGCGTACCGAGCTGAGCGTGGCCTGAGACTGCCGTATCAACTCCGAGCGAAATCGCCGGCCCCGGCCCCGGTGTCGGCCGTGGCGGCGGACCCGTCGATTTCGTAGGCGCACCGCCCCTCGCGCTCCCCGGAGAACCGGAAACCCGCCCGTTCCAGCACCCGTCGGGACGGGACGTTCTCCGGCTCCGTCAGGGCGCACACCGTCCGCACCTCGGGCCGGGCGGCCGCCCAGCCGGCGAGCAGCCGCGCCGCGTCGGTCGCCCAGCCGGCGCCGCGCGCGGACGGGGAGAGGTCATAGCCGATCTCCACCAAGCCCTCGGCATCCGGCGGGCCGTGGAAGCCGATGCTGCCGAGTGCCGTCCCCGAGGCCGCGTCGGTCAGGACGAAGACACCCCAGCCGGGCCGGTAGTGGCCGGCCGCAGCAGCCCGTACGGCGATACCGGCGCCGCCCGAGGTGGCCGCGGCCGGTGTGCCGTCGATCCAGTCGAACCCCGCGGGCTCGCCGTCCGCGACCCGCGCGGCGGTGGCCGGCAGCAGCGCACGCAGCGCCACCCGGCCGGACCTGAGCACCAGCGGGTAGCCGGCACCGGCGGTGACCAGCGCCTCGAACAGCGGCCGGTGGTCCACCCCCGCGGGCAGACCGCTGACCTGGCCGTCGCCGACCTCCACCACCCGCCACACACCGTCGGTGCGCAGCGCCAGGTCCGTGGTGACGAAGCGCAGCCCCAACTCCTTTACCGCGGGCGCCACCTGGGTGAGGTCGGGGACGGGGTGTAGCTCCGGGGTGTCGGGGTGCGGGCCGGTCAGCACCGGCTCGCCGTCCACCCACCACACTCGTGCCTCACCCACCGCCTCGAAGGACTCGAAGTCGCGCAGCACCACGCCTCCGGTCAAGAACTCCTCCTGGAGGGCGATGAAGCGGCCGACGACCGCGGCCAGCCGCCCGGTGTCGCCCGCGTCGGGGACGAAGGCGGCCTCGTCCCATTCGTGCTTACGGGACTTGACCCAGTCCTTGACGACCAGGGGACGGGGCGCGCCCGGCGTGCCGAGCCCTTCGGCAAGTCCCGCCAGCGCCGTCCGTTCCGGCGCCCGGCCGGGCGCGCAGGGCAGCCAGACGCTGTGCGGGGTGAGCGCGCGGAAGGTCTCGTACCAGCCCGGGAGCTCATGAGCGCGCTGGTATGCCGAGGGGGAGGTCAGCAGCCGGCAGCCGCGGTCGGCGAGCGCCGCGGACAGTTCGGCATAGCGGCCGGCCGGCAGCATCCAGCCGCGGTACCAGACCGGTCCGGCATCCCGCGGGACCCGTGCCACCGCCGCTTCGGCGTCCCCGGCGACCAGCGCCTCGTGGCCGAGCAGCGCGGTCACCGCGCCGGCCGACTGCGCCGCGGCGGCCTCGGCAGCGAAGTGCGGATCGGGGCGCCGGGGACGGAGCGGATCGCCGGGGAGCAGAAGGAGCGGCCGGTCCGCCGCGGGGTCCACTGTCATGTCAGGGGACCCTACGGACGGCGGCGGCCGGCTACAACACCCGGTGTGGTGACCGGCTACACCACCCGGTGTGGCGGCCGGTCACCACACCCGAGGTGGTGGCCGGCCGTCGTCCCACCGGCCCGGGATCAGAGCGCCGACAGCTCGGCGAGCAGATCGTCCAGGCCCAGCGAGCCCTGTGACAGCGCCGCCATGTGCCAGGCCTTGAGGTCGAAGTCCGCGCCGTGCCGGGCGCGGGCCGCCTCCCGGCCCTGCAGCCACACCCGCTCGCCGAGCTTATAGCCGATCGCCTGCCCGGCCATGCCCTGGTAGCGGATGATCTCGCTCTCGACGTAGTCGGCCGGACGGCTGCTGTGCCGGGCGAGGAACTCGTGCGCCAGCTGCGGCGTCCAGCGCTCGCCCGGATGGAAGGGCGAGTCCGCCGGGATCTCCAGCTCCAGATGCATCCCGATGTCGATGATGACCCGCACCGCCCGCATCATCTGCGCGTCGAGATACCCCAGGCGCCGTTCAGCGGTGGTCAGGAAGCCCAGCTCGTCCATGAGCCGTTCGGCGTACAGCGCCCAGCCCTCGGCGTTCGCGCTGACGATGCCGACCGTCGTCTGGTAGCGGGAGAGCTGGTCGGCGACGTGCGCCCACTGCGCCAGCTGGAGGTGGTGGCCGGGCACGCCCTCGTGGTACCAGGTGGAGACCAGGTCGTACGCCGCGAAGCGGGTCTCGCCCATCGTCGGCAGCCAGGTCCGGCCGGGCCGGGAGAAGTCCAGCGACGGCTGCGAGTAGTAGGGGGCGGCGGCGCCACCGGGCGGGGCGATCCGCGACTCCACCCGGCGCACCCGCTCGGCCAGTTCGAAGTGGGTGCCGTCGAGCGCGTCGATGGCTTCGTCCATGAGGGACTGGAGCCACTGCCGGGTCTCCTCGACTCCCTCGATCGCCTCGCCGTGCTCATCGCACCAGGCCAGCGCCTCCCACGGGGTCTTCGCACCGGGCAGGACCTTCTCGGCCTCGGTCTCCATCTCGGCCAGCAGCCGGTGGAACTCGGACCAGCCGTACGCGTACGCCTCGTTCGGGTCGAGGTCGGCGCCGTTGAAGTAGCGGGCGAGCCGGGCGTAGCGCTCCCGGCCGACCACGTCCGGTGCGCCCTCGACGGCCGGGGCGTAGCTGTCGCGGAACCAGTCGCGCAGCTCCACCAGGGCGCCGGTCGCCACCGCGGCGGCCTCGGTCAGTTCGGCGCGCAGGGACTCCGGGCCCGGGTCGGTGAACTCGGCGAACCAGCCGCGGTCGGTGCCGATCCATTCGTCCAACTGGCCGATGACGGTGCGGACCTGGGTCGGTCCGGCGGGCAGATCGCGCTTCAGGCCGGCGTCGAGTGCGGCGCGGTAGCCCTCCAGCGCGGCGGGTACGGCCCGCAGCCGCCGGGCGATCGCCGCCCAGTCCGATTCCGTCTCGGCCGGGGTGACCGTGAAGACCTCACGGACGTGGTGCAGCGGCGAGCTGAGGTTGCTGACCGTGCGCAGGCCCTCGCCCGCCTCGTGGACCGCCAGTTCGGCGGTCAGCCGCTCGCGCAGCAGCCGGGCGCAGACCTGCTCGGCGGCGTGCTCAGCGCCCGGCCGGGACTCTGCCTCGGCCAGCTTCTCCAGCGTCGTCCGGGCGAGCTGGGCCACCGCTTCCTGGCCCGTCGGTGAGAAGTCGGGGAGCTTGCCGGAGCTCTCGGCGATGCCGAGGAAAGTGCCGGTGATGGGGTCCAGCTCGACGAGGGCGTCGACATAGGCATCGGCGACCTGGCGGGGCAGCGGACCGCCCCCGGAAGTAGTGGTGTGGGACATGCGTCCATCCTCGTACGGATGGCCCCGCCGCGTCACCACCGAAAGGCGGTACGTTGCTGACGCTTTGTGCTCGTGTCCGGAGGCGGGAGGTCCGGTTGCGGGGGAGCCGGCCGGGCGTCGGCACGCCCGGCCGGGCACACGGGGTGGTGCTCAGCGGCGCCCCGTGCCGTCCTGGATCCAGACGCTCTGCGGGGTCTCCCGCCGGGCGGGCAGATCCGCGGGGCGGGTGGTGATCACCAGCGTGCCCTCCTCGATCTGGTAGTCGAGTGGCAGCCCGAGTCCGCGCATCGCCGCCACCATGCCGGTGTTCGAGGACTGGGTGATCGCATAGACACTCTCGCAGCCGGTTTCGGCCGCCATCGTCACCAGCCGGCGCAGCAGCTCGGCGCCGATGCCGCGCTGCTGCCAGGCGTCCTCGACCAGCAGGGCGACCTCGGTCTCGTCGCCGTCCCACAGCAGATGTCCCAGCGCCACCAGCCGGCCGGAGGCGGTCTCCACCGCCAGGGTGCGGCCGAACCGCGGGCTGAGCAGATGGCCGAGGTAGCGGTCCGCGTCACCGACCGGGCCGTGGTAGCGCAGCCCCAGGGTCTTCGGGGAGCAGCGGTCGTGCATCTCGCGGGCCGCGGCCAGATCGGAGGTGTCGGCGCGGCGGACCGTGATCTCGTTGCCCTCGGGCAGCGTCAGCACATCACGCCGCGGGGGCACCCGCTGGCCGAGTCTGGCGTCCAGGTCGACCAGAGCGCGCACCCGGGCGAACTCGGCGGGGGTGAACGGCAATTGCGGCCTTTCGATGGTGAGCGAGCCCCCGGAGGGGTCGCGGAATTTCATGCGGTGCTTCTCCAGCACGCCCTCCGTGGGCACCTGCTCCGCGAGCGGCTGACCACGCAGCCAGCGCGCGGGCACCGAACGTATCGCGCAGCGTCCCAGCAACTGGCGCAGCGACAGGGGGAGTTCGGAGGAGTCCAGGGCGGTACGGGTCGCCAGGTCCAGCATCCGGGTCGGCGCATCGACGAGATCGTGCGCATCGGCCCGCTCCAGCCAGCTGTGCGTGCCGCCCGCGTCGGTGACCGTGCGGGTCAGCTCCGCGGACGTCAGTGCGGCGGGCGCGCGCAGCAGGAACTCGTCGACCGTGCCCTCGGACAGCGGGTGGGTCTGCAGGCTGAGGATGTCCACCCGCCGCGCGCCCAGTGCCGTGCACAGTACGGCCAGGCTGCCGGGCTCGTCCCGGACCGTGGTCCGCATCCGCCACAGCACCGTCTCCTGCCCGCCGGCCCCGGGGGCCGGTCCGGACGGGGACGCCGCCGTGGCGCCGGTATCGGTCGGCGGTGGGGCGTTTTCGTGGCGTCGTGACCACCAGACGTGGAAGCCGGCCGCGGCCAGGAGGGCCACCACCGCGGCGCACAGCATGACGGGACCCGACGGGTCGTGCGCGAGGGTGTGGGCGAGGACATCGGCCACCGCCACGGCGCTGAAGAGGGCGGCCAGCTCGATGACGTCCCGCCGCCAGTGATGACGGCGGATGGCACGGGCAGAGGATGCTTCAGTCATGCACACAAGCCTTGCGCACGGGTGTTGCCTGATCGCCAACACCTTGTGTCCGACGGGTAAAAGACGCAATCGACGCATTGGCCTCTACTGTCCTACCTGTCCCGGTTGCAGCACCTTGCTGAACAGCACCTCGCCGCCCTCCTGACGCAGCCGCACCGTCATC
Organism: Streptomyces lydicus; assembly: GCF_004125265.1. Taxonomy (GTDB): domain Bacteria; phylum Actinomycetota; class Actinomycetes; order Streptomycetales; family Streptomycetaceae; genus Streptomyces; species Streptomyces lydicus_C. The sequence goes on from NZ_RDTE01000003.1 coordinate 8,142,066, forward strand.
TCCCCGCTTCCCCCGTCGATATCGATCTCGCCGAAGTACTGCGGACTCTCCGCGGGGGAGGTGTTGGCACGGTCCGGCGCCTTGATGAACGGTTGCTCGGGCCCGAATGTTCCGTCCAGCTTCACCGCCGGGAATCCGCCCGCGTTCAGCGGACCCGACACGAACTCCCAGAACGGCTCGAAGTCCTTGAACGCGGCCCGCTCCGGCGCGTAGTGCTGCGCCGCGGTGTAGTGGACGTCCGTCGTCAGCCATACCGTGCCGGTCACCCGGGAGTGCTTGATGTGCCGCAGCAACTCGGCCAGCTGCAGCTCGCGCCCCAGGGGAGCGCCCGGATCGCCCTGGGCCACCGCCTCGAAGTCGGTCTTGCCGTCCGGGACGACCAGCCCCAGTGGCATATCGGAGGCGATCACCTTCCACACCGCGGACGAGCGGGACAGCTCGCGCTTGAGCCAGCGCAGCTGCCCGGCCCCGAGGATGCCCTGCGGGTCGTCGGTCTGCCGGTCCGGCGAATTGGCGTTCCGGTAGTGGCGCATGTCCAGTACGAACACATCGAGCAGCGGGCCGTGGTGCACCACGCGGTAGACCCGGCCTCCCCGGTCGGGCCGCAGCGTCCGGATCGGGAAATACTCGCTGAACGCGCGCAGCGAGCGCGCGGACAGCACATCCGTCTCCTTCACCGTGTACCGGTCGTCGTCGAGCAGTTGCCCCGGATACCAGTTGTTGTGGACCTCGTGGTCGTCCCACTGGGTGATCGTCGGCACCTGGGCGTTGAAGCGGCGCAGAGGGCCGTCCAGCAGGTTGTAGCGGAACGCGCCGCGGAACTCCGCCAGCGTCTCGGCGACCTTCGCCTTCTCCTCGGTCGTCACGTTCCGCCAGATCCGGCCGTCCGGCAGCGTCACCCGCTCGGGGATCGGACCGTCGGCGTAGATGTTGTCGCCGCTGCACAGGAAGAAGTCCGGATTCCGGCGCCGCATGTCCTCGTAGATGCGGTAGCCGCCGCGGTCCGGGTTGATGCCCCAGCCCTGCCCGGCCAGGTCCCCCGACCAGTGGAAGCGCACGCCCTGCCGCCGGCCGCCACCGACCCGGCCGTTCCCGGCATCCGTGGAGGTGCGGCCCGCGGGCGCCGTGCGGAAGGTGCCGGTGACCGGCTCGCCGGACCGCCGGGGATCGTCCGGGTCGGCGAGCAGTACCCGGTAGTGGATCTGCTCACCGGGCGGCAGGCCGTGCAGCGAGGTCACGCCGGTGAAGTCCGTCCCCGCCCCGGTCACCGGGCCGTGCCAGGTCCTGGCGTTGCGGAACGACTCGGTGGCCGCGGTCTGCACCACCATCCGGGCCGGCCGGTCGGACCGTACCCACACCAGACCCGACGAGGTGGTCACATCCCCGACCTGCACGCCCCAGTCGGCGCTCGGCCGCCCGCTGCGGGCCTGCGCCGGTGCGGCACAGGAGAGTGCGGGCAGCGCCAGTGCCGCCGAGCCGGCCGCCGCGCCCTGCAGCAGCGACCGCCGTCCGAAGCCGCCGCCGGGTCCCTGAGCCATCTCCAACCTCCGTGCCTCGACCGACTTCACTGCCGCCCCGTTCGTATCGCTGTCCGGTGCCCGGCAGCCGAACGGACGGTGAACAGCGGCCCGTTCGTCTCCGCGGCCCGTTCGCTTCCGCGGTCCGTCCGTCGGCGGGGTGGGTCTCCGGTCCCGGCCCTGCGATCCGCCGGACCCGGGCCATGGTCGCAAGATCCCGGGCCGATCGCCAGGATGCCGCAGAGACGTTTACGGCTTGGGTACGCGCCGCCGCGAGCCACGGGCGGCCGGCGCACCCGCTAGGAGGTGCCCTGGCCGACGGTGTCGAGGATGACCCGTGCCACCAGCGCCGGATCGTCGTGCATCGGCACATGCCCGCAGCCCGGAAGCCGTACCAGCCGCGCGCCCGGGATCGTGTGCTTGGCGCGCACGCCCTGGCGGGGGAGCAGCAGGCGGTCCCGGCTGCCCCAGCCGATCGTCACCGGGACGTCCGGCACATCGGCGGTGAACCGCACCTCCCGGCCGGCCGCCAGCGTCGGTGCGAAGCCGGGTCCCTCGCGCAGCGCCCGGGTCTCCGCCACGACGGCCGCGGCCGAACGACGGCCGGGGTGGGCGTAGATGGTGCCGGTCAGGGAGGCACGGCCGAGTGCGGTGCGGGCCAGGGTCTCCACCACCGGCTCGGGCAGCGCCTGCGCCCCGGCGTACATACCGCGCAGCACGCCGAAGGCGTACCGCCGCTCGGCCGGGGTCCAAAAGCCCGCGGGCGAGAGCGCGGTGACCGACCGGACGGCCCGCGCGCGGCCCAGCTCCAGGGCGAGCAGCCCGCCCAGCGAGTTCCCCACCACATGCGGGCGGTCGGCGCCGAGCTCCTCGAACGCCGCGATGAGCAGCGGGACCACCGTCGACAAGGCGTAGGAGGAATCACCGGGCAGCCCGGGGGAGGCGCCGAAGCCCGGCAGATCGAGGGCGATGACCTCATGGGAGGCGGCCAGGATGTCGCACACCGGGCGCCAGGCCTGGAGATGGTGGCCGATACCGTGCAACAGGACGACGGGGTCGCCCGCGCCCTTGCGCTCGTAGGCAACCGTGAACGGCGGCCGGTCCTCGGGGGTGACACGGGCGAAGGAGACCGGGGTGGCCATCAGAACTCCTCGGGGGTGCGGTGCGTGCGGTGATCCCGGGCGTGCGCTGACACGATGCCAGGTGTGGCTACTGAGCGGTATGGGGCAGCCGGGGCGAGTACGGGAGGCGTCGCAGGTCACGCGGCCGGGGCGGCCGGTACAGGCGGCTGCTGCGGGCGGTTGTGCCGGCCGGAACGGACGCCGGATTGGTCTTGACCAAGGGTGGGGGCAGCCATATCGTCGGGATACTGCAACAACCTTTCATAAAGAAGCGCTCATTATCGGGCGCGCAGGCGGCCCGCGGAGAGGCGGGTGTGCAGGCGGGCTCGCGAAGGCGGCGCCTCGGGGTGGGCCCGAGCCCCACACGGGCGCGGCCCCGGTAGCGGCCAGTGCGGAGGACAGGGTGGGGACCACGCAGCTCGAAACGGTGCCGGAACCGAAGTACTGGCACCTCAAGACCGTGCTCAGCCAGGCGCTGGACTCGGAGTTCGCGGTCGGCGAGATTCTGCCCAACGAGCGTGATCTGGCCGCGCGGTTCGGTGTCGCCCGGGCCACGCTGCGGCAGGCGCTCGAACAGCTGGAGCTGGAAGGCAGACTCCAGCGCCGCCGCGGTGTGGGCACCACCGTCGCACCGCCGAGGATCGGCGTCGCCGTCGACCCCGTCCGCCACACCTGGCCCGGCGCCGCCGGTGACGACTGGCAGCCGCTCGACGCCGTCGAGAGCGATACGGTGCCCGCCGCGGTGGCCGCACTGCTGGCGACCGCCCCCGGCGACCCGGTACACATCGTGCGCCGCAGCCGGGTCACGGACGGCCGGCCGGTGGCCGCCGAGTTGCTGTACGTCCCGGCGGCCGCGCTCCCGGACCGCGCGCCGGCCGACTCGCTCGGCGCCCCGGCCCGGGCCCGCGCGGTGCTGGACGCGCTCCAGACGCTGGAACTGGACGGCCAGGACCGTACCGTCGAGCTAGGCTCGGCGCGTGCGGAGGACGCCAAGCAGCTGGACCGGCTCCCCGGCGCACCCGTCCTCGTGGTCACCACCCGCTATGTCTCCGGGGGCCGTACGACCGCCGTTGCGGTCTCCACCTACCGTGCGGACACCTGCCGTCTGACCTTCGGCGAGAGCGACGCGGTCGCTTTGCTCGCGGGCTGAGCCGGCCGACGGCCGGGGTACGGGCTCTCGCCGGGCAGTGACCGGTGGGGCCCGTGCGCGTGCCGGTGCGCGTACGGTCGCAGGGCACGACAACGACGGGGAAGACGAGAGCGTGTGCCCGTGCCCGTGCAGCCGCGGGCCGGGCGGTTGCTCGCCGTGCCGCGGGCCCCGGCGCTGTGCCGTACAGGCCGCGGTGGCCGGTGGTCGTCAGTGGTGGCCGACGGCCGTCAGGGCCGGTCAGTGGTGACCCGGCACCGCGTCGCGGCACATGTGACGTTCCGTCACCGTGTCCTCCACCGCGAAGAGTTCGCCCTCCACATGATCGAGCGCGAGCCGCAGCGCCCCGGTGGCGACCGCCGCCTCGCCCAGCCGGGACAGGGCGACCTGCGGCGGGCGCAGGCAGTACCGCCCCAACTCCGCGCGCAGCGGCTCCAGTACGCCGTCCAGCCCCGCCGCCCAGCCGCCGATCACCACCAGCTCCGGGTCGAGCGCCAGTACCAGGGCCGCGACATCGTGCACCAGCCGCCGCAGGAAACGGCCGACCGCCTCGCGGGCCTGTGCGTCCCCCTCCCGCGCCGCCGCGAAGACCGCCGCGACCTGTGCCTCGTCCAGGGGGTGCAGCGGCTCACCGGTCGTCGACAGCAGCCTCTCCGGTGTCGCCTCGCGGCCGAGCAGGTGCAGGGCACCGATCTCCCCGGCCGCCCCGCCGAATCCGCGGTGCAGGCGCCCGCCGATCAGCGACCCGGCTCCCGGGCTGAGTCCGGCCAGCACGAAAACGATGTCATCGGAGCCGATGGCGGCACCCTGCCAGTGTTCGGCCACCGCGGCGGCGTTCGCGTCGTTCTCGACCAGCACCGGGCAGCGGAACGACCGCCGCAGCCGCTCACCGAGCGGCAGACCCGTCCAGCCGGGCAGCGCCGTGCTCAGCCGTACGGTGCCGTCCGCCTCCACGATGCCGGGGCCCGCCACACCGACGGCCCGCAGCGAAGACCGGGGCACGTCCGTGCGGCGCAGCAGCTCCGCCACCACGGCGCGGACCCGCTCCAGCCGCTCGTCGGCCGGTGCGCTCTCCGCCACGGGGCGTCGCGCGGTGTCCAGCACCCGGCCGCCCAGATCGGACAGCAGGGCCGCGACGCGGTGCGGGCCGATCTCGATGCCCAGCAGATGCCCGGCCTCCGTACGGAACCGGAACCGGCGGGCCGGCCGCCCCTGACGGCGGGTCCCGCCTTCCTCGGCGGCCGCCTCGACCACCAGGCCGGTCTCGATGAGCCCTTCGACCACGCCCTCGACCGTCGGCCGGGACAGGCCCGTCACCTGGACGAGGTGGGTGAGCGTGGGGGAGTCCGCGGCGCGCAGTGCATGCAGCACCACGGCGGAGTTGATCCGTCGCAGCAGGGAGGGGTCCCCGCCGGTGAGCCGCCCCAACGTCCGTCTCCCTCACCTCGCGTGTGGGGCGGATCGTAGCCGGTCACGGGAGGGGCGGCGAGCCCCACGGGAGAGGCCGGGGGGCGCAGGATCCCGGCCCGGCGCCGCGCCCGTGAGGATCGCCGTAGGGGCGGTGCCTTCGCCGTCAGGGTGGCAACGAAGGGGGAGGGGCAGGAGGCGAAGGCGCCGGTGGTCCGTCAGCGTGCAGGGGTGATGCCGTTCATGTCCTTGGAACCTCTGGAACCCTTGGAACCCCTTGAACCCTCGGCACCGCTGGCGTCGGTGAACTCCGCGCCCGCCACGGGAAGGACGAGCCGGGACGGATGGTGGAGCGAGACCTCGGCCGGTATCAGCCGGGTGGCCGTCGCCGGAGGCTCGCCGGTGCCGGTGTTGCGGGCGAAGCGTGGGTGGGCGCCGCCGCTGACCTGCAGGCGGATCCGGTGTCCGGCGGCGAAGGAGTACGCCGTGGAACTCATCGGCACCGTGACGGCGGCCGGGGTGGCTCCGGTGGTGTCCGTGGTGGGGCTGGGGTTGGGGCTGGGGTGCAGGCGTCGCAGCCCGTCGCAGACGTTGGTCGAGCGGCCCCGGCCGTCGACGTCGCAGAGCCGGGCGAAGACATCGGCGTGACCGGTGTCCGTGGTGACCCGTAGTTCCACGCCGACCGGCCCGAGGAGGTGCACCGGCTCGGTGAGCGGCGCGGTGGTGAAGGTCAGGACGTCGTCCCTGGCCTCCAGCGCGGTGTTGTCCTGATATCCGGCCTTGCCGGACAGCAGAGGGCCGCCGACCGAGGGCGTCGGATCGGCCGGGTCGTAGCGGAAGGTGACCGGCGCCGGGGCGAGCTCGGGCATCCGGGGGCGAAGGGTGCCGTCGTCGCCGAGGTACCAGTGGTGGGCCGTTGTCTCCGGGGGCCACTCGGGAAGGTCCTGCCAGGTCTGTCGGCCGGCCATGTGCACCCGCGCCCTCGTCGTCCGCAGGCCGCTCGGGTCGCCGCACAGGTGGGCCCGCAGCCAGCCGAGGCTTTCCGCGAAGACCTCGGGCCAGCCCTGCTGCATCGCGGAGTTGTGCGTCCAAGGGCCGACGAGCAGCCTGCTGTCGCAGCCGGCCCGCCGCAGTCTGCCGTACTGCTGGAGGGTCTGGTCGAGGGCGATGTCGTGCCAGCCGGTGATCAGGCTGGTCGGCACCCGCAGACCTTCGGCCACGGACCCCAGGTCCGCCCCGTGCCAGTGCGCGTCCTTGGGCTCGGGGTGGGCCATCGCCTCCTCCAGGAACGGCACCCTTCCGCCGAGGCCGGACACATACGCCGTGCCGAGCGGAAGGGTGCGGGTGATCGTGCGGAAGTGGCGCTGCAGCCGCAGCGCGGCCCGCAGAAACCTCGGCATGCCCCGGTGCTGATGCACCATGCCCATGGCGGTGGCGAGCGTGCGCTCCAGCGCGAGGGCGCCGCCGGGGTGGAAGTAGCCGTGCAGGTCGTGCAGGCCTATCTGGATCACCATCGCGCGCAGTTCCGGCGGCGGGTCCGCGGCGAGCGCCCACTGGACGTAGCCCAGGTAGCTGGCGCCGATCGTGCCCAGCGCGCCGGTGAACCAGGACTGCCGGCGCAGCCAGGCGACGGTGGCCCGGCCGTCGGCGGCCTCGTGATGCCACAGGTCGAAGGTGCCGCCGGACCCTCCGGTGCCGCGGCAGCTCTGCAGGACGACGTGGAAGCCCTGTTCGGCGAAGAGCATGCCGTACATCGGCGCCCAGGGGAGGCCCCGGCCGTACGGCGAGCGGACCAGGAGCGTGGGGAAGTCGCCCTCGGCCAGGGGGAAGTAGTGGTCGGTCAGCAGTGCACTGCCGTCGGCCGCGGGGACCACGAGGCCGGGCTCGTAGGCGATGTCGTGCAGCTTGGGCGGCAGGTCCCGGAAGGTGCGCCGCACGGCGCGGACGTGCCGGGGTGGCTGCTTCGCGGACGCGTGGTGCGTGGCCGTCGTCATGGTGCCTCGATTCCTGGAGCGGTCTCCGCCATATTTCCAGTACGTTGTACGAGAATAGCGTGTGATGGGATGGCGCCAGGACTGAGGAGAGGTTGCCGTGGCCCGTACAGGAGGCTCGTCGGAGCGTCGCGCCGGTGTGGATCCCGAGCTGCTCTGGTCGCGGGCCGAACGCCCGCGACGGGGCAGGCCGCCGGCGCACGACCGCGCCGCGATCACCGCCGAGGCCGTTGCCCTCGCCGATGCCGAAGGGCTCGCCGCGGTCACCATGCGCGCGGTCGCGGGCCGGATCGGCGCGGGAACGATGTCGCTCTACAGCTATGTCCCCAACAAGGAGACGCTGCTGGAGCTCATGATCGACCAGGTGAGCGGTGACCACCGGCTGCCGCCCGAGCCCTCCGGCGACTGGCGCGCCGACCTCCGGCGGATCGCCCACGAGCAGCGCGCGATCATGCACCGCCACCCCTGGCTGCCGGGTGCCCTGCCCGCGCAGCAGACGCTCGGCCCGAACACCCTCGCCGTATGGGAGTACACCCTCGCCGTCCTCGCCCCCGCCGGCCTCGATGCCCGGGCGAGGCTGGAGACCTTCAGCCTGCTCACCGGCTTCGTGGCCAGCCACGTCCTGTACGAACTCGCTCAGGAACGGGCGGTCGAGGCGGCCGGCCGCACCTCCGGCGAACTCCTCGACGCCCAGGCCCGCTACCTCAAGTCCGCTGCCGCCGCGGGCAGTCTTCCCCACCTCGCCGGGGCACTCGGGGAGACGGGCGACGCCCCGGCCCCGCAAGCCGTTTTCGACCGCCTTCTCGACCGCATGATCAACGGTCTTACGGCGGCGAGGTGACCATGGCAGCAGCGTTCCCGCCGGGGCGCCCGGGTGCGGCCGCACGGCTCGGCGGAGTCAATTGTCAGACCCGGGCGGTTTACTGACGGCATGACCACCGACGCGTATCTGGCCGCCATCGACCGGTTGCGGCTCCGGGATTTCCCCGCCGTCCGGGCCCGGTCCGCCATGGCCGAGAGCGGGCCGGGGTTTCACATAGCCGGTCTGCGGGTCAGTCAGGATTTCTGGGACGCCGACCTCGCCGAGGTGGCCGAGGCCGCGGAGGAGTTCGAGGCCGAGCTGACGGCGCTGGTGCAGGCAATGTCGTTACGGTGGGGCGAGCCCGAAACGGTCGATCTCGCCGCCCACTTGGAACGGTCGGCGAGGGGCCTGTCCGTCCCGCCGCCGCTGGACACGCTGTGCGGATATGTCCCGCGGATGCACGGCTGGCGGGTGCAGGACCGGTGGATCGGGGTGGGCGTGGGGCAGGGTGGCCGGGAACTGCCCTTCCAACTGGTGGCGGCGGTGAGGGAGGCGAGGTGACGCAGTTGCGGACGCGGATACCGTGCCGTGGTGCCGTGGTGCCGTGGTGCCGTGGTGCCGTGGTGCCGTGGTGTCAGCGGGGGAAGACGGGGGCGAGCGCCGCGGTGACGAGCCGGTGCGGGGCGCCGGTGCCGTCGGCAGGGACCGTCCACAGATCCGAGCCGAAGTCGCCCGGCAGGGAGTAGACGAGCGTGTGGTCGTCGCGCCAGACGGCCTGGTCGTCGACGTTGCGGTGTTCGCCGGTCGCCCTCTCGCGCAAGGTGCGCAGATCGAGGACGTACAGACGCCACGGAGCATCGGGGTCGGCGCCCTTGACGCGCTTCTTGTACGCGAGCCGGGTGCCGTCGGGGGAGAGCGAGGGGCATTCGACGTTGGGGTGCAGCGCCCGGAGGGTCCGGGTGGTGCGGTCGCCGCGGACGAGGTAGGTCTTTCCGGCCGTGGCGGCGGTGGCGTAGAAGCGGGTGTCGTCGGCGAAGGTGACGCCCCAGACGTTCACATCGGCCGCGTGCACCGGCCGTCCGTCGACGGTCAGGGCATAGGACTCCAGGCTGGCGTCCAGATGCCGGCCGCGGGTGTCGACGACCGAGGTGCGGGTGGAGAAGGCGGTCCCCGCGTAGGAGTCCCCGCTGACGAAGACCGTCCAGGCGACGGTACGGCCGCTGGGGGAGACCCGGGCTCGGGTGGGGGTGCCGGCCAGGTCGTAGTGGCGCAGCGGGTGCAGGCGCCGGTCGAGGATCACGGCCCGGTAGGTGTCGCGGAGCGTGCCGTGGACCGCCTGGAGGCAGAGGCCGGTGCCGGCGGCCGCGTGGAAGCGCAGGCACCGGACGCCGGATGCGGTGCGCGGGCCGGTGAGCCGGCCGGCCGGGACGGCGGTGATCTCGTCGCGGTGCGGGCCCCAGGCCATGGTGCGGAAGAGGCTGCGGTGCGGGTCGTCCAGGCGTACGGCACCGGAGGCCACCGCGGGACCACCCGCCCGGGTGTGCTCCTTGCGGGCGTCGCGCCCCGCGGCGTGCAGCGTCGCGCCGACGGCGACCCCGCCGAGCACGAGCACGGTGACGAGCAGGAGGGACAGGCGTGCGCTACGGCTCAGGGGAGCGCGGCTCCAGGGAATGCGGCTCACCGTGCCTCCTTTGCGGGGGAGTTGGAGGCCGGAGCCGGGACGGCACGGCGCAGCAGGAAGGCGCTGACGGCCGAGGCGAGCGCCAGGCCGATGGCGGCGGTCAGGACGGCGGTGCGGTCACCCCAGGCCGTCCAGGCGGCACCGAAGGCGAGGGAGCAGACGAACCGGGCGGCGGTCTGGCCGGTCTGCACCACGGCCAGACCGCTGCCGCGGGCGTCCTCGGGCACCGCATCGGCGGTCGCCGCCGCCAGCACTCCGTCGGTCGCCGCATAGAACGAACCGTGCAGCACCAGCACGGCACAGACCAGGGCCGCCCCGCCGGCCGACGGGACCAGCAGCAGCCCGTAGGCACCCAGCAGCGCCAGATGTCCGGCAAGGAACAGCCGCCGGCGGCCGATCCGGTCGGCGACGGCCCCCAACGGCACCGCCAGCAGCAAAAACGCCGCGGCCGTGCCCAGCGGAAGCAGCGGGAACCAGCCCGTCGGCAGGTCCAGCCGCCGCTGCAGGGTCAGATACAGGAAGGAGTCGCTGACGGTGGTCAGCCCCAGCAGCACCGCACACCCGGTCAGCCGGCGCACCTCCGGCCGTCCCAGCAGGGCGCGCACCGGTGTCCGGGGCCCCGCCGGAGCCCGTTCGGCGGCGGCCTGTGCGGCATCCGGGAGGCGGCGCGGGACGAACAGCAAAAGGACGACCACGCCCAGTACGGCCACACAGAAGCTGACCGTGAAGACCGCGTCGTAGCCTTCCGCCGCCACCCGCAGCAGCACGAACGCCACCAGCGGTCCGCACAGAGCCCCCGCCGTGTCCATGGCCCGGTGCACCCCGAACGCCCGCCCGCGGACGGCCGGTTCGGCGGCCAGGGAGATCATCGCGTCCCGCGGCGCGGTCCGCAGCCCCTTGCCGGTACGGTCCACCGCCAGCACCGCCCCGATCAACGGCAGCGAGTGCACCATCAGCAACAGCGGCTTGCACAGCGCGGAGAGCCCGTACCCCACCGCGGCCACCGTCTTGTGGCCGCCGCCCCCGCCCCGGTCCGACAGCCGGCCCCCCACCAGCCGGACCAGCGCGCTCACCCCGTTGTAGACCCCGTCCAGCACCCCGAACCCCCAAGGGGACAGTCCGAGTTCGGCGACGAGGTAGAGGGGGAGCACGGCGGTGACCATCTCCGAGGAGATGTCCGTGATGAGGCTGACGGTGCCCAGCACGAGCACGGTCGGGGAGAGGGCGGATCCGGCGCGCCGACGCGGACGGTGGTCCGTCGTGGCGCGCCGGCCATCCGGCGGCGCGGAGGCCGAGGGGGCGGAGCGGCGGTCCGCGAGGTACACGTCAGCCGGCCCATATGCCGCTGATGTCCTTGGCGCCGGCGGCGTTGCCCGCGTGTGAGGTGCCGTACATGTCCTCGAGGGTGCGCAGGACGTCGTAGTGGTTGTAGGTGGTGGCGGAGGTGGCGCCCGCCTTCACCGGCTGTCCGTAGAGCACGGTCGGGATGCGGTTTCCGCTGAGCCGGTTGTCCTCGTCGAAGGTGAGCAGCAGCAGGCTGTTGTGGGTCTTCGCCCAGTCCGCGTAGCTCTTGAGGTGGTCCTTCAGCCAGGTGTCGCCGCTGGAGACCGAGCAGTCGTGCATATCGCTGCACAGGTTCGGTACGACGAAGGACACGGTCGGCAGCTTCGAGAAGTCGGTGGGAAAGGCGTCGAAGGTGTGCGCCGAGCCGGTGGAGACATTGCCGAAGCCGAACCACGGGTTGTGCTTCTGCGCGTACCTGCCGCTCTTGCAGGTGGTGGAGCCCTCGGACGGCAGCGATTCGTTGTAGCTCGCCCAGGACTTGCCGGCTGCCGTCACCTCGGAGGCGAGGTTGGGGGCGTCGCTGAAGCCCGGGTCGACGCAGCTGTCGTCGGTGACGCCCTGGGTGTCACCGGAGAAGAGCGCGTAGTAATTGGGCTGGCTGGGGTGGGTCTCGGCGTAGGAGGCGGTGAGACTGGCGCCGCCGGAGGCCAGGGAGTTGATGTAGGGGGCGCTGGAGCTGCCCATCACTTGGCCGTAGGCGTGGTTCTCGAAGACCACCACGACCACATGGTCGGGGGTCGGCAGGCCGGCCATGGCCGGTTCGGCGCCGAAGCCGTTGCCCGCCCAGACGCCGAGTCCGGTGCCGGCGAGGGCGAACGCCCCCGCGAGTGCGGTGACTTTGCGGCGGCGGGAGCGGCGGATGCGGTGGGAGGAGGGGGACGCTGCGGCGGAGGGGGACGCGGGCAGGGCAGGCACAGGAGTCTCCGTAAGGGAGTGGGGGCTGCGCGGGCGGCGTCAGAGTAGAGCCGTCGGGTAGGCATGTACATGCCTTCAAAGTGGCCGACGGCCGAACGATGGACGACCTTATGCGCCGTCGTCCGCCGCGAACGCCGCGGCGCGCAGCCTGCCGTACTCCTCGGCCAGCGTCGCCGGCGTCCAATGGGCGTTGAGCCCGCTCGGGTTGGGCAGCGCCCAGATACGGGTGTCGCCGAGGGTGCGCTCCTGCGGGCCGATCTTCGCGTGCTTGTCGTCGAAGGCGACGCGATAGGCGGTGACACCGGCGACGGCGAGCCAGCGCGGGCGCAGCCGGGCCACCTTCTCCGCCAGCAGCCGGCCGCCCTCGCGGTATTCCTGCGCACTCAGCTCGTCCGCCCTGGCCGTCGCCCGGGCCACGACATTGGTGATACCGAGGCCGTGGGCGAGCAATTCCTCCTGCTCGGCGGGCCGGAACCGGCGCGGGGTGAAACCGGCGGCGTGCAGGGCCGGCCAGAACCGGTTGCCGGGCCGGGCGAAGTGGTGGCCGGTGGCCGCCGTCATCAGCCCGGGATTGATCCCGCAGAAGAGCACGCGAAGGCCGCTCGCGGCCACGTCGGGGACGAGGCGGTCGCGAGCGGCTTCCAGCTCTTCGGGGGTGAAACGCACGGGCCCTCGGATCAGAGGATCGAGCCGGGCGTGTAGGCCGCGGCCTCCGGGTGCTGCTTGGCGATCTCCTCGATCCGGGCGACGACGGACGCCACCTGGTCGGCCGCCGCACCGGTGAAGGAGAGCTTGTCCGCCATCAGGGCGTCCAACTGCGCCTTGTCCAGCGGGATCCGGGCATCCGCGGCCAGCTTGTCCAGCAGCTCGTTGCGCTCCGCGCCCTGCTCGCGCATGGCCAGCGCTGAGGCGACCGCGTTCTCCTTGATCGCCTCGTGCGCCTCCTCGCGGCCCACACCGGCGCGTACGGCACCCATCAGCACCTTGGTGGTGGCGAGGAAGGGCAGGTAGCGGTCCAGCTCGCGGGCGATGACGGCGGGGAAGGCGCCGAACTCGTCGAGCACGGTCAGGAACGTTTCCAGCAGGCCGTCCAGCGCGAAGAACGAATCCGGCAGCGCGACCCGGCGCACCACCGAGCAGGACACATCGCCCTCGTTCCACTGGTCACCGGAGAGCTCACCGGTCATCGAGGCGTAGCCGCGCAGGATCACCATCAGGCCGTTGACACGCTCGCAGGAGCGGGTGTTCATCTTGTGCGGCATCGCCGAGGAGCCGACCTGGCCGGGCTTGAAGCCCTCCGTGACCAGCTCGTGCCCGGCCATCAGCCGGATGGTCTTGGCCAGCGAGGACGGGGCGGCGGCCAGCTGCACCAGCGAGGTCACCACGTCGTAGTCGAGCGAGCGCGGGTAGACCTGGCCGACGGAGGTGAAGGCCTGGCCGAAGCCGAGGTGCCCGGCGATCCGCTGCTCCAGCTCGGCGAGCTTGGCGGCGTCACCGCCGAGCAGGTCGAGCATGTCCTGAGCGGTGCCGACCGGGCCCTTGATACCGCGCAGCGGGTAGCGGGAGAGCAGGTCCTCCAGCCGGCCGTACGCCACCAGCAGCTCGTCGGCCGCGGTCGCGAAGCGCTTGCCCAGCGTTGTGGTCTGCGCGGCGACGTTGTGCGAGCGGCCCGCCAGCACCAGTTCGGCGTGCTGGCCGGCCAGCGAGCCCAGGCGCGCCAGCACGGCGACCGTACGGTCCCGCATCAGCTCCAGGGACAGCCGCACCTGCAGCTGCTCGACGTTCTCCGTCAGGTCGCGGGAGGTCATGCCCTTGTGGACCTGCTCATGGCCGGCGAGGGCGTTGAACTCCTCGATGCGGGCCTTGACGTCGTGCCGGGTGACCTTCTCGCGCTCGGCGATGGAGGCCAGGTCGACGGTCTCCAGGACCCGCTCGTAGTCGGCGAGCGCCTGCTCGGGGACCTCCACCCCCAGGTCCTGCTGCGCGCGCAGCACGGCGAGCCACAGCTTCCGCTCCAGCTTGACCTTGTACTCGGGGGACCACAGCACGGCCAGCTCCGCGGAGGCGTAGCGGCCGGCCAGGACATTGGGGATGCGAGGCTTCGCAGACACAGCAGTCACGTGAGGAGAGTCTACTGGCGGTTTCCGCAGGCCGGCGGCCCGGTCCCGGCTGTACGTTCCTCCAAGCGTGCTTCCGGGCATTCCCCGGGCCAGGAGGCCGGATGTGGCACCGGGCGTCCCGGCCCGGGAGCGGGAGGTCAGCCCTTGTACGGCAGCAGCTCGGGGCGCTTCGCCGGGCGGCCGTCGCCGGACGGTGTGGGCCTGTTCCCGGGCCGGGCTGGCGTGTGGCCTCCAGCAGAGCCGAGAGCCGCACGCCCTGGTCCGTGACGGCTGCCAGCAGGGCGTCCACCACGTGGTGCTGCTCGTCGCCGAAGGCGGAAGGGGCATCGATCTGCGACCAGTCGTACTCGTCCTGGACCGCCACCAGCTCCCCGCCGGCCTCGTCGGCGACCTGGGCGAGCCCCTCCAGGTAGTCAGGCAGGTACATCACACGAGGGCGCACAGGCCCCATGGCCGCGGGAGTGAACGCCTCCAAGGGACCCAGGCGCGCGTCGAGGGAGAGCTCAAGCACCGGTTGAAGGAGCTGCTCATGCAGGTGTACGCGGGTGTGAATCGCCGGAGCTACGAATAACTGACGGTCTTGTTGCCGCCGGAATTCCGGACCAACTTCCATCAGCATCTTGATCAGTACCGCATGACGTTTCCAGCACGCGTGGATGAGTTCTGTGAGGTCTTGCAGCTGTCTGCGCTTGCGGTCATCGTCGGTGGCTTCCAGCAGCTGGGTGACCCGCTCTTTTTGCATCGTCTCGGCCTCGGACCGGCTGCGTACGTGCTCCAGAGCCTCATCGACGGTGTCTTTGACTTCTGTGCCCCAGTCCACTGCCCGCACATTGCGCTTCATCGATTCGATGCGCCCGTGGATGTCTTTGGCGTACCGGATGCTGTGGATCTGTGCGTTCTGGGCGGTCTGTCACGCCTCGCTGATCCGTGAACGCTTGAGCAGAGCCTCCAGTTTAGCTTCGGCGGCGATCTGTTCTGAGGCGACGTCGATCGCATTTACCAGCACGGTGATCGCCGCGTCTGTGGCGATAAGCGCGGCCTGCCCCACATGATCGGGGACTTCCTTGAGGATCTGGAAGGACGCTGTGCGCGTCTCGAATCCGTCGCCGGTCACATGCCCGACGTCGTGGTGGAAGGCGCGATAGCGGTCTTCGGTGTTGATCAGCCGCTCGGTCACCCATCGGGCGACCGCTCGATGCTCCTCCCCTGTCCGCTCCAGCAGTTGCAGTGCGGCGAACTCGGCCATGTGTTCCACGACAGCTTCCTGTCGCACGGCCGAGGATATGTCCGTGCGCAGTGTCACGAAGTCAATGGCGGCCAAGGCCAGCTCGGCCATGCGGTATCGGTCCCACCCGCCGACCCGAGCTGATGTCGAGGCGGCGCGTAGTGACTTCACGGGAGTCGACCTGCGCGACACAGACCTGGAAGGTGTTCCGCGGAAGGGCATGCTGGGGGACGCCACGACATCCTGGCCTTTGCTATGGGAGGCGCAGATCCGCCGGGCTTCCATGGCGCAAGGAGATGATGGAATCGCGTTGCGCAGTCCTTGGGGGCGTCCGGCCAACCCATTCTCTCCGCTCAGGGTGTGATTGAGGCAGCACGGGTATCAGCTGGCTGCGGCGAGTGGGGGGGCGGTATCTCCACCACCTTGCAGCCAGCACCCTGCAGGCGCTGGACCACCTCGCAGGCGCTGCCACCGTCGAGGGAGAACGCGAACAGGCCGACCACAAGCACCACGTCGTAGACACCGGACTCCACACTGCTGACGAGGCTTCCCAGAGCGGGGAGCGGCACCCGGGAACTGAAACCGTTGTCCATGAACACGATCGGCTCAGGCACTCCCAGTTCTCTTGCATAGTCGGCCAGGGCATCCTGATGGATGGTCAGCTGCCATATGTCGCGGGGGTAGCAACGCAGATACATCGCCACCCTAGGAGCAGAACCATTGGGTGCGGTGAATTTCATGACCCTCATACCTACTATTCGCAGAGAGGTGAAAACCGCCCGAAGTGAGATCTGGGCGATTTCGTACATTTCCGCCCCTTAGGGGAATGGGATTTCAGGCTTCCGGTTCCAAAGGGGAGGGCGCGATCCGGACCTCACCGGGGAGAATTTGCCGCGCTAGTGACCAGCTCTGAGGCCGCCAGTACGGCGTCGAGGATCTCCCCTCCCCGGCTCCCCGGCCAGCGAGCACCTGCCGGGCGTGGCGCCTGGCAGCCGCCTTGCTGCGGTGGGGTGGCGCGACAGAGGGCACCCATCCTGGTGCACGACCACCGACTGACGGTGCTCCTGGGCAACGTCCGGGGGCGGTACTGGATCTGGATCTCCGGTGACGACGGAGGGCTGGGGTGCGAGAGGCCGTTCATGATGATCGTCCCATCGGGGCGGTTGGTGCTGTGTGATCCGTTCTAGGCGCTGCACGCACTCGGGACACTAGGGAAACCCCCTAGCATTCGCCCCACGCCATCCGCCGGCCTTCGCCCCCAACATCACCGCGGCCCCCGCGCACCCTAACCGCCTGCCGGCGGGTCGGCAGGCGGGAACGGTCAGGAGCCGGCGGACACAAGGAGAGCGGTCCGTTCGAGCCCCGGTGAAGGCCCGTGGACGCGTCGCCCGTGTCACTTCCTGACTCCCGAGCTCAGCCGGTCACACGCCTGGGCCACCTCTCGATGCCGTGCGGAGAGTGGGGGCGGAGCGGGAAGCGGGTCCCGGTCTCTGGCCCGGCGCATACTGGGAACGTGGAGCGGACCGGCGGTCTGTACGAGCGCGACACCGAGATCAGCGCTCTCACCGGCCTGGTCACACTGGCCCAGGCTGGACGAGGGGGACTCGCTGCTGTCGAAGGGCCGGCGGGCGTCGGCAAGAGCAGCCTGCTCGCTCAGATCCGCACGATCGCTGCGCCGCCCACGTTCTGTGTGGCTACCGCCCGCGGTATCGAACTGGAGCGGGAGTTCTCCTTCAGTGTCGTGCGACAGTTGCTCGAGCCGCTGCTGGCTGCCGAAACTCCTGAGCGACGCGAACAGCTGCTATCCGGCGCGGCCGGCCAGGCCGCTCCCGTCTTCGGACCGGTCACCGCTGACGGCACCATCGCCGAGCGTGACTTTGCAGTCCGTCACGGACTGCTGTGGCTCACTTGCAACCTGTGCGACCAGCAACCCTTGGTGCTGGTGGTGGACGACGTTCACTGGGCGGACGTCGCTTCACTGCGGTTCTTCCTCCACCTGCTGCCACGACTGGACACCCTCAAGCTGTGCATCGTCGTGGCCCTGCGCCCCAACGTGCCCGCAGCGGACCGGCACCTGCTGGATCGGATGATCACCGACCCCAGCTGCCAGGTGCTGCGCCCGAAGGCGCTGAGTGCAGCTGCTGCCTCCAGCCTGGTGCGAGAGGAGTTCGCCAGGGCCGCGCCAGGAGAGCAGGTGCAGGATGCCTTCCTGGCCGCCTGCTACAGCGCCACAGGAGGAAACCCCCTGCTGCTCAAGGAGACGGCTGCCACCTTGCTGGCCGAGCATGTCGCGCCGCGTGCCGCGAATGCCACGCAGGTCACCACTCTGGGGCCGCGCGCTGTCGCCCGCTGGGTGTCGTTGTGGATTCATCGCCTCCCGGCCCAGGACCTGGCGCTTGCCCGGGCGGTGGCCATTCTGGGTGGGGACGTTCCCCTGGAGCAGGCCGCGGCACTGGCGGAGCTGCCCTTGAGTGCGGCGATGCAAGCCACGACTGACCTACAGCGCATCGAGCTGCTCCGTGTCGGATCCGGGCAGGGGCCGTCCAAGCTGATCGGCTACGCCCATCCAGTGGTCCAGGCTGCGATCTATCAGGCCATCGCCCCTGAGCAACTCTGTGCCGCACACCGTCGAGCCGCCGACCTGCTCTCCCGGACCGGAGCCGAGGCGGAGAAGGCAGCCGCGCACGTGCTGCGCGTGCCGCCCGCCGGGGAGCCCGAGCTGCTCTCGATCCTGCTGCGTGCCGCACGCGATGCCCGCAGCCGAGGTTCTCCTCATGCCGCCGTGACCTACCTTCGGCGGGGCCTCAGCGAGGCGTCGATCCCCAACGAGCGCCTGGAGGTCCTGCATCAGCTGGGGAGCACCTTGCAGCTCACTGACACCGATGCCTCCGTGAGCTATCTGCGGCAAGCCCTGCCCCTGGCAGGCAACGTCCGTCACCGGGCCGCGATCGCCAGCCTCCTGGGCAACGGACTGCTGCTGTCCCAGCGCATTCCCGAAGCGCTGGAGGTGTGGCGCCAGGCCCTGGCCCAGCTGCCGCCCGATGCCCCGGACCTCACCGCCAGGCTGCAGGCCGACATCCTCTCCGTCCCCCTCTTCGAACCGGCCGCCCCCGACATCCGGCAGGACATCCTGCGCGAGGTGGGCGAGCAGCGGCTGCTGGAGCCAGGGCCCTCCCTGGGAGGAAAACTCCTGGATTGCGTGATCGCCGGGCACGATGCCGTCGTCGGCGACCCCCGCGCTGTTCCGCGGGCGCTGCGGGCCATACAGGACGGGGAACTGCTTCAGCAGGCCATCGGCACAACATCACTGGCCCTGGCGTGGTGGGTGCTGATCTGCGCTGACCGGTCAGAAGCACTCGCCAGCCTGGACCAGGCAGTTACACAGGCCTACAAAGAAGGATCAACCAGCACCCTGACTGCCGCCCTGACCTACCGCGCGCTGGCCCGGTTGGCCAGGGGCACCCTGACCGAAGCGGAAGCCGATGCCCGCGAAGCCGTTCACGCTGTCGAGACTGCCGGCATCAGCCTGCACCGCCTGCTCCTCGGCCCCTTCCTGGCCGACATCCTCATTGAGCGAGGCAGCCTGGACCAAGCCGAGCAAGCGCTGGACTGGGCTCTGGAAGGCGAGGCGGTTCCTCTCACAGGCCTCATCCATCACCTGCTGCTGAGCCGTGCCCGCCTGCTGCGCCTGCGGGCGAAGCCGGAAGACGCCCTCCAGGCTGTATTGGCCGCAGGAGAGGCCTTCGTCGCGGCCGGTGGGCAGAACCCCGCGGTCCTGCCGTGGCAGTCCGAGGCCGCGCTATGTTTGCATCAGCTGGACCGGGAAGAGGAAGCGCAGGCGCTGGCTCTGGAAGAACTGCGACTGGCCCGCGAGTGGGGCGCGCCCCTGGCCCGCGGACGAGCCTTGCGCATCGCCGGTCTCGTTCACCGCGGCCAGAAAGGGATGGCTTTCCTTGAGCAGGCCGTCGACCGGCTCCGGTTTTCGCCGGCCCGCCTGGAACACGCCAAGGCAACCGCGGAACACGGCGCTGTGCTACGCCGCGCCGGCCGACGCACGGACGCCCGGCGCGTCCTGAACGAGGCCTGCGACATTGCCTCTCGCTGCCGCGCACAGCCGCTCGTGCAACAGATCAACACCGAGCTCAAGGCTTGCGGTGCCCGCCCCCGCAGCGCTCTTGCTGTTGGAATCGAGGCCCTTACCCCCAGTGAACGGCGGGTCGTGGAGTTGGCCGCCGCCGGCAGATCCAACCGCGAGATCGCCCAAACCCTGTTCGTCACGCACAAGACCGTCGAGGCCCATCTGGCCAGTTCCTATCGCAAACTCGACATCAGCAGCCGGCGCCAGCTGGCCGAGCAGCTCCCCGGCCCGGCCCAGGTGGGGTCTGCTCCGAAGCGCAACCACAGCCCGGGTTCACATGAGATCAAATGAAATAGCCTGGAAAGTCCTTGAACGTCTGGGAGTGGAGTTCACACCATGACCCCGGAACGAGGCCGCGTGCTGGTTGTCGACGACGACCGGACGAACCGCATGATGGTGACCTACCGGCTGGAAATCAATGGAATCCATGCAGAGGCTGCCGAGAGTGGACACCAGGCACTCGGCATCATGCGAACGGAAACCTTTGACATCGTCCTGCTCGACATCCTGATGCCCCAGATGGACGGGTACACCACGCTTGAGCTCATGAAAAGCGATCCCGCCCTCCGCGACACACCGGTCGTCATGATCTCCCAGCTCGACGACATGGACAGCGTCGTCCGATGCCTCGAACTCGGAGCAGAGGACTACCTCCCCAAACCTCTTAACTCCCTCCTCCTCATGGCCCGCATCAACGGCATCCTGCTCCGCAAACGCCTCATGGACATGGAGGAGGACTGCGACAACCATCTCGGTGTCCTGATTGAAGCCCTCAACAGTGAGAACGACGCATTCGACCCCGAGCCGCTCCGCTCCATCGCCGGCCGCGACGACCGCCTGGGCGAATGCGCCCGAGCCGTGCAACGAATCATCCCGGCCGTGAGCCGACCACCAGGCCGGTGATCCACAGGCCGGACCACGGCGTCCGCGCTCAGTGATTCCCCCTATGCATCACGAGAAAAGCCCCAAAATGAACCGATCAAGCCCGGGAAACGCCCTAAGCGCCACCTGCCGGTCCTAAGAGTGCCCTGCCACTACCAGGGCGGCAGTCTGATCGGAGGACGAAAGCATGCCAACCACACCCGTGCTGAATCCGCAGGTCGTGCAGGAGCTGGTGGACTCGCTCGAAGCTCCGTTCGTCATAGAGCTCGTCAACACGTTCTTGGAAGACTCTCCCCAACTGGTCGACCAGATCCACCAGGGGATCCAGGGCAACGAGACAGAACAGGTACACCGTGCCGCGCACACGCTGAAATCGCTCAGCAAGACTTTCGGGCTCGAGCAACTGGGGCCGTTGTGTCAGGAGCTGGAGAAACTCTCAGCGCACGGCGAACTTTCCGAGGGCGCGAAGTCGGCAGCAAAGGACACCGAAACCGCCTACCGGCACGCTCGACAGGCTCTGGCGGACATTCGGCAGGAGCTTGTCCCCGTGACGGCGCACAGCAGCCGGCCACGGGAGAGCTGATCGCGGGAGGAGGACGATGAAGCGCCGCCACGCTGCGGTGACCGGCGTGGGCCCGGATGAACCCTGGGCGCACCCGCGGCAATCGCACGAGATACCGCGCGAAGAGAGACGGCGGCGGTTCAGGCCACGGATATGGCATAAACTCGCTGCTATCTGGGTGGCGTTTATGCTCCCTCTGGTACTCGCAACTTTCTTCCTCCTGAATCAGCAGAACTCAGGGATCAATTTTGTCCGCGATGAATTGGCGGGGACGCAGTACCTGCGCCCCCTGAGCGCTCTGATTGAAGACGTATTGCAGCACCGGACGCTGTCTCGTCGTGCCACAAAGGAACCGTCAGCCGCGCATCAGGCACGGCTGCTGGAAAAGCGGATCGACGTGCTGTTTTCCGACATGACTGCCGTGAACCATCGGTTGGGGAAGCGTCTGCATACCACGCACGGCGAGATGGCCGGTGCCGGCAGGACGGCACAGCTACCGTCGGCCATGGCCGACCAGTGGGCCAAGATCAAGGCCACCCACTCGCCGCGGACCGCGGCAGCGGCCGACACCCGACTCATTTCCCACCTGCTACAGCAGTTCTCCTACATAGGCGACACATCCAAGATCATTCTCGACCCGGACTTGGACACCTACTACACCATGGCCGGTCTACTCCTCACCGGGCCCAGACTGATGGAACGGATTTCCACCCTCGGCGACACCGCAGATGCACGGCTGCGTGACGGCTCCCTCAACTCGGCCGATCGGAGAGAGCTCACACAGACAGCGGGGTTCCTGGCCCAGGACACCACCGAACTACGCAGACAGCTCGACAGAGCCTTTGAAAGCACTGGTGCGTTCAATAAAAACAAGCAGCTTCGGCCTGTCCTGGCCCCACTGCTGCGCAGTGCGGAACAGAGTACGGGTGCGCTGAACAGGGCAACAGCTGGCCAAGCCGTTCGCCCCGTGAGCCCGTCGGTGACAGCCGACCGGTATGCGACATTGGCTTCTCGGGCTTCACAGGCGAACTCGTCGCTATGGCGAGCCATGTTCGACCAGGAAGACGTGATGCTGCGGGCCCGGCTGGACGGTTTCACGGAACGCCGGGCGATTGCGTTCGGCGCCATCGGCGCGGCAATGGTCACGACGGCGACGATCGCGGCACTCATGTCCCGGCGCATCACCCGCAATGTGTCTGAGGTGTCCAGGGCCTCGCACATCCTCGCTGAAGGCGACCTGACACGGCGGGCCGGAGTAAGCAGCCAGGACGAGATCGGCGAAATGGCAATCGCATTCAACGCAATGGCCGACCGCCTCCAGGAAAGCTACGAGGCCGTCGAACAGCAGGTCCGCCATCGCACAGCCGAACTGAAACGGCGTACCGATTCCCTGAGTCTTCTCCAGGCCGTGTCCGCTGCGGCCAATGAGGCGACCAACAGGGACGAGGCGCTGTCGACGGTGTTGAGGCTGGTCTGCCGTCACATGGGCTGGCCGGTCGGGCAGGCGTACCCGGTGGTATCCAAAGGGGCGGAAGGTACCCCCGAGCTGGGCCCTCCTGTGGGTCAGCATGTGGAAGAACAAGCCGTAGCCGCTATGCAGCGGCGTCGGTTCACTGTCGGGCCCTCGTCGGCCGCGCGGGCTGCGCTCGCCTTGCGCGAACCTGTGTGTCAGCCCGTCGCTACAGAGAATGGCATCACATTCGGATCTGCCGAGGAGCCTTGCATCGCAGGGGTCATAGCATTCCCAGTGATGACGGACAACGAAGTGGCTGTTGTCCTGGAATTCTTCACTACCGAGTCCTCACCTCTCAGTGAATCGACCCGGACTCTGATTGCCAATCTCACCACACAGTTGGGACGTGTGGAAGAACGGCAGCGAGCTGTTGCGCTTCGTTTGTCCATGGAGGCTGCCCAATCAGCCAACCGCGCCAAGAGTGCTTTTCTGGCGACGATGAGCCACGAAATCAGAACTCCAATGAACGCGGTCATCGGAATGACGGAACTCCTGCTTGACACTTCCCTCACCGCAGAGCAACACAACTTCGCGGAGGTCGTTCGTAACAGCGCAGACAATCTGCTGGCGATCACTAACGATATCCTTGACTTCTCCAAGTTCGAGGCGGGGAAATTCGACCTGGAAGACATTCCCTTGAATCTGGGTGAATGTGTTGAATCCGCTTTCGATGTCATCATGACTCGCGCGGACGAAAAGGAAAACCTGGAACTGAGGCACGTCATCGATCCTCGTCTGCCGGATGAGGTGCTGGGGGACGGCGTGCGCATCCGTCAAATCCTGATCAACCTGCTCGATAATGCAGTAAAGTTCACCCAATCGGGAGAGGTTGTGCTGTATGTCCGGTACTTCTCGGGCAATCACAGCGACAGCGGCACCTCCGGCCGCAAAGGCTTTCTCTTGCACTTCACCATAAGTGACACCGGCATCGGAATACCGCCGGACCGCATCGAAAAACTGTTCCGGCCATTTGAACAGCTTGACAGTTCCACCACCCGCAGGTTTGGCGGCACGGGCCTGGGCCTAGCGATCAGCCGACGGCTGGCCGAGCTCATGGGAGGTTCAATCTGGGCCGAGAGCGAAGTGGGCCAGGGATCGAAATTCCACTTCACCATCCGTACCCGGGAAGTTCCTGAGGAGATGCGCCGCCAGGACGTCAAGGACACAATCCAGCTCACCGCCAAACGGCTTCTGATCGTTGACGGCAACCCCACCGACCGTATGATCCTCACTCGTCAGGCGGAAGCCTGGGGCATGCGGGTCCGTGAGACCGGATTTCCCTACGAGGCCGCCCAATGGATCAGCAGGGGGGATCCATTCGACGTCGCGATCCTGAACATGCAGATGCCCGATATGGACGGTGTTGTGCTCGCGCGCCAGATCCGCCGCTACCGGGATGCCAAGGCCTTGCCGTTGATGCTGATGACCTCCCTGGGCGAGCCGGATGCGAGCGCCGAGGACATGGACATGTTCTTTGCCCACCACACCAAGCCCGTCAAAGCGGCGCTGCTGCATGCCGACCTGTGTCAAATTCTCTTGGAAAAGCAGGCGTCCTCTCCCGCATCGCCCCAGCCGACGCAGCAGGCACACTCGGGGATGACCGCGCTGCGGATCCTGCTGGCGGAGGACAACAGCGTTAACCGCCAGCTGGCCCTGCGCATGCTACAGAAACTCGGGTACACCGCAGACGCCGTTGAAAACGGTGTCGACGCTGTGAACACTCTCCGAAAGGAGAAATACGACGTGGTCCTCATGGACGTCCACATGCCAATGATGAGTGGACTCGAAGCCGCCAGGAAGATCCATCAGGAATTGCCCACGCATCGACGCCCCAGAATCGTGGCACTGACAGCTAGCGCAATGGTCGAAGACTACGAGGCCTGCCTGGCCGCAGGAATGGATGACTTCATCAGCAAACCACTCCATCTGAATGACCTGAGATCCGTACTGGACAACTGCACGCCCCTGGCATCAGGTGCCCCCGATGGTCCTCACGCCGACGGATAGAAGAATGGCCAGGCGCCGTCCACCGATCAAGAACTCGACACCTCACCAGCTACCGTGAACAAGCTCGCCAGGGAAGCCCGCCGACCCGCTGCACGGGGCACCGGTTGGATACCCTGGGAATCGGCAAATGGCACCTGGCTCATTAGGGTGTGAGAGTCGGCTACACACCGAGATCGACGAGAGACGCCAGGGCGTGTCCTGTCGGAGGAGTGGTGGCGATGAAGCGTTCTGTGGGGCGGCGTGTGAGCGTGTCGCTCCGAACGCTCGTGCGTGTTTTCGTCGTGGTCAATGCCCTATTGCTTGCCGTTGTGCTTACCCTGAGCGTGGGTGCTGTGCAGAGCATGCAGGACGCTGCACGGGCCGAGAGCCGGCGGTCGGAATCGCTGCGCCTGGCCGACGAACTGCGCCAGACCTCCGATGACCTGACCCGCATGGCAAGGACGTACGCCGTCACCGGAGAGTCACGTTACCGGCACTACTTCGCCGAGATCCTGGCTATTCGTGACGGTAAAGCCCCGCGCCCCGAGCAGTACGACCGTGTCTACTGGGATGTGGTCACCGACACCGGACGGCGTCCCACTG
This sequence comes from Streptomyces lydicus, assembly GCF_004125265.1. Lineage (GTDB taxonomy): Bacteria > Actinomycetota > Actinomycetes > Streptomycetales > Streptomycetaceae > Streptomyces > Streptomyces lydicus_C. The sequence continues at coordinate 8,167,020 of NZ_RDTE01000003.1, forward strand.
CCTCTGGACCGGCCGTCAGCTTCGATATGCTGGCCACGCGGGCAGGGTTCACCGGTCAAGAGTTGAGCCTGCTCAAGACGGCGCGGTCGCGCTCCGACGCTCTGGCGCGAATCGAAGAGGCAGCCTTCGCCGAGATCGACAGAACCGCCGGAACTTCCAGGGCGGCCGCCGGCCGGGACAGGGCTGCCGCACTGCTCTACGGCGCGGATTACCATCACGCCAAGGCTCAGATCATGCAACCGATAGGACGCGTGTTCGAGCTGGTTGACGTGCGTACACACCGAGAAACCGCGCAGGTGGTCGGCCGGGCGACTGCATTCTCGTCGGCAGCGGTCGGCGTCGCACTGGTGATGCTGTGCGGTATGGCGGTCGTCGCGGTTGTGGCGCGGCGAGCGATCATCCGTCCGGTCACCATGCTCGACCGCGCTACCGCGCGCATCGCCGAGGGCGACTTGCGTGTGCGAGCGCCAGTCGGGGGCGTGAGCGAGATCAGCGCACTCGCCTCGCGCTTTAACGGCATGGCTGAGCGGGTGCGGCTCCGAACCGGAGAGCTTGAGCTGCTTCAACGCGTCGCGGTCACCGCCAACGAGGCCGCTGACCTGACTGAGGCGACACGGGTTGTCCTCGACCTTGTCTGCGGCTACACCGGCTGGCAGGTGGGCCATGCATACTGGCTCGCCCCTGATGCGGCACGGGCCGAGGGCGCCAAGCTGGTCCCCTCACAGATCTGGCACTCCGATGACTCTGGCAAATTTCGAGCGTTCCGCCAGGCGAGGGAAGTCAGCCCGCTGATCCCGGGAAAGGGGTTGCCCGGACGTGTATTTACCAGCGGTAAGGCTGCGTGGATCGTCGATGTGACCAAGACCCCCGAGTTCTCCGGATTCGGACATGCGGACGACATCGGTGTGCATGCCGCCATGGGATTCCCCGTGCTGGTGGGCGACGAAGTCGTCGCCGTGCTGGAATTTTTCTCATTCCAGCCGGCCGAGCCCGACGGGGCATTGCTCGACCTGATGGGAAACATAGGCGCGCAGCTCGGCCGGGTCATGGACCGTATGCGTGCAGAGACTGCGGCACGCAACGTCAATTTGTTGCTGGAATCGACCGCCGAAGGTATCTACGCTACCGACCTCCAAGGAGACTGCACGTTCGTTAACAAGGCGGCAGCCGAGATACTGGGATACGAACCCGACTCCCTGGTCGGCAAGCACATGCACGAGCTGTGCAGCCACGCCCACCGCAACGGTCTTCTCTGGTCGATCGAGGAATGTCCGATCTGTGCGGCGTATCGGACCGGTCTTGGGCGCCAGACCGAGGGTGAGATGTTCAGAAGGCGCAATGGAGCTGTCTTTCCTGTAGCTTGCACCTCTTACCCGATCAGTGAGAAGGGGGAGGTCCGTGGGGCGGTTGTCGCCTTCTCGGATGTCACAGCCCAGAGACGCGCCGAGGAGGCGCTGCAGCAGGCGAAGGAGGCAGCCGAGAGCGCCAACAACGCCAAGAGTGCTTTCCTGGCGACGATGAGCCACGAGATCCGCACCCCGATGAACACGATCATCGGCATGACCGGACTACTGCTCGACACGGAACTCGACCACGAGCAGCGCGACTTTGCCGGCATCGTCCGTGAGAGCGCGGGGGCCCTGCTCACGCTGATCAATGACATCCTCGACTTCTCGAAGATCGAGGCCGGTAAACTCAAGCTTGAGCACCAGCCGTTCCATGTCGGCGAATGCGCTGAGGCCGCGCTCGAACTCGTGGCTGCCCAGGCAGCCGCGAAGAACATTGAGTTGGCCTGCCTCGTTGACCCGGACGCGCCCGAGGGCATGGTGGGTGACGTCACCCGCCTCCGGCAGGTGCTGCTCAATCTGCTGAGTAACGCGGTGAAATTCACCGAACGAGGCGAGATAGTGGTTACGGTGAAGGCTGAGCCTCTGGCAGATGCTGGCGCCGGGCCGGCCGCGTCTCCGCGGTATCGATGGCGCTTTGCTGTGCGGGATACCGGAATCGGCATCGCGCCCAATCGAATCGAAGGATTGTTTGATCTGTTCAGTCAGGTCGATGTCTCAACGACCCGCCGCTACGGTGGCACCGGTCTTGGCCTGGCCATCTCAAAGCGCCTGTGCGAACTCATGGGCGGGACGATATTTGTATCCAGTCGGCAAGGTGAGGGCTCGACGTTCCGTTTCACCGTCGAGGGTGGGACCGCAGCCGTCCGGCGGCGCGGCCGTGTGCCGGAGGCAAGGCCGGAACTGGCGGGAAAGCGGGTGCTCGTTATCGGTGGAAGCGCGGTCAACCGTCAGATCCTGATGACACAGATGGCGTCATGGGGCATACAGCCGATTACCACCGAGTCACCGACCGAAGCGCTCGAGTGGCTTTCGGCCGGAGCTCAATTCGACCTCGGAATCCTTGACGCAAAGATGCCGGAGAGGAAGGGACCCACCCTCACCGAAACCATACAGGCCACCCAGCAGCATCGCTCCATCCCGCTCATCATGCTGACTTCGCTCGGTCAGCAGCGCAACGACCTCCCCAATTCCCAGATAGCCGCCTACCTGACGAAGCCGATCAGGTCGTCCCAGCTCTTTGACGCCATCATCAGCGTCTTCACAGGGCAGTTGGCCGGTGCTGTGTCTGCTGTGGAGCGCGCGCCTGGAACGCATCGGAGCGCGCCCCCGGGAACTTTGCGGATCCTCGTCGCAGAAGACCACGCGGTCAATCAGCGGCTGGCAGTACTGCTGCTGGACAAACTCGGATACCGAGCCGACGTCGCGAGCACTGGTCTGGAGGTATTGGCGGCGCTCGAACGTCAATCCTACGACGTGATACTCATGGACGTGCAGATGCCAGAGATGGATGGACTGGAGGCAACCCAGCGCATCCGCTCGCGTTGGCCGGGCGAGGGTCGCCCATACATCGTCGCAGTTACTGCCAACGCAATGGAGGGCGATCGGGGGCCTTGCATCGAAGCCGGGATGGATGACTACCTCACCAAGCCCATCAATCTCAAGGAGCTGGGCAATGCACTCGCCCGCTGTGCACGCCGGGGCGAGCGCACTCATGGTGACTTCGGCTCGTCAGGTTGACGTATGGGTGTCGTACAGGAGGCTACTGAGGTTGAACTCACCGTCTTGATCCGCGCCAGCGTCCACCGCTGGTCCTCCCAGCCGTGCGCTGCCGGCCCCTTGGCCAGCTCCGTCTCCAACTGCGCCAACTGCTTCTCGCTCAGCCTCGGCAGCGACGCCGGCCCCTGCGACCGCAGAGCCCGCGGACCGCTTTCGTTTCACATCTGCCGCCATCGCTGCACCGAACGGACGCTGACCCGCAGGTCCTTGGCGATCAGCGAGCTGGCCTCGCCCTGGGCGAACCTCTCGGCCGCCTTGAGCCGTAACTCCTCGCGAAACTGCTGCCGTTCGGTGGTCAGCCCGCCCCCTTGTGGATACCGCATACCCCCGGTGATACCGCAGCCGACGACCAGCCGTCAGCCCCTACGACTCTACGAGTTCAACCTCAGTAGGTCGCAGTTGACGTTGCGGTGTTGGTGGAACTGATCGGACCTGATGACGTGCGGGCTGGAATTTCTCTACACGTGAATTCCGGTTAGGCCAAGCGACGAGCTTTTTGGATCCTCAGAGCCCCTGAATATCCCGCCGCCGGAGGAAGATCATGGCTCCCCACCCGCATCACAGCCCCAGCCGGGCTCAGAAGCTCGAAGACGATGCGGCAGATCTGCCGCGTGTATCCCAGCCCGTCCCGTGGGCCGCTTCCATGTGGTGCGACAGCGAGGTGGAAGGCCTACTGCGGTGTCGGCGTGGCGTATCACGACGGAGGACCATGCGATCGCTGACGCCCTGGGTGGGTTCTATGGGGGTGCGCCGCAGATGTTGGACACCGGCGACGAACATGTCGTTGAGGTCCTGACGCGCTGCGATCGCGTTCCTGCCCTGCTGGATCGCAGGGAGGCCGATTCGCTTCGGATGGCGTTGCGCGGACCTGGTGAGACTTTCCATGTCTGCGACGGAACCCCGTTTTTGGAGCCAGCGACCGCACGTGGATCGCTGTGTGGTTGTCCGACGAGCCTGGCAGACCGCAAGGCGGCAGCCCGGGTAGGTCGTGGGCCGATGCCGGGAGTCCGAATCGGCTTCCGACTGGTGGATCTTCCCGAGCTGGGTGTGTTCTCTTTCGTGTCGATCTCGTGGGAACTCGCTGCCGAGCTACCCGCGTTGGCTGCTGCCCTGGATCTGGCGGCTGTTCCGGCCTTGGGTGTGCTGCGATGTGAACTGGTCGAGTTCATCACACGCTCCGGGCTCGCCGTGAGCTACAGGCGGCCGGTCGTTGAGGTCGGCAGGACGCAGGTCCTCGCGCAGGATGCCGTACGACTCGCGGCGTGACGCCGGTCCGTCGGCTGCAGGTGTCCTGCGGGTGAGGCCCGCACAGTAGGCACTACCACGCGCCGCCCACGGCCCGCCCCAGCCCGGGAGCGGCGCCGTGGACGGCGCGCCCGTTTGCACCGGACGTGGGGCCGGAGAGCACCGGCCCCACGTCCGTCTCGCCTTCGGAAGACGCGGAACGGAACTTGTCAGTGACATGACGCATTTTCCAGGCATGACGATTCGTTCCGGCCTGAGCGCCACTCTCGCCGCGGTGGTGACCGCCGCGACCCTCACGGCCGCAGCAGCGCCCGCTCAGGCCGCTTCCCGTATCCGTGCCTGCTTGCCCTCCGCGAGCCTGAACGGGTTCTCCGATGCGCTGGACAAGACGAGCCTCGACGGGGTCTACGCCGGCAACCTGTCCTCCCTCGCGGTAGACGCCAACGGCCGTCTCGCCGCGCTGTCCGACCGCTCGCAGCTCTTCTCCCTCGACCGGCACGACCGCCCTGACGGCGTGATGGCTCTCGCCGACGAAAACGGCCGGCAACTCGACTCCGAGGGGCTGGCGATCGAGCGCGACGGCGACCGGCTGGTGACGTCGGAATACGAGCCGTCCGTGCGGCGATACGACCGCCATGGCCGGCTCCTCGGGCAACTCCCTGTCCCCGAAAATCTCAAGGCGTACAAGATCGCCAACCGGATTTTCGAGGGCCTGACGTCGGATGGCCGAACCCTCGTCGCGAGCATGGAGGGGTGGTTGACGAAGGACGGTACCGGCATCCGTCGCTTCCAGACGTGGCAGCGCGGGCACCGGGGCGAGTACCGCGTCAGCAGCCAGTTCGCGTACATGGGCGACACCGGCTACGGCATCTCGGGCTGGAGGAGTGCCCCTCTCTCGATGCGCCGACGCGGTTCCCCGTCCAGGCCAACCCCCTCGTGGGCAACGTCGAGGGGATGGCGGTTACCGGCCGGCGCCATGGAGTTCTCTGTCTGACGCTTGTTGCCGACGACGACCAGAGCCCGACCGCGATCACGCGCCTGTACGGGCTGGACGTCCGGCTGCCGCGCCGCTGACGCCCGTAGACAGGGAGGCGGGCCCGGACCGTTCGTCGGTCCGGGCCCGCCTCCCTGTCGGGAGAGGCCGGTTCACACCACCAGGAAGGCCGCCGCGGTCGCCGCACCCAGAGACGCGCCCGCCACGGTCTGAGCGACGGTGTGGTACGTCAGCGCCACCCGGGACCAACACACCGCGATGGTCAACAGGTAGGCGAGCAGCCACCAGGGCGAGTGCACGACAGCGAGCAGTGCCGGAACCGCGGACGCCACCGCCGAGTCGACGCTTATCTTCCAGAAGCTGTTCACCGCCAGGAGGACGACGGTCATGGCCCACAGCGCAAGCATCGCGACGAGGATGCCGGTCGGCGCACCACCGAGGACCATGCCGAGCGAGCCAAGGCCGATCGACCCCAGGATGACGAAGAAGATCGGCGCCCTCTTCGTACGGTCCACCACGTGTCGGTCACCCCAAGTACCCCGCGCCCGCTCCCACTCGATGTACCCGGCCGGTATCAGTCCGGCGCAGACCGCGCCGAGCAGGCCCCAGGGGATGCCCGTCCAGTCGCCCGCAGCAGCCAGACCGATCCCGACCATGCCGGCCACGAGTGTGTTGCGCGGCTGGAGAATGTCGGTGACGGTCCGGGCCGTTGTGGTTTCGCTCATGCGGCTTCCTCCGCGGTCGTGAGCAGGCTCTGCGCCTGCGCCGTGCTGCTCTTCCGGTAGGCCCTGGCCACTTGGCGCAGCCATGCGACCTCTCCGGCCTGGTCGACGGTCGCGGGCTGCTCAAACGCCGCGACCGGGCCCGGGGGCGCTCCTCCCGCCGTGGCCGCGAGCGCGGCCTTGATCCAGTACGCCTGAGCGACGGCACCGTGCGCGGCCTTCTCCCTGACAGCCGCCATCAGGTCGTCGGGGACGTGATGCCGCAGTTTCTCGATCGCGTCATGCCTGCGGTTCCGTCGGATGCCCGCGCGCCTCCTGGCGCGCCTTTTCCACCAGGTCCAGCGCGAAGTTGAGCAAGTCGGGCGAGAGTCCACCCTCGGCGATCCCTCGCCCGGCGATCCCGCTGATGCCGCCCGCGCGCTTGTCGGCCAGGAAGCGGAGCCCGGCGAACACTTCTGCCTCAAGCTCCGATTCCGGTTTGAAGAAGCGCCAGTCACAGTCGAAGCCCAACCCCAGCGCCTGGAGCGTCTCGTCCCGAACCTCGGTGAGCTGTCCCTTGCGGAGCTTGCCGAAGTAGCTGTGAGACAAGGAGCCTCCGCGACGCTCCACGATTCGGCAGAATTCCCGGTCGCTCGGAGCGTCGCCGTCGGGGTACGACTCCTTTAGCAGGTAGGCGATCTTCTCCTGCAAGGTGCGTGGCTCATCGCTCTCGCCGGCACTCATCTCCGCCCCCAGGCCACTCATGTCCGCTTTTGCGTTGTTTGCTTCAAATGGCTTCGTCACTCTAGACCACGCCGCCGTGCGGGAGTTCGCCCCCTGTCTGCGCTCCGACCTCGTGATCCGCGTGACTCTCATCCAGCTTGCGCAAACACTCTACGCCGCTGTTAACTCGATGACACACAGGGCCGCCTGGAGAGGCAGCGCGGTCGGGCTTCGCCGTGCCCTGTAGCTGCACACGGGACTGCCCGGCTCGGGGGAGCGGGCAGCCCCGTGCGTCCACTCGATGTGACCGTGCGTCCGCTCGATGCGACGGAGTGATGGACGAGTGGCGATCTCCGGCGCAGAGCCTCTGCTCTGTGCCTCCGGTCTGCGGAACTCCGCGACCGGGCGGAACGCCGACGTGCCGCAGGTTCTCCTGCCGAACTCCCTTGAGTTTCGACCCGGCCCCGAGCATGTGCCCGCCGAGGCTCCCGTGCTGCCTACTGTGACAGGTGCCGGATGAGCTTGTTCCGCTTTGACGGACGCCCTTGGTGTCGTGGTCAGGCCGCGAGGGCGGTCTCGTAGTCGGCGGGACTGCGGTAACCAAGGCTGCTGTGCAGTCGGTGCAAGTTGTACCAGCCCTCGATGCAGCCGAAGATCGCGGTGCGAGCAGAGGCCCGACTGGAGGTCGAGGACCCGGCGTTCACCCTTTTCGTGCTGCTGGCCGCCGATGCCACGCTGCGCGCGGCCCGCGAGGCCCGGCTGCGCCCGTTGCTGGCGGCCGACCCGGCGGCGGCGCTCGCCGCAGTGTGCGGTCTGGCCTGGCGGCGCGGCCGTCCGCGTACGGATCCGCTGCGGGCGGGCTTCGTTCTGTGGGGGATGTGGCTGGCGGTGTACCCACCTACCTTTTCGCGACCACCGGTTGGCGGGTTGCCTCCCCGTACATCCTCCACTCGGGCGTCAAGGTGCTCCCTATGGGCGGCTTCACCGGCGCCGTGCCCTCGCCCACCGGCTCCGAGTTCCGCCACCTCATCGCCACCGGCCGGCTGCGTTTCGTCGTACTCGGCGGCCCCGCGACCGCACCGGGCCGCTCCCTTGCCCCCTGGGTACGCGCCCACTGCGCGCCGGTGCCCCACCAGGCGCCGGCCCTCTACCGCTGCTCACCGTCGCCGGCCACGTCCCACGCGGCCCGGGGCCGGTGATCGACGGCTGAGGCCGTGTTGATGTGGCGGGAGAGAGCGCGCTCGCGCCCGAAGTCCGCCGCCGAGGACTTCCCCTCCTCGTGATGCTGTTTGCTCTCCTCATGCTGTTTACGGGGCATCTGCGCCCGCGTATACGGGTCGTCTGCGCCCGCGGAGAGGTCGCGGCGTGCTCCGGAGCCGGCCAGAGACCCTCGTGTGGGGGATGCTCTTCGGCGTGATGGCGCCGGACCATGGCCTTGGCCGGCAGCTGACGGGCCGCCGCCGGGTAGGGGCACAGGGGGTTGCCGATGAGGCTCAGCGAGGTCATCGCATGCATCCGGCGACGTCTGCTGTGTGAAGAGACCGCCTTGATGGCCGTGTTCGCGGTCTGCGTCGCCGGCGTGGTGCTGGTGGCCAGCCCTCAGGAAGCCCGGCTCGAAACCGGCTCCGCCCCACTCCAAAGGCAAGCCCCGTCCCACCGGGGCGCTGCGGGCCCGCACCCGCCAGGCCGCCTCCCGGGCATGGTGACGAGGGAGTATGCCCAGCAGGCCGCGTTGGCCACTGACCCCGATGCCCGGGTATCCGGGGTGCACCTGGGCCACAAGGTCGGGCGCCGGGTCTGGGAAGTTCACCTGGCCGAGGACGGGAGCGTGCGGGAAGTGGACGTCGATGCGGGCAGCGGGATGGTCCTGCAGAGGGGGAGTCCTCTCCCTACCGAAAGCCCCCTTCGCGACGCCCATTGACCGGGCTGGGCTGGGCTGGGCCCGGGTCTCCAGGGCGCGGTAGCGGCGCCATGGTGGCCTGCCTCCGCCCTGCCCTCCGCCCCGCCCTGCCGAACGCAGCGGGGCGGGGCGGATGCAGGACGCCAAAGACGCCAGGGCGGAAACGTCAGGGCGGAAAACTCGTTCCGTCCCGCCCCGGCGTGCTCAGCCGAGGCCGGGCGGGAACGGCGGCAGCGGCCTTTCGTAGAGCCATGAGTGCAGCAGGGGTTTGATGGGGCGGGTGGCCCAACGGCCCGCGTGGGCCACGAATGCGGCGGTGTCGACGCTTGCGCCGCGGTGGGTCTGGTGCCAGGTGCGGAGCATGCTGAAGAAACGGTGGTCGCCCATGGCTCGCCGCAGGGCGTGCAGGGTGCAGGCGCCGCGTACGTAGATCCTGTCGTCGAAGATGCGGCGTTGGCCGGGGTCGGCGATGCGCAGGTCCTGGCTGCGGCGGTGGAGTGAGTGCCACTCCTGCCGGGCGAGCTGGTCGGCACTGTCCTCGCCGAGGTGTTCCGACCAGAGCCACTCCGCGTAGGTGGCGAAGCCTTCATTGAGCCAGATGTCGCGCCAGTCGCGCAGGCTGACGCTGTTGCCGTACCACTGGTGGGCGATCTCGTGGGCCACGAGTGTCTCCCAGCCGCGCCGTCCGTCGATGTGGTTGCTGCCGAACACGGACAGCGTCTGGTTCTCCACCGGGGCGCCGAGTTCGGCGTCGACGACCACCGCGCCGTACGCCTCGAAGGGGTAGTCGCCGAAGTAGCCGCTGAACGCCCGGAGCATGTCGGGCTGGCGGGCCAGGTCATGCCGTGCACGCTCGGCCAGCCGTGCGGGGTAGGCGTTGTGCAGCGCGACGGACGAACCGGCCGCGCCGACGTGTACGGGATCGCCGTCGTGGCTGAAGCGGCCGGTGTAAAGGGCAGCGAGATAAGGGGCCATGGGCCCGGGGTGGTGGTAGGTCCAGCATTCCGAGCGGCCGCTGCGGCGGCGCTCCCGCAGGGTGCCGTTGGCCAGGGCGTGGTGACCGTACGGGACGCTCACCCGGAAGGTGAAAGCGGCCTTGTCGTCGGGACGGTCGTTGCACGGGAACCAGGAGGGGGCGCCCAGGGGCTGGGAGGCGACCAGCGTGCCGTCATGCAGGTCGCCGGTGCGGTCCCAGCCGATCGGTCCGAACGGCGAGCGGACCGGCCGCGGCCGCCCTCCGTAACCGACTTCCACGGTGAAGGGGGCTCCCTCGGCGAGTGGGTACGGCGTGTCCAGGAGCAGCTTTCCCCTGTATTGGCGGGCCCGGACCTTGTTCCCGTCGATCCGTGCGCTGTGGGCGGCCAGTTGTGCCAGATCGAGTTCGACCCGCTCCAGGGGCCGGTCGGCCACGGCGTTGATGCGGGCCCGTCCGTCGAGGCTGCCGCTGCCCGGGTCGTAGGCCAGTTGCAGGTCGTAGGAGACGGTGTGGTGGGCATAGGTGCCGTGGGTCGGGAAGTAGCGGTGGTCGGGCGGTGCCAGGAGGCCGTCGGCGACGGTCGCGGCGAGCGGAAGCACCGCCGCGCCTCTGATGAGGACGCGGCGGCTGCACCGGATCACGCGGCCACACCGCCTTCGGTGCGGGCCGGTCCGGGCCCGTCCGCGCGCTCGCCCGCTATGGGGTTGCCCGCCCACCGCGTGCCTTCGGGCACGCTCTCGCCCCGCATGACCAGCGAGGACGCCGAGATGGCGGAGCGCGCCCCGACGGTGGCGCCCGGCAGGACGATGCTGTGCGGGCCCAGTGAGGCGCCCTCGGCGAGGTGCACGGTGTCCAGCCGCATGATCCGGTCGTGGAAGAGGTGGGTTTGCAGTACGCAGCCCCGGTTGACGCTGACGCCGTCTTCGAGGGTGATCAGGTCCGTCTCCGGCAGCCAGTAGCTCTCCAGCCACACACCGCGGCCGATCTTGGCACCGAGGCTGCGCAGCCACACATTGAGCACCGGGGTTCCGGTGAAGGCACCGGCCATCCACGGCACGGCGAGGGATTCGACGAAGGTGTCGTACAGCTCGTTGCGCCAGACGAAAGTCGACCAGAGCGGATGCTCACTCGTGGTGAACCGGCCGACCAGCAACCACTTCGCCGCGGTGGCGGTGAGCCCGGCGGAGAGGGCCGCGGCCAGCAGCAGCGGGGCACCGACGAGCGCGGCCAGAGTGAGTCCGCCCGTATCGAGCGCGTCCTGTTCTCCCAGCAGGACGGCCTCGCCGAGCGCCACCCCGCACATCAGCGGCAGCACGCGGCACAGTTCGACGGCGGCGCGCGCCAGGACCAGCCGCCGCGGCGGCGCGAAGGTCCGTGCGGGGTCGGTCTCGGTTGCCACGCGGGGCAGCGGCATGGCGGGCCGGCCGAGCCAGGACATGCCGGGCTCGCTGTGTGCGGGGGCGTCGGAGAGCACGCCGATGAGGCTGTGGTCGGGAACGTCATGGCCGGGACCGACGATGCCGGAGTTGCCGACGAAGGCCCGCCGTCCGATGCTGACCCGCCCCAACCGCAGCCATCCGCCGCGCAGTTCGAACGGTGCGACCAGGGTGTCGTCGGCGAGGAACGCCCCGTCCTCGATGCGCAGCAGGGACGGCAGCGGCAGGACGGTGGAGATCTCGGCGTGTTTGCCGACGCGTGCGCCGAGCAGCCGCAGCCAGTGCGGCGTGGCGAGGCTCGCGTAGAGCGGGAAGAGACTGCCGCGGGCGCCGTCCAGGAGACGGGTGGTCAGCCAGGCCCGCCAGGCCACCCCGCCGCTCGCGGGGTGCAGCCCCGGTGTGATGCCGCGGCCGAGGATGCGCACCACGGCGGCGGTGAGCAGGATCGAGCAGCCGGTCGTGACGACGGCGAACACCGGCACGGCCGCGAGCAGGCGCAGTGCTGCGCCGGAGAGGGCGGCGCAGTTGTGGACCAGGGCGTACGCGCCGATGAGTGCGGGGGCGGCGGTCAGCAGCGCCAGCAGCGGCAGACCGACGAGGGAGAGGGCGTAGGCGGCGCTCCATCGCCGCGAGCGCTGCCAGGAGGGCGCGGGCCAGCCGGTGCCGGCGAGATGTTCGGCGGCCTCGGCAGGGCGGGCCGGGGAGCCGGTCCAGCGGCGGCCGTCCGGGATCTCACCGTCCAGGCAGCCACCGGGCGCGAGTTCGGCGCCCCGGCCGATGACGGCACCGGGCAGCAGCATGCTGCGGTGACCGACGCGTGCCCCGGCCCCGATGCGTACGGCGCCGATGTGCAGCGTGTCCCCGTCGAGCCACCAGCCGGAGATATCTGCCTCGGGTTCGATGCTGCAGCCGTCGCCCAGTTCGGCGAGGCCGGTCACCGGCGGCATGGTGTGCAGCGCCACATCGCGCCCTGTCGCGCAGCCCAGCGAGCGGGCGTACAGCCGGGCCCAGGGGGTGCCGAGGAGGGACGGGATGCCGAAGGCGGCCACGGTCCGCTCGGCGGTCCACAGCCGGAGGTGGGTCCGGCCGCCGCGCGGGTAGGAACCGGGGGTGAGGGAGCCGGTGAGCGCGCGGGCGGCCCCCGCGCCGATCGCACAGCGCAGCGGTGCGCTGAAGAGCACCACCCAGCCGACGATGACCAGCCACCATGCGGTGTGCGGAGCCCAGACGTGCGGTGCGAGCAGCCCGAGGACGTTGTCCGCGGCGGCGAGTCCGACGAGCCCGCGCAGTCCCGCGACTCCGTACAGAGCGCTCTGGACGAGGAGTTGGACGACGGCAGCCCGGCGGGGTACCGGGCGCACCTGGCGGGTGTCGTCCGCCGTGCCGCCGAGCGAGTCGAGGTGGTCGGCCATGCGGTGCAGCACGGGATGGCGGTAGAGGTCGGCGACGGAGACGCCCGGATGGTGCTCACGCAGCAGGGACGCCATCCGGGCGGCGGTCAGGCTGGTTCCGCCCAGCGCGACGAAGTCACTGTCGGGACCGGGTCGGACGCCGAGCAGCGCTTCCCATACGCCGGCGAGCCGGGCGGCGGTGCCGTGCAGTTCCTGCGGCCCGCCGGGGTGGCCGTACTCGTCGGGGCGGGGCGGCAGCGGCCAGGGCAGGGCACGCCGGTCGACCTTGCCGGACGTGCGGGTCGGCAAGCTGTCGACCTCGGCCAGTACGGGCACCAGCTGACCCGGCAGCCGCTCCGTCAACAGAGCCCGTGCCTTGTCCTGTTGGAAGCTGGAGCCGCCCTCGGTGCGCAGCTCGGCGACCACATAGCCGACCAGCACCTGGGTGCCGGCCGGGGTGGTCTGCACGGCGGCCGCCGCGCCGCGGACGCCGGGCAGTGCGTTGAGCGCGGCGTCGATCTCGCCGAGTTCGATGCGTCTGCCGCCCAGTTTGACCTGGTCATCGGCGCGGCCGACGAAGATGAGACCCTCGCGGTCGGCGCGTACGAGGTCTCCGGTGCGGTAGGCGCGCGCGGTCTGAAGGACCTCGGAGGGCCGGAAGCGGCCGGCGTCCTTGCCGGGGTCGAGGTAGCGGGCGGTGCCCACCCCGGAGATCAGTAGTTCGCCCTCGTCGCCGTGGGCCACCGGCCGTCCGGCCTTGTCGGTGACCGCCAGCTGCCAGCCGTTCAGCGGCAGGCCGATGCGTACGGGCGCACCCGGCAGGAGTCGGGCGGCGCAGGCGACGACCGTGGTCTCGGTCGGACCGTAGGTGTTCCACATCTCGCGTTCCGGGCCGGCGAAGCGGTCGACGAGCGCGGCCGGGCAGGCCTCACCGCCCACGATCAGCAGCCGTACCCGGCGCATGGCCTCGTCCGGCCACAGCGCGGCGAGCGTGGGCACGGTGGAGACCACGGTGATGCCCCGCTCGACCAGCCACGGACCGAGTTCGTGGCCCGCGCGGACCAGAGAGCGCGGGGCCGGTACCAGGCATGCGCCGTGGCGCCAGGCGAGCCACATCTCCTCGCACGAGGCGTCGAAGGCGACGGACAGGCCCGCCAACACCCGGTCGCCGGGGCCCAACGGCCGGTCCTGGAGGAAGAGTTTCGCTTCGGCGTCGACGAAGGCCGCGGCGGAGCGGTGGCTGACCGCCACTCCCTTGGGTGCGCCGGTGGACCCCGAGGTGAAGATGATCCATGCGTCGTCGCGCGGGCCTGGCGGCCGGACCGGCCCGGCCGCCGCCGGCCGGCACAGGCCGGGCGGCTCCTCGTCCGGACTCAGTACGGCGCACACCGCGGCCTCGCGGAACACGGTGGCGGCACGCTCGTCCGGGTCGTCGGCGTCCACCGGCACATAGGCAGCCCCACTGCGCAGTACGGCGAGGATCGACAGATACAGGTCGGCCGTGCCGGAAGGCACTCTGACACCGACCCGGTCCCCCGGGCCGATTCCCCGGTCCGTGAGCTGCCGTGCGCGGCGTCCGGTCTCCGCACACAGTTCGCGGTAGCTGAGCACCTCGGTTCCCGTGTCCAGGGCGGGTGCCTGGGGGTGTGCGGCGGCCGTGGCGTCGAGTATGCCGAGCAGTGTCCGCGCGACGGGGGCCGCTGTACTGCGGTACACGGCTCGTTCGCGCAGCGGCTGGGGCGGGCTGACAGATGGTTCGGACGGTTCGGGAAGGGACGGCGACATCGATATGCCTCTGTTCGGTGCCGGTAGGCAAAAACCCTCGGATTGTTCGCCCGTACAGATGGCGGCGCCTGGTGCCGGGTTCGCCTACCGGGCCGGAATTCCGCAAATCGAACGCGCGTGATCCGGGCTGCGGCCGTGATGTGGCAGGCAACGCCCCGGGGCAGGCGCCGGATCCTGACCGCCCCATGGGAAAGAATTGGCCGGCTGCAGGGATTGATTTCGGGCCGACGCCCTTCGCCCGGCAAAACTCCAGGTCAGAGGCTGGCCACCGGCCCGTAGCCGAGCCTGCCGGTCAAGCTTTGGACATTAAATGCTTCGGTGACGGCATTCTTCATCCGGATGTCACTACGGCACCCCGCCAAAGCCTCCCCGCCGTCATGCGGGGTGCCACTGGGCGGCTGGGCGGCTACTTCAGGATGTTGACCGCGCGGGCGACGACCAGGACAACGGTCAGCAGCGACACCGCCGACTGCACCAGCATGAGCATCTTCGCCCAGCGGCTGAGCGGCATCACATCCGTGGGACTGAACGCCGTGGCATTGGTGAATGACAGATACAAGTAGTCGGGAAACGCAGGCTCCCAGTGCTCCGGCACGAGTTCGGCCGCCTGCATCTGCGGAAAGAGAAAATCGGGATACGCCCGGGTGGCGTGCATGCGCGCGACGGGCCCGCCCCGGTCCCACTCCCAGTACCAGAGCGCGAAGACGATGACGTTCGTCAGCCAGATGGCACCACCGGTCGTCAGCAGCGGTCCGGCATCGGTGCCTCCGGCCCCCTGCACCAGCCCGATCACCAGATGCACCGCGGACCAGCCGTTCGCCGCGCTGATCATCGCGATCAAGGCCAGCCCCGCCAACCGGTACAGCCGCGAGACCCGTTCGATCCGGTAGGGATTCGCAGCGATGAGCGCGACCAGCAGCGCGGTCTCCAACGACGGCAGCAACCACTCCGGATGAATCGTCAGCCGCTCGGGCAGAAGCCACTGCAGCCCGATCGCTGCCAGCACCGCGAGCGTCGAGGGCCAACGCGGCTCACCACGGGTCACCCGCAGCCACGCCGGCAGCACCCGGCGCCCCGTCTGCCCGGTCCCTGGCCGGGCGGGCACCAGCAACGCCTCGATACGAGTGAGCCGCTCGGACAGAGCGTCGCCCGGTTCACCAGGCTCCGGTTGCTCAGACATGCGGCTCATGCTCGCCGCTGACCGGCCGGGTGTCCACATGCCGCTCGGTCCGCGGCGGCACCGGACATGTCACGTACGCGGGCGAGCCGTGCGGCGAGGGCCATGGCGCCGCCACCGGGGCCACGGCGGCGGCCGGTGCCGGCCGGTGACGACTGGTGGCGGCGGGTGACGACCGGGTAAGAACTTCATTTCATGATTCGGGGCCGGAACCCCTCCGGCGGCTTCGCCCATCAAGCAAGAGGGAACCGCCCGTCTTGCCCTTCGGGGCAGCATCCGGAGGCGCACGATGAAGCATTCTTCCCGGGGAGCCCACCGCTCCCGCGGCCGTCAGCGGGCCGATCGGGCCAAACTCTGGTTGATCGGGGTCGCCGCCCTGACGGCTCTCGGCGCCGTCGCCTGGACCATGATCGACCACTCCACCGTCCGCCCCGCCCAGAGTGACCACGTGACCTACGGCCAGCAGACATCGGGGTCCGGCGGAAAGGGGGGCGGGGGCGGCGCCCACGCGGCCAAGACGTTGATGCCGACCGGCCCCCAAGCCGACTTCCGGGTTCAAAACCGCCTGTCCGATGGCACCACGATCGGCGTGGTGACGCTCAAAGGTCCCAAATCCGGGTTCACCGGCAAGGTGTGGGTGTGGGCACCGAAGCAGTACAGCGAGCCCAAGTACGCAAAAAGCGGCTTCCCCGTGATGGTGGCCCTGCCCGGCGGCGAGGGCTTCCCGTACAACTACTGGATGGGAACCGACCTCAAGCTTCAGGCGACCATCGCCAGGTTGTCGAAGGAGGGCAAGAGCCTGCCTTTCCTGCTCGCCATGCCGGTGCTCAACCCGAATGCCAAGAACTACTACGACGGCAGCGACATACCCGGCCAGCCCAAGATGGGCACCTGGCTGACCGAGGACGTTCCCAATCTGATGAAGGCCAACTTCCGCACCCTCAAGTCGCGTGACGGCTGGGCCTTCATGGGCTCCTCCTCCGGTGGTTTCTCGGGGCTGAAAGCCGTACTGAAGTACCCGGACAGGTTCAAGACCGTGATTGCCTCCGGACCGGACATCGTGCCGGACTCCCCGCTCTGGGCGGGCTACCAAGCGGCCGAGCAAGCGAACAATCCGGAAAGGCTGGCCCAGAAACTAATTGCCAAGAAGGGCCCCGACGTCTTTGTCGACTTCCAGGTCGGCACCCTTGAGCGAACCGTGATGCCGAAGGTCGACAAATTCATGGCCCAGTACGGTCACGGCCCCATCAAAACACGCCTGTTGAAGATCCAGGGCGGCCAGCACGACGCCAAGAAGTATGTGCAGGGAATGGCCGACAGCAGCCTGCAATGGATCAGCGCGCACATGGAAGGGCCAACCGCCGTGGCCTGACGGCACCTTGCGGCTGTCCTCCGGCACGGTGGCAGCCACGGAGGCCGCCACCACGACAGCCGCGTGACCACCTCCGAGCTGGTCCTGCGTGTCCCCGATGCCCGTTCTCGCCGAGCGTGTATACGCCGGGTGGTCGCGTCTCTACTGTCAGCTCCCTCCAGGTCCCGCGGTTGGTAAGGCCGGCGCATCCCGCACAGGGGGCTCAAGACGCTCAAGATGCCGGGCTCCTGCCGCACGGGGCGCTCAAGATGCCGGGAGCGGGATCCAGCGCTTAACTGGTCTGGTGGCTTGAGCAATAACGCATCGCACAACGGATCGCATGACAGGCCGGACTGGTGAGAATGCCCCCAGCCGGTACCCCGGGCCACCTCGGAGCGGCCGACCCGGCCGCCGATCGTCATGCCCCTGGCTCGCACCGGGGCCCTTCCCCCTCACGCAGGAAGAGGAATTCGGCATGGAGTCAACCCGAATCCGTCACGTCATCGTGGCCGCGGCCGCCGCACTCACTCTCCCGATGTCACTGGGCGCCCTCGCACCTCAGGCATTCGCAGGTGCCGCGACACCGAGTCCGTCCGGCTCCACACCAAGCTCGTCCGCATCCGCGTCGCCGAGCGCATCCCAACCCTTCGGCCCGGGATGCTCGTCACTGCCGAAGAACGGCGCCGGCAGCGTCGAAGAGGCGGCCAAACAACGGCTCGCGACCGCCGCAGCCAACAACCCGGATCTGACCACGCTGGTCAGTGCCGTGAAGAAAGCCGGCCTGACCGACACACTGAACAGGGCGAAGAACAAAACCCTGTTCGCGCCGACGAACGAGGCCTTCAAAAAAATGGGCAAGGCAAAAGTCGCCGCGCTGCTCAACAACAGGGCCGAGCTCAAGAAGCTCCTGACCTACCACGTGGTCGACAAGGAGATCACCCCCAACGAGCTCCCGCACGGCAGCTTCACGACCCTGGAGGGCTCCAAGCTCACCACGTCGGGCTCCGGCACCTCCTTCAAGGTCAACAACACGGTGCCCATCGCCTGCGGCAACATCACCACGGCCAACGCCAAGCTCTACATCATCGATGGCACGCTGACCCCACCCGGTTCCTGACGAGGGAATCCGCGGATACCTGCCGGGTGGCGTGAGGCCGCCCGGCACACGCCGGCAGCGTGGCCGGCGATGAGGCCGAAGGCCCGTTGCGTCTCCTGCTCGTTGGCGGTCTTGCCTCTGCACGGCTTCGGGGGTGACGGGCGTGAAGAAGTTGATCAGATTCCCATCGGGGTCCCGGCTACCGGACGCTCCACGCTGATGCTCACCGACGAAGACGAAGACGAAGACGAAGACGAAGAGGCCCTGGCCGTTCTGCTCGGTCTCGTGGCCGGCCGGCCGGCCGGAGGGCCGGGCTGGCCACCGCGTCTGCCACGGCGAGCGAGAGTGCCGCGGCGAAGCTGCGGCGCGTACTGCCCAAAGCGCTGGGGCAGCGGCCGGCGGCGCTCCTGGAAACTGCCGACTTCACGGCGCGCCTCCGTCCCGATACCGCCCCGGAAACAGGGGTGCTGCTCGAACTCGGCGAAGCCGCACGTCATCAGCGGCCGGTGGCACTCAGCTACAC
This sequence comes from Streptomyces lydicus, assembly GCF_004125265.1. Taxonomy (GTDB): domain Bacteria; phylum Actinomycetota; class Actinomycetes; order Streptomycetales; family Streptomycetaceae; genus Streptomyces; species Streptomyces lydicus_C. The sequence goes on from NZ_RDTE01000003.1 coordinate 8,185,443, forward strand.
CGACCGCAAGGGCCGCAGCAGCGACTGCACCGTCCTGCCCTACGGTCTCGTGGCACATTCCGGACGGTGGTACCTGACCGGCGCCGATCCGGCCGGCGGAGAGGTAAGCACCTTCCGGCTGGACCGGATCGCCGCCATGACCGTGCAGTCCGGCTCGTTCGTGGTCCCGGCGGAATTCGGCCCGGCGGCCATCGTGCTGGACAGCTCGCCCGCGCGCCGTGGACCCACGATGTATCGCTGCGGATCCACGGCAGCGTCCAGCACATTCGCAGCCATCTCCCGGCCGGTATCGCGACCCTGTCCACGATCCCGGCCCAGGGGCACACCCGACGACGACCCCCGGACCGATACCGGCGAGACCTGCTCCGATGGTTCCAGCGCCGCCGCGGCACGACGAAAGCACCGGATGGGTCCATGTCCGGATCCGGACTGAGCGGAGGGGCACTCGATCATGGAGGTGTCACGCCGGCTCGGTGTCACGCGGACATGGTCCGCACCTGGCGGCGGCGCTTCCGTGGCAGCGCCCAGCTGCCTCGCACGGGCCCGCTGCCTGACTTTGGTCTGAACCCGGTCTTGGCGGGGTCAGCGGGCGAGGGAGACGGCGAAGGGCTCAAAGCCGTGTCGGCGCAGGATGTGGGGCACGACCAGGATCATGGCCTCGGTGGCGCGGGCTGTGGTGATGTCGCCGAGGTTCTCGATCCAAGCGGGCTGCCAGCCCAGGTCGCCGAGGAGGCCGGTGACGGTCGTCTTCGCGTGTTCGTTGTTGCCCGAGACATAGACGGTCGGTGGGGTGGCCAGGGTTTCGGGAGCGGTCATGACCATGAACAGCATGGTGTTGAGGGTCTTGACTACATGGGTGTCGGGGAGAGCGGCCTGGAGCTTCTCGGCGAGGCTGCTGCCGGGATAGCACAGGTCTCCGGGCAGGCCGTCGCCGGCGTCGCGGGTGGCGTTGGAGACGTCGATGAGGATCTTGCCAGCGAGTTCGGTTCGCAGGCTGGCCAGGCGGTCAAGGGCGCTGTCGCCGGGCGTCGCGTTGATCACGATGTCCGCTGTGCGGGCGGTGGTGCGCTGGTCGGCGAAGGAGACGCGGGGGCCTGTGCCTTGGGCAGCCGCTGTGGTCTCTTCCGTCGGGCTCCGGCGGCCGAGGATGACGTGGTGTCCGGCCTCGGAGAGCTTGCTGGCGAGGTTGGCGCCGACGCGGCCGGCGCCCAGGATGCCGATGCTGGTCATGAGGTGATGTTCCTTGCGGTATCGGGTGGGAGGAGCGGAGGCGCCCGGTCAGGCGATGGTCGACAGGACTTTGTGGGCGGCGGCGTGCATGCCGGGGGCGGCGGCCAGGAAGTCGCCGCTGCCCGTGTTCCAGGGTTCGCCCGCCAGATCTGTGACGGTGCCTCCGGCCTCGGAGACCAGCAGGGCGCCGGCGACCAGGCCGGAGCGGACGTCGGAGAACTGCCAGAAGGCGTCCATGCGTCCGGCGGCGACGTGGATGAGCTGCATCGTGGCGGGAACAGAGACACGTACGACCAGGCCGTTGATGAGCATGGCGGTGACGGAGTCGCCGATCCGCTGGAAGGTGCGCTCGTCCTCGCCGGGCCTGGCCTGGCCGGTGCCGATGAGCGCGGCGCCCAGGTCGGTCTTGGCAGACACCTTCAGGGGCCGGTCGTTGAGGCGGGCACCGCCGCCGGCGACGGCGGTGTAGGTGTCGTCGGTGAGCGGCAGGTGGACGACGGTGAGCACCGGCTGGTTGTCGCGGACCAGGGTGGCGGTCACGGCCCAGTCCTCCATGCCGTGGACGTGGTTGATGTTGCCCTCGGCGGGGTCGACGACCCACCACTCCCCGGGCGGGAGCGCGCCGCCGGCCAGCTCGTCCTCGGCCCACTGCGATCCGGGCCGGGCCCGCAGCAGCGGCTCCCGCAGCACGTCCAGCACCGCGTCGTCGTTGGCGTGGATCTCTTCGACAACCTCGTCGAGGCTCACTCCTCGGGCGTGCGAGGTGTAGCGGTCGCGCAGCGTAAGGCCAGCGGCCTTCACCGCAGCGGTCACGTCGGACAGGAGCGTCGTGTGGGCGTCGAAAGGCATGGCTGTGCTCATGGCGGGCTTCCCTGGGTTCGGTTCCTGCGGGGCGGCTTGTGCCGCACCCGCCCTTCGAAGTTAGGCCCCCTGATGGCTAACAACAAGTGCATGCTTTTCACTCGTAGAGTTACTCTCATGCAACTGGATTTGAACCTGCTCACCGCCCTGGACGCCCTGCTGGAAGAGGGCAGTGTCGCCGGCGCGGCAGCACGCCTCCACGTCACCGCACCGGCGATGAGCCGTTCCCTGGGCCGCATCCGCAAGGCCACCGGTGACCAGATCCTGGTCCGCACCGGCCGCAGCATGGTCCCCACCACCCGCGCGCTGGCCATGCGCGCCCAGGTCCACGCTCTCGTGCAGCAGGCCCACCAACTTCTGTCCGCGCAGCAGGAACTCGATCTGGCGGCTCTGGAGCGGGTCTTCACCGTGCGCTGGCACGACGCCCTGACCGCTGCTTGCGGCACCGCCCTGATCGCCGCCGTCCACCGCCAGGCCCCCGGCGTCCAGCTGCGCCTGTCCGCCGAACCCGGCACGGACACCCCCGAGCTGCGCCGAGGCGAGGTCGACCTCGCCTCAAGCTCCAGTCGGCCGACGCTCCCCGACATCCGCCACCGCCTCGTCGGCAGGGATCGGTTGGTCGTCGCCGTACGCCCGGGCCACCCGCTCACCGAAGGCCCGCTGAGCCTCGAACGCTACGCGGCCGCCGAACACCTCACCGTCTCGCGGCGCGGACGCCTACACGACCAGATCGATGATGCCCTGACCACGCGCGGCAACGAACGACGCGTCGTGGCCGCCGGGCCCACCGCCACCTTCGCTCTGCAACTCGCGCTCGGCACGGACCTGGTCGTCACCCTTCCAGATGCGGTCACCCGCGCAGCCCGGGACCAACTCGGCCTGGTCACGCTGCCGCTGCCGCTCCAGTTGCCCGACGTCCCCCTGTACCTGCTGTGGCACCAGCGCTACGAGGACGACCGCGCCCACACCTGGCTGCGCGAAACGGCAGCCGAAACAGTCCAGGCACTGTTCGCACCACTGACCGCCCCCCAACAGCCCCTCACCAACCGGACCGGGCAGTGACGGATACGCGTGGGGGAAGGCCCGCGACAGCTGACTCCCGCAGAACCCTGAGCTCGCCAGCATGGACACGCCGGCTCAAGCGCAGCCACCACAGAAGTTGGGCCAGAACCGTTTTCGCGAACCGAGCCAGCCGAGGAAGCAACACGAAGCTGAGGCTGCAGTGTCCGACACGCCGTGAGGCAGCAGACCAAGCAGCAAGTCACGAGGACGGTCTCCGACACCAACCGCGAGACCCTGCATCATCCAATCGAGGCGTTGTCAGGAGCCCCAGCGGGAGGCCCGCGCCGCGAGTTCAAGGGTGGTGACGGCGCCGGGTTCGCCACGCTCGCGGAGGAATTCGCCTGGGAGGGTGTAGCGGGCGCCGGCCTGCGGGGATCGGGCGGCCTGCCGTACGACGTCGTCGACCAGCACTGTGACCATGTCCAGCCGCGGGTAGCGGCCGTGGAGCGCTTCGCCCTGGGCGTCGGTGACGAACTCGGTTCCGAAACCGATGTCGACGCCGATGCCCCGGCGGGTGAGGTAGGCCAGCACACCACGGCGTTCGGCGATGCCGTCCGAGGTGTGCAGGGCGATCGCCTCCCACACCAGGTCGGTCTTGTCGGCGCCATATCCGTGCTCGGTGAGGAACCGCGCGGCCATGTCGGCGCCTTCGACCTCGAAGCGCGCCTGGCCCGGGGCCGACGGCGAGGCCCCGAGGTCGTGCAGGACGCAGGCGTGGAAGAGGAGTTCGGCGTCGAAGTCGACGCCGGGCTTCAGCCCTTCGTGTTCAGCCAGCAGTGCGGCGAACACGTAGCTGCGGATGCTGTGGTTGGCGACGGGCGCGCTCTCGCGCGACCGAACGAGCTCGACGGCGGTACGGGCGACGGGAGTGTCCGGGAGTGCCAGCAGGAGGCAGGCTTCAGTGTCCATGAGGCGACCGTAGGCGGGTATCAGACCCAGCTGTCAGTGGCACTCGTGCCATGAAGCGATAGAATAGTGCCATGACGGGTCGGGCATCAGACAGCGCACACCATGTGGTCGTGGTGGCCCTCGAAAACGTCCTCGCGCTGGACATCGGGATCCCCTGGCAGACCTTCGGGAGCCGGCGTGACGGCCGGTACAGGCTCACGGTCTGCGCCGAACGGCCCGGCCCCGTCCCGATGCACGGCGGCCCTCCGCTGTCCGTCGCGCACGGTCTGGACTGCCTGGCATCCGCCGACACCGTGATCGTCCCGGGCTACCTGGAGCCGGACGTGCCCGGTGCCGAGGTGACCGCCGCACTGGTGGAGGCGGCAGCCCGCGGCACCCGCATGGCGTCCATCTGCACCGGCGCGTTCGCCCTCGCCGCCGCCGGTTTGCTCGACGGCCGCCGGGCCACCACGCACTGGCTGTACGCGCAGGCGCTGGCCCGGCAGTACCCACGGGTGACGGTCGTGCCCGAGGATCTGTACATTGACGAGGGCCAGGTGCTCACTTCAGGCGGAGTGTCCTCCGGCCTGGACCTGTGCCTCCACCTCATCCGCCGCGACCACGGGCCTCGCCTGGCGAACCAGCAGGCCCGCCTGCTGGTGGCCGCCCCGCACCGCACCGGCGGCCAGGCCCCGTTCATCGACCTGCCGGTGCGACCCGAGCCGTCCGACACCCTTGCGCTGTACGACTGGGCCCTGCGCAACCTGCACCAGCCGCTTACCGTCGAGCAGTTGGCGCACCGGGCCGGCATGTCCCGCCGGACCCTGATCCGCCGCTTCCACACCGACACCGGCCTGCCACCGATGCGGTGGCTGCTCGACGCCCGGCTTGCCCGCGCACGCGAACTCCTCGAATCCAGCGACCTCACGGTCGAGGCCGTCGCGCGCCACTGTGGCCTGGGCACGCCGGCCAACTTCCGGACCCTGTTCAAGGCACACGTCGGGGTACCGCCGCGCACGTACCGCGAGACATTCAACTCCGCTGCTTCGAACAGTCGTTGACCAGATCTGCTTCGCCTGGCCGCTACGGAGGCGGCCGACCATGTCGAGCGGTTCGTCGCGGTGTACCGGCACGCCCTCGCGGATCCGACGGACAGCGGCGTGTACGAGGCACCCGTAGGCCACTTCAGCGACTACGCCCTGGCGTTCATGGCCCGTGGCGACCGCCCGGGTCTACCCGGTGCCAACCGTCCGGTGATGGCGCAGTTCATGGTCCACGGCTTCGCCGGCGCCATCAGGGCCTGGCTCAACGACCCGTCGGCCACGAAGAACGACTGGGTCGACGCGTCCGTGGCGTGCGCTCCCGCTTGGTGGGCGGCCGACGCCAACTCCTGATCCTCCCTTCCAAACTCCTCCGCTCAGCCCGTTTCACGGGTGCGCCTGGCACCGCACGTATCGTGCCCTGGACGCCGCGCCGCCCACTGCTGGCACCACCGTTCTGCGTCGCCGACTCCTGCAACTGTCCTGCCGGGTCTTCTGGCATCCGCACTGGTCGAACCGCCCCACCTCCGCCGCAGGCCGTGTAGCAAGGATTGCGGGCACGGCCTTATGCAGGCTCTCGAAGTGGCGGTGCACGCCATCGACCGCAACAGGAGCGTTGGCTCCCCACACCGTCATGCCGGCATGCAACCCGGATATCACCCCAGAAGGCGCATCCTCGACAGCCAGACAGTCCTCCGGCTGCGCGCCCAGGCGCTGGGCCGCCACTAGATCGGGGACCGGCGACGCCTTGCCCCCTCGACAGCCGCAGCATCCACAAGAACGCCCGGAACGGGCAGACCTGTCCGGGCAAATCGTCCACACACCCGGTGCTCGTAGTTCGATGTCACCAGCGCCCAGATCGATCATGCCGTCAGCCCATCGAGCAAGCAGTTGCGGGACAACACTTAGGGCTTGCAGATCATTAACACGTTGTCTTGATCATGCTGCTGGGGTCGCCACTCAGGGCTTGAACCCGAGCTTGGAGGGTTGTGAGGGCGGCGGGAGGGGTGGCTGCCGGCGGGATGACGATGCTGTGCGCCTTGAGCAGTGTCCTGATCTTCAGCAGGGTGCGGTGCATGGCGGTGCGGCTGCTGTCGAACAGCACGGCGAGGGGTTCCGCGGCCAGGGCGACCCGCAGGTGAAGGACGGCCGCCAGGACCTGGTCGGGGAAGGCGAGTCGGGGCGGGCGTCCGCGCTTGACGTCGCCGTCGACGGCCAAAGTGTCGGTGAGGTCGCTCAGTTGCTGCCGGGACATGCCGGTCAGGGCGGGGTCGGACAGCAGAGCACGGTCCCACTCCGGGGCCGGCTTTTGCGGAGTCCGGGGTGCTGGGATGGCAGGGCACAGATGGGGGTGCACGGCATAGTTCCAGTCGCCGTGGAAGGCGTGTCGGGTCAGTGGCAGGGCCGCCATCTCCGCGTCGCCGATCTGGACTCCGGTGGGGTAGGTGTTGGTGTCCAGCTCGGCCATGACGCGCAGTCCGGTGCGGGTGGTGGTCGCGGCGATGGACTGGACGATCACTTCGTGGCTGATCAGCGGGCGGCCGCGCCAGTTCATGGTGATGTGCGAGAAGAGCCGATGCTCGATCTTGTTCCACTTCGATGTGCCCGGCGGCAGGTGGCAAACGGTGATCGTCAGTCCTGTTTCGGCAGCGAGCCGGGCGAGTTCGAGCTTCCAGGCCCGGGTGCGGTAGCCATTCGAGCCGCCCGCGTCGGCGGTGATGAGCAGTCGTGTCGCCTGCAGGTAGGCGGCCCGGCCCTGGCCCGACCACCAGCGGCGGATCGATTCCACTGCGAACGCGGCGGTGTCGTGATCGGTGCCCACGTTGACCCAGCCGGTGTCCGCCGCGAGATCGTAGATCCCGTACGGGACGGCCTTGCCCAGCTGCGGGTCAGCGAAGTCATGGACGTTCACCGGCACCGGATCAGCCGCAGGCCGCCACTGGCGGCCGTTGTTCTTGAACTCGCCGACGAGCTCCTTCTTCTTGGTGTCCACGCTGATCACCGGCTGGCCCGCGTCCCGGTGATCGCGGGCCCGCTCGTTGAGATAGCGGAACTGGGCATCCCGGTCCGGATGTTGGCTTCCCTCGATGGTCTTGGCGTTGGCCTGCAGACTGAAGCCTTCCTCCCGCAGCAGGTCGGCGACGGTGTCCGCACTGACTTTGTGCCCGGCCCGGGCCAGCTCCCGCGCAAGGTTGCGGGTCGACTTGACCGTCCAACGCAGTGGCGACATCGGATCACCACGCTCGTCCGGCTCGACCAGCGCCAGCAGTGCAGGCCGCAGCCCCGGATCGAGATCCGCGACCCTCTTGCGGCCTCCGCCCGGCCGCCGCACCCGCCCCAGAGGCTCCTCGCCGGTCTCCAGCTCGAACACGCCCTTACGGACCGTGGTCTCACTCACCGAGGCCGACCGCGCGACGGCCCGAACACCACCGTGTCCCAGGACACGGGCCTCCGCGGCCATCAGTAGCCGTCGCTGCCGCTCATCCAGATGCGGGAACAACACCGCGAACTTCACAGCGAGTTGGGTACGGATCTCGTCCGGGATACGCATACCACACCAACGAGCCACGGGACGGGAAGCAACACCTTGATGATCTGCAAGCCCTTAAGTTGGTTGGCAAGGGACCCCTCATGACCCCTCCGGCCGTTCGGGCTCCACGAAGGGCTCGCCCGGTCCCGTGGAAGAGCGTAGGGAAGTTTGATCGAAACGCTCAGGATCAACCCGGCTGCCCCTCGCCAGGCCCGGCGTTCCCCTCGAAATGGAAGCGGTCGCGGTGCGTTGAGCCACCGCCCGCCGGGTCAGTACAGGTGGTCCCGGTACTGGCTCTCGGCGATCGCGGTGAGTTCGCCGAGCTGGTCACCGAGACTGTCGGCCATCTTGGCCGCGTTCTCCGCCACGTGCATCGTGTAGAAGTCGCCGCCCATGAGGACGGCTTCGGCCAGGTGGCGTGGATCGCCCTGCCACAGCTGTGAGCGGATCACGGCCTTGCCGCACTGCGAGAAGACCTCCCGCACGCGCACGACGGTCGCCAGTACGGCGGGTTTCCCGTCGGCGCTCAGCATGTCCAGCAACTCGGGATCGTCGGTGATGTACGCGTCACCGTTCACGCGTACGACTTCCCGAAGTCCGGGAACGAGGAACACCAGACCCACCGCGGGGTTGCGAGTGAGGTTCTCGAAGGTATCGGCGAGTTTGTTGCCCGGCCGGTCCGGGAGGGCAAGGGTCCACGGGTCCAGCACCCGTACGGAACCCGGCGGATCGCCCTTGGGGCTGACGTCGAGGTGCCCGGCGTCGTCCGCCGTGGCGAGACAGAAGAACGTGCTGTGCGCGATGAACCTGGTGGTGAATTCGCCGAGGTGCGACTCCTTCTTGGCCGCGATGAACGCCGGCGGGTGCCCGATGATCTCCCGCACCCGGTCCATGGCGATGGGGCGGTAGTCGTCGGCAGCAGTACGGACGGACGGGCTGGTACAGGTGTCGTCGTGGTAGCTCACATCGGCCCTCCGGGAACGGGAAGTGGTGCGCGGTCTCGCGCGCGGGGGACCTCACACGTCGAGGACGAGGCGCTCGCCGCGCGCCCGGGACACGCACACGTACATGCGGTCGCCTGCGGCGCGGTCCTCGGCGGTGAGGATGTCGTCTCGGTGGTCGGGTTCGCCGTCGATGACCCGGGTCTCGCAAGTGCCGCACACGCCCTCGCGGCAGGAGCCGGTGACGGGAAGGCCCTCGTCCTCCAGCGCGCTGAGGATGCTCCTGCCTGCGGGGACGGTGACCGTACGGTTCGACCGCGCGCAGACGACCTCGACGTCGGTGTCGGGCTGGGTCGGCCTCGGACGTGACCGGAACCGCTCCAGTCGCACCGAGCCCGGGGCCCAGTGCGCGGCCCCTTCCTCGATCGCGGTCAGGAGTGCCTCCGGTCCGCAGGCATAGATGCCGGTCTCGGGGCGTGGCCGCTCCAGCCACTCGTCGAGGGGTATCCGGCCTGCCCGGTCCTTCGGGTAGAGCCGTACGTTGTCCCGGTGGGCACTCAGTTCGTCGAGGAAGGCCATCGAGTCGGCGGTGCGGCCTCCGTAGAGGAGCTGCCACGGCAGGCCCCATGCGGCGGCCTGTCGCACCATCGCGAGGACGGGGGTGATGCCGATGCCGCCCGCGATGAAGAGATAGGCCTTCTCCTTCCTGAAGTGGAAGTTGTCCAGTGGTCCGCGCAGCCGTACGAACTGTCCCGGGCGCAGGAAGGCGTGCACGTACTCCGAGCCGCCCCGGCCCGCCCGCTCGCGCAGCACTCCGATGCGGTACGAGGACCGGTCCTGCGGGGATCCGCACAGCGAGTACTGCCGTACGATCCCCGTCGGCAGCGCGAGTTCTACATGGGCGCCCGGCCGCCAGGCAGGCAGCTGTCGTCCGTCGGGGGACGAGAACTCGACGGAGACCACACCGGCGGCCTCCCAGCGCACCTGGCGCACCCTCACCTGCATTTCAGGCACTGCTCGGCCCACGTCAGCCGTGTCCACGTGAAGCGTGTCAGCCATGTCTGCGCTCATGGGCGTCTCCGAACTCACTGGTGACTCCGATGCCGTCGGCGAACGCCGCCGTCCAGGCGGCGACGGCGCGGCGGGTCACACGGGCGGCAGGGGCCAGGACGTCGAACATGTGCGGCATTCCGGGTACGAGGTGGACCTCGACGGAGTTCCCCGCCGCGCCAAGTCGGGCGGCGAACTCCAGCCCTTCATCCCGTGCCGGATCGACCCCGGTGACCATGACGTAGGCGGGCGGCAGACCCCGCAAGTCCTCGGCGCGAGCCGGTACGGCGTAGCCCGCTCCTGGGTCGCCGCCTTGCAGATACATCCGCCAGCCGGCCTCCGCTGCCCGGCGGTTGAAGAGCTTGGGGTCCGTGACCGCTCGCGCCGATACGGTCGCAAGACGGTCGTCGATGACGGGGCAGCCCAGGTAGAGGTACCTGATGCGCGGCCCCGCGCGGTCACGGGCGGCGAGGGCCACGGCCGCCGCCAGGGCGGCGCCGGCGGAGTGCCCGCCCAGGGCCAGGCGCGACGCGTCGACGCCCAGAGTGTCCGCCTGGTCCGCCACCCAGTTCAGCGCGGCGTAGCAGTCGTCGAAGGCGGCGGGGTACGGGTTCTCCGGTGCGAGCCGGTAGTCAGGGGCGACGACGGCGATGCCCAGCTCGGCGGCCAGCCGTCGGCACGTGGCGTCCTCCGCGTTGGGGCCGCCCAGTACGAACCCGCCGCCGTGCATCCACACCGCGACCGGCAGGGAGTCCGTACCCCGTGAGGCCGGTGTGTAGAGCCGAAGGCTCAAGGGATGCCCGTTCGCGAGGACGACGCGGTCCTCGACGTCGACCGTGCTGTCCGACGTACCGTCTCCACTGGCCGCTCTCGCGGCCGTGCGTGCCGCCGGTAGGTCGGCGAACACGTCTTGGGTGGGCAGCGCCTCGTAGACGGGGAGGAACTCAGGGTCCTGGAACACTGCGGACTCCTCTCTCTTGTCCACTGGACAATAGCTCCCCCTTGTCCAGTGGACAAGAGATGTCGCCGTATATTGTCCGCCGGACAAGGGTGAGCGCGAAGGAGCAGTATGGGCATCAGCCGATCAGCAGTCGTCGACGCCGCGTTGGAAGTGCTCGACGAGCAAGGCCTCGACCTGGTGACCATGCGCGCCGTCGCGGACCGGCTGGGAGTGCAGCACAACACCGTGCGCTGGCACGTGGACAACAAGCGCCGCCTGCTCGTGCTGATGTCGGACGCAGTCCTCGCAGGCCTGGACGTCGCCGCTCTGCCCCGACTGTGGGAGGACCGCGTCCGGGCCCTGGCGCGCTGGTGCCGGGAGGCGATCCTCGCGCGTCGCGATGCGGCCCGCCTCCTCGCCGGACTTGCCACGACGGAGGCGAACACCTACCGGTTCGCGGACACGATGATCCAGACCCTGCTCGACGCGGGGTTCTCACCCCGCACGGCGGCCTGGGCAAACTGGACCATTTTCTATCTCGTCCTGGGCATCACGCAGGAGCAGCAGGCGCATTCGGCCGAGGCATCCGCGCGCATGACGGAGTTCGACGACCCCGACTACCCGGCACTGAGCAAGGTCGCCTCGCAAGTCGTCGCCGGTACCTTCGAGGAGCGCTTCGAGTTCGCGCTGAACATGCAAGTGATCGCTCTGCGCACGGAGTTGGACCGTACGAGCGACGCTCCTTCCTGACCCGGTCCGGGTCAGGGACGACGTGACGGGCGCCTCTGCGGCTCCGCCGTCTCGCGGAACTCGGCTCGCGGGCCTTGCGTTGTGCTTCCCAGCAACGAGAGAACGGGGGATGGCCGATGCGCATCACCATCGTGGGGGGCGGCATCGCCGGGCTGACCTGCGCCCTGAGCCTGCATGCCGCAGGCTTCCGTCCGCAGGTGCGGGAGGCGGCACGGACCATCGAGGCGGTCGGCGTGGGAATCAACCTGCTGCCGCACGCGGTACGGGAACTCGCGGAACTCGGCCTGGCCGACGAACTGGCCGCCATCGCGCTGCCCCCGCAGCGGCTGAGCTACCGAGACCGGGCGGGCGAGCCGGTGTGGGAGGAAGCCCTGGGGCTCGCGGCGGGTTACCGCTGGCCGCAGTACTCCGTACACCGCGGCCGTCTGCACCTGATGCTGCTGGCGGCGGTGCGCAAGCGCCTGGGGTCGGACTGCCTCCGCACGGGTCTGCTGTTCCAGCGTTTCGAGCGGACGCCGCACGGCGTCCGGGCCCATTTCCTGGACCGGACCGGCGGCACACCCGTGGCCGAGGACGCCGACCTGCTGATCGCTTGCGACGGCATCGACTCCGCGGTGCGCGCCCAGCTGTACCCGGCCGAAGGCCCCTCGCACGGGAACGGCGTCCATATGTGGCGCGGGGTCGCTCCGTGCCCTCACCTCCTCGACGGCCGGTCGATCGTGGTGGCCGGCGGGACCCCCGGTGCGAAGTTCGTTGCCTACCCGATCGAGGACCGGGTGACGAAGGGCGGCGACGCCCTGATGAACTGGGTGCTCGAAGTGCGCCGCGGCACGCGCGCCGCACCGCTGGACCGCTCGAACCGCCGCATCACGACGGCGGAAGCCCTCACAGGCGTGACGGACTGGAGCCTGCCGTGGGTCGACCTGGCGAAGCTGGTCGAGCGCTCATCGGCGATCTTCGAGTACCCGATGCTCGACCGCGACCCCCTGCCGCGCTGGAGCTTCGGCCGGGTCACGCTGCTCGGCGACGCGGCCCACCCGATGTTCCCGATGGGCATGAACGGCGGATCGCAGTCCGTCGTTGACGCCCGGGTACTGGCCTGGTGCCTGGCCCGGGAGCACGACCCCGAAACCGCGCTCCGCCGCTACGACACGATGCGCCGGCCGACGGTCAACGCGATCGTCCTGGCCAACCGCGAGCTGGGACCGGAGAAGATCATCGCACGGGCTGCGGAGCGCGGCGGGACGCTGCCCGTCGACGAGGCCACGGAGATGGCGAGCGACTACAAGGAGCTGACCCGGGCGACAGTCGCACAGGTCAACTCCCGTGCCTCGTGGACCGTTTCGGGCGGGGGCGGGGGCGCGACCACGGATCCGGCACGGTGAGGACGCGCCCGCGGGAAGGTCCATGACTGCCGCCGTATCGCTGTGCGTAGTCAAAACTGTGCGACAGTGAACGGGAGTTGCCCGCTCGGCAATCCTGATGCAACTCTTTCCATGCACTGGCGGAAACTCGTGCACAGCGTCGAAGTCCAAGCAGCGTCTGGCAAGGGCCGGTGCCGTGGGCCCCTGGTCGCAGGGGCGGGTGTCGTGCCGAGCGCCGCTCCCGCTGCCGCGGCCACCGCCGTTCCGGACGCTTCATTCGCTTTCCCGCATCGTTCGCCGGTGACGTACCCACGGACCTGGCCGTTTTCATGGCCGAATCGCAGGTCCCCTGGGGCGTGGACGCCCTCGGCGGTCAAGTCACCGAGCCCGCCTGGCGGACCAAGCCAAGCTGGTACCTGGTCGCTACCGACGACGAGATGATCCCCCCGCCCGCACAGCGCACCATGTCCGCGCGAGCCGGCTCGACCACCATTGAAGCCGGGGGCAGCCATGCCCTCTACGTGTCACAGCCGGCCGCCGTGGCCGACCTCATCAAACAGGCCGCCTCCGCGGTGGTCGCGCCGTAGGCTGCCGGTCGGGCGCCCAGCTCCCAAGGCCAAACATCGCGGATGCATCGGGTCAAGGCCACACCCGTCGCCAGTCCGCCACAGGGCCAGGGTTTGTGTGGTCCGCTGGGGTGACCCAGAAGGCTTTGCCCAGCTCAGCGCTAAACTGGGGGCCTGTCCGGCCGTCGCCGGAGGAGCGCCCGGTGAGCCGCCGGCCTATCCACGGCACCAGATGCTCGCGCGCGAAGCGCAGATCCCCCGCGCGCCGCGCACCCCAGCCCGGCGGCGGGTCGGCCGGCAGCGGTGCGTCCCAGTCGGACGCGGCGGGCAGGCCGAGCGCCTGCCAGACGGCCTCCGCCACCCGGCGGTGCCCCTCGGCGTTCAGATGCAGCCGGTCATCGGCCCACATCCGCGGGTCGGACAGCGCCCGCGACGCGTACAGGTCGACGACCACCGCACCGTGCCGCGCGGCCGCCTCGTCGATCCATGCGAACAGCTGCTCCATCCGCGGCCGGAAGCGCTCCAGCACCGGCCCCTGCCGTCCCGGGCTGCGCATCAGCACCAGCTGCCCGCCTCCCCGCGCCAGCAGCGCCGCGGCCTCCTCGAACCGAGCACACACCTGGTCCACGTCGCACCGGGGCCGCAGAACGTCATTGAGCCCGCCGACCAGCGTGACCAGATCGGCGCCCATCGAGGCGGCCGGCCCGCACTGTTCGTCGGCGATCTGCCCGATGAGCTTGCCGCGCACCGCGAGATTGGCGTACCGGAAACCGGGCGAGGTGGCCGCCAGCCGGGCGGCGAGCAGATCCGCCCAGCCGCGGTACGAGCCGTCCGGCAGCCCGTCCGACATCCCCTCGGTGAAGCTGTCGCCGACCGCGACGAAACTGGTGTAGTGAGCATTCATTTCCATGGCGCGGTGATCCTACCGCTCGCCATACCGCACGGTATGGGGAGGTCCGCGGCGGTGCGCCTGACACCTCGCTGCCGACGATCTGCGAGCGTGCCGGGCTGTCCAAGGCCGCATGTGTTTGAGCGCACGCATCTGAGCACACGCGCCTGACCGACCGGTCAACGATCCAACCGATCGGTCAGACGCTCGGGCTCCCGCCGCTCGTCAGGCTCCGGGCCGCTGCAGCACCAGCTCCCTGAGCACGTCCTCCATCGTGACCAGTCCGGCCAGCCGCCCGTCCTCACCGATCACCGCGGCCAGATGCGTACGGGATCCGCGCATCGCCGTCAGCACGTCGTCCAGCAGCGTCGAAGCCTTGACCCGGGCGATCGGGCGCAGCGCGGACACCGGGAAGGGCACATCGCGCGGGGCGGCGTCCAGCGCGTCCTTGACGTGCAGATAGCCGAGGATGCGGCGGGTGTCGTCGACGACGGGGAAGCGGGAGAAGCCGGACTCGGCGGCCAGCAGCTCCAGCTCCTCGGGTGTGGCCCCCATCTGCGCGGAGACGACCTTTTCGGCCGGCAGCACCACATCCCTGACCGGGCGGCGGCCCAGCTCCAGGGCGTCCCGCAGCCGCTCCTGCGCCCGTTCGTCGAGCAGGCCGGCCGCCCGTGAATCCTCGACCATCTTCGCCAGCTGGTCGTCCGAGAAGGTCGCGGCGACCTCGTCCCTGGTCTCCACCCGCAGCAGCTTGAGCAGCGCATTGGCGAGCGCGTTGATCGCGAAGATCACCGGGCGCAGCGCCCGGGTCAGCGCGACCAGCGGCGGCCCGAGCATCAGGGCGCTGCGGACCGGCTCGGCCAGTGCCACGTTCTTCGGCACCATCTCGCCGAAGAGCATGTGCAGATAGGTGGCCAGCGACAGCGCGATCACGAACGAGATCGGATGGATCAGCGCCTCCGAGATGCCCACCGCGTGGAACACCGGCTCCAGGAGGTGCGCGATGGCCGGCTCGGCGACCGCGCCCAGCACCAGGGTGCACAGCGTGATGCCCAGCTGGGCGGCCGCCAGCAGGGCCGAGACATGCTGCAGCCCCCACATCACGCTGGTCGCCCGGCGGTCACCGCGCTCCGCGTACGGCTCGATCTGGCTGCGGCGCACCGAGATCAGGGCGAATTCGGCGCCCACGAAGAAGGCGTTGACGACCAGCGTCAGCAGGCCCACGAAAAGCTGCACCCCGATCATCGGCGGGCCTCCGCGTCCTGTTCGTCGTGGCTGCCCGGGAGCGGGGCGTGCAACAGCACCCGCGCCGCGCGATGACCGGAGGCGTCCAGCACATCCATCCGCCAGCCGGACACCTCCAGGGTGTCGCCGGCGACCGGTATCCGGCCGAGTTCGGTGGCGACCAGTCCGGCGAGGGTTTCGTACGGGCCCCCGGGCAGCCACAGGCCGATCCGCTGCAGCTGGTCGGTGCGGGCGGAGCCGTCGGCCTGGTAGACCCTGCGGCCCTCGGCGTCGGTGCCGGCCGGCGCCAGGTCGGGGGTCTCCATCGGATCGTGTTCGTCGCGGACCTCGCCGACCACCTCCTCGACGATGTCCTCCAGGGTCACCACGCCGGCCGTGCCGCCGTACTCGTCGATGACCACGGCCATCGTGCGCCTGCCGGAGAGGCGGTCCAGCAGCCGGTCCACGGTCAGCGTCGTGGGCACCAGCAGCGGCTCGCGCACCAGCTCGGAGACCGGATGGCGGGGGCGGCGTTCGGCCGGGACGGTCAGCACGTCCTTGATGTGCGCCACCCCGACGACGCTGTCCAGGCTGCCGCGGTAGACCGGGAAGCGGGACAGCCCGGAGGCCCGGGTCGCATTGGCCACGTCCTCCGCGGTGGACTGCACCTCCAGCGCCATCACCTGCACCCGCGGGGTCATCACGTTCTCCGCGGTCAGATCGGCGAGGCTGAGGGTACGGACGAACAGCTCGGCGGTGTCGGCCTCCAGCGCGCCCTCATCGGCGGAGTGCCGGGCCAGCGCCACCAGCTCCTGCGGGCCGCGGGCCGAGACCAGCTCCTCGGTGGGCTCCAGACCCATCCGGCGGACCATGCGGTTCGCGGCATTGTTGAGATGCCGGATCAGCGGCTTGAAGGCGGCACTGAAGCCGCGCTGGGCGCTGGCCACCCGCTTCGCGATGGCCAGCGGGTCGGAGATGGCCCAGTTCTTCGGCACCAGCTCGCCGACGACCATCAGCACGACCGTCGAGATCGCCGTCCCGAGCACCAGGGCGGCCGATTCCGCCACCGCATGCGACAGGCCCATCGCAGCCAGCGGTCCCGCCAGCAGGGTGGCGATCGCCGGCTTGGACAGCATGCCGATGACCAGGCCGGTGACGGTGATACCGAGCTGGGCGCCGGAGAGCTGGAAGGTGAGGCTGCGGACCGCCTTCAGCCCGCTGTCCGCGCCCCGGTCGCCGCGCTCGGCGGCGCGTTCGAGGTCGCTGCGCTCGACGGTCGTCAGGGAGAACTCGGCGGCGACGAAGACCCCGCAGGCCAGGGTCAGAAGGAGTGCCACGCCCAGGAAGAGCAGGTCGGTCATCGAGTCACCTCCGTCCCATGATCGAACAGGATCGGGAGGTTCGCGCTCTGTCGAATGGATGATCGACAACTGGGAGGCTCGCCCATGGCTGGACGCTCACACACCTTTCACTCGGGGGAGGGGAGACTCCATGGTAAAGGATCAGCAAAATTGCCGGTCGAGGGCGAGCCCGCCCCGTGCCGGGGGTGGGGCGGGCTCTTCGGGTGCCGGGGTGCCGGGGTGCCGGTGCCGGGTGCCCGGCGCGACGGCGTATCGACGTATCAGTGTGTTGGTGTGTCGGTGTATCGATGAATCGGTGTGCCGGGGCCGCTCAGCCCTCGAGATGCTTGACCCAGCGGCTCCACTGGGGCTCGGGCGCGTAATCCGCCGCGCGCCACGCATGCTGCGCCGTTTCATTGCGGTCCAGCACCATCGCATCGCCGCGCCGCCCGCCCAGCGCACGAAACCGCTCCTCGGCGGCGGCCAGCAGCGCACCGCCGATGCCCTGCCTGCGGTGCCCGGGGTGCACGGCCAGCCGATAGAGGTGGCAGCGCCATCCGTCGAAGCCGGCTATCACGGTCCCCGCGAGGATGCCGTCGCGCTCCGCCAGGAGCAGCGCTTCGGGATCCCGGGTGACGAGCCGCGCCACTCCGTCGCGGTCGTCGCTGATGCTCGTTCCTTCCGCGGCATCCCGCCAGAACTGCAACACGGTGTCGACGTCCGAGAGGGTGGCGCAGCGGATCTGTAGATCGTTCATGAGACGAGCCAAGCAGAGCGTCGGCCTGTCAGGCGAACGGTTTCACCGTCGGCGCATCGACGGAGGCGGAAGGGGCGGCCGGAGACCGGCCGTTGAGCGGTTGTTCTTGCCGAAGAGGCCGGGCAGCGGTGCCGGTGCGGGAGGCGGCCTGCCTGACCGACGCCCGGCAGGCCGCACACCCGGGGCCAGGGCCCGCGTCCGGATATCGGCCGTCCGGCGGGGCTGTCGGTGATCGATAGGCGAGATGTCGGTAGCCGCTGGAACTGTGGGTGTCGAGTTGCCCGCATGCAGCGGCAGCCGTCATGCAGCGGCAGCCGTCGTCACCAGCAAGGGAGTTCCCGTCGCCGTGTCTTCCGCATCCTCCACCCCGCCCTGGAATGTCCAACGACTGCCGCGTGCCGATGGCCGCGTCTTCCTGGTGACCGGCGGCAACGCCGGCATCGGATACTTCGTCGCGGAGCAGTTGTCGGCAACCGGAGCGACCGTCGTGCTCGGCAGCCGGAATCCCGCGAAGGCCGAGGTCGCCATGGCCTCGATACATGCACGTGTTGCCGGTGCGCGGGTGCGAGCCGTTCGGCTGGACCTCGCCGACCTCTCGTCGCTGCCATCGGCGGTGGAGTCGCTGGGGGTGGAATGCCTCGACGCGGTGGTCCACAATGCCGGCGTTGCGCTTGACGACCCGCCTCGCAGGGAGACGGGGGACGGTCACGAGCTCATGTTCGGCACCAACCACCTGGGGCACTTCGCGCTGACCCGGTGGCTGATGCCGCTGCTGTCGGCCGCGCCGGCGGCCCGCGTCGTGACCATGGGCAGCTTCGCGGCGAAGTCCGAACGGCTCGACCTGGACGACCTGCAGTCCCGGAAGGACTACCGGCCCAAGCGCACCTACGGACGCTCCAAGCTGGCTCAGATGTACTTCGGCGTCGAACTCGACCGCCGACTGCGCGCTGCCGGCAGCACGGTGGCGAGCGTGGTGGTTCACCCCGGCGGCGCGCTGGACTCCCTCACCCCGTCACGGCCGCCGGTCCATGTGCGAACCGCCGGCGCAGGGTTGAGCGCGGCACCTGCAGCCCTCGTCCTCCAGGGCAAGCATGCCGGAGCGTGGCCCGCGGTCCGAGCGGTGCTCGACCCGGCCGTGCGCGGGGGCCAGTTGTGGGGACCCCGCGTCTTCGGCCTGCGGGGCGTCCCCCGACGAGAACCGGTGTGGAACCACCTTGCCGACCCCTCCGTCGCGGCGCGGTTGTGGGACACGAGCTGTGCCCTGACCGGCGTCGATCCCGGTGCCATCAGACACAGCGAGGCCCGCCCTACGGGCGAACGACGGGACGGTGACGACAGGCCCTAGCTTCGAGGGCCGGTGTGCAAGGTCGCGAACAGTCCCGCGGCGCGGCTGCCATCCGGCATCTGCCAGGAGCCGGCGATGTGACCGGTCGTTCCCTGCGGGGACTCTCCCTGCAGGGACTCTCCCTGCGGGGACTCTCCCCGCAGGGACAGGGACGAGTCCTCCGACGCGGGCCGGAGCACCCGGTGCAGTCGGAGGAGCATGCCGTTCAGCGTGGGCAGTTCCGTGCTCTCCCGGGTGTCGGTGGCAGCCGTGGCGAAGTCCATGGGGAGGGGGCCTTCGCCGGCGTAGGCGCAGATGACGTCCCGGGCCGGGACGCCTGTGGTGTTCTGGTCCTGTGCCGGTGCTCGGCCCTCGATCAGAGCCGGCAATTGGCCGAGCAACACCGGATCGTGGCAGCCGTCGTACACCCAGCGCGACCCCAGCACTCCGTGCTCCATGGTGCCGACGAGTGCGTGCCCGGCCCCGTCGAGCGGCGCACCGCGATAGGTGAGCGGTACGAGGTAGGCGGCCGGGAGCGGGCCGGAGGCGTTGGTGACCACGATGAACTCGATTCCGACCTCGCCTTGCGGGTCGTCCAGTCGGAAGCCACCCGCGTTGGCCAACTCCGGCCCTCCCGCACTGTCGTCGTACCACGGACGAGAGGGGAGCCAGGAGGCGAGGAGTTCCAATTTGGTCGGGACGAGGCGGGTGTGGTGGATGACAGCCATGCCGAGCATTCTCCCGTTAGGCGGAGGTGAGCCTTCCCAGCCTTCCATCTGCAGCGCGCTGAGGTCACCTTAGGGCTTGCAGATCATTAACACGTTGTCTTGATCATGCTGCTGGGGTCGCCACTCAGGGCTTGAACCCGAGCTTGGAGGGTTGTGAGGGCGGCGGGAGGGGTGGCTGCCGGCGGGATGACGATGCTGTGCGCCTTGAGCAGTGTCCTGATCTTCAGCAGGGTGCGGTGCATGGCGGTGCGGCTGCTGTCGAACAGCACGGCGAGGGGTTCCGCGGCCAGGGCGACCCGCAGGTGAAGGACGGCCGCCAGGACCTGGTCGGGGAAGGCGAGTCGGGGCGGGCGTCCGCGCTTGACGTCGCCGTCGACGGCCAAAGTGTCGGTGAGGTCGCTCAGTTGCTGCCGGGACATGCCGGTCAGGGCGGGGTCGGACAGCAGAGCACGGTCCCACTCCGGGGCCGGCTTTTGCGGAGTCCGGGGTGCTGGGATGGCAGGGCACAGATGGGGGTGCACGGCATAGTTCCAGTCGCCGTGGAAGGCGTGTCGGGTCAGTGGCAGGGCCGCCATCTCCGCGTCGCCGATCTGGACTCCGGTGGGGTAGGTGTTGGTGTCCAGCTCGGCCATGACGCGCAGTCCGGTGCGGGTGGTGGTCGCGGCGATGGACTGGACGATCACTTCGTGGCTGATCAGCGGGCGGCCGCGCCAGTTCATGGTGATGTGCGAGAAGAGCCGATGCTCGATCTTGTTCCACTTCGATGTGCCCGGCGGCAGGTGGCAAACGGTGATCGTCAGTCCTGTTTCGGCAGCGAGCCGGGCGAGTTCGAGCTTCCAGGCCCGGGTGCGGTAGCCATTCGAGCCGCCCGCGTCGGCGGTGATGAGCAGTCGTGTCGCCTGCAGGTAGGCGGCCCGGCCCTGGCCCGACCACCAGCGGCGGATCGATTCCACTGCGAACGCGGCGGTGTCGTGATCGGTGCCCACGTTGACCCAGCCGGTGTCCGCCGCGAGATCGTAGATCCCGTACGGGACGGCCTTGCCCAGCTGCGGGTCAGCGAAGTCATGGACGTTCACCGGCACCGGATCAGCCGCAGGCCGCCACTGGCGGCCGTTGTTCTTGAACTCGCCGACGAGCTCCTTCTTCTTGGTGTCCACGCTGATCACCGGCTGGCCCGCGTCCCGGTGATCGCGGGCCCGCTCGTTGAGATAGCGGAACTGGGCATCCCGGTCCGGATGTTGGCTTCCCTCGATGGTCTTGGCGTTGGCCTGCAGACTGAAGCCTTCCTCCCGCAGCAGGTCGGCGACGGTGTCCGCACTGACTTTGTGCCCGGCCCGGGCCAGCTCCCGCGCAAGGTTGCGGGTCGACTTGACCGTCCAACGCAGTGGCGACATCGGATCACCACGCTCGTCCGGCTCGACCAGCGCCAGCAGTGCAGGCCGCAGCCCCGGATCGAGATCCGCGACCCTCTTGCGGCCTCCGCCCGGCCGCCGCACCCGCCCCAGAGGCTCCTCGCCGGTCTCCAGCTCGAACACGCCCTTACGGACCGTGGTCTCACTCACCGAGGCCGACCGCGCGACGGCCCGAACACCACCGTGTCCCAGGACACGGGCCTCCGCGGCCATCAGTAGCCGTCGCTGCCGCTCATCCAGATGCGGGAACAACACCGCGAACTTCACAGCGAGTTGGGTACGGATCTCGTCCGGGATACGCATACCACACCAACGAGCCACGGGACGGGAAGCAACACCTTGATGATCTGCAAGCCCTTAGGGCTGTCCCGTAAATGATCTCCAGGCGGGATGGGGCGCGCCAGCCCGCCCGGGGCCGTACGGTCTCCGGCGTGGAGTTCGCGTGATCCCGGTTGCACGAGTGGCACTTCCGGGGTCGCTCAAGTTCGGGATGCCGTTCGAGACTGGAAGAAAAGAAAGCTCAGAACCACCCTCACACCCCAACTCACACCAGGGCTGACCTGCTGCGCGACCGGCGAGGTATGGAAATCGAATGACGCGAAGGGAACAGGGGCGCTACCTTCCGCGTATGGATCTTGAACCTGGTCAGGCCGTGCCCGCCGTTCCCGTTCCCCTCGATGTCGAAGTTCAGGTCGTCTATGACGCCTACCTGGCGGAGGAACCGGACTTCGCGCCGATGAGCCTCGAGAAGCTGTCGGTGATCCGCGCGGAGGTCGATGCCGCAGTGGCGGCGCTCGAGGACCTCAGCCATGGCGGACGCTTCGTCGTCTCGCAGCCTTCGGCGCCCGGCCTGGACGGCGCCCCCGAGATCCCACTGCTGGTGTGCACGCCCTCCGGCGCGCCCGCATCGCGGCCGGCGCTCTACTTCATCCACGGCGGCGGCTTCTACTGCAGCGATCACCGCATCGGGCTCGACCAGATGCGGCCTGCTGTGGGTCGCCGACCACGCGGACGAGCTCGGCATCGACCCGGAGCGCATCATCGTTATGGGCTCCAGCGCCGGCGCCAGCCTCAGCGCCGCGCTCGCCCTGTACGTGCGCGACAAGGGCGGTCCCCGCCTGCTCGGCCAACTGCTGGCTGCCCCCCTGCTCGACGACCGCAACGACAGCGCCTCGGCCCTGCAGATGGACGACGTCGAACTCTTCGACCGCAGCCGCAACAAGTTCGCCTGGAGCTTGCTGCTCGGCGACGCCCAGGGCGGAGCTGACGTGCCGCAGTACGCCGCGCCCGCCCGCGCCACCGACCTGACCGGCCTGCCGCCCGCGTTCCTCGACGTCGGCTCCGCCGAGTGCCTGCGCGACGAAATCCTCGCCTACGCCGACCGGATCTGGCAGGCCGGCGGCAAAGCCGAGATGCACGTGTGGCCCGGCGGAATCCACTCCTTCGACCGGAAAGCCCCCGAGGCTCGGATCAGCAAGGCCGCCGTCGCGGCACGCCACAACTGGATCGAGCGCCTTCTCGCCACCAACTGACGGCCGAAATCAAGATCCCGACTTGCCCGGTGAACGCGTCAGGCCAGGGCTTCCGCTACCTGCCGGTGCCCCGTGCGGCGCCCGAACCAATGCGGCGTTGTGTGTCGATGGTCCGGTCACCTCGCCGGTGGAGTTGACGCTGGTACCCGGACACCGTCGTGGTCACGGCACGTTGTACGGAGCCCTCAACCGCGGCCGGATCGACGTCGCCAGGTTGCGGGCACTGCTTGGCCGGCATGCCTCTGCCGCGCTTCGAGGGCGGGCGCCTGGTGCTCGCGGTCGACGTGTCACCGTGGCTGCGCTCGGACGCGCCGTGCTCACCGGACCGGCTCTTCTGCCATGTCTACGGGCGGGCGAAGTCCGCCTCCCAGATCATCCCGGGCTGGCCGTACTCCGTCGTCGCCGTCCTGGAGCCCGGGACCACCTCGTGGACGTCGATCTTGGACGTGGTCCGGCTCGGGCCCGAGGACGACGCGACCGCCATCACCGCCGCCCAGCTGAGGGCCGTGGCCGAGCGGGTTCGCCCGCCCGCGCCACCGACGGCAAGACCGTCAAACGCCCCCAAACCCTCAAGGCCATCGGCAGTCCCGGTAGATCCTGGTAGATAAAGAACAAGCTTAGGCTCGCTCCATGAATGACGAGGAGGACCAGTCCGTACGGGCTGCTGTCGAAGGTGAACTGCGGCTCCTCGAACCGGACGTTCGCGCGTCGCAGGCCCTCGCAGTCGAACTCCTGGACCCGGAGTTCGTCGAGTTCGGGGCGTCCGGGCGGCGCTGGGACCGGGTGTCGATCCTGACCGCCATCGCTCCCGACCCGGACACCCCGCCGGATCGCATCGCCATCAGCGACATGACAGCGACGCTGATGGCCCCCGGCATCGTTCACGTCACCTACACCTCCGACCGCAACGGCCGCCGAGCTCGGCGCAGTTCACTGTGGCGCAGGAGTGCGGCAGGGTGGCGCCTGTATTTCCATCAAGGCACGCTGACCGACAATTCCTAGCCATCTGCCGGGTTCAAGGGGTCAGAGAACAAGGATCAAGCCAAGAGGGCTCTTCCTCCGGCATCAGCCGGTCGGCACCCGTCTCTCCGTGAGCCCGGAATTTCGTGGGCCGGTTGCTCCGATGGGCTCGTTGCTCCGATGAGCCGATTGCTCAGAACGCCCACCGCGTATGGGAGTACACCCCGTTGGCCCGACCGAAGCCGTACGCCGTGACCGGGGCGAGGCGTTCACCGGGGCAGAACACCGTCCCGTCTGCCGCCACCCCACGCGACCAGCCGTTGAGCGGCCTGGAACGTGACACCGTCGCCGCGCTGCGCCACGACGCCCGGATGCCCTTCTCCACCCTGGCCGCACGCTCGACATCACCGAGTCCCGCGCCCGCCGTACCGTTGCCGCCTTGCTCGAATCAGGCCTGTTGCGTCCCCGTGTCGAGGTGGATCCCCGGGACATCGGCTACGCGGTCGAGGTGGTGCTGAGCATCGGCTGCCGCCCGGGCGCCGTGCAGCGCCTCGCCGCCTCCCTGGCGGATCACCCCGCGACGCGATTCCTCGCCCTCACGGCGGCCTCTTCGGTCTTCACCTACGGAGGCGTCTTCCGCGACGAGGAGCACCTTGCCGACTTCCTCACCGGTGGTTTCGAGGGCAGCGAGGAAGTCACCTCCCTGGAGTGCTCCTTGCAACTGGAGGTGCTCAAGCGGTACTGGGCGGCCCGGCCTTGAGCTCGGCCGAACTGGTGCTGATGACCGTGTCGGCGCGCAAAGTGGGCCGGTGCCCTGCAGAATCCGGTAGCGAGGATGCGGTACCGGCAGAGGAATTGGCGTTGTCGGTGCGAGGTGGGGCGGGGCGGTCCGGCTCGGGCGGCCGTGTTGGGTGGAGGGGCCGTGCGCGGTGTGCGCCGGCGGGGAGGGAGTGACGGTGGGGGCGGTCGAGAAAAAATCTGAGGTCGCGGCGCTGCTCAAGGAGTTGAAGGACCGCTCCGGGAACAGCTACGGCGCGCTCGCCAAGCGGCTGCACATGAGCACGTCGACGCTGCATCGCTACTGCAACGGTGATGCGGTGCCGACGGAGTACGCGCCGCTGGAGCGGCTGGCACGGCTGTGCCGGGCGACGCCGGACGAGCTGGTGGAGCTGCACCGGCGGTGGATCCTGGCGGACGAGGCGCGACGCCGGGAGCGAGACCGTAGACAAACGGGCAGGGGCACGGCGGTTGTTGCCGCGGAAGGGGAGACGGTGGCCGGGGTCGGCCACGGGGCCGACTCCGACGCTTCGCCCGTACCGCCACCGGCTCACCTCATGGCCGCCTCCGCCCCTGGCCGAGTCGCTGAGATCACCCCCGCGGGGCGGCCCGTGACACAGGTGGTGCCCGGGGGCCGCGGGCGGCGTATCGCGCTGACGGCCGGAATCGCCGTGGCCGCCGTGGCCGTCTCCGCCGCGCTTGCCGCCGGACTGGTCGTCGACGGGGACGGCCACGGCCGCCAGGCGGCAGCCGAGCGGACCGCAAGTGCCAAGAGCGGAAAGGGGGCGGTGGGGGCCGAGGGCGGCCGCTTGCCCTCGGCGTCCGCACAACCGCCCGTGACGGAGAGCACGAGCCCGTCCCCGTCCCCTTCCCCGTTCCACTCGCTCTCCCCGTCCCGTACGGCCGGCGGCGGAGAGGCGAACGTGCCGGACGCGGACGACCGGGCCGGGCTCCCGGTGAGCGTGGATGTCCGCCCGTACCGCTGGGAGAGCCCGTGCAGCCAGCGCTACCTGGTCGACCGAGCCCCCGGCAAGATGGGTCCGCCGCCCTCAGAACAGGACGTCAGGGGCTGGATTTCGTCGCTGGGCGCGGTCTCGGCGGACAGCCAGCTGGTGGAGGTGTCGGTACAGGGCACGGGGGAGAAGACCGTGGTGTTGCACGGACTTCGGGTGCGGGTGGTGAGGAGTGACCCGCCGCCCGCCTGGAATGCCTACAGCATGGGCGTGGGCTGCGGCGGAGGCATCACGCCCAAGACGTTCGGAGTCTCCCTGGACGCACCGCAGCCCAGCATCGCGCCGCAGGGCGGACAGCGGGACTTCCCCTACAAGGTGAGCGAGCGGGACCCCGAGGTCTTCAGGATCACCGCGCGGGCCGGGGTCCGCGCGGTGCGCTGGTACCTGGAACTGGAGTGGTCCAGCGGGAACCGGCACGGCACGCTCCGCATCGACGACAACGGGGAGCCGTTCCACACCAGCGGGATGGAGGGCCGGCCGCAGTACGACTACCCACTGGGCGGCAGCAAATGGATCCCCGCCCCGAAGGAGAACGGCTGAGCCCGGCTGCCCGCCCCACCCCACCCCGCTCCGGCCACTACCGGCGTCGGGCCGTCACCGGCTACCGGGCCGGGCACCTCCGACCGGCTGAGCGGCGCTCGTTCACCAGGTCAGCGCGTCCTCGGAACGGGACTGCCAGTAGGTGACCCATGCCGAACTGTCGGTATGGACACCACCGTTGGGCAGCGTGAGGCGTGCGGACGGGCCGGTGGATCCATCGCCCGCCCGGTTGCCGAACAGGACGCCCAGGGTGCGGGCGGTGTGGCCCTCGCTGCCCGAGCCGTCAGCGGACTGGTACATGATCCCCGCGTACGCCGACTCGCCCGGCGCGAGTGTGATCACGGCCTGTGGCTTGGAGGCTTCGAGGAACGTGGTGGCGGCCTGGCCGTCGTCCCAGCGGAGGTAGGGCGCGCCGTAGGCGTTGCAGGGCACGGAGCCGGTGTTGGTGGCGGTCAGCAGCATGTGGTTGACAGGGCGAGGGACCTTGGTCACGGTGACCTTGACGTGCGCGCCGGTGCAGGCGGCGGTCGTCGCCCGGCTGCCGGAGCCCTGCCCGGCGGCCCGACCAGGGCCGTTCTTGCCGGCGTTCCCGCTGCCGGAGGCGCCCGACGACATGGCGGCCTTGGATACGTGACCGTCCCGGGCAGAGCCGTTGCCGTCGCCGCCCGAAGGGGACTGAGCCTCCTGGCTGCCGGTCAGAGGCCGGGAGGACGAGGTCGGGGCCTGGCCGCCGTTGTCCTTGGTGGTGCCGTTCTGGCAGGCGGTCAGCGCCAGGCTTGCCGTCAGGACGGCGGCGGAGGCGACGAGCTGGGTGGCGCGACGGGTGGTGCGCATGGTGTGTGGGTGCTTTCTGTTCGGTTGCGTGGGGTCGGCATATGTGACGTCAGAGGCGGTCGAGGAGCAGGAGGAAGACGATCGCGGCCGATGTGACGAGCAAGGCGACAGCGACCGCGTCGGTGATGTCGGCGCCGCCGAACCGGCGGAGTCGGAAGCGTGCCCGCACGGTGTCTCCCTTCGGTATGCGGTATGCGGCATACGGACGGCATGAGGCATGAGGCATGAGGCATGAGGCATACGGCATGAGCTGCGCGGCATGCGGCCGTGGTTGCCCGCTGACCTCAGCTTGCGGCGCCCTCCGTCCCGGTCGCCACGGCCGAAGCGGAAAACGGGACGCCGGAACGCTCGTACCGTCTCTGACCTGCGGAAACACCCCCTCCCTGGAACGCCGTGATGGGATGCGGGATGCGGGATGTGGGCAGCGGGCAGCGGGAAGCAGGCAGCGATACGCAGGACGCCAGAGGGGTGTGACCCGGGCGACGTCCTAGCCCCCTGCCGACTCGACGACGACGGCCAAGTCTGCGCCCGCTCGGAGGAGCGCCACGGTGCGTGCGGCGATCTGCTCCACACGCTGCTGCAGGATGCGTTGGACTTCTCCCGGGCCGTCGAGTTGGCCCAGGGAATCCATGGCTTCGCGCACGGCGGGAATGCCGTAGCCGGCGCCGCGGAGAGCCGTCACGATGCGCGCTGCTCTGATGGCCGGCAGGCCGTAGCGACGGGCTCGCAGTGACGTCACCCGCTCGGGCGTGACAAGCCCTTCCTGCTCCCAGAACCGCAGGGTCGAGGGACGTACCCGGAGAGCTTCGGCGAGCTCCGTGATCGTCATCGCGTCGCTCTCGTGCTCGAACCCGGTTGCCCCCGCTTCGGCCTGGATCGTCCGCAACGCCTGTTGGGCGCGCAGCGCCTCCTCACGTTCCCGAGCGAGCCGGACATGGACCGCATTGATCGCCGAGGCCGCCTCCGCGATCGTCTCCGTTCGCCGCCGCGCGAGCATCTGCCGGGCCGCGACCGGCCCCATGGCACCCGCGAGTCCCCGGTAGGCCCGAAGGGCGTGCACATGAAGCGGTGTGTAGGAGCGGTAGCCGTTGCTCGATCGAGCGGCCGCGGGAATGACCCCCAGCCGTTCCAGGTCGCGCACCTGTTGCACCGAGTACCCGGACTCTCTGGCCACGTCGACGGTGCGCAGCGGTCCCCGTTGCACACCGCTCGCCGGCTCGCCCATCGGTCAACCCCACATAAGCACTTGAAGGTGATCCTTGAACCATGAGTATGGAACAGATCATCACGGCCGTACGGGGCTTCGACGGCGCGCTCGTGGTCAGCCCGGAGCCGGGCGGCGACTTCCCCGAGTTCACGTGGGGGAGTGCCTTTTTCTACTTCGCCCCCGACGGCCGGATGCCGCAGAGCGTCCAGCCCTACGGGACGATCGTCGTCAAGGACCACCCCGACGACGCCGCCTCCGCCCTTGACGCTCCGGACCGGTGGCGCGTGAACATCCACGTCGACCGGGCGACGTTCCGGGAGCTCACCGGGGAGGAACCACGCAGTCTCACTCGGCCCCGCGACTACGCGGCCGCCGACAGCGTGATGCCGCACCCGGTGTACGGGGCACTCGGCTGGCTCGCTGTCGTCAACCCGGGGGAGCGGACCACGGACACGGTGCTGCAGCTTCTGCGTGATGCCCACGACGCGGCTCGTGCGAGGTTCGGGCGACGACGTTCGTAGGACGCCTCAGGCGGACCGACCGGCACCCGGCCCCGGCCGTGTTCCTGGGCGTGCCGTACCCAGGAACAGCCTGTCCTGGTTGCTCCTTCCACCGCCGCCCAGACTCCGGAGAGCGGGCCAACCGCCACGTTCTCTACAAGGAGCCAACAACATGCCACCGACCTCCAAGGTTGTCGCGATCACCGGTGCGAGCAGCGGTATCGGGGAGGCGGCCGCACGCCGACTGGCGGCGGACGGACACCGGGTCTTCCTCGGCGCGCGCCGCACCAGCCGGCTGGAGCGACTGGTTGAAGAGATCACGAAGGAGGGCGGCACCGCTGCCTTCGCCAAGCTGGATGTCACCGACGCGGCAGACATGCGTGCGTTCATCGATGCGGCGCTGCAGCGGTACGGCCGGATCGACGCGCTCGTGAACAACGCGGGGGTGATGCCCCTCTCCCCGCTGGAAGCGCTCAAGACCGATGAGTGGGACCGCATGATCGACGTGAATGTGCGGGGCGTCCTGCACGGCATCGCCGCCGCCCTGCCCGCGATGCGCGCACAGGGCGGCGGGCACTTCGTGACCATCGCCTCCGTCGGCGCGTACGAGGTCTCGCCCACCGCCGCCGTCTACTGCGCCACCAAATTCGCCGTGCGCGCGATTTCCGAAGGCCTGCGCCAGGAATCGGCAGGGGACATCCGGGTCACCCTCGTCTCTCCCGGCGTGACCGAGTCCGAACTCGCGGACAGCATCTCCGACCCCGCGGCCAGGGAGGCGATGAAGACCTACCGCGCGGTGGCACTGCCCGCATCGGCCATCGCGGAGGCCATCGCCTACGCCCTTGCGCAGCCGCCGCAGGTCGACGTGAACGAGATCGTCGTCCGTCCCGCCGCAAGCGCCCAGTGACTCACCCCGAAGGGAAAGGAGCGGGCATGCCGCCCACTGCCGCCGACTACGACAGCCTGGTACGAAGACTGCGGGACCTGGAGGACAAGGAAGCCCTGCGCGCCCTCATGATCCAAGGGTGGCGGGCCCTCGACCGCAAGGACTGGCAGACCTGGATCGCCTGCTGGGCCGACGACGCGGTGCTGGAGTTCGGGCCATGGGAGCAGATCCACGGGAAGGACGCGGTCCGGGCGACGGTGGAAGCAGCGGAATCGCCGTATCCGAGCATGCAGCATCACCTTCTGAACATGCACTTCGAGGTGGACGGCGACCGGGCGACGGGCATCGGCTACATGTGGTTCGTCGCCGTCACCGAAGCCGGGAAGACCTCCTCTCCCTACGCGATGGGCGGCCCGTACGACTGGGAGTTCAGCCGGGGCCCGGACGGCTGGCTCCTGACGCGCCAGAGGCTCGGTGTCTGGTGGACTCATGGTGAGGACGCCCTGAAGGCCTTCGGGTAGAGGAACGGGCGGCGCCGCACCGGGAAATGGCCTCCGGAATATTGGAGCGGGAACCCTGATATTCGCGTGGGGGCACGTGCTGCGCCCAGGCGTAGGTTTTCTGTGGCTGGGCCGCAATTTCCTTTCCCTGGCGTGGAGAAGGTGGTTTCTCGTGGCGCGGATTTCTCGGGAGAGAGGCCCGGGGAGCGTCAGATCTTTCGAAGCGGGCGTGTTCCCGCATTCCGCCCGGACCGGGCAGGGGGTCACACATCATTGGCCGCGGGGGTGCGAGAGGTAATTGCTTTGTTACGGTAACCCTGCTCGCGGAAAGGCAGTTCGGTTCACCGGGCGAGCCTGCGGGGGAGGGTGGGCGCTGTCTGGTGCCCGTTTCCTTCCCTTCCGTATCCCCCCATGGAGAAGGTTTAGTTGAACGTGAAATTCTCTTCGCCGAAGCGTGAGTCGCGCGGTTCACACCGGCGCAGGGCCAGGATGATTCCGCTCGGAATCGTGGCCACGGTCGGCGTTCTTGCCGGATCTCTGGCCGTTTTCCACTCCCAGGACGACGCGAAGGCCAGTGAGGCCTTCCCGCCGGCCTCGCACCCGAGTGCCGCCACGCTCACGCCGGGCGACCGGCCTTCCGCTTCCGCATCCGTTTCCGCTTCCGCGTCCGCGCCGTCCGCCACCGAGCGGGGCACCGGCAAGGTCGACCGCTACGAGGCGGAGATCAACCGACTCGTCAACAACGCCCGGAAGAAGCACGGTTGCGAGCCCCTGCACCGCGACCCGCGGATGGACAAGGCGGCCCGGCTGCACAGCCAGGACATGGCCGCCCACGGCTTTTACGCGCACACCGGCCCCGATGGCAAGGGCCCCAAGGAGCGGATGGAGGCACAGGGTTACGACGACGCCTCCGGGGAGAACATCGACGCCTGGCCGAGGACTCCCCAGGGTGCGTTCGACGCCTGGATGCACAGTCCCGGCCACCGCGCGAACATCCTCAGCTGCCACTCCAAGGGCACCGGGATAGGTGTCGCCCTGGGCGGCAAGCTCCGGGCCTACTGGACTCAGGACTTCGGCTACAAGTAAACGCCGGCCTGCGGGGCGCCGCCCGTCTGATGACCGCACTGCACGGCATCGGCGGGCGGCGCCTTGTGCGCGACGGGTGCACGAGGCGCCGGCTCGCCCAGGTGCCGACCGAGGTTCCGGCCCCGGTCCGGACGTCCCGGAGGTGATCTTCCTGTACGCCGTCGATCTCCCGCGCGCTCCGTCTCGGTCTCCAGCAGCTCCCCCTCTCTCCCCTCCCCACCAGCCTCCGGACCATCGGGTGCTTCCCCCAGGCCGGCCGGTGCTTGCCGCTGCTAGCGGATGCGCGCTAGCTTGGAGGGGTGGCGAAGACACAGCTGAACGTCCGCGTGGATGAGGCCACCGCCGAAGCGGCGCGAGAGCGCGCCCTGCAGCGGGGAGTGAGCATGAACCGCTATATCGAGGAGCTTGTCCTCAAGGACGCCGGTGAGGTCGGCCAGACCTTCGTCGAGGCCGCCTCCGACTTCATGAAGCAGTACGAGCGCGTCTTCGCCGAGGAATTCGGCCTGGAAGCAGGCGGCGCCGAGGGCGCCGCGACCACCACCCACCACGAAGGGCTGCCGGGCACCACGTGACGCTGCGCATCGACCTCGCCTGGCTCCTTCTGATCGCCGAACAGCACACGCCCGGAGACCCCCAGGTCACCGACTGGGGCGCCCTGGTGGCCGCCGTCAGCCGCCATGAAGCCGAGATATTCGGTGTGCCCGTCTACACCGAACCCCAGGACCGTGCCGCCTCCCTGCTGCAACTCCTGCTCCAGGTACCGGCGCTGGAGCGCTCGAATGCCATGTTCGCGACCGCCGTCGCCTACGGCTATCTCGTCGCCAGCGGGCTGAAGATCACCATCTCTCCCGAGCAGGTCCGTGACCTCGCCCGCCTCGTCAAGGAGGGCACGGCCGACGTCCGCACCATCGCGGACAAACTGCGAACCTGGACGGTGTGAGCGACGGCCGCCGACGGCCGCCGACGGCCGCCGGAAGACCGCCGGGGGCTGCTCAGCCGACCGTCCGCAGTAGGGGCCGCCAGTCGACCCTCCGACGTAGGGGCCGCCAGCCGACCCTCCGACGTAGGGGCCGCCGGCCGACCGTCCGCCGTGGGGACCGCCAGGCCGGCCGTCGGCCTCGGGCCCGTCAGTCGCTCGGCCGCCGCGCCGTGCCCAGCACCGCCGGCGACGTGGGCAGTGTCGGCCCGCGCTCCGGCACCTTCAGCCGGCGCACCCGCAGCACCTCGAACCCGGCCGTCCGGATCTCGCCCAGCGGGTCCCGGCCGGTGTGACAACCGCCCATCAGCAGGGGCCAGAATGTCCGGTCCAGCGACCACTGCACGGCCGCCAGCCCGCGCCCCGCGGCCCGCCCGTGCTCGAAGAACCGCAGCTCACCGCCCGGACGCAGTACCCGCCGCAGCTCCGAAAGGGCGCGCTGCACCTCACGGACGGAACACAGCACCAGCGATGCCACCGCCGTATCGAATGCCTCGCTCTTGACCGGCAGGGCCTCCGCCACTCCGGGCACCAGATCCACCGGGACCTCCGCCCGCGCCGCCGCCGACCTGGCCACCTCCCGGAGCGTGGCCTCCGGTTCGATCGCCACCACTTCCGAGACCGTGCCCGGATAGTGCGCGAAGTTCAGCCCGCTTCCCGCGCCGACCTCGATGACCCGGCCGGTGGCGCCCGCCAGCAGCTCCTTCCGGAGCGTGGCCACCCCTGCCCGCGCGTCCGCGGCCGGACCGCAGCAGCTCGCGTAGAAGCGGGCGAACACCGGGTGATGGACGCTGCCTTGCGGAACTCTCGGAGCTCTAGGAGCTCCCGGAACCCGTGGAACGTGCGGAACACTCCTGCGCTGCCACATGACGGACCCTTTCGCCGACGATGCCCGCTCCCGCTGTCAGTCTCCCCACTGTGCGGACCGGGAGCCGCAAGGAGCGGCCTCGGTCGGAGTCCGGAAGTCTGTACGGGCCGCCGCCGGAGCGGAAGGGCGCTCAGAGAGTGCCCGCATTCCCCGCTGGATACCCCTCCGGATGCCCGCCGTCGTCACGAGGGGATACGGAACGTGCCCGATCCGCCGAGCACCGGCGCCAGCCAGCCGGGGGCCGCGGCGCGGAAGTCCCGCGGCGAGAGCCTGCCCGACCCCTCCGGGACCAGGCCGAGGAGCGGTGCGTCCGCGGCGTCGGGGAGATCCGCCAGATTGCAGCGGGATGCCAGGTCGGGCTCGGCCGGCCAGCTGCCGATGACGACGCCCGGGGAGTCGAGTCCGTACGAGCGGAGCGCCAGAGCGGTCAGTGCGGTGGCGTTGAGGGTGCCCAGACCCGCCTGGGCGACGACCAGGACGGGGGCGTCCACCAGCCGCGCGGCGTCGGCGAGCGTATGCCCGTCGGCGTCGAAGCGGACGAGCAGCCCGCCCGCGCCCTCGACCAGGACCAGATCGTGCGAGGCGTCCAGTTTGGCGGCGGCCTCGGCGATGTCCTGGGGGAGCACCGGCGGCAGACCGGCCCGCAGCGCGGCCGTCGAGGGCGCCAACGGGTCGGGGAAACGGGCGAGTTCGGCGGTGGTGACCGGGCCGGCCAGCCGTTCGACCTCCGCCGCATCGCCGCTCTCGTGCGCCGTGACACCGGTCTGCGCCGGCTTGAGCACGGCCACCGAGCGACCCCGGGCGAGCGCCGCCGCGGCGATCGCGGCCGTGGTCACGGTTTTGCCGATCTCCGTGCCCGTGCCCGTCACGAACAGCACCGACATGGTCTTCCTCCGACTCTGCGCGGGGGTCCCGCGCGGGGATGGTGCGAATAATTCCTGGTGGCCGGCTCGTATGTGTCGTATGCGACCGGCTTGCGTACGGCCGGCCGGGCGAACCCGGCCGGCCACCGCAGCCGGTGCGGTGTGCTCAGCCCTCGCGGGCCGCCGCGCACACCGCCGCGCAGATGCGCGCCACATCCTCGTCGCCGGTGATGTACGGCGGCATGGTGTAGATCAGATCCCGGAACGGGCGCAGCCACACGCCCTCCCGGACCGCCGCCCGGCTCGCGGCCGCCATGTCCACCTCATGATCGAGCTGGACCACACCGATCGCGCCGAGTACCCGTACCTCGCGCACCCCGGCGATGCCCGCGGCCGGTGCCAGACCGTCCCGCAGCCCGGCCTCGATCCGCTTGACCTCCTGCCCCCAGTCCTGGGACAGCAGCACGGAGATCGAGGCGTCGGCGACGGCGGCGGCGAGCGGATTGCCCATGAACGTGGGGCCGTGCGCCAGCACCGGCAGTGCGCCTCGGGAGATGCCGTCGGCGACGGCCGTGGTGCACAGTGTCGCCGCCAGGGTCAGATAACCGCCGGTCAGCGCCTTGCCGAGACACATCACATCGGGTGCGACCCCCGCGTGGTCGGCGGCGAAGAGGGCGCCCGTACGGCCGAAGCCGGTGGCGATCTCGTCGAAGACCAGCAGCACGTCGTGTGCGTCGCAGGCCTCCCGCAGCACCCGCAGATACCCGGGGGAGTGGAACGACATCCCGCCCGCTCCCTGCACCACTGGCTCCACGATCACCGCTGCCAGCTCCTCGGCGTGCCGGCCGATCAGCTCTCGCAGCTGCGCCGCGTACGCCTCGTCGGGTGCGGCGTCGAAGCCGGGCGGCGGCGCGTCCGCGAAGATCTGCCGCGGCAGCACCCCCTGCCACAGCTCATGCATACCGCCGTCCGGATCGCAGACCGACATCGGCTGCCAGGTGTCGCCGTGATAGCCGCCCCGCCAGGTCAGCAGCCGCTGTTTGCGCGGTTTGCCGAGCGAGCGCCAGTACTGCAGGCACATCTTGACGGCGACCTCGACCGACACCGAACCGGAGTCGGCGAGAAAGACGTGCTGCAGCGGCTCCGGCGTGAGGTCGACCAGCCGCTTCGCCAGCCGCACGGCGGGCTCATGGGTGAGCCCGCCGAACATCACATGGCTCATCCGCTCCAGCTGGCCGTGCGCGGCGTCGTTGAGCACCGGGTGGTTGTAGCCGTGCACCGCCGACCACCAGGAGGACATCCCGTCCACCAACTCGTCCCGGCCCTCGACCGGTTCGGCCAGCCGGAGCCGGACGCCGGAGGCCGACTCCACCAGCAGCGGTGCGGCCTTGCCGGGCATCGGCCCGTACGGGTGCCACACATGCTGCCGGTCGAGCGCGAGCAGAGCGCCGGGGGTGAGTGGTTCAGGCATTGGGCGGAAGGTCGGTACCGGCGCCGCGGCGGCGGACCGAGACCAGGTCGCGGCGGGCCTCGTCGGACGGTGCCGGGACGGTGGCGGCCGGGGCACCGGCGTCCTCGGCGGCCGCCGGGGCACCGGTGTCCCCGGCGGCGGCCTCGGTGACCGCGTGGCCGCCGCACGGCCTGCGGTGCTCGGGCAGCGTCGTGGTGTCCGAGTCCTCGACCTCGAAGCCGGCGTCCTCGATCATTGCGAGGTCGTCCTTGCCGGCCTGGCCCTCGCTGGTCAGGTAGTCGCCCAGGAAGATGGAGTTGACCAGGTGCAGCGCGAGCGGCTGCATGCTGCGCAGATGCACCTCACGGCCGCCGGCCAGCCGTACCTCGATGTCCGGGCAGACGAACCGCACCATCGCCAGGATGCGCAGCGCCCGCTGCGGGGTGAGGTTCCACTCCTTGGCGAGCGGGGTGCCCTCGAAGGGGATCAGGAAGTTCACCGGGACGGAGTCCGGGTCCAGCTCGCGCAGCGCGAAGACCACATCGACGAGGTCGGCGTCGCTCTCGCCCATACCGGCGATCAGCCCGGAGCAGGCGGACATGCCGGCCGCCTGGGCCTGCTGGACGGTGGACACCCGGTCCGAGAAGTCGTGGGTGGTGCAGATGTCGCCGTAAGTGGCTTCCGAGGTGTTGAGGTTGTGGTTGTACGCATCGGCGCCCGCCGCGCGCAGCCGCCCCGCCTGGCCGTCGGAGAGCAGACCGAGGCAGGCGCACACCTCCACGCCCTCGTTCTGCTCCTTGATGGCGGAGATCGTCTCCGAGACGCGGTCCACGTCCTTGTCCGTCGGACCGCGGCCACTGGCCACCAGGCAGACCCGCTTGGCGCCGCCGGCCACCCCGGCCGCGGCCGCCTTGGAGGCGTCGTCGGGCTTGAGCCAGGTGTACTTGAGGATCTCCGCCTTCGACCCCAGCCGCTGCGAACAGTACGAGCAGTCCTCGGGGCACAGGCCCGACTTGAGGTTGACGAGATAGTTGAGTTTGACCCGCCGCCCGAACCACTGGCGGCGCACCTTTCCGGCCGCGGCCACGACATCGAGCAGTTCGTCATCGGAGGTGGCCAATACGGCCAGTGCCTCTTCGCGGGTCGGCAACTCGCGCCGCAGTCCCTTGTCCACCAGTGTGCTCAGCAGGTCCATGGCCTTGATCCTCGCCTACGCCACCGCCCCCGGCCAAGGAGGATTCCCACAAGGTGCCGCGATCGAGGTGTGTGTATCGCCACACCGTGGGCCTGCGGAACGACCGCTAACGTCTATCGACAGCCCACAATCGAGGCCGACAGACGAAGGACGCCGATGCCGCAGGACTCCGCCCCGCCGCTGCTGTGCGACACCTCCCCGGCGAGGCCCGCCGAGCCGTGTGCCGAGCCGGCCCGCCCGGCGTACGAGGCGGCCTTCGACTGGCTGGATGTAGCCAGTGCGCAGCGCCGTCATGCCGGGCTGGTGCGCACCCTGCGCCCCCGCCCGGCCGACTCCCCGCTGCTCGATCTGGCCGGCAACGACTACCTCGGACTCGCCCGGCACTCCGAGGTCACCCGCGGCGCCGCCGAGGCCGCGCACCGCTGGGGCGCCGGCGCGACCGGCTCCCGGCTGGTCACCGGCAGCACCGAGCTGCACGCCCGGCTGGAGACCGAACTCGCGGCGTTCTGCGGCTTCGAGGCCGCTTTGGTGCTGTCCTCCGGCTATGCCGCAAATCTCGCCGCGGTCACCGCGCTCACCGCCCCCGGCACCCTGATCGTCTCCGACGCCGGCAACCACGCCTCGCTCATCGACGGCTGCCGGCTCTCCCGGGCCCGTACCCAAGTGGCCCCGCACACCGATCCGCAGGCCGTACGCGCCGCGCTGACCGGCCACGACGGCCGGGCACTCGTGGTGACCGACTCGGTGTTCTCGGTCGACGGGGACGCCGCGCCGCTCCCCGCGCTCGCCGAGGCCTGCCGGACACGGGGCGCCGGACTGCTCGTCGACGACGCACACGGACTGGGGGTGCTGGGCGAAGGGGGCCGCGGTGCGCCGTGGGCGGCCGGTCTCGCCGGCGACGGGGACGTGGTGACCACCGTGACGCTCTCCAAGTCGCTCGGTTCCCAGGGCGGTGTGGTGCTCGGCCCGGCCCGGGTCATCGAGCATCTGGTCAACACCGCCCGGTCGTTCATCTTCGACACCGGTCTCGCCCCGGCGGCGGTCGGCGGCGCCCTCGCCGCGCTCCGGCTGCTGCGCCGCGAACCCCGGCGCGCCACCCGGGCCGTCGCGGTCGCCCAGGGGCTGTACGACCGGCTCACCGCGGCGGGCCTGACGGCGGTACGTCCCGACGCGGCAGTGATCTCCGTCCGCGCCCCGTCACCGGAAGCGGCGCTCCGCTGGGCGGCCGACTGCCGCACGGCCGGACTCGCGGTCGGCTGCTTCCGCCCGCCGTCCGTCCCCGACGGCATCTCCCGGCTCCGGCTCACCGCCCGCGCTGACCTGACGGACAATCAGCTCGACACGGCGGTCGACACGATCGTGGCCACCGCGCCGACGGCCTGAAGCCGTCGGCGAGCGGAGTCAGCACCAGGTGGTGAGGTCGTACACGGCCCGGCAGCGGTGGTCGGAGACCGTTCGCCGGAAACGTTCGAGGCCGCCGGACGACGCCGGGGCAACGGTCGACGCCCCGGCAACAGGCGGTGCTCGTAATGACCTTGTCCTGGCGTCCCGGCGGCATGCAACGGCTGTCGTCGGCCTGCCGGTGCCACCAGGGCCTGCCGGTGCCACCAGGGCCTGCCGGTGCCACCAGGGTCTGCCGGCGCCACCAGAAGATCACCCTGATCGAGGCAACCGTGTATCCGACGCCCCGGGCGAATGGCGGAGGAAGGCCCCGCGTAGCAGGGCCCGCAGGGTGTCCGCGGCGGGGGTGCCTCCGGGGCGGTAGGCCACCGAGATCCGGCGGTGCAGCTCCGGTGGGTCCACCCGGCGGACGCCCAGCGGTGTCATCGACCCCTCCGCCACCATCTCCGGGACCACCGCCACCCCGAGCCCGGCGCTCACCAGCGCGCACACCACCGCATAGCTCGGCGACTCACAGCGCACCGCCACACTCGCCCCGGCGGCCGCCAGCGTGGCCTCCACCTCGCGCCGGTTGGGGTTGGCCGGTGCCATGCTGACCAGCGGCTGACCGGCCAGCTCGGCGAGCGGCAGGCGTCCGGAGCCCGCGGACAGGGCATGACCGGGCGCGGTGACCAGTACCAGCTCCTCGGT
The DNA here is from genome assembly GCF_004125265.1 of Streptomyces lydicus. Classification (GTDB taxonomy): domain Bacteria; phylum Actinomycetota; class Actinomycetes; order Streptomycetales; family Streptomycetaceae; genus Streptomyces; species Streptomyces lydicus_C. The sequence continues at coordinate 8,223,617 of NZ_RDTE01000003.1, forward strand.
CAGCAGCGGCTCCAGACGGACTCCCTCCGGCGCCGGCATCGCCTCGCCGGGCACATACTCGTGCGTCAGGGCCAGATCGACCTCACCCCGCGCCACCGCAGTGCTCGCCTGCGGCGGGATGTACTCCGTCACGCTCAGCTCCACATCGGGGTGGGCCCGCCGGAACGCGCTGAGCGCGGGTGGCAGCAGATGCGTACCGGCGGTCATGAACGTACCGACCCGCAGCCGCCCGCCGGACAACCCCGCCAGCCGGGACAGCTCGTGCCGCGCCTGATCCAGTTCGTCGAGGACCCGCCGGGCCCGTACGAGCAGCAGCTCACCGGCCGCCGTCAGCCGGGCACCGCGGTGGTGGCGCACCAGCAGGGCCGCCCCGGCCTCCCGCTCCAGCTTGGCGAGCTGCTGGGAGAGCGCCGGAGCGGTGTAGCCGAGCCGGGCGGCGGCCCGGGTGATCGAACCGGCCTCCGCCACCGCTACCAGGGCGGCCAGCCGGGTGGGGTCGTACATAAGAATCTCTTCAGGCTCACCAAGAACATTGCCCATACCCATTAAAGCCTCTGACCGGCGAAGCTGCTCTTATGGACGGACAGCTGATCGCCTTCACCGGAGTCGCCGCGGGCATGGTCGCCATGCCGGGCGCGGATTTCGCGGTCGTGGTGCGCAATGCGCTCGACTCCCGCCGGGCGGGGGTGGCGGCCGCCGTCGGAGTCGCGGGCGGGCTGCTGGTGCACACGGCCCTGGCGGTGGCCGGGCTCGCGGCGGTGCTGGTCGCCGTGCCCGCGCTCTTCGGCGCGGTCCAACTCCTGGGCGGCGGCTACCTGTTGTACCTCGGTGCCCGCGCCCTGATCGCGGCCGTCCGGCGCCCGGCGGCCACCACGGACGGCACGGCCCGCACGGGGGCGGGCACACCGGCCGAGGGCCGCCCGTATGCCGCCCGCCCGGGCACTGCGCAGAGCCTGCGCCAGGGCTTCTTGACCAATGCGCTCAACCCCAAGGCGCCCGTCCTCTTCCTCAGCCTGCTGCCGCAGTTCGTTCCGGCGGGGGCGCCCGCGCTGCCCCGTACGCTGCTGCTCGCCACGATGGTGGTCGCCATGGCGCTGGTGTGGTTCCCCGCCGTCGCCCTGCTGGTCGACCGGCTGGGCGTCTGGCTGCGCCGCCCCACGGTGGCCCGCGCACTGGAAGCCACCACCGGAGCGCTGCTCACGGTGCTGGGAGGCATCCTGCTCGTCGAGCTGGCGCTGTCCTGAGGGCGACGGCGAGATCAGCCAAATCGGCCAAACCGAGCGCCGATTGACCGATCGTGAGATGAATGCGCAGGGTCAGCCCACCCGCCCGTACCAGACCGAACGGCTCCAGATCCGTTCGAGCCGCACCACGCTCCCGGCCTTGGGCGCATGCCACATCCGGCCCCGGCCCGCGTAGATGCCGACGTGGTAAATGCCGCTGCGCGAATGGAAGAAGACCAGATCGCCGCTTCGGCGTGCGCCGGCCGGGATGTGCCGGGTGCGGCCGTACTGTGCCGCGGCGGTGCGTGGCAGCAACCGGCCGGCGCGTTTGAACGAGTAGAGCATCAGCCCCGAACAGTCGAAGGCATGCGGCCCCTGGGCGCCGTACCGGTAGGGGGATCCGCTCTTCGAAGCCGCGATCCGCAGCGCATGGGCGGACACGGACGCGGCTTCCGCGCTCCCGGCCGTTCCCGGAGCGACGCTGGTCCCGCCGAGCGTGACCAGCGTCAGAGCGGTGACGGTGCCGGCGCGCGCCAGCAGATTCGGCGTATGCATGCGCATGGTCATGCGCAAACCCTTCGTCAGCCGCCTGCGAAGGAAGACCTGTCGGGTTCGGGCAGGCGAAGATGCCCGGCCGTGCGTACGGCTTCACCCCAAGGAGCCCTCGGCCGTGTAGGCCCGGGACCCCGTCCTGCTCGGGTCCTCCGCTCCCGCCGGTCCACGTCGTCGACCGGACGTCCGGCACGGCGGCGGGATTAGGCGCCCGTCCGGACCGCCCCGTCGCTGTGGCGGGGTCTTGTCGTCGAAGGGATCGTCACGCACCTGGCAGCCGAATTCCGAGTTGAAAATGCCGTATGTGAGATGGGTCACAATTGGCCCGAATGGTTAGATTTGTTCCCTCAGGTGCCGCGGCGCGGGGCGTTGCACCTCGCGGACCAGGGGCGAAACATCCGGGACCGGAGGAATTGGGTCCGCGCCGCGCAATTCGTCGCCTCCTCAGATCGGGTGCGGAGGCTACGCCGTATGCGCAGCCCCGGAGCGTGTTCCGGGTCAGATTTCCTCGGGTGGCGGCATCGTCACCAGCCGGGCCCGGCGCTCACCGTCCAGCACCCGCAGAGCCCGGGTCAGCGTCGCGCAGTGCAGTTCGCTCTCGCCCCGTTGGTGCATCACCGTGAGGGCGTCCCGCAGCCGGGTGGCCTTGCCGACCAGCGCCTGGGCGGCGCGCAGTCCGCTGTAGGTGCCACCGCAGCGGGCCGGGTTGATCCGGCCCAGCAGGTCGATCACCTCCAGGTAGCTGTCGATGAGCTCGCCCTCCGCACGGGTCAGGGCGGGTAGCGGTGGCGGTTCGGGTGGCAGCACCGGGCTCACCGCGCCGCGGGCCGGAGCGCCGACAGCTTGCGGTTACGGGTGATCTGGTCGATCAGGCCGTACTCCTGGGCGGCGGGGGCGTCGAAGATCTTGTCGCGCTCGATATCGGTGGCGATCCGCTCGCGGGTCTGCCCGGTGTGCTTCGCCAGCATCTCTTCCAGCAGGTCGCGGGTGCGCAGCATCTCCGCCGCCTGGATCTGCAGGTCACTGGCCTGCCCCTGGACGGGTTCGCTGAACGACGGCTGATGGATCAGGATCCGGGCGCCGGGCAGCGCCAGCCGCTTCCCGGGAGCGCCGGCGGCCAGCAGTACCGCGGCACAGGAGGCGGCCTGCCCCAGGCAGACGGTCTCCACGTCGCACGACACGAAATGCATCGTGTCGTAGATGGCGGTCATCGCGGTGAAGGAGCCGCCGGGGGAGTTGATGTAGAGCGAGATGTCCTGGTCGGGCGCGGCGTGTTCGAGGTGGATGAACTGCGCCATCACATCGTTGGCGGAGGCGTCGTCGATCGGGGTGCCCAGAAAGATGATGCGTTCGCCGAGCAGCTTGGAATACGGGTCCATGGTGCGCGTCCCCTGCGCGGTGCGCTCGGTGAACTCCGGAAGGACGTAGCGGGACGTCGGTCGCAGCATGTCTGCTCCTCTCCTTCGTAAAAAATGTACAGGATGTACATCCTGTGAGAATGGCAGCAGATTCTAGTGATCAGTTGCAAGTCCCAGGTCAGAGGCTGTTTTGACTGTTCGCTGAGGGCGGATATCTCACAAACTTCCTGGAACTGCGGCACAAGGCCGAAATCCACCGCATGACCGGCCGAGTCATCGAGTGTTCGATCGACGAGATGGACCGCCCGCGGGTATCCAAGGACGCCGCCCTGCGGATCCTGCCGACCGAGCCGGTGGCCAGGCGCTGTTCACCGGGCTGGGGTGGCGAGCCGGCGACCTGCCGCGAGTTCGCCCTCACCGCACGGAACTACACCGCATCGAAACTGACGGCGGCGACTCGAGGAGGGGCCCTGATCTTGATGGATTCGCTGCCGGTCTCAGGCGACGTTGCCGGTAACGGGCCTCGGGCATCCGGTCGCGTCAGGTGATGTTGCCGCTCGGCTCGGCATATCTCGGCTGGTCTTGCCTCTGATCACGTGTCGTCTCACGTGTTTCCCTCTCGACGGCGGTTGGCAGTGAGACTCGAGTGGTGAGCCCGCCGTCGGGGTTGGGGGTCAGCCGGAGGTCGCCTCCGTGGACGTCGACGATGCTTGCGACGATGGCAAGCCCCAGACCGTGTCCGCGGTGCCCGGACTGGGCGTCGGCTATGCGCCCTTTGCCACGGAGGAAGGGCTCGATGAAAGTGTCGACCGTATCGGGCAGCTGCGGCCCGGTATTGGTGACGGTCAGCCGTGGGCGGTCCTGGCGGAGAGGGTCTGGCCCCGTGGTCAGCGAGACGGATCCGCCTGTGGCGAGGTTGTGCCTCAGGGCGTTCTGCAGAAGGTTGACCGCGAGTTGGCGCAGCAGCACGCTGTTTCCGGTGACCAGGGCCGGGCGGCAGTCGGTGGAGATCGTGATGCCGCGGGCCTCGGCCTCTTCGCGTGTGATCGCGATGGCCTCGGCGGCCGGGTCAGCCAGGTCGACCGGGTGCGTGGTGAGCGGGGCGTGCCCGAGGGTCGAGAGCTGCAGCAAAGCGTCGATGATCTCGACGCCGCGCTGGTTGGTGTCGCGCAGCCGGGCAACGAGTTGAGGGTAGTTCTGGCTGGTGGGATCGGCTGTCGCGACGTCGAGCATGGTGCGGGTGACGGAGAGCGGCGTGCGCAGCTCGTGTGAGGCGTTCGCGGCGAAGCGTTGCTGGGACTCGAAGGACGCCTGTAGGCGGCCGAGCATGTGGTCGAAGGCGTCGGACAGGTCCGTGAATTCGTCGCGTCGGCCGCTCAGACCGATGCGGTGGTCCAAAGAGCCGTTGGCGGCTCGGTGCGCTGCCTGGGTGATCTCGTTCAGGGGTTGCAGCACCCGGCCCGCGAGCAGCCAGCCACCGCCCACACCGATGGCCGCCAAGAGCAGGAGTACGAGCGACGAGACCCACACCAGCGTGTGCAGGATCAGGCTCCGGGAGGCGACGTGGCCGGTCTTGTCCCGTGGGTCTGCGGCGGTCAGCGGATAGTCGGGGACGTAGCGCATGACCACGTAAATGATCCCCAGCGTGACGGCGCCGGCGACGACGAGGAACAGCGCATAGCTGAGGGTGAGCCTCACGCGCGCGGTCAGGCGCCGCGGGCGCCAGGTCAGGACCGGGGTCCGTGCGGTCGGCGCTGCCGCGGTCCGGTGGCCCGCTGTCGTGCTGTTCACTGGTCCTGGCCCGCTTCGTCGAGGCGGTATCCGACTCCGGGCACCGTGTGGATGGGCGACGGTTCGCCGAGTCGTTTGCGCAGTGTGGAGATCGTGATGCGGACGGCGTTGGTGAAGGGGTCCGCGTTCTCGTCCCAGGCCCGTTCCAGCAGAGTTTCGGCGCTGACGACGCCGCCTCGTGCGGTCATCAGAATTTCCAGGATGGCGAACTGTTTCCTGGTGAGTGATATGTAGCGGCCGGAGCGGAAGACTTCCCGTCGGAATGGGTCGAGCCGGATTCCCGCGTATTCGAGAACGGGGGGTGTGCTCTGACGCGGGCGACGGGCGAGTGAGCGCAGTCGTACCACGAGTTCCTTCAAGTCGAACGGTTTGGTCAGGTAGTCGTCGGCACCGACCTCGAACCCGGTGACCTTCTCCTGAAGGTGACTTGCGGCGGTGAGCATGAGCACCCGGCATCCCAGCTGCCGTTCAACAATGATGCGGCATACGTCGTCACCGTGTGTGCCGGGGATGTCCCGGTCGAGTACCACCACGTCGTATTCGTTGACGCTCAGCCGCTCCAGGGCCGAGTCGCCGTCCCCGACGATGTCGGAGGCGATGGCCTCGAGCCGTAGCCCTGCCTGCACCGCCTCGGCGAGGTAGAGCTCATCCTCGACAACCAGCACCCGCATACGGCCTCTCCTGCCATTCGCCCCGCGTCGATCCCTCTGCATCTGCGGCGGTGTCCGCTGCGCAGGCTCCATTGAACGTGAAAGCGTATATCGCGAACGTATCGAGAAATGGAGACGCTTAGGCAACGTGGCCCGCTCTTCACTGCTGGTATCACCCATCGGCGCACGCCGTGAATGCGATACCAGGAGCCCACGATGCACGCGATGCCGGACCAGGAAGCTTCAGCCCGTACCCACACCGGTACAGCGGCTGCCTTCCCCACCACCCTCCGTGCCACCGCGGCCGTCGCCGCCCGCGCGACGGATCTGAGCAAGGTCTATGGCCAGGGCGAGACCCGCGTCGTCGCCCTGGACTCGGTGTCCGTGGAGTTCGGCCGGGCCGGCTTCACCGCCATCATGGGCCCCTCCGGCTCGGGCAAGTCCACGCTGATGCACTGCATGGCCGGCCTGGACTCCTTCTCCTCCGGCTCGGCCCGCATCGGCGAGGTGGAGCTGTCCTCGCTGGGCGACAAGGAGTTGACCCGGCTGCGCCGCGACAAGATCGGCTTCATCTTCCAGGCGTTCAACCTGCTGCCGACGCTGACCGCCGCCGAGAACATCACCCTGCCCATGGACATCGCCGGCCGCAACCCCGACCGGCAGTGGCTGACCCGGGTCATTGACACCGTGGGCCTGTCCGGCCGCCTGTCCCACCGCCCCGCCCAGCTCTCCGGCGGCCAGCAGCAGCGCGTGGCGGTCGCCCGCGCCCTCGCCTCCCAGCCCGAGATCATCTTCGCCGACGAGCCGACCGGGAACCTCGACTCCCGCTCCGGCAACGAGGTGCTGGGCTTCCTGCACGAGTCCGTACAGACCATGGGGCGGACCATCGTCATGGTCACCCACGACCCGATCGCCGCCTCCTACGCGGACCGCGTGATCTTCCTCGCCGACGGCCGGATCGTCGACGAGCTGCACGAACCGACCGCCGACGCCGTCCTGGGCCGGATGCGCCTGTTCGACTCCAAGAGCCGTACGAGCTGACGACCGAGCCCGAGACCTCCCAGCCCCAGGACTGACACCACCATGCTCCGTACCGCCCTGCGCAACCTCTTCGCGCACAAAGCCCGTTTGATGATGACCGCGCTCGCAGTCGTCCTCGGCACCGCGTTCGTCTCCGGCACGCTCATCTTCAGCGACACCGTCAGCACCGCGTACCAGAACGCCATGACCACGAGCCTGAAGGACGTGGCCGTCTCCGTAATGAACAGCAGGACGCGATCCGACGCCGCCCGCTCCGAGAAGGAGCCCGCGGACGGGAGACCCACCTCCGTGCTCAACGATCAGTTGGCCCGAAGACTCCGTGCACTGCCCGGTGTGGCCTCCGTACGCGCCACCGTCGACGGAGCTGTCTTCCTCGTGGGCAAGGACAACCAACTGCTGGGCGACGAGCGGGGCAACAAGGGCACCAACTACGTCCCGGGCAAGGGCGGCAAGGACGGCACGTACCCGCTGAAGGAAGGCCGCTATCCGGCCGCCGCCGCCGAGATCGCGCTGGACGCCAAGACCGCGGCGGCCGGCGGCTACAAGATCGGCGACACGGTCCGTCTGGCCATCGACGGCCCGACCCTGCACAAGAAACTGGTCGGTCTCGTCGGCACCGACGATCCGAAGGTGACGGCAGGCGCCGGCCTCGCACTGTTCGACACCGCCACCGCCCAGAAACTCTTCACGGGCCCCGGTCAGTACGGCGAGTTGGTGCTGGCGGCCGCGCCCGGCACCGACGACCGTGTGCTGACCGCGAAGGTGCAGCAGGCCCTGCCCAAGGACCGTGCCAAGGCCACCAGCGGCGCCGAACTGGCCGCCGACCAAGCCAAGATGATCGCCGCCGAAAGCGACGCGATGCCCAGGACCCTGCTGTCCTTCGCCGGGATCGCACTGTTCATCGGTGTGTTCATCATCGTCAACACCTTTTCGATGCTCATCGCCCAGCGCCGCCGTGAGATCGCGCTGCTGCGCGCTCTCGGCGCCTCCCGCCGCCAGGTGGTGCGCTCGGTACTGGCTGAGGCTGGACTGCTGGGCCTGGTCTCCTCCGCCATCGGCTTCGCGCTCGGTGTCGGTATCGCCCTCGGCCTGCGCCCCCTGCTGAACGCCTCCGGTGCCGGACTTCCCGACGGTCCGCCGGTCATCGGCGCCGCACCGGTGCTCTCCTCGCTCGCCGTCGGTGTGCTGGTGACCGTCCTGGCCGCCTGGCTGCCGGCTCGCAAGGCCGCCAAGATCGCCCCCATCGAGGCGCTGAGCACCGCCGAGGAGCCGCCCGCCCCGCGCAGCCTGGTGCTGCGCAACTCCATCGGCGCGGCCGTCGCCGCCCTCGGCGTAGCGATCATGCTGTACGCATCCACTCTGCGCGATCTCACCGGCCTGACCCCCGCGATGACCGGGGCGGTGCTGACCATGGCCGGCACGGTCATCCTGGCCCCGCTGCTGTCCCGTCCCCTGATCGCCCTGGCCGGGAATGTCACCAGCCGCCTGTTCGGCATCACGGGCAAGCTGGCGGAGCAGAACGCGGTGCGCAACCCCCGCCGCACGGCCGCCACCGCCTCAGCACTCGTGATCGGTCTTGTCCTGATCACCGGCATGACGGTGATCGGCAAATCGGTACAGCAGACCCTGGACAAGGCCGTCGCCAAGGACTTCAAGGGCGACTACCAGATCACCACCCGCCTCTTCGAGGGCCTCGATCCCAAGATGTCCCGGCAGGTCGCCCAGCTCCCGGGCGTGGTGGGCGCCGCCGGCATCCGGTCTGTCGACTACGGGAACGACGGCAAATACGGCCGGATGACCGCCACGGACGTCAGCCGGCTCCAGAAGGTCACCGACCTCCACTTCGTCAGCGGTTCGTCCGACTCGGTGCACGGCGAAGACGTCGCGGTGTCGCAGTCCAAGGCCAAGGCCAAGGGCTGGAAGACCGGCGACACCGTCGAGGCCGACTTCTTCCTGGGCAAGAAATCCATCCGGAAGCTGAAGGTCGCTGCCATATACCAGGACAACCACCTCGCCGGTGACATGCTCGCCGACACCGCCCTGGTCGACCCGTACGTCCTCAAGCCCGTCAAGGACAGCAAGATCCTGGTGAGGGCCGCGAGCGGCAAGACGGACGGGCTCGAAAAGGAAATCCGCGACGCACTCGGCAACAGCCCGCTGCTCAAGGTCCAGGACAAAGACGACCTCCGCCGCGAGAAGGCCGGCGAAGCCGACACCGTGCTCAACATGACGTACGGGCTGCTGGGCATGTCCATGGTCATCGCGGTCCTCGCTGTCATCAACACCCTGGCCATGTCGGTCGTCGAGCGCACCCGCGAGATCGGAATGCTGCGCGCCATCGGCCTGTGCCGCTCCGGCATCCAGCAGATGGTCCGGCTGGAGTCCGTGGTGATCTCCCTGTTCGGCGCGGTCCTCGGTATCGGCGTGGGCGTCTTCGTTGCCTGGGTCGGCAGCGGGTTGGCGGACCAGGCGCTGCCGACCTACGAAATGGCACTGCCCTGGGACCGGCTCGGGCTGTTCTTCCTGATCACCCTCGCAGTCGGAGTGCTCGCCGCACTCTGGCCGGCCCACCGGGCCTCCCGGCTGAACATACTGAAGTCCATCACCGCCCAGTGACCGGGCTCGGTCATGGTTCTGGACCAGTTCGCTGGTGCAGCTGCTCGATCAGAGTGTGCGGCGGCGGTCGCGGCACGGGCTGTGCGGGGTACGGTCGCAACACCAGGAGTGTTGCGACCGTGCCGCCGCGAGCTTGGGGGTGGCCCCGGCGAGCGCGGCGTGGGTAGGGGCGCCGGCCTGCTTCGGCTCCGAGCAGCAGCCGCGGGGCGCATTGATCCCCATGCGTCTGCGGTGGTTTCCGCTGCCGGGCCCGCTGAATAGCGCAGGAGCCATCATTTCGATGACGCACCATGTGGAGTGCGTTGTGGTGCTGGAGAAGGCGGCTAAGGGCGTCTGACCTGCGGTTTTTTGAACGCGGCGGAGTGCGGTCGTGGCCGTGTCAGTATGCGGCGTACTCGCGCAGGGCGGCGACAAACACCGGTGCGTTGGCGCGCGCTGGGCCGAATCCCTGACGGATCTGGGCGGCCTGCTGGATCACGAACGCGCGATCCTCAACACCGCGTAGCGCCCCGCTGGACCGGCTGCTGCTCGCGCCCTGGCTGGCGCTGTTGAGCGCGGCGCTGCCCGCGCTGGTCACCTCCGTCCTGGTCTGGGTGTTCGCCTTCCTCGGCCTGTCGGCGGGCGGCCTGCCGCCGGGCCCGGTGCCGCTCGCGGTCTGTGCGTTCCTCGGTGGCCCGGTGTCGGTGACCGCGGTGGCCTGGTGGCAGATCCACCGGCTGCGGCGGCGGCACGGGGTGCGGTGGCGGGGTTAGCTAGTTCGGAAGGGGCATGCACGAGACTTTGAACGTCAGCTGCTGGTGATCGAGCTGGGAGAGGATGTTTGTGCCTCGTGGGGTGGCCACCGGGGAAGCGCAATGGACGGTAGGGCTGGAAGCCACGGGGTTCGGTTTCGCGCCTGACCGTCACGCCACGTCCGTCAGGTGGTCAGACCGGCACTGATCAGCCAGATGTGTTCGCAGGTCGCGGATGCCCCTTGCAGCGTCTCGCGGGACTCTTGTGAGGCGTGGTAGAACGTGCGCTCGATCATCCAGCACAGGGCGCGTGCCATCGCTGAGGCTTGTTCTGGTTCGGTGCCGGCCTGGATGCCGGCCCGTTCCAGGACGGCGGTGATGGCCGTGATGAACAAGTCCGCTGTATGGCTCCACAGCTCGCCGATCTCCGGCACGGTCAACGACAGGTCGATCGCCGTGCGCATGACCAGGCCGTGCTCGTTCCACAGCTCTACCGTGCGCTGCATGGCTTCTGCGATGGCCTGGCGCGGCTCGTCGGTCTCCGCGGTGGTCCGGGACCGCTCCCACAGATGCTCGACGGTACGCGCCACGAGTGCCACAACTACTTCTTGCTTGGAGCCGAAGTAGAAGTACAGGGCGCCGCGTGTGATGCCGGCGCCCTGGGCGATGTCGCCGACGGTCATGGCGTTGTAGCCCTTGTGCGCGAGCAGGGCTTCGCAGGTGTCCAGGATGGCCCGCTCCCGCAGATCGCCCTTGCGTTCGGTGCTGCGTCGGCTCCGCGCGGGGTGGTGGCTGGGCATCAGAGCTGAGCACCCTCGTCGAAGTCGGTCGTGCGGGAGAGCGTCTCCCATGCGCGGATGTCCTCGTCCACGGCAGTGCGCGCAGTGGTGACCAGCCGCAGCGCGTCCGAGCCCAGGACGAGGTGGGCCGGCGGCTGGTCGACCGAGGCGATGCGCACGACGGCTTCTCCGGCCTTGGCCGGGTTGCCGAGCTGGTTCCCGCTTGCCTTCTGCCGCGCTTCACGGATGGGATCGAACAGCTCGTCGTAGTCGTCGATGGTCCGCGCGGCGCGTGTCATGGACCGTCCGGCCCAGTCGGTGCGGAAGGAGCCGGGCTCGATCGCCGTCACGTGGATCCCGAACTGTGCGACCTCCTTGCCCAGTGCTTCGAGGATGCCTTCCAGGGCGAACTTGCTGCCGCAGTAGGCGGACATGCCGGGCACGGCCATGAGGCCGCCCATGGAGGTGACGGCCATCAGGTGTCCGCGGCGGCGTCGGCGCATGTGGGGCAGTGCTGCCTGCAGGGTGGCCACTGCCCCGAATACGTTGATCTCGAATTGCCGCCGCACCTCGGCCAGCGGGGTTTCCTCGAAGGTGCCCTCCAGGCCGTAGCCGGCGTTGGCGATGACGACATCCAAGGGGCCGACGCCTCGCTCCACCTCCGTGATCACATCCGAGACCGCGTGGTCGTCCGTCACGTCCAGGATGCGGCCGCGAGCGTAACCGGGCTCAAGCTCCTCGAAGGCCCGCAGGTCCTCCTCGGAGCGGACCGTGCCGACAACGGTGTGACCGGCAGCCAGGGCAGCCTGGGCGAAGGCACGTCCCAGGCCCGTGCTGACGCCGGTGATGAGCCAGTTCTGCCTCTGCATTGCTCCTCCAGGAAGGTCTCGCAGGCAGCCGGACTGCTCCCCGCCCAGAAAGTCTACACGGTGTCAATTTTTACCTTCGCCACGTTGGTTCTGGGTTACTCAACGGCATCACGTCTGGCCGGGGGAGATTCGGCCGCACCGAGATCGGGCCCGCCGGCGCAGGCCGCTGTGCGCACTGGCTGGTGAGCTGCGGTGCCGTCCCGCGAAGTCACTCCGGCCGTCACCGTCCACATCCGGCAGGTCGTGGCCTGGCATGGTCTGGCGTCGCGGATCGTTACCAGGACGCCGAGTTGCGGTGGCTGATGGACGCCTCGGTGGGTCCTGCCGGCGGAGGCGGGCTGATCAGCGTCAGGTGGCTGTCCACCTCCGGGATCATTCCCACGTGTCTGGTGTGATCACGGCGTCGAAGTCATCCTGGACAGCCTCGTTCACCGGGCTGAGCCCACAGCAGTACGGCAAGCTGATCACAGCCTTGCGGCGTGAAAGAACCGACCAGGCACGCAGGGGCGCGGCCGTGGAGCTTGCCGCTGGAGGACCGGGCACCTGCCGGATGCGAAGCGTCACCAGAAGCAGACCCGCGAGGCCTTGGGGTTCCGGCCGTCGACCATTGAGGATGAGGAACAGCTGACCGCGTGCCGACGGGCCGGCGCTTCCACAGCGCCCGGCGGGCCTAGAGGGCGGATCGAATGTGGAGCTCGCGCGGGCGGTGGGGGTGGGTGCCGAGAGCGTGCGGCGGTGGAGGCGTGTGTGGGAGGAAGGGGGTGCTCCAGCCTTGCGCCGGCGTCCGGCCACCGGTCGCCCGCCCCAGCTGGATGACGCCCAGGTCGAGATGGTGCGGGCCGCCTTGGAGCGAGGTGCCCAGGCTCATGGATTCGAGGCGGATCTGTGGACCCTGGAACGAGTCGGCACGGTCGTCGAGCGGGTGACAGGAGTGTCCTGTCACGGGCGTCGGTGTGGCGTGCGCTGACCGGCCGGCTGGGGTGGAGTCTGCAGCGGCCTGAGCGGCCTGAGCCGCCTGAGCGGCGGGCGGTGGAGCGGGACGAGTCAAAACCGGAGGGCGGATCTGTGTGACCGTCGACGCCTTGAGCAGCCGGGCGGGGTCCCGGGCGCGGATCACGGCTGCCGTGTGGGCGAGAGTCGCGCCGCTTCCCGCGGCGTCGTCGACGAGCAGCGCATCCAGGCCTGTCAAGTCTCCGAGCGACGCGGCGTTCCGGACGCTCGGCAGCGTGGTCTTGGCGGCATCGATAATGTCGCTGGTGGTGCGGGTGATCCCGACGGCCCGCACGTCGCGGATCCCGAGGCGAAGGGGGAGTCAAACTGTCAGGGTATTGCGCCGCCACGCATGGTGCCTACCACGGCTTGCCGATGCGGAGGCTGGGTGGAGACCGCCCAGCCCCGATGCGTCGACGGGCAAGCAGCCTCCCGGCCGGAGCTCCGAGCGGGGCCGGTGGAGCGAGGGGTCCCGCCACACCAGAGACCCGCCGGAGTGTCAGTGTGACCAAAAGTCTTCGTCGCACACATCTCTCACGCACGAGAGCGCACAGGAGCATGCGAGAACCTCTGACCTGGACATTCACTGTCGCCACGGGCCACGGTGGACCAGTCAGATCTTATATAGGCTAGCAGCATGGCCTACGAAATTCCGGTGACGCAAGCACGAGCGGAGCTGGCGGATCTGATCAACCGTGTCGTCTACGGCGGCGAGCGGGTGGTCGTCACCCGTCACGGCAAGCCGCTGGTGGCGTTGGTATCCGCCGCTGACCTGCAGCTACTTGAAGAGCTGGGGCGGCGTGACGAGGGCGCGGAGGACGAGCAGGTGATCAGCACGGTCTCGTCCGTGCGGCAGTTCCCGTCCGCTCCGGGCGAACGGCGGCGCTTCGGTATCGCGGCAGAACACCGCGACCCGGCAGCCGGGGACCGGCGGCCGGGTCGCGAGAGCTGACGGTCAGCGGCTGCAGACCGTGCGGTGGGGCGGGTGGCTTTAGGAGCTGAGCTCCCACAGAGCGTTGGCGATGGCGTCCGTGTTGGTGTCCAGCGACTTCTCGTCGATGTTCTTCGTGGTGTCGCAGGCCTGGTGGTAGCAGGCGTCGAACGCCTTGCCCACCTCGCCGCCCCAGTTCTTCGCCTGCGCCTCGGTCTTCTTGTAGTCCGCGCCGGAGAAGAAGCCACCGACCGGGATGCCCGCATCCTTGAAGGAGGCGTGGTCCGAGCGGCCGTCGCCCTCGGTGTCCTTCTCGGTGGTGATGTTCTTCTTCGTGTAGTAGTCCTTGAGGACCTTCTCCAGGCGGGTGTCGTCGTCGTAGACGTAGTAGCCCGGGTTGGGGGAGCCGATCATGTCGAAGTTGAGGTACGAGTCGATCTTCGACTTGTCGGCGCCGAGCTTGTCGACATAGGCCTGCGAGCCGACCATGCCGTCCTCCTCGTCGCCCCACCAGCCGAACCGCAGGTGCTTGGTGGGCTTGAGGTTCGCCTTGGCGACGGCGAGCGCGACCTCGAGGATGCCGGCCGAGCCTGAGCCGTTGTCGTTGATGCCGGGGCCGGCGGGCACCGAGTCCAGGTGGGCGCCGGCCATCACGGTCTTGCTCTCGTCGCCGCCGGGCCAGTCGGCGACGAGGTTGTAGCCCTTGGTGCCGCCGCCGTCGAACTCCTGGACCTTCGTGGTGAAGCCGGCCTTGTCCAGCTTCTCCTTGACGAAGTCGATGGACGCCTTGTAGCCCGGCTTTCCGTGGGCGCGGTTGCCGCCGTTGGCGTCGGCGATCGACTGGAACTGGTCCAGGTCGGCTTTGACGGCCTTGACGTCGACGTCCGGGGCGGCCTTGACGTCCGGGGCGGCCTTCGGCGCGGTACCGGCGTAGGCGCCGGCCGCGGTGAAGAGAGTGGCGGCCAGGGCGGTCACGGCGCCCGAGGCCAGCGCGGCCCGGCGTATTCGGGTGGAACGAGTCACGATGTGGCTCCTGGTGTGGGGGGATGGAGCTGATTCGATGCGCGTCATGGATTGACGCGCACATGAGAATTGCGATCACTCCGGAAACCGTCAAGAGCGCATACCGGTCAGTTGAGTTCGCGGAGCGGATCGTGCCCGCAATGCGCGGATCATGGTGGTCGGTGATGTGTGGGAGGGGTCTGTTCCCTCGGTGCGACGTGGCCCTCGGGGAGCGGATTTCGCCACGCGGAGCCGTGCGCGTCCGGGTAAAGGCGGGGGAAAGTCGCGGGAAATGCCGCCTCGGGAATCTGTTGCCGCGCCGTAACGGACGGTAATGACACCGCGTTACATCAGGGGTGACAGGGGGCGCGAAGAGGTCCCTGGCCGTAACGCAGATGAAATCCCGCCGAACTACTCTCCGGACCTGGGGCTGTTGATGGCCAAGTGCTGGAAGTCGGTTTGCTCCTCCTTTAATTACTGCGTGGTACATCTATCGTCACAGGGTGTGTCCACGCCTGTGACCTGGGCGAACGCGTCCGCGCCGAAAGACTGTGAGGTGGAACGTATGCAACTGACCCCGCATGAACAGGAACGCTTGATGATTCATGTGGCGGCAGACGTGGCCGAAAAACGTCGCTCCCGGGGGGTCAAGCTGAACCATCCGGAGTCGATCGCCCTGCTGACCGTGCACATCCTCGAAGGCGCCAGGGACGGCCGCACCGTCGCCGAGCTCATGTCCTCCGGCCGCAAGGTGCTCACCCGCGACGAGGTCATGGAGGGCGTCCCCGAGATGATCCACGACGTACAGGTCGAGGCCACCTTCCCCGACGGCACCAAGCTCGTCACCGTTCACGAACCCATCAACTGACCACGGGAGAGCAGACCATGATCCCGGGACAGATCCTCTACGCCGACGAGCCGGTACGCCTCAACGAAGGCCTTCCCCTCACGCGCATGACCGTCCTCAACGCCGCCGACCGTCCCGTCCAGGTCGGCTCCCACTACCACTTCGCCGAGGTCAACCCCGGCCTCGACTTCGACCGCGCGGCCGCGCACGGCAAGCGGCTGAACGTCCCGGCCGGCTCCGCCGTGCGCTTCGAGCCCGGCATCCCCACCGAGGTCGAACTCGTCCCCCTCGGGGGCAAGCGCATCGTCGTGGGCCTGCGGGGCGAGACCGGAGGAGCACTCGATGTGAGCGACGCAGGGGAGGCCGCCGGGTTGCAGTCGTCAGACAACCCGCACCGCCGCCGAGCGGGCGGAGAAGCGAACGGAGTCACAGGTGTCTGAGCTGAGCCGCCAGGCGTACGCCGATCTTCTCGGCCCGACCGTCGGCGACCGGATCCGGCTCGCCGACACCGACCTCGTCATCGAGATCACCGAAGACCGCGCGGGCGGGCCCGGCAGGGCCGGCGACGAAGCCGTCTTCGGCGGCGGCAAGGTGATCCGCGAATCGATGGGCCAGTCCCGAGCCACCCGCGCCGAGGGCACCCCCGACACCGTGATCACCGGCGCCGTCGTGCTGGACCACTGGGGCATCGTCAAGGCCGATGTCGGTATCCGCGACGGGCGGATCACCGCCCTGGGCAAGGCAGGCAACCCCGACACGATGGACGGCGTCCACCCCGACCTGGTCATCGGCCCCGAGACCGAGATCATCGCCGGCAACGGCAAGATCCTCACGGCCGGCGCCATCGACACCCACGTCCACTTCATCTGCCCCCGGCAGGCGGACGAGGCACTGGCCTCCGGCGTCACCACCATGATCGGCGGCGGTACCGGACCGGCCGAGGGCAGCAAGGCCACCACCATCACCCCCGGTGCCTGGCACGTGGCCCGGATGTTCGAGTCGATGGACTCCCTGCCCGTCAACGTCGGACTGCTCGGCAAGGGCAACACCACCTCCCTCGCCTCGATGCGTGACCAGCTGAGGGCGGGCATCCTCGGCTTCAAGGTCCATGAGGACTGGGGCGCCACACCCGCCGTCCTCGACGCCTGCCTGACGGTCTGCGAGGAGAGCGGCGCCCAGCTCGCGATCCACACCGACACCCTCAACGAGGCCGGCTTCCTCGGTGACACCCTCGCGGCCATCGCGGGCCGCACGATCCACGCCTTCCACGTCGAAGGTGCCGGCGGCGGCCACGCCCCCGACATGATCGCGATGGTCTCCGAGCCGAATGTGCTCCCGGCCTCCACCAACCCCACACGGCCGCACACCGTCAACACCGTCGAGGAACACCTCGACATGCTGATGGTCTGTCACCACCTCAACCCGGCCGTCCCCGAGGACCTGGCCTTCGCCGAGTCCCGGATCCGGCCCTCCACCATCGCGGCCGAGGACATCCTGCACGACCTCGGCGCCATCTCGATCATGTCCTCCGACGCCCAGGCCATGGGGCGGATCGGTGAGGTCGTGATGCGTACCTGGCAGACCGCCCATGTCATGAAGCGGCGCCGCGGCACCCTCCCGGGCGACGGCCGTGCCGACAACCACCGGGCCCGCCGCTATGTCGCCAAGTACACCATCAACGCGGCCCTCGCCCAGGGCATCGACCATGTCGTCGGCTCCGTCGAGGACGGCAAGCTCGCCGACCTCGTGCTGTGGGACCCGGCGTTCTTCGGCGTCAAACCGCAGTTGGTCATCAAGGGCGGCCAGATCGCCTATGCGCAGATGGGCGACGCCAACGCCTCCATCCCCACTCCGCAGCCGGTGCTGCCGCGGCCGATGTTCGGCGCCACCGGCAGGGCCCCGGGCAGCAACTCGGTCAACTTCGTCTCCCGGCAGGCCCTGGAGGACGCGCTTCCCGAACGCCTTGTGCTGGACAAGCCCTTCGAGGCGATCCACAGCACCCGCGGCCTCACCAAGGCCGATATGCGCAACAACGATGCGCTGCCGCGGGTCCATGTCGACCCCGACACCTTCACCGTGACCATCGACGGCGAGGTGATCGAGCCGCAGCCCGTCGCCGAACTCCCCATGGCCCAGCGGTACTTCCTCTTCTGAGGAGTCCGCCGAGCCCGGGGAGCCCGAGGAGGCGCGCCGATGAACACCCCGATGAACACCCCGATCAACCACTCGATGAGCACCCTGATGAACACCCCGATGAGTACCGCGACGAAGGACACGTACCACCGATGAGCCGCGCAGCGCTGCTCGTCCTCGCCGACGGCCGGTTCCCCGCCGGAGGGCACGCCCACTCCGGCGGAGCCGAACCGGCCGTCACCGCGGGACGCATCAAGGACGCCGCCACCCTGGAGAGCTTCTGCCGGGGCCGGCTGCACACCGCGGGCCTGGTCGCCGCGGGGCTCGCCGCCGCGGCCGCGGGCGGCCACGACCCGCTCCTCCTGGACGACGCCGCGGATGCCCGTACGCCCGTACCGGCACTGCGGCAGGTAGCCCGGCGGCTCGGCCGGCAGATGATGCGGGCCGCCCGAGCGACCTGGCCGAGCGAGGCGCTGGACGCGCTCGCCGCGGCCCGTCCCCGCGGCGCCCACCAGCCCGTCGTCCTGGGCCTGACTGCCCGGTCCGCGGGTCTGCCGCCGCTCGATGCCGCATACGCCGTGGCCTACGAGAACATCAGCGGTCCGGCCACCGCGGCCGTCCGGCTGCTGAGCCTGGACCCCTTCGACGCCACCGCCGTGCTCGCACATCTCACCGCCGAGCTCGACCAGGTCGCACAGCAGGCCACCGAGGCCGCGCTGCGGATCGCGGCCGAAGGAACCGGCGCACTGCCCGCGGCCTCCGCGCCGCTGCTCGACATCACCGCCCAACAGCACGCCGCCTGGCCCGTCCGGCTCTTCGCGTCCTGAACCGGCCCGCCCTCCCACACAACCCACGCCGCTGCACCCCACCACCGGAGTGACCATGCACCTCGACCACCAGCAGACCTTCCCCGAGCGCCACACCTACAGCGCCGCCGCCCCGGTACGACCCGACGGCACCCGCCGCGCCCTGCGCATCGGTCTCGGCGGCCCGGTCGGCACCGGCAAGACCGCCACCGTCGCCGCGCTGTGCCGCGCCCTGCGCGACGAGCTGTCCATCGCCGTCGTCACCAACGACATCTACACCCGCGAGGACGCCGAATTCCTGCTCCGGGAGGCCGTCCTGCCCGCCGAGCGGATCTCCGCCGTCGAGACCGGCGCCTGCCCGCACACCGCCATCCGCGACGACATCTCCGCCAACCTCGAAGCCGTCGAGGACCTGGAGGAGGCGGCCGGCCCGCTCGATCTCGTCCTGGTCGAATCCGGCGGCGACAACCTCACCGCGACCTTCTCCAAGGGGCTGGTCGACGCCCAGATCTTTGTGATCGACGTGGCCGGCGGCGACGACATCCCGCGCAAGGGCGGCCCCGGCGTCACCACCGCCGACCTGCTCGTCATCAACAAGACCGATCTCGCGCCCTACGTCGGCGTGGACCTGGAGGGGATGGCGCGCGACGCCAAGGCGCAGCGCGGTGAGCTGCCCGTCGCCTTCACCGCCCTGAAGTCGGAGAACGGTGTGCGGCCGGTGGCGGAGTGGGTCCGCGGACGGCTGGCCGACTGGACCGCGAGCCCGGCATGACCCTCGCACTCCCCACGCCGGAGACGGGCCGCGCCGCCGCCGGGCTGTGCGCCACCGCCCGCATCGTCGCGCGGGCCGACGGGCAGGGAACCACCCGGCTGCCCGTCCTCGACGGCGACGGCCCGTTCGCGCTGCGCCGTATCCGCGGGTACGGCAACCAGGCCCGGGTCTGCGTCGTGGGCGCCATGAGCGCCCCGCTCGGCGGCGACCGGCTGGGCATCGAGGCCACCGCCGAGGCGGGCAGCGCGCTGCACCTCACGGCCGCCGCCGCGACCGTCGCGCTGCCCGGCCGTACGGGGGAACACGCCCGGTACGACGTGTGGTTGACGGTGGGCGAAGGCGCACGGCTCGACTGGCTGCCCGAACCGCTCATCTCGGCGGCGGGCAGCGACCTGCGGATGACCACCACCGTCGAGCTGGCCCCCACCGCACGCCTGCTGCTCCGCGAGGAACAGGTCCTGGGCCGCAGCGGGGAGCCGACCGGCGCCCTGCGCAGCCGGCTCACCGTCCGCCGGGCCGGCCGGACCCTGCTCGATCAGGAGACGGCGTACGGGCCCGGCGTCCCCGGCTGGGACACCTCGGCCGTTCTGGACGGGCACCGCGCTCTCGGGCAGCTCCTGCTCATCGGGCCGGAGTTCGAGGAGCGGCCGGCCGAGGTGCGGCTGCTCGGCGGCGCGGCGGGCGAACGGCCCGGCGACGGCGTGGGGCAGGGCGTCCTGGCACCGCTTACGGGCCCGGGAGCCCTGGCCACGGCCGTGGCCCCGGACGCGCTGCGGCTGCGGCGCCTGCTGGACGAGGCCGCCGGGAGCGCGGCCGGCGGGGGTGCGGCCGCCGGGTGACGGCGGCCGCGCCGCCTCACACCTCCAGATCGGACTCAAGGCGGGCGAGGCGGAGGCGCGCCAGCGCAAGGTTGGCGCGCTTGCGGTCCAGCACCAGATAGAGGAAGAGGCCGCTGCCGTTCTTTCCCGTCACCGGGCGGATGATGTGGTACTGCGCGGTCAGGGTGATGAGCATGTCCTCGATGGCGCCCTGGAGTTCCAGCATCTCCATGGTGCGCATCTTGGCCCGTACGACATCGGTGTTGCCGGCCGCCGCGACGTTGAGGTCCAGAGCCTGCTTGTCGCCCAGGGTGGCCAGGGCCATACCGCTGGTGTAGTCGACCAGGGCGACGCCGACCGCGCCCTCGATGGTCGACATCGCGTCGGCGAGAGCGGATTCCAGTTGAGCCATGAGGGGTTCAGACCTTTCGATTCCTTGATGGTTAAGCCGGGTGTTCACGGTGTGCGGTGTGCGGGTCTTGGGACTTCCGGATTCTGCGTTCGTGCGATGTGGATGCGGATACGGATGCGGAGGTGGGCGAGTGTGGGGGTGAAGGTCTAGAGCGGGGCGGGGGCTCCTATCGGCGGGGCTGTGCGTCCACCAGGGCGCCGATCCGCTCCGCGGCACGTCTGGCCTGCAGATGGAGCCGCCCCACGTTGGTGTCCGGGCTTGCCACGGCGGTCAGGACCGCGCGCCGTCCGGCCGAATAGGCCGCGATATACCCGTCGGCGCCGCGTGTCAGGGATTCCTCGAAGGCGCCCTGTCCGGTCGCGTCGGTGAGTCGTTTGGCGACGCCGATCGCCGCGGCGGTGAGGGCGGCCAGGCCGTCCGGCTCGATATCCGGCAGATCGTGGGCGATCACCATGCCGTCCACGCTCGCCACCATCCCGCCCCGGAAATGGCGTACTTGGTCGCGCAGCGTATGCAATTCCTCCCGTATCCGGGGTTCTATCGTCATCAGTCTCCTTTTCACGGCGTGCCTTCTGATGACGCGCCTCATGGGGTGCACGGTCTTCGTGCGCAAGGGCTCACAGGTTTTCCTCCAACGCCGTACGCAGTCGGACAAGGAGGGCAATATCCGGATCGGCGGTATCGAGGGCATCCGGTGCCGGTAGTTGCCAGGTCGCGGTGGTGTCTTCCGCGGCGACGGGGTCGGCGCCGTCCAGGCAGGCGCCGGGCCGCCGCCGGGGGAGCGGGGTGGGTGCCCGGGGGACGTGGACGAGGCCGACGGCGGCGAGGCGGCGGATGTCGAGCAGTGTCCCGAACGCGGACTGGCCCAGCGCCCGGGCCAGTTCCTGGGGCGTGTGCCGGCCGTCGGCGTGGTCGAGCAAGCGCCGTTGGCGGCTGGTGGCGGGGGCCGGGATGCGCGGGCGGACGGGAACGACGGGTACGGAGTCGACCGCCGCCCAGGGGTGGAGCCGGTCGAGCAGCAGCCGGCGGCGGGCCGTCGCCTGCTGGAGGGCGAGGACGCTGACGGGGCGTATGACACCCAGCCAGTGGCCCGCACCTGGGGTGAAGGAGGTGGTCTCGGGTGCCAGCGGCAGGGCGAAGAATGCGGCGTCGAGCAGTGCGGCGAGGTGGCATATCTCCAGCTCCCCCTGGGACAGCCACCCCCTGCTGACCAGGAATTGACCGCCGTCCTGCTGCGGTCCTGCCGTTTCGGCGGCGTACTGCCAGCCCTCCGGCGGCAGTTTGCCGGACGCGGTGAGCCGTGGGCCGAGTCCGGGGGCGGTGGTGCTCTCGATGCAGTAGACCGCACCGTCGAGAAGGTAGAGGCAGCCGTGCGGGCCGCTGAGGGTGCCGGTGACGCGTTCGGCGGCGTACCGGTCGAGCAGCCCGGCCGGGGCGGGCGGGTGAGGAGATATGGGCAGGCCCATGGCTGTTCCCTTACCGTTCGTGCGGTGTGGCGGAGCGCGCCGTCAGGACGCGACCAGTTCCGCCGCCAGATCGCGCAGTCGGAGCCGGGCGACGGCGAGGTTGGCCTGTGTGCGGTCCAGCCAGAGGTAGAGGTAGGTCTGGCTGTCGAAGGCCGTGTGCACAAAACGGATGAGGTGGTAGCTTCCCGCAGCCGTGATGATGAGGTCTTCGAGGTCCGTGCCGACGGCGCCGGTGGTGTCGAAGGTGGCGTTGCGTGCGACGGTCTGCACCAGCTCGGCGGTGTCCGCAGCGGCCGCGTCGTGATCGTCGTGCGGTGCCTGCCCGGCCGTTCCGAGGGTCAGACCACTGGTCCAGTCGATCAGTCCGGCACATCGGACGCCGGGGATCCCCATCGCTTGGGACAACACCTGATCGATTCCCGGCACTTCGGCTCTCCTTCGCGACGGCTCCGTACGCGGCGTGAAAACGCCGAAGCCCTCCCTTGTGGCGGTGAGTGGGAGAGCCTTCACGGAAGGTTACTGAAGGTGTGCGGCTGGCACATGCCCGATGGGCAGGTCTACGGCAATTGACGTATTCTCGCCCCTGCGCGCCCCTCCGGGAGCCCTTGCGCCGCTCCGCGCTCCAGCAGGTCACCCAGGGCGCTGAATCCTGTGCCAGGTGGCCTCACCCGGCGACGAGCTGCGCTGTTGCCCCGTCAACACCGCGTCACCACAGCCCCGTTGAGGGTCCCACGAGTGGGGTGGGGTGAGCGGGGATTCCGACCGGACGCCCTGGTTCATTGGCCGGAATGATGAGGTTCCGCTGCGCTCCCCGGCCGTTCGGCTGCGCTCCCCGGCCGTTCGGCTGCGCTCCCCGGCCGTTCGCCGGCCGCTCGGCCGGGTCTGCCTCCGCGTCACCGAGGCGTCGGCGCGGTACCCGCCGCTCTCCACGGCCGGGCGCGGACGCCCGCACTCCCACGAACCGCCTCCGGCGGCGTCGAAAAAACCTACAGGTTGGTAAAGAAGTGTGCGTCAGGCCTGTTCAGGAGGGGAGGCCACAGGTCAGGATCCCTCCGTAAGTCTGTGAACCATCCCGCCACCAGTGCATCCCACGCAGGGGGAATCAGCCACGTGAGAAGAACAGCAGCGCTCGGCGCCGCCGGCACCCTGGTGACCGGCGCGCTCCTCGCCGGAGCGATATCCGCCACGCCCGCCAGCGCGGGCGACAAGCACCAGCGCGGTTCGGCCGAAGCGCGCGGTGTGGCGATCGCCGCCGCGCGCGCAGCCAAGAAGGGCATCAACTGGCAGGCCTGTCCCGCCGACTGGGGCCTCAAGCCGCCCATCCAGTGCGGCTATGTCACGGTCCCGGTCGACTACGCACGGCCCAACGGCCGTACGATCAAGATCGCGGTGGACCGGGCCGTCAGCACCGGCAGCAAGAAGGAACGTCAGGGCTCCCTCGTCTACAACCCCGGCGGGCCCGGCGGTTCGGGCATGAAGTTCCCGGCCCGCATCACCACCAAGAGCGCCCTGTGGGCCAAGACCGCCAAGGCGTACGACTTCGTCGGCTTCGACCCCCGGGGCGTGGGCCACTCCGCGCCGATCTCCTGCATGAACCCGCAGGAGTTCGTCAAGGCGCCCAAGGCCGACCCGGTGCCGGGCAGCGAGGCCGACAAGCTCGCCCAGCGCAAGCTCGCCAAGGAGTACGCGGACGGCTGCGCCGAGCGCAGCGGCGGTCTGCTGCCGTACATGACGACCAAGAACACCGTCCGCGACCTCGATGTGATCCGTGCCGGGCTCGGGGAGAAGAAGCTCAACTACCTGGGTGTTTCCTACGGCACCTACCTGGGCGCCGTCTACGGGACACTCTTCCCGACCCACGTGCGCCGGATGCTCGTCGACAGCGTCGTCAACCCGGCCCGCGAGAACATCTGGTACCAGGCCAACCTCGACCAGGACGTCGCCTTCGAGACCCGTTGGGGCGACTGGAAGAAGTGGGTCGCCAAGAACGACGCCACTTACCACATCGGGGATACCCCCGAGATGGTCCAGGCGGCGTGGGAGAAGCTGCGCGCGACCGCCAAGAAGAACCCCATCAGCGGTGTCGTCGGCCCCGCCGAGCTGACCAGCTTCTTCCAGAACGCGCCGTACTACGACTCCATGTGGGCCCCGGTCGCCGAGGTCTGGAGCGCGTACCTCTCCGGCAACACCAAGCCTCTGGTGGAGAACGCCGGCCCGAACCTTCTGGATGTCGCGGGCAACACCTCGGCGGAGAACGGCAACGCCGTCTACACGGCCGTCGAGTGCAACGACACCAAGTGGCCCACCAGCTGGCGGAAGTGGGACCGCGACAACACCCGCATCCATCAGCAGGCACCGTTCATGACCTGGGCCAACGCCTGGATGAACCTGCCCTGCGCCACCTGGCCGGTCAAGCAGCAGCGACCGGTCGAGGTCCAAACCGGCAAGGGGCTGCCGAGTGTGCTGATCGTACAGAGCACCCGTGACGCGGCCACGCCGTACGGCGGCGCGGTCGAACTGCACCACCGTTTCAAGGGCTCGCGTCTGATCACCGAGCGGGACGCCGGATCGCACGGTGTCACCGGTCAGGTCAACCCCTGCATCAACGACCGGGTCGACGCGTACTTCCTGGAAGGGAAGACCGACGCCAAGGACGTGACCTGCGCTCCGCACGCCACGCCCCAGCCGAGCAAGTCAACGGCGAAGGCCGCCGCCAAGGGGGCCTCCGACCTTCCGGGCGTTGCCTGGTAACGGCGGGGAAACCACTGGCGTGACACGGCGGCGTGACACGTCGACACGACATGACGGCATGACATGTCGGCACGACACGACGGCATGATGTGACGGCACGAAGCGGCGGCCGGGAATCCTCCCGGCCGCCGCTTTCGTCACCGGACCTGGGCCGGTTCGTTGCGGAACACCGCGCAGCCCCAGGCGCCGAGCACCAGCTGACGGTGCCCGCCGCCCGCCGCGGGCCCTCAGCCCTTCCCGCCCCGCTCCGCCAGCCACCGGTCCTCGGCCGCGTACCCGAACAGCTTCTCGTCCGGGTAGATGCCGGCCATCCTGGGGAACAGCTCCCACCAGTCCCGTCCCTTGACCCGGTCGGTCAGCCAGGCGACCGTCGCGGGCAGCGACTCCTCGTACGTCGTCACCGCGCGGTAGCCCAACTCGCGCTCCGCCGCAGTCATGTCGTAGACCAGGGGATGCGGGACCGACCACGGGGTTTCGCCGACGTCGGACGATGGCGGGGGACCGTCCACCTTCACGACCTCGCTCCGCGGCGCGCCCATCACCGCATCCACCGCCGTCGAGATCTCGGCCACCGTCGGCGCCTGCGGATCGGCCGCGTTGAGCACCCGCGAGCCCGGCCGGCGGGCCGCCAGCCGTACCAGCTCCGCGAGGTTGTCGACATGCACCGGATGGAAGCGGCTGTTGCCGCCGTAGGCGAGCACCCGCACCCGGCGGCCGTCCAGCACCCGCTTGACGAAGTACAGCTCACGGGGCAGCGGGCTGTACGGGCCGTGCACGGCGCAGGCCCGCAGCAGCGTCACCGGCAGCCGGTCGCCCTGCGCCAGCAGCGCCTGTTCCAGGGCGACCTTGCGGGTGCCGTAGTCCTCGTCACCGGGCGGCACGGTCGGCTGGGACTCCGGGACGGGCAGCGGATAGACCGGGGAGCCGTCCGGTTCGTCCATCGTCGCGAAGCTGCGCCCGCGGTCGTCCGCGTACACCGCGCACGTGGAGATCACCACCGCCGACCCGATCCGGTCCGCCAGCGCCGCCAACTGCTGCGCATGCGCGCTCCCGTACGCCACACAGTCCAGCAGCACGTCACAGCCGTCGCCGATCAGCCCGGCCAGCGCCGCGTCGTCCTCCCGGTCCACCGCCACCGGGCGGACCTCCCCGGGCCATGAGCCGTCGCGCCCGCCGTGCCGGGATGCGGCCCGCACCTCCCAGCCGTCCCGCGCCAGGGCCCGCACCGCCGCCCGCCCGATCTGCCCGCTCGCCCCGATCACCACTGCGCTGCCTGAAGTCATGCCCGGACCTTACGGACCGTCACCGGGCGGCGGCAGTACGGTTCGCCCTGGGCGCAAGGGGAATGCCCGGGACCCGGGCACCTGCTCAGTTCGCGGGCCCCTTGTTGTGCCCCCGCCGCCCGTGTGCCCGCCCCCGCGCCTGTGCCTGCGCCGCGGCCTTGGCCTCGCCCGCATAGGTGTCCACGTACTCCTGGCCGGACAGCGTGAGGATCGCGTACATGATCTCGTCGGTGACGGCACGCAGCGCCATACGTTCGTCCTCCAGCCCCGCATAGCGCGAGAAGTCCAGCGGTGCGCCGAAGCGGATGGTGATCCGCATGATGCGCGGCAGCCGCCGGCCCGTCGGCTGTGCCTCGAACGTGCCGATCATCGCGCACGGCACCACCGGCACCCCGGCCTTGATGGCCATCGAGGCGACGCCGGTACGCCCCTTGTACAGCCGGCCGTCGTGCGAGCGGGTGCCCTCCGGATAGATGCCCAGCAGCCGGCCCTTGCGCAGCACGGAGAGCCCCGAAGAGATCGCCGCCTGCGAGGCACGGCCCCCGGACCGGTCCACCGGAATCTGCCCGACGCCCCGGAAGAACGCCGCGGTCAGCCGCCCCTTCAGACCGGGCCCGGTGAAGTACTCGGCCTTGGCCAGAAACGTCACCCGGCGCGGCACGATCGCCGGCATCACGAAGTGATCGGCGAACGACAGATGATTGCCCGCGATGATCGCCGCGCCCTCCTCCGGCACATGAGCGAGCCCCTCGATCCTCGGCCGGAACACCAGCCGCAGCAACGGCCCCAGAAGCAGGTACTTCAGCACCTGGTAGAGCACAGGACAGCTCCCCTTCCGTCGGGTTGCCCGGGCGGCTACATCGTTCCAGGTCACACGGGGTGCCCGGGGACGGCCAGTGAGTCTATGGGCAAGTGCCGTCGCCGGTAACCACCTTCGGCCGGATCGATACTGTCTCCTTGCCGGTGCTCGGTGCTCGGTGCTCGGTGCTCGGTGGCCGCTGGCCGCTGGCCGGTGGCCGCTGGCCCGGCCTCGTTGGAGGAAATCGACCGGCGTGGCGGTGTACTGTCCTGCACCGCTCGGGCCATGACGCCGGATCACCCCTGATCGCCGCACACCGGATGCGCTGGATGGCCGGCGCGCCGACGGAGGACACTCTCTGCGCGATGCGTCTCATACTGGCCGGGACTCCGCCTGGCCGGGATTCCGCGCCGCTTTCCCCGGCTGCGCAGGGGCCCGGCCGAGCCGGCGGCACGCCGCTCAGGACGGCCGACGGGCCGCCGTCGCTGCCGGCGTCAGCGCTCACCGGCTTCCAGGAGCGCACAGAACCGGCGTCCGAAGAGGTAGGCGTCCCCCGGCCAGCGCGCCGAGAGATAGCGCCCGTCCTGCACGACGAACGCAGCGGAGTCGTCGGTCGCGGTGCCCCGCGTGGCAAGGACCCGGGGCCCCCGCTCGAAGCGGGCGTCCGGGCCGGTCAGTGCGGCCCTGACCTCGTCCTCCACATACGCCGGATAGGTGCGGTAGTAGCGGCCCAGCCGCCATGCGGTGGCCAGATATGCCGACCGCTCCATGTACTTGGGCAGACAGGTCGTCCGCCGGTCCGCCAGCAGGCTGCGGCCGGTGGACGGCTCCCGCGCCCGGGCCAGTACCAGCACACCGTGGCAGATCGCCCCGACCGGCCGGTCCAGCGCCCAGAACCTGCCGACCTGCCGCCGCAGCACCTCCGAACCCAGGTACTGCCGCATCCCCGGCGCGTGCCCGCCCGGCAGGATCAGCCCGTCGTACTCCTCCGGGGCCAGCTCCGCCCAGCCGACGGGCGCGGAGAACTCCTCGTTCCGGGTGAGCTCTTCGTAGAAACGCCGGGGCTGTTCCGCGGCGCCGAGCCGGCCGAAGAGGACGCCGGTCAGCAGCCGCGGATCGCATTCGGGCCGGGTACCGGCCTGTTCGGTGGCGAAGACGACCTGGTGTCCGGCATCGGTGAGCAACCGCCAGGGCACCGCCACCTCGGTGACATCGAAATCGCGGTCCGGGACCGGCATCAGCACGCGCACCCGGACATCCTCGCAGGCCCGTAGGCCACTTCGGTACCCGCTTTGGCATCCACGGACAACTTTGAACTGCCTTTGAATGCAGCGGGATTGACTCGCCGTATTGCCCGGAGACCGAGCCTGAACCCAGGGTCCAGGCCGAGGACAGGAGTCGGAGATGTCCCGGAAGAAGAGAGTCGGCACGCGTCAGAAGATCGTCATCGGCGTCAGCGCCGCCGCGCTGGTCGCCGGCATCGCCATCGCCACCGCCGGCACCAGCCAGGCCTCCGTGGCGTGCGACGGACTGGCCACTGCCCTGAGCAACAACGAGAAGTTCATCGCCGACCAGAAGGCGAACCCGGACGCCCAGTCGGCGGCACGGATCGCCAACCGCGAGGCGGTGATCAAGGAGATCCAGGTCAAACAGAAAGCCGCCGGCTGCTCCGGCGGGCAGGGCGGGGACGACGCCGCGGGCGCTCCGCCGACGGGCAACCAGCCGCCCGCCTCCAGCGCCCCGCCCGCCTCTGAGGCACCACAGGGGTCGGCGGACCCGTCCGCCTCCGGTGACGCCTCCGCTTCCGCTGCCCCGCCGGCCTCGGACGATCCGCCGGCCGCCGGCGGCGATGTGGTCTGCAAGGGCTCGACGGTGACCCTCTCCGGCGAGAGCGGCGCCCCGGCGGCCTCCAGTGACCAGTTCCCCGTCGGGACCAAACTGAAGGTGACCAACCTGGACAACAAGAAGTCGACGACGGTCTCTGTGACGTCGGCCTCGGGCAGCTGCGCCCTGCTCAACAACGCGGCCTTCGAGCAGGTGCGTGAGGAGGGGAAGTTCCTGATCCGCCACGCCCGGATCGAGCGTGTGGGGTAACCCCGGTCCGGGCGGCCGGCAGCGGAGCCGCCTCCTCCGCTGCCGGCCGCCCTTGTCTCCAGGGGCGGCAATCGAAGGTCCGTACGGGCGACCTCGCGGCGTGGCCGCTTGCCCGCCGGGGCACGGCGGGGTGGCCTGGAGCCGCCGGGCGCCACGCGTCGTCGCGTCGCCGTCAGGCTCCCGCAGCGATCCCACCGAGCTTCCCAGGAGACATCGATGCCCGTGAGCCCAAGACGCCGATCCCTTCGGACCACCTTGACCGTGGGCGTGTCCGCGCTCGCCGCCCTGTCTTCCGCACTGCTCGGTACGCTCTCCGCCGGTCCGGCGCACGCCGATGAGCCGCCGGCCGGTGATCAGGGCCTGCTGCTGACGGTGTCCGGGGCCGGCAACACCTGGAGCCGGGGGGTGCGGCTCAACTGCCCGGACGTCCACGGCAGCCATCCGCACGCGGCCGCCGCCTGCGATGCACTGACCTGGGCGCGCGGGGACCTGGACGCGCTGCCGGGCCACCCGCAGGCCTGCACCAGGGAGTACGACCCGATGACCGCCACCGCGATCGGCACCTGGCGCGGCGTCCCGGTGAACTGGCACAAGGACTTCCCCAATGCCTGCACGATGGACGCCGCGACCGGGCCGTTGTTCCGCTTCTGACGTTTCGAGGTGCTGCGCCCGCACTTCCCCGTCGCACCGGCCGGCTCGGACCGGGCCTGCGACACCACGCCGATCGGACCGGCCGCGTCACCACATCTGTCGGGCCGGCCGCGCCGCCACCTCACTCGTCACACCGGCCGCGCCACCACCACGCCGATTGTCACCAGGGCCAGCACCACCCAGGAGAACCAGAGCCAGCCATTGGCCCCCATCGCCACGGTGTAGGCGGTCGCCACCACCAGCCCGCCCACCGTGCACACGGCCATCGTCCTAGCAGATCCGGGCATACCCGCAACCTCCTCGTGGCGGCCCGGTACGCCATGCCACGGGCCGCGGCCATGGGACCATCGTCCCCGGCCGCGGCCCGTACCGCCAGAGCGCTGCGCGCGTCAGCGGCTCCGTGCGTGGAGCGAGGCGAGGTAGGCGTTGTACTCGGCGAGATCCTTGTCGCCGTTGCGGTCGGCGGCCCGGTCAGCGCGCTGCGACTGACGCTCCTCGGACTTGCGCCACTGGAAGACCAGGGCGATCAGCACCACCACGGACGGAATCTCGCTAAAGGCCCAGGCGATACCGCCGGCCGCCGCCTGGTCGGACAGCGCTTCGATGCCCAGCGAGGACGGCGGGTGCAGGAAGGTGTCGACCATCGGCTCGCTGGCCATCATCAGGGCGATACCGAAGAAGGCATGGAACGGCATGCCCGCGAACAGCTCCAGAATCCGCATCACATGGCCCGGCCGGTGCGGTCCCGGGTCGACGCCCATGATCGGCCAGAAGAACACCAGGCCGACCGCGAGGAAGTGCACCATCATCCCGATGTGCCCGGCCCGCGACTCCATCAGGAAGTCGAACAGCGGTGTGAAGTAGAGCGCGTAGAGACTCGCGATGAACAGCGGGATGGTGAACGCCGGGTGCGTGATGATCCGCAGGTAGCGGCTCTGCAGCAGCGCCACCAGCAGCTCGCGCGGTCCCGTGCGGCCGCGCCCGGCGGTCGGCAGCGCGCGCAGGGTCAGCGTCACCGGCGCCCCGAGCAGCAGCAGGATCGGTGAGAGCATGCTGATGACCATGTGCTGGACCATGTGCACACTGAACATCGCCATGCCGTAGTCGTTGAGCTTGGTGCACATCACCAGAGCCACCGTCACCACGCCCAGGGCCCAGGCGGCGGTCCGGCCCACCGGCCAGGCATCCCCGCGTCGCCGCAGCCGGATCACCGCCCAGCCGTACAGGCCGAGTCCCAGCAGACAGCCGATGAGGAAGAACGGATCACCACCGAACTCCAGGCCCCGCGACAGCGTGAACGGCGGCAGATCCATGTTCATGCCGTCCATGCCGTGCCCGCTGTGATCCATCCGCTCGCTCCTGATTCGTACCAATGCTCCGGCGACAAGACTAGAACCGCCCCCGGCCGGACCATGCGGCAGGGCCGCACAGTGCTGAAGTGGCCGGGGACGGTTCGTGCCGTACGGGCTACGGCGCCGGAGTCACAGCACGCACTCGGCCTCGTCGTAGCGCGCCGAGGGCACCGTCTTGAGCGTCTCCACGGCCTCGGCCAGCGGCACCAGCGTGATGTCGGTGCCGCGCAGCGCCGTCATCATCCCGAAGTCTGAGCGGTGTGCGGCCTCGACGGCGTGCCAGCCGAAGCGGGTGGCGAGCACCCGGTCGTACGCGGTCGGCGTACCGCCGCGCTGGACGTGCCCGAGGATCACCGGACGGGCCTCCTTGCCGAGGCGTTCCTCCAGCTCCACGGAGAGCTGCCGGGCGACACCGGCGAACCGCTCGTGGCCGTACATGTCCTTGCCGCCGATGTCGAAGGACATGGTGCCCTCGCGCGGCTTGGCGCCCTCGGCGACGACCACGATCGCGAACTTCTTGCCGGCCTCGAACCGCTCGGCGACCCGCGCGGTCAGCTCGTCGATGTCGAAGGGCCGCTCCGGCACCACGATCGCGTGCGCACCGGCCGCCATGCCCGAGTGCAGCGCGATCCAGCCGGTGTGCCGCCCCATCACCTCGACGATCATCACCCGCTGGTGTGACTCCGCGGTGGTCTTGAGCCGGTCCAGCGCCTCGGTGGCGACCCCCACCGCGGTGTCGAAGCCGAACGTCACATCCGTGACCGCGATGTCGTTGTCGATGGTCTTCGGTACGCCGACGATCGGCAGCCCGGCGTCCGACAGCAGCCGCGCCGCCTTCAGCGTGCCCTCGCCGCCGATCGGGATGATCGCGTCCAGGCCCAGCTCGGCGACATGGCCGCGGGCCCGCTCGACGCCGTCGCGCAGATGGGCGGGCTGCACCCGCGAGGACCCCAGGATGGTGCCGCCGCGCGCCAGGATGCCGCCGACGGCGTCGAGGTCGAGCTTGCGGTAGTCGCCCTCCAGCAGGCCTTTCCAGCCGTCACGGAAGCCGATCACCTCATCGCCGTGATCGGCGGTGGCGCGGTGGACGACGGAGCGGATGACGGCGTTCAGACCGGGGCAGTCGCCGCCGGAGGTGAGTACACCAATACGCATTGCTCGAAAAACCCTCTGCAACTCAACCGGGGGCCCGGACCCCGTCGTCCGGTTGGATTCCGCTCACCCTACAAGCGCGGGGCCACCGGGCACACGTACGCCCGCAGTGCGGGACTGCGGGCGTACGAAAAGGGTGTCATTCCGGCAGACGTTATATATCGGCGAAGCGTCTGAACCGGGCGGAAGCGGTATCAGGCGGGCTGGGTCGCCGCGGCGATCCGCTCCTGACGCAGCGCCTCGTACCAGCGGTCCTCGACCGGCGGCAGGGCATTGACGTCCAGCGCCAGCTTGATCAGCAGGTCGGCGATGTGCGGATTGCGCGCCATCACCGGGCCGTGCATGTACGTCCCGAAGACGGTGTCGTTCCACGCGCCCTCGTAGCCGTCGCCGACGCCGTTGCCCTTGCCGAACCGCACCTTGGCGAACGGCCGGGCGGTCTTGCCCAGATGCGTCACGCCCTGGTGGTTCTCGAAGCCGGTCAGCGGCGGCAGCCCCAACTGCGGGTCGATGTCGGCGAGTACGTCACCGACGCAGCGCTCGGCCTCGCCGCGGGTGCTGACCACATCCAGCAGCCCCAGGCCCTCCTGACGCTCCCCGAGGTCGTTGATGAACTCATGACCCAGGATCTGGTACCCGGCGCAGACCGAGAAGACGATCGCGCCGTTGGAGACCGCCCGGCTCAGCCCGCCGTCGCGGATCAGCCGCTCGGACGCCAGCCGCTGCGGCCGGTCCTCACCGCCGCCGATCAGATAGATGTCGCCGGAGGTGGGAATCTGCTGGTCGGACCGTACGTCCAGGCGCTGGACGTCCAGGCCGCGCTGGCGCGCCCGCCGCTCCACCACCAGGGCATTGCCCTGGTCGCCGTACGTGCTCAGCAGGTCCGGGTAGATCCACACCAGGCGCAGGCTGTTGTCACTCATGCTCGCTCGTCCTTGTCCCTCACGTCGGTGCACCGCATTCAGTTGCCCACGCGCCGGCGCAGGTCCTGGAAGGCCGTGTAGTTGGCGATGACCTCGATCCGTCCGGGCGGCGCCATTCCCACCGCCTCGTCGAGGCTTTCGCACACGTGGAAGTCCAGTCCCGCGACCTCCAGGCGCACCGCCAGGTCCAGCTTGCGGTCGCCGAGTACGAAGATCGGGTGCCCGGCGAGCCGGGTGTAGTCGACGTCCCACAGCCAGGAGGTGTCCGTGCCGTCCGCGCCGCGGGCGTTCACCGACATGATCACCGGGGTCGGCGGCGGGTCGATCAGCGAGAACGTCTCCAGCCAGCCGGCCGGGTTCTTCGCCAGCAGCAGCCGCAGCTCCCGCTCCATGAACGTGACCACGTCATAGCGCCCGGCCACCGCCTGCACCGAGAACATCCGCTCCAGGGCCACCTGCGGCGGCACCCCGAAGGCGGCGGCGACCGCGGCGGACGTGGTGGCGTTCGCCTTGTTGGCGCGCCCCGGCAGCTGCAGCTTGATCGGCCACGCGCTGCCGTGCGGGTCCAGGACATGATCGCCGGAGAGCGCCCAGCTGGGCGTCGGACGGCGGAAGCCGCACTCCGCGCAGAACCAGTCATCGCTCGGCCGCTGCATCACACCACCGCAGGAGGGGCACGACCAGGCGTCGTCCTTCCACTCCTGCCCGGCCGCGACCCACACCACATTCGCCGACGACGAGGCCGCCCAGACGATCAGCGGGTCGTCCGCGTTGGCGATGATCAGGGCCTTGGAACCGGCCAGGCCCTCCCGCCAGTGCTCGGCCAGCATCCGGGTCTCCGCGGCGCGGTCGAGCTGGTCGCGCGAGAGGTTCAGCAGCGCTATGGCCTTCGGCGTCACATCGCGTGCCACGCCGGCGAGGTACTTCTCGTCCACCTCGATGACGCCGTACTTGGCGTCCGATCCACCGGCCAGCGCGGAGGTGATACCCGCCGGCATGTTGGCGCCGAGCGCGTTGGAGACCACCGGCCCACTGGCCCGCAGAGCCTCCGCGATCAGCCGCGTCGTGGTCGTCTTGCCGTTGGTCGCCGACACCAGGATGACGTCCAAATGCCGTGCCAGCCGCGCCAGCAGGTCGGGGTCGAGCTTGAGCGCCACCCGGCCACCGATCACCGATCCGCTGCCGCGGCCCGCCGCGCGCGACACCGCCGCCGCGGCCTTGCCCGCCGTCACGGCCAGCTTGGCCCGCGGCGACAGCGGCTCCGTGTTGCCTGCCATCGTCCTTGATCCTCCTTGCATCCGGCGCCCGCCTGCCCTGAGGCTGCCGGTGGAACGCTTCCTCCGCAGCCGATGACCGGCCGAGGCTTCGGTCGGGGATCAGCCTATCGAGATCCGGGCCCGGGCCCGAACCCCGCCACCCGTCCGGCGACATCCAGGGCGTGCCGGACCGTACGCTTACCCCCATGCCCGACCGCACCATCCCCGGCTCCACCGGCCGGGTCCGCCCGCTGCGCCTGCTCGGCGATCCGGCCCTGACCGAGCCCTGCCGGGAGGTCACCGCCTTCGACGGCGAGCTGGCCCGGCTGATCGAGGACATGTACGCGACGATGTACGCCGCACACGGTGTGGGCCTCGCCGCCAACCAGATCGGGGTCCCGCTGCGGGTCTTCGTCTACGACTGCCCCGACGACGAGGATCTCCGCCACCTCGGGCATCTCGTCAACCCCCGGCTCGTCGAGACCGACGGCCCGGTCATCCGCGGGCCCGAGGGCTGTCTCTCGCTGCCCGGCATCGAGGCCGGCACTCCGCGCCACGACCACACCGTGGTGACCGGGTTCGACGTCACCGGTGAGCCCAGGACCGTGACCGGCACCGGCTTCTTCGCCCGCTGCCTCCAGCACGAGTGCGACCACCTCGACGGCGGGCTGT
Source organism: Streptomyces lydicus (assembly GCF_004125265.1). Lineage (GTDB taxonomy): Bacteria > Actinomycetota > Actinomycetes > Streptomycetales > Streptomycetaceae > Streptomyces > Streptomyces lydicus_C. The sequence goes on from NZ_RDTE01000003.1 coordinate 8,258,337, forward strand.
ACGTCGACCACCTCACCGGGCTGCGCCGCCGCCGGGCGCTGCGCGCGGCGGCCAGGGCCCCGTGGGCCGCGACGGCGGCGCCCGGCCGTTGAACGGCCGGGCGCCGCCCGTCGTCTCACCCTCCGGCCCTCAAGGCCCGGGATTCAAGACCCCGGATTCAAGACCCGGAACTCAACACCCGGAACTCAACACCCGGGACTCAAATGCCGGCGCTCAAAGCCGGCGCTCAAAAGCCGGGGCCGCCCTCGCGGTCCTCGACCGCGGCCAGTTGGCCCCAGAGCAGATCGGCCAGCTGGGTCACCAACTGCTCGCGTGAACAAGGGCGTTCGCGCAGCCACCAGTCGCCCGCCCCGTGCATCATGCCGACGATGCCGTGGCCCCATACGCGAGCGGTCAGCTCGCCGCCCGGCCCCAGGTCGAGCCGGTCGGTGATCACCTTGGCCAGCTCCTCGCCGAGCCGGCGCAGCAGCGGTGCGGAGTGCCGTCCGACGTCGAAGCCGGACTCCGACGCGTTGTCCCCGTCCGACGGGTGCATCAGGAAGCGGTACACCTGCGGCCGGGCCTCGATCGCGAGCAGGTAGGCGTCGAGGGTGGCCTCGACCCGGTCCCGGCGTAGAACGGGCGCGTCCAGCGCGGTCGCCAGATTGGCCAGCAGGGCGTCGGTGTGCCGTACGGCGAGGGCGCGGTACAGACCGCCCTTGTCGCCGAAGTGCCGGTAGAGGATCGGCTTGGTGATGCCGGCCTCGGCGGCGATGGCGTTCATCGACGCGTCCGGGCCGTCGCGCAGCACAATGCGCTCGGCGGCCTCCAGCAGCTCCCGCCGTCTGCGCTCGGTCGCCGTCTGCTGGCGGCCGCTGTGCTCGGTGCTTTCCATGGTCGTGCTCCCCACCCTTGTGAATCCGTGGCGCTCGCGCAACGTAACACCCGATCTCCACGGCCAATTCGTTCTCAGGGGAGTTGACATCTCCTACTGGCGAGTAACACACTGCGGGTTACCGCTAGTAACAACAGTAATGCCGGGCAGCAGTGGAGGGGACATGGCCGAGTTCACCATGGAGCTCAACGACGAGCAGAAGGAAGTCCGTGACTGGGTTCACGGCTTCGCCGCGGACGTCATACGCCCCGCCGCCGCCGAATGGGACGAGCGCGAGGAGACCCCCTGGCCGGTCATCCAGGAAGCTGCCAAGATCGGTCTGTACTCGCTGGACTTCTACGCCCAGCAATTCTTCGACCCCACCGGCCTCGGTATCCCCATGTCCATGGAGGAGCTGTTCTGGGGTGACGCCGGCATCGGCCTGTCGATCGTGGGCACCGGACTCGCCGCCGTCGGTGTGCTCGCGAACGGCACCGAGGAGCAGATCGGCACCTGGATCCCGCAGATGTACGGCGACGTCGACGACGTCAAGGTCGCGGCCTTCTGCTCGTCGGAACCGGACGCCGGCTCGGACGTCGCCGCGATGCGCACCCGTGCGGTCTACGACGAGGCCAAGGATGAGTGGGTGCTCAACGGCACCAAGACCTGGGCCACCAACGGAGGCATCGCCAACGTCCACGTCGTCGTCGCGGCGGTCGACCCCGAGCTCGGCTCCAAGGGGCACGCGTCCTTCATCGTCCCCCCGAACACCCCCGGTCTCTCCCAGGGGCAGAAGTTCAAGAAGCACGGCATCCGCGCCTCGCACACCGCCGAGGTCGTCCTGGAGGACGTCCGGGTCCCCGGCCACTGCCTGCTCGGCGGCAAGGAGAAGCTGGACGAGCGTCTCGCCCGTGCCCGGGAGAAGGCCAAGGGGGGTGGTGAGCGTCTGAAGAACGCGGCCATGGCCACCTTCGAGGCCTCCCGTCCGGCCGTCGGCGCGATGGCGGTCGGTACCGCCCGCGCGGCCTACGAGGAGGCCCTGGAGTACGCCAAGACCCGCTCCCAGTTCGGCCGCCCGATCATCGACAATCAGGGCGTGGCCTTCCAGCTCGCCGATATGCGCACCCAGATCGACGCCGCCCGCCTGCTGGTCTGGCGCGCTTCCTGGATGGCGGTGACCGGTAAGCCGTTCACCTCCGCCGAGGGCTCCATGTCCAAGCTCTTCGCCAGTGAGGTCGCCAAGAAGGTCACCGCGCAGGCCGTACAGATTCTCGGCGGCAACGGCTTCACCCGCGAATACCCGGTCGAGCGGATGCATCGCGACGCGGCTATCTACACGATTTTCGAAGGCACCAGTGAAATTCAGCGACTGGTGATCGCCCGGACGGTTTCGGGGATGCCGATTCGGTGAGGTGTGCGCGCCATAGTGCGCGGAGTTGTCTTTTGTGTGGGCCCCGCCCGGGTTTGGGCGGGGCTTTTTGTATGCCGTTTCTTCCGGGCGTCGAAATGCGGTTACGGAGATTCCGAGGGGCCGGCTCGGGGTGGCCGGGGGTGAACGGGGGCGCGTCGGCGGTGCGCTGGGGATGCGCCGGGGTGGGGCAGGGGTCCGGGTGTGCGCGGGTGGCGTGCGGCGCGTATGACGGGGGACCGGCGTAGGCGGAGGGTCTGGCAGCGGGGCGCCGAAAAGGGCTCGTGCAACCTTCAACCAGTGGATGAGGGGCGGCTTGTCATCGCCGGTGCGGCTGTTGGTGCGGATGTCGGTGTGGTTGCCGACGTGGTTGCCGGTGGCGGGTGAGTGCCACGGCTTGAGTTGGTGAAACCTATAACCTTGCCGCGGTTCTCAGGGGGTAACGGCGGATTGCTTCCCGGTGTCACCGCCGCCGTCCTGGCTGAATGACGGCGCTCCAGGGCTCGAAGAATGGGCTGGTTGCCGTAAGTGGTAATCACTGCCTCCGGTAAGGGGGTCCCACTGCAAGGGAGTTGCGGTGGGGGCTGTCGTGTCGCGTCCTACGGGCGACGGCCGGATGGCTACCCCCTGTCCTCTGCCTTCCTGTTCACCGCCCGTAGTGGCTGCCCGCGTCTCCGTGGTGCATCACCGCCCCCGCCCCCGCCACCGTCTGAGTCGCGTCACCGGCCTCAGCTTCGGGCGCCCGGTTTCCCCTTGACGGGTCGGTCGCCGCGCTCTACTTTCCTTCCATAAAGCAAAACTTTAATTCCGTGATGCGGAATTGCTTCCTCTCCGGCCCCTCGCTGGAGCTTGCCCGTGACCGGTCGACGCAGGAGTACCCGATGCCTCGAATGACAGCCGCTCGTGCCGCGGTGGAGATCCTCAAGCGGGAGGGCGTGAGCCATGCCTTCGGAGTGCCGGGGGCCGCGATCAACCCCTTCTACGCGGCGCTCAAGGGCGCGGGCGGGATCGATCACACGCTGGCCCGCCATGTCGAGGGCGCCTCGCACATGGCCGAGGGGTACACCCGCACCCACCCGGGCAACATCGGCGTCTGCCTCGGCACCTCCGGTCCGGCCGGCACGGATATGATCACCGGCCTCTACTCCGCGACCGGCGACTCGATCCCGATCCTCTGCATCACCGGCCAGGCGCCGACCGCGGTGATCCAGAAGGAGGACTTCCAGGCCGTCGACATCGCCGCGATCGCCAAGCCGGTCACCAAGGCCGCCACCACGGTCATGGAGGCCGCGCAGGTCCCCGGCGTCTTCCAGCAGGCCTTCCACCTGATGCGCTCCGGGCGGCCCGGCCCGGTCCTGATCGACCTGCCGATCGATGTGCAGCTGACGGAGATCGACTTCGACCCCGAGACGTACGAGCCGCTGCCGGCCTTCAAACCGACCGCGACCCGCGCCCAGGTCGAGAAGGCCCTCGGGCTGCTGAGCGAGTCGCAGCGGCCGCTGATCGTCGCCGGTGGCGGCATCATCAACGCCGACGCCCCCGAGCTGCTGGTCGAATTCGCCGAACTGACCGGCATCCCCGTCGTCCCCACCCTGATGGGCTGGGGAATCCTCGCCGACGACCACGAGCTCAACGCCGGGATGGTCGGCCTGCAGACCTCGCACCGCTACGGCAACGCGAACTTCCTGGAGTCCGACTTCGTCCTGGGCATCGGCAACCGCTGGGCCAACCGCCACACCGGCAAGCTCGATGTCTACACCCGGGGCCGGAAGTTCGTCCACGTCGACATCGAGCCGACCCAGATCGGCAAGATCTTCGCCCCGGACTACGGCATCGCCTCGGACGCCAAGGCCGCGCTGGAGCTGTTCGTCGAGGTCGCGCGCGAACTCGGGGACGCGGGCGCGCTGCCGGACCGCTCCGCCTGGGCCGCCTCCACCCAGGTGCGCAAGGCCCGGTTGCAGCGCCGTACGCACTTCGACGACATCCCGATGAAACCGCAGCGCGTCTACGAGGAGATGAACAAGGCCTTCGGCCCGGAGACCCGCTACGTCACCACCATCGGCCTCTCCCAGATCGCCGGCGCGCAGATGCTGCACGTCTACAAGCCGCGTCACTGGATCAATTGCGGCCAGGCCGGCCCGCTCGGCTGGACCATCCCGGCCGCGCTGGGCGTGGCCACCGCGGACCCACAGACGCCGGTCGTCGCCCTCTCCGGCGACTACGACTTCCAGTTCATGCTCGAAGAGCTGGCCGTCGGCGCCCAGCACAGGATCCCTTATGTGCATGTCCTGGTGAACAACGCGTACCTGGGCCTGATCCGCCAGGCCCAGCGCAACCTCGACATCAATTTCCAGGTCAACCTGGAGTTCGAGAACATCAACGCCCCCGAGCTGGGCGTCTACGGCGTGGACCACATCAAGGTCGTCGAGGGTCTGGGCTGCAAGGCCCTCCGCGTCACCGACCCGAGCGAGTTGGGCGCCGCCTTCGAGGAAGCCAAGAAGCTGGCCGCCGAGCACCGTGTCCCGGTCGTGGTCGAGGCGATCCTCGAACGGATCACCAACATCTCGATGAGCGGCAGCGACATCGCCAGTGTCCAGGAGTGGGAGGACATCGCCACCGAGCCGGGCCATGCGCCCACCGCGATCAAGCCGCTCAAGGTCTGACACATGCCGCTCAAGGTCGGGCACGGGCCTGCCGCGCACCGGAGTCATGACTTCGGGCGCCACGACTACGGGCGCCACGACTTCGGGTGTCATGACTCCGGGTGTCATGACTACCGGCTCCGTGACTGCCGCCCCGCGGTCACGGCGCCGGTCCGCTGTCACGGTCCGAGGACAACCGGGAGTCCGGCCGGCCCGTGCATCAGGCGGGTGCGACGCCACTCCAGTGCGTCCCAACTGTCCACCGCCGGGCGGATGCCCGGGAAGCGCGTCAGCAGTACCTCGAAGGCGATACGGGCCTCGAGGCGGGCCAGCGGGGCACCGAGGCAGTGGTGCGGGCCGTGTCCGAACGAGAGATGACCGCCCGGGCGGTCGAGGCGTACCTCGTCCGGTGCGACGAACCGTGCGGGATCGCGATTGGCGGCTCCGGGGGACACCAGCACCACCTCTCCCGCGCTGATCCGGGCGCCGCCGAGGTCGACGGGTTCGGTGGCGAAGCGGAAGGTCGCGAGCGTGATCGGGGAGTCGTGGCGCAGGAACTCCTCGACCGCGGCGGGGAGCAGACCGGGATCGGCCCGGAGGCGGGAGCGGAGCGCGTCGTCCTGGAGCAGGGCCACCATGCCGTTGCCGATGAGATGGGTGGTGGTCTCGTGACCCGCGACCACCAACAGTACGGCCAGGGAGACGAGTTCGGCTTCGGACAGCCGGTCGGCTTCGTCCCGGGCGGCGATCAGGCCGCTGAGGACGTCGTCCCCCAGGTTTTCGCGCCGGGCCGCGATCAGCCGCGTCATGTAGTCGCTGAGGGCGTGTGACGCGCGGTCCACGGTGTCCGGGGCCGCCGCGGCGAACAGGTCATGGGACCAGCGCCGGACCGCCGCACGGTCCGGCTCCGGCACATCCAGCAGCTCGCTGATCACCGTGATCGGCAGCGGCTCGGCGAACTCCTCGACGAGGTCGGCCGACCCACGCGTGGCCAGTGCGTCGGCCAGCTCCTCTGCGATCGCCCGGATACGGGGCTCCAGCCGTGCCACGGCCGCTGGAGTGAAGGCCTTCATCGCCAGCCTCCGCAGCCGGCCGTGGTGCGGCGGGTCGGTGGCGAGCATGGTGCGGCTGACGGCGGGGGCCAGTCGGCGGTTGCCGGGCCGGTCGGCGAAGTAGCGGGCGGTGTCCTTCGACAGCCGGGCATCCGCCAGCGCCGCCCTGGCCTCCGCCCAGCCGGTGACGACCCAGGTCGTACGGCCGTTGCCGGTACGCACCCGCTGTACCGGGCCGCGCGCCCGCAGGGCGGCGAGCAGCGGATACGGATCCCGGGAGAACTCGGCTGAGTCCAGGGGGTTGTTCACGGTCGGCCTCATGATTCCGTCGGGGAGGCCGGGTTCCGGGGCGCTGTGGAGCGGCCTCCTCGCGGTCCCGGGCACCGGCCGGCCTGGTACATGCTCGCAGCTTGCAGGGACAGGGGATGCTGCTCATGGCGGCTGCCGACGTGCGCGAGCAGAAAGCCCGGCGCACGCTGGAGGCATGTCCGAGCACCCGCCTGTCATCGTGCACCCGCCGACCCCCTCCGGTGGCCGACGGGTGACCGTACGTGGGCAGATCGTGGGCCTGGCCCACGGCCGTGGTGATGTCGCCGAATTCCTCCGCCGTGCGGGTGTCGCCGGCCCGGCCGAGGACATCGCGCTGGACGACCCCCGGCTCGTCGAATGGCGCGGCGGCTCGCTGGACGACTGGCCGATGCCGCCGGCCTGACCGGGGCCAGCCGCCAGGCCCGAACGCGCCGTCCGATTTCCGCCAGCACCGCCGCCCGACCTGCGGCACAGTGGACCTGTGATGAGCGAGGACAGCAGGTACGAGGCGGTGCGCAGCAGGGACGCCAGATTCGACGGCGCCTTCTTCTTCGCGGTGTCCACGACCGGGATCTACTGCCGGCCGAGCTGCCCCGCCACCACGCCCCGACGGCACAACGTCGCCTTCTTCCCGACCGCCGCGGCCGCCCAGGGCTCGGGCTTCCGGGCGTGCCGCCGCTGCCGCCCCGACGCGGTGCCCGGCTCCGCCGAGTGGAATGCCCGCGCCGATGTCGTCGGGCGGGCGATGCGGCTGATCGGCGACGGTGTGGTGGACCGGGAGGGGGTCACCGGGCTGGCGGCCCGGCTCGGGTACAGCGCCCGGCAGGTGCAGCGGCAGCTGAATGCCGAGCTCGGCGCCGGCCCGGTGGCACTCGCGCGGGCGCAGCGCGCCCACACCGCGCGGGTTCTGCTGCAGACCACCGGCCTGCGGGCCGCCGAGATCGCGTTCGCCGCCGGGTTCGCCAGCGTGCGCCAGTTCAACGACACCATCAAGGAGATCTACGCGCTCACGCCGGGCGAGCTGCGGGCCGGCCGCCCCGGGAAAGCGGCCCGAGGCGCCCCGGTGCCGTCGCACGCTGCGCCCGGGGTGCTGCCGCTGCGGCTGGCCTTCCGGGGCCCGTACGCGGCACCGCAGCTCTTCGACCACCTCCAGCGGCGCGCGATCACCGGTATCGAGGAGGTCAGCGGCGAGCCCGGCGCCCGCACCTACCGGCGCACCCTGCGGCTGCCGCACGGCACCGGTATCGCCGAGGTCGACGAGGCGACCGGAGACGGCTGGCTGAACTGCCGGCTGCGCCTCACCGAACTGCGCGACCTCACCACCGCGGGGCAGCGGGTGCGGCGCCTCTTCGACCTGGACGCGGACCCGTACGCGGTCGCCGAGCGGCTCGGTGAAGACCCCGTCCTGGCACGGCTGGTGGACCGGCATCCCGGACTGCGGTCTCCGGGGGCCGCCGACCCGGACGAGCTGGCGGTCCGCGCCGTGCTCGGCCGGCAGGTCTCGGTCGCGGCCGGACGCGCTCTCGGTGACGCGCTGGTCGCCGCGTACGGCGAACCCCTGCCGGAGCCGTCCGGAACGCTCACCCACCTCTTCCCCCGCGCCGACGATCTGGCACAGGCCTCGCTCGCGGAGATCGGCATGCCCGGATCGCGGCGGACGGCCCTGCGCACCCTCGGCGCCGCGCTCGCCGACGGCACCGTCGTGCTGGACGCCGGAGCCGACCGGGACGAAGCCGAACGGGCGCTGCTCGGCCTGCGCGGCATCGGCCCGTGGACCGCGGGCTACATCCGGATGCGCGCCCTCGGGGACCCCGATGTGCTGCTCACCGGCGATGCGGCCGTACTGGCCGGGATGCGCCGGGCCGGAGTCCCGACGGACAGTGTGGCCGCGCGGTCGGACGACTGGCGCCCCTGGCGCTCGTACGCTCTGCACCACTTCTGGAACGTGCCGGTCGCCGGACCGGCGCACCCCCACCCCTCCACCACGGAAAGCACCGGACCATGACGCTCTACACCACCCTCGACAGCCCGCTGGGCGAACTCCTGCTGGTCGGCGAGGAATCAGCCGCCGCACCCGGCGGCACCGCGCTCGCCTCGCTCAGCGTGCCCGGCCAGAAGGGCGGCGCGACCGTACAGGACGGCTGGACCTACGACCCGGACGCCTTCGCCGAGATCGCCCGTCAGCTCCGCGCCTACTTCGACGGCGAGCTGACCCGCTTCGCCCTCACCTTCGCCGACACCCGGGGCACCGACTTCCAGCGGCGCGTGTGGCGGGCCCTGGAGGCCGTTCCGTACGGGACCACGACCACGTACGGGGCCATCGCGGCCGGGATCGGCGCGGCGCGGGGCGCGGTGCGTGCCGTCGGCACGGCGATCGGCGCGAATCCGCTGCTCGTCGTCCGGCCCTGCCACCGAGTGATCGCCGCCGATGGATCCCTGTCGGGATACGCGGGCGGGCCCGTACGCAAGCGGCAGCTCCTCGGCATCGAGGGGGCCGGTCCGGACGCCGGCTGACGGTACCCGCACCGACGAAGGTCAGAGCATCGAGCCGCCCGTGACGTCGAAGCGCTGGCCGGTGATCCAACGGGAGGCGTCGGAGGCCAGGAACGCGGCGACGTCCGCGATGTCGGAGGGGCGGCCGATACGGTTGAAGACGGAGTAGGCCGCCATCGCGGCCCGCCCCTCAGGTGTCGCCCTCCGCGCCGCCGTCACATCGGTTTCGACCCAGCCGGGGGCGACGGTGTTCACCGTGATCCCGCGTGCGCCGACGTCCTTGGCGAGGGTGTGGGTGAGCGTTTCCAGGGCGCCCTTGGCGACGCTGTAGGCGATCTGCGACGGGTGTGCCGTACTCGTCACCGCCGATGAGATGTTGATGATGCGTCCGCCGTCCCGCATCCGTCGCAGACCGTGCTGGATGAGGAAGAACGGGGCCCTGATGTTGACGGCGAGGGTGCGGTCGAACTCCTCGTAGGTGACCGCGTCGATGTGCCCGGGGAAGTTCTGCGCGGCGTTGTTGACGAGAATGTCGAGGCCGGGCTGCGCGCCGGAGGCGACGAGTTCGGCGTCGAAGGCGGCGAAGAGGGCTTCGGCGTCGCCGGGGACTCCCAGTTCCGCGCCGACCATGAATGCCCGGCCGCCCGTACGCGTGATGCTTTCGACCGTTTCCTTGGCAGCGAGGTCATTGCTGCCGTAATGGACGGCGATCAGCGCACCGTCCGCCGCGAGGCGCTGGGCGATGCCCCGGCCGATGCCGCGGCTGGATCCCGTCACCAGCGCGGTCTTCCCCTTGAGGTCACCCATGATCGTTCCTGGCCTTCCGTTCACCTGTGGTGGCGTGCCGCCGCCGGTTGCTTTCCCCGCTGGTGGGGCACCCGGGGAGCCCGATGCCCCATGCCCCATGCCTCAAGAGCCGTTGCCACGCGCGACAGACGCCTCGTAGGCCGCGCGGCCCGGTGGTTCGTGCAGTGCGGAGTCCCTGTCGAGAGCGCTATGGCCCGTGCGGTGTGCGCTCAGTGCCGGGCGTCCAGTGCGGTCAGGGTGGAGACGAACACCGGCTTGCCCTCCTGGCAGCCGGTGACCTGGACCGTTGTGGTGGAGGGGAGCGCGGAAGGGACGTGCCGGGCCGCGAGGGTGCAGGGGACGCCGTGCTCGGCGTAGCGGTGGAATTCGGTGCCGAAGGCGTACGGCACGAAGATCCGGGGCGCGGTCAGCGCCCGGGCGGCCTGCTGTGCGGCGTCGAGCAGCAGCATTCCGGGAATGTGGTCGTTCGCCGGATTCACCATCGCGCCATGCCCGGGCGCGATGCGCAGTTCCCATCGGCCGGATCCGTCGGTCGGGGACAGCAGGACATCGCTGTCCATGGCGCTGCCGGTCAGCTGGTGCGGGACGGGTACGGGCAGTGGGTCCAGGGTGCGGCGTGCGGCCAGCCGTTCGCCACGGATCCGGCGGTAGACGGCAGGGGAGGTGACGGTGACGTCGGAATGGCCTGTAGCGACGATCCGGCCGGCCTTGCGGAGGGTCATGGCGAAGTGGCCGCTGGACAGCGTGCCGCCCCGAAGGCGCATCCGGCTGCAGGTGACGTCGATGGTCAGCCGGGTGGGTCCGCGGCCAACGGCCAGGTGCTCGGGATGAGTTGTGTACACCAGGTTGCCGAGGATGAAGTGGTGGCCGACGGGTACGCCGAGTTCGGTGTGGCACAGGAGCAGCCCCGCCTGGCGGATGGTCTCGCCGGTGAGGATGAGGTGGTGGCGGCCGTGCGTCGGAGTGAAGTACCCGTGGTCGTGCGGCCACTGGGCGGTCAGCGTGAAGCGGGAGTCGTCCAGCCGGTGCCATGACGTGACCAGAATGTCGTCGACAATGGGCCGGTGGACGAACTCCTGGGGGACACAGGGGGCGTGGTGACGTCCGGGGGGCGTGCGGTGGTTCCCCTCCGAGTGCGTCTGATGTGGAGCCCTGGGCTGAACCGTGCCGCTGACGTGCATCGTGTCGCTCATGAGTGCCCCCAGGCGTCTCTAAGGGAAGAGGTGCATCGCTGATAAGATACGTACCATCCGGTTTTGTTTTCAACGCCGGGCGTCGAATTGCCGCAAACGGCTGACCCAGGGGGGAATTGAGCGGTAGCTAACTGATGCGAACATGGAGCACACGAGAGACAGGAGGCGTCCTGTGGCCCAACAGGACCGCGCGATCCGGACCCGGCGACTGATTCTGGAGGCTGCCGCCGCGGTCTTTGACGACCTCGGCTACGACCGCGCAACCATCGCCGAAGTCCTCGACCGCGCAGGCGTCACCAAGGGCGCCTTGTACTTCCACTTCGCCTCCAAGGAACAGCTCGCGCTGGCGGTGCTCGATGAGCACGTACTGGACATCGCCGTCGAGCCGCAGAAGATCAAGTTGCAGGAGTTCGTCGACGCGGGCCAGGTGCTGGCGTACCGGCTGCGCAGTGACCCGATCCAGCGCGGGGCGGCGCGGCTGGCGGTCGAACAGGGCTCCAATCACCTCGACCGCAAGCAGTCGATGCTCTCGTGGAGCGTGTTCGTGGAGGGGCTGCTGAACGAGGCGAAGGGCCGCGGTGAAGTGCTGGAGAGCATCGTCGTGCGGGAGACCGCGGAGCTCTACGTCGGCGCCTTCGCCGGGTTGCAGATGATGTCCCATGCCTTCACCAACCGGGCCGATCTCAGCCGCCGGCTGACCGTCTTCTTCGAGCACACCCTCCCGAGCGTTGCGGTTCCGGCCGTCCTCGCCAAGCTCAAGCTGGATTCCGAGCGCGGCGCACAACTCGATGCCGCCCTGCAGGGGACGGCGTCGGCCAACGCCGGGACCGGCGCCGCGGCGAGCTGACCCCGGCGCCTTTGGGCGGGTGGCTCGCGGCGTCCGGCAGCGGGTGGCCGGTGATGGCCTGTGGCCTCTGCCGGACGGCATTGTCAGTGGTGTGCTGTTCACTGGGACTCGGTGGGTTCAGCGGAGTCCGCGTGTCGACGGCAAGTCCGGGGGAGGCCCGATGAACGGGGCGAGGGGGAGTCAGGGGCGGGGCGGAGTGAGGCAGATCACGCCCGCCGGGGAGCGAAGGCGGCCGGTGTCGCGGAATAGACCCCCGCAATAAAACGTTCGGCATGCACGTATCCATGGCCTGATCATGCCGATGCCGGGGGAGACGCCCCAGCCCCTCGAACGCTGCCGCTCACCCCTGCTCCGCCGCTCTCACCGCCTGCTCACCCCCCACTCCCACCGCCGCTCACCTCTGCCGCCCTGGAGGCCGCCCGCATGACCCCGATGACGACGGACCAGCTCCCCGGAAGGATGGCGGGCACCGCTGCCGTGCCCCCGGTGCCCGACGCGGCCACGGGCGGCCGGCGCAGAACCCGCGGTGGCATCGTCCCGGTCCTCGCCTTCTCCGGCATCGTCGTCGCCGTCATGCAGACGCTGCTGGTGCCGGTCATCAAGGACCTGCCGGTGTTGCTCGACACGGCGCCCAGCAACGCCACCTGGGTGATGACGGCCACCCTCCTCGCGGGCGCCGTCTCGACGCCCATCATGGGGCGCCTCGGTGACCTCTACGGCAAGCGGCGGATGCTGCTGACCAGCCTTGCCGTCATGGTCGTCGGCTCGCTGGTCTGCGGATTCACCAGCGACCTGCTCACCATGATCGTGGGACGGGCGCTGCAGGGCTTCGCGATGGGTGCCATTCCGCTCGGCATCGGCATCATGCGCGACGAGCTGCCGCGCGAACGGCTCGGCTCGGCCATGGGCCTGATGAGCTCGTCGATCGGTGTGGGCGGCGGGCTCGCGCTGCCGGTCGCGGCCCTGGTCGCCCAACACGCCGACTGGCACGCCCTGTTCTTCGGCGCCGCCGGTCTCGGTGTGCTGTCGATGCTGCTCACCTTCCTGACGGTCCCGGAGAGCGCGGTGCGTGCCCGGGGACGCTTCGACGTGGCGGGCGCCCTCGGGCTGTCGGCCGGCCTGGTCGCCCTGCTGCTGCCCGTCACCAAGGGCAGCGACTGGGGCTGGGGCTCGCCGACCACTCTCGGCCTGTTCGGTATCGCGGCCCTGATCCTGGTGCTGTGGGGCGTGATGGAGCTGCGCATCGCCGACCCTCTGGTCGATCTGCGGACCACCGCCCGCCGCGAGGTCCTGCTGACCAACCTCGCCTCGATCACCGTCGGAGTGGCCTTCTATGCGGTCTCCCTGGTGCTCCCGCAGTTGCTGCAGCTGCCCGAGTCGACCGGCTACGGTCTCGGCCAGTCGATGGTGGTGGCCGGCCTGTGCATGGCGCCGCTCGGCCTGACGATGATGCTCGTCGCCCCGCTGTACGCGCGGATCGCCGCCCGGCGCGGCCCCAAGGTCTCGCTGCTGATCGGCATGCTGGTCATCGCGATCGGCTACGGCGCGGGCCTCGGCCTGATGACGGCCCCCTGGCAGACCGTCATCATCGCGGTGGTGCTCGGCGCCGGTATCGGCCTGGCGTACTCCTCGCTGCCCGCGCTGATCATCGGTGCCGTCGACCCTTCCGAGACCGGCGCGGCCAACGGTCTGAACACCCTGATGCGCTCGATCGGCACCTCGGTGTCCAGCGCCGTGATCGGCATGGTGCTGGCCCATATGTCCCAGCGGATGGGACCGGCCACGGTGCCGACGATGACCGGGTTCCGGGTCTCCTTCCTGATCGCCACGGCCGCCGTCATCGTCGGTGCCGTCCTGGCCGCCTTCCTGCCCTCGGCGCGCCAGGCGTCCGGGCCGACCCTGGTCGCGCAGAGCACGGACGGCGGTGACGGTGGTGACGGAGGCGTCATCAGTGACGACGGCGCCATCAGTGAGGATGGTGCCGGGGGCGTGGCCGGTGCCGGCGCCGAGGTCGCCGCTGCGACCGTGCCGGACGCGCCGACCGAGCCAACCGCGACCCTGACGACCGCGGCAGTGCCGACCGCGACCCGTTACGGCTTCGCCGGCCGGGTCCTGGACACCTCCGGTGGTCCGATACCGGGCGCGAGCATCACCCTGATCGACCGCCAGGGGCGGCAGGCCGGCGTCACCGCGGCAGACGTCGATGGGCGCTATGCGCTCGCGGCCCCCGCGGCGGGCACTTACGTCCTCACGGGCGCCGCGCCCGGCCACACCCCGTATGCCGCCTCGGCCATGTACCGGGGCGAGGACGTTTCCGCCCGCGTCGATCTGATACTCGCGGGCACCGGCCGGCTGGGCGGTGTGCTGCTCGGGGGCCCCGGCCCTGAGGGCGCCCCGCTGGCCGGCGGAGGCATCGTCCTCACCGACGCCGGTGGCGACGTGGTGGCCCGTACGGCCTCCGCCGCCGACGGGAGCTGGGACCTCGCCCCCGTCCCGCCCGGCCCGTACACCCTGGTGCTGAGCGCCCCCGGCCACCAGCCGCAGGCCCGTGCCGTCGAACTGTCCGGCGGCGAGCCGGAACGGCAGGACGCACGCCTGCGGCCGACCGCCACCGTCCGTGGAACGGTACGGGGGCCGAACGGCCGGCCGCTCGCCGACGCCGCCGTGACCCTTGTCGAGGACGGCGCCGTCGCGGGGCACACCGTGACCGGGCCGGACGGCGTGTTCGCCTTCTCCGACCTGAACGGCGCTCACTACACCCTCACGGCAGCCGGTTTCCCGCCGCATGCCGCCCCGATATCCCTCGCCGGCGGCGCCCACGAGATCCTCGACCTGGACCTCGCCCAGCCGTCGGCGGCCACTCGCTGACCCAGGCGTGCGGTGCACGGAGTGTGGGCGGCCCCGCCCGGCTTCCGGGCCGCCCCGCGCTGTGCCCCGCTCAGGCCTGGTACTCCGTGAGATCAATGCTGTACACCGTCAGCGCATGGCCGTACTCCGGATGCGTCGTCTCCCGCTCGAAGGCCATACCGAGCTTGCGCAGGACGTTGTCCGAGGCCTCGTGTCCGAGGCGGTTGACGGCGATGACGCGGTCCAGGCCACGGTCCTGCAGGGCGAACTCCAGCACGGCCTGGGCGGCTTCGGAAGCGTAGCCCTGGCCCCAGTACTGCCGTCCGAAGCGCCAGCTGATCGCCACGTCGTGCGCCGCCTCCGGAAGGAATCCGGGCACGGACAGTCCGACGCATCCGGCCAGTTCGCCCGAGGCGAGCAACTCGACGGCGAAGAGGCCGAAGCCCTCGTCGTCCCACTCCTCCTCCCACCCTTCGATCTCCTCGGCGGTCTGCTCCAGGCTCAGGGCGGAGCCGTCGCCGATCCAGCGCATGACCGCCGGGTCCGTGTTGATATCCGCCATGGGGGCGAGGTCGTCGTCGGTCCAGCGGCGGAGGATGAGGCGGGGGGTACGGATCTCGGTCATGCCGCCCATCCTGTCCAATGCCGGGGGCTCGGCGGTAATCGGCAGGTGCCGTTCGCGGGCCGTGCCGCGCAGGTCACCGACCCGGAAGCTGCGCCAGCGTTCCGTCGAACTCGGTCTGCAGGATGCGGCTCGCCGCCTCGCCGTCCCCGTCGGCGACCGCCTCGACCAGCGCCGCATGGCGGGCGTCACCGTGCTGTGGGTCTTCGTCGCGCAGCCCCAGGAGCTCCACGAGATCGATCAGCCCCTGGCGCAGCGCCGGTACGAACTCCGCGAAGAGATCGCTGAGTACGGGGTTGTGCGCGGCCGCGACCACCGCTGCGTGCAGTGCGATGTCCGCGTCCACGAAGGCCGCGTGGTCGGTTTGGGCCGCGGCCGTACGCCGCCGGTCGAGGGCGGACCGCAGCGTCGCGATGTCGGTGTCCGTGCGCCGGGTGGAGGCCAGCCGGGCGGCCTGCACCTCGACCATGGCGCGGACCTCGTAGACATCGGCGACGGCCGCGCGGCGCAGACGGGCGGGCCAGTCCTCGGTGGGCTCGGTAGCGATCACGAAGACGCCGGCGCCCTGCCGCGGCTGCACCAACCCGGCACCGGCCAGGGCCCGTACGGCTTCGCGCACCGTGGAGCGGCCGACGCCGAGGGTTTTGGCCAGAGTCGTTTCGCCGGGGAGTTTGGTGCCGACCGGCCAGTGACCGCCGGTGATCTGGTCGCGCAGCCGCTGGGCGGCCTGCTCGACCAGTGGACTGGGGCGGAGCGCTTCGAGCGACATCCCGTCATGCCTCTCAGGTTGTCTGAGGAGTTGAGTCATGGTTAGTGTACCCGCCATGAAGCTGCGTGGTCTCCTTCTCGGCCGCCGCGGCGGGGCCTGACGCGACCGGCACCCCGCCGCGGGGTGCGGTGCTGCCGGTCTCCCGCCGGCCTGTGAAGGACAGACATGCCCCGTAGCCACCCCGCCAAGTTCCCCTCCGCCTCCGTCGCCACGCACGGCGCGACGCTCCCCTTCCCCACGCTCCGTATGCCCGCCGGACCGGTACCCGCCGACGCGCCGGCGTGGAATCCGCAGCGCGGCAGTGCGATGCCGGCCCACCGCTACCGGCCCGCCCACGACCGCGTCGAGGTACCGCTGACCGAACGTGCCTGGCCCGCCGCCCGGATCGAGCGGGCCCCGCTGTGGGTGCCGGTCGACCTGCGCGACGGCAACCAGGCACTGGCCGAGCCGATGGACACGGCCCGTAAGCGCCGGATGTTCGATCTGCTCGTCGCGATGGGCTTCAAGGAGATCGAGGTCGCCTACCCCTCCGCGAGCCGCACCGACTTCGACTTCGTCCGGCACCTCGCCGAGAGCGGCGCCGTGCCGGACGAGGTGACGGTCGTGGTCTTCACTCCGGCCCGCCGCGATCTGATCGACCGGACCTTCGAGGCCATCGAGGGGCTGCCGCGCACCGTCGTGCACCTCTACACGCCGACCGCACCCACCTGGCGCGAGGTGGTCCTCGGCCGGAGCCGGGAAGAGGTGCACCATCTGGTACGTACTGCGCGACGCAGATGGCCCGGCTGGCCGCCGCCCGGCCCGGGGCCGACATCCGGTTCCAGTTCTCGGCGGAGGTTTTCAACCTCACCGAGCCCGACCTCGTCCTGGAGATCTGCAACGGTCTGACAGAGCTCTGGGATGCCGCACCGGACCGCCCGGTGACCCACAATCTGCCGGCCACCGTCGAGGTCGCCACGCCCAATGTGTACGCCGACCAGATCGAGTACATGCACCGCCATCTGGCGCGGCGGGACGGCGTCGTCCTCTCCGTGCACCCGCACAACGACCGCGGCACGGGGGTGGCCTGTGCGGAACTCGCCGTGCCGGCCGGGGCGCAGCGGGTGGAGGGATGCCTGTTCGGCAACGGGGAGCGCACCGGCAATGTCGACCTGGTCACTCTCGCCCTCAATCTGCACACCCAGGGTGTCGACCCGATGCTCGACTTCTCCGACATCGGCACCGTCCGCCGCACGGTGGAGGACTGCATCCGGCTGCCCGTCCACCCCCGCCATCCCTACGCCGGTGAGCTCGTCCACACGGCCTTCTCCGGTACCCATCAGGACGCCATCAGCAAGGGCCTGGCCCACCACGCCCGACGCGCCGCCGGGCTGGGCGTCCCGGAGTGCGAGGCGCCGTGGGCGGTGCCGTACCTGCCGGCCGATCCGGCCGATCTCGGCTGCACCTATGAGGCGGTCATCCGGGTCAACAGCCAGTCGGGCAAGGGCGGGATCGCGCACCTCCTCCAGGTGCACCACGGCCTGGACCTCCCGCAGGACCTGCGCCCTGACTTCTCCCGCACGGTGCAGCGCGCCACGGATGACAGCGGGCAGGAGGTCACGCCGAAGGATCTGTGGGAGCTGTTCCGCAGCACCTATCTGGCGCCGGGGGAGGACGGTCCGCTGTCGCTCGGCCCGTGGACCGCCACCGAACCCGCTCCGGGCCGGCACCGTGTCCGGTGCGAGCTGAGCGGGGCGACGGCCGAGGGCGAGGAAGGCCCGGGGTGCTATGAGGGCTCCGGTAACGGCCCGCTCGCCGCATTCGCCGACGCACTGGCCGCGGCGGGGCACCCCGTCGACATCCTGGCTTACGCCGAGCACGGTCTCGCCTCCGGTCCGGACAGCGCCGCCGTCGCCTATGTCCAGTGCCGTATCGGTGACGCCACGTGCTGGGGAGCGGGGCAGGACACGTCCGTCCTGACGGCCTCGGTGCGGGCGGTACTGTCGGCCGTCAACCGGGCGAGCGGGGACCGGGGCACCCCCTAGCGAACCGGGGCCGCTGAGCTTGCCGTGGCCCAGGGGACCGGTGATCTGGATCGATGGAACGGCCGAACCTGGCGGTGGCGTATCCGCAACTCGGGAATTCTCTGCGATTCTGGGCGACACGATCCGGATACCGGCTGGTCACGCCGATTTCCGGAGTGACCGGCGTGCCGAGTGCCCTGGTTCGTTAGTGGTGTGTTAGTGCCTCGTTAGCGGACCGGCAGTGCCCGAGGCCACGCTGGCAGGAGCATGGGACGGACCGTACGCACCTACGACGAGAGCTCGCACCTACCAGACGAGGGGGACACTTATGTCGCTCACCTTCAAGACACTCGGCCGCGGCCGGCGTGTCGCCGCGGGATCGCTGATCGCCGTCGCGGCGCTGGGGCTCACCGCCTGCCAGAGCGGGCCCGACGCCACCTCGCGCCCCTCGTCCAACGCCGCACCCGTCACGTCCCACGACCAGCAGAGCGGTGACGGCTCGCAGTCGGCCGGGGCGGGGCCGAAGTCCTCCGCGACCGGTCAGCGGCCCTCGGCCTCCTCGGAGAAGTCGACGCCCCCCGGCAGCAAGCCGAAGGGCACGTCACCGAGCGCCGCACAGTCCCAGGCCTCCGCCATGGCGGCGTCGGACCGTTGCACCGCCGACCAGATGTCGCTGCGCCTGGGGGCCTCCGACGCCGGTGCGGGCAACATCCGCTACCCCCTCGTCTTCACGAACAAGGGCAAGAAGGCCTGTTCCCTGCGCGGCTTCCCCGGGGTCTCGCTGATCAAGCGGGACGGTTCGGCCGTCGGCAAGCCCGCCACCCGCGGGGGCGGCTCCGGTGGCGCCGTGCGGCTCCAGCCGGGGCAGAGCGCACACGTGCTGCTGCACACCCTCAACGAGGGCGTCTCGGACACCCCGTGCTGGGACCGTTCGCAGCTCGTGTTCGTCTACCCGCCCGGATCCAAGGAGCCGATGACCACGGGCAGTGCCGGTCTGCGGGTGTGCGGCGGACGGTTCGATGTGACCGCGGTGGAGGCCGGAGGGCTGGGCTGACCCGCTGTACGGCGACACGGGAGCCGGGCGGCCGCGAGGGCGGTCGCCCGGCTCCCGGCGTTCCGTGGCGGGGGAGGGGCATCCGCGAAAGGGGCTCGGGGGCGTTCCGCCCAAGGGGGCTCGGGGTGCGTCACCGCAACGGCCCCTTGTGACCGCCCCGCGGCTCCGGATCGGTGTTACCAAGGTGGATGGAAGCCTTGAATGAGTGCTTTCGTTGCATATCTGCCGAGGAGCCATCCCCATGTCTGCAGCTTCGAGCGTGGCCGCCAAGGCCGCTGCGAACGGAAAGCCGTCCGCCGAGGACGAGTCCCCGATCCACATTCTCTGGATCAACGCCGGCCTGAGTTGCGACGGCGACTCCGTGTCGCTGACCGCGGCGACCCAGCCGAGCATTGAGGAGATCGCGCTCAGTGTGCTGCCGGGGCTGCCCAAGATCGCTGTCCACTGGCCACTGATCGACTTCGAATGCGGCCCGGTCCAGGGCGCGGACACCTTCATCGAGTGGTTCTTCAAGGGCGAGCGCGGCGAGATCGACCCGTTCGTGCTGGTCATCGAGGGATCCATCCCGAACGAATCCATCAAGCCGGAGGGCTACTGGTGCGGTTTCGGTGACGACCCCGAGACCGGTCAGCCGATCACCACCAGTGAGTGGATCGACCGGCTCGCCCCCAAGGCGCTCGCCGTGGTCGCCATCGGCACCTGTGCCACATACGGCGGTATCCATGCGATGGCGGGCAATCCGACCGGGGCCATGGGCGTGCCCGACTACCTGGGCTGGGACTGGACCTCCAAGGCCGGGATCCCGATCGTCTGTGTGCCCGGCTGCCCGATCCAGCCGGACAACTTCTCGGAGACGCTGACCTATCTGCTCTACCAGGCGGTGGGCTCGGCCCCGATGATCCCGCTGGACGACCAGCTGCGGCCGACCTGGCTCTTCGGGAAGACCGTGCACGAGGGCTGCGACCGGGCCGGCTACTACGAGCAGGGCCAGTTCGCGACCACCTACGACTCGCCCAAGTGCTCGGTGAAGCTCGGATGCTGGGGTCCCGTGGTCAAATGCAACGTGCCCAAGCGGGGCTGGATGGACGGCATCGGCGGCTGTCCGAACGTCGGCGGTATCTGCATCGCCTGCACCATGCCCGGCTTCCCCGACAAGTTCATGCCGTTCATGGACGAGCCGCCCGGCGGCAAGGTCTCCAGCACCGCGAGTGCCGCGTACGGCAGCGTCGTCCGCCGGCTGCGCGGCATCACGGCCAAGACCGTCGACCACGAGCCCAAGTGGCGGCATCGCGGCGACCAACTGACCACCGGCTACCGGAAACCGTGGTGAGCGCACCCCGTCCGTAGCCGTCCGGCTCCTTCCGGACCTCCGTCCGACCTCACTTCCGCGCGCAACAGAAGGGCACGGCACTCACGATGGCACCGAAGACAAAGGCGGCCGGTGACGGCAGCGGTCTGACGGAGATGTCCTGGGATCCGATCACCCGGATCGTGGGCAGCCTCGGTATCCACACGAAGATCGACTTCAAGCAGAAGCGGGTGGCGGAGTGCTACAGCACCTCCTCCGTCTTCCGCGGCTACAGCGTCTTCATGCGGGGCAAGGACCCGCGCGACGCGCACTTCATCACCAGCCGGATCTGCGGTATCTGCGGTGACAACCACGCCACGTGCTCCGTCTACACGCAGAACATGGCCTACGGGGTGAAGCCCCCGCACCTGGGGGAGTGGATCATCAACCTCGGCGAGTCCGCCGAGTACATGTTCGACCACAACATCTTCCAGGAGAACCTGGTCGGGGTCGACTACTGCGAAAAAATGGTCCGCGAGACCAACCCCGGCGTCTGGGAACTCGCCCAGCGCACCGAGGCCCCGCACGCGGCCGAGCACGGCTACCGCACCATCGCCGACATCATGAGCTCCCTCAACCCCCTCGAAGGCGAGTTCTACCGCGAGGCGCTGCAGGTCAGCCGCTACACCCGGGAGATGTTCTGCCTCATGGAGGGCCGCCATGTGCACCCCTCCACGCTCTACCCGGGCGGCGTCGGCACCATCGCCAGCGTCCAGCTCTTCACCGACTACCTCAGCCGGCTGATGCGCTACGTCGAGTTCATGAAGCGCGTCGTCCCGCTCCACGACGACCTGTTCGACTTCTTCTACGAGGCGCTGCCCGGATACGAGGAGGTCGGCCGGCGACGGGTGCTGCTGGGCTGCTGGGGGGCGCTCAACGACCCCGACCACTGCGACTTCACCTATCGCAACATGACGGACTGGGGGCGGAAGATGTTCGTCACCCCCGGCATCATCGTCGACGGCAAGCTGGTCACCAACGACCTCACCGAGATCAACCTCGGCATCCGGATCCTGCTGGGCAGCTCCTACTACCAGGACTGGGCAGGCCAGGAGCTGTTCGTCACCCACGACCCGCTCGGCAACCCCGTCGACCCGCGCCACCCGTGGAACCAGCACACCATCCCCGCGCCGCAGAAGCGCGACTTCAACGACAAGTACAGCTGGGTGATGTCCCCGCGCTGGTTCGACGGCAAGGAGCATCTGGCGCTGGACACCGGCGGCGGCCCGATCGCCCGGCTGTGGTCCACCGCGCTGTCCGGGCTCGTCGACACCCCGTACGTCAAGGCCACCGGCCACAGCGTCACCATCGACCTGCCGCGCAGCATGACCAGGCCCGAGGCCCGCTTCGAGTGGAAGATCCCGAAGTGGAGCAACGCGCTGGAGCGGAACCGCGCCCGCACCTACTTCCAGGCGTACACGGCGGCCATGGCCCTGCACTTCGCCGAGCAGGGGCTCGAAGAGGTCCGGGCCGGACGCACCCAGACCTGGGAGAAGTTCGAGGTGCCCGACGAGTCCATCGGCTGCGGCTTCACCGAGGCGGTACGCGGTGTGCTCTCGCACCACATGGTCATCCGGGACGGGAAGATCGCCAACTACCACCCGTACCCGCCCACCCCGTGGAACGCCAGCACCCGCGACACCTACGGCACCCCGGGACCGTACGAGGACGCCGTGCAGAATACCCCGATCTTCGAGGAGAACTCCCCGGAGAATTTCAAGGGCATCGACATCATGCGCGCGGTGCGCAGCTTCGACCCGTGTCTGCCCTGTGGCGTCCACATGTACGTCGGAGGCGGCAAGTCCGTCCAGAAGATGCATGTGCCCACCGGCCTGAGCGGACTGGGCGGATGACCGCCCGGGCCACCGCGGCGCCGGCCGCCGCACCCGGAGCGGGCGCTCCCCAGGGCACCGCGTCCAGGGACGCCGTGCCGAACGCCGAGGCGACCGGACGGCGCGTCGAAGAGGTGCTGGAGCACCTCGCCGGGCGCGACCGCGAGGCGAGCGCCGCCGCCGAGGAGCTGGTCCGGCTGCTGATGGACTTCTACGGCGCGGGACTCGCCCGGATCATGCACCTGGTGAGCAGCGGCACGGAAGACGGCGGCCCCCGGCCGGCGCTGCTGAGCGACGAGCTGGTGACCAGCCTGCTCGTGCTGCACGACCTGCACCCCGAGGACACCACGGCACGCATCGGCCGCGCGCTCGACAGCGTCCGCCGTCAACACCCCGCGGATGTCGTGGAGTTCGATGCGGAGAGCGGGGAGCTGCGGCTGCGCGCCGGTGACGGCGGAGGCTGCGGCTGCCCGAGCACGAACCAGCAGGCCCGACAGGCCGTCGAGGCCACCGTGTCCTGCTTCGCGCCCGAGGTGACCTCGGTGCGGTGGGAGGTGCCCGGGGACCGGGCCGAACCGGCGCTGCTGCAGATCTCGCGTCGTCCGCCGACCGCCGACACCGCCCCGTGAGCGGCCGGCAGGCGGCGTCCCCGCGGCTCGGACCGGCGGCCGCCCACCGCGGCCTGCGCCGCTTCCGCGCACCGGTACCGCCCACCCCCGAACGCTGCGAACTGTGCGGTGTCGTACTGGCCGAGCACAACCACCGCCACCTGGTGAACACCGAACGCCGCGCGCTGGCCTGTGCCTGCACCGCCTGCGCACTCCTCTTCGACCGGCCCGGTGCCGGCGGCGGACAGTTCCAGACCGTCCCCGACCGCTATCTCGTCGACCCCGGCCACACCCTCGACGACGCGTCCTGGAACCTCCTCCAGATCCCCGTCGGCGTCGTCTTCTTCCTGCGCCATAGCGACCCCGACCGGCTGGTCGCGCTCTACCCCAGCCCGGCCGGTGCCACCGAGAGCGAACTCGACGCCTCGACCTGGCAGAGCGTGCTCGCCGCCAGCCGGCTGACCGGCCTCCTCCGGCCCGATGTGGAGGCGCTGCTGCTGCGCCGTTCCGAGGGCCGGATCGACTGCTATCTGGTGCCCGTCGACATCTGCTACGAACTCGTCGGCCGGATGCGCCTGTTGTGGCAGGGCTTCGACGGCGGGGCCGAAGCGCGCACCGCGCTCGGCGACTTCTTCGCCAAGGTCGCCCGCAGGGCCCGGGAGCCGAAGGGGGACGACCGGACGTGACCGATCTGTCCTTCGAGTGCACCGGTGTCCGCGCCGACCGCTACGCCGCCGCCCCCACCCTGCTCTTCCGGCTGCGGATCACCGCCGCCGGAGGGGCCCGGGTGCACGCCCTCGCGCTGCGCTGCCAGCTCCGCATCGAACCGGCCCGGCGCGGCTACCACCCCGACGAGGCCGAAGCGCTGAGCGATCTCTTCGGTGAACGCTCCCGCTGGGGCAGCACCCTGCAGCCCCTGCAGTTCGCCCAGATCTCCCTGGTCGTCCCCGGCTTCACCGGCGAGACCGAGGTGGACCTCCCGGTCCCGTGCGGCTACGACCTGGAGGTGGCGGCCGGCCGCTACTTCCGTGCGCTGCGCGACGGCGAGGTCCCGCTGCTGGTGCTGTTCTCCGGCACGGTGTTCGCCGGCAACGGAGGTTTCCACGTCGAGCCGGTGCCCTGGAACAAGGAAGCGTCCGTGCGGATGCCGGTGGCCGTCTGGCAGGAGATGACCGACACGCACTTCCCCGGCTGCGGCTGGCTCCGGCTGCCGCGCGAAACCCTCGACGCGCTGCTCGCCTACCGCTCGCGGCACGCCCTGCCCTCCTGGCAGGCGACCGTCGAGTCGCTGCTGGCCACCGCGGAGGACACCGAACCGCCCGCACCGCGCGCCCGGCGCTTCCCCGGCGCCGCCGCGCGCCCCGCCGCCGTCCACCCCGCCAGCGAAAGGACCGCACCGTGACGACCAGCGTCCTGCCCGACGAGACGGCGGACCGCTTCGCCACCGCCCGCCAGGTGGCGGACGCGGTGCTGTTCGAGGGCTATGTGCTCTACCCGTACCGCGCCTCCGCCGCCAAGAACAAACTCCGCTGGCAGTTCGGCGTGCTCGTACCGCCACACTGGGGCGCCCGGAGCGCGGAACACTCCCTCCAGCGCACCGAATGCCTCATGGAGCCCAGGTCCGGGGCCCGGCTCTCGGCCGAGCTGCGATTCCTGCACGCCCAGCGGCGCTCCGTCCAACGCCTGTGCCCGGACGGCGAGTTCGAGACCGTAGCGGAACTCGAACTGCCCGACCGGGTACTGGTCCCCTGGGACGAGGGCGTCGAGGAGCGCGTCCCGCTCGATGCCGAGATCTCCCGGCTGACCGGCGAGGGCGTCACCGTCCCGTTCACCCGGCCCGCGGGGGAGGAGACCGAGCCGGTGCACGACGCGGACGGCCGCCTCGTCGGCAGGCTGGTGCGCCGCCGCGCGGAGCTCCGGGGCCGCGTACGGCTGACCGCGAGCGAACTCGACGGCCCCTACGCGGCGCTGCGGCTGACCGCGACCGTCGAGAACACCAGCGGCTGGCAGCCGGAGGACACCGACGCCGACCGTGACGCGGCGCTGCCGCACTCGCTGGTCGGCGCCCATCTCTTCCTCGGCCTGAGCGCGGGCTCGTTCGTGTCCATGACCGACCCGCCGGAGTGGGCCGCGGGCGCCGTCGCGGCCTGCCGCAACGAGCACGTCTGGCCCGTGCTGGCCGGAGACTCGGGTTGCGCCGATGTGGTCCTGTCCTCCCCGATCATCCTGGAGGACCACCCGGCCATCGCCCCCGAGAGCCCCGGCGCGCTCTACGACGCCCTGGAGATCGACGAAATCCTCGCCCTGCGCACCGCGGCCCTCACCGACCAGGAGAAGCGAGAGGCCCGCGGCACCGACCCCCGCGCCGCCGAGGTCATCGAGCTCGCCGACACCATGCCGCCCGAGGTGCTGGAACGCCTGCACGGCGCCGTACGGGCGCTGCGCGAGGTCACCGGGCCCGGCCCGGCCGCCCCCGACGACCTGACGCCCGACGTGCCGGGCCTGCGCCCGGACACCCCCTGGTGGGACCCGGAGAGCGACCGCAGCGTCGACCCCGTACGCGACCGGATCACGGTCGACGGGCACGCGGTCGGCGCGGGCAGCCGGGTGCTGCTGCGGCCCGGACTCCGTCGCACCGACGCCCAGGACCTCTTCCTCCAGGGCCGCACCGCCCATGTCGAGGCCGTGTTGCACGACGTCGACGGAGGGGTGCACCTCGCGGTGACCGTCGAGGGTGACCCGGGCGTCGACATCCGGCGCGAGCAGGGCCGGTTCCTGTACTTCCAACCCGACGAAATCGCCCCCCTGGAGGACGCGTGAACGCCGAAGCGCCGGTCGCCGGACCGCCCGCCAAGACCCTGATCGCCGGCGTCGGCAACATCTTCCTCGGCGACGACGGATTCGGTGTCGAGGTCGTACGACGGCTGGGCGAGCACCGGCTGCGGGACGGGGCCGAGGTCGTCGACATCGGCGTACGCGGCGTGCACCTGGCCTATCAGATGCTGGACGGCTACCACACGGTGCTGCTGGTGGACGCCTGCGCGCGCGGCGGCGAACCCGGCACCGTCCACCTCCTCGACGCCACCGCTCCGGCCGGCGCCCGTCCCCAGGACACCGCGCTCGACGGTCACCACATGACCCCCGACACCGTGCTCGCGCTCCTCGACACACTCAGCGCGGGCACCGACGGCCGGCGCCCGGAGCGCGTTCTGGTCGTCGGCTGTGAACCCGCCGATGTCAGCGAGGGCATCGGGCTCAGCGAACCGGTCGACGCCGCGGTCGACGAGGCCGTGGGGCTGATCCTGCGGCTGGTCGGCACGGCGGAGCCGGCACCAACCGCCGACGCACCGCACACCAGCGATGAGAGGAACACGACACCATGCTGAAACTCGCCCTGGGCGGGGTGCTCGCCGCCACGCTCGCCGTTGTCCTCAAGGCCGTACTGCCCGACGTCAAGCGCTATTTGCGCATCCGGGCCATGTGACGGGTGGCGCTGCACCGAACGGTGTACGCCACCGCACCACCCCGGCGAGGCACCGCAGCCGCCCTGGGGGCCCGCCGTCTAATGAACCCGGGCGGCACCCGGTCGTGCCCGCACCAGAGAGGGACCGATGCACGAGATGTCCATCGCGCTCGCGGTCGTGGACCAGGTCGAGAACGCTGATCGGCCCACCGGGGCCACCACCGTCAACAGCGTCCGGCTGCAGGTCGGCGAACTGGCCGGGGTGGTCCCGGACGCGCTGGCCTTCTCCTTCGAACTCGCCTGCGCGGGAACGGTGCTGGAGGGGGCCGAGCTCATCACCGAACCCGTCCCCGCCCGCGCCCGCTGCGGCCCCTGCGCGGACACCTGGCCGGTGGGCATGCCGCCCCGGCTCAGCTGTCCCGGATGCGGCGGGGCGACGACCGAGCTGCTGTCCGGCCGGGAACTGCAGATCATCCGTGTGTGCTGGAACGACACCCCGGCACCCGCCCCGATTCCTGAGGAGCGCTGAACCATGTGCCGTGTCGTCGACCTGCAACAGGCGGTCCTTGCCAAGAACGACGCCTGCGCCCACACCCTGCGCGAGGACCTGGCCGCCCGTGGCACCGCGGTCGTCAACCTGCTCTCCAGTCCCGGCAGCGGCAAGACCGCCCTCCTGGAACGGGAACTCACCCTCGCCCGCAGCCGGGGCATCCCGGTCGCGGCGCTCACCGCCGACCTCGCCACCGAGAACGACGCCGTACGGCTGGCCCGCTCCGGCGTACCCGTCAAACAGGTGCTGACCGACGGGCTCTGCCACCTCGAAGCCGAAATGCTGGGCGGCCACCTGCACGGCTGGCTGCCCGCCGACACCCGGCTGCTGTTCATCGAGAACGTCGGCAACCTGGTCTGCCCGGCCTCCTACGACCTGGGGGAGACGCTGCGCATCGTGCTGGCGTCGGTGACCGAGGGCGAGGACAAACCGCTGAAGTACCCCACCGCCTTCGGGCTCGCCCATCTGGTCGTGGTCACCAAGACCGATATCGCCGAGGCGGTCTCCTTCGACGAGGCGGAGTTCCGCGCCAACGTCGAACGCATCAACCCCGGCGTCGAGGTCGTGCTCACCTCGGCGCGCCGGGGCGAAGGGGACGGAGTCCTGGTCGACCGGGCGCTGGCCGCGCGCGACGGGGCGCCGGTGCACATCCCGGTCATGACCCGGAAGTCCCATCACGTCCATGGCGCCGGGGACGGCCAGCCGCGCGACGAGTGCCACCTCTCCGGCGGGTCTCACACCCACGGCACGGACCACGCCCACCACAGTCACCACGGGGACCACACCCACGGCGCGGACCACGGCCACCACCGCGAGCACGCCCACGCACCGCGGGCCCAGGACGGCGGCCGACCGCACACCACCGACCCCGACCCCGACACCGTGGCATCAGGCCGCTGATGACCACCGGGCAGGCCGAGGCGCGCGCCGCGACGGCCCCCGAGGCCGCCGCCGGACGCCGCAGGATCACCGTGCGCGGCGTCGTCCAGGGCGTCGGCTTCCGCCCGTTCGTCCACACCCTCGCCACGGAACTCGGCCTGACGGGCCATGTGATCAACACCGGCGAGGGCGTGGTCACCGAGGTCGAGGGGGCCGCCGCCGCGCTCGCCTCGTTCGGCCGGCGGATCAGCACCGATGCGCCACCGCTGGCCGTGGTCGAGGCCGTCGACACCGAGGACGTCGCGGTGACCGGCGACACCGGATTCCACATCCTCCCCTCCCGCACCGACGGCCTCTCCCGCACCCTGGTCTCCCCGGACGCCGCCACCTGCGAGGCCTGCCTCGCCGAGCTGACCGACCCGGCCGACCGCCGCCACCGGCACCCCTTCCTCACCTGCACCCACTGCGGGCCGCGCTTCACCATCGTCACCGGGGTCCCCTACGACCGTGCGCTGACGACCATGGACCGCTTCCCGATGTGCCCCCGCTGCGCACGGGAGTACGCGGACCCCGCCGACCGGCGCTTCCACGCCCAGCCCCTCTCCTGCCACGACTGCGGCCCCCGGCTGCGCCTGCTGACCGCGGACCCGGCCGACCGCACCCGCCGGCCGCGCCCGGCGCCCGGTCCCGACCCGGTCGCCGACGCCCGCCGGCTGCTCGCCGCCGGCGCGATCGTGGCGGTCAAGGGCCTGGGCGGCTACCACCTCGTCTGCGACGCCTCCGACGACACCGCCGTCGCCCTGCTGCGCCGCCGGAAGGCCCGCGGCGACAAGCCCTTCGCCCTGATGGCCCGTCGTGTCGACGACGTCACCCACCTGGTCCGGGTCCGGGACGAGGAGCGGGCCCTGCTCACCGGGCCCGTACGCCCCATCGTCCTGCTGCGCCGCCGCCATGACCCCGCACCGGCCCCGGACGCGCCGGTGCTGTCCGACGCCGTCGCCCCCGGCAGCCCCGACCTGGGCGTCATGCTGCCGTACACCCCGCTGCACCACCTGCTGCTCGGCCTGCCCGGCGACCCTCATCCCCTCCCGGCCCCGCCCGAGCGGGGAGACCCCCACGGGCCCCGGCTGCTCGTCATGACCAGCGGCAACGTCGCCGGCGAACCGATCGTCACGGACGACGACGAAGCCGTACGGCGCCTTGCGCCCCTGGCCGACGCCTGGCTCACCCACGACCGGCCGATCCGTATCCCGTGCGACGACTCCGTGGTCCGCATCAGCGACGGGGAGCCGCTGTTCCTCCGCCGCTCGCGCGGGTACGCCCCGCTGCCCGTCCGGCTCCCGGTACCGGTCCGGCCCGCACTCGCCACCGGCGGCGACCTCAAGAACGTGCTCTGCGTCGCCGAGGGGGACCGCGCCTGGCTGTCCGCGCACATCGGCGACATGGACGACCTGGCCACCCAGCTCGCGTTCGAGGAGGCCGAAGCGCATCTGGAGACGGTCACCGGGGTGCGCCCGCAGGTGCTCGCCACCGACCGGCACCCCGGCTACCGCTCCGGGCAGTGGGCACAGCGCCACACCGAAGGACGGCCGCTGGTCCGCGTCCAGCACCACCACGCCCATATCGCCGCCGCCATGGCCGAACACGGCCTCCCCGACGGCCACCCCGTCATCGGCGTCGCCTTCGACGGCACCGGCTACGGCGACGACCACGCCGTCTGGGGCGGCGAGATCCTGCTCGCCGACTACGACGGCTACCGGCGCTTCGGGCAGCTCGCCTACGTCCCGCTGCCCGGCGGGGACACCACCGTACGGCGCCCCTACCGCATGGCCCTGGCCCATCTGCGCGCCGCCGGCCTCGACTGGGCCGCGGACCTGCCCCCGGTGGCCGCCTGCCCGCCGCAGGAGCGGCAGTTGCTGGCCCGTCAGCTGGAGCGCCACCTCAACTGTGTGCCCACCTCCAGCATGGGCCGCCTCTTCGACGCCGTCTCCTCACTGGCCGGGATCTGCCACCACGCCGGCTTCGAGGCCCAGGCCGCGGTCGCTCTCGAAGCCGCGGCCCTGACCGCGGGCGAGGACCACGGGCCCGGCTATGCGTTCGTACTGCGTGCCGCCCCCCTGGGCACGACGGGTGCCGACACCGTCGCCGACCCGGCGCCGGTGCTCGCCGCCGTCGTCGCTGACCTGCGCGCGGGCACCGCCCCGGCACTGATCGCGGCCCGCTTCCACACCGCGGTCGCCGACCTCGTCCGCCGGGGCTGCGTACTGGCCCGGGAGCGCGCGGGCCTGACGACCGTGGCACTGACCGGCGGCGTCTTCGCCAACACCCTGCTGGCCGAGGCCGCCGCCCGCCTCCTGCGGCAGGACGGCTTCACCGTCCTGCGCCACCGCCGCGTCCCGCCCAACGACGGCGGACTGGCGCTCGGCCAGATCGTCGTGGCGGCGCGCATCGCAGGAGCCGCCGCGCGCTGAGCGGCGCCACGGCGCGGCAGACGCAACGTATCCACGACGAGGAGAGGCCCATGTGCCTGGCGGTACCCGGCAAGGTATTGGACATCGAGGAACGGGACGGCACCCGGATGGCCACCGTCGACTTCGGCGGTGTGGTCAAGGAGGTGTGCCTGGAGTACGTCCCCGACCTGCAGGTCGGCGAGTACGCCATCGTCCACGTCGGCTTCGCGCTGCAGCGGCTGGACGAGGAGTCGGCCCGCAAGACCCTGGCCCTGTTCGAGGAACTGGGCCTGCTGCAAGAGGAGTTCGGCGATCCCTGGGAGGCGGCGGCCGCGCCACCGGAATGGGAGGAGAGGGGCCCCGGGGCCGCCACTGGAGCGGGCGCCGGAGCGGGCGCCGCACCCGCGGCCGCGGTGGGCGACGGAGTGCAGGAGGCGGGCCGGTGAAGTACCTCGACGAGTTCCAGAACCCCGATCTCGCCCGCCGGCTGCTCGACGACATCCGGTCCACGGTGACCCGGCCCTGGGCCCTGATGGAGGTCTGCGGCGGGCAGACCCACACCATCATCCGCCACGGGATCGACCAACTGCTGCCCGAACAGGTCGAGTTGATCCACGGTCCGGGCTGTCCGGTCTGTGTGACACCCCTGGAGGTCATCGACAAGGCCCTGGAGATCGCCGCCCGGCCCGACGTGATCTTCTGTTCCTTCGGCGACATGCTCCGTGTCCCCGGCAGCGACCGGGACCTGTTCCAGGTGCGCAGCCGGGGCGGCGACGTACGGGTCGTCTACTCCCCACTCGACGCGTTGAAGATCGCCCAGCAGAACCCGCACCGCGAGGTGGTGTTCTTCGGCATCGGCTTCGAAACCACCGCACCGCCCAATGCCATGACGGTGTATCAGGCCCGTAAGCTCGGCATCCCCAACTTCAGCCTGCTGGTCTCGCACGTCCGGGTGCCGCCCGCGATCGAGGCCATCATGACGGCGCCCGGCTGCCGGGTCCAGGCGTTCCTCGCCGCAGGGCACGTGTGCAGTGTGATGGGGATGGGGGAGTACCCCGAGCTGGCCGCACGCCACCGGGTGCCGATCGTGGTCACCGGCTTCGAGCCCCTGGACATCCTGGAGGGCATCCGCCGCACCGTCCGCCAACTGGAGCGCGGCGAACACACCGTGGACAACGCCTACCCCCGCGCCGTACGCGGCGAGGGCAACCCGGCGGCCCGGGCCATGCTCGCGGATGTCTTCGAGGTCACCGACCGTTCCTGGCGCGGCATCGGCACCATCCCCGCCAGCGGCTGGCGGCTGTCGGAGCGCTACCGCGACTACGACGCCGAGTACCGCTTCTCCGTCGACGGCATCACCACCAGGGAACCCGCCGCCTGCCGCAGCGGGGAAGTCCTCCAGGGGTTCATCAAGCCGCACGAGTGCGAGGCCTTCGGGACGCTCTGCACCCCGCGCACCCCGCTCGGCGCCACCATGGTCTCCAGCGAGGGCGCCTGCGCCGCCTACTACCTCTACCGCCGACTCGGCACCACGCCCACCCCCCAGGAGGCGAGCCCCGTTGTCTGACACCCTCCACCCCATCCCCGACGGTTCCATCCCCGACGGTTCCATCCCCGACGGTTCCATCCCCGGCGGTTCCACCCCCGGCGGTCCCACCCCGGCCGACCGCGGTCTGCCCACCGTCGACATCTCCGGCTGGACCTGTCCCGCCCCGCTCCGCGACCAGCCCCGCGTCGTCATGGGACACGGCGGGGGCGGCGCGCTGTCCGCGGAGCTCGTCCAGCAGATCTTCGCCCCCGCCTTCGGCGGCGAAATCCTCGCCCAGCTCGGCGACTCCGCCGCGGTGTCCCTCGGCGGCGTGCGCCTCGCGTTCTCCACCGACTCCTATGTCGTGCGGCCGCTCTTCTTCCCCGGCGGCTGCATCGGCGACCTCGCCGTCAACGGCACGGTCAACGACCTCGCCATGAGCGGGGCCAAGGCCGCCTACCTCTCCTGTGGCTTCATCCTGGAGGAGGGCGTGGAGATGCCGGTGGTGGCCGGTGTCGCCGACGCCATGGGGGCGGCCGCGCGGGCCGCCGGAGTCGAGGTGGCCACCGGCGACACCAAGGTCGTCGAGGCGGGCCACGGCGACGGCGTCTACCTCAACACCGCCGGCATCGGGCTGATCCCGGCGGGCGTCGACCTGCGCCCGCAGCGGGTCACCCCCGGCGATGTGGTGATCGTCAGCGGCGACATCGGCCTGCACGGTGTGGCGATCATGAGCGTCCGGGAGGGCCTGGAGTTCGGCGTCGAGATCGAGAGCGACTGCGCGGCCCTCGGCGGCCTCGTCGAGACGATGCTCGCCGTCACCCCCGATCTGCACGTACTGCGCGACCCCACCCGCGGCGGGCTGGCCGCCGCGCTGTGCGAGATCGCCACCGCCTCCTGCACCGGCATCGTCATCCAGGAACGCGCCGTCCCGGTCCCGCCGGCCGTCGCCAACGCCTGTGCGATCCTCGGCCTGGACCCGATGTACGTCGCCAACGAGGGCAAGCTGGTGGCCTTCGTGCCCCGCGAGCACGCCGACGCCGTGCTGGACGCCATGCGCGCGCACCCCCTGGGGGCCGGCGCCGCGATCATCGGCGAGGCCGTCGCCACCCACCCCGGCATGGTGGTGGCCGGTACCCCGCTGGGCGGCACCCGGGTGGTCGACCTGCCGCTGGGGGAGCAACTGCCGCGGATCTGCTGAGTGGGTCCCGGCGTACGACCGAGGGCGGCACCGGTACCGGTGCCGCCCTCGGCGTGTGTGTCCCTCGTGCTCAGGTCATCCTGCTCAGGTCTTCTTCAGCAGCCCGGAACCGAACCAGTCGTCGGCGTCCCGTACCCCGGGCAGGATGAAGAAGTAGCCGCCGCCGAGCGGGGTGATGAATTTGGCCAGCGGCTCGTGCCGCAGCCGCCGCTGGACGGTCGCGAACTGCCGCTCCGGGTTCTGCTGGTAGCCGCAGAAGACCAGTCCCAGGTCCATCCGTCCGGACTGGTCGAAGCCCTGGTCGTAGTTGTAACTCCGACGCAGGAAGCGGGACCTGTCGGTCT
The DNA here is from genome assembly GCF_004125265.1 of Streptomyces lydicus. Classification (GTDB taxonomy): domain Bacteria; phylum Actinomycetota; class Actinomycetes; order Streptomycetales; family Streptomycetaceae; genus Streptomyces; species Streptomyces lydicus_C. The sequence continues at coordinate 8,291,439 of NZ_RDTE01000003.1, forward strand.
TCTCGGTGCGCGGGTTGGCCAGCCGGATGTGCGAGTCGAGCGGGATCTTTTCGCCGTGCGGGTCGTCGCGGTACCTCGGCGGGTCGTTCTCCTGCTTGCCGTCCAGGGGCGCACCGCTCGCCTTGCGCCGGCCGAAGATCTGCTCCTGCCGGGCCACCGGCACCTTGTCCCACTTCTCGATGTGGAAGCGGATCAGACGCAGCACCTGATAGCTGCCGCCCAGCGCCCAGTCCGGCTCCCCGCAGGGCGGGGTCACCCACATCAGCCGGTTCATCTCCCGGGACGAGCCGGTGTCCGGATTGACGATCCCGTCCTTGAAGCCGATGAAGGTACGCGGCGAGCCCGAGGGCCGCGACGGGTTGAGGAAGGCGTCCGCGCGCCAGCGGGGCCGCAGCAGGCCGTGGGTCTCCCGGGCCAGATCGCGCAGCACATGGACGATGGCGTCCGGATGCTGGGCGCAGATCTGCAGCGACAGGTCACCGTGGCAGCGCGCCGGCTCCAGCCGGTCGTCGGGGAACGCCGGCATGGCCTTGAGGTGCCGGGGCTTGTGGCCGGAGAGCCCGAACCGGTCGTCGAACAGGGAGGCGCCGACGCCGAGCGTGATGGTGAGTGAGTCGGGGGTGGGCCGCTCCGCGGCGACCTGCTCGTCCAGCGGCTTCACCCCGTCCGTCAGCATCCGGCAGCGCGTGGTGAGCTTCTGGAACAGACCGGTCAGGGCTTCGCGGCTCTCGGCCATCACATCGAAGCCGACGAACCCGGCGAAGAGCTGCTGGGGAGTCACGATGCCGGCCTGATGCCGGCCGATGAAGGGCACCTTGTCGGGCAGCCCCCCGTTCTCGCGGAGCCCGTGCGCGGAACGGTCCGCAGCAGCGGCGGCGGCCGCCTGACCGCCGAGCCCCGTCGCGGCCGCCACCCCCGCGATCCCCGCCGCGCACTTGAGAAAGCCCCGGCGTCCGTCGTCGCTCGCAGGGGCGCGTTCGTCCCCGGCCTGATCACATCTCATCGTCCCGCCCATCCTGACTACTGAGTCGTCCGGAAGCCGCGTGCCTGGCACCAACCTGTGCGCGATGCTCGTCGCCCACGACGCGACGGCCGGGACCAACACGGCACCGCCGCCGGATATCACGCCCTGGCCACGGGCCGGTCGTCCGAATGGCGCAGCACACGCGCTCCCCGCGCGACAGGGCCCCGGAGCGCTTCTAGCGTCGGCCCTGTGACCTGCCCGGACACGGCACAGCGCAACGCCGTGGCCACCGGTCACCTACCGCGCTCCACCACCGATCCGACGGACCCCACATGAGCACATCCACCGACGCGAGCACAGTCATCGGCGAGGCCAGACCCGCCGGTGACGGCACCTCCACCGAGGCGGGCGAGGCCCTCGACGCAGCCGCCGTCACCGACGAGGGCACGGCCGTCGTCACGGACACGGTCACGGGCGAGCTCCCACCCGTCGCTGCGGACACCCGCGCCGAGGAGCGCGGGGCCGCCGAGGAGCACGGTGCCACCGACGCGAGCCCGGCGGCCGGGGACGCTCCGGCCGCGGGCGGGGCCACGGCCGTCGATGACGCCGCGCCGGCCGACGAGGCGGTGCCGCCCGATGACCCGCCCGCATCCTGGCTGCGTATCGAGCGGGGCCATGCCGAGCCCGAGGAGATCGCGGCGATCAGCGTCGTGCTGTGCGCGCAACTCGCCGGTCTGCGCGCCCTCGCCGAGCCCGGCCACACCGAGGAGCCGTCCGCCGCCCGGCGGCCGCACGCCCGGCACACCGCATGCTGGTCGGGCTGCTGGAGCTGCGGCTGAACCTCGGGCGGGCCGCACCTCCGGCGCGATTCCCGCCCGGCCGCCGGCCTCGTCCGTCACGTCCGCCGTTACCTCGGGTGGCCGGCCCGGCCGGTGCCCGGGATGCAGCGGGCGGAGAGGAACGCCGCGAGGAGGAAGCCCGCGGCGCCGATGCCCATCGAGGTGTGCAGGCCCGGCACGAGACCGGTGGCCACCAGCGTGCCGAAGAGCGCGACGCCGAGGGCGCTGCCGATCTGCCGTGCGGCGTTGAACACGGCGGCCGCGGCACCGCTGCGCTCGCCCGGCGCGGCCTCCATCACGGCCGCCGTGGAGGCCGGCATGGTCAGCGCGGTGCCGAAGCCGGCGCAGGCCATGGGCGCCACCAGCGCGAGATACGGCGTGCCGGGGCCGGCCACCAGCCAGCCGGCCAGCCCGGCCGCGCCCACCAGCAGGCCCGCCACCATGGGCAGCCGCGGCCCGGTGCGGGCCGTGATCCGTCCGGCCAGCGCGGAGCCGGCGGCCACCACACCGACCGCGGGCAGCAGCGCGCACCCGGTGTGCAGGGCGCTGTAGTGGTGGACCCTCTGGAAGTACAGCGGGGCGAGGAACAGCAGCCCGTAGAAACCGGTGTTGAGCAGCACGCCGATGACCGCCGAGGCCGAGAAGGCGCGGGCGCGGAAGAGCGTGAGCGGCAGCATCGGCGCGGGTGAGCGCCGCTCCAGCAGCAGGAAGGCGACGAGTCCGACGAGGCACCCGGCGAAGGCGCCGAGGACGGCCGGATGGGTCCAGCCCAGCGCCCCGGCCTCGATGCATCCGGTGACCAGGCCGGCCAGGCACACCGCCGCGGCGCTCTGGGCCGGGAGGTCCAGGCCCCGGTGGCCGCGGCCGGCAGGGGAGCGGGGGACGTGACGGGAGGTGAGGAACAGCGCGGCGAGGCCGACGGGGAGATTGAGGAAGAACACCGCCCGCCAGCCGAGCCCGGCGACCAGGACGCCGCCCAGGACGGGACCGGCCCCGGCGGCGAGCCCCGCGACGGTCCCCCAGATGCCGAACGCGCGGGCCCGCGCCGCCCGGCCGGGGTACGCGGTCCGCAGCAGGGCCAGCGAGGCCGGCACCATCAGCGCCGCGCCCAGCCCCTGCACCAGCCGGGCCAGGACCAGCACGGTGGCGGTGGGCGCCAGCGCGCACCCGGCGGAGGCGAGGGTGAACACCACCAGGCCGCTCAGGAAGACGGCCTTGCCGCCCAGCCGGTCGCCGAGTCCGCCGCAGAAGAGCAGCAGTCCGGCGAACACCAGGGTGTAGCCGTCCACCACCCATTGGAGGCCGGTCACCCCGGTGTGCAGGGCGGTGCCGACCGCCGGGAGAGCGACCGTGACGACGGTGACGTCCAGGATGACCATGAAGTACCCCAGGCACACGGCGACGAGCGGCAGCGGCGTGAGCCGGTCCGCGGTCCGTGGTGCCGTGGTGGGTGCGCAGAGCGTGGGCATACGGCCAGTGTTCTGCCGGATCCGTACGGCAGACGCCGAAATGTTCTCGCGCTCAGGAGGCACCCTGCGGGGCCGGCCGGAGAGGGAGGACGTTTCGTCCTCTGCCGAAGCGTGAGCGGCGTACGGTCGGGGACATGGATGCCCCGGCCGAGACCGATGTGGCCCATGTCGCGGCGGCGATCGGTGACCCCTCCCGCGCCAGGGTGCTGCTGGCCCTCGCCGGAGGCGGCGCGCTGCCGGCCAGCGCCCTCGCCGCCGAGGCCGGGGTCAGCAACTCCACCATCAGCGGCCATCTGGCCAAGCTGCTCGACGCACGGCTGCTGACCGTCGAGCTCGACGGCCGCCACCGCTACTACCGGCTCGCCACCACGGACGTCGCCCGCGCCCTCGAACAGCTCGCCCTGATCGCCCGCCCCCTGCCGGTGCGGTCCCTGAACGCCGACACCCGCGCCAAGGCCTTGTGGCGTGCACGTCTCTGCTACGACCACCTGGCGGGGCGGCTCGGCGTCGCGGTGATGAGCGCCCTCCAGGAGCGGGACATCCTCGCCGCGGAGCGGACGGTGCGGAGCGGAGGTGCCACGGGCCCCGGCGCGGGTGCCACGGGCCCTGGCGCGAGCGCCAGGGCCCCGGAGCCGGGTGCCGCCGCCACGGACGTCGGCTACGTCCTCACTCCGCACGGCCGCCGAGAGCTGACCGCCTTCGGCGTCGAGACGGACCGCCTCCCCCGCCGCCGGGCGGCCGTCCGCTACTGCGTCGACTGGGCCGAGCAGCGCCACCACCTGGCCGGCGCACTCGGCGCCGCGCTCACCGCCCGGCTGTTCGCCCTGGAATGGCTCCGCCACGGGGCGTACCGCCGCGTCGTCCGTCTCACCGACGCCGGGCGGGACGGCCTGGCGACGACCTTCGGCGTCCCGGCCGACCGGATCGGGTGAGGCCGCCCGCCGCGGGACGTCCGTGACGGAACGGGGCGCACCCTCCGGTATCCCCTGACTGCGCTGCGTGCTCGGCCGATGCGCTGTGTGCAGGAAGTGTCCGCTGGTGGAACGGAAGATTCCTCTTCGGCGATCGTCGAGTAGGGTCCGGCGAGCCGGAACAGTGAATCAAGGAGGCCGTTTCCGTGACGGAGCGTCAGGTATCAGCCGGGGGCGAGGGCGCCGGCGCGCCGGAAGTGCAGGCGCAGGAGCGCCGATTGCGCCGTGACCTGGGCTTCTGGGGGCTGACGGGTATCGGTTTCTCCAATATCGTCGGTTCCGGCTGGCTGTTCGCCGCCATGTACGCGGCACAGACGGCCGGACCCGCGGCGCTGCTCTCCTGGGTGGGGGCCGGGCTGCTGTGCGGCCTGGTCGCTCTGGTCATGATCGAACTCGGCGCCAGCCGTCCGGAGGGCGGCGGCACGGTCCGCTGGCCGCTGTTCGCCAGCGGCCGGCTCGTCGGCACCCTCATCGGCTGGTCGACGATGCTGTCGGTGGGCGGTACCGCCGCCGAGATCAGCGCCATCATGCAGTACGCCGCGCACTACCTCCCGGGCATCTACAACGGCCAGACCCTCACCCTGGCCGGCCTGGCCCTGGCCGCCGGACTCAGCGTGGTGCTGACGGTGCTGAACTGGTTCGCGGTGCGGCTGTTCGCCCAGCTCAACAACCTGATCTCGGTGTTCAAGATCGCCGTCCCGGTGATCACCGTGGTGGCGCTGATCGCCTCCGGCTGGCACTCCGGCCGGCTCACGGACCACGGCGGCTTCGCGCCGTACGGCTATGTCGCCTGCCTGACCGCGCTGGCCGGCGGCGGCATCGTCTACTCCGTCAACGGCTTCCAGGCGCCACTGGACTTCTCGGGCGAGACCCGCAACCCCCGCCGGACCATCCCCGCCGCGGTCCTCACCGGCATCGGCCTCGCCGTCGCCATGTACCTGGCGCTGCAGCTGGCGTTCCTCTTCACCGTCCCCGAGCATCTGCTCGGCCACGGCTGGCAGGGGGTTTCCTTCGACTCGCCGTTCGGCCAGCTCGCGCTGATCCTCAACCTGCACTGGCTGGCCGGCCTGCTCTACGCGGACGCGGTGATCTCGCCCGGCGGGTCGGCCTACGTCGGCGTGGCGATCGACGCGCGGCACACCTACGCGCTCGCCAAGAACGGCACCATCCCCCGGTACTTCATGAAGGTCAACGAGCGGTTCGGCATCCCGCGCCGGGCCCTGGCGATCAACCTCCTGGTCATCGTGATCTTCCTGCTGCCGTTCGGCGGCTGGCAGGACATCGTGAGCGTCATGGGCGATATGTACCTGCTGATCTATGCCGCCTCCGCGGTCGCGGTCGCGGTGTTCCGCGCCGAGCCGGGCGGACACACCGCCGGCTGGGTCCCCGGGCTGCGCTGGATCGCCCCGCTCAGCTTCGTGGTGGCCAGCGAGTTCGTCTATTGGTCGGGCTGGGACGACCTGCGCCTCGCCCTGCCCCTCGTCCTCGGCGGCCTGCTGATCTTCCTGGCCATGCGCCGCCCCGGCGTGCGCGTCGAGGACGACGGCGCCGGACCGAGCCGTCCGCTCGGCGCCGAACTCCGCACCGGTGCCTGGCTGGTGGTCTACCTCGTCGCCCTGACCGTGGTCTCCGGGCTGGGCACGTTCGGGGGCTCCGGCCGGCTGCCGGCACCGTACGACACGATCACCGTGGCCGTCCTGGCGCTGGCGGTCTTCTTCTGGGCCGTACGGTCCGGCGTCCGGCATCTGGTGGCGGCCCGCCCGGCGGACGCCTGAGTCCGGCCGTGGGACGCGGCGGCGGGCCGGACGACCCGGCGGTCCCGATCGTCCGGGTGGCCGCCCGCCGCCCGCCCCGGTCACCCGGTCCCTGGCCCCGGCGCACGGCCCCCGGCCGTCAAGCGGAAGTCCCCCCGCGGAAATAAGATGAACCGGGAGAGGCGGGCTCCACCGGAGCCCCATCAGGCCAGGTCAGGCGGCCACCGCGGACTGCCGTACGGAGCACGCTCCCTGGCGGGCACACCGAGGCACCTGGGAGCGGCCCATGCTGCGGCGTCGTCCCCCGCGGTCGGCGAGCGCCGACGACCTGCTGAGCACGCTCGGGCGGCTGACCGCCCAGGCACGGGAGGGCGCCGAGAAGCAGCGGGCGCGCGTGGAGCTGGCCGAGGCACTGCAGCGCGAGATGCTGCCGGCCGCGCTGCCGGGGGTACCGGGGCTGCGCGCCGCCGCCACCTACGTACCCGCCCGGCACGGACTGGACATCGGGGGCGACTGGTACGACGGTTTCCGTCTGTCCGACGGGTCGCTCGCCTTCTGCATCGGTGATGTGCAGGGGCACGACGTCGAGGCGGCCGCCTTCATGGGACAGATCCGCTTCGGGCTGCGGGCCGTCGCCGGCCATGCCGCCGACCCGGGCGAGGTGCTGAGCCGGGCCAACGACCTGCTGGTCTCGGTCGACTGCGGACTCTTCGCGACCTGCACCTTCGTCCGCTTCGACCCGGCCTCCCGGGAGCTGTGCAGCGCCCGGGCCGGTCATGTACCGGCTGTCTGGGCCACCACCGACGGCCGCTGTGGCCTCGCCGACGACCCCGGGGGCCTGCCGCTGGGCGTCATGCCGGGCGAGCACTACCCGGTGTCCCGTCACCGGTTCGCCGCCGCGGGGGCGTTCGTGCTGCTCACCGACGGCGTGGTCGAGGGCCCCTCCTTTCCGATAGAGGCGGGGCTGGCGCAGGTGACCCGCCTGGTCAGCGCCCATGCCGACGGCGATCCGGCCACGGTGGCCGATGCGGCGATCAGCGTGGCCGAGTTCACCGGGCACACCGATGACTCGGCGGTGCTCGTCCTGCGCTTCGATGCGGCCCCGCCCGGAGCCGGGTGAAGCGCGGCCCCGGGCATGCGTGTCGCGGCCGGTGCCCGGCCCCCGGCGTTGTCTGATGGCTGATGTGGTGCGCACCGAGGAACTCCGCCGTCTTGCACCAGCAGCCCTGACGATCCTCGGCCTGGCCGGCGTCTACTACGCGTCCGCCCGGATCGGCCTGCTGGAGCAGGTGGTCATCTCGGGTGCCGTGGTCACGCCGCTGTGGCCGCCGACGGGCATCTCCCTGAGCTGTCTGCTCCTCCTGGGCCTGCGGACCTGGCCGGGTATCGCCCTCGGCACCCTCGCGGTCGTCGCCACGATCAATCCGCTCGATGTCTCGGTCCTCGGGATCATGGCGGGCAACACCCTGGCCCCGGTGTGCGCCTACTGGATGCTCCACCGGGTGGGCTTTCGCACCGCACTCGACCGGCTGCGCGACGGGGTGGCGCTGGTCGCCCTCGGCGCCTTCGCCGGGATGCTGATCAGCGCGACGCTGGGCACCGGGATGCTCTCCCTCAAAGGCGCCCTGCCGGACGGTGGCTTCTGGCGGACCTGGGCGGCCTGGTGGGCGGGCGACGCGATGGGCGTTCTCGTCATCACCCCGCTCGTCCTCGTCTGCCGCACGATCCGGTGGCCCCGCGGCGTCCCCGGATACCGGTGGGCGGAGGCGGCGGCCCTGCTGGTCGCCACGGTCGCGGTCGCGGTCATCGCGACCCGCAGCGAGCTGTCGTTGCTCTTCCTGGTCTTCCCGGTGATCGTCTGGGCCGCGCTGCGCTTCCAGCTGGCGGGTGCCGCGCCCTGCGTGCTGCTGGTGTCGGTGCCGGCCATCAGGGCGGCAACGGCCCGGACCGGACCGTTCGAGAGCCAGAGCCTGCTGGAGGCGATGGTCAATCTGCAGGCCCTCAACGCGTCCGCGGCGCTCACCGCGCTGCTGCTGTCGGCGATCGTCACCGAGCAGAACACCATCCGCCGCAAGATCGAGCAGGCCTGCGGCGAACTGGCCGACGTGGTGGACCGGCTGGCGCCGGGGGAGAGCCGGCGCCGCTGGCCGCCGGACCGGTGACCCCACCCTGACCCGGCAGCCGGTGGCCACCGCCGTGCCGCCCGCCCCCGGCGGCAACCGCGCCGTCAGCCCGGCAGCAGCTGCCCCAGGTCGTACCCCACCGGCTCCTCCAGCTGGGCGTAGGTGCAGCTCTGCGGCGTACGGTCGGGACGCCAGTGCCGGAACTGGGCGGTGTGCCGGAACCTGCTGCCCTCCATGTGGTCGTAGCCGACCTCGCACACCCGCTCCGGGCGCAGCGGCACCCACGACAGATCCTTGCCACCGCTCCAGCGGCTGGGCCCGCCGGGCATCCGCCGGGAGGCATGCGCCGCCTCGTCGGTCCACGCGCCCCAGGGATGCCCCGAGACCTCGTCCATCAGCAGCGGCGCCAGCTCCTCGACCAGCGCCCGCCGCCTGGCCATGGGGAACGAGGCGCACACCCCGACGTGCTGCAACTGCCCTTCGCCGTCGTACAGGCCCAGCAGCAGGGAACCGACCACCGGACCGCTCTTGTGCAGCCGGTAGCCGGCGACCACACAGTCGGCGGTCCGGGCATGCTTGATCTTGAACATGGCACGGTCGCCGGGCCGGTACGGCAGATCGAGCGGCTTGGCGATCACCCCGTCCAGCCCGGCCCCCTCGAACTGGGTGAACCAGCGGCGCGCCAGCTCCTGATCCCTGGTCGCGGGCGCGGTGTACACCGGCGCCCCGGCCGGGCGCAGCGCCTCGGCCAGGGCCTCCCGGCGCGCCGACTGCGGCTCGTGCAGCAGCGCCTCGGAGCCGAGCGCCAGCAGGTCGAAGGCCACCAGCGAGGCGGGCGTCCGCCCGGCGAGCGTGCGGACCCGGGAGTCGGCCGGGTGGATGCGCTCCAGCAGCTCCTCGAAGTGCAGCCGGCCGTCATGGGCGATGACGATCTCGCCGTCGACGACGCAGCGCGGCGGCAGCTCGGCCCGTGCCGCGTCCACCACTTCGGGGAAGTAGCGGGTGAGCGACTTCGTCGTACGGCTGGCGATCTCGACGTCCTCGCCGTCCCGGAAGACGATGACGCGGAAGCCGTCCCACTTGGCCTCGTAGAGCATGCCGGCGGGGATGTCGGCCACCGGCTTCGCGAGCATGGGGGAGACCGGGGGCATGACGGGCAGGTCCATGGTCTTGATCCTGAGGCCCGGCGCCGTATCCCGCGCGCCGGGACGGCCGCTGCGCGGGAAGCCGGCCGCCGCCTCGCCCGGCGCGCGGCGGCGGCGCCCGGAACCTAGCGTGGAGTCATGGCCGGAGCCGGAGCTGTCGAACTCGACGTCGCGGGGCGCACCGTGCGCGTGACCCACCCCGACAAGACGTATTACCCGGAGCGCGGATTCACCAAGCTGGACGTGGCGCAGTACTACCTCGCCGTCGCCGACGGGGTGCTGCGGGGGCTGCGCGACCGGCCCACCACCATGCAGCGCTTCCCCGACGGCGTCGAGGGTGAGTTCTTCTACCAGAAGCGGGCGCCCAAGGGGATGCCGGACTGGCTGCCCACCGCCCGTATCACCTTCCCCAGCGGCCGCTTCGCCGACGAGATGTGCCCCACGGAGCCCGCGGCGGTCCTCTGGGCGGCCAATCTGGGGTGTCTGACGTTCCATCCGTGGCCCGTCCGGCGCGGTGACACCGAGCACCCCGACGAACTGCGCATCGACCTCGACCCGCAGCCCGGCACCGACTTCGCGGACGCCGCCCGGGTGGCCCATCTCCTGCGCGAGCTGCTGGCGGAGCACGGACTGCGCGGCTGGCCCAAGGCGTCCGGCGGCCGCGGGGTGCACGTCTACGTCCCGATCCGCCCCCGCTGGACCTTCACCGAGGTCAGACGGGCCGCGATCACCCTGGCCCGGGCGCTGGAGCGCCGGATGCCGGATCTGGTGACCTCGGCATGGTGGAAGGAGGAGCGCGGCGCGAAGGTCTTCGTCGACTACAACCAGATGGCCCGGGACCGGACCATCGCCTCCGCCTACTCGCTGCGCGCCCGGCCCCGGGCGACCGTCTCCACCCCGCTGCGCTGGGACGAGCTGTCCGACGCCGCGCCCGAGGACTTCGATCTGCGGACGGTCCCCCCGCGGTTCGCCGAACTCGGTGATGTACACGCGGACATGGCGGACCACGCCTTCGGCCTGGAGTCCGTTCTGGAACTCGCGGACCGTCAGGCGGCGGACGAAGGGCTGGGGGACATGCCGTATCCGCCCGACCATCCGAAGATGCCGGGGGAGCCGTCCCGGGTCCAGCCGAGCCGCGCCCGAAAGAACTGACGCGGTGTGCCGCGCTGAAGCCGTGCGCCGCACCAACTGACGCCGTGTGCCAAGAAAGCTGACGCCGTACGCCGCGAGGGCTGCCGCCGTGCGCCGCGAGGGCTGGCGGAGGGAGCGCACCGTGCGGCCGGACCCGTCGGCCACACGGGGGCGATTGGCGACGGCGCCACCGACGAGGCGGCGCTCGCCGTTCCCCGGCTCCGACCAGGGCTTTCACCAGCCTGCTTTGCCGATCCATTACCACTGTCGGAGCAATTCTTGGGGCCGTTGGAGTGGCTGTCCGTCGTGTCTGCGGGGTTTGCGGCGGGGCGCGGTACTCATCAAATGTCAGATTTCCTGCCAAACAGGAGAACGCAATGCGCAAGTTCATAGGCCGCTCCGTGGCCGCCGCGGCCCTTGCCGCCGCTACCGTAGTCCCGCTCGCCGGCATAGCTTCGGCCACCCCGCAGGCGCCGGCCTCATCGTCCAAGGGCGACCACCACGGTCGTCACCACCACGGCCGTCACCACCACAGGCACCACTGCCACCACCACGGCGGCTTCGACCGATTCGGCTTCGGCGGCCTCGGTGGCCTCGGCGGCTTCGGTGGCCTCGGCGGTTTCGGTGGCCTCGGCGGCTTCGGCGGCTACAACAGCTTCGGCGGCTTCGGCGGCTGCGGCTACGGCAACTACGGCTACGGCTACGGCTTCGGGGGCTTCCCCTTCGGGCTGCTGGGCATCCTCTGACCGGCAGTAGCACTGACAGGCCGCCGCAGCCCCCGGCTGCGGCGGCTCGTCGCGGTCAGCCCGCGGTGCCGGCCTCCTGCTCGGCCCGCCGTCGCAGCTCCTTCTTGTCGGGCTTCCCGGCATCGGTCAGCGGCAGCGCCTCGACGAAGGTGACGTGCGCCGGTTCGTACATCGCCCCGCGCTCCGCGCAGACCATCTCGCGCAGCTGCTGCGCATCGACGCTGCTGCCGGGCGCCCGCACCACCGTCGCGTGCACCCGCTCCATGCGGTCGGCGTCGCGGACGCCGAACACGGCACTCTGCAGTACCTGCGGGTGCGAGTTCAGCAGGTCCTCCAGCTCCGTGGTGTACACATGGCCGCCGACCACGACGATCATGTCCTTGATCCGGTCGACGATCGTCAAGTACCCCTCGTCGTCGAGGAATCCGATGTCCCCGGTGTGCAGCCAGCCGTCCCGCAGGACCTCGGCGGTCAGCTCGGGCTGCTTCCAGTACCCCTTCATGATCATGTCGGAGCGGACGCAGATCTCGCCGTGTTCACCGGTCGGCAGATCGCGGCCCGATTCGTCGCGGACCGCCACCTCGACATCGGGCAGCACCTTCCCCGCCGACCGCAGCCGCTCGGGGCGCTGCGGGTCGTGGTCCTCCTGGGTGAGCACGCTGATGCCGCCGGCCTCGTTCTGCCCGTAGCCCTGCATCAGTACCGGGCCGAACGCCTTTACCGCGTCGGCTATCCGGGCCGGGGACGCCTGGCAGCCGCCGTAGGTCAGCATCCGCAGGCTGGAGGTGTCGGTGTGCCGGGCGTCCGGGTGGTCCATCAGCTGGTAGAGCATCGGCGGCATCAGGAAGACATCGGTGATGCGCTCGCGTTCGATGGCGGCGAGCGCGGCGCTCGGGTCGAAGTCGTCGAGCAGCACGACCGCGCCCCCCGCGTGCAGCGTGCTGTCGGCCATCAGGCCCGCCGCGTGCGCGAGGGTGGAGCACACCAGCTGACGTCGCTCGGTCTCCGGCTGCTGGAGCACCCCGTGGAACCAGCGTGCCTGCTCGAAGGTGGTGCAGATGCCCTTCGGGTGGCCGGTGGTGCCGCCGGTGTGGCGGATGGTGCAGACGTCGTCGGGCTTGGCCCGGCTCGCGAACGGCTCGTCGGACTGACCGGCCGCCAGTTCCAACAGGTCCGTGCCCACCTTGGCGGGGCCGAGGACGAGCACCTCCGGAACCGGCGCCAACGCGGTGACCTCGGCGGCCCGTTCGGCATAGCGCGGGTCGACGATCAGGGCGCGGGTCTCGACATCGCGGACGATGGCGGCCTGGGACTCGGCGGACAGCTTGTTGTAGAGGTAGTTGACCCGGGCGCCGACCAGGTTGGCGGCGTAACGGACTGCGATGATCTCCGGGAGGTTGCCGCTCAGGAGCGTGACGGTCGCACCGCGGCCGACGCCCCGGGCGCACAGTGCCCGTGCCATGCGGTGGACCAGTGAGCGGAACTCGCCTGCGGTGACGCGGCGGCCTTCGTGTACCAGGACTTCGCGCCCCGGGTCGGCGCTAAGGACATCGAGGTTCTCCTCTACATAGGTACGGAATGTGCGGGCGGTGGTGGACATGATGTGAGGCTTCCTCCTGACGCCGGCGGGCGCAGTCGGCTACGCCGGATGTGACGTACACAGATTTGGTTGCTACAGGCAACCAAATCTCAGGATAGTCGCTGCAGATCAACATCTCCAAGTCGGTCTCCGCGCCGGTCCCCACGCCGGACGTGGGTGCGAGGAGAACCCCCTGGCGGGCGCACCGGGTGCCCGCCGCGAGCTGCCCGGCCATCGCTCCACGGGACCGCCCCGAAAGCGCGTCCGAATTCATCGCACTGAATATCGTCAACACGGTCGCCCGCCCGGGAACAGCGACGGATAATGCTCGCTCGCGCACGGGTCGCCGATGCCCTGCGGAACTCGCTCTCCCTGCGGGTCCGTCCCGTGTCGAGAGATGATGGAGACCAGCGGAAGCACAGCGAGAACCGGCCGATGTACGGAGAGCGCCACGGCTGTCGGTCCGCGATGACCGGCGGAAGGAGTGCCTGGATGGGTGCGACCGACGCGTTCCCCGAGGGTGCCGCCCGGGTCGGGGCCACGCCGGGGCAGCCCGGCGGCCTGCTGGATGTGCTGGGCGTGGCCGCCGTGATGCTGGATGCGGACGGGCGGATCACCCTGTGGAGCCCCCAGGCCGAGCAGCTCTTCGGCTGGAGCGCGAAGGAAGCGCTCGGCCGGCCCGCGGCGCAGCTGCTGGTCGGCCCGGAGCACATCGATCTGGTCCTGGGCCTCTTCTCCCAGGTCATGGCGGGCGGCGAAAGCTGGGCGGGGGTCTTCCCGGTCCAGCACAAGGACGGCAGTACCCGGCTCGTCGAGTTCCGCAATATGCGGCTGCTGGACGAGCGCGGTGAGTCCTACGCCCTGGGCATCGCCACCGACCAGGCCGTGCTGCGGCGGGTCGAGCGGGATCTGGCGCTGTCCGTACGCCTCGTCGCCCAGTCACCGATCGGTCTGGCGGTCCTGGACACCGCGCTGCGCTTCGTGATGGTCAATCCGGCGCTGGAGCGCATCAACGACCTGCCCGCCGACCAGCACCTCGGCCGCGATGTCCGAGAAGCCCTGTCCTTTCTGGACACCGGCACCATCGTGTCCCGGATGCGCGAGGTGCTCGACACCGGAACCCCGCTGCTCGACCAGTTCACCGTCGGCCGCACCGCCGCCGACCCCCACGCCGACCGGGCCTGGTCGGTGTCGTACTACCGGCTGGAGGACCCGCACGGCCGGGTGCTGGGGCTGGCCACCTCGGTCGTGGACGTCACCGAGCAGCACCGCGCCGCCACCGAGGCCGCTCGTGCCCGCAGGCGGCTGGCCGTCATCGCCGACGCCTCCGCCACCGTCGGTACCACCCTCGACGTCGACCAGACCGCCCACGAACTGGCCGACGTCATTGTGCCCGAGCTGGCGGACCTGGCCGCGGTCGATGTCCTCGACGCCGTGCTCGACGGCCGGCGCCCGACCTCGCTCTCCCGTGGCGGCCCGGCCCGTTTCCGGGCGCTCGCCGTGGCCACGGCCTACTCCACCGAGGCGGTCCGCGCCGCCGACCCCACCGGCCAGATAGCGTCCTATGAAGCCGACCGGCTGATCACCCGCTGTGTGACCGAAGCCCGTCCGGTGCGCATTCCCCACGTCGGCCCGGACGACCTGCCGCACATCGCACCGGACCAGCAGGGCGCCGCACTCCTGGGAAGGGCCGGACTGCACTCCTACCTGGCCGTACCGCTCATCGCCCGCGGCGAGGTCCTGGGCGCGCTGTCGCTGTACCGCGTCCGCAACCCGGAGCCCTTCGACGAGGACGACGCGGTGCTCGCGGTGGAGCTGGCCGCTCGCGCCGCGGTCTGCATCGACAACGCCCGCTCGTACCAGAGCGAACGCCGCACCGCGCTCACCCTCCAGCGCCATCTGATGAACCACCGGCCGCCGCAGCCCACGGCCATGGAGATCGCCTACCGCTACCAGCCGGCCCAGGCGGCCAGTGAGGTCGGCGGTGACTGGTTCGACGCCATCCCGGTGACCGGCGACAAGACCGCGCTGGTGGTCGGCGATGTGATGGGCAGCGGCATCAACGCCGCTGCCACCATGGGCCAGTTGCGCACCACCACCCGTGCGCTGGCCGACCTCGACCTCGACCCGGCCGAGGTGCTCCGCCACCTCGATCACATCGCCGGCGGTCTGGATCCGGCCTTCGCCACCTGCCTGTACGCCGTCTACGACCCCCACCGCGCCCTGTGCCGGATCGCCGTCGCCGGGCATCTGCCCCCCATCGTGGTGCGCCCGGACCGGCCGCCCGAGCTGCTGGATCTGCCCACCGGTGCGCCGCTCGGCGTCGGCGGCGTCCCCTTCGAGCAGACCACGGTTCCGCTCCGCGACGGCGACCTGCTGGTGCTCTACACCGACGGGCTGATCGAAACCCGGGACCAGCCCATAGACGCGCGGCTGGACACCCTCCTGGAGCTGCTGGCCCGGCCCGAAGGGGATCTGGAGGGCCTGTGCGACCGTCTCCTCGCCGCACTGCGCGACGAGCACGACCACGACGATGTCGCGCTGCTCATCGCCCGGGTCCACGCGCTCGGGGACTGACCGCACGGGCAGCGGGTTTTGGTGGGACCGCTACGGATTCGGCGGTCCTCCGCGCGATATCGCGCTGCGCTTTCCGGCGCGGAATCCGCTTGTCCACCGCGGCTACTCCGTGGATAACCGCCCCGATGGCCTTGCTGAGCTTCGGATTTCGTTGCCCAAAGGCCTTAACAAGACCTTGACGGGAGTCGTCGGCAGGGGTTGTATTCGGTCACCAAAGCGAGACCTGAGGATGTCCGGGTCCGGAGCGCTTTGCGGCGTTCTTCCGTCAAGACGCCACCCCTTCCTGCCGCCAGCACCGATGGGATACGGATACCGATATGCCCTACACGCCTGTTGCCTCCGCAGCTCCTGAGCGGGACACCCGCAGTGCGACGGTGAAAGACGCCTCCGGCGCCCCCCAGCTCACCCGGTCGATCGGTGTGGTCGGCGGCACCCTGCTCACGCTGTCCTGTCTGACCCCGGCATCCTCGCTCTTCGTGATCGTGCCGGACTCGTTCGCCACCCTGGGCACGGGCACCGCGCTGACCATCGCCGTCGCGGCGCTGCTGTGTATCGGCGTGGCCTTCACCTACTCCGAGCTCGGCACGCTGATACCGAGCTCCGGTGGCGAGTACGCGATGGTGGGCACGCTCATGGGCCGCCTCGCCGGGTGGCTGGTTTTCGTGCTCTCGCTGATCGTCGTCATGATCGTGCCGCCCATCATCGCCCTGGGTACCGCCGACTATCTGGCGCCGATCATCCAACTGGATCCGCAGTACACCGCCGCCGCCGTGATGCTGCTGGCCACCGCCATGGGCCTGCTCGATCTGCGCGCCAACGCCTGGATCACCGGCATCTTCCTGGTGCTGGAGGTCGTCGCCTGCGCGGTGGTCGCCGTCCTCGGCTTCACCCACACCCACCGGTCCGCGTCCGTGCTCGTGCACCCCGTGATCGACGCCGGACACGGTCACAGCACCGCCGTCACCGCGGGGCTCATCGTCGCCGGGCTGGCCACCGCGCTCTTCATCCTGCAGGGCTTCTCCACCGCCGTGTACCTCGCCGAGGAGATGGAGAACCCCCGTCGCAACGTCTCCCGTACGGTGCTGTGGACCCTCGGCATCGGCGCGGCCGTGGTGCTGGTCCCGGTGGTCGCGATCACCCTCGGCGCCCCCGACCTGAAGACCCTCGGGGCCGGTGACGTCGCCGGCATGGTGCAGGACTGGAGCAACTCGGGCGTCGGCACGTTCGTCAGCCTCTGCATCGCCCTGGCGATCATCAACGCGGCGATCGTGATGGTGATCCAGAACTCCCGTGTGGTGTTCTCCTCGGCACGTGACGCGGCCTGGCCGACGGCCGTCAACCGCGTCTTCTCGCACGTCGGCCGGCGCTTCGGCTCCCCCTGGGCGGCCACCCTCGCGGTGGGGGTCCCCGGTGCGGCCCTGTGCTTCGTCAACCTCGACACCCTGAGCGAGGTCACCGGCGTGGCCGTGGCCGCGATGTATGTCTTCGTCGCGCTGGGCGCTCTGGTCTCGCGCCGCGGGGAGCACAAGCACCGCCTGGCCTGGCGGATGCCGCTGTGGCCCGCGGTCCCGGCGCTGCTGGTCGTGGTGCTGGCCTGGGTGCTCTGTCAGCAGAGCACCACGAGCCTGGCCATCACCGGCCTCATCGTGGCCGTCGCCGCGCTGTACTGGCTGTGCTACCTGCGCCCGCGCCAGGAGACCCACTGGGTGATCGCGGTCCCCGAGGACGAGCAGGCTCCCGCAGACGAGCAGGCTCCCGCACCGGCGTCGTCCGCGGCCTCGCTGTCCGCGTAGGGCGACCAGCCCCACGAACGCCCGCCCGGGTCGGTACTCGGGCGGGTCTTCGCTGGCGGGCCTTCGCTTCGCTGCCGGCGGGCGGTTTCTACTGCCCGGCGGGCCGGGAGAGCGCGAGCGCGTCCAGCAGAAGGCATACATGGTCGACGGCGTCCCGCGCCGCCGGTGCCTCGGCGGCCGGTCCC
This sequence comes from Streptomyces lydicus, assembly GCF_004125265.1. GTDB lineage: Bacteria > Actinomycetota > Actinomycetes > Streptomycetales > Streptomycetaceae > Streptomyces > Streptomyces lydicus_C. The sequence goes on from NZ_RDTE01000003.1 coordinate 8,308,715, forward strand.
TCGTCGAGCAGCCCGGCGGCCTCCTGCAGCAGCTTCAGCAGCCGCTGGTCCGCGTCGGCCGCCGTTTCCGCGTGCGCCAGGGCGGACCGGATCTGCTCGCCCGTGAGCGGCTGACCGGTTTCGAGGAAGCGGTACAACGCCACGGCGGCTTGCCGGTCGGCGTCGTTCGGCTTCCACAGTCCGAGCGCGTGGTGGTCGATGAGCGCGGCCGCCTCGGTTCGGATCTCCTCGGGAACATGCATGCCCACGAACGTCTCATACCGCCTCGACGGGCCGGATGGCGTCACAGGGGTCCCGCTTCAGCCCTCGGTCCGGCTCCCTCTCCCCGGCGAGCGGGGCTGACCAGGCACGTTGTGGCCGTACCCGGATCACCCGACTGGCACAGGCCCGTCGGACAAGCGGCCGGGCCTGTGGGAAGAGTTACATGAACCATGCACGCTCTGGGCGATTTGTTCCCTGCGGGGTGGCGCGATGGGAGCGCCGCGTATATCCCCTTCGTCGAAGACGTTCGCCTCTGCGCAGCAGGAAAACCTACCCAGGGGTCTTCCCGCCCTCTGGCGCCCGGCCCCGGATCACGGGACCATCCTCGAACAGCCCGCGGGTCCGCCCGGCGCAGCGCGGGCCCTGACTGCTGCTGCGCTCCGCATCGCGCGGCTCGCCCACCGTATGCGGGAGGTGTAGAAAGAGGACATGGCCGGACGCTACGGCCGCCCGCGTTCGGTTCTCAGGATGCGAACTGTCGCAGGTCAGGTCTTTCTCCTGCAGGTGGCGATCGTGGTGTTGCTCGTCGCCGCCGCCATCGCGGCGCTCGTGCTGCAGTCCAGGGCCGACGGAGACCGCGAGGCCCGCAACAGATCCGTCGCCGTGGCGGAGGCCTTCGCGAATGCGCCGGGCATCGAGGCAGCACTGAAAAGCGCCGATCCGACACTGGTGCTGCAGCCGCTGACCGAGGCCGCCCGCAAGCGCTCCGAGGTCGACTTCATCGTCGTGATGAACACCCAGGGCATCCGCTACACCCACCCGATCCGCAACCGGATCGGCAAGAAGTTCGTCGGCACCCTGAAGCCGGCGCTGTCCGGTCATGTGGTCACCGAGCGGATCACCGGCACCATCGGGCCCCTCGTCCAGGCCGTGGTGCCGGTCTTCGGCCACAGCGGCAAGGACAAGGGGAAGGTTGTCGGGCTGGTCTCCGCCGGGATCACCGTCAACCGGGTGAGCGGTGTCGTCGACGACCAGTTCCCCCTGCTGTTCGGTGCCGCCGCCGGCGTTCTCCTCCTCACCACCGGCGGCACGGCGCTGGTGACCCGCCGGCTGCGGCGCCAGACCCACGGCCTGGGCCCCGTCGAGATGACCCGGATGTACGAGCATCACGACGCGGTGCTGCACGCCGTACGCGAAGGCGTGATCATCGTGGCCGGCGACGGATGTCTGCTGCTCGTCAACGACGAGGCACGCCGCCTGCTCGACCTGCCGCCGGACGTGGAAGGACGCCAGGTCGGCGACCTCGGGCTCGACCCCGCCACCGCCCGCCTGCTGGCCTCGGGACGAGCCGTCACCGACGAGGTGCACCCGGTCGGCGAGCGGCTGCTGGCGATCAACCAGCGCTCCACGGACCAGGCGGGCGGTCCACCCGGCAGTGTGACGACGCTGCGGGACACCACGGAGCTCCGGGCGCTCACCGGCCGGGCCGATGTGGCCCGCGGCCGCCTGAAGCTGCTCTACGACGCCGGCACGGAGATCGGCACCACGCTCGACGTGGTGCGCACCTGCGAGGAGCTCGCGGAGTTCGGCGCGACCCGTTTCGCCGACATCGTCACCGTCGACCTGGCCGAGGACGTGCTGATCGGCGAGGAACCCACGGCCCCCACCGGCGCGGCCATCGAGATGCGGCGGACGGCCACCAGCGGCGCCCCGGCGGACAGCGGCCTCTACCCCGTCGGCAAGCTGATCCGGTTCGAGCCGGCCACCACCCTCGGTGCCAGCCTCACCAGCGGAAAGGCTGCCCTCGAAGCGGATCTTGCGGCGTTCTCCGGCTGGCATCTGCAAAGTCCCGGCCGGGCCAGGAAGATCGTCGCGCACGGCATCCATTCGAGGATCGCGGTCCCGCTGCGGGCCCGCGGCGTGATCCTCGGTGTGGCGATCTTCTGGCGTTCGCACAAACCGGAGCCGTTCGAGGACGAAGAACTCTCCCTCGCCGAGGAACTGGTCGCCCGCGCCGCGGTCAGCATCGACAACGCCCGCCGCTACACCCGCGAGCACACCATGGCCGTCACCCTGCAGCGCAGTCTGCTGCCGCGCGGGCTGCCCGAGCAGAACGCCGTGGAGGCCGCCTTCCGCTATCTGCCCGCACAGGCCGGGCTCGGCGGGCTCGGCGGCGTCGGCGGCGACTGGTTCGACATCATCCCGCTGCCCGGTGCCCGGGTGGCGCTCGTCGTCGGCGATGTCGTGGGACACGGACTGCACGCCGCCGCCACGATGGGCCGGCTGCGCACCGCCGTGCACAACTTCGCCAACCTCGACCTGCCGCCCGACGAGATCCTCTGGCACCTCGACGAACTCGTCACCCGGATCGACCAGGACGAGAGCGCCGAGGAGGCCGAGGGCTCGGTCACCGGAGCCACCTGCCTCTACGCGATCTACGATCCGGCGTCCGGGAACTGCACCATGGCGCGTGCCGGCCACGTCCAGCCCATGTTCGTGCTGCCGGACGGCACCGCGGAGGTCGCCGATGTGCCCGGCGGCCCGCCCCTCGGCCTGGGCGGTCTGCCGTTCGAGACCTGGCAGCGGCAACTGCCCGAGGAGAGCCGTCTGGTGCTCTTCACCGACGGGCTCGTCGAGGACCGGGACCGGGACCTCGACGAGGGCATGACGCTGCTGAGCCGTACGCTGTCCGGCGGGCCGGGCCGGACACCGGACGAGACCTGTGAGGCGGTGCTCGGCGCGCTGCTGCCGGAGCGCCCCAGCGACGACATCGCGCTGCTGGTGGCCCGCACGCGGGTGCTGGACACCGAGCACATCGCCGACTGGGACGTGCCGCCCGACCCCTCGGCCGTGGCCCAGATACGGGCCGCCGCGGTCCGGAAGCTGATCGAATGGGGCCTGGCGGAGGAGGCGTTCACCGCCGAGCTGATCCTGAGCGAGCTGGTCACCAACTCCATCCGGTACGCCGCGGGACCCATCCGCGTACGGCTGATCCGTGACACCTCCCTGATCTGCGAGGTCTCCGACCGCAGCAGCACCTCACCGCATCTGCGGCAGGCCGCTTCGATGGACGAGGGCGGCCGCGGCCTCTTCCTGGTCGCCCAACTGGCGGAACGCTGGGGAACCCGCTACACCACCGGCGGCAAGGTCATCTGGACGGAACAGGCGCTCAACGGCCTCGATCTGGTCGCGGAGGAGACCGACGCCGGGGATGCTTGAGCCGAGGGACGGACGAGTCCGGGGGCCCGAGCGAGTGCCTGAGGAGGCCGTGATGGATTACCCGCTGCTCAACGCCTTCTGGACCATGTGCCTGATCTTCCTGTGGGTCCTGTGGCTGATCCTGCTGTTCAGGATCATCGGCGACATCTTCCGCAGCCATGACCTCAACAACTGGGCCAAGACGGGGTGGCTGATCCTGGTGATCGTGCTGCCCTTCCTGGGTGTCTTCATCTATGTCATCGCGCGTGGCCACGGCATGAGCGAACGGGAGGTCGCGCAGGCCGAACGGCAGCAGAAGCAACTGCGGGCCTACCTCAGGGACGCCACCGCGACTGGTGACGCGGCGGGCGGACATGCGGACGCCCTGGCGAAGCTCGCCGATCTGAAGAACCACGGCGACATCACGGAGGAGGAGTTCCAGAAGGCCAAGGCGAAGATCCTCGCCTGACCACGGCCCGGCCCCGGCGGACGGCTCCCGCCGGGGCCTTCTCTGCCGGCTGACCTGACCTGATCTGATCTGACGCCCCTGAAATACCCGACACATTTCCAGTGACGGTGACCCGCAGGCATTTTGACGGTCAAATTCAAAAAGGGTGATGTGACTTTCTCCGCCCGTCCGTCGTCACCTCGAACGGGCGACATCGGTAAGGCATTTCCGGGCGGACCGGTCCGTGCCGACGAGAGTGTCACTCCCTCGTGGCCGAATGGCCCGGCTGATGGTGAACGGGCCTTTTCCGTAAGGGCGTTGGGGGTGCGCGCGCCCTGCGGGAGAGGCCCGTTCGGTGCCGTACCGGCCCGGTGCGCACTTCGTGTGGACCGGGGAACGGTTACTCCGACTCACGCAATTCATGATGAGTCAGGTTTTGGGAGGTTCTGTGAAGGTGATGCCTGAAAACGTCGATATACCCCTTTGATCCTCCTGAGGAGCACACATGCGCATCCGCGCCGCGATCGCAGCCAGCGCCCTGGCCACCACTATCGTCATGGGCGGTGCGAGCGCCGCCCTGGCGAACGGCAAGGACCGCCACCACCACAACCACCACGGTCACTACGCCTCCTGCTGGCTCTCCGCGGGCGTGTTCGACCATGTCGGCCCGGTCTTCAGCGAGGGCTGCGAGAGGGCCGGCTGGGGCGGCGGCAACCGGCGGTAATCCAGAGCGCTTTCCAGCCGGTGCCGGCCGATCGGACCAGGGGTCCGCTTCGGTCGGCACCGGCTGTATGTCCGGGCTGCTCGCCGGCCCGGAGTCCAAGGCCGCTCAGCAGCGGTCGGCCGGCGGGCCGTTGCCCCGCCGTCTGCGGACGCTCGCGACCAGCCCCGCGCCGGCCAGCAGGGTCAGCCCGGCCATCGTGCCGAAGCCCATGAACACCAGGGGCTTGGTCCCCGTCGCCGCCTCGGCGGGCTTCGCGGCCGGTCTGGCGGCACGGCCCACGGCCGAGGCCGGCCCGGCGGCGGCGCACACCGTGACGAGCAGAGCGGTGAGGAGGGCGACGGGGAGATACCCACGGCAAAGACGGCCCAGCGGGCCCGGGGCGGGTGGTGCGGCCATGCGGTGCTCACTTCTCCGCCTCGACGGGGAGGCTGCTGGATCGGGGATGTGCCGGATCCCAGCGTTTCCGGCTGCGGCCGGAAGAGCGTGCCGTGGAAGGCAGAAGAGTGAAGGCGTCCGCCCGTCCGAGTGGTGACCGGCCCCGCGGTGCATCCCGGCGTCCTCGCCGTTCGCGCAACGAAGCGCCCTGGACGGGCCCGACGGTGTGCCCTAGCGTCACAAGCCGCCCGGGTCCCACCGCGCGGGGCCGATTCCCACCGGGGAAGCAGAGGATGCGTCGTGACCACTCTCCCGCAGCCGCCCGACATCCTGTCGCCGGAGTTCGCGGCGGACCCCTATCCCGCGTACCGCATCCTGCGTGAGCACTACCCGCTGTTCCACGACAAGGGAACCGGCAGCTATCTGCTCTCGCGGTACGAGGACGTGGCACGGGCCTTCCGCGATCCGGTGTTCACCACCGACAACTACGAGTGGCAGCTCGAACCGGCGCACGGTGGCCGGACGCTGCCCCAGATGAGCGGCCGTGAGCACGCCGTGCGCCGCGCACTGGTGGCCCCCGCTTTCCGCGGCCGGGAGCTGCGGGAGAAGTTCCTGCCGGTCATCGAGCGCAACGCGAGGGAACTGATCGACGCCTTCCGCGACGACGCGGAAGCCGATCTGGTGGGGCAGTTCGCCACCCGCTTCCCGATCAACGTGATCGTCGACATGCTCGGTCTGGACCGGGCCGACCACGACCGCTTCCACGGCTGGTACGCATCCGTCGTCGGCTTCCTGTCCAACCTGGCCCAGGACCCCGAGATCGCGGCCGCCGGCCGGCGCGCCGGTCAGGAACTCGCCGCCTACCTACGGCCGATCCTGGCCGAACGGCGTGCCGCACCCGGCGACGACCTGCTCTCCGGCCTCTGCACCGCGGAGGTCGAGGGCACCCGGATGACCGATCAGGACATCACCTCGTTCGTGAGCCTGCTGCTGGCTGCCGGCGGCGAGACCACGGACAAGGTCCTCGCCGCCCTGTTCCGTAACCTGCTGGCCCACCCCGACCAGTTCGCCGCCGTACGGGCCGACCGATCGCTGATACCCGCGGCCTTCGCCGAGACCCTGCGCTACACCCCGCCGGTCCAGATGATCATGCGTCAGCCCGCGGCCGAGGTCACCCTCAGCGGTGGCACGGTCCCCGCGGGCGCCACGGTCACCTGTCTCATCGGCTCCGCGAACCGCGATGAGCGCCACTACGCACGGCCCGCCGCCTTCGACCTCTTCCGCACCGATCTGACCACCGCCACGGCCTTCAGCGCCGCCGCCGACCATGTGGCCTTCGCCCTGGGCCGGCACTTCTGCGTAGGCGCACTGCTGGCCAAGACCGAGATCGAGGCCGGCGTCAACCAGCTGCTCGACGCATTCCCCGCCATGGCCTTCGCGGAGGACACCGCGCCCGCCGACGAGGGAGTGTTCACCCGGGGGCCGGCGCGGCTCCGGGTGAAGCTCCGGCCGGGCGACGATGCGGCAGGCTCTGCCCGTACTGCCTGAGGCGGCACGCGCCGTCAGCGGGACCGCGTGGCAGACGGGGCGGCGGCAGGCCGGTCGGCGGCCGTCAGCGGCCGGCGCAGTACGTAGAGGCCGACGGTGACGGCGAGCGCGATGTCGCAGGCGGAGAAGGTCAGGCCCGCGCCGCGCAGGCCGAGTACCAGCGTGAGCGCGCCGACGCCGACGACCGGCAGGGAGATGCCGAGGTAGGCGACGAGGAAGAAGGCCGAGATGGTGCCGCCCCGGTGCTCGGGCGGCGCCGCGCGGCCCACCGCGGTCAGACCGGCGCGGAACGCCAGGCCCTGGCCCATACCGCCGCACACCGCACCGATGACCAGCACCGGCAGCGAGGTCACGGCCAGCGAGGCGGCAACGAGCAAGAGCCCCACCACCAGCACCAGGCAGCCGCCCGGCAGGGCCCGGCGCACACCGATCCGTTCGGTGAGGGCCTGTCCGGCCGTCGATCCCAGGAACACCGTGAAGACGATGAGTCCGGCAACGGCCAGATTGTGGACGCCCAGGGTCTGGCCGACGAAACTCGGTGCGACCGCGGTGAACAGCCCCAGGAGCGAGAAACCGGCGAAGGCGGCGACGGCCGACGGGGTGAAGACGCCCCGCACTTCGGGCGGCAGCCGAAGGCCCTGGGGCCGCAGTTTCCGCGGTCGGTGCGGATGGCCGACGGTCTCCGGCAGGAGCCAGGTCGCCGCGGCCGCCACGGCCACCAGCACCAGGTGCGCCAGAAAGGGCAGGGTCAACGGCCACGGTGCGTACTGGGCCAGCAGGCCCGACAGCAACGGGCCGCAGCCGAGACCGCCCATGTTCGCCGCGGTGGCGGCGAATCCCGCCCGCGCTTCCTGGCCCGGCTTCGCGAGCTCCAGCACACACGCCGTGGCGGCGCCGCTGAACAGCCCCGCGGCAAACCCGGACAGCACCCGCCCCAGCAGCAGCATCGGCAGCCCGCCCTCGAAGATGAAGCACAGGGCGCTCGCCGCGGACAGCCCCAGGGCACAGAACAACACCGGGCGCCGGCCCACTTCGTCGGAGAGATGGCCCGCGAGGAGGAGCACCGTGATCACACCGAGGGCGTACGCCGCGAAGACCACGGTCACCATCAGCTCGGAGAATCCCAGCTGCTCGCGGTAGAGCCCGTACAGCGGGGTGGGAAGTGTCGTCCCGGCCATGCCGATCGCGAACACGCCCGCCGCTACCGGATAGCCGAGCCGCCGGGGGCCGCCCGTGCGATCGCTGATCATGGTTCCCAACGTAGGCGCCATCCCGCCGTGGCGTCGAGAACCGCGGCAAGGACCCGCGGGCCGGGCAGGGCCGGGCAGGGCCGTGGACGGGACGCACGTGGTGCCCCCGCGCGCGGCGGAGGCACCACACTGTGCCCGGTCCGGACGGTCAGTGCCGGGCGGTGGGCGCGTTGGCCGCCGTGACGTTGACGGCGGCCCAGGCCTTGTCCACCGTCTGGTACTCGGTGCTGTCGGCGCCGTACAGGTCCTTGGCCGCGTGCAGCGTCGCGGTCCGGGCGTCATGGAAGTCGGTCGTGGAGACCATGTACCGGGTGAGTGCCCGGTAGAAGATCGCCGTCGCCTTGTTCCGGCCGATGCCGGTCACCTTCGAGCCCTTGTAGGTGGGGGAGTCGTAGGCGACGCCACCGATCGTCTTCTTGCCGCTGCCCTCGGCGAGGAGGTAGAAGGCGTGCGAGGAGACACCGGAACCGCCGTGCACCTCGGCGTCGTAGGACGCCTTCGACCAGTAGTCGACCGTGCCTTCGAGCTTGTCGAGGGACGGCTTGTCCAGACGGCGCAGGAACTTCTGGTCGAGGCCCAGCTTCTCACCCATCAGGTAGTTCGGCGGGTTCTTCGGGTTGTCGGCCGAGAACTCGACCGCGCTGCCGAAGATGTCCGCCAGCGACTCGTTGAGGGAACCGGGTTCGCCGAACCCGTTCCCCTCCTCGTCGGTGCGGGTGGGCTGCAGGTTGGCCGTTGCCTCGACGACACCGTGGGTGAGCTCATGGCCGGTGACATCCAGCACGACCAAGGGCTTGGTGAACGTCTTGCCGTCGCCGTCGCCGTAGAGCATGCAGCCGCAGTCCGGGCTCCAGTAGGCGTTGCCCACCTTCTGGCCGAAGTGGACCAGGGCGTGTGCCCCGTGGCCGTCGTTCTTGATGCCGTCACGGCCGAAGGTCTTCTTGTAGAAGTCCAGGGTGCTGGTGACGCCGTACTGGGCGTCGACGGCGGCGGTTGTCCGGTCCTTCGTGGTGCCGTTGCCCCAGCGGTTGGTGGCGCTGGTGAAGGCCTTGCCGTCGGTGAACTTCTTCGCCTCCTTGTCGCCGGCGTCACGGGTCTCGGTGTTCCCGCGGGTGGAGTCCTTGAGGGTGAAGGACTGCTGCGCGGTGCGGGTGGTGGACAGCGGCACCTTGCCGACGAAGAGGGAGGCACCCGAGCCGGTGGCCGCGGACGGGAAGTCGGCGCTCCCGGCCGCCTTTTCCGTGGCGGCCGGCGCGGACGGGCCGGTGGAACCCAGACCGGTGGCGGGGCTCAGCCGCTCGCCCCGGGCACGCAACTTGGCCTGGACGGCGGGCGACAGGAAGGAGTCGTCGGCCGCGGTGTTGCTGAGCACCGCCCCGGAGGCCGCGTCGAGGACGAGCGTACGGGCGCCGCCGGCCTCGGAGAGCCGGCTGTCGGCCACCTGCACCCGGTAGGCCAGCGTGGTCCGGTTCGCGCGGGCATCCACGACCAGTTCGGGCTCGCCGGCGCGGCCCTTCGCCGCGGCGGCGGCCTTCGTCCTGGCCTGACCCGCCGACAGCTTCGGGTGCGCGTCGGGCACATCGACCTGGTGACGGTAGGCCCGGGTCACGCTCTCGTACGCCGACTTGGCGGTCAGGTGGATGACGAGGTCGCCACCGAGCACCGGCAGCCCGCGGTGCGTACGGACGAAACGGACATGCTGTCGTCCGTCCGGATCGATGAGCGTGTCCGTGACCTCGAGGGTGTCCTTCTTGCCGACTCCGGTGGCCGAGGCATGGGCGTACGCAGCGGCGCGGGCCGCCTCCACGGCCTTGCGGGGAGCGGGAGTTGAGGCGGAGGGGGAAGCGGCCGGCGAGGTCGCGGGGCCGGCGAAGGCGCTGCCCGCCGCCCCGGCGGTGAGAGTGGCGGCCGTCGTCACGGCGACGGCGATGGCCAGGCGGCGCCCGCGTATGTGGGGTCTACGCACTGCTGTGGGTCCTTAGCGCTGCGGGGGCGGTCGGCTGGCCAACCGCCCGTACGCGCGGTGCTGTTGTGCACCACGGGGGCCGCGGGGCCCCGCGCAAACCCTGGTATGTCTGGCATGAGCATGTAAAGAAAAATGTTCAGTATGCGAGATTTATGGTCGAGATTTAACAATTGGCGAGCTTTGGGTGGCCAGAAGGTGACCAACAGTGCTTCACGGGGAGAGACATGAAGTTGCGCCACTTGGTTGCCCGGGAGTCGCGCCGAACCGTGAACCGCCGGCGATCCGGCGTCGTTGGCCCTGTCCTGTCCTGTCCAGTCCAGTCCAGTCCGGTCCGGTCCTGTCCGGCCCTGCGCGGCCCTCATCGAAGGCGCGTCGATACGCGGCGGGGTGCGGGGGCGGGGGGGGGAGGGGGAGGGTTATCCCTGTATCCAGGCCCTGGCGGAGAACCGAAACGTGTTACTGCTGCTCGCCCTGGTCGCCACGGGGGCGAGCAGCAGCGCGCGCCGGTCTGCTGTCAGGCACGGTGACGCGCCGGCGCCGTGCCGCCGGCGTGGTACAGCTGTCCGCGGCCGGCGTCCGGGTCCTGGCGCCGGCCTGTTTCGGCCTGGCGGGGTCCTGGCCGCGGTCCGGGCCGTGGCGGGCTACCGGTGGAAAAGCTCCTCCAGGGAGGCCTCGGCTCGTTCGCCGCCGCGGGCGGCTTCGACGACGGCCTGGTGGAAGGCGCGGCTGGCTGCTTCGGAATGGCACGGGACGGGGCTGCCGGCCATGGTGTACCAGTCCGTGGCTCCGGTGTACTGCACAGCTACATGCGCCAGGTCGTCCGACCAGGTCGTATGGATGGTCAGGTCGCCGTTGATCACGCCGATCTCCGCGGTGTGAACCGCGCCGGGTAGGGCGTGGATCCCGACAGTGGTCCAAGATGCCCAGGTCATGATGTTCCCCTCGGCGACAAGGGCCCCGGCCGGCGGCCGGGCGCGGTGACTCAAGTTTGGCACTTGAGGTGCGGGAGCGCACCGCATGCGGCGGCAGAGATTCCGCTAGCGGCGTGGGGCCCTGGCGGGCTCCCGTGTCCGGTGGGTCGTACGGGCAGGGCGCGGGGCGCCGCCGGGCCGGGGAGTGTCGAGGCCGCGGCGGAACCTCAGTCGATGACCGTGTGGAAGAAGGTGACGGCGGCCCCGAAGGCGGCGCCGCCGACGAGAGTGGCGGAAGCCGGGTTGCCGCCGTTGAAGAAGGTGAGCACACCGGCGCCGATCGCGGTGAGGGCGCCAAGCAGGAAGATGACGGCGGAGCGCTGACTCAGCAGGGTTGATCTGTTGTCGGACACATCAACTCCGATCTGCGCGGGAGCGACGGATCGCTCGGTGCGGATGCTGATGCTCTGACTGATCTTCTCATCCCACTCACCGGATTTTCGGCAGCACACGAGGAAATTCACAAAGAGCCACGGAAAGAATCAAGGCGGGCCCGGGGGTGGCGTGCGGGCGCGGAGGCCGGGCGGTCGCCGAACTCCCGCTGGACGGCGGGCTTTGGGGTGTGTCCTGACAGGGCAAGGGTGCGCTGCCCGGGCCGGCGGGCCGGGCAGTGGCGATCCGGGTGCTCATACGCAGGTCGCGTCCGCGAACACCTCTCAGTGGTCGGCGCTGTTTCCCCCGCGGCCGGGCCTCCCGCGGCCCGGCACCTGGCGGGTGATCGCGAGGACCGCCATATCGTCGTCGCGCGGCCCGCCGGTCCAGTGCGCGACATCGGCCGCCAAGCGGTCGATCAATTCCCGGGGCCCCCGGAACGGGCCGTGGTCCGTCAGCTGTGTCGCGGGGTCGTAGAACGTTCCGGCACGGTTCCTGGCCTCCGTCACGCCGTCGGTGATCAGCAGCAGTGTGCTGCCCGCCGGGAACGGCCAGTGGGTGGGTCCGGTCCGTGCCGCGCCCAGGGCGCCCATCCCCAGCGGAAGGCCGGGATCGTCGACCTCCAGTGCGCGCACCTCGTCGTCGTGGCAGAGGTAGGGCGCGGGGTGGCCGCAGTTCAGCAGTCGCAGCCCTGCCGCCCCCGGGAGGACTTCGCAGATCAGGGCCGTGATGAAACCTTCGAGCCGGTTCTCCTCCGAGGTGTGCTCGCTCTCCCGCAGCAGCGCGTGTTCCATCCGGCCGGCCAGCGCCCTCAGGTCCAGCTCCTGCTCGGCGGCCTCACGGAACGCACCCAGTAGCACCGACACCGCGCTCACCGCCCCGAGCCCCTTGCCCCGCACGTCCGCGATCATCAGCCGCACGCCGAACGGGGTGCGCTGGACGGCGTAGGCGTCGCCACCGATCCGGGCCTCGCTCTGCGCGGCCTGGTAACGGGCGGCGATGGCCAGCCGGCCGATGCGTTCCGGCGGTGCGGGCAGCACGGCACGCTGGGCCGCCTCCGCCACCGAACGGACGACATCCAGATGGCGTCCGTAACGGGCGACCACCCGATTGACCCCGACGCCCATGAGCGCGGCGAAGAGGGTGTTGACGAGCTCCAGATGGCCTTCGAGGCCGTCGGCGGTGCTGTCCTTCACCGTCAGAGCGAAGACGCCCACGACGATGGCGGCGCCGATCGTCAGGGTGTGCCGCAGGGAGAGCAGTGCGCCGGCGGTGACGCTGGCAGCCGTCAGCATCGGGTCGCCCCAGTAGTCCGCCGGCGAGAACGCGTCCCAGACGAGCCCTCCGGCGACCAGAACGCTCGGAGCGAACTGGACGTATCGGGGCCATCGCGGAGAGAAAGGGGGCATAGGGATTCCTGACCAGCCGTCCATGTCGGGTAGCAGGAATATGCCTGTTTCGGGGAGATTTATACAGCGTGCTCCGGTGGGCGGGCGAGGCCCGCGGCTCGCCTGCCCGACCGCGCTGCGCCCACGGCCTCCGGCCACCGGCGTCGTGGGGCGGCCCGCACGTGTGTCACTGGGGGGAGGCGCCCGCCCGGCCCCCGGGAACCATCCGTCCGGCCCAGCGAATGCGGCTGCCCGGCGTCCGTGTCGCCGGGCGGCCTGGACCGGCCGCCGGATAGCGTCGGGGACCGGTACAGCGCCGCCCCGCCGCCGCCCGACCACCGCGGCGCAGGCCCCGCCGGGGGCCCGGGCGGCCGACGAGGAGGTGGGCCGTGACCACGTGGCCGGCCGTGGTGTTCGCCGTGCTCGCGGCAGCCAGCAATGCGCTGGCCACGGTCCTGCAGCGGCGCGCGGCCCGTACCGTCCCGCTGTCCACCGGACTGCGCCTCGGCCTGCTCGTCGATCTGCTGCACCGTGCCGTCTGGATCGGCGGGATGCTCGCGGTCGTCGCCGCGGCCTGCTTCCAGGCGCTGGCACTGTCGCAGGGCGCGCTGTCGGTGGTGCAGCCCCTCTTCGTCCTCGAACTGCCCCTCGCCCTGCTCATCGGGCGGGTCCTGCTGGGCGGACGGATCCCCCGCACCGGGTGGATCGGTGTGGGGCTGCTCGTCGTCGGGCTCGGATCCGCCCTCGCCGCCGCCGCGCCCACCATCGGCACCACCCACGCCCCGTTCGACCGCTGGGTGCCCGCCCTGGTGGTCTGCGCCGTGGTGATCGCTGCGGCGGTCGGTGCGGCGCTCCGCCGCGGGGCGGGCGGCGTACGGGCCGCCTGCTTCGCCGGGGCGACAGCGGTCGGGTACGCCCTCACCGCGGCCATGCTGAAGGACGCCACCCACGCCTGGCAGACCGGCGGCCCCGCCGCGTTCTTCACCACCTGGCAGACCTACGGTTTCGCCGCCACCGGCGTACTGGCCATCTTCCTCCTGGAAAACGCCATGCAGTCGGGCCCGCTGACCGCCTCGCAGCCGGTCCTCACGCTCGGCGATGCGCTGGTGAGTCTGTCGCTGGGCGTCACCCTGTTCGACGAGCGGGTACGGACCGGCTGGTGGCTGCTGCCCGAGGCGCTGGGCGTCGGACTGGTCCTGTGGGGCGCGGTGCTGCTCTCCCGCGTCGCCCTGGCCAGGGACCTGACAGGTGCTCACGACACGACACCGGCCGCCGCCCGCGATGCCGGTACGGAGCCCGGGCCGGCCGACATCTGAGCGCCGCGCGACGCCGAGAGCTCCCGGACCCACCCCCCCGTGCTGGAGCCCCTGCCGCACCGCATGACCCTCGCCGCATGAGGCCCACGGCATCGCCTTCCCCGCACCGGCCTCACCGCATGACGTGCTTGACCTGGGTGTAGTCCAACAGGCCCGCGAGGGACAGGTCGCTGCCGTAGCCGGAGTGCTTGACCCCGCCGTGCGGCATCTCCGACACCGTCGTGCCATGGGTGTTCACCCAGACGATCCCGGTGTGCAGGGCGCGGGTGGCCCGCATGGCACGCGCGTGGCCGGTGGTCCACACGCTCGCCGCCAGGCCGAACCGGACCCCGTTCGCCAGCCGGAGGGCTTCGGCCTCGTCGGTGAAGGGCTGCACCGTGACGACCGGACCGAAGATCTCCTCCTGCACGATCTCGTCGTCCTGGCGCACCCCGGCAACGACCGTGGGGGAGTGGAACCAGCCGGGCCCTTCCGGTGCCGTACCTCCCGCCACCACCTCGGCATGGTCCGGCAGGCGGCGCAACAACCCTTGTACGGAGGCGACCCGGCCCTCATCAACCGAACCATACCGACCGCCCTGCACGTGCACCGGATCAACACCGACCACGGGATCATCGACGGTGACGGCGAATTTCAGCGGAATTTCGCGCCGCGCCGAGGCGAGCTCATCCTCATCCGCCCGGACGGCTACCTCGCCGCACGCGTCCCCGAAGACCACGCAGCCGACCTGTTCGACTGCCTTCCCTCCCTGTACCAGTTCGTTGACCAACTCCGTCGTCATCTGACCTACTGCGCGCAAGCGTCGCGGTCGAGCACGATCACCGCGCTCGACCGAGGCACTGCCGCCACCGGCACGGGAGGTGACGCGAATTCAGAGTGCTGGCCCGCTGTTGCGGTCTTCGCACACCAGTCCCTAGCGGGACGTCCCTAGCGGTGCGGTCGGGTCACTGTCTACCGCCGCCTCCAGCCGTGGGCGGGTGGCAGACCTTCGAACGCCAGCCGTCAGCTGCCCCACCGATTCAGCGACAGCTGTTATGTGGGTCTGACCGGGAAACCGCTTATGACGTAGCACTGTTGGCAACCAATGGCCTGCTGAGTCCCCACTGAGCGGGCGAGAGGGAAGCGGCGGCTCCGCCGCTGGCAAGGGACGCGTGGAGGGCGGAGGCCCGGGAAGTGATCGACAACCAGCCTGCAAAGCCGCCGGTAGTGATAGGGAGGCTGGTTCGTTGGTGGCACTGGTTCCAACATGTATGGCAATTCATTGCAGGTTGCAGGAAGCATGACGAGATGGTTCCAACAAGCCTGTCCCGCAGGCCAGATACCGCCAGGTCGCCACGCCAACTGGTTCCCACTATCGCGTTCAGGCTCATCGTGCCAACGAAGTTTGAGTGGCAAGAAGTGCTTGTGTGTCAGGGTGGCGGTAGAGAACTCGCGGGTGCGTACACGCATCCGGACCTGAGAGCGTTGGGGAGCCGTGACGGTGGCGATGCGGGCAGTTCCGCTGGTGGGCGGGCCGGTGGAGTTACGGGGTGCGCTGGACTTGGAGCGGACGCAGGCGGGGGTGATGCCTCGCCGGTTGCCCGCGTGGACCAAGGAGCAGTACCAGGACCCGTCGGTCTACGGGGTGACGGTGATGCCTTCGGGGGTGCGGCTGGTGTTCCGCACCGATGCGCGTGAGTTGGAGTTCGAGGTACTCACCTCCACAGGGCAGCTCGACAACGACCCCCGACCTCGCCCGACCGGGATGCTGGAACTGCTGGTGGACGGTGCCCACGCCGGGCGCCGGCAAGCACCGATGGGCAACGTGGTGCGGATGGCGGGCCCGGGGACCGCGCAGCGACTGGTCCCGGGGGAGCCGGGGACCGTACGGTTCGCCGGGCTGCCGAGTGGCATGAAGAAAGTCGAGCTGTGGCTGCCCCAGCAGACCCCCACGGAACTGGTGGCGCTACGTGCTGACGGCGAGGTGCTGGCACCGCTGCCGGACGGTCGGCGCCGCTGGGTGCACCACGGCAGTTCCATCAGCCACTGCCTCGAAGCCGACGGCCCGACCGGCACCTGGCCGGTGGTGGCGGCTTCGCTCGGGGGAGTGGAGGTGATCAACCTCAGCCAGGCGGGCAACGACATGCTGGACCCCTATGTCGCCCGGACGATCCGCGACATGCCGGCCGACCTGATCAGCCTCAAGGTGGGCGTCAACATCGTGGGCCTGGCCACCTTCCGGCTGCGGACGTTCGGTCCCGCGGTGCACGGATTCCTGGACACGATCCGGGACGGCCACCCGGACACTCCGCTGCTGCTGATGTCCCCGGTGAGTTGTCCGGCACTTGAAGAGACTCCCGGCCCGACCACGATGGGCCCTGACGGGAAGATCACAGCCCTGGGCGACCCGGCCGATGTGGCCCGTGGGGCGTTGTCGCTGACGGTGGTCCGTGACGAACTGGCCCGAATCGTGGCAGCCCGGCGAGCACGCGATCCCCACCTGCACTATCTCGACGGACGCGAACTGCTCGGCCCGCACGAGGTGGATGACCTTGCCGACGGCCTGCACCCCACCGCCGCCGCATACCGCCGGATGGGCAAACGCTTCGCCGCCCGCGCCTTCGCCGACGACGGCCCCTTCCGCTGAGCGACCGAGGCTCCACACCTGCATCAGGTGCGGAGCCAGAGCGTAAGCGGGTTCCTCGTAGTGGCCTGATCCTTGATCAGCCGCGCTGAACCTGTGGGAGCCGCTTCGACTACCTGAGCAGCAGCCGCCGGCCGTCGGCGAGTCGCTGCGCCCATTTCACGGTGGGAAAGATGATGTCGTAGCGGTTCCCGGCGTTGAGCTTGGCGGCCATGCCCTCCATCGAGTCGAAGTTCGACTGGATGACCTTGACGCCGTACTCCTTCTCGAACCCGTCGAAGACGGCCGGGGTGACGAAGTCCGCCCAGTTGAAATACACCAGGTCGCCGTCCGCCTTCACGTCGATCGGCCGGTCCGGGTTGCCGAAGGCGTTGCGGTCCTCCGGCAGGAAGCCGCAGCCGGCCAGGCCGGTGCCGAGGGCCGCGGCGACGCCCGAGCGCAGGAGCGCGCGCCGGGACGGAGATGGAGGTTCCTCGGGGGACATGGGGTCCTCTCCGTAGGGGATGCGCGCTGCTTCAGGGAGCGGTCACGGATGCACGGAAGCCCCTCCTCCGTGCGGGACCTGTCAGCCGTGGCGCGGGGCGTCGCGCGCCGAGGGGGACGGCTCGTGGCGCTGTCTCACCGGTGGGGGTCAGGGCATCGCACCACCGAGGTCGGCGCGTACCCGGTCGGCGAACCAGCCGACCGCGGCCTCGCGGCGGGACAGGGGGCCCGGCTCGAAGCCCGGGGTGCCGAGGCCCTTTTGCACCCGGGACACCAATTCGGCGTCTTCGCCATTGGTGATCCAGCCGATGTGGATGTTGAGCCGGCGCGCGAGCCGGGTCCGCGCACTCGTCCCGCGCCGCGTGTAGAACGCGCCGGGGACGGCCACCCGGTCGACCGCCGTCGGTATGGCGGTCCAGGCAAGTACATGGTCGGGGTAGAAGTCGATGAGTGTGTTGGGGTAGATCACCGCGTAGCGCCAGATCCGGCGGTCGGCCTCGGTCAGGCCCGGCATGGGGGAGGCGAGGCGCTGGTAGAGCCGTTCGGCCCGGTTCGACGAGGGCTTGTCGCGCAGCGGTGAGGCGAACAGGACGTAGGACTCGTGGATCTCGCTGGTGTAGCCCTGGTAGTCGAGCAGCCGCATCAGCCCGGGGTGGGCGACCGGGACGTGGTAGCCCTCCAGGTAGTTGTCGACCGCGACCTTCCAGTTGGCGTGCTGTACTTCCGCGCCGGCCAGGTCGTGGATGCGGCTGCGTCCGACCGGCACCAGGTCGGTCCCCGCGTAGTGGCCGACGGCCTTCGCCAGCCCGGCGCACTGCTCGGCCAGCGGCACGGCGTCCGGATCGAGGTTGGCGAAGACGAACCCCAGGAACGACTCGACGCGGACCGGGAAGAGGCCGCGGGCGGGCTTGTCCAGGCAGGGGATCTGCCGTGCTTCGGGCGCGCCGACCAGCCGTCCGTCGAGCTTGTAGGTCCAGCCGTGGTACGGGCAGCGGATGGCCTTGCCGGACGCCTCGGGGGCGGAGACCAGGCGGGTGCCGCGGTGCCGGCACACATTGAGGTGCCCGGCCAGGGTGCCGTCCTCGGTGCGGACGACCAGGACCTCGCGGTCGGCGACGGTGGCGGCGAGCCGGGCGCCGGGGCCGGGGAGGTCGGACTCGTGGCACACGAGCTGCCAGGACTTGGCGAAGATGTGCCGCGTCTCGGCGGCGGCCGTGGCCGGGTCGGTGTAGTAGCGGCCGGACAGCGCCAGGCCGGGTACATCCTGGGGGGTCGGTGCGGTGGTGGCTTCGGGGTGCATCGGGTCACTCCTCCATGCCGCACGGGGTGCTGGGTGCCGGGGCGGCAGGGCGCGGTGAAGAGCCCCTGAACCGGCGCACCGGCCGCCCCGGATCCGTGCTGACTAATTGGTCAGTCAGATTGCTGGCGGGTTTCGGTGAAGTCAAGACTTGTGTCCTGACTAATTGATTAGTTAGCTTAGTGGTATCGCCGCTCCGGCGCTCCGCCGTACGGATCCCGGGCGGCGAGCGGGCGCGCCGCGCCCCGATCACGCAGGCCGGACCCCGCAACGGCACCTCATCGGCACGTCACCCCGGCACCGGGTCACGGCACCGCCGCCACCCGGCCACCCGGCCCGCGCCGGCACCCCACCCCTCTCCCCGGAGGCACGCATGAGCGGTCGTCGGAACCTGATCTGGCTCGGGCTCACCCCCGAACCCGAACGGGAGCTGCCCGCCACCGTCGCGGCCCTGCGGACCGCCGCGCGGCGGACGGCAAGCGCCCCCGCGGAGGCGACCGCGGCCGAACGGCGCCGCGTCGTGCGCCTGATCCTGCACGGCACCCAGCACGGCTGGCTCCGCTACCTCGCCGAGGTGACCGACCTGGTGACCGCGGTCGCAGACAGTGACCGGCCCGGCGGCCGCCGGGCCGCCCTCCGCGCGGCAGAGGTCGTGCTCGACCACCACCGCATGCTGATTGGCCTCCCCGGACCGGGGTACGACCGGACGGCCGCGGACCGCAGCGCCCTGGAACGCGCGGTGCGCACCCTGCGCACCACCCCACCGGACGGAGACCGAGGATGACCGGGACCGACTCGCTCCTCCCGCAGGGGAACCCCCTCCGTGCTCGGCGCGAGGCCCGGTGTGACCGAGGACGCCCGGGCGTACCTGGCCGCCGGCGGCTACCGCAGGGCCACCGGAGCGTCCGAGCTCCTGGACCGGATCGCCGCCGCCGGACTGCGCGGACGCGGCGGCGCCGGCTACCCCACCGCGGCAAAACTCCGCGCCGTCCGCGACGCCGGGACCCGCCCCGTTGTGGTGGCCAACGGCGAGGAGGGCGAGCCCGGCTCCGTCAAGGACCGCTGGCTGCTGTGGGCCCGGCCGCATCTGGTCCTGGACGGGCTGGCGCGGGCCGCGGAGATCACCGGCGCGGAACGCGGCTACGTCTGCGTCTCCGACACCGCGGCGGGCGAACGGATCCGCCGAGCGCTCGCCGAACGGGCGCACCGGCTGCCGTGCGATGTCGTCGAAACCCCGCACACCTATGTCGCGGGGGAGGAGAGCGCGGTGGTCCGCCGGATCAACGGCGGTCCCGCCCTCCCCACCGCCAAGCCGCCCCGCCCCTACCGGCAGGGCATCGGCGGCGCACCCACCTTCGTCGCCAACGTCGAGACCCTGGCCCGGATCGCGCTCATCGCCGGACCGCCGGCGCCACACGGCCCGCGCCACCCTGGTGACGCTCGCCGGCGCCGGCGCCGCGCCCCTGCTCGCCGAGGTGCCCTACGGCTGCACCCTGCGGACCCTGGCGCGGGCCCAGGGCACCCCCGAGCCAGGCCGGCGTCCTCATGGGCGGCCTCTTCGGCGGGCTGCTCGGCCCCGGCCGGCTCGACCTCGCACTGGACCCCGACACCCTTGCGGCCGCGGGCACGGCACTGGGCTGCGGGGCGATCCGCTTCCTCGCCCCCACGAGTGCCCGGTCTCCCTCGCGTCCGCCGCCATCGCCCACCTACGCGGAGGACTTCGGCGACGGCCGGGCCTTCGCCGAGGCGGCCGCCGCCGCGGGCAAACCGGTGGTCCTGCTCCCCGCCGGGCGGGGCGCCGCCTCCGCGCGCGGCGCGCAGTCCCACACCGGCGCCCTGACCACCTCCGCCGATGTCGTGGCCGCCGCCTGCCGCGACGCGGGCGTCGAACTGGTCGCCACCCCCCATGAGATGACCGTCGTCCTCGCCACGCTGCACGGGGGGAGGCGGCGGGCCACCGGGCCCCGCACCGCGGTCTGCCCCGACGGCGGTGGTCACGGCGCCATCGCCGCCGACGCCGCCGAAACCGCCGGGCTGGCCGTCCCCGAACTCGGGCCCGCCGCACAGCAACGGCTCAGGACGCTGCTGTGGGAACAGTCCGCGGTGGGCAACCCCGTCGACCTCGCCGGGATGGGGGAGCAGAACCCGCACTCCTACGGCGACACCGTCGCGGCCCTGCTCGCCCTGGACGAGGCCGACTCCGTCCTGTTGACCGGGTACTTCGGCGGCTACTCGGCGGCGACCGGCGGCCTGGGCGGCCCGGCGGCCGAGAGCGGCACCGCGGGCGGCGGCAGCGCCCTCGCGGCGGGCGAGCTGGAGACCGCACAGCAGATGGCCGTCCAGGCGACGAGCGCCGCCAAGCCCCTGGTGGTGCAGTCGATGTTCCCGGACGCCCCAACTGCCGGACACTGGTCGAGGCGGGCATACCGGTGTTCGCCGCCACCGAGGACGCGGCCCGCGCACCGGCGGCCATGACCTCGGCCCCTTCGGCCCCCTCGGCGTCCGAGGCCGCCGGACCGCCCGGCGTCCGCCCGCTGCCCCCGGCCGCACCGCCGCTGGACGACCCCGGCTACCACGGCGTACGCGCCCTGCTGAGGGCCGCCCAAGTGCCCTTCCCAGAGGCCCGGGAGATCACCGACGAGGCCCAACTACTCGCCGCGGCCGACGCGTTCGAGGGCCCCTACGTCGTCCTCAAGGCCCTCCATCTCTTGCACAAGTCCGACGCCGGCGGTGTCGCCCTGGGCCTGCCGGACAGGGCCGCGCTCCTCGCCGCCTTCCGGGAGATGCACGCCCGGCTCGGCGCCGCCTCCTACTCCGTCGAGGCGATGGCCGACCTGACCGACGGCGTCGAGCTGATCGTGGGGGTGCACCGCGACCCCCGGTTCGGCCCGGTCGCCATGGTCGGCCCGGGCGGCGTGCTCACCGAGGCCCTGCACGATGTCGCCTTCGCCCTGGCGCCCGTCCCGGCGGACCGCGCCGCACAGCTGCTGACCGGGCTGCGGAGCGCCGCACTCCTCCGGGGCGTCCGCCGCCGGCCCGCCGTCGACCTGGCAGCCGCTTCAGCCGTGATCGAACGCCTCACCACGCTCGCCGCCGCCCACTCCGAGATTGCGGAGATCGAGGTCAACCCGCTGCTCGTCCGCCCGGACGGCGCCCTCGCCCTCGATGCCCGCGCCGTATTGGCCTGACACCCCCGCCCCCGCCCGCCGCCCCGGAGGAACCATGGACTTCCGCTACACCCCCCGACAGGCCGACCTCAAGGCCCGCGCCGCCGCCTACACCGCGCTGCTGATCCCGTACGAGCAGCAGGCCGAGGAGGCCGGGGACCGCTGCCCGCCGAAACCGTCCGCGAGCTGACCCGGGCCGCGATCGACGCCGGTGTCTACGCCATCAACATGCCCGAGAAGTGGGGCGGCCCGGGGCTCTCGCTGCTCGACCAGGTCATCGTCGAGGAGGAGTGCGGCAAGGTCACCAACTGCCTGTGGGACATCCCCTGGCGGCCGGCCAATGTGCTGGCGTACGGCACCGAGGCCCAGCGGGAGAAGTACCTCCTCCCCGTCATCCGGGGCGAGCGCTTCGACGCCTTCGCGGTGACCGAACCCGGGGCGGGCTCGGACCCCTCCTCGGGCACCAGCACCGCTACCCGCACCGAGGGCGGCTGGCTGCTGAGCGGCGAGAAGTGGTTCGTGACCTGCGGCGACATCGCGGACACGTGCCTACACCCACCAGGTCGCCTGGGAGGTGGACGAGGGCACCGCCGACCGCAAGACCCTGCACGCCAAGGCGGCGATCGCCAAGCTCGCGGCGAGCGAGGCGGCGGTCCGGGTCATCGACCGCTGTGTGCAGATCTTCGGCGGCCGCGGCTACGACCGTGCCTACCGGGTCGAGCGTCTGTACCGGGAGCTGCGGGTGGACCGGATCTGGGAGGGCACCTCCGAGATCCAGCGCCTGATCATCGCCGGTGAACTGGTCAGGCGCGGCACGGACGTCCTGCAGCTGCCCACCGGCTCCTGATCCCGGCCGGGTACCCCGGTCACCGGGCCGGGGTGCCCGGACCGGCTCCCCGCTGTACCCGCCCGGCCTCCGCTGCTCTTCGTCCGGCACCACGCACCCCGCCGGGCGGGACTGGCGAGACCTGCCCGGCGGGATGTGCGAAACCTGCCCGGCGGGACGTGCGAAACCTGTCCGGCGTCGGGCCGGGGGCTCCCACCACTACCGATGAGCTCACCCTGCGACGGACGGACGGACGGACGGCCGGAGGCGGTGATGCGGGAAGATGGACGGGACGGGCCGGACGGGCCCGCCGAGGACACCGACACCGACCCGGGGAGCACTCACGTGGCCAAGGCCGAACGCACTCTCGAAACGCGGGAGCGGATCCTGTCCGCCGCGTGCGAAGTGATCGCCGAGGTCGGCTTCGAGAAGATCCGCATGCGGATGGTCGCGGAACACGCCGGGGTGTCCACCGCCCTGCTCCACTACCACTTCGAGAACCGCGAGCGGCTTTTCGCCGAGGCGATGACCCACTCGTTCGCGCAGACCGGCACCGAACTCGACCGGGACGCCGACACGGTGCCCGCCTCGGTGGTCCTCGCCCGCATCCTGCACACCATGCTGCCCACGGACCCCGAGCTGCGGCAGGACTGGCGGCTGTGGCAGGAACTGTGGGTGCGGGCCCTGCGCGACGAGACCGCCCAGCATCTGGCCGTCGACCTGTACGACCAGCTGCACGCGTGGATCGGCCAGGCCATCCGGCGGGGCATCGCATCGGGCGAGTTCACCGACTGCGATGTGGAGGCCACCAGCACCCTGCTGCTCGCCCTGAGCGACGGCTTCGGCATCCGGCTGATGCTGGGCGACCCCAGGATCGATCTCCCCGCCGCTCAAGCAGCCATCTGGCGGGCGGTCGCGGGCACGCTCGGCGTGCCCGACGCCTTCCCCGAGATCTGACCTCCGGCCGACGTCCCTCCCGCCGCGCTCACCCGTGGATCGGAAGGACCGTGAGCGCGTCCTGGCACCGGGCGACGGCGTCGCCGTGGCCGAACAGACCGGGCAGCCCGCCGGAGTGCAGCAGGACGGTGCGCCGCCCGGGAACCACGCTCCCGTCCCGCACCGCCGCCCGCAGTCCGGCCAGCGCCCGCCCGGTGTAGACCGGGTCGAGCGCGATGCCCTCCGTACGGCCCGCCAGCGTCAGGGCGTCCATCGACTCCTCGGTCAACGTGCCGTAACCGGCGCCGACTTGGTCCCGCCGCAGACGCAGGTCCTCCGGTGCGTGGACGGTGCCGGACAGCGCGGTGACCAGGCCGGTGACGGTGCCCGCCGGGTCGCGCACAGCGCCGCAGTCGACGCCCAGCACCTTGCCGGGGCCGAGGGTGTCCACCAGGCCGGCCATGGTGCCCCCGGACCCCAGGGCGACGACGACGGTGTCCAGGTCGGGGGCCTGGCCGAGGAGTTCGCGCCCGCACTCCGCATAGCCGTACGCGCCCAGCGGGCTGGAACCGCCCAGCGGAATCAGCGCCGGGACGGCTCCCCGCTCCCGGAGCCGCGCGGCCACCTCCTCCGCCGCGGCCGCGAGCTGGGTGCCTCCCACCTCCCCGGCCCAGACGACGGTGGCCCCGAAGAGGCCGTCGAGGACCAGGTTCCCGGAGGCCGAGGAGCCGGCCGCACCGGCCAGCACCAGCACCACATCGAGCCCGAGCCGCGCGCCGGCGGCCGCGGTCAGCCGGGCGTGATTGCTCTGGGCGGCGCCGGTCGTCACCAGCGTCGTGGCGCCCTCGGCGAGCGCCGCACCACAGATCCACTCCAGTTTGCGGACCTTGTTCCCGCCGCCACCGAGACCGGTGAGGTCATCGCGCTTGATCCACAGATCGTCCGCCCCGAGACCGAGCGCGCGGGCCAGCCGCGGCGCCGGCTCCAGCGGCGTCGGCCAGGTCGCGAGCGCTGCCCGCCGAGGGGTGCCGTGCTCCGGACTCATCGTCATGCCCTTCCGTCTGCCCTGCGGTACCGGTCCGCCGGCCAGGGTGTCATGCCGGACCGGGCGCCGGCCCCCACTCAGCCGGACCTCGCTCAGCCGCCGGCCGCCCGCAGGTCACCGTCGAAGAGGGACGTGCCCCGCGGCTCCCGTACCGCCGCGATCACCCGAAGCAGCCCCGAAAGGTACGCCGGAGCGCTGCCGCCGGACGCTGTGTGATCATCTCGGGATGAGGACGAGCAGTGGGGCAGTGATGCCCAAAGGCCGGACGGAAGCGGCCGGGAGGCCCGCTTTCGCGGGGGAGTTCGAGGTGCATCTCACCGTCCGGGACGACGGGGACCGTGAAGTGGCCGCACGCCTGGCCGGCTATGCGGCGGCGCATCGTATGAAGTGCGTCCACATCCTGCTGGAACAGGGGGAGGTGCCTTCACAGCCGATGCTGACCCTGCGCGGGGCCGGGACGTATGAGCAGGTCAGAGCCGATGCCGCCGCGAAGGCGGACGGGCTGCGGGCCGAGGGGTTCGATGTGGTGCGGACGAAGATCGAGGCCACACCGTGGAGCGCGGGCGTACCCGGCACCGACGAGGAGGCCGCGGGGCTCGGCCCCGACTACTACTTCGAACATCACCTCAAGCTGGTACTGGCCCGCTCCGCTCCCGTCGGCTCCCTGCTCGCCCTCGTCGTCGGGCACGGCGCGCACCTCTCGCGCAACGCACGGCGGGTGCGCCCCGACGGCCGGGTGGAGCGGTTCGTGACACAGCGGTGCCGCGGGATGGGCCGTGCGACCGCCGGACAGCGCCTGGACGCGTTGTCGCGACAGCTGAGGGACCGGGGCCACCACATAGCCGCCGTGGAGCGGGAGTTCGTCGTTCATGACGGGAATCTCGCGCTCGACGCGGGCTGGCTGGAAGAGGAGTGCGCGATGACGGGGGAGAGGGCGGGCTCATGACGGGGACCGACGAGACGGGTGCGGCGGCGCAGTGGCAGGCGTTCCGGTACGGACCGTGGAAGGAGACGGCCGTTGTGCCCCGGACCCGGCCCGACGAGGCGACGCAGACGGATATGGATCTGCCGGCCACGCTGCTTCCCGTACCGGACGACGGTGTGGTGCAGCGCCCGGTGTTCGACCCCGCCGCAACCCATCATGCCTTCGGGATGCGCCTGGGCGAGCCGAGCTTCACCGACCCCGCGGTCGGCGCGCGCTGGTACGAGGCACGGCGCCATGCGCTGCACCACGTCCTGACCGCCCTCGCCCGGTCTCCGTGGGCCGGTCATCTGGTCCTCCGCGGCAGCATGCTGCTCACGTCATGGTTCGGGGACGCGGCGCGTGAGCCGGGGGATCTCGACTTCGTCGTGGTGCCGGAGACCTGGCAGCTCACGGACGACCGTACGGACCGGATGCTGGACGGCATCGCCGCCGCGGCCGAGGCGCTGTCCCACCGCGGCGGTCCGGTACGCCTGGACGCGCACGCCGCGGTCGGCGACGAGATCTGGTCGTACGACCGGGTGCCGGGCCGGCGGCTCGTCATCCCGTGGACCGCCGAAGCCGACGGTGTGCCGCCGGGAAGCGTGCAGCTCGACTTCGTCTTCAACGAGCGCCTGCCCGTTCCCCCGGAGCCCGCCGGGATCCGCGGACCGCACGGCACGGCACCGGTGGTGGTCAGTGCGGCGACCCGTGCGCTCTCGCTTGCCTGGAAGGTGCTCTGGCTGATCAGCGACAGGCATCCCGAGGGCAAGGACCTCTACGACGCCGTCCTGCTCGCCGAGTGCACCGAGCTGCCCTACGCCCTGCTCCGCGAGGTGTTCCGGGGAGCGGACGACGGCAATTTCGACCGCTATCCGTTGCTGCTGGAAGATCTGGACAGGGTCGAAGCCGACTGGTTCGAACTCCGCAAGGAGTACCCGGACCGTGCCGCGTTCACGACCCCGGGCCGGGTCGTCGAGTACGGGTATGCCTATCGCCTGGTGATGGCTCTGGAGCCCACCTTCGCCGTGGACGACGGCAGTGGCGCCCCCGCCGCCTACCAGCAACGAGTGGCCTGGTTCGCCTGGCTCACCGCGGAGTGCGCGGGCGTCCTCGCCGAGCGGGGCATGGACGCGGTGCAGGACCTGTTGCTGGAGCGGTACTTGCCGTTCGAGAACACGGTCGTGATCACCCGGGAGCTGTCCGGCCGCGACACCTGTGACCTGCGGGAAGCGGCCGCGGTAGTGGCGGCCTTTCGCAAGGACCATCCGGCCCTGGGCCGGTGGGAGTGGCTGTTCGAGGATCCCGATGAGGTGGTGCGGCGGCTGAGCGGAGGCGAGGCCGGCGCCTCGGACTGAGCGGGCACCCCCGCCGGGACCGGCGGAGCCCGGAGCACTGCCGCAGCGGTGCTCCGGGCTGATCCGTACGGTGCGCCTCAGCCCGTGCCGCTGATGCTCTCCGGCGCGATGACGAAGAGCACCCGCTCCTCGTCGCGGCCGCCGTACCAGGGGTAGGGGGCGTTGAGGTACTTCCGGGAGAGCTGTTCGATGTGTTCGACCGCGCCCTCGGTCGTGGTCTCGACGACCCGGCCGCGCACCTGGAAGTAGCGCGCGGGGTGGTCCGGGTCGCAGACGGCGACGGCCACGCGGGGGTCGCGGGCGATGTTCCTGGTCTTCACATGGCTTCGGACGCTGTTGATCAGCACATGGGTGCCGTCGGTGTCGACCCAGGTCTGGGTCACCTGCGGGGAGCCGTCCGGCATCGAGGTGGCCAGAAAACAGGTGCTCGGCCGGCGGAGCAGCGCGAGTAGTTCAGGGGAAAGGTGCACAGCGGACTCCCGGCCGGTCGAGGGGCGGAGGGCTCTTCGGTCTGCCGGTCCGCCGGACGTACCTTCTCACCCCCACCTCATCGCCCCCGCCTCCCACCCCTCTCCCACGGCCCGGTATCGGGTGGTGCGCAGCACTCACTTCCAGCCGCTATGCTTGCTGGATACAAGCAACGTATTCAGCGGATCGACCTCTTCACCGCGAAGGATCACGACGATGAGTAAGGGCACGCTCCACGCCTGTGACCGGGCTGCTGTGCAGGTCACCGCCTCGTCGGGGCTGGACGAGGCGGCCGCCGGGCTGGGGACGGAGATCGTCCGCTTCTCGCGGCTGATCGCCGCGTGGAAACAGCGCGCCAAGACCGACGGAGGCGCCGCCGACCGGGTGCTGCTGGCCAGGCTGGTCGTCGGCGGGGACCAGCGGGCGACCGATCTGGCCGCCGACGCGTTCCTCGACCTGTCGACCGTCAGCCGCCAGGTGCGCTCGCTGGTCGAGCGGGGACTGGTGACCCGCCGACCCGACCCGGAGGACCGCCGCGGGTCCTTGCTGGCGGCGACCGACGCGGGGCGCGCGGCCTTCGCGCACTACCGCGCTCAGCGCGATGCCGAACTGGCCGCGCTGCTCGAACCGTGGTCGCCCGAGGACCGGGCCGACCTGATCAGGCTGCTGGGCCGTCTCAACGAAGACATGGCAGAACGACAACACACACGGCTGGGCCCCGGGGGAGACCAGGGTGGCGCCGTGGAGCAGGGAGACATACGTACATGAGCACAGCCACCTCCCCGCCCGCCGCGGGAGCCGAGGCGATACCCGAACCCGGAATTCTGAGTCACCGTCAGATCCTCACCATCCTCAGCGGCCTGATGCTGGGGATGTTCCTGGCCGCGCTCGACCAGACCATCGTCAGCACCTCGATCCGGACCATCGCCGACGATCTGCACGGCCTCAGCGAGCAGGCCTGGGCGACCACCGCCTACCTGATCACCTCGACGATCGCCACCCCGCTGTACGGCAAGCTGTCCGACCTGTACGGCCGCAAGCCGTACTACCTGGCCGCGATCAGCATCTTCGTCGCGGGTTCGGTGCTGTGCACGTTCTCCACCTCGATGACCGAACTCGCCGCCTTCCGGGCGGTGCAGGGCCTGGGTGCCGGCGGTCTGATGTCGCTGGCGCTGGCGATCATCGGTGACATCGTCCCGCCCCGGGAACGCGCCCGGTACCAGGGCTACATGCTGGGCACCTTCGCCACCTCCAGCGTGGCCGGCCCGCTGATCGGCGGGGCGCTCGCCGGACAGGACCAGCTGCTGGGCATCACCGGCTGGCGCTGGGTCTTCCTGGTCAACGTACCGATCGGGATCATCGCGCTGTTCGTGGTCGCGAAGGTGCTCAACATCCCGCACACCCGGCGCGATCACCGCATCGACTGGTGGGGTGCGCTCACCATCTCCGTCGGCGTCGTGCCGCTGCTGCTCGTCGCGGAGCAGGGCCGGGAGTGGGGCTGGGACTCGTCCCGGTCGATCGCCTGTTACGCCATCGGGGTCGTCGGCATCATCGCCTGGATCTTCGTCGAGCGCTGGATCGGCGACGACGCGCTGATCCCGATGCGGCTGTTCCGCAACGGCACCTTCAGCAAGACCAGCCTGCTGTCCGTGCTGATCGGCATGGGCATGTTCGGCGGGATGCTGATGATCCCGCAGTACCTGCAGATCGTGAAGGGCGCCAGCCCCACCAAGTCGGGCCTGGAAATGCTGCCGCTGATGGCGGGCATGTTCATCGCCTCCATCGCCTCGGGCCAGATCACCGCCAAGACCGGCCGCTACAAGATCTTCCCGATCATCGGCACCGCGCTGATGATCGCGGCGATGCTGCTCTTCCACTTCCGGGTCCAGTGGGACACCCCGCTGTGGGAGACCATGGTCTACATGCTGGTCTTCGGCCTGGGCCTGGGCGGCTGTATGCAGACCCTGGTGCTGGCCGTGCAGAACGCGGTGCCGCCGCGGGACATGGGCGTGGCGACCGCCTCGTCCACGTTCTTCCGCCAGATGGGCGCCACCGCGGGTACCGCGATCTTCCTGTCGGTGCTGTTCAGCACGGTCGGTGACAAGATCTCCTCGGCGTTCAAGGACGCCGCGTCCACCGAGCGCTTCCAGGCCGCACTGCACGACCCCGCGGTACTGCGCGACCCCGCCAACAAGCCCGTGCTCGACATGCTCAAGCACCCCGGCAACGGCAACTCCTCGGGCGTGCTGAGCGATTCGTCGTTCATCCAGCACCTCGACCCGCGGCTGGCCGAGCCGTTCAAGCGCGGCTTCGCCGACTCGATGCACACCGTGTTCCTGATGGGCGCGATCGTCGTCGCCCTGGCCTTCGTGCTGATGTGGTTCATCAAGGAGATGCCGCTGCGGCAGATCTCCGGTCTGCAGGCACGTGCGCAGGCCGATGCCGAGGCGGAGTTGGCCAAGGGCGCGGGGGGCGCCGTCGACGGTGCGGCGAACGGCGCCGAGGGCACGGCCGACCACACCGGTGGTGCGGACCCGCAGGCGCCGGCCGGTGACCCGGTCGCCGACGCCGTACCGGTCCTCGCCACGGCCCCCTCGGGCTCCGCGGACCGCGTGGCCGGCACGAGCGGCCCGGTGATCCGGGGAACGGTCCGGGACGGCGACGGCAGGCCGGTGGCGCAGGCCGCGGTCACCCTGATCAGCGTCGGCGGCCGCCAGCTCGGCCGGACGTCGACCGCGGCCGACGGCGGCTACGCCCTGCCCACGACGGGCGCCGGCACCTACGTGCTGATCGGCTCCGCCGGGGCCCGCAGGCCACAGGCCGTGACCGTGGTGGTGGGCGGCGAGCCCGTCGCGTTCGACCTCACCCTCAGCGGCGCGGCCGGTCTCTGCGGCGAGGTCCGCGAGGAGAAGGGCGACGATCCGGTGCCCGGCGCACTCGTCGTGGCCACCGACGTACGCGGCGAGGTCGTGGCCTCGGGCGTGGCCGGCCAGGACGGCGGTTTCGCGTTCGGTGAGCTGACCCCGGGCAGCTACACCCTGGCCGTCAGCGCCGAGCAGCACCGCCCGTCCGCCCTCCAGGTGGAGGTCACCTCGGGCAACCGCAACTGGTACGAGGTGCGGCTGACGCTCGGCGCCCAGGTCCGCGGCACCGTCCGTACGGTGCGCGGCCCGGTGGACGACGCCCGGGTGACCCTGCTGGACCCGGCGGGCAATGTGGTGGCCAGCGCCACCAGTGGTCAGGACGGTGAGTACGTCTTCACCGACCTCGACAGCGGTGAGTACACCCTGATCGCCGCCGGCTACCCGCCGGTCGCCGCCCCGCTGCACCTGGGGGCGGACGGGAACAGCGCGTTCGACATCGAGCTGAACCACGACCCGGCGAGCTGACGGACGTCGTCCGACAAGGTGAGGGGCCCGGTGCGGGAAGCGCCGGGCCCTTGACTGTGGCCGTGACCGGCCCGCAGCGGGGTGCGGCGTTCACCGGCCGCCGGGCCCCCGGCGCCGTGCTCACCGGCCGCTGCCGTCCCTCGTGGGGGCGCTCACCACTGCGAGCGCCCCCACGGGTTTGGCGCCGCGGCCCCCCGCTACGTAAAGTTCCGCCGAAGCGTAAATAGAACACACGATCCCAGGAAAGCGGCAGCGGCGATGACGGTGACCGAAACAGGCCGGGCCGATGGCACGGGTATCGACGCGGAGCGGATGGCGGTCTGCCTGAGCGTGCTGGAAGAGCTCGACGCGCTGCCCGTCGACCACCCGGACGCCATCGCGATACGGCGCGCCACCGCCGGGATCTACCGCACGGTCAAGCAGCGCCGCCGGCAGGAACGCCGGGCGGCCAAGACCGCCAACGACCGGGCGGTGACCGCCGCCACGGCCACCGGCGCGCCCGACCGGATCGACGACGAGACCCAGGGACTGGCCCTCACCAGCTCCGTGACCACCCAGATCGCCGGCATCCTGCAGCGCCCCAGGTCCTGCTACACCTGCAAGTCGCGCTACGTCGAGGTCGACGCCTTCTACCACCAGCTCTGCCCGCCGTGCGCCAAGGAGAACCGGTCCCGCCGCGACGCCCGCACGGACCTCACCGGCCGGCGCGCCCTGCTCACCGGCGGCCGGGCCAAGATCGGCATGTATATCGCCCTCCGCCTGCTGCGCGACGGCGCCCACACCACCGTCACCACCCGCTTCCCCAACGACGCCATCCGCCGCTTCAAGGCGATGCCGGACAGCGCGGAGTGGCTGCACCGGCTGAAGATCGTCGGCATCGATCTCCGCGACCCGGCCCAGGTCATCGCGCTCGCCGACGAGGTGAGCGCCGAGGGCCCGCTCGACATTCTGATCAACAACGCCGCCCAGACCGTCCGCCGCTCGCCCGAGGCCTACGGACAGCTGATCACCGCCGAGTCCGCCCCGCTGCCCGCCGGGGAGCTGCCCGCCTCCGTCGTCCTCGGCCACTTCGGCAGCGGCGCGCCCGCCGCCCTCACCGCCGCCTCCGCCACCGCCGGCGCGTTGAGCGCCGAGGACATCACCTCACTCGCCCTGACCACGGGCTCCGCCACCCCCGCCCGCATCGAGGCGGGCACCGCGATCGACGCCGGCGGCCTCGTACCGGATCTGCACTCGACCAACACCTGGATCCAGAAGGTGGACGAGGTCGACCCCATCGAGCTGCTGGAAGTCCAGCTGTGCAATATGACCGCGCCCTTCCTGCTGGTGAGCAAGCTGCGCCCGGCGATGGCGGCGGCCCCCGCACGCCGTAAGTACGTGGTGAACGTCTCGGCGATGGAAGGCCAGTTCAGCCGCGGCTACAAGGGCGCCGGCCATCCGCACACCAATATGGCCAAGGCGGCGCTGAACATGCTCACCCGCACCAGCGCCCGGGAGATGCTGGAGACCGACGGCATCCTGATGACGGCCGTGGACACCGGCTGGATCACCGATGAGCGCCCGCACCCCGACAAGATGCGGCTGGCCGAAGAGGGCTTCCACGCCCCCCTCGACCTGGTCGACGGCGCGGCCCGGGTGTACGACCCGATCGTCCGCGGTGAGTCGGGCGAGGACCTGTTCGGCTGCTTCCTGAAGGACTACGCGCCCGCGGCCTGGTGATCCGGACCGCCGGCCGCCGCGGACGGGGCGTTCCCGCTCCGCGGTGTGGCCGGTGGCTCCTTGCCCCTTCCCGGATCGGGAAGGGCGGCATGCAGCCGTCCCAGCAGGGCGCGCGCCGCAGGGCCTGCGGGCCCCTCCGTCCGCCAGGCCAGGGCGACCCGGCCGCGCAGCCGCGGCCCGGTGATCTCCAGCGTCCGCAGCCCCGCTGCCGACGCCTCGTGGCCCGGCAGCGCCGGGACGACGGCCACGCCGAGGCCACGGGCCGCAAGCCGCGCCAGCACCGGCAGGACGGACGCCTCGAACGCGATGCGGGGCCGGAATCCGGCCTGTGCACAGGCGCGTTCGAGCACCCCGCGCAGACCGGTGCCGCGCGGCAGGCTGATCAGCGGGCGCTCGCGGAGCGCGGCCAGCGGCACGCTCGTACGGCCGGCGTGCGCCGCCAGGAGTGGATCGCCCGGCGCGACGGCGGCGACCAGGGGGTCGTCGATCACGTACCGGAAGGAGATGCCGGCCGGTGGCTGCTCGTCCGCCACCCCGGTCACGGCGATGTCGAGCGCACCGCCGAGCAGTGCCGCGAGCATCCGCTCCGTCGTCTCCTCGGTGAGGGAGATCTCGACCTGCGGATGCGCATCGTGGAAATCGGCCAGCAGCGCAGCCAGATCGAACCTGCGGGTACTGGCGCCGGCCACCAGGCCGACCCGGACGCGACCGCGCAGCAGCCCGCTGAACTCGTCCACGGTCTGCCGTATCTCCTCCACGGCGGCGAGCGCCGCCCGCGCATGGCGGAGGACGGCCCGGCCCACCTCCGTCGTGGTCACCGCACGGCCGGAGCGGTCCAGGAGCGGCTGCCCCAACTCCCTTTCGAGCTGCCGGATCTGGGCGCTCACCCCGGGCTGCGCCAGATGCAGCCGGGCGGCCGCCCGGGTGAAGCCGGCCTCCTCCACCACCGCGACGAAGTACTGCAGCTGCCGAAGTTCCATAACTGCTGATTCTAGGGAGGAGAAGAGCCGGCTCTTGGACTTATGGAGAGGCGCACAAGATCCTGGAAACCGGAGGAAGTTCGCGAGAGGAACCCTCACGGGGGAGGAAAGACGGATGAGCATCGAAGCGGCGATCGCGGCCGAACGCCGGGAACTGGCCGACCTCTTGGACGGTCTGACGGCCGAGCAGTGGGCGGCCCCGACACTGTGCGCGGGGTGGCGGGTGCGCGAGGTCGCGGCCCATATGTCGATGGGGTTCCGCTACTCGCTCCCCAAGGTGGCCGCCGAACTCGTCAGAGCGCGCGGCAGCATCCACCGGATGGCCGACCGGTGCGCCCGCAGGGACGCGGAGGCCGCCACCACGGGTGAACTCGCCGGCTTCCTGCGGGACCACGCACATCACCCCTGGACACCGCCGGTCGGCGGCCTCGCGTCGGCACTGGGGCACGACGTGGTCCACGGCCTGGACATCACCGTCGCCCTCGGCCTCGGCCGCCGCGTCCCCGAAGACCGGGTGCGCCTCCTCCTGGAGAAGGTCACCCTCAGGTCCGCCAGGTTCTTCGGAGCCGACCTCAGCGGTGTCGAGCTCCGCGCCGACGACCTCGACTGGTCCTTCGGCACCGGCACACCGCTGACCGGCGCCGCCCAGGACCTGCTGCTGGTCGCGTTCGGCCGCAGGCTCCCGCCGGGCCGCCTCCACGGGGAGCGGCAGCACCGGTACGTGGCCGGCTGAGCCCCGGCCGGCGGCCCGGCGGCGGGCTCCGGGACCTGCCCTCAGGCCCTGGCCGTCACACGGCAGCCGCCGGCCCCGCACCACCGGCCCCCGGCGCCCGCGCGGCCTGCCGGGATCAGCCCTCCAGCCCGTGGCGCGCCAGCAGCGGCGCGAGGTCCGGGTCCCGGCCGACCACCGCACGGAACGCGCCGAGCGGGTCGACGCTGCCGCCCTTGCCGAGGAGTTCCCTGCGGAAGATCTCACCGCTCTCGCGGATCGTCTTCCCGTTCTCGCGGAACCAGCGCACGGTGTCGGCGTCCAGCACCTCCGCCCAGCGGTAGCCGTAGTACCCGGCCGCGTAGCCGCCGCCGAAGACATGGGCGAAGTAGCCGGTGCGATAGCGCGGCGGGATCGCGGACACCGACAGCCCGTAGCGCTCCAGCGCGGCCGCCTCGAAGGCCTCGGCCCCGTCGGCGGCCGGTGCCTCGCCGGGGGCGAGGGAGTGCCAGGCCCAGTCCAGCACCGCGGCGGCCTGGTGCTCCACCATCCGGAAGCCCGCGCCGAAGGTCTCCGCCTCGCGCAGCCGGGCCGGCAGTTCGGCCGGCATCGGCTCGCCGGTGACATGGTGCCGGGCGTAGTGGGACAGGATCTCCGGCCAGTCCGCCCACACCTCGTTGACCTGGGAGGGGAACTCGACGAAGTCACGCGGCACCCGGGTGCCGGACAGCAGCGGGTAGCGCACATCGGAGAACAGGCCGTGCAGCGCATGCCCGAACTCGTGGAACAGCGTGTTGACCTCGCTCCAGGTCAGCAGCACCGGCTCGCCCGCCGGAGGCTTGGCGACATTCAGGTTGTTGACCACGACCGCGCGGTGGCCGAGCAGCCGGGACTGCGGGACGAGGGCGTCCATCCAGGCGCCGCCCCGCTTCGACTCGCGGGCGTGGAAGTCGCCGAGGTACAGCCCGAGCGGGCTGCCGTCGGCGTCGTGCACCTCGTAGATACGGGCGTCCGGGTGGTACGACACCAGGTCGGGGCGCGGGGTGAAGCTGATCCCGTAGACCAGCTCGGCAGCGTGGAAGACACCGTCGTGCAGCACGGTCTCCAGCTCCAGATAGGGCCGCAGCACCGACGCGTCGAGCGCGAACCGCTCCCTGCGCACCCGTTCCGAGTAGTACTGCCAGTCCGCCGCGGGGATCGTGGCCACGCCGGCCGCCTCGGCCAGGGCCGCGCCCTCCCGCTCGGCATTGGCGGTGGCGGGGGCGACCAGCCGACCGAGCAACTCCTCGACGGCGTCCGTGGTGCCGGCGGTCCGGTCGGCGACCTCCCAGGCGGCATGACTCGGGTAGCCGAGCAGGGCGGCGCGCTCGGCACGCAAGGCGGCCAGCGCGACGGCGACCGGGCCGTTGGTGTCCGTACCGCGACCGAGCGACGCGGTCAGCAGCCGCTCGCGCAGCGCGGGGTCGTCCAGCGCGGCGAGCTCGGTCTGCTGGGAGAAGTTCTTCAGGCTGAGCACGTACTTGCCCTCGTGCCCCAGCGCCCGGGCGTTCGCTGCGGCGGCCGCGATCTGGTCCGCGGGCAGACCGGCCAGTTCCTCGGCACGGTCCAGTACGAGCGCCGCGTCCGCGGTGGCCGCACGGAGGTTCTGCCCGAACTCGGTGCACCGGGCGGCGATCTCGGCATTCAGCGCGCGCAGGCGCTGTTGCTGCTCCGGGGCGAGGCGGGCGCCGGCCCGGACCCGGTTCGTGTGGTGGCGCTCCAGCAGCCGCAACTGCTCGGTGTCCC
The DNA here is from genome assembly GCF_004125265.1 of Streptomyces lydicus. Lineage (GTDB taxonomy): Bacteria > Actinomycetota > Actinomycetes > Streptomycetales > Streptomycetaceae > Streptomyces > Streptomyces lydicus_C. The sequence goes on from NZ_RDTE01000003.1 coordinate 8,344,218, forward strand.
ATCCGGACTGCTCACGTTGCCCGTGGAGCGCGTCCAGCCGGGCGAACAGTGCGGAGTCGAGCAGCAGCGCATCGTCATGGGCGGCCAGCCGGGGGGCGATCTCGACCTCGATCGTCTGGATCTCCTCGTCGGTATCCGTCGCCGCCTTGTTGAAGAACACCCTGCACACCCGGCCCAGCAGCGCGCCGCTGCGCTCCAGTGCCTCCACGGTGTTCTCGAAGGTCGCCGGTTCGGCACAGGCGCCGATCGCCGCGACCTCGTCCAGCTGATCGGCTATGCCGCGGGCAAAGGCGGGCAGATAGTGATCGTTGCGGATCCGCGCGAAAGGCGGCAGCGCGTAGGGCAGATCACTCGGCTCGAAGAAAGGATTCGACATCGTCACAGAGGCTGACACTACGCCCGCGGGTGACCTCCGGTCCCACGGTCGCTGCATGACGGCGCTTGCGGGCGCGGGTAGTTGACACCCCGAACGGGTGGCCCGGCCGCGCGGCGGCGGCCGGGCCCGTCCCGGGAAGCGTCGTGGGGCCATCCGTGGTGTGATCGAAGCGGGGCAACCAACACTCCTGAGACAGGAGGAATCATGGCCAGCAAGCTGCGAGCCCGCGACATCATGTCCGGCGGAGCGCGCTGTGTGGGTGCACATGAATCGTTGATGGATGCGGCGAAGATGATGCGGGACCTGAACGTCGGCTGCCTGCCCATCTGCGGTGACAACAACAGGCTCATGGGCATGATCACCGATCGCGATATCGTCGTCACCTGTTGTGCCGAAGGTGTCGACCCGGCGACGGTGCAGGCCGGTTCCATGGGCGGCAAGCTGCACTGGATCGACGCCGATGCGGACGCCTCCGAGGTCCTGCGGACCATGGAGGACCACCACATCAAGCGCCTGCCGGTGATCGACGTCAAGGGCGGCCACCAACTGGTGGGAATGATCACCGAGGCGAACCTCGCCAAGAACCTCAGCGACGCGGAGATCGCGGAGTTCGCCAACCGCGTGTACGCGACCGCGGGCTGACGGCGCCGCCCGCACCGCCGTGGCGTGAAAGCGCGGGGAATTGGCGGAATTCCCCCGGCCGCGGGCCAGGGGAATTCCGAATATTCCGTTACCCGCTCAGTGGGCGCCGGAGTGTGGTACGGCGAGCCGTGTGCCGGGGAAAATCAGATGCGGATTCGCCCCGATCACCTGCCGGTTCAGCCGGTAGAATTCCCGCCATCCCAGGCCGTGTGCGTACGCGATACCGCTCAGCGTGTCGCCGGGGTTGACGACGACCGAGCCGCCGGTACTCCGATGACGTCCCACTTTGTAGCGCTTCTCATGGGACTGGGCATGGCGGGAGTGCGGCTGGCGGGGCTGGGTATGGCGGGTCCGCGCCCGGGCCGACGGGTCCGCTTGCCGTTGTGGTGCGGGGCGCACCGGGGTACTTCGCACGGTGCGGTGCGCGTCGGCCGAGTTGAGTCCCAGTGAGGCCGAGCAGGCCGGCCAGGCGCCCCAGCCCTGACGGGCCAGTACCCGCTGGGCCACCTGGATCTGCTGTGACCGGGTCGCCCGCGCCGCCCGTGCCGCGTAGGCGCCACCGCCGAAGGAGTGCCAGGTGGAGTGGGCGAGCTGCAGTCCTCCGGAGAACCCGTTCCCCGTGTCGATACGCCAGTTGCCTCCGCTCTCGCACCCGGCCAGGCGCTCCCAGGTACCGCCGGAGCGGGCCTCGGCGGGCTGCCCGGACGCCAGGTTCAGCGCCCCGGCCGCGAGCAGGACCGCTGCCGCCGTGATGCCCCGGACGCCAAAGCCCCGGAATTCACTCCGGGCAGGCGCTTTTGCTGCCTGCGGAAATTCCATGCCCTTACTCCCGTCGCTCGCCGCGCAGTTGCCTGGCGGTCATTCAGGAATCCCGGCGCGTATGCGGTGCACGCGTTCGAATGGTGATCGAACCGCGATTTCCGTGCGGCGCCATGAATTTGACGGGGAAGAGACAACCACGCTCCGAGTTGGCCTCGGCAGAGCGCGCGGTAGCGCCGCCGCGGCCCGGCCTGCACCCTTGCCGCCGGGGCGCGGCCGTGCTTGGACCGTGCGCACCTGTTCAGACGGGCAGGGGCGCACCCGTCCTGCCGTGGGCGCATCACACCCCCGCGGCCGGTGATCACCTGCCCGTCCCGGGGGTGTCCGCCGAGCGCAACCGGCGCACTCGATGCACGCGCTGCGCAGGTCCGCATGCACCGCGCACGGGCTTGTGGCGGTGCAACGGTCCGTTCTGCCCTGGTGCAACGGCGCATGGCACACGGGTACGGCGAGGTGCATCGCCCCTGCCGGGGCCCGGCGGCGCGGACGGGCACCGGCCGCGGAGGCGGACACCGGTGGAAGGGGGCGGCGGGCCGCAGACAACGATGAAGTCAAAGATGATTGAACGATCCTGACGAAGGGCGGGGAGTTTCCGCGATGCCCGATGTGACGGAAGGCGGTCATGACCTGCGACTGTTAGCCATCCTGGGTCTGCGGCGGCCCAAGGGAATCTCTGGATTGCCACACATTGCTGAACAATCCTGAGGTAGCTTCGTTCTGTGGCTGATGAAACGAACGACACGGGTGCGGCACCCCCGTACCTCGCCGCCGAGGCGGTCGCCGACCGGTTGCGCGACCGGATCACGACGGGTGTGCTCACGCCGGGTCACCCCCTGCGCGATGCGGCTCTCGCCGAGGAGTTCGGCGTCTCGCGCAACACCCTGCGCGAGGCCGTACGGCTGCTGGTGTACGAAGGCCTCGCCGTCCACCAGCTCTACAAGGGCGCCGCGGTCACCTGCCTCGAGGTCGAGGACGTCCATGACATCTACGCCACCCGCCGTGCCCTGGAACTCCGGGCCGCGGAGCAGAGCTTCACCGCCCCCCAGGCGGCGCTCGACCGACTCGACCGGTATGTGTCGGCCGCCGAGGAGGCAGCGGCGGCCGGCCGGTGGGATCGCACGGCCACGCATTCGCTGGACTTCCACCGGGACGTGGTGGACCTGCTCGGCAGCGCACGGCTCAACCGCTTCTTCCGTACGACCGTCGCCCAACTGCGCCTGGCCTTCGCAGAGGTGCCGCACGAACCGGAATTCCAGCGCCAGTGGGTGCCGCGCGACCGAGAGCTGTGCGATCTGCTGCGCGCCGGGCGGCGCACCGAAGCGGCCGCCGCGCTCGCGCGCTACCTGGCCGACTCGGAGTGCCAGGTCGTCGACATCGTACGCGCGGCCCGCTGCACCTGAACGAGCCCGGACCCACCCGACAACCCTCATCAGACGAACCCGACCCGACGACCCCGCCCCGATCCGCCCCCTCGACCGCACCCCCTGCCACCCCGGCGGGCATCCCAGGAAAGCGAGCACACCGATGGTCACCAACGAAGCCGCCTACCAGGCCACCAAGGGCGGCCCCCTCGATGTCGACAAGGCCTTCTACGACCGGGTCTCGGGCAACTCCGGTGGCTCGGGCAGCTCCGGCGGCCGCCGCCTGGTCGACAGTTTCACCATCCCGATTCGCTCCGGCCGCGCCTGGGAAGTTCCCGCAGGCCATCTGTGCCGCATCGTCACCGTGGACGGTCCGCAGGTCGGTGACTTCAACGTGTGGAACCGCCACGACCCGCGCGAACGCCTCTGGGCGTCCCGCACCCGTCAGCTGCAGCGCGCCCACGTCAGCACCTACGACCGCCTGTGGTCCACCCTCCCCTTCCTGCGCCCGCTGCTGACCGTCACCGGTGACACGCTCGCCGACTACGGCACCGACGACACGGGCGGCAGGGTGCACGACCTGCTGGGCACCCGCTGCGACCCGTACGTCAACCGCATGCTCACCGGCGAGGACTTCGACTACCACTGCCACTCGAACCTGGTCCGCGCCGTCCTGCCGTACGGGCTCACGGAGTTCGACGTGCACGACGTCCTCAACGTCTTCCAGTGCACCGGACTCAACGAGGACGACCAGTACTTCATGAAGGCCTGCCCCGCCCGGCCCGGCGACCACTTCGAGTTCTTCGCCGAACTCGACCTGCTGTGTGCGCTGTCCACCTGCCCGGGCGGCGACCTGTCCGTGCCGCTGTGGGGGCCGGACGCGGGCGACCCGCTGGAGGTGTGCCACCCGATCGGCATCGAGGTCTACGAGGTCGATGATGCTCTCCTCGAAGGCTGGACCTCCCCCCAGCCGGCCGCCTACCGCAATCTGCACGGGGTGACCCTGCCCAGCTGGACATAGGGCCTGTCTTCAAAGTCCCGTCCGCCCCGCGAGGCCGCGCGCGCTCGCGCAAGGGGCCGCCCGCAATGGTCAGACCTCCGGCCGCCGTGTTGCATGGGAAAGGAGAGCGTTTCCGGACTGCGGCGGCCTCCGCCTCGACCTCGCCGCCTACCCGTACCGGCTGTTCGACCTGCTGCGCGGCGACGAGCACACCTTGCTGCTGTACGCGGACCACGAGGTCCGGACGACGTCGTACGACGAGGTGGCGCAGGCGGCACGCAGCAGGGCGCACGGACAGCTGACCGTCCGGGTGATCGTCGCCCCGGGGCTCCGGACGGACGGCCTGCCGCTGCCCGTCGTCCGGGACGGCCGTGACCCGTTCCGGCAGGTGTACGGCGCGCACGGCGGCGAGGCATTCCTCAGCCGGCCCGACGGCTACCTGGGGCTGCGCCCGCCCGGGCGAGCGGTCCGGAGCTGCCGGCGCAGCCGGCGCTGACCTTCCGTACCTGAGCGGCGGCCGGCCGCACCCACCGGCGGCACCGGGTGCGGCCGGCCGCCGCCCGCTCACGGCGCCTGCCACGCGGCGACCATCAGCCGCCCGTCGCCGTCGTCGTCCAGCGCCCTGAAGGCCGCCTCCGCCTGAGCGGCCGAGTACCCGGCCGCCCGGTGCACGGCAGTGAAGTCCGCCAGGCTGACCACACCGTCCCCGTCGGCATCGGCCAGGGCGACGGTCGCGGCGACCGACGGCCCCACGACCTTGCCGATCGTCCCCGACGCGCCCGCCCGGGCGAACGCCGCGACGAACTGCTCCCGGTCCAGGCGCCCCGTACCGTCCACGTCCGCCAGGGCGGCGAGCTCGTCGAAGGTGTTGCGCATCCCCGCACGGAGGGCTTGCGCCTTGGCGGAATCCGCCGGTTCGCCCACCGCTTCCGTCAGCACGCGCGCCCGCTCGGTGAAGTCCTGCGCGGTCAGGTAGCCGTCGCCGTCGGTGTCGTAGGTGGAGAAGCGGTGCTCGTACTCGGCACGCAGGGCATCGGAGATCATGTGTCATCCCTTCCGGAGGCGGGCTCCCGGCGGAGCCCGGAGAGGCGGCCGGCCGCGCGCGGGGGTGCCGCGCCCACCTGCCGCCATGAGCACATTAAGTGACCGCGCGATGTCGGAAGGTGATGGCGGGGGGTGTGTTCGGACTCCCGGTCCAGGAGGCCGTGGCGGTGGTGCCGGTGCTGCCGGCGCGGCCGTCGCCCCGGTCCGCCGGGGGGTGCTCACACCGGCCGGGCCATGGCACGACCTATCAGATATTTCGGGTCGGTCACGCCTGCAACCGACGGGTCGGGCAAACGGTCCTACGGAGCATGAAAAGACAACTGAACCTGCGGATACGGAGGTCCGGCGCCGGACGCCGCGCGGGCGCGACGCTCGCCGTCACGGCGCTGGCACTCCCGCTGACGGTGGCCCTCGGCTCCACGGCCCAGGCCGCCACCGCGTCGTCCTGCACCGCGAGCCGCGGCCCCTATCAGAAGCAGGCCGAGAAGTTCCTCGGGCTGACCGTGGACGGCCGGCAGTCGGCCGCCGACTGCCGGGCGATCCGCGCCTTCCAGACCAGCCACGGCATCACCCCGAACATCGGCTACGCCGGTCCCGTCACCTGGGGCGTGATGAACCTCGTGGCGCAGCAGAAGGCCGCCGGGAGCAACCCGAACAAGGCCCATAAGTGCCCCACGAACAAGGGCCGGATCGCCTGCGTCGACCTCACCCGCCAGCTCAGCTGGATCCAGGACGGATCGAAGCTGGTGTTCGGGCCGGTCCCGGTCCGCACCGGACGCGACGGGTACGAGACCCGCACCGGCGCCAAGAAGATCTACTGGCGCCACCTGCACCATGTGTCGACGATCTACCACGTGGCCATGCCGTACAGCCAGTTCTTCGACGGTGGTCAGGCGTTCCACTCCATCAGCGGCAGCGTCTGGTCGGCGCCCGGCTCGCACGGCTGCGTCAATATGCGCAGCAATGACGCCAAGAAGTACTGGTCCCTGCTCAAGAACGGTGACGACGTCTACGTCTACGGCCGTAAGTCCGGCACCTGAGCCCTGAGCGGGCGGACCGGGCGGGCCGGGCCCGACTGTGGAGGGGGAAGAGCGCCCGATGGCGGAACGCCACCGGGCGCCGCGTCGAACGGTACGCCGTGCCGTCCGTAGGGCGTGTCGTCCCTATGCCGTGCCGTCCGCGCGCCGGACCGGCGCCGTTCAGACGGACCGTACGCTCACTGCCTGCCCCGGCCACCGCCGGAGGGCGGCAGCGCACAGGCCGCCGTACCGCCCGGCATCCGCTGACGGTTCCTCGCGATGATCCGGTACATGCCGTGGGCGATCCACCGCACGGGCGGGAGCGTGAGCAGCGCGCCCACGACCGGCCATCCGCCGCCCGCGCTCATCAGCAACCTGGCGACGGCCTGGGCGCCACCGTGCACGGAACCGGCCGGGGTCACCCACAACACTTCGTGTTCGGCGCGCTGTTGCGCGATACCGAGCCGTGCGAGGTCGGCGAACTGCCAGGGGGTGGCGTCACAGCGCGGCCGCAGCCGCCGCTCGGCGAACCGGACCGAGGACGTACAGAAGGCGCAGTCGCCGTCATAGACAAGTACGGGTTGCCGCCGCATCTTCCCGCCCCTTTGCACCGGTGCCCTGGCGATCACCATGATAGGTGCCGGGCCATCGCGAGGATCCGCGCAGCGGTGTGCCGTCCACGGGAGGAAACGTATGCCGCTCGACAGGGACGCCGAAGCCATCCACACCCGTCGGCTGACGCTTCTGCCGCTGCTTGCCGACCATGCCGAAGAGCTGGCCGCGGTGCTGTCCGATCCGGCCCTGCACGCCTTCACCGGTGGTGCTCCGGCGACCCCGGAGGCACTGCGGACCCGCTATGAACGGCTGGTCGCCGGCTCACCCGACCCCGCGGTCACCTGGTGCAACTGGGCGATCCACCTCCGGGACCGGGGCGCTCTGGCAGGCACGGTCCAGGCGACGGTGACCGCCGATGCGCAGGGACGGGCCGCGGAGGTGGCCTGGGTGGTGGGGACGGACTGGCAGCGGCGCGGCATCGCCACCGAGGCGGCCCGGGGGCTCGTCGCCTGGCTCCGGAAGCACGCCGTGCACACGCTCATCGCCCATATCCACCCGGACCACCATGCCTCCGCTGCCGTCGCTGCCGCTGCCGGGTTCACCCCCACCGGCCATGAGCAGGACGGCGAGACGCGGTGGCAGCTGGGCCCGGAGGGCGGTCGGAGGGCGGACGACGGCCGGGGGAGCGGCCGGGAGTGACGTGGCGTGCGACGCGGCGTATGACGCGGCGTCGGGGTGGCCCGGCGGGCCCGTTGTTCGGTGGGCGCCGCCGGGCGCATGGGAACCGGTGCCCGGGCCGTATGCGGACCGTGCCGGGTGGCCGGGGCCGGGGCCGGGTGTGCGGGTGGTCGGGTCAGGCGGCCGGCAGGTGGTACAGGGCCATCGGCGTGACGTAGCCGGGCCAGCGGCCGTCGGCGAAGAGATGGACCCCGGCGTCCAGGTAGCACTGGTCGACGAGTTGGGAGCAGATCATGTGCCGGGTGCTGGCGACATAGCGGCGCAGCCCCGGAACGGGCAGGTGGAAGCGGTGTGTGGCGATCGCCAGGTAGTCGAGGAAGCTGTAGGGGACCCCGACGTAGCGGGTGGCGGCGGCGCAGATGCCGGCGCGCTGCCGCTCGGTGAGCCGTTCCGGGCGGACATAGACCACGTCCGCGTCGGCGTACGCGGTGAGGGACAGGATGCGGGCGCCACCCGGCTCGGCCTCCAGCAGCCGGTTGTCGGGCAGGACCAGGAAGGCGTGTTCGTAGTCGGTGAAACCGTCTCCGTTGACCCACTGTCCGAAGCGGATCAACTGGCCGGTGACGCCGGAAATCCGGGTGAGTCCGATGTCGCCCGGCAGGGGATGGGTGTGCTTCATGAGCAGCTCCCAGAGCCAAAGGGGGGTTCCCGTGGGTAATACCCGCTGTCATGGCGTACGCACCGTCCGTGGCGGGGGTTGGTGGCGGATGCCGGTGGATGCCGGTGGATGCCGGGCCGGTGGATGACGGTGGAGGGCGAGGGGCAGATGGCAGAGGGGGAGGGACGGCGGGCGCTCGGCGGGGTACGGGTGTGCGGACCGGGTTCGGCCGCTGCGGGCCGAAGGGAGCAGGCCGAAGAGGGCAGGCCGAAGAGAGCGGGCGGGAGGAGCGGAGAGATGATGAGCGGTTCAGCGTCCAGGGCCGGAGAGTTGGTGACGGTGCGTCAGAAGGGTGGTGGCTCGGCGCTGTCGGGCAGTGTGGCGCTGGTGACCGGGGCGTCCAGCGGTATCGGTGCGGCCGCCGCCCTGGCGCTGGCCGGGGAAGGCGCTTCCCTCGCCCTGGTCGCCCGCCGTCGCGAGCGACTGGAACACCTCACGCAGACCATCGGCGAGCGGGGAGGGGCCTCCCTCGCCCTGACGGCCGATCTCGGTGACGCGACGCAGGCACGGCGGGTGGTCGAGGAGACCGTCGACCACTTCGGGCGGCTGGACGTCCTGCTGAACAACGCGGGCTTCGGTGCGCGCGGCGCGGTGGAGGACAGCGACCCGGAGGACTGGGACCGGATGGTCGGCCTGAATTTCACGGCGGTGCTGCGGATGTCACACGCGGCACTCCCGCATCTGCTGCACGCGGCACACGACGGGCCCCGGGGCGTCGCCGACCTGGTGACCGTCAGCTCGGTCGCGGGTCGGGTGCCCCGCAGGGACAACAGCGTCTACTCGGCCACCAAGCACGCGGTGTGCTCCTTCAGCGAGGCGCTGCGCCAGGAAGTGACCGGACGGCAGGTCCGGGTCGGGCTCGTCGAACCGGGCATGACCGCGACGGAGATGACCCGTGGCGGCAGCCAGGCCGCATCGGCGCACGGGATGCCGCAGGAGAGCTGGCTGCACGCCGAGGACATCGCCCGCGTCATCACCTTCATGGTCACCCAGCCGCCGCATATGGCGGTCAACGAGATCACCGTGCGGCCGACCGCCCAGGAACACTGACCGCCCGACCCCGACCCCGACCCCGACCCCGACCCTCACCCGTGACCCCGACCCCGCGGCGCAGCCGAGGAGAGGCCCCGTGCGACTCCTGCTCATCGCCGACACCCATCTGCCCCAGCGTGCCAAGGCGCTGCCGTCACAGCTGCTGGACGAAGTGTCCCGCGCCGATGTCGTGGTGCATGCCGGCGACTGGGTCGACACCGCCACGCTGGACCTGCTGCAGGCCCGTGCCCGGCGGCTGATCGGGGTCTACGGCAACAACGACGGCCCGGAGCTGCGGGCCCGGCTGCCCGAGGTGGCGCACGCGGAACTGGCGGGCGTCCGGTTCGCCGTGGTGCACGAGACGGGCCCCGCGCAGGGGCGGGAGCGCCGGTGCGCTGCACGGTTCCCCGAGTGCGATGTGCTGGTGTTCGGCCACAGCCACATCCCCTGGGACTCCACGGCGGACGACCGGCTGCGCCTGCTGAACCCGGGGTCGCCGACCGACCGCCGCCGGCAGCCGTACTGCACCTATATGACGGCGGAGCTTGTACAGGGCCTGCTCGCCGGGGTGGAACTGCACCGTCTGCCCCGCGCCCGCTGAGCCCGCGCCCGCTGAGCCCGCGGTGACCGCCGTACGGTCCGCGCACTCCTCACCGGCCGGCCCGCGTGCTCCTCATCTGTCGGCCCGCACTGCTCACAGGCCGAGCAGGCCGCGGACGTAGGCGGCCTGGCCGGCGTGCTGCAGATCGTCCGCGATCACGCTGACCAGGCGGACTCCCAGGGTGACGGGCGGTGTCCAGCCGCGGTCGACGACGCGCTTCATGTCCTTGTCGTCGATCCCGGCGAGGTACTGCACGGTGTTGTCGTGGACGGCGCCGTGATAGCCCGTCAGGAGCTGTGCGCTCAGGTCCCCCACGGCCGCCACGTCCTTGCCGGAGTGGCCGTAGCCGGTGTCGTCGGCAGCGAAGGGGAGACCGAAGCGGTCGTACCAGCCGTCCGCGGTCCAGACCTGCTCGGTGCCGGCCACCCCGGCGAGGTGATCGTCCTGGATCCTGGTGAGGTGCCAGACCAGCCAGGCGATCGAATTGGCGTCGTCGGGGCGGGTGCTGAGCTCGTCGGGGTCGAGCCCGGAGACCACGTCCTCGACGACCTCACGGATGCGTCCGAAGGCGTCGACAAGCAGGTCCGTGCTGGCGTTCATTCAGGGCTCCTTTGCGGCGGCGGAGGTCCTCGCGCGGAAGGTCCGCGGATACCGGTACCGGTGGACCGGGGTGGCGCGCTCCGGTGGTGGTCGGGCACCCGGAGGGCGTCGGCCCCGGCAGCCCGCCCATGGTCGCAAGCTCGCCCCGGGAATCGGTGCGGGGCAGGCCGAGAGGCGGGATTTTCCCTGACCGGGGAACTCGATCGCGCGCCGGAGGCGAGCGGCGGCAACGGGAGACGCCCGGTGGAAAACGGGAGACGCCCGGTGGCCCCCCACGGGTCACCGGGCGTCTCGTGCCGACCTGCCGGGCTCAGGGCCCGGCAGGTCCGGTCATCGCGGCCAGCACGGAGCGCCAGTCCTCACCCGGCCGGGCGCGCAGGGACGGGGCCAGCCGGTCGGCGCGGTAGTGCCAGCGGTGGTCGAGGTCCGGGTGGACCTCGTCCGTCTCCTGGATCTCGCTGTCGCTGCCGAGCAGTTCGGTCAGCCCGGTGGCGAGGTCCCGCCAGGAGAGGTGGCCGCTGACGGCATTGGCGACGCCGTGCACGGGCGAGTCCAGGCAGGAGACCACGGCCCGGGCCAGGGCCGCGGCATGCACCCAGGCCGCGCCGTACCACGCATGGCCGTGCGTCCCCGGCCGCGGCAGGGCGATCGGCCGGCCCTCCCGCGCCGCCTGGTAGAGCACCCCGGTCGCACCCCAGCGCAGCTGGTCCCGCAGTCGCTGGTGGTCTCCCCAGACGAGCGGGGAGCGGACCGCGCTCGCACCGCCCCGGCCCTGGGTACCGGCCGCCCGCAGCAGCAGCCCTTCGCAGTCGGTCTTCGCCTGTCCGTACCCGCTCAGCGGCTGCCGCGAGGCGGACTCCTCCGCCACCCACTCGCCGGCCGGGTGCCCGTAGGCGTCCACACTGCTGACGAAGACGAACGGACCGCGCGACCAGGTGCCGACCATGGCGGCCATCGCCGTCACATCGACCTCGGGACGGGTGAAGGTGCAGGCCGCGTGGATCACCGCATCGGCGCTGTCGACGGCCTTGCGCAGGCCGTCGAGGTCGGTGAGGTCGCCCTCGATGACGTCCACACCGTCGCCGGCCACGAGGTGGGCCGATTCGGGGCGGGCCAGGGCCAGCACCGGACGTCCTCGGGCGGCCAGTTCGCGCAGCACGAAGGCGCCGACCCCGCCGGTGCCGCCGGTGACCAGCACCGTGCCCTCGCGGGTGCGCCGCGGGCGCGAGGGCACGGCCGAGGGCGCGGCGGCCCGCTCCGCCTCCCGTGCCGCCAGCAGCGCGGTGACCGCGCGCGGGGTGCGGGCCTGCATGATGTCCAGGCCGGTCAGCGGCAGTTTCAGCGCCTGGCGCAGCCGCTCGGCGAGCTGGACGGCGACCAGCGAGTGGCCGCCGAGGAGGAAGAAGTCGTCGTCCGGTCCGGGCGCGTGGCCCAGGAGGGCGGTGAACCCCTCGGTCACGGCGTCCGCATGCACCCCTTCCGGCGCGGGGGCCGTCGGGAACCCCGGGAGCCGGGCCGGATCCGGTGTGCCGTCGGCCGTGCGCGGCAGGGTGTCCAGCAGGGTCACCGCGGCGGGCACCAGGCCGGGGGCCAGCTCCGCGCGCAGACGGGAGCGGAGCTCGGCGGGGGTGGGGCCGCCGATGCCGCGCAGTACGGCATAGGCCAGCAGCGGGCCGCCGGCCGGTTCGACCACGGCGGCCTCGGCCACCTCGGGGTGCGAACGCAGCAGCACCTCGGCCGGGTGCCCGCCGGTTTCGCCCCCCGGTGCCGGCGGCCCGCCGGGCAGGCGGGACAGCCTGAGGCCCGGGTCGTCGGCCACCGCGGTGAGCAGGGCGGCGTAGTGCGTACCGAGAGCGGCCGCCGCCTCCTCGTCCAGTGCGCTCCGGCTGTACTGGACGATTCCGGCGGGGGCGTCGGTGTCCACCATGCCGAAGGAGAGGTCGAACTTCGCCTCCCCGGCGCCGACCTCGACGTAGCTGTCCGCCAGGCCGGGCAGCCGCAGCGTCGTGGGCGCGCCCAGGACGTCCGCGGTCACCCGGATCAGCGCCGTCCCGTCCGCGGTGCGGGCGGCGGCGCCGAGGCGGTCGAGGATCAGGTCGAACGGGACCTCGCGGCGCTGCTGGGCGTCCAGCAGCGCCTCTCGTACCCGCTCCAGAAGAGCGGTGAAGGACGGGTCGCCCGCGGTGTTCACCCGGACCGGGAGGGTGTTGACGCACAGTCCGACCAGGCCGCGCATCTCCGGGCCCTGCCGGTGGGTGCCGGCGACCCCGATCACCAGGTCGTCCTGGCCGGTGAAGCGGTGCAGCGCGGCGAAGGAGGCGGCGAGCGCCACGGTGAACAGGGTGGCCCGGTGCCGGCCGCCGAGTGCGCGCAGGGCGGCCGGCACCCGTGGGTCGAGCGGGGCGCTGTGGACACCGGCCGGGCGGACACCGGTGTCGGCGGGCGGGTGTGCGGGGCGGGGCAGCGGCAGCGGGCGGACGCCGTCGAGCCGTTCGGCCCAGTGGTCCAGGCCTGCTTCCAGACGGTCGGCGGCCGCCTGCTCGCGGTGTGCGAAGTCCGCGTACTGCGCCGGTTCCGGCAGCGCCTCGGCGGTGGTGCCACCGACGGCGGCCGCGTAGGTCCGGGCGAGTTCTCCGGCCACGGTCTCCAACGAAGCGCCGTCGACGGCGATGTGATGGAACGTCAGCAATACGGTGTGGTCCTGCTCCCCGTGCCGCAGGACCAGGGCGCGCGGAAGGGGGCCGACGGCGAGATCGAAGGGGCGGTGCGCCTCCTCGGCCAGCAGCGCGCCGGAGCCGTCCGCGTCCGCCGCCACGACCCGCAGCGCGACCGCCTCCGGAGCCGGCAGCACTTCCTGGTACGGCTCGCCGTCCCGCTGCCCGTAGCGGGTGCGCAGAATCTCGTGACGGCCCACCAGCGAGGTCAGCGCGGCGGCCAGCGCGTCCAGGTCGAGCGGACCGCGCAGCCGGGTGGCGAAGGGCACGCTGTACGAGGCGCCGCCGTGCCCCAGCCGGTCCATCAGCCACATACGGCGCTGGGCGTGGGAGAGCGGCGCGGGTCCTTGCCGGACGGCGGTTGCGGGCGCGGCGGCGGGACGGGCGGCACGGGAGCGGGCCCGGCGCAGCAACTCCTCCTGGAGCGCCGCGGCGGAGGGGGTGTCAGTGGCCATCGGTGTCCTCCGGGGCGCCGGGGTGCAGATCGCTGTGTGCGGCGAGGAGCGCGCGCTCGACCAGCGCGGCGTGCCCCGCCACCGTGGGGGCGGCGAAGAAGTCGGCGAGCGTCAGCTCCACGCCGAGCTCCTCGCGCAGGTCGTCGGTGACCGCGAGCGCGAGCAGCGAATGACCGCCCAGCGCGAGGAAGTCGGCATCCGCACGCGTGACCTCGCGGCCCAGTGACCGGCCCCAGACCTCGGCGACGGCCTGCTCCAGCGGACCCAGCGGCCCGGCCGCCGCGTCGGGCCGGTCGGTGCTGACGAGGTCCGTCAGCGCGCGGCGGTCGACCTTCCCCGAGGCGGTGAGCGGCAGCGCGTCGACCACCCGCACCTCGTCCGGGACCAGATGGGCGGGCAGCACGGCGGCGAGCCGGTCGTGCAGAGCGGCGGAGCGCGGCACCGGTCCCGGCGCGGCCACGACGAAGGCGGCCAGGCGGGCGTCATCGGGGGAGGGGCGGTGCACGGTCACGGCCGCGTCCGCCACCTCGGGCTGTTCCCGCAGTGCGTGTTCGATCTCCGCCGGCTCGATCCGGAAGCCACGGATCTTCACCTGGTCGTCCGTCCGCCCGTGGAAGTCCAGGGTGCCGTCCGGACGGCGGGAGACGAGGTCGCCGGAGCGGTAGAGACGGCCCAGTTCGGGGTGGTCGCTGAAGCGCTCGGCGGTCAGCTCCGGCTGCCCGGTGTAGCCGTGCGCCAGCCGGCTGCCGCCGATCCACAGTTCGCCCAGCTCCCCGTACGGGACCGGCCGGCCGCCGTCGTCCAGCAGGTGCACGGTCGCCCCGGCGATCGGCCGGCCGATGGGCACCTGGCCGTCGCAGTCGGCGAGGGTGACGCGGTGGGTCGTGGTGAAGGTCGTCGCCTCCGTCGGCCCGTAGCCGTTGACCAGTTCCAGCCACGGGAAGGCCTGGAGCACCTCGCGGGCGTGGTGCGCGGACAGCGCCTCACCGCCCACGACCACCGTGCGCAGCTGCGCGAAGATCCGCGAGCGGCGGCCGGCCAGCTGGTGGAAGAGCGCGGTGGTGAAGAAGGCGACGGTCACGCCGTGGCGTTCCACCTCCCGGGCCAGGTCCTCGAACGAGGGCCGTTCGGTGGTGCACACCACCACGGAGGCCCCGTTGGCCAGGGCTCCCCACACCTCGAACGTCGAGGCGTCGAAGGTCATCGGCGAGTGGAAGAGCACCCGGTCGCGGGACGTGAGGGTGAGGTACGCCGGGTCACAGACCAGCTCGGCGATCGCCCGGTGCGGCACGGCCACGCCCTTGGGCCGGCCCGTCGAGCCCGAGGTGAACATGATGAACGCGGCGGCATCCGGCGCCAGTTCGGCCCCGGGCAGCTCCCCGCCGTCCACCAGCGGCTCACCGGGCAGCGCCAGCGTGGCACCGGAGAGCGCCGCCGATTCGAGGAGCTTGCCGTCGCCGACGGTCAGCGTGGCGCCCGCGTCGGCGGCCAGCGCCTCGGAACGGGAGCGCGGATGCGCCGGATCGAGCGGTACGCACACGGCGCCCGCCCACCACAGCGCGAGCTGGGCGACGACCGTGCGGGCGGAGCGCGGCATCAGCAGCGCCACGGCGTCACCCTGGCGCACGCCGTGCGCACGCAGATGGGCGGCGAGCGCCCGGGCCGAGGAGACGAGCTGGGCATAGGTGAGCGTGGTGTCGCCGTCCGCCACGGCCAGGGCCTGCGGGGTCCGTGCGGCATGCCGGGCCACCAGGGCCGTCAGTCCGGCCGCGGATGCGGGCAGCCCGGCCTCCGGGGCGGGCGCGGGGTGGTCACCGGCCGGGATGCGCGCGTCCTGCAAGGTGCCTTCGGTGGGCACGGGCCCTTCCTTCCGGGTGTCGGGGGAGTGCGGGGTGCGGGTGGTCATCTCAGGCTCCAGCCGGTTGCCGGGCGGCGAGGCGGGTGTCGACGAGCAGCGCGACGGCGCGCAGGTCCGGCTGGCGCAGCAGCTCGGGGGCGCGCAGCCGGACACCGCTCTCCTTCTCGATGACGGTCAGCAGCCGGGCGGCGAGCAGCGAGGTGCCGCCGGCGCCGGTGAAGCTCTCGGTCAGCGAGACCTCGGACCGGGCGAGCAGATCGCGGACGGCGCTCAGCACCAGCCGCTCGCCGGGGGTGGTCCCGGCGAGCCCGCCGCCGTCCGCGGGGGCATCGCCGGGGCCGGGTGCCCCGGCAGCTGCCTGCCGGGTCAGTTCGGCCCGGTCCACCTTGCCGTTGGCGTCCAGGGGGAAGGCGTCCACGATCCGTACGTCCGACGGCACCGCCTGCTCGGGAAGCCAGGCGCGTACGGCCGGCAGCAGCGCGTCCGCGGTGAGCGCGGTGCCGGCCGCCGGCCGTACATACGCCACCAGGCGGGTGTGGCCGTCGGCGGTACGCGGCGCGGTGACGACGGCGCCGAGGACCGACGGGTCCTTCTCGAACGCGGCCTCCACCTCGGCCGGTTCGATCCGTACCCCGCTGATCTTGACCTGGCCGTCGAGCCGGCCGAGGAACTCCAGCGCACCGTCGTCCGACATCCGCACCCGGTCCCCGGTGCGGTACAGGCGCTCCACACCCGGCAGGTCCAGGCCCTTTGGCACGGCGCGGAAGCGGCGCGCGGTCAGCTCGGGGTCCAGGTAGCCGAGCGCCAGGGCGCCGCCGCCGATGAGGAGTTCACCCTCGGTGCCCCGGGCGACGGGCCGGCCGTCCGGGTCGGCGACGACCACGGTCACGCCCGGCAGGGGGTGTCCGATCGGCGGCGCGGCATCGGTGCCCGCCGCGTCGTCCGAGCCCCGCATGGTGTGGACGGTGGAGACCACGGTGGCCTCGGCCGGGCCGTAGGCGTTGTGGACGGTGGTGGTCACGTCCTTGCCGGGCCGGCGGCGCATCCGGTCACCGCCCACGAACAGGTGGCGCAGCGTCAGGTCCGGTGACCAGGGCCGCTCCAGCAGCGGCTCCACCATCGGGGTGGCCGCGACGCACACCGTCACCGCGGCCTCCTGCCACCAGTCGGCCAGCACCATCGGGTCCCAGCGGACCTCGTCCGGCGCGGGCACCAGCGGCGCCCCGGACGTCAGCCCGGCCCACAGCTCCAGCAGATGCGGGTCGAACGCGACGCCGATCAGCAGGGACTGCCGGTCGCCGGGGCCCACACCGCTGGTGGCGCGGTACCAGTCCAGCACCGCGGCGAGCGCGGGCTCGCCGACGGCCACCGCCTTGGGGCGGCCGGTGGAACCGGAGGTCAGCACGGCGTAGAACGCCCCGGAGGGCGCGGAGCGGGCCGTGCTGCCGGGCGCGGCGAACGCCGCCACCACCGTGGCGGTGGCGTTGGCGCCCTCGGCCGGCAGGGCCAGCGGCAGGTGCTCGGCGCTGCGGTGCCGGGGCGGCAGGACCTCGGGATCGCCGATCAGACAGACGACGTTCAGGTCCTCGGTGACGGCCTCGGTACGGCGCTCACCGGGGCGCGGTCCCATCGGCAGATAGACGGCGCCGATCCTGGCGAGCGCGACGGCCGTCACCACGAGGGCGGCCGAACGGTCGAGACAGACGCCGACCAGGTCTCCGGGGCGTACCCGGTCCCGCAGCGCCCGGACGGCCTCGTCGGCGGCGGCGTCGATGTCCCGGTACGTCCAGCGGTGGGCGCCGTCGATCACTGCGGGGGCCTCGGGGGAGCGGCGGGTCCACTCCTCGAAGCGGGCGAGCACCCCGCTCGTCCCCTCCGTGGCCGGGGCCGCGCCGCGGGCGATGCTGAGCGAGCCCTGCGATGCGGGCAGTCGGGTGCCGGAAGCGGTCGTCGGGACCGGCGTCCGGGCGGTCATCGGCTGGGTCATCGGGACTCCGTCACGGTGGTCGATGCGGCGGGAGCGGGCACGGAGAGGGCGGGCACGGCGGGGGTGCCGACGGCCGCGAGCGCGGTGGCCTGGTCGGCCAGCACCGGATTCTGGAACAGCAGCCGCAGCGGCGGGCGCTGCCCCAGCCGCGGTTCGAGCCAGGCCGCCAGCTGCGCGGCGAGCAGCGAGTGGCCGCCGGCCCGGAAGAAGTCCGAGGAGGCGTCGAAGCGGCCGTGGCCCAAGGCCTCCCGCCAGCCCTCGGCGAGCAGTTCCGTCATCGGGTCGGACGGCAGCGCCTGCTCCGACGGCTGCTGCTCCGCTGCGCCGGCGCTCTCCTCGACGGGCGCGGCCGGCGCCAATTCGGCGGCCCGGCGGGTCAGCGCGGTGCGGTCCGGCTTGCCGCCGGCCAGCCGCGGCATCGCGTCGAGCCGCGCCCAGAGCCCCGGTACCAGGGCGCTCGGCAGCCGGCGGCTCAGCTCGGCGTGCAACGCCTGCTCGTCCCACGCCGCGCCGTCGTCCGTGACCTCCAGGAAACCGACCAGCCGGGGCCCGCCCGGGGCCGCACGGTCCAGGACGACGGCGCAGGACCGGCCGCCGAGTGCGGCCGAGGCGGCGGCCTCGACCTCCTCCAGTTCGATGCGGTAGCCGCGCAGTTTGACCTGGTGGTCGCGGCGTCCCAGGAAGTACAGCAGCCCGTCGCGGCCGCGGTAGCCGAGGTCACCGGTGAGGTAGACGCGCTCGCCGCCCAGGGCCTCGACGCCGATGAACCGGGCGGCGGTGGTCTCCGGGTTGCCGACGTAGCCCTCGGCCAATCCGGCCCCGGCGATGGCCAGTTCGCCGACCGCGCCGTCCGGCAGCGGCCGGTGATGGGCGTCCAGGACATGGATCCGTTCGCCGGGCAGCTCGGTGCCGAGCGGGATCTCCGCACCGTCGGTGAGGCCGTCCAGGGTGAGCTCGTGGACGGTGGAGCTGACGGCGGCCTCCGTGACGCCGTAGACGTTGAGCACGGTGCTGTCGGTGTCGGCCAGATAGGCACGCATCACGTCCGCCGGGAGGCGTTCCCCACCGAGCACCAGCAGCCGCGGTGCCCAGTGCCCGTCGCGCAGCACGGGGCGCATCTCCGCGCGGGTGGCGAGGAAGTAACTGGTCGGCAGGTTGGCCACGGTGACCCGGGCGGAGACCAGCAGCGCGGCCAGCTCGGTGCCGGTCAGCACCTCGCGTTCGGGGGCGACCAGGCAGGCCCCGGCGTACAGCGACGGCAGCACCTCTTCGAGGGCCACGTCGAACGTCGGCTGGGCGAACAGCAGCACCCGGTCACCCGGGCCCAGGCCGAACCGGTCGGCGGTGCCGGTCAGATGGTTCTCCAGTGCCGCACGGCCGACGGCGACGGGCTTGGGGATGCCCGTCGAGCCGGAGGTGTGGATGATGTAGGCGGCACCGGGGACGGCCTCGGCCGCCCGCGCCTCGGGCAGGACCGGGGCGTCGACGGTGGCCGTCGGCAGCCCGTCGGGAAGGGTGACAGGGGCTTCCGCGGAGGTCAGCACCAGCGCCGGAGCCAGCCGGCCCAGCAGCAGCTCCAGGCGGGCCGCCGGGTCCAACGGCGAGAGCGGGCAGTACACCGCACGGGTCCGCAGACAGGCCAGCAGCGTGACGACCGAATCGGCGCCGCGGGGCAGCACGGCGGCCACCGGCTGCCCGGCACGCACCCCCGCCGCCCGCAGCCGCTGCGCCAGCGAGTTGACCCGCTCCTCGAGGTCGCCGTAGGTGAGCCGGCGGGCGCCGACGAGCAGCGCGGGCAGGGACGGGTCGTGCGCGGTGGCCGGGTCGAGCGGATCGTGTGCCGGGGCCGGCGGCGCGGCGGCCGGGAGGGCCTGCGGCGGGGCCGGCGGGGCCAGGTCCGCCAGGGCGGCGCCCGGAGCGTCGAGATACGCCCGCAGCAGGTCCAGGAACCGCTCCGCGAGCAGCTTCGCCACGTCCTCGCCGAACATATCGGCGTCGTAGTCCCAGACCAGGGTCATCCCGGCCGCGCCGTGCCGGAGGCTGACCCCGCGCCGGTCGTCCGGCAGCAGCACCACGTCCAGGTCGAAACGGGTGGTGCCGGTGTTGAAGCCCTCGAACAGGGTGATCTCCAGGCCGGGGACGTCGATCTCGGGCAGCTCGGCGTCGTGGGCGCTGAACATGACGCTGAACAGCGGGTTGTCGGCGCCCGAGGTGTGCAGACCGAGCGTGCGGGTCAGCTCCTGGATCGGCACCTCCTGGTGCGGCAGCGCACGGATGAGGGTGTCGGTCACCTCGTCCATGGACTCCTCGGCCGGGGCGGCCGGGTCCAGCCGGAGCGCGAGCGGGATGGTGTTGACGAACATGCCCACCGCGCCCTCGAAACCGCGCGGGCGGTTGCCGACCGCGGTCCCGACCACCATCTGCGAGCGGCCGCTGTGCCGGCGCAGCAGTTCGGCGAAGAGTCCCAGGAGGGTGGCGAACGGCGTCAGCCCGCGCTCCCGGGCATGGGCGCGCAGCGCCTCCGCCAGATCGGCGCCGATCGACTGCCGCAGCTGGCCGCCGTGGTGCCGGCGCCGGGAGCCGGGCCGGGTCAGACCGGGCAGCGGCATGTCGTAGGACATGTCGCGCAGTTCACCGGCCCAGAACTCCAGGCTGTCGCGCCGCTCCCCGCTCTCCTCGTCCCGGGCACCCGCCCGGACGTGGTCGGCGTACGAGGGCGCGGACGGCAGCTCCACCGGCTCGCCCAGGACGTGGCCCCGGTAGACGCTGAACACGTCGCGCAGCAGGATCGCGAACGAGTGGCCGTCGTGGATCAGATGGTGCTCGACATGGACGAGCCGGTGACGGTCCTTTGCGAGCCGGACCAGCGTCCAGCGCAGCAGCGGCGCCTCGAAGGTGTCGAGCGGGGTTTCCGCCTCGGTGCGCAGCAGCTCCTGGAACGCGGCCTCCGGATCAGCCTCCCCGCTCAGGTCCACCGTGTGCAGCCGCGGCGCACAGGCCTCGGCGACCCGCTGCCCCGGCATCGCCCCGCCGACGGCGACGAGTTCCAGCCGCAGCCCGGGGTGCCGGTCGAGCGTGGCGGCGAGGCCGCGGCGCAGCGCCTCGGTGTCGAGGGTGCCCCACAGGTCGAGTGCGGCGGTGAAGTTGTAGGCGCGGCTGCCCGGTTGCACCTGTTCGTGCAGCCAGACGATCTCCTGCGAGGAGGAGAGCGGAAGCATGGGCGGTCCCTGAGGTTGTCGGGGCGGGTTTCTCCGGCCGGGGCGTGGTCGGGCCCGGCCTGGGGCGCAGACCGGCCGCGGATCGCGCGGCCGGGTCTGGCGGTGTCGGTAAGCGAAGGCGGGGCGGGGCCCCGGGAAGGGTCAGCCGGCCGTCGGTGCCGGGGCGCGCAGTGCGCCGGCGAGCGCGCTGAAGGCGCTCTCGGCGGTGTCGTCGGGGAGGATCGTGCGGTCCCACACCATGCGCAGCTGCAGCTCGGGCCCCTGGGTGACGGAGACCGCGAAGGGGCCGCGCACGGCCCGCCCGTCGATCTGGACCTCACGGCCCGTCACCCCGCCCAGCCGCAGCGGGGGGTGCCGCCGCGCGTCGTCGACGGTCAGCATGCCGTCGAGCCTGCCGGTCCAGCCGGAGCCGGCCGCGCGGGCGGCGTGCACCACGGCGTCGAACGGGGTGGCGGCATGGTCCAGGTCGTCCCACCAGGCTTCGGCCGTGGCGGACGCCGTGGGGGCCTCCCCGGTGGCGGTCGGGAAGACCACGGTGTTGAGGAAGCAGCCGAGCACCGGAGCGGCGGCGGGCGGCCGGCCGCCCCACGGGTAGCCGAGCGGCACCACATGGCCCGCTCCGAACAGCACCGTCGCGGCCGCCCGGCAGGCGTTGAGCAGTTCGGGGAAGGGCACCCCGGCCTGCGGTGCGGGCATCCGCAGCGCGGCCGCACCGCTCGGCGCGGTCCCGGCGGTCAGGGGCCGGGGCCCCGGCACCGGGGCCTGTTCGCGCACCGCGCGCAGCCGTTCGCCCCAGTACGCCATCGCCGCCGGTGAGCCCGCGCGCTCCTCCGCGTCGAGCTGGAGCAGCACGGCGTCCCGGTAGGCGGCCAGCTCGGCCGCGACCTCGGAGGCGGAGGGCCGCTCGGCGTCGGCGTCCTCGTCGTAGGCCGCGCCGAGTTCTCCGACGATCCTGGCCAGCGACTGGCCGTCGCACGCGGTGTGGTCCAGGACCACGGCGAGCACGTCCTCCGCGCCCTGCGGCCCGTCCTGCACCAGGAACAGCCGCAGCGGCGCACCCTGCGGGGCCCAGCCGGCCAGGGCGCGGCGCAGCACGGTGGCCGCGTCCTCGCCGGACGCACAGGCCAAACGGGTCACGGGTACCTGTGGCTCTTCCGGGCGGAGCGCGGGGGTGCCGCGCAGCACGGTGAGGCGGGAGCGCAGCACGGGGTGCAGGGCGGCGAGCCGGTTCGCTGCCGCCGCGAGGCGTACGGGATCGACCGTGCCGCGCGGAAAGGCGAAGAACATCGGCACGAGATCCGGCCGCCCGGCGGGGTCCATGGCACGCACCAGTGCGAAGCGACGCTGGGCGCCCGTGACAGGCAGCAGGACCGGGGTCCCGTCGCCGGTGTCGAGTCGCCGGTAGCGGGCCAGGTACTGGCTCGTGATGCTGAGCACGTGATCCTCTCTGACATGACGGAGCCGCATCGCCTGAAGCGATGCGCGGGGGAAGGCCGTGCCCGGGGGCAGGCAGGAGGAGTGCCGTGCCCGGGGGCAGGCAGGAGGAGTAGGGCAGGACGGGGCGGCCGGCCGTCAGCCGAGGGCAGCGGGTTCGGCCGCGCCGGCGGAGTCCGACGGGTCGGTCTCCGGGTCCTCGGCAGGCTCCGTGGCGGGCAGGTCACGCATCCGCCGCAGCGGGGAGAGCAGCAGCGGCAGCGGCACGGCCAGGAATCCGGCCGCACACCACACCAGCGCCACCCGGGCCCCGAAGGCATCGGCCAGCGCACCGCCGGCCAGGGCACCGAGCGGCAGGGTGCCCCACATCAGGAACCGCAGCGTGGCGTTCATCCGGCCGAGCAGCCGGGGCGGGCACACGGTCTGACGGAAGCTCACCTGTGCGACGTTGTAGACCACGCTGCCGAAGAAGACCACACCGGAGCCGAGGGCGAACAGCGCTGCCCCTGCCCCGCGCCCGGAAAGCGGCCACAGCACCGCGAACGGGCCGGTGACCAGCGGGGACAGCCAGATGAGGCGGGCTTGGCCGAACCGGGCGGCGAGCCGGCCCGCGCACAGTGCGCCGGCCAGTCCGCCCACGGCCGAGGCGGCCAGCACAAGGCCGACCAGTCCGGGCGCCAGGCCCAGCACCCGGACCAGGAAGACGGACTGCGTGGCCATCAGCACCGCGGCGAAGAGGTTGCCCAGCCCGGTCGTCACGGCGATCACGCGCAACAGGCGGTGCCCGCACACAAAGCGCAGCCCCTCACCGATGTCCCGGCGCAGCGAGGCGTCCGGACGGCGTTCGGGGAGGCTTTCGGGCCGCTTGATGCGCCACAGGAACAGTGCGGAGAGCGCATAGCCGGCCGCGTCGGTGACGATGGCCAGGGCGGCCCCCAGCAACTGGACCAGACCGCCACCGATGCCGGGACCCGCGACCTGCGCCGAGGAACGGATCGTCTCCAGCGCTCCGTTGCCCGGGACCAGCTGGTCCTTGGGCAGCAGCTGGGGCAGGAAGCTCTGGTGGGCGATGTCGAAGAAGACCGTCGCCACCCCGGTGACCAGGGCGACGACGTACAGCTGCGCCATCGTCAGCACACCGGCGACGGCGGCCAGCGGGATGCTCGCCATCGTCAGGGCCCGCACCACATCGGCGCGGATCATCAGCGGCAGCTTGCGCATCCGGTCGACCCAGGCCCCGGCCGGCAGCCCGACCAGCAGGAACGCGGCGGTCTCCGCGGCGGTCAGCAACCCCACCTGGAACGCGGGGGCGTCGAGTTCGAGCACCGCGACGAGCGGCAGGGCGACCAGGGTGACCTGGGCGCCGAGTTGTCCGGCCGCGGCACCGGCGAGCAGAAGACGGAAGTCGCGCAGGCGCAGCGGGCTGCCGGTCGCGGGTCGGGGTATGTCGGGCATGGGGTGGACGATCGCCGAACGCCCGATCAGAGGTCAAAACCCGATGCACACTTTCGGCCGGTTTTCTTCACGATTTACTCACCAGGACAGAAAATTCTTCGCCAGATCCTGGCAATCACCGCATGACTGCCACATGACGCCCCTGCATGTGGGATGGGGGATTCCGCGGCGGCTGCGCGGTCCGGCCGGACGGCTGCGCACAGAGCGTCACGTACCGGAATCCGACCGAAAACAGCCGTCGATGTCCTCTTATTGACCGAAGCGCTTATTTCCTCCGCTATGGCGCCACACCATGAAGAAGAGCCCGGCCCCGCAGGCCGTGGGGGCCGCGGGGCCGAGCGGGTCGAACGGAGCCCCGGGCCCGGCCGCAGTCCGCCCGGCCCGGCTCTGCCTAGCCCGGCCGCAGTTCCGCCTCCACGGCGCCGCGGATCAGCTCGTGCGCCCGCCCGAGCGAGGTGGTGCCGCTCAGCCAGCGCTCGCTCAGGCCCTCGACCAGGGCGGTGAGCCGTTCGGCCGCCGCGTGCGGATCGGTGCGGGCGAGCGCAGGGTCGGCGGTCCGGGCCCGGAGTATCAGTTCGGCGAGGTCGTCGTTCCACTCACGGGTCGCGGTGGCCAGCAGCTCCCGCAGGTCCGGGTCGAAGACGGCGGTGGCGCGCAGCTCGCCCCACGCCGCGCTGTTCTCCCTGACGTGGGGCACGTCCTGCAGCTCCCGCAGCAGGATCTCGGTGAGCTGGGTGCGGGGATCGTCGGAGAGGTCGAGAGCGGCGTCGGTGTAGCGGACCGCGCGCTGGTTGATGAACTCCAGGGTGCGGCGCAGCAGTCCGGTGCGGTCCTTGAAGTGGTAGTAGATCAGCGCGGTCGAGACGCCGGCCTCCGCGGACACCTCCTCGACGCGCAGCCCGCGGACGCCGCGCCGGGCGATCAGCCGGGCGGCGGCTTCGAGGATCTGGGTGGGCCTGTCCGGCATCGCATGCTCCCGCGGTCCGAGGAATCGAGGTGGCTGGGCTCCGATCATGCCCTACGATCGTCCTGACCAAAATTTCAGTCAGGGAGCTGAGCATGGACATATCCCGACGTCAGACACTGCAAGCGGCGGTCGTCGCCGCCGTGGGCGGGGCCCTGGGCGCCTGCGGTACCCAGGACGGCGGCCGGCCGGCGCCGCGCGGTGAGCGGGCCGTCCCCGCGGGCGCGAAGCCGGCCGGCGGATGGCGGCTGCCCGAGGAGGCCCAGCCGCACGAGGCGACCTACATGGCGTGGCCCACCCGCACGATCTGGGGGCCGGACGTCACCGGCGTACGCGAGGACATCGCCCGTATCGCCCGGACCATCGCCGAGTTCGAGCCGGTGCGGCTCCTGGCCAACGAGCGGGAGACGCCGGCGGCCCGGCGGGCGTGCGGGTCCGGGGTGGAGGTCGTCCCGGTCCCGGTGGACGACCTGTGGATGCGGGACAGCGGACCGGTCTTCGTCCTCGGGCCCGACGGCATCGCCGGCGTCGACCTCCATTTCAACGGCTGGGGCGGCAAGCAGGCCCACGGCCGCGACAGCCGGGTCGCCCGCGCGGTCCTGGACGACGAGCGGATCACCAGGATCGCGGCACCGATCACCGCCGAGGGCGGCGCCGTGGAGGGCGACGGGCACGGGACGCTGATGGTGGCCGAGAGCTCGCTGGTCAACGACAACCGCAACCCCGGCACGTCCCGCGACGACATCGAGCGGGCGCTCAAGGACCTGTTCGGTGCCACCACGGTGATCTGGGTCAAGGGCGTCAAGGGCAAGGACATCACGGACTATCACATCGATGCGCTGGCACGCTTCTCCGAACCCGGCGTCGTGGTCCTGAGCACCCCGGCACCCGGCGCCCCCCGGAACGACTTCACCGGCGCCTACGAACAGGCCCGCACGGTCCTGGAGCACGCCGTCGACGCCAGGGGGAAGCGGCTCGAAGTCGTCGAGCTCGTCGAGCCGGCCCATATCGGACGACGGGGCGAGGACTTCCTGGCCTGCTATGCGAACTACTACGTGGCCAACGGAGCGGTCCTCATGCCCCGCTTCGGCGACCGGAAGGCCGACGGCGATGCCGCGGCCACCCTGCGGGACCTCTACCCGGGGCGGAAGGTGGTGCCCCTGCCCGTAGACCACCTCGGCGAGGGCGGCGGCGGCATCCACTGCTCCACCCAGCAACTCCCCGAGGCCCGCTGAACATCACCGTCCGGGACGGCGGTGCGCAGCCCCTGCCCGGGGGCCGGGCGCGGCAGCGGTCAGGGGCGCCGGCCCCGGTCAGCAGGGCCGGCCCCGGGCGGCCTCCTCGGTCTTCCACCCCCAAGCGGTGAGCATCCCGGGCGAGAGGCCGGCGCACCGCGGCGAGGACAGTTCGTGCACCGCCCGCTCGATCTCTGCCTCGTCCACCCGCCCCGTCGCCAGCATGGCGTCCCGCGAACGGCTCCACGTATCGGCCCAGAAGCGGCTGATCGCGCTGTCCGGCACCAACGGGGGGACGTGGATCTCGGCGGCCACATGGAACAGCCCCTCCTCGTGCAGGAGCTGCGGGTAATCCGGCACCCAGGAGATGTCCGTGCCGATGGTCTCCCGCAGGGCCTGCCACATCGCCCGCATCACCGTGGTGTACGGGGTGCCCGGCGCGGTGGCGCTGGTCAGGTCCACGGCGTCGCTGAGCACCAGCACACCGTCGGGCGCGACCAGCGAGACCAGCTTGGCGATCATGCGGCGCCAGGCGCGCAGATGCATCAGCACGAACCGCGCGTGCACCAGACGGAACCGGCCGGGATCGAAGCCCGGGGCGGTGATGTCGGCGTCCAGCGTCGTCAGGCCCGGTGTGCCGGCCGCGGCGAGGAAGCGGGTGTCACGGTCCACCGCGAGGACCGTCGTGACACCGGCCGACTCCAGCAGCCACCGTGCGAGGGTGCCGGTTCCCGCGCCCACGTCCAGGCAGTTCCAGCCGGGACCGGCGCCCAGCGCCGTCAGCCGGGCGGCGCTCACCTCGTCGTAGGCGAGCGCCCCCAGGTCGATACGACCGGCCTCGCCGGTCTCCTCCGGGCGGAACAGACCTTCGCCGTAGCGCCCGGTATCCGTACCCCGCACGTCCCCAGTATGACGGCGCTGCTCAGGGGTTTCCTGCTGTGGTGACCAGGTCCGGAACCGGATCCGGTACCGGCTGTTTCCGCGGCCGTCCCGGGGTGCGCCGCAGCACCAGCTGCAGCACCAGCATCACCACACCGGTCACCACCGCGCTGTGCCACAGCAGGGCGTCCAGCCGGCCCGCGGAGAGATACGCGCCCGCGGCCACGGCCGCCAGTGCGCACACGGCCCGGTCCACGATGCTCTCGACGGACAGCAGGGTGGCCCGTGGCGCACCCGCCGGAATCGCGTCGTTCACCAGCTTGCGCTGGAGCGGATAGGCGAATCCGGTGACCGCGGCGAACACGCACAGCAGGGCGATCACGGTCCAGGGCCCGCCGAGAGTGCTCCCCGCCAGCGCCGCCGCCATCGCGAGGCTGAGCAGCGAGACCCATGCCACCGGTGACAGCCGCGAGCCCAGCCACTGCGGACGGGCCGAGGCCACCGCCTCCGCGACGGTCATGGCGGCCAGTACCCCGCCGTGCGATCCCTCCGGGATGCCGTGGTCCAGCAGCACCGGCTGGAAGAGGTTCACCTGACAGATCCGCGAGAGCGTGAAGACCGCCACGCCCTGCACCATCAGCAGGGCGAGCCAGGGCGTGGCCCACACACAGCGCAGCGCCGTGGTGGCATCGCGCAAAAACGCGAGCCCGCCGCGCGAGGCCGCCTTCGCCTCGGTCCGGCCGGCGGGCGCCGCCTGCCGCGGCAGTACCACGGCGCAGACGAGCGAGCCCGCCGCGCTCGCGGCGCTCAGCACATACGGTGCGGGGTGCGCGAGGGCCATCAACGGACCGACCAGCGGCCAGCACAGCACCTTCGCGGCCAGCCCCAGCGCCCGCGCCTGCCCCTCGGCCTTCAGATAGTGCTCTCCCGCGCCCTCGGCCGCCAGGCCGTCGTAGAGATAGGCGCTGGCGGCGCCGGAGGTCAGCGAGCGGCCCGCGGCGATGGCCAGGAAGTGCACCAGGAAACCGGTGTAGCTGGGGGCCAGGACCGGGGCCAGGTTCGCCGCGGTCATCACGACGGCACCGGCCCGCAGACAGTTGCGGGCACCGATCCGGTCGGCCACCATCCCGGTCGGGATCTCGAAGAGGCAGAACGCGATGTAGTAGATGCTCTGGATGCCGAAGATCTGCCCGTCGGAGAGCCCCGCCTCCCGCTGGTAGGCGTAGAAGACGGGCATCCACCACAACAGGTTGAACAGCAGCTGGAAGCCGTTGTTGAGCCGGATGATCCGGCGGGCCCGGGGTGTCAGGGACACCCCGGAGGCCCGGGGACCACGGGCCGCCCGCGGGCCGGCGAACGGGCGGATCACAGCGCGTAGGGGCGGATCTGGACCAGGCGGAAGTCCCCCTGATCGGTCATCAGCCATTCGATGTCGAGCGGATGGTCCACGTCACCGTCGCTGAAGTGGGACTGCAGCAGCCGTCCGGTCAGGGCCAGCCGGGCCAGCTTCTCCCGGGTGCCGACGGGCAGGTCCTTGCCCGTCGAGCCGAGCGCGACGGTGCGGCCGCCGCCCTCGACGGTGTTGTACAGGTACTGCAGCGGCAGCGTCGTTCCGTCGACGACCGTCTCGGGCGAACCGGGGGAGCAGTTGACGTAGACATTGCGGAAGTCCGTGCGCCGGGTCGGGTTGCAGGTCACCAGCACCCCGCCGAGCTCCGCCGGCACATACCGCTGGATGATCACGCCCATGTAGGTGTCGTCGAGAGAGATGCCCGCCTGGTGGCGCAGCCGGACGCTGCGCGGCGACAGCAGGGAGGCCCACACCTGGCGTACCGCATCGAGGAGTTCGTCCGCGCCGTGGACGGTGCTGACCGAGTCGTAGACCCCGGCCGCGGAGAACCCGGGCAGGTCCTCGGCATTGGACGAGGAGCGCACCACGAGGCGGCCTCCGGCGCCGGGGCCGCCGGGCAGCGCCTGGGTGATCTGCCGGGTCACCTCGTCGGGCATGGGGGTGTTGCGGATGAGCTGCTGCAGATGCAGGCAGAGCGCGTCCAGGACGTCGACGGCGTCGAGTTCGAGGGCCATCTTCAGCTTGCCCAGGCCCTGCTGAACGGCCGGCGAGGAGGTCAGGAAGCGGTGCTGCAGGGCGAAGGGAAGGGCGATGCCGTCGGGCGCCGCGACGGTCCCGGCCACGAAGTCGGCGGCCAGGTCGCGCAGTTCGGCGGGTGTCGCGTCCGGAGTGCCCAGACGGGCCGCGAGGTGGCCGTAGAGGTCGGCGCGCGGCGGCCTCGGCTGCCCGTAGAAGGTGGTGAGGTCGGCGGAGCGGCTGTCGAGGACATGATGGAGTTCCCCGAGGCTGGCCGCCTTGGTGCCGTAGCGGTCCTGGTCGGCGCGGCGCAGCCGGTGCAGGAACAGCGCGGGCACGTCCTCCAGCAGGGGCGGTTCCATCCGGATCCGCTGCTGGTGCCAGGCCGGGGCCTCCAGCGCCGGGGCATGGCCCAGCGGGACGAGGGTGATCTCGTCGTCCTGCACCCGGTAGCGGATCCACGCGCCGTCCAGGTCGCCCGCCTCGACGAGGCGGTCCAGGTCGCGGACGATCGCGTTGGGGATGCCCCAGCCGGAGGCGAGGACATTGGTGTGCGAGAGCGGTGTACCGGGCGCGGTGTTGAGGAAGCCCGCCACCCGCGGCACATCGTCCGGCAGCGACGCCATGGCCACGATGTCGGACCAGCCGAGCCCGTCGGCCGCTGCCGCGTACTCCTCCTGGGTCCGGAAGTAGCGCAGCCGCCCGACGGCCTCGCCGGGGTTGAGCGGGGTACGGGTGCGGTT
Organism: Streptomyces lydicus; assembly: GCF_004125265.1. Classification (GTDB taxonomy): domain Bacteria; phylum Actinomycetota; class Actinomycetes; order Streptomycetales; family Streptomycetaceae; genus Streptomyces; species Streptomyces lydicus_C. The sequence continues at coordinate 8,373,691 of NZ_RDTE01000003.1, forward strand.
GCCGAAGAGCTCATGGCCCAGGATCCGGGGCACATGGACATCGCTGATCGCGGCGAGTTCGTGCTCCTGCCCGTGGTTCGCGGGCTTGAGCAGCAGCGGCAGCCGGCCGTCGACCCGGTGGCGGACGAACGTGTAGAACTCCTCCAGCAGGAGGCCGTTCATGGTGTCGGCCTCGGTCGTCTCCAGGACGAGGAACGGCCGCTCCCGGCCCTCGGAGTCCTCGTCGGTGTGCAGCGAGAGCACACCCAGCAGGAAGCGGCGCTCGGGATCCATGTAGACCGAGGCGTTGAACGCGTCCAGGCAGGAGTCCAGGTCGGACAGCTCCATGCCGAGCACACGGGTGGCGATGTAGTTGACGTGGAACGGGTGGGCCGCGGTGTCGAGCAGGTGCCAGGTGTTCTCGATGCGGTCCACCACGACCTTGAGGTAGGGGTGGCCGGCCAGGACGCCGGAGAGGGTGCGGAAGAGCGGCAGGGACAGGTTCTCGCCGACGACGGTGCGATCGGTGACCGGGCCCGGCGCGCCGGAGGGCAGGACGGTGGTGGTCATGACTGCGCCTCCGCGGTGCCGTGGGGGAGGACCTGGGGGAGCGCGTCCACCAGGGTCCGGAAGTCGCGGATCACGGTCTCCGGATCGGCGGCGGACAGCAGGCACAGCGCCGCCATGGTGTTGGCGCCCGCGGCCGGGTCGTACACCGGTACCAGCGTTCCGTCCGGGAGCGAGTTCTCGGCCACCACGGACAGCCGGCTGCCCGCGCTGACGGGCACCGCCTCGCGCACGGTCGGGAAGTCCCAGATGCGCCGGTCCGGCCAGGCCTCGCCCTCGCCGTCGACGGCCAGGACGACCAGCGATCCGGCCGCGCCGTCCGCCTCCTGCGGGGTACGGGCCCCGTCGGGCCAGGCGACCGGACGCCCCAGCAGGTGGTCCGTGAGCATGCCGATCAGGTCCAGGCCGAAGACCTCCTCGATCTGCGGGACGGTCATCGCCCCGCCGAACCGGGCGGCGGTCTCGATCACCCACATCCGCCCGTCGGCGCCGAGCTTGATCTCGGTGTGCGTCCCGCAGTTGCGCAGCCCCAGCGCGTCGACGGCGTCGCGCGCGAGGGCGACGATGCGCCGCTGGGCGTCGTGCGGCAGCGCGGCGGGGGTGATCCCGGCCCGCTCGGTGAACGGCTCCACCGTCGGCATCCGGCCGCTGAGGCACACCGGGCGGAAGTCGCCGTCCACGACGACGCCTTCGACGCTGACGTAGTCGCCCCAGCCCTCTTGGTCGAACCACTCCGACGCGGTGCCCTGCACGATCTCCTCCACGAGGAAATCCGCCCCGGCGCCGGCCACATGGAGTTCGGCGTAGCCCAGTTGCGCGGACTCGGCCATCACCTCCCGGGCCCGCTCCCAGGCCGCCGGTACCTCGTCGGCGCGGCGGATGGTCCGGTGGGCGGTGGAGCCGGCGCTCCAGGCGGCCTTGAGCAGCAGGGGGAAGCGGAGCGCGGCGGCCGCGTCGTGCAGATCCTGCTCGGTGGCGACGGGGCGGAACCGGGGCTGGGATATGCCCTGGTCCTGCCAGGTGCGCCGCATCATGCGCTTGTCGCGGGCGAGGGCGCAGGAGTTGCCCGCACCGGCGAGGCCGAGCTTCTCGCAGGCCTCCGCGACCGCGACGACGGCGTATTCGGAGAAGGTGACGACCGCGTCCGCACCGACCGCCTGGGCCCGGGAGACGATCAGAGACACCAGGTCTTGCCGTTCGGGTTCGGAAGGGCTCAGCACCGAAGCGCACAGCCGGTCAGCGGACGCGGCCACGGTGGGCGGGAGCGCGCTGAGTGCCAGCAGGTGCACTGCCGACCGTGCGGCGACCCGTGACAGGGCGTACCCCAGGGGCGGACCGCCCTTGGCATACACGAACAGCACCTTGCTCACTGGAATCCGACTCCTCTTCATGCGGTTGGGGGCCTTCGAAACGGCCGGGGACGCCCGACTCTCACATCCGGACGCCATGCTTCAAGCGAAGCAGCCATGCGGCACACCGTTCCCCGCATCGGGCCGCAACCGCTCAGGCAAATGCCAGAGTTGTGGATACCGTTGATCATCGGTGAAGGTTTCGTGATGCCGTATGGCGTGCGCAGCGCCCCGGAGGTGCGCGGACGCCGCCAGATCGGCCGAGAACCGGGCATGTCGCGCAGCACTGAGGGATACCTATGGCCATGGCGCGCCGTCCAAAACCATTGAACTCTTCACCACAAAAGGGGCCCGTCGTGGACGAGACCAGTTTGAAGTCACTGCTCGAACACCTTCCGGTGTCCTGGTGGGAGGCCGATCGTGAGCTGCGCGTGATCGACAGTGGCGGTGGCGCCTTCGACGACACGGTGACGGCCCAGCGGTTCCTCGACACCGTGCGAAGAGAGCTCCCCGAACCCGCCGCGGCACTCGAATCCAGCCATTGGCAGGCCCAGTTCGACGGTCGTGTCTTCGATGTGAACTGGCCCCTCGGCGTGCCCCGGCAGGGCCGCTCCCGCGGCCTCGCGGTGGAGGTCGCCGCGCGGGCACCCGGCGTCCGCCGCTACGACGCCTTCGCGGACCTCGCCCCCGCCGCGGCCTTCATCCGGGACGCGGACGGCCGCTACCTCTGGGCCAACCACGCCTATGCCCATCTGTACGGGACCACACCGGAGCACGTCATCGGCGCGTTCGTCGCGGACATCGACGGCCCCGCCGACTCCCCGCAGGTCCTCGCCCTGGACCGGGAAGTACTCGCCCGCGGCAAGCCCGTGCGGCACACCCTCACCTACCACCGCTCCGACGGCACCGGCGGACAGGCGGCCGGCCACCGCTTCCCCGTCAGGGAAGGGGGGCAGACCTGCGTCGCGGGCATCTATGTCGACATCAGCGACTACACCCGCGCCCTGCGCCAGCGCCGGGAGGCCGAGGAGAACCTGCACGCGCTGCGCGATCACAGCGGACTGGCCTGCGCCCTGATCTCCGCGGGCGGGCGGATCCAGCAGGCCAGCGCCGCGGCCGCCGAGCTGCTGCAGACCCGGCTGTCGGATCTCGTCGGCCGCCGTGCGCACACCGTGCTGGCACCCGCCCCGGAGTTAGGGGCGCTGCGGCGCAGCTGGCACGATCTGATAGCCCGCCGCAGCCGGCGGATCCAGACCTCCGCCGTGTTCCAGGACGCCCGCGGCCGGCAGCGCCGCGCCCGGCTGCATCTGACGACGGTCGGCCGGAGCGCGCACCGCGCCACGAGCGTCTGGGCGGTCATCACCCATCAGGGACTCGCCCATGAAGCGCACCCGCAGCTGACGGCTAGTCAGGTACGCATCCTGTCCCTGCTGGCCGCCGGCCGCAGCAACGCGGAGATCGCCCATTCCCTGCATCTCTCCCGGCAGACCGTCGACTACCACCTCAGCCGTCTGCGCGACCTCCTGGACGCCCCGACCCGCCCCGCCCTCGTCGCCCGTGCCTATGTCCTGGGCATCCTCGACCCCCAGACGTGGCCGCCCCGCTCGGCCACAGCCTGCCATCCGCACAGCACCACCTGACGGGGCGGTCCGGCCGCGCCACCGCCCGGCCTGCCGGGCGCCGGACGTCAGGCCGGGTTCCGGCAGCGCGCTTCCCGGGTCGGCCGACAGCGGATCGTTGGGCCACCCGGCTGATTGTGGCCGACGGGCGTTTCACTCCCCGCGGGTTGAAGGGGGCCGTGGGACGGCAACGGCAGCACGATACGTCTGGCAGCAGAAGGACGAAGCGGCGAGGAGCGACGTGAGAAGAATGATGCGGGCGGGAAGCGTGGTCGGGGCGTGCGGACTGGTGCTGCTCGGCACCGGAGCCGCCCAGGCGGTGAGCATCCCGGACTCCCTGCTCTCGACCGTGGCGGACGCCGATGTCGGCACCGTGACCGGCACGGTCCAAGGCGTGGTCTGCAACAACCGCCTCGGCCAGGTCCACTACAAGTCTCCGGTGCTCGCCTCGCCCCACGCCTGTATCAACGGCCCGGTGAACAGCGGCAACAGTCTCAACAGCGGCAACTTCATCAACCACGGAAACCCGAACAACAGCGGCAATCTCTCCAACACCAACGGAACCACCAACGGAGCCAACTCCGTCACGGGTGCTTCCTCGGGGAGTTCCAACCACGTGCAGCGGATCCTCGGAATCCTGGTCCGCTGACCGGGACACGGCACCACTGAGGGACACGGCACTGACGGATCCGGCACGACCCGGAGCGTCGCCCGACCGCCCGGCGGACACCCGCCGGGCGGTCGTCGTTCTCCGCTTCCGGCACCCCGCCGGCCCAGGAGTCCCCGGGCCGGCGGGATCCGGTGTGCCGTTACAGCTTCTGGGTGCCGTGGCGGCCGACGTGCTGCATGTTGTTGTTGGACTTCTTCGCTGCGCCGGTGGTGCCGCCGCTGTCGTCGTTGGTGTTTCCCTGGGTGTTCTTCGGGCTGCCGCTGTTGCTGTTGGAGCCGGCCACATAGACGTTCTGCGAACGCCCGGGATTTCCGCTGAGCACCGGGCCGTTGACACAGAACCTGGTCCGGTGCCCGCAATGGGTCCGGGCGTCGAAGCGGGCGATGGTGTTGCTGTTGGAGACCCCGTCGCCGCCGGACGCTTCGGCCCACGCCAGGGTGGGCGCGGCCCCGCCTGCGGCCAGGAGCAGGCCGCAGGCTCCTGCCATCACGAAATTGACGCGTGCCATGTTCTTCACAGTGTGCTCCTGCACCTCATCGATGGCCCCCGGGTGTTGGTATCCCGGATGCCCGCAACGACCTAGCAGGAGCAACGGCCCGCCTCACATGTTCACCCTGTCCGATTATGGGATTCACCGGGACGGCCCTGGGAGGCCGTGGTCCTACCCGCGCCCGTCGAGCGCTTCGGCCAGGGCGAGGATCCGGCGGGCGTCCTCGACATGCAGGTTCTCGATCAGCCGGCCGTCGACGGTGACGACCCCGCGTCCCTCGCGGGTGGCCTCGTCGAACGCGTCGATGATCTTCCGGGAGCGGGCGATCTGCTCCGTCGACGGGGCGAACACCCGGTTGCAGGGCTCGACCTGGGACGGGTGGATGAGCGTCTTCCCGTCGAAGCCGAACTGCCGCCCCTGAACGCACTCCGCCTCGAACCCCTCGGGATTCTTCACGTCGTTGTAGACGCCGTCCAGGATCACCTTGCCGCTCTCACGCGCCGCCAGCAGTGCCAGCGACAGCCCGGTCAGCAGCGGCGCGCGGCCGGGGACGTGTTCGGCGTGCAGCTCCTTGGCCAGGTCGTTGGTGCCCATCACCAGCACGGTCAGCCGCTCACCGGCCGCGGCCACCGCACGCGCGTCCAGCATCGCGCGCGGTGTCTCGACCATCGCCCACAGGGCGGTGTGGTCCGGAGCGCCGGCGGCCTCCAGCGCGCGCTCGACCTCCCGCACGGTCTCGGCGGACTCCACCTTGGGTACCACCACCGCATCCGGACCGGCCTCGGCGGCGGCCCGGAGGTCGTCGGCGTGCCAGGCGGTGCCCGGTGCGTTGACCCGGATGGTCACCTCGCGGTAGCCGTACTCGCCGGAGGCCACGGCGGCCGCGACCCGCATCCGGGCGTCGGCCTTGGCGTCGGGGGCGACCGCGTCCTCCAGATCGAGGATGAGCGCGTCGGCGGGCAGGGACTTGGCCTTCTCCAGCGCGCGTTCGTTGGCACCGGGCATGTAGAGCAGGGAGCGGCGCGGCCGCAGGATCGCGTCGGACACGGGACTTACTCCTTTTCGGCCGCGGCGTAGGCGTCGCGCAGCTCGGGGTCACGGGCGGCGAGGGCGTCGGCGAGTTCGGCGACCACCTGGCACTGCTTGTACGTGGCGTCGTCCTGCATCTTGCCGTCGATCATCACCGCACCGGTGCCGTCGCCCATCGCCTCGATGACCCGGCGGGCCCAGGCGACATCGGCGGGAGCGGGCGAGAAGACCTTCTTGGCGATGCCGATCTGCACCGGGTGCAGGCTCCATGCGCCGACGCAGCCGAGCAGGAAGGCGTTGCGGAACTGGTCCTCGCAGGCGGTGGTGTCCTTGATGTCACCGAACGGGCCGTAGTACGGCAGGATGCCGTGCGCCGCACAGGCGTCGACCATCCGCGCGAGGGTGTAGTGCCACAGGTCCTGCTGGAAGGTGGCCCGCGGCGCGGCGCCGTCCGCGCCGTGCGGGTCCTCCCGGACCAGGTATCCGGGGTGGCCCCCGCCGACCCGGGTGGTCTTCATCCGGCGGCTGGCGGCGAGGTCGGCGGGGCCGAGCGAGATGCCCTGCATCCGGGGGCTGGCGCCGGCGATCTCCTCGACATTGGCGACACCGGTGGCGGTCTCCAGGATGGCGTGCACCAGGATCGGCCGCCGGACCTGTGCCTTCGCCTCCAGTTGCGCCAGCAGCCGGTCGACGTAGTGGATGTCCTCGGCGCCCTCGACCTTGGGCACCATGATCACGTCCAGCTTGTCGCCGATCTCGGTGACCAGCGTCAGCAGATCGTCCAGCGCCCAGGGCGAGTCCAGGCTGTTGATACGGGTCCACAGCTGGGTGTCGCCGAACTCCGTGGCCTTGGCGATCTTCACCAGGCCGGACCTGGCCGCTTCCTTGCGGTCGGCGGCGACCGCGTCCTCCAGGTTGCCGAGCAGCACGTCCACGGTGGGCGCGATGGACGGCACCTTCGCGGCCATCTTCTCGTTGCCGGGATCGAAGAAATGGATCATCCGGGACGGCCGGAACGGTACCTCGCGTACCGGGGTCGGCGCCCCGACGGCCAGCGGGCGGAAGAAGTCCTTCGGAGAGCGCATGCAGTCTCCCTGGTCGGCTCGGAGGGCGGGCCGCCGCCGGGTGCCCGGCGGCGCCATTCGGCCCTCACTCTAGGCCCGCACGACCAGAACGCTACTGACCAGTACGTGTGCCGTTGATCACCGTCGGCAGCGGCGTGCCCGCCGCACGGACCCCGCGCCGTGCCCGCCGCCCGCCACCGCCGCCGGTCCGCTCAGGACCCCAGGCAGTCGACGAACGACACCCGGTCGCCCGCACCCTTGATGAAGTCCTGCTGGGAGTGATTGCGCAGGCGGCACATGTCGTAGCGGGCCCGGGCGCCGGGCCCGCCGCTCTCCGCCTCGTAGGCGTGCTGCCCGGACAGCTGGCAGGAGTCGTAGCGCACCAGCGGGCCCTGGGCGCCGATGCGGTAGCGGTGCGGACTGCTGTCCTGCGCAAAGGACTTGAACGCCTGGGCGGTGTCGTCGCAGTCGTTGAAGTGCACCGTCCCGCTGTCCCAGGCGCAGTCGATCACGACGGTGTCCGGGTCGCGCACCTCGAAGCGGATGTCCTCGGCGTGGAAGCGCTGTACGGAGTCGTGGTGCGGACCGCGCGGAAAGCGGAAGAAGGTGCTGGTGCGCCCGTAGTCGCCGGAGTCCTCGGGGCGGCGTCCGGTGACGATGTAGGAGCCGCCGCGGCAGGTGATGGAGCCGCCGTAGGGGAACTCCAGGAAGTTCCCCCAGGCGTACTCGACCTTCATGTCGTTGAACCAGTAGTTGAGGAACTGGTCCTGCTGCGGGCGGCTGAGCGACTTCTGGGACAGCCCGGAGTACAGGAACGCCTTGCGGTAGGCACCGCCCACCCGGCAGGCGTCCCAGCGCATCTCCGAGTTGGTGTTGCTGCCGTCGAGGGCGACGCCGTAGGTCCACTCGCCGGTCCACTCGCACTCGGTGAAGCGGTAGTCCTGCGCCTGCCCGGTCGAGTAGGAGTAGAAGAACGAGGCGCCCGGGGTGGCGGCGGCGAAGCCGATCTGCTCGAACATCACATTCGCCCAGCTGTCCTCGTTGCGGCACAGATAGGCGTTCTCGGCCTGCCGCGGCGCGAACAGCAGCTGGGTCATGCGCTTGCCGGCCCCACGGAACCGTAAGCCGTTGGCCTTGAGCTTTCCCCCCTGGGCATTGAGCAGGGCGTTGGGGGAGCGGATCAGATAGGTCCCGGCCGGGACTTCGATCACGGTCCGGCCTATGTGGTCCCACACCCGGCCCGCCGCGTACGCGTAGGCGCGGGCGAACGCCCGGCTGTCGTCGGTGCGCCCGTCGCCCTTGGCGCCGCAATCCGCCACCACGTCGATGACGTCCTTGCCCTTGGGCTTGTGACCGGTGACCGGGGGCACCTTGGCGTCGTCGGACGACTGCCGGGTGGCAGGGGGCGGCGAGGAGTCGTCACACCCGGTGAGGGCCGCTGCCAGCGCGGCGGCCGATCCCGCCAGCACGGCCCGGCGGGTGGCACCACCGGTTGACGGGGAGGTTCTGCCTGCCATGATGTTGCTCCTTCGGGGGTCCATTTCATCAGGTGGGGGACATGAGCCAGTTCGGATATGCGATCAGACAGCTGTCGGCCGCCCAGAAATCCTCGAAGGGAGTGTCCCTGTACTCGCGTTATGTGAACCGGCCGGCCGGCCGGGTGTTGGCTGCCGCGGGCTACACGCTGAAATTGACGCCCAATCACATCACCTTGATCAGTGCCGTGTTCACCTTTGCCGGCGTGGTCATGACTGCGACGCTGCGGCCCTCTTTCGCCGTGGCGGCCGGTATATTCGCGGCCCTGGTCATCGGCTTCGCCCTCGACTCCGCCGACGGACAGCTCGCCCGGCTGACGCGGACCGGAAGCGCCGCGGGGGAGTGGCTGGACCATGTGGTCGACTGCGCGAAAATGCTGGCGGTCCACATGGCCGTGCTGGTCTCGTTCTACCGCTACTTCGGTTTCTCCGATCCTCGCTGGCTGCTGCTCCCCGTCGTCTTCCAGTTCGCCGCGGTGGTGGTCTTCTTCGGCGGCATCCTCACCGAGCAACTACGGCGCGCCGAACGGCAGAAGAGCGGCGTGAGCGCACCCGCACCGCAGGCCTCCACGCTGCGCTCCGTAGCCCTGCTTCCGGTCGACTACGGGGTCTTCTGCGCGATATTCCTGCTGTTCGGCAGCCGGGACCTGTTCACGGCGCTGTACTGCTGCCTGCTCGTCGCCCATGTGCTCTTCATGGGGGCGTTCCTGGTCAAGTGGTACCGCGAATTGTCCGCCCCCGGCCACTGACGGGCCGGAGACGGACAACGCACCCGGGCGGGCTGCCCGGGTGCGGCGGGGGTCACCCCGGCGGGTTCATGCCGGATGCGCAAGCCCGTCGAGCACCTTGCGCAACAGGGAACTCGACGTGTGCACGGTGTAGGGGAAATAGATCACATCGACTCCGACCGTCGCGAAATCCCGCTCGAGCTTGTCGCCCTTGGGTGTCCCCCGCCAGTCGTCGCCCTTGAAGAGGACGTCGAACCGCACCTGCTGCCAGGTCTCCAATTTGTCGGGCACCGTCTCGACGAACGCCGCGTCCACGAACCGGACACTGCGCACGATCTCCAGCCGCTCGGTGAGCGGAATAACCGGCGCCTTTCCCTTGGCCTGCATCGCCATTTCGTCCGACACCACACCGGCCACCAGATAGTCGCACTGGCTTTTGGCGTGCCGGAGAATATTCAGGTGCCCGACGTGGAAAAGGTCGTAGACCCCGGGCGCATAACCTACTCGGTGCGTCATTTACCCCCCACTTGATTACCCCCACGTGCCCTGCGGTCAGTTCCTGGCGGTCACATAGACCGGGCCGTTGCGTCCCGAGACATTGGTGCCGTCGGTGACCTCGATCGAGTAACGGTGCTGGGACCCGGGCTCCACGGTGTCCGTGAAGCTCATGTTGGGCCGGTTCCAGTAGCGCGAGTCCTGGCCCAGCGAGGTCAGGTACTCGCCGTCACGGTAGATCTTGTAGGTCAGGACGCCGTTGTCCCGGTCCCAGGATGCCTTCCAGTTCAGCGTGATCTTTCCGCGCGAGCCGCTGGAACCGCTGAGCAGCGGCACCTGCGGCGCCCCGGTGTCCGGGGCCGCGGCGAACCGGGTCAGGCCCTGCTGCGGTGCGTCGTTGACGGTGGTGAACTCGCCCCCCGCCCACAGGATCCCGTCCGCCATGGTCAGCGCCCGCGGGCCGATCTGCTCGCCGATGCCGTCGTTGGTGTCCGGGAACCACGGCAGGATCGTCTTGTCGGAGATCGACTGCGCCAGGAAGTGCTGGCGGTTGTTGATGTCCGTGAAGCCGCCCGGGGTGTTGGAGCAGTCGTGCGCGTGCGACCCGCTGTAGAGCACACCCTTGTACGGCAGCACCGCCTGGGTGGCGCCCAGGCAGGTGTCCTTCCACAGCTGCGAGCCGTCGGACAGCCGTCCGGCCGCGCGGCCGTCGAAGACCCCGCCACCGGTGCCCTCGGCACCCAGGTAGAAGTTGGTGCCGTCGTTGACGAGCGCCTTGACGGCCGACCGGCTGGGGATCCAGCCGGTGAAGGAGTCGACGACCTTGCCGGTGGTCGCGTCCAGTCCGGCCAGCGCGTGCACGCCGAACAGGCTCCCGTTCACCGAGGTGAACCGGCCGCCGATGATGATCTTGTTGAGCTTGGGGGCGACCGTGAGGGCGTTGACCGCCGGGGTGGGGTCGTTGCCGACCGAGGAACCCCGGATCGTCGCCTTGAACGGCAGCAGGGTGCTGTCGGGCCGCAGGGCGGCGACCCGCTCGCGGGACTGCCCCTGGACGGTGCCGAAGCCACCGCCGAGGTAGACGGCGTCGTCGGTGACGTCGATGGCCCGTACGGTCGAGCTGACCGTGGGCTTCCAATCCGCCCCGATCGTGCAGTCAGCGGTGTTGAGCGCGGCCGTGTTGGACCGCCCCACCGGGCCGGCCTTGCCGAACGAGCCGCCGATGTAGATCTTCGAGCCGTCGGGCGAGGCCTTCATGGCACGGATGGTGCCCGTGCCGCCGGTGAACGCCGGGGCGCACGGCAGCGGCTGGCCGGTCTTCGCGTCGAAGGCCGCGAAGTTCGTCCGGGCGACCTCATCGGTGCCCTGGGCCGCACCCGGCGGCCGAATGTGGCTGAAAGTGCCTCCTACGTACACGATGCCCTTGGCGTAGGCCATGGCCCACACGATGCCGTCGGTCTGCCAGGTGCTCAGCGGATCGGCGGTCAGTGTGGATTCGCCGGTGGCCTGAGCGGGAGCGGCGGTCAGTGCCGTGGACGCGGTACCCAGTACCGCGGCCGCGAGCACGAGATGGATGGTTCTGCTTCTTTGGCGCACAGGTCCCCCCTGGAAGCATGGCGCGATGGGAATTGTCGGGGGAGGAGGCGGGAACGAGACGATTTCTGTGCGGAAATGAGCCCGGTGTTCACCGCGAGTTTTCCGAACCACGCTTGCGTAGCGCACCGAAGAACTCCCCTACCCCCAGCGGCAAACGATAGCGCCAGATGGCGGCCCCGAAAGCCCCAATCGACAAAACAATTCCCAAGAACGCGCCAGGAACGCTGTCGCCGAGAAATGTCCGCATGGCGAACACCGGGATCGCCACCGCCACGACGCCGACCAGTGCGGCACCCGCATAGCCGCGGTCGACGGTGCGAAAGCCCAGCCGGTAGCGGACCAGCAACGCCGAGGCGCCGTTGTCCACCACGATCGCCAGAGCCCAGGAGACCGCCGCCCCCAGCACCCCGTACCGCGGAACCAGCCATACGGTGCTGCCCAGTTGGACCACGAACGCGGACCCGGCGACAGCCAGATTCCAGACACTCCGCCCGGCCATCAGGATGACCGTCTGCGCATTGCCCAAGCCGACGTTCACCAGACAGGCGGCCGCCAGCACCACCAGGCCCGGCGCCCCGTCGGAGAAGCCGGGCCCGAAGAGCGAGAGCACGGTCCGCGGGTAGGCGGCGAGGACCAGGAACACGGGCCAGGAGAAGAGCGCGATCCAGCGCGTCGACAGCCGGTGCAGATGGTGCGCGCCGGGTGCGTCGCCGCCCGCGAGCAGCTTGCTGATCTGCGGGGCCACCGCCAGCCGGATCGCCAGTTGGAGCAGCGTCCCCGCGGTGACCAGCCGCCCGATCGCGGTGTAGACGCCGGCCTCGGCGGCGGTGCCCAGCGCCGACAGCAGGATCACCCCGGTCCACACCGCGGTGATGTCGAACACCGACGAGACGGCCCGCGGACCGGCGAACGCCCAGAACTCCCGTGTCTGCGGCGGAGGCCGGCCGGTGCCCGGATGCGTACGGCGGGACCTGCGCAGCGAGAGGCAGGCCGTCACCGCACCCAGCACCCCCGGCACCAGCCAGGCCGCGGAGAGCGCGCCCACACTCGGCGTGAGGAGGACCAGCGGCACCGCGAGGAGGACCCGCAGCGCCGGTTTGCCGATCTGCTCGACGCCCACGAACGGGACCACCGAGCCGTACCCCCGGGTGGCCCCGAGCAGTACCAGCGCCACCGTCGTCACCGGCAGGAACACCGCGAACAGCCGGATCAGCGAGGCGGCCTCGCCCGGTGCCAGATCGGGCAGCAGCAGGCCGGCCAGCCCGGGGGAGAACAGCAGCGCCGCCGCCCCCGCGGTGCTCGCCAGCAGCGTCGGCAGCACCGAGATGCGCAGCAGCCCCGGCACCCCGCCCCCGCCGCTGAGTTCGAGGTCCCGGGAGACAAAGCGGACCAGGGCGGTATCGGCCCCCAGCTTGAGCGTATTGCTCAGGATGGTGAAGGCCGCGACGCCCGTGAAGACCGCGCCGGCCCCGCGGGCCCCGAGCCCATGGGTGACCACGGCGACGAGGACGAAGCCGAACAGCGCGTTCGCCGCCGAGCCCGCCAGGCCGAAGAGACTGCCGCGGGCGGTCGTGGCGACCCCGCGCCCGCCTCCCTCGGCCGGACCGGGAGCCGTCGGCGCGGGCCGGCCGGAGCCCGCCGGACGGATGGCCGTCACCTGCGCAGCGAGGTGGTGTCGGTGTCCAGGGGCCCTCTGGTCACCGGCGCGGGGCCGGCGGCGGGCGGCGGCGGGCCGGGCAGCTGCGGCGGCGGTGCCACGGCGGCGCGGCCGCGGCTCCGGCCGTGCTTGCGGTGGGTGGGCCCGCCGTCCGTCAGCCGGCGCAGCGACGGCCCGTGGCTGCCCTTGTCCAGGACGGCGCCCAGGATGTGCCCGCCGGCCGTGGTGATCAGCTCCCACACCCGGTCCAGATCGTCCCGGCGCACCTCGTTCATATCGCACACCACCACGACGCCCGCGGCCTGCTTGGCGACGGCCAGCCCGTCCGCATGCGAGAGCAGCGGCCCCGTGATGACCACGACGTTCTCGTTCGGCCCGGACGGAGTGTCGAGCAGCCGGGCGAACTGCGGAGAGGACAGCGTGCGCGCCGGGTTGGGGACCTCCCGGCCGGGCAGCAGATCGAACCGCCCGTCGACGCCCGCGTCCACGGCGAGCCGTTCGCCGTCCGCCCAGCTGCCCGGCACCGGACGGCCGTGGCCGGGGTGCACCGGCAGCCGCTGGGCGAGCCGGGGGGTGCGCAGATCGGCCTCGACCAGCAGGATGTCGTTGCCGATCTCGGCGAACGCACCGGCCAGGTTGACCGCGACCGACACGGCGTCCGCGTTCTCCCGGGGGGCGACGATCAGCAGACTGCCCCGCCCGGCGAACCGCTGGTCGTGCACCAGCCGGAAGGCGATGGTGCGGTAGGCCTCCGCGCGGTTGCCGCGGCCGCTCCGGCCGACCTCCAGCAGCTCCGTTCCCCCCTGCCGGCGCGGCAGGATGCCGAGCACCGGCGCCCGCAGGTTGTCCTGCACATCCGCCACCGACCGGACCCGCGGTTCCAGCACCGAGCGGACCCAGGCCGCCAGGATGCCCAGCACCAGCCCGATCACGGCGCCCGCCAGCAGCAGTACGACGAGACCGGGACTGGACGGGAAGGCGGGCGGATCACCCTTGCGGACGATGTCGCCGGGCGTGGTGTCGAGGGACTTCAGACTGGAGATCCGGCCCTGCAGATCCGCTATCTCCGAGACCAGGTTGCTGCGCTCGGACTCATCGGTGGCCCGGCCCGAACCGCTCGCCCCCGCGATCCGCCGGTCCAGCACCTTGCGCTGCTCCTGAAGCGGCTTCAGTTCCTCGCCGAGCTTGCTGACGGTCTTGTCGATCCGCTGGGTCGCGGCGTCCTGACGGTAGTCGAGGTACGCATGCACAAAGGCGTTGACCAGCGCCGACGCCCGGTCGGCGGTGTCCGCGCTGTACTCGAACATCAGGGTCTGGGTCTCGGGCGGATTGCTCACCCGCAGATCGCGCTGGAGCGTGGCCGGGTCGGTGTCCAGCTTGAGGGCCTTGGCCGCACCGGCCGCGACCGACGCGCTCTGGGCGATCTGCCGCTCGGTGCCCATGCTGATCTGCTTGTCCACCGAGACACCGCCGGCCTCGAAGGGCGCCGTGCTGATCGCATGCACCACCACCTCACCCGTCGCCGTGTACGTCGAGCCGCCCAGCAGGGACACGGCGGCGCCGCCGAGCATGCCCAGCACCAGCCCGAGTACCAGCAAAGCGCGATAGCGGAGGAGCTGGCGCAGCTGGTCGCGGATCTGGTCCGGCTCCTCCGCGGGCTCGTCGAAGACGCTCACGTACGTGCTCCTCCTGTGGGTTGAGGTGAGGTGACCCGGTGCGCCGGGGATGCCGGTGCGCACACGGACTCCTGCGCGGCCGGCGGCAGAGTCCGCCGTCCCGCCTTACGGGTGATCAGTAGGGGGATGCACACCAGCAGCGCCAGCGGGCCCACGATGGCCATCAGACTGCCGCGCAGCAGCACCAGCTGGTAGAAGCCGAAGGCGGGCACCAGCAGCGCCGCGACGGTGCCCCGGCGCCGCCGCAGCCGGTGCCGGAGGAGGTCGATGCGCCGCCCCACCGCGCCGACCAGACCGAAGACCGCGATGACCGAAGGGAAACCGGCCCACATATAGGTCTCGACCCACAGCGGCGCGGACAGATTGGTGAAGGTGTAGCCCGCGTGCCGGGCGAGCAGGATGCCCGCGTCGTCGGGCTTGCCGGACCATACGGCGCGCGGCACGAAGAACAGCGGCGGGCCCAGCGCCGCCGTCGGGGTGAAGCCATGGGTGCGGACGTAATCCACACCCGTCTCGATCTGCTGGAACGCGTCATAGTCGCCGTTGCCGGTGAACTGCTCGGCGAGCGAGACCACATGGACCGGTTCCCGCTTGTCGTAGCGGAAGTAGTCGCTGTACGGGAAGACCACCAGCACCACCGCCGCCACGGCCGCCGCACCGAAGCGGAAGGCGCGCGGCCCCCGCAGCCAGGACGCGCTGAAGACCAGCGCCAGCAGCACCGTGCCGGCCCAGAAACGCGGCTGGCTGATGGGGTTGTTGACCACGACGTTCACCGCGATCAGCAGCGGCAGCAGCAGCCACCGTAATCCGCGCAGCGTCCGGTCCCCCTCGGAGAACCGCGGTACGTGCACCAGCGCCACCAGCGCCCAGAACGCCGGTACCGACAGCGCCCAGGCCGCCATGGCGCGGTCCGCCGAACCGGCCGGTTCCGCCGCTGCCGCCGCCTCGTTGGCCGCCTGCCGGCTCAGGAAGAACGCCGATAACCCGCCCTGACCGGGGATGAGCACGACGGCCAGCAACAGTGCCAGGCCGCACAGCAGCAGCACCCGCACCGGTGACAGCCGTCGGGCCAGGAGCGGTTCGAGGACCACGGAGGAGCGCGCCGACCGCCAGGACGCCAGCGCCGAGCCCGCGCTGTAGGCCAGAAGTCCCGTCTCCACCACGGCCGTTGTCACGAAGGCGGTGTTCGCGTCGACCATGAACCCCCGCGGATACGCATCCGTCGCGAGCATGGCCAGCGGCGCGAGGCCCAGCCAGACGTACGCGAAGAGCCAGAAACCGAAGGCGACCACCCTGGCCCGGACATCCGTCAGCACCCGGGCCAGCGCCCCACCGGTGTGCAGCACCACCACGCACTGCACGGCGAGCGCGGCGCCGAAGCGGGCGTCCGTCGACTGCAGGATCAGCACCGGCAGCAGCACCACCAGCAGCAGCGCCCAGCAGCACAGCGCGGCGATGCCGCGCACCGGTGCCTCGGCACCCGGACGCTTCCCGTACGTCATCGACCCACCTCCCCCCAACTCCCCACCAGCGATCACAATCTAAGGGACATCGGGAAAACAAGGTCGCCTTCGGGACACAATCGCAACCCAATTCACAGCCCGCGGGCCCCGGCGGGCTCCTACGATGACCGCACATCCTGAGGGGGGCCAGTCTTGGAAGACTCGTTTGCGGGCCGGTGCGTGCTGGTGGTCTCGACCAACTACGCGCCCGAACACACCGGCATAGGGCCGTACTCGACACAGATAGCCGAGCATATGGCCGCATCCGGCGCCGACACCCATGTCCTCGCGGGCATGCCGCACTACCCGGCCTGGCGGGTGGCGGAGGGGTACCGCGGCCGGTGGCGGATACGGGAGCGCCGCGGCGGGGTCACGGTGCACCGCCGGCGCCACACCGTACCGCCGCGCCAGACCGCCCTGCGCCGCGCGCTGTTCGAGGCCAGCATCCTGGCGCACGGCGCCGTGGCACCACCGCGTATCCGTCCCGACGTGGTGCTCACCCAGATGCCCAGTCTGGCCGGGGGAGTGCTGGGCGGGCGCCTCGCGCGGCGGGCGGGGGTGCCCCATGTCGTCATCGTCCAGGACCTGATGGGGGCCGCCGCCGAACAGAGCGGTATCCAGGGCGGTGGCCGGGCCGCCGCCCTCGCCGGAGCGGTGGAGGCCAGGGTCCTGCGGGGGGCGGCCGTCGTCGGGGTGGTGCACGAGTCGTTCGTGGACCGGGTCACGGCGATGGGCGTGCCGCGCGCCCGGGTGCAGGTGGTGCCCAACTGGACGCATGTGGAGGGCCCGAGCGGCGACCGGGAACGGACCCGGGCCCGGCTGGGCTGGTCCGAGAAGGAGACCGTGGTGCTGCACGCCGGCAACATGGGCCTCAAGCAGGGACTGGAGGTACTGGTCGAGGCCGCCCGGCTCGCCGACCAGGAAGCCGCGCCGGTACGGATCGTGCTGATGGGCGACGGCAACCAGCGCGCGCACCTGCAGCGGCTCGCCGCGGGCGTCTCCTCGCTGTCCTTCCTGCCACCCGCCGACACCGCGGAGTTCCCCGAGGTGCTGGCCGCCGCCGATGTGCTGGCGGTGACCCAGAAGGCCTCCGTGCTGGACATGAGCCTGCCGTCCAAGCTCACCTCGTACTTCATGACGGGCCGGCCGGTGATCGCGTCGGTGGCCGCCGAAGGGGGCACCGCCCAGGAGGTGCTGCGTGCGGGCGCCGGGTCGGTGATCGCACCGGAGGACCCGAAGGCGCTGCTGGCGGAGGTCCGGGCGCTCGCCGACGACCCTGCGCGGGCGGCCCGGCTCGGAGCCCGCGGTCCGGAGTACGTCGAGCAGCGGCTGAGCAGCCGGGCAGGGCTGGAGCGGATCATGGCGCTGCTGCGGACCGCGAAGGCCGGGCGGTAGCCGCGGGCGGCGGGGACGGTGTCCGTCCCCGCCGCCCCCGATCACCTGGCGCCGGGCCGGGCGAGCGAGCCGTACAGCTCCGCCAGCCGGTCGGCCACGGCCGCCAGCGAGAACTCCGCCTCGACGGCCTCCCGGCCCGCGCGGGTCACGCGCTCCCGCAACGGGGGGTCCTCCAGGAGTCGCAGCACCGCATCCGCCAGCTCTTCCGGCGAACCGTCGGTCACCAGAGCGGCCTCGCGCCGCTCAAGGGCCGGGGCGATACCGCAGCTGTCCGTACAGACCACCGGCGTGCCCACCGCCAAGGACTCCAGCACGCTCATCGGGAACGGTTCGTCGACGCTGGGCAGGACGTACACGGTGGCCCGTGCGGTCCGCCGCACGGCGGCGTCGTGATCGAGGGCCCCGCCGTACGTCACCACCTCGCCGAGTCCTTCCCCGGCGATCAGCCGCCGGACCTCCGCGAGCCGCCCCTCGTCCGAACCGTGCAGGGTGAAGGACACCTCGGGCCGCTTGCGGTGCACCAGCGCCGCCATCCGTACGAAGGCCTCGGGCCGTTTGCGGCTCTGCAGGCGGGCGAGGAACAGCACATCGGCCGCGCCCCGCTCCCCGTCGCCGGGCCGGGTACGCACTCCGTTGGGGAGCCTGACCAGGCGCGGGCCGCGCGGCCCCAGCACCTGCCGCAGCCCGGCCTCCTCCTCGTCGGTGAGCACCAGTGCCGCCGCCGACCGGCGCAGCAGCGGGACATACACCCGGTCGAAGAGCCGGGCCACCACCGAGCCGCGCGGCTGGACCATGCCGTGGGTCTGCACCACGAAGGGGCGGCGGCGCATCACGGCCACGACGAGCGCGGCCAGCGAGACCAGATCACGCCCGGCGTGCAGATGCAGCGCCTCGGACCGGCCGACGCTCCGCCAGAGCAGCGGCAGCAGCCCCGGGTGGAACAGGCCGAGGAACCCCTGCCCCGGCACCAGGGTGCGGGCCGGCCGGGCCCGGAGCGGTACTCCGTCCACGGACCGCGGGGGCGCGCCCCGTCCCCGCCACAGCGAGACCAGCTCCACCGCGTGGCCGCGCGAGGCCAGCTCGCCCAGCTGTCCGGTGGCCACGCTCACCGGGCCGCCGTACGCCCCGTCGTCGCTGACCAGGGTCACGACATGGGTGACCCTCATACCGCACCCCCGGTGGTGTGCACGGCCCCCGGAGGCACATCGCGGTGGGCCACCGCACCGGCGCCGACCACCGCGCCCGCCCCGACGGTGACACCGCGCAGCACCATGGCGCGGGCGGCCACCCAGGACCCCTCCGCCAGATGGATCGGCGCATTGTCGAACTCGAAGGTGGGCGAGCGCCGTTGATGGCTTCCGGTGCACAGCACGGCGCCCTGGGACACACAGACGTCACTGGCGATGCTGATCGGCTCCAGGTTGATCAGCCAGGAGTCCTCACCGAGCCAGACGTCGTCGCCGACCGTCAGTTTCCACGGCCACTGCACCCGCACCCGGTGCCGTATCAGCACCCGGTCGCCGACGCGGGCGCCGAAGGCCCGTAGCAGCCGGGGCCGCAGCCGCGGCGGGCACCACCACTTCATGAACACCAGGTTCAGCACGGCGAACCAGACGGCCTGGGTCAGCAGCCCCCGGCCCTTGTCATAACCGGCGCCGGTGAAACCCCGCAGCCGGCGGGCGGTGGCGGTGGCGCCAGCAGAGCGCGAGGTAGCAGAGGGAGACGTAGAGGTCATCGGTCCACCCGCACCCGGTGGCCGGAGAGCTCGTCCGCCAGCTGCCGCACGTCCGACTCGACCATGATCCGGGCGAGTTCGTCGAACTGCACCTTCGCCGACCAGTCCAGCAGACTCTTGGCCTTGGACGCGTCGCCGATGAGCGCGTCCACTTCGGAGGGGCGCTCGTACTTCGGGTCGAAGCGCACATAGCGCTCCCAGTCCAGCTCCACGGTGGCGAAGGCGGCCCGGAGGAAGTCGCGCACCGTCGCGGCCACACCGGTCGCCACCACGTAGTCGTCGGGCTCGTCCCGCTGGAGCATCAGCCACATGGCCTCCACGTACTCCGGGGCGTAGCCCCAGTCGCGGACGGCGTCGAGGTTGCCCAGGTAGAGGTGTTCCTGCAGTCCCGCCTGGATGCGGGCCACCGCGCGGGTTATCTTGCGGGTGACGAAGGTTTCGCCCCGCCGCGGGCTCTCGTGGTTGAAGAGAATGCCGTTCACGCCGAACAGCCCGTACGCCTCGCGGTAGTTGACCGTGGACCAGTACGCCATCACCTTGGCGCAGCCGTACGGGCTGCGCGGGTGGAAGGGCGTCGCCTCGTTCTGCGGCGGCGGGGTGGCGCCGAACATCTCCGAGGACGAGGCCTGGTAGAGCCGGGTCTGCACCCCGCTGGCGCGAATGGCCTCCAGCAGCCGCACGGCGCCCAGCCCGGTCACATCGCCGGTGTACAGCGGAGCGTCGAAGGACACCCGGACATGGGACTGGGCGCCGAGGTTGTAGACCTCGTCGGGCTGCACATCCCGCAGCAGGTTCACCAGCGCGACCCCGTCCGAGAGGTCGCAGTGGTGCAGCATCAGTCTGCGGTCCGGGGTGTGCGGGTCCTGGTAAATGTGGTCGATCCGCTCGGTGTTGAAGCTCGACGAGCGTCGCATCAGCCCGTGCACCTCATAGCCCTTGCCGAGCAGCAATTCGGCGAGATAAGAACCGTCCTGTCCGGTAATACCGGTGATAACCGCGGTTTTCGGCATGGCTTCCCCCCACGAGAAGTGATGTACATCGGGATCGGTCGATCGGATTCCCACGCGCCGGCGGACCGCGGGGCGTGGACGCTACCCGCTCCGTGGTCGGTGGTCGAGAGCGGAGTGCAACAGATATTTCCTGAAATAGCCGGTGGACGTATCGGGGTGACTGACACAATCCGCCCCATGGATGACTTGCTGCCCACACCCGCCCGTGTCTTCGTCGCGGGCCACCGAGGCCTGGTGGGATCCGCCGTGGCCCGGCGGCTGACCGACCGGGGCTATGACGTGGTGACCCGTACGCACGCGGAGCTCGACCTGCGTGACGCCGATGCCACCGCGGAGTTCCTGCGCGCCACCCGTCCCGATGCCGTCGTCCTGGCGGCCGCCAAAGTCGGCGGAATCATGGCCAACAGCACCTACCCCGTGCAGTTCCTGGAGGACAACCTCAGCATCCAGCTCAGCGTCATCGCCGGCGCGCACCACGCCGGGGTCCGCCGTCTGCTGTTCCTCGGATCGAGCTGTATCTACCCCAAGCACGCCGCGCAGCCGATCACCGAAGACGCCCTGCTCAGCGGGCCGTTGGAGCCCACCAACGAGGCGTATGCGATAGCCAAGATCGCCGGACTGGTCCAGATCCGCTCCTACCGCCGGCAGTACGGAGCCTCCTTCATCTCCGCCATGCCGACGAACCTCTACGGACCCGGCGACAACTTCGACCTGGAGACCTCGCACGTCCTGCCCGCGCTCATCCGCCGCTTCCACGAGGCGAAGGAGAAGGGGCAGGCGGAACTCACCCTCTGGGGTACCGGCACCCCGCTGCGCGAGTTCCTGCACGTCGACGACCTGGCCGCGGCCTGCGAGGTGCTGCTGCGCCGCTATGACGGCGAGGACACCGTCAATGTCGGCTGCGGCGAGGACCTGACCATCGCCGACCTCGCCTCCTGCGTCGCCTCCGTGGTGGGCTACGAGGGACGGATCACCTTCGACCCGTCCCGCCCCGACGGCACCCCGCGCAAGCTGCTCGACATCAGCAGGATGCGTGCACTGGGCTGGTCGCCCACCATCCCGCTGGCCGAGGGCATCGCCGGCACCTACCGGGCGTGGCAGGAGGAGGCGGCCCGGGTGTGAGCGGGCCCGTCCCCCGGTGTGCGGCCGGCGCCCGCCCCTCGGCGGGGCGCCGGCCGCACACCGGAGCCCTGTGTCCCTAGTAGGCACCGCGCCCGTCCACCACGGCGCGCACGGTCCGGACCAGCACACCGATGTCCCGGCCGTAGGACCAGTTGTCCACATAGCTCAGATCCAGTGCGACGGTCTCGTCCCAGGAGAGGTCGGACCGCCCGCTGACCTGCCACAGACCGGTGAGCCCCGGCTTGACGGACAACCGGCGGATCTCGGTCCCGTCGTACCGCTCGACCTCCTCGGGAAGCGGCGGCCGCGGGCCGACCAGGGACATATGGCCGGTCAGGACGTTGAACAACTGGGGCAGTTCGTCCAGCGAGAAGCGCCGCAGCAGACGGCCCACCCGGGTCACCCGGGGGTCCCGCCGGATCTTGAACATCGCCCCGTCGTGCTCGTTCGACCGCTCCAGCGCGCCCCGC
Source organism: Streptomyces lydicus (assembly GCF_004125265.1). GTDB lineage: Bacteria > Actinomycetota > Actinomycetes > Streptomycetales > Streptomycetaceae > Streptomyces > Streptomyces lydicus_C. Next base: position 8,395,379 of record NZ_RDTE01000003.1, read on the forward strand.
ATCCGGTCGGCGGCGACCACCATCGTGCGGAACTTCCACATCCGGAACGGCATCAGATCCCGGCCGATCCGGATCTGCCAGTAGAACACCGGGCCCGCGGTGGTGAGCCTTATGGCCGCGGCCACGGCGGCGAAGACGGGGGAGAGCAGTACGAGCAGCAGCAGGGCACCCAACCGGTCGGTGACCTGCTTCAGTAACACCGGCAGCCCCCGCCGGCCCGCCGGGTCGATGTGCATCACCGTCAGGCCCGCCGCCTTGGCGAGCCGGACCCGGTGCTGTGACACATCGATGAGTCCCGGAAGTATGGCCAGATTCCGCCCCCCGTCGTGCAGCGCCCAGGCCAGTCGGCGCACCCGAGCCGCGGAGAGCTGACGCCCCGGCGCCACGAAGACGAGGTCGGCATCGAGCTGCGCGGCGCACCTGAGGACGGTCTCCCCGTCCGGCGCCCCCTCGGGTGCCTCCCCGTCGTAGGCGAGCCGGGCGGCGACGGGCAGCGCCGAGTCAGTGGCTTCCTCGCCCACGAGACAGCTGCCGACGACGACATATTCGTGGTCGGTACGGTGCGCCAGCTCCGCGAGCACCACATCGACGGCGCCCGCCTCCCCGACCACCAGCACGCGTCGCAGCGCCTGCGCGCGACGGCGCATGGCCAGCAGATAGCGGTGGACGAGCCGGCGCCGGACCAGGCTCAGTCCCAGGCAGGGCAGCAGTGCGAGCACACAGACCGCGAGGTCGACCTCGATCCGTGCCCCGACACAGATGACCGCCAGCACGCCCAGCATGGTCAGCCAGTCCCGCACGACCGGCAGCACCGTGTTGCTGTTGCTCAACTCCTCCCGGGTGTAACGATTCTTCGCTGTGCCGACGGCCAGCCACGACAGTCCGGCCAGCACCGCCGTGAGCCACGGCTGCGGCTGCCGTGTCACGGCACAGAGCATGCCGACCGGCACCAGGGCGCCCAAGGCGTCCACGGCCCACGCCAGCCGCACCAGCCGGCGTTCCCTCGGTTTGTGCCTGTCTGACTCGCTGCGCTGCGGCGCGCGATCCATCTTGGCTGTTCCGGCAGGTGATTCGATCACCCGAGACCCGGCAGCTTCGAACAACCCCATGGCCCCCCACTTGGTCGTCCCCTCATTCCGGCGCGGCTGGAGCCCCCCGGCCATACAACCGCCTCCGTGTCGGACGTGACGCTAGAGCACGATGCGCCCGACTGCTGTGGTTTACCTATTTTGAGTGTTCTTGTGTCCGATTGTTTACAAGCCAACGGTCGCGTGATCCGATTTCAGCCGTTGTTCCGGCACCCGCACCGGGCGGGCCGCGGGCCGCACCGCTCGTGCGCGGCCGCCGGACGATCCGGGGTGCGTCGCCTGCCACAAGCATGGGCGGCCGCTTCAGCAGTACACCAAGCCGGGGCTGCGCACCTCCACCACGGCGGAGGAACAAGTCATCGGTCCACGGCGCGTCCACCAGGCCGGCACCGCGCACGCAAGTGCCTTCACCGACAGGGCCCATCGCGTCGCCATCCCGGTGGGCGACAACGGTTTCCTGAGGGGAGCAAATCCGGTATGAACGAGCAAGCGGCACCTCGTCATCTCCTGATGCGGGCACGAGGAGATGACTCACCCCTGTTCACCTCGACCGCGGGATTGCATGCGGTTGCCCCGGACGACTTCACCCATGGCGTGCCGGTGGGCGATCCCGCCCTGGCCCTTTCCGAAAGCCTGGTGCACGGCCTTCTCTCCTGGAACGCCGCTCTTCCACCGGAAGGCCCCACCGCCAAGGTTGCGCTGCGCAAACACGTCAGGACCGGCCTCGGACTTGCTCAATCCCTGGCCCGGCACCTGGGGCCGGAATGGGTGGTGCGCTATGGGGACGCGCGGCACGGCACGGCGAAGTTCGTGTGCTGGGGGTGCTCACGCCTGCACTGGACTCTGGAGTCACATGGCACTCCACCGCATCCCCTGCACATGACCATGATGGCCGAGTATCACTGGGGGCCTCTCCGTGCGGAGGGGTTCGGTGACTTCATGCCGGATGACCCTGCGGCCGCCGTCGACCTGCCCGACGATCTGGTGGACGACCTGTACACCTGGGCCGGTGACTATGACGCCGAGATAAATCGCTATGTGGCGGAGCGCGACGAAGACCGGCACCACGCTCGATGTATCGCATTGGAGCGCACTGGCGAGGAGTTGGCTCATCGGGTCGCCCGTGCGTTGAAACCGGGGCGGACGGTGACATACGCCGGACTTGCCTGAGAGCCCTGATGCACTGACGGGGTGAACAGGCCGAGTACGTCGTTAGCATGCAGGCCATGAAAAGCGACCTTTTCTCCGCGGAGAACATGGCCACGCCTGCCACCGCGCCCGGAATGACTCAGCAGAACGCCAAGTCGATCAAGTACGTCCTGGACGGCGAGTGTTATGCGCGACAGGGCTCGATGATCGCCTACCGCGGTGATCTGCAATTCGAGAAGCAGGGGCAGGGCCTCGGCAAGTTCCTCAAACGGGCGGTCACCGGCGAGGGGCTGGCGCTGATGGCCGTACGGGGCCGCGGTGAGGTGTGGTTCGCGCACGAGGCCGCCAACTGCTTCGTCATCGACCTCACCCCCGGCGACGGCATCACCGTCAACGGCCGTAACGTGCTGTGCTTCGACCCGTCGCTCTCCTACGAGATCAAGGTCGTCAAGGGCGCCGGCATGGTCGGTGGCGGGCTCTTCAACTCGGTCTTCAGCGGGCAGGGCAAACTGGCGGTGATGTGCGAGGGCAATCCCCTCGTCATACCCGTGTCCCCGCAGTCCCCGGTCTTCGTCGACACCGACGCCGTGGTCGGCTGGAGCAGCAGCCTGCAGACCTCGCTGCACCGCTCGCAGAGCCTCGGGTCGATGCTCCGCGGCGGCTCCGGCGAGGCCGTCCAGCTCCGTCTCGACGGCGAGGGCTTCGTGATCGTACGGCCCAGTGAACTCCGCCCGGAGAAGGAAGCCGGCAACTGACCGCTGCGGGTCGGTCATCCCCGCGCCCGCTGACCCGGCAATGCAGATCAGGCCGGCACCGGGCAGCGGCAGATACCGGGCGGCGGCAGAGGCGACTTCGCCCGGCGCGTCGCCGGCTGGCATGATCGCGCCCATGGCTGAACGCGTGATCGCCGCCTGTGACGGCGCGTCGAAAGGAAACCCCGGGCCCGCGGGCTGGGCCTGGGTCATCGCCGACGGTGAGGGAACCGTCGTGCGGTGGGAGGCCGGGCCGCTGGGCACCGCAACGAACAATGTCGCCGAACTCACGGCCCTGGAACGCCTGCTGGCGGCCACCGAACCGGCCGTGCCCCTGGAGATCCGGATGGACTCCCAATACGCCATGAAGGCCGTCACCACCTGGCTGCCCGGCTGGAAGCGCAAGGGCTGGAAGACCGCCGCGGGCAAGCCCGTCGCCAACCAGGAACTCGTGATGCGCATCGATGCGCTGCTCACCGACCGCTCCGTGGAGTTCCGGTACGTACCGGCGCACCAGGTGGACGGCGATCCGCTCAACGACTTCGCCGACCGGGCCGCCAGCCAGGCAGCGGTCGTCCAGGAGGCCGCCGGCAGCGAGCTCGGCTCCCCGCAGCCACCGCCGTCCTCCCCGCCCGCCGGCCCGCGCCGGGGCGCCTCCGGTGCCACGGCAAAGACGGCGTCCTCGCCCAAGCGGCGAACGGCGAACACGACACGGACCCTCAACGCCAAGTTCCCCGGACGCTGCCGCTGCGGGCGCTCCTACGCGGCAGGCGAGCCCATCACCAAGAACCCGGACGGCTGGGGGCACCCCGCGTGCCGCTCGGGCGCCGGCAGCGGCGACTGAAAGTCCTCGGCAGCGCGCACCACCGACGTCCGTCCGTGAACCCGCGGCGTGGGCTTCCCGGGGAAGGTATGCCGTCCCCCGGGGAGTCCTGGCCGGTTCTGCGCTGCAGCTCGGCCCACCGACGCGAGGACGTGAAGGCTTGGCAGTCCGGTCACCCACGAGCCGCTGCGGCATCGGCCGCGTCACTCGCCCCGTGTCCTGAGTCTGACTTGCCGCCCTTGGGGCTCGCCACCGGTACGCCGAGCGGGCGGGCGATGCCCACCACGCCCTCGTCGAGGCGCTGGAGGTGGCGCAGCACGCGGAAGGTGACCGTGCCCGAACGCAGCGCCTCGGAACCGGCGGCATCGAGCATCGCCGCGATGCTCACCCCGGATTCCACCTCGCCCTCGGTGCTCTCCTCCAGCACGCGCGCGACGATGAGATCGATGTTCTGCCCGATCCGGCGGCCGGCTCGCTCCAGGCGCGGGTCGGCCGCGATGGTCTTGCTGTACGGCACGAGTTCCGCCGTCGCCGCCAGGGAACGGGCGTGGTAGGCGGCGGTCTCCAGCAGCGCGACCAGGTACCGGGCGGTCCGCCGCCGCACGCGCAGCGGGGTGATCGGATGGGTCAGGGGCTGGGTGGAGGCACGGAGATCGTCCAGCGCCGTGTCCAGATCGCGGGCCTTGCCCAGCAGGTCGACGGCCGGCCCGCCACTGAGCTGTTCCACCGCGGCGGAGACGACGTCCCGCAGCCGGACCAGCACCGTGCCCAGCTGCTCGTCCGTGCGGCGGTCGGTGTGGACCGGCAGCACCAGTACGGCGGCGATGATCCCGCACGCGGCGCCCAGCGCCGTCTCCTCGATGCGCAGCACCAGCACGGTCAGGCTGTAGGTGTTGAGCAGGGTGTAGAGCAGCCCGAGCATCGCGGTGACGAAGAAGGACATCAGCGCGTACGACAGCGGTGCGGTGAAGTACATCCCGAAGATGCAGAGCAGCACGAGGGCGAACGCGGGCCAGGGGTGGTCGCCGACCAGCCCGGCGAGCGCGACACCGGCGACCACGCCGAGGACCGTGCCCACCAGCCGGCGGTAGCCCTTGACCAGGATCTCGCCCGTGGACGCGGTGTTGAGGAAGACGACCCAGCAGGTCAGCACCGCCCAGTACCAGCGCTGGGTGGACAGGAACTCACCGCCGATGATGGCCAGCGTCGAGCCCACCGCGACCTGGCACGCGGCACGGGTGGTCGGCCTCCGGAGCCCGGTGCGGTCCTCCTCCGGCTCTTCGGCCTCCTCGGCCGCGACGATCGCCAGATTCTCGGCGTCGAACTCTTCACGTGAGCGCGTGGTGGCCGGGGTGTCGTCCGACTCGTCCTGCGGCCCGTCGAGCGCCAGCCGCAGACCCAGCACGGCCCGCGCGCTCTCACCGACCCCGCGGAACACGTCCTGGACGACGGACGAGGCGCGCGGCAGATTGTCCTCGTCGCGGTAGCCGAGCAGCCTGTTGCGTACATGGGCGAGCGCGGTGCCGCGGTCGTCGGCTGCGCGCCGGGCGACCAGCAGGAGCAGAGAGTTCAGATCCCGGCGCAGGGTGACGGTCGCCGCGTCCTCGGCCGGGGTACGGGTCGCCGTGGCCGGCACGGGGGCGTGCGGCAGATGCATGGTGAGGGTGTCCGCCCGCTCGGCGCTGCGGGCGTTGAGTATCAGCATGCCCAGCCGCTCGGCGGCGATCTCGGCGTCCGCGACGCGGCGTTGCACCAGTCCCGCCGCGGCGGCGCTCTGTGTGCCCTCCTCCAGGAGGCCCTGGATCATCAGGGCCGCTTCGTGCAGCCGGGCGGTGTGCCGCCGCAGGTCGTCGAGGACCTTGTCCAGTTCCTCGGGGCCGGCGTCCAGCAGCTCCATCTGGGTGGCCAGCAGCTGGGCGAGACGCGCCCGGAAGGCCTCACGCAGCCGGCCCAGGGTGCGCTGCGGTGTCTCCGGGACGACGGCGAACCGTACGACCGCGCTGCACGCGAGGGCGATGCCCAGGGTCAGATACAGCTCGGGGAGGGCGGGGACGGTGGCGTGGACGAACAGCGAGACGAAGTAGACCTGAAAGCCGATCAGACCGAGCGCGGTGCCGCGGTCGCCGAACCGCCGGGAGTAGACGGCACCGAAGATCAGGAGGACGAAGAACACGTCACCGGCGATGACCAGGTTGTGCAGCAGCGCCGCCAGCGACATGGCGGCCAGCGCGACGGGCAGGCCCAGCGCCAGTGTGATCGCCTGGCCGCGCACCTCCTTCTCCCTGATCGCGAAGGTGGCGACCATGGCGGCCATGGCACCCGCGACCATCAGGGTGACGCCGGTGCCGAGCAGGGCGAGGACGACGAGGGTGAGCACGATCGCCCCGACCGTCCGCAGCCCCGCCTTCAGCCGTAGCAGCCCTGGGTCGGATGCCGCGAAGCGGTCCCAGGTTCTCGTCCGAGCCCGCCGTATCGCTGCCCTCACGGTGCCGTACACTCCCACTTCTTGCCATGATCAGGGGTGCTCCAGCATCGCACGCCTGATCGGAAGGCTTTCATCCGCATCGCCTCCGGGCGTCGTCTCCGGCCGCAGCCGTGTGGCAGGTGCGGGTCTCGTACCCCGCGTACCCCGTACCCCGCGAACTCCCCTCCCGGGCTTCGCGAGCCACCTCCTCGCGAGCTTCCCCTCACGATCTCCCCGCCCCGGGCGCTCCTCCGCCTTCCCGGCGCCGCCGTCCGGTTTTCCGGGTGTTAGCCAGGCGTTAGCCGATCACCAGTGGCGGCACCCAGGGTGGGTCGCGAACGAACCAGCACGCACCGGCCGGTCCGGTGGCCGGCTCTCCCGTGCGAGTCGTCGCGGGGGTCGGGGAGGGCCGTGCGGGCCGGACGGCGGGTGTGACACACCGAGGTTTCTCCGGGTTCCGGGGAAAAGGGAGTTGATGACTGATGACCATCCGTGGTCTGCGTACCGCCGCCACCGTCACGGCCGCTGTCGCCCTTGCTGTGGGAGCGGGCGCCGGTTCGGCTTCCGCGGCCGGTGCGGCAGGATCCGGCGCGGCCGGCTCGTGCCAGCCGGGGACGCTGAAGGTCACGACCACCAGCGCGGGTTCGAGCCAGGTCGGAATGAATCACGAGGGCACCTACCTCAAGGTGACCAACACCGGCACCAGCGCGTGCGCGATAGGCGGCTACCCGGGGCTGGCGCTGGAAGGGGCCGGTCACACGGCCCTGAAGACCACCGCGCATCACGGTGACACCTACTTCGCCAAGGACCCGGGCGCGCACGGGGTCACCCTGAAGCCGGGCAAGAGCGCCTTCGCCGACCTGGTCTGGACGCACGCCGGCCCGTCCGTGCAGGCCAAGTACCTGCAGGTGTCCCCGACGGGCAGCAACTCGCACGGCGTCGTGGCGTTCGACAAGGCCGTCGACGGCGGGAAGCTGTCCGTGACGGCCTGGTCGGCGACGCCGCCCAGCGCTTCCTGACCGCTTGTGGCACCCCGGAGGCCCGACGCACCGCGCGTCGGGCCTCCGGCATGCCGCGCCGGGTCAGCTCCGGGCGCCGGCCAGAAGCGCGCGGTACCAGTCGACGGTGGCGTCGAGGGTGGCACCCAGCGGCGTCGGGTGGACGCCGAAGGTCCGCGTGAAGGCCGCGGAGTCCATGACCTGCGGCTCGGTGTGCTGGTAGAACATCTCCGCGTACTCGTCCATGAAGGCCGCGTCGAACGGCCCGAAGGGGCGGGGCTCGGGAAGGACCACGCGCCGCAGCGGGCGGCCCACCCGCTCCTCGATCATCGAGTGGATCTCGCGGGTGGTGGCGGCAGGCGCGGTGGGCAGATGCCAGACCCTGCCGTCGCCTTCCGGGTGCTCGCCGAGGGTGGCGAGGCCGGCCGCCACATCGCGGATGTCCGTGTAGCTGTGCGGCAGGTCGATATCGCCCATACCGAGGACTTCCCCTCCGGTCAGCGCGCCGGGGAAGACCGCTCCGCCGAGCGTGGAGTTGAGCACGCCGGGGCCGACGAAGTCCGCCGCCCGCCCGAGGGCGACCCGGGCCCGGCCCGCCTGGTGGGCGGCGAGATAGCGCTCGTCCAGCTCGGCCCGCATCCGCCCCTTGCGACTGGTCGCCCGCCACGGAGTGTCCTCCGTCATGACCTCGCCGTGCGTCGGGCCGTACGGGTACAGCGTGTCCAGGACGACCAGGCGGGCGCCCGTGGTCTCGACGGCGGCCAGCACCGCGCGCTGGACCTGCGGCATCACCTCGATCTGGCGGTGATAGTCGACATTCACGCAGTGGTAGACGACGGCGGCGCCCTCGACGGCGGCCAGCGCCCCCTCGGGCGTGCTCACATCGGCGGCGTATCGCTCGATGCCCTCGGCGGCGTTCTCCGGTGCCGAGCGGCTGACCAGGCGTACGGCGTGACCGCGGCGGACGAGTTCGCCGGCGAGCGCGGTACCGGCGGGCCCGGCGCCCAGCACTGCATGGAGGGGGTGTTCTGCGGCAGACATGGCGATTCCTTCTCTAGGGCCGGTGGCCGGATGGCGGGTGGCCGGTGGTTGGTGGCTGAGGGGCGTGGTGCTGGTGACCGTGGAGTCAGAAGGCGGGAGAATTGGCGCTTTGCCGTCTCGCTTCTGTTAGAGACTATAACGCTAGCGATGCGTCATCGCAATGGAGGTGCGGCCGGGCCCGGCAAGGGCGCAGGCGCGCACCCCGCACGGCCGCCGGTGACGGCCGTATCGCAGCGTCGGCCGCGGCCCGGGCCCGGGGGCGAGGTGCGCCCGGCCCGATAGAGCGACCAGTCACTCGTTCAGAGGTGCCTTCAAGCCCGTGGCCCGAGCGCCGGGTCGGAGAAGGTAGGAGCGCGAGACCGTCCCCGTACACCGGCCACCGGTGTGCCTGCCGTCGCCCGCCCGCCTGGAGGCGCGAGGCACAGCCCCGACCGCACCGGCACCTTCCCGGGCGCCCCGGGCTGCCGCTGAACGGACGCGCGGTGCCGGTCCGCGCCGGCCTGCGAGCCGGGCGGCACCGGGCCTGTGGCCTTCGCCGGCACCGCCCACCCACTGAAGGAGTCACCCGTGCCGACCCGTACCGAGCTGATCACCAGCACCTCCACCGAGACCTGCTCTGACCGCGGCGCCGTACAGCGGGGCCTGATGCCCGGTCAGGGCCCGGAGGCCGCCGTCACCGGCCCCGGCGTCATCACCCCGCCCGCCAACGGCGCCCGGTCCGCCTGAAGGCAGCGGTTCTTCCGACGAGGGCAGTTCAGCCGAAGGGGACAGCGCATGAGAACCGTCAAGGGGCCCACCGACCACGTCGTGGTGGTCGGTGCCGGCCTCTCCGGGCTGTCCGCCACGCTGCATCTGCTCGGCGCCGGCCGGCGGGTGACGGTCGTCGAGCGCGAGGCGCTGCCCGGCGGCCGGGCCGGCCGGATCGAGAGCCACGGCTACCGCATCGACACCGGGCCGACCGTGCTGACCATGCCGGACCTCATCGACGAGGCGTTCGCGGCGGTCGGCGAACGGCTCACCGACCGGATGGAACTGCGGGCCCTGCACCCGGCGTACCGCGCCCGGTTCGCCGACGGCAGCGAACTGGACGTGCACACGGACCCGCAGGCCATGGAGGCCGAGGTCGAACGGTTCGCCGGCCCCGCGGCGGCCCACGGCTACCGGCGGCTGCGGCACTGGCTCCAGCAGCTGTACGCGGTCCAGCGGCACCGCTTCATCGACGCCAACTTCGACTCACCACTGCAGCTGCTGCACCCGGACCTGATCCGCCTCGCCGTGCTCGGCGGCTTCGGCCGGCTCGACGACCGCATCGGCCGCTTCCTGCCGGACCCGCGGCTGCGCCGGGTCTTCTCCTTCCAGGCGCTGTACGCCGGCGTGCCGCCGGCGCGCGCCCTGGCCGCCTATGCCGTCATCGCCTATATGGACACGGTGGGCGGGGTGTACTTCCCCCGCGGCGGGATGCACGCGCTGCCCCGCGCCATGGCGGACGCGGCCGCCGACGCCGGTGCCGCATTCCGCTACGGCCATCCGGTCACGCGGCTGGAACGCGGCGGTGACCGGATCACGGCCGTGGTGACCGCGCACGAGCGCATCCCCTGCGACGCGGTGGTCCTCACCCCCGACCTCCCGCTCGTCCACCGGCTGCTCGGCCGGCGCCCCCGCCGCCCGCTCCGCCTGCGTCACGCGCCCTCCGCGGTGGTCCTGCACGCCGGCACCGACCGGACCTGGCCGCGGCTGGCACACCACACGCTCTCCTTCGGCACCGCGTGGGAGCGGACCTTCGACGAACTCACCCGCACCGGCCGGCTGATGAGCGACCCCTCGCTGCTGCTCAGTCGCCCCACCGCCACCGACCCCCAACTCGCCCCGCCAGGCCGCCACTTGCACTACATCCTGGCGCCCTGCCCCAACACCGAGACCGGCCCCGGCGCCGGGGACTGGCACGACCTGGCGCCCCGGTACCGCGACAGCCTGCTCGCCGTACTGGAGCGCCGGGGACTCACCGGCATCGGTGCCGCCACCGAGGTGCACCACCTGGTCACCCCCGCCGACTGGGCAGCGCAGGGGCTCGCCGCCGGAACACCGTTCTCCGCCGCCCACACCCTGGCGCAGACCGGCCCCTTCCGCCCCCGCAACCTGGTGCGCGGCACCGAGAACGCCGTGCTGGCGGGCTGCGGCACCACCCCGGGCGTCGGCGTGCCCACCGTCCTGATCTCCGGCAAGCTCGCCGCGGCCCGGATCACCGGCCGCCGGCCCGCCCGTTCCCCCGCAGGCACGCCCCGCCCCACCCCGAGAGGCCTCCCGGCATGACCGCTCGCGAGCTGGACGCCGCAGGCATCACCGACCCCCTCCTGCGCGACGCCTACGCCCACTGCCGCCGGCTCAACGCCCGGCACGGCAAGACCTACTTCCTCGCCACCCGGCTGCTGCCGGTGGAACGACGGTCTGCCGTCCACGCCCTGTACGGCTTCGCCCGCCGGGCAGACGACCTCGTCGACGAACCCGGAGCGGGCCGCTCCACCGCCGACTGCGCGCGGGCGCTCGACGCCCTCCAGCGCTGCCTGGAGGAGGCCCTGCGCGGGGGAGAGACCGCGGAACCGGTGGTGCGTGCGGTGGCGCACACCGCGGCCGTGTACGGCATCGACCACCGGCACTTCACGGACTTCATGGCGTCGATGCGCAGCGATCTGACCGTGACGGACTACCCGACGTACGAGGACCTGCGGCGCTATGTGCACGGCTCGGCCGCCGTGATGGGGCTTCAGATGCTGCCGGTGCTCGGCACTGTCGTGCCGCAGGAGGAAGCCGCTCCGCACGCCGCCGCCCTGGGCGTCGCCTTCCAGCTCACCAACTTCCTGCGCGACGTCGGCGAAGACCTCGACCGGGGCCGGATCTATCTGCCCGCCGACCTGCTCGCGGCGCACGGCGTCGACCGCGCACTGCTGCGGTGGAGCAGGGACACCGGCCACCGCGATCCACGGATCACCGCCGCCATGACGGCGGCCGCCGAGCTCACCCGCGGCGTCTACCGCGAGGCGGAACCCGGCCTCGCCCTGCTCGACCCGGTGTCGCGCCCGTGCATCCGCACCGCGTTCGTCCTCTACCGCGCCATCCTCGATGCCGTGCGCGACGAGGGGTACGCCGTGCTGCACCGCCGCGCGGTGGTCTCCCGCGGACGCCGCGCGGCCACCGCGTCCGCCGGTCTGGCCCGGGTCGCCGCCGCCCGCATCGCCGCCCGCCGCCCCGCCGTGCGACGTGCCGGGGTGCCACACCGCCCGCAGGAGGAGACCTCATGACCCGACAGGCCCGCCGGCCCCCGCGGCTCCCGCTCCGGCTGCGGCCGAGGCCCGTGCCGTGGGATGCGCAGCGTCCGACCTGGCGCGACGCGCACCCCGCGCGTATCGCCGACGCCGTCAAGGCCGCCCTCGCCCGCCCGTCCGGCAACTGGTTCGTCCTCGGCGCGAGCGGCGGCATCGGCGCCCACCGGGCCTTCGGCCGCACCGTCGCCGGTGTCGAGGTCGTCGCCTGGCGCGACGTGGGCGGCCGGCTGATGGCCGGGCCAGGGGCCTGTCCGCACCTCGGTGCGCCGCTGGACCGGAGCCCCGTGCACTGTGGCATCCTGCGCTGCCGCTGGCACGGACTCGCCCTGGACGGTGCCCCGTTCGCGGGCTGGGAGCCGTTCCCCGCGTACGACGACGGGCTGCTGGCCTGGGTGCGTCTCGACGAGGCCGGCGGGGAGCGGCCGCTGCCCGAGCCGGTCCTGCCCGCCCGGCCACGGACGGCGGGTGCCGTCACCGCGGTGCACACCGTCACCGGCCGGTGCGATCCCGAGGATGTGATCGCCAACCGCCTCGACCCGTGGCACGGGGCATGGCTCCACCCCTACTCCTTCGTCGACCTCACCGTGGCCGGCGCCCCCTCGGACGGTGGCGGGGAGAAGGCGGACGGCATCGCCGTCGAGGTCTCCTTCAAGGTCGCTGGACGGGCGGTGGTGCCGGTCACGGCCCTGTTCACCGCGCCCGCGCCGCGCACGGTGGTGATGCGGATCGTGGCCGGCGAGGGCCGGGGCTCCGTGGTGGAGACCCATGCCACCCCGCTGGGCCCGGACGACCGGGGGCGGCCGCGCACCGCGGTCACCGAGGCGATCGTCGCCACCTCCTCTCGCCCCGGCTTCGCCCTCGCACGTGCGGCCGCGCCCGCCCTGCGCCCGCTGCTGCGCGCCGGCTCGCGACGGCTGTGGCGGGACGACCTGGCCTACGCCGAGCGCCGCTGGGAACTGCGCAGCAGCGGACGCTTCCCGGGCTGACACCGGCCGGCGGCCCCGGGGCCTGCCTTCGAAGTCCCTTCTGCCTCAACGGGCTTGGAAGGCAGGTCCCGGGGCCCGCCGCCCCGACGGAACGGGAGCACCCCCCCTCACCGCTCCGCCCACCGCGCCGCCCACCGCAGTGCAGCGGAGCGCCCCCGGTCCGGCACGGTCCACAGGGTCTGGCCGCGTACGCCCCAGCCCCTCAGCAGCGCATTGGCCGCGAGGAACCCGGTCGTCGCCGCGCGCTCCATCAGCGCCACCGGGAACGGGGTGCGCACCGCGTCGCCCGCGACCACCACCCGCGGGTCGGGCGTGTGCACGGTCGGCCGGTCGCCGAACCCGCCCACCGGGAACAGCGGGCAGTCCGCGTGCCACTCGTGCCGCCGGTCGACGATCCGGACACCGCGGGTCTCCGGGTACACGGTGTGCAACTGCTCCACCAGACGCCGTTGTTCGTCCGCCCGGTCGGCACCGGGGGAGACGGCGTAGGCGTGCAGTTCGAGAACCGAGCCGCCGGTGCGGGCCGACCAGCGGGCCGCCTCCCCCTCCCAGCGCTCCAGCACGCTGATGTTGTCCAGGGACCCGTAGCCGCTGGTGCCCAGGAAACCGGGCCGGTCGGCGCGCACCCGCCGCTCCAGCCACAGCCGCGACACCAGGAATGGCGGCGCGGTCCGCAGCCGCCCGATCCGCGCCCGCCATGCCGCGTCCCCCAACCCGTCCGAAGCGGCTGTGAGTTGCCGCAGCCCGCCGGGGTCGAGCGCCAGCACCACCGCGTCGAACCGGCGCGCCTCGCCTCGCGCGACGACCCGCACCCCGCCGCCCGCCGCCGGCTCGACCCGGGTCACCGCCGTGTCCGTGCACAGCCGCACCCCGTGCCCCGTCAGATACCGGCCGAGGGGGTGCCACAACGCCTGCGGGAAGGGCTCGGCGGGCACGTCGAAGAGCAGCCCCTCGCTGGAGCCGAGGAAGTAGATGTGGAACATCAACACCAGTTCCGCGGCGGACAGTTCCCGCGGGTCGGCGAAGAAACTCCGGGAGAACACCTCGAACGCGAGATGCCGCGCGGCCTCGGGGAAGCGGATGCGGGAGAGGAAGTCCCGGGCGCTGATGCCGTCCAGCCGCTCGTAGACCTGCGGCACCCGTACGTCGAGCAGCGGCAGGGCCGCACCGGGACGCATCCGCGCCAGATCCCGCCAGGTGAACGTGGGACTGAGCGCCACAAAACCCAGTGCGCTCCACGGCGGTGTCCGGGGCACCCGCGCAAAGCTGTCCTGCCATCCCGCACGGTGGCGCAGCGGGTAGTCGGGCAGCCGCCGGAGCATGTCCAGCCCGGGGTCGACCCGGCGCAGCAGCCCCCGCAGGTTGTAGTACTGCGGGAAGAAGGCGTGGAATCCCCGGCTCATGGTCGCCGTCGAGCCGTCGGCGAGGTGCACGGGCCGGCCCGCCAGCCGGCCGCCCAGGTCCGCTTCGCGTTCGTACAGCGTCACCCGCACCCCCCGCTCGGCCAGCGCGGTCGCGGCGGCGAGGCCCGCGATCCCGCCGCCGACCACCGTGACAACGGGTCCGTCGGGCGCGGCCCGCTCCCGCCCCGGCGGCCCCGGCACCCGTTGCGCCCGGCGGTCGCGTCCGTGCCGCGCGGCCCCGCCCGGCGCACGTCCGCGGCTCACGCTCGCTCCCGCGGGGCGCACCCCGTGGACGATGGTCCCTCGTGCGGCAGTGTCATGGCCGGCTCTCCTCCGGTCTTTGGGGACGTGTGACGGGGCCGGTTCACCGCACCGTGGCCCGTACGGGGCAGCAGCGGAAGTTCGGCGGCGGTACGGAGCATGGGCAGCACCGGGGTGTGCAGGCCGATGGTGACGTCCTCCCACAGCCGGGAGCGGCCGTCGAGAAACCGCAGCAGCCGCTCCATCGGCACCGCGCGGAACAGCCCGGTGAAGAACTCGGCGCCGTCCACCCGGCCGCGGTCCAGTGCACGCAGCAGCACGGCGTCCATCGCCCGGTGCCAGGCCGTGTGCGCGGGCGGGGGGAGGGGATGCCGGCCCGCCAGGAGGGCGGCCGCGAGGTGCGCGGACTGCCGCTGTACGGCGGCGAAGGTGTATCCGGTCGACGCACGGGTGGCGCCGCCCGCGGTCCCGATACGGAACACCGAGCGGCCCGCCCGCCGCGGAAACCGGCCGTCGGTCATCGGGATCACGCCCTGCTCGACGGCGGTCACCCGGAAATCGTCCAGCCGCAGCACCTGCGCGGTGTACCGGCGCAACGCCCGCTCGTAGGCGGCGGTGTGCAGGATCCGGCGGGAGAACTCGGTGTACTCCACCAGCGCGGTGCGCTCGCTCAGCGGCAGGACATACCCGAAGGACAGGCCGTGCGCGGGCTGCGGGGTGCGGAAGTCCATCAGATCCGCGGTCGCGGGATCGAACGCCGGCCGTCCGGTGCGGACGAACCAGCCCCGGAAGTGCTGCTGGAGAGTGGTGCGGGCCGGCGGGAGCCGCACGCCCGGCGGCCGGGAGTCGAAGGCCCAGCGCGCCCGGAAGACCACCGGACGTCCCGCCTCGTCGCGCCCCCGTACCTCCGCGCCGCCGGCGGCGTCCCGTACGGACTCCACCGCCGCGGTGGCCCGCACGGCGCCGCTCCGGACGGCGAGGCGGGCGCCGACGAACGCCTCGAAGTCGCGCGAGCGCAGCATCTTGTACCTCAAGGGCGCGGGCCGTCCTTCCGTCGCCGCCCCGTCGGGGCCGTGCACCCGAAGCCGCTCCCACGAAGCGGTCAGCGCGGAGTCGAAGACGCCGCCCGGCGCTTCCCAGTAGCACCAGGTCCGTTCCGGCGGAGTGAGTGGCCCGTGCGGGGCGTCGACGAGCAGCACCCGCAGCTCCCGGTCGCCCGCCGCCGGTGCGCACAGCCGGAAGGCGAGCGACAGCCCGGCCGCTCCCGCGCCGACGATGACGACATCCGCGTCCCGCACGCCCGGACCTCCCTGTGCCTCGACGAGCCCGACGGTGATCCTTCCGCAGCGAGGGGCCGGGAGGCGGTGTCCGACGCGCGGGAAACCGGTGGGCCCGCCCGCGGTGCCCGCCGCGGCGTAGGCCAGAATCCCTTCCGACCAATCCGGGTGTCGCCCGGCACCGAATCACCGGTGACCCTGTCACAGTCCGGAGGTGTCCATGCCCGTCGCAGCCCGCGGCGACCGATCCTCAGCGCCGCATTCCGGTGCCCTGGAAGCACTGCTCGACCGCGTCTCCCGCGGTGACCAGCAAGCATTCGAGAGTCTTTACACGGCGGTCGCCGGTTCCGTGCTGGGTCTGGTGCGCCGGGTGGTACGGGACCCCGCCCAGTCCGAGGAGGTGGCACAGGAGGTGCTGATCGAGGTGTGGCGGTCCGCGGCCCGCTATGACGCGCGGCAGGGCAGCGCCATGGCCTGGATCATGACCTTGACCCACCGGCGCGCGGTGGACCGGGTGCGCTCGGCCCAGGCGGCGGCCGACCGCGACCACCGGGCCGGAGTGAACGCCTACACCGCGGCCTTCGACGAGGTCAGCGAACAGGTCGAACGGCGGCTGGAGCGTGAGCAGGTGCGCCGCTGCCTCGGGCAGCTCACCGAACTCCAACGGGAGTCGGTGACGCTCGCCTACTACCGCGGGTACACCTACCGGGAGACCGCCGACCTGCTGGGCACCGCGCTGGGCACGGTCAAGACACGGCTGCGCGACGGGCTGATCCGGCTCCGCGACTGCCTGGGGGTGTCGGCATGAACGCCGTCGATCTGCACACGCTCACCGGTGCCTACGCCCTGGGCGCACTGTCCGGCCGGGAGGCGGCGGAGTTCGCCCGCCACCTCGCCCAGTGCGAGGCCTGCGCCCGGGAGGTGCGGGAGCTGCAGGAGACCGCCGCCCGGCTCGCCCTGGCGGTCGCCGAGGTGCCGCCGGCGGATCTCCGGACGCGGGTGATGGCGGCCCTTCCCGAAGTCCGGCAGCTTCCCCCGGCAGCGCGCGAGGCCACGGTGATCCCGATGCGCCGTCGCGCGCGCCGCCGCCTGCCCTACCTCGCGGCCGCCGCCTGCCTGGCCGTCGCCGCGGTCGCCGGCGGACTGGCCGTCAACGCCCGCTACGACGCCGACCGGCAGCGGGACCGTACCGCCCGCGCCGAGGCGCAGGCGGCCGAGATCAGCGCCCTGATGACCGCGCCGGACGCCACCTTCCACACCACGGCCTTCAAGGGCGGCGGCAGCGGGACCGTGGTGGCCTCCCGGCGGATGGGACGGACCGCCTTCCTCTACCACGGCCTGCCGGCACTGCCGGAACGGCGGGTGTACGAACTCTGGTACAGCCGCAACGGCACGATGGTGCCCGCCGGACTCGTCGAGCCCGGCCGCTCCTCGGGCACGATGCTGCTGACCGGCGGACCACAGGGCGCGGACGGAGTCGGCGTCACGGCCGAACCCCCGGGCGGCTCCAGCAGCCCCACCAGCCCGCCGCTGGGGCTCCTGCGGGTCTGAGCGGACGTTTCACGACGGGTGACACCGGCGGCCGGCCCCTCCAGGGCCGGCCGCCGGTGTCCGTCGACGCGCCCACGGCCGGCCGCACATCCTGCCGGCGCCTCCCCGGCGAGCGGCCCCGTCCTGTCCGGGCGCTCTGCACGCCGGCACGTCGCGGTGGCCCGGAACATCGAGACCAATCCGCCCCGCCCCCGGCACCGAATCCCCGGTGAGCGGGCCGCCGCACCCCGGACGCGGCCCGCCCCGACATGAGGAGGCACCTGCGGTGGAGCGCCGACGGATAGCTGTGGTGGGCGGCGGGGTGGCGGGACTCACCGCCGCGTATGTGCTGCAGCGAGGCGGATGCGAGGTGTCGCTGTACGAGGCGGACGACCGCCTCGGCGGTCATGCCCACACCCACGACACGGTCTCGTCCAACGGCCGGGTGGTACGCGTCGACACCGGCTTCATCGTCCACAACGAACGCACCTACCCGCTGCTGCTGCGGCTGTTCGGCGAACTCGGCGTGGCCACCCAGGACTCCGAGATGAGCATGTCCGTACGGTGTGAGGGCTGCGGCCTGGAGTACGCCGGCGCCCGCGGTCTGGCCGGGCTCTTCGCCCAGCCGCGCAGCGCCCTGCGCGGGCGCTACCTGCGGATGCTGACCGAGATCCGGGCCTTCCACCGCGCGGCCCGCACCACGCTCGCCGCGGAGCACGGTGACACGCTCACCCTCGGCGGATTCCTCGACGACTGCGGCTTCTCGCGGTACTTCCGTACCCACTTCGTCACCCCGCTGGTCTCCGCGGTGTGGTCCTGCGCCCCCACCACCGCCCTGCAGTACCCGGCCGTCTACCTGTTCCGCTTTCTCGACCACCACGGGCTGCTGTCCGTCGGCGGCTCCCCGCGGTGGAAGACGGTGACCGGCGGCTCGGTGGAGTACGTCGGCCGGGTCGCCAAGCAGCTCACGGCGGTCCGCACCGGCACCCCGGTGCGGGCGGTGCACCGCGGCCACGACCGGGCCGGGGTGGTGACCGAGGACGGCGTGGAGTGCGCGTACGACACGGTGGTGGTGGCCGTACACCCCGACCAGGCCCTGCGGATGCTCGCCGACCCCACCGACGACGAACGGCGGGTCCTGGGCGCGTTCTCCTACTCGCCCAACACCACCCTGCTGCACGGCGACACCTCGCTGCTGCCCCGCGCCCGCGGTGCCCGGGCCTCCTGGAACTACCTGATGGCCTCCTGCACCACCCCCGCGGACAAGGTGCAGGTCAGCTACCACATGAACCGTCTGCAGCGGCTGGACACCCCGGAGGACTACCTCGTCAGCCTCAACGCCACCGACCGGGTCGCCGCCGACCGGATCCTGGCGCGGATGGTCTACGAACACCCCGTCTACACACCGGAGTCGGTCGCCGCCCAGCAGAGTCTGCCGCGGCTGAACACGGCGGTCACCGCCTTCGCGGGCGCCTACCACGGCTGGGGCTTCCACGAGGACGGCTGCCGCTCCGGGGTGCAGGCCGCCGCGGCCCTGGGGGTGCGCTGGTGACACCCCGAACGGCCGCCCCGGTCACCGTCCCGGCCACCACCCCCGCCACCGCCGTCCGCACACCCGCGCTCTACGAGTGCGTGGTCTCCCACACCCGCACGGTCCCGGTGCACCACTCGCTGCGCCACCGCACCTACCTCTGGCTGGTCGACCTCGACCGCCCGCCGCGGCTCCCGCTCGCCCTGCGCCCGCTGGCCCGGTTCGACCCCCGGGACCACTTCGCCGGCACCGCACCGTCCCTCCGGGCCGGTCTGGAACGGTTCCTGACGAGCCGCGGGGTGCGCCTGGACGGCGGGCGGGTGCTGATGCTCGCGCACGCCAGGGTCCTGGGCCATGTCTTCAATCCGCTGACCCTGTACTGGTGCCACGACCGCAGCGGTGCACAGGTGTGCGTCGTGGCCGAGGTGCACAACACCTACGGCGAGCGCCACTGCTACCTGCTGCACACCGACGCCCAGGGCCGGGCGGACGTCACCAAGGACTTCTATGTCTCACCGTTCTTCCCGGTCGACGGCGCCTACCGGATGCGCCTGCCCGAACCGGCCGGCCGGCTCGATCTGACCGTACAGCTGCGGCGTGGTGGCACCAGGCCGTTCACCGCGACCGTGCGCGGCACCCGGCGGCCCGCGACCCCGCGGCACCTGCTGGCCATGGTGCGGCGCCACCCCTGGTCGACGGCCGCGGTCACGGCCAGGATCCGCCGCCACGGCATCGCCCTGTTCCTGCGGGGTCTGCCCGTCAGGACCCGCCCCCGCCACCGTATCCAGGAAGGTATGCAGTGAAGACTTCCGTCCCGTACCGCACCGAAGCAGGTGCCGCCCTCGCCCCGGCCGCCGCACCCACCACGGCCCGGGAGCAGGTGGACGCGGCCAGGTGGCCGGATGTGGCGCGCACTCCGCGCGGCTCGTCCGCCCGTACCGCCGTGACCCGGCTCCTCGTCCAACGGGCCCTGGCCGCACTGCCGTTGAGGGTGGCGCTCGGCGATGCACCCGTCACCGGCGCCGAGGGGCCCCTGCTGCGGGTACACGACCCCGACGCGTTCTTCCGCCGGATCGGCACCGACGGGCTGATCGGCTTCGGCGAGTCCTACATGGCGGGGGAGTGGGACACGGACGAACTGGTCGGCGCACTGACCGTCCTCGCCTCCCACCTCACCTCGCTGGTGCCCCGCCCCCTGCAGCGGCTGCGCGGCGCCTGGGCGCACCGACGGCCCCGCGCACAGCGCAACACACCGGAGGGCGCACGGGAGAACATCCACCGTCACTACGACCTGTCCAACGACCTGTTCGCGCTCTTCCTGGGCCCGACCATGACGTACTCCTCGGCCCTCTTCCCCCGGCGCCCCGCCGCCTGGAGCGATCTGGCCGGTGCCCAGCACCGCAAGATCGACCGGCTGCTGGACCTGGCCGGTGTCGGCGAGGGCACCCGCCTGCTGGAGATCGGCACCGGCTGGGGAGAACTGGCCCTGCGTGCCGCCGCCCGCGGCGCCCGCGTGGTCACCGTGACCCTGTCACAGGAGCAGCGCGCGCTCGCCCAGGCCCGTATCGCCCAGGCCGGATACACGGACCGGGTCTCGGTCGAACTGTGTGACTACCGGCAGGTGACCGGGGTCCACGACGCCGTGGTGAGCGTGGAGATGATCGAGGCCGTCGGCGAGGACTACTGGCCCGTCTACTTCCAGAGCCTGGAACGCCTGCTGGCGCCCGGCGGCCGCATCGCGCTCCAGGCGATCACCATGCCGCACGACCGGATGCTCGCCACCCGCACCACCTACACCTGGATCCACAAGTACATCTTCCCGGGCGGCATCATCCCCTCCGTCCGGGCCATCGAGGAGTGCGCCGCGCCCGCCGGGCTGCGGGTGGAGGAGAACGACGGATTCGGCGGCCACTACGCCGAGACGCTGCGGCTGTGGCGCGAGCGCTTCGCCGAACAGACCGCCACGGTCGGCGCCTTGGGGTTCGACGGGGTGTTCCGCCGGATGTGGGAGTTCTATCTGGCCTACAGCGAGGCCGGATTCCGCGCCGGCTACCTGGACGTACGGCAGCTGCTCCTGGCCAAGGACGCCACGACGGCACGGAACGGAGGCCGCCGATGACGCGGGTCGCGCCCCGTCTCACCGCACTGCTCGCGGGCCACTTCGAGGGGAACCTGCCCGTGCGGCTGCGCGCCTGGGACGGCAGCGAAGCCGGGCCGAAGGAGGCGCCCTCAGTTTCCGGCTCCCGGCAGCCGGCCCGGCTGGCCCTGACCGCACTGCGGCTCGCGGTACGCACCACCCCGGCCGGGGAGACCGGCATGCCGGCGACGCCTCATGACCGGTACGCGGGGCAAGCGCGGCCATGACCGGATTCCCCTGGGCGGCCTTTGCCGTCAACCTCGCCGTGGCGGCCGGTGCCGCGTTCACCGTCATGCTCACCACATTCGCCGTCGCCCGGGCCAAGGGGGTGCACCGGCTGGTGGACATCGCCTGGGGCACGGCGTTCACGGCGGTCGCGCTCACCACCTGTGTCCTGTCCGCCGGTTACGGGGACGACGGCCGGCGGCTGCTGGTCACCGTCGCCACGGCGGTGTGGGGGCTGCGGCTGTCCGTCCATATCGCCCGGCGCGGGCGCGGGCAGGGCGAGGACCCCCGCTATGAGCGGCTGCTGGCCAAGGCCCCCGGCAGCCGCGACGCTTACGCCCTGCGCACGGTGTACCTGTTGCAGGGCGGGCTGGTGTGGCTGATCTCGCTCCCGGTGCAGGTGGCTCAGTATGTTGCGGTGCCGCCGGGGCCGATCGCCGTCGCCGGCGGGGTGGTGTGGGCGACCGGCCTTGTCTTCGAGAGCGTCGGCGACTTCCAGCTTGTCCGGTTCACGGCCAACCCCGGCAACCGGGGCCGCATCATGGACCGCGGCCTGTGGGCCTGGACCCGGCACCCCAACTACTTCGGCGACTTCCTCGTCTGGTGGGGGCTGTTCCTGTCGGCCTGCGGCACCCCGCAGAGCGCCGCGGTCGCCGTGCTCTCGCCCCTGCTGATGTCGTATCTGCTCGTCTACGGCAGCGGTAAGCGACTGCTGGAGAACCATCTGGCCGACCGCCCCGGTTACGCTGCCTACACGGCCCGCACCAGCGGTTTCTTTCCTCTGCCACCGCCCGCCACCCCCACCCGGAGGACACCTGCCCATGACCACCGGCCCGGAACCGCCCACGAACCCAGGCAACGACGAGGGCAAGGGCGAGGGCAAGGGTGACGGCCGTGGCAGGGGCACGAGTACGGGAAGGGGCATGGTCATGGGCATGAGCAGCGACAGCCACAACGGCGGCGACATCGAGGGCGGACGCCGCACCCCGCACCGGCCGCTGCTCGTCCACCGTCACCCGGACCCGCCACGGGCCGCGGTGCTGCTGTTGCACGGCGGCCGGGCGGACGGTCGTACTCCGCCTCCGCGGCTCAACCTCCCCGCCCTGCGGATGCGGCCCTTCGGCTCCGCGATGTCCCGGGCCCCGGGCGGGCGGCAACTGCTGCTCGCCTCCGTGCGCTACCGCTGCCGCGGCTGGAACGGCCCGCGGGCGGACGCCGCCCGGGACGCCCGCGGGGCGCTCGACGAACTGGCCGCGCTCGCCGCCGATGTGCCGGTTGTGCTCGTCGGCCACTCCATGGGCGGCAGGGCGGCCCTGCACACCGGCGGGCATCCGGCGGTCCGCGGCATCGTCGCGCTCGCCCCGTGGTGCCCGCCCGGGGAACCCGTCTCCCATCTCCGCGACCGGACCGTCGTGCTGCTGCACGACAACCGCGACCGGATCACCGACCCCGAGGGCTCCCGGCTCTTCGCCGACCGCGCCCGGCAGTCGGGTGCCCGGGCCCATGCGGTCGCCATGCCGCGCGGCGGCCACACCATGCTCCGCGGCGCTCGCGAATGGCACCGGCTGACTGTGAAGCTCGTCACTGCCATCCTGGCCGGTGGGCCGTTGCCGGTGCGGGCCGACGAGAGGCCGTCGCCCGGATAGCCGCCCGTACCCCGCACACCAGCCCCACACGGCACACCTTTCTGCACACGTCCCGTCCGTCGCCCATGCGGCGGGCGCGGAGCGCGAGGTGCACACCGTCCGGCGTGCAGTTCCGCCCCGCCACGGATCGCCGTGCCGGGGCCCTTCCGCGTGCTCAAGTCCCGTGCGGGGAAGCCTTCTCCGGGGTGGGCAATCGGTGTGCGCTCTTTCCTGAACGGGCCGTCAGGGCGTGCCTCCACGGCGGTACTTGGCACGGCCGGTGAGTACGTGATCGCTGCATTTGAGTCAAGAGGATCGCCGAAAACGAGCAAATGAAGCAACTTACTGACCAGATTGTCGCGTCTTCCGTGCAGAGTCATCAAACGGGGCCTTCAAGTGTGCCCCGCGCCAAGGGCTCGGAAACCGGGCTTCGAAGGAGAAGGTATGCGACCGTTTGCGTTGAGCTACGCCCGTCCGGCGGTGAAATCGCCGACGACCACCCCCTACAGCTATGACGCCACGCGGCAACTCAACGTCCTCCCGGACGGGCGCCCGGCCACCTGTAGCCGGGCGGTGCTGCTGGCGACCGGCACCACCGCCTCCACCGCCGGTTCCAAGACCCACTTCGACGACTGAGCGCCCCCATGACCGTCCTGGTCCTCACCTGCGAGGAAGACTTGACGGCGGATATCGTGGTGTCCACGCTGCAGGACCTCGGTGTCCCGCTCGTCCGCCTCGACCCCGCCGACCTGCCCGGAAGGGTCGCCCTGTCGGCGGAGTACTCCGGGGACGACTTCCACGGATATCTCAAAGCGGGCACCCGCATGGTGAGCCTCAGCAGCCTGCGTTCGGTATGGGTCCGCCGCCCCGGCACCCCCGGGGCCCGCGCCCCGGAACAGTCCGCCTGGATCACGGCGGAGTCCGAGCAGGCGCTGTACGGCATGCTCTCCTGCACCCCGGCGCGCTGGATGAACCACCCCGTCGCGTCCGTGCAGGCACGCAACAAGCCCTGGCAGCTCCATATCGCCCACCGCAGCGGCTTCCTCGTACCCCCCACATTGGTCACCACATTCCCGGCGGTCGCCCGGCAGTTCGCCGCCGCCCACCAGGACCTCGTGGTGAAGTCGGTCAGCGGAAAGCACCCCGGCGACCCGCCGCTGGTGCTGCCCACCACGCGCATCAGCCCGGACGCGGACTTCAGCGGGGTCGCGGCGGGGCCCACCCTGCTCCAGCAGCACATCCACAAGGAGGCCGACATCCGGCTGACCTGCGTCGGCGAGCAGCTGTTCGCCGCCCGCAAGAAAGCCGACCCCGACGAAGTGGACAGCCGTTTCAGCCAGCACGGCACCTGGGAACCCGCCGAGGTGCCGGACTCCGTCCACCGGGCGGTGAGCACCTATATGACCACCGCCCAACTTGCCTATGGTGCTTTTGACTTCGCCGAAGACCCGGACGGGACGTGGTGGTTCCTCGAATGCAACCAGGGCGGCCAGTTCGGCTTCGTCCAGTTGGAGACCGACCAGCCCATCGCCCAGGCCATCGCCGCCTGGCTGGCGGTGGAACCCGTCACCTGAATCGTCGGAGGCGGACGGCCGCGGGGGCGCGGGGCCGCGAGGGCGGGGGCGAGTCCGTGTGGTTGGCCCTCGCCCCGCGCCCCGCGCGGCCACCGCCGTCCCCTACTTGCTCAAGACGTTCGCCACCACGATGAACAACCCGATCAGCACATCCACCCCGCCGACCCGGAAGGACCCCGCCCAGCCCCGGCCCGCCACCCGGGCCGCCCATACCCCCCAGCCGAACAGCGCCACCATGTTGAAGCCCAGGGCGACATCGATCGCGCTCGCCTCACCCCACCACTTCGCATGGGCGCCGAGCAGCACCGCGATCGTCGGTACCATGGCGGCCACCAGCGGCCACTCGGTCAGCATGGAACGCACCGCGCCGGCGGTGACCTGGGTGTCCTCGTCCGTCCGGTGCGCGATGGAATGGGCGTAGCCGTGCGCGGCGGCCGACGCCACCGCCGACAGCGCCACCCACAACGCGTCGTACCCGGGATCCGCCGGGTTCCCTTCATGGCCCAGCGCGGCCGCCAGCGCACTGGCGAGCACCGAGCCGTACACCCCGCCGAACAGCAACCGCTGCAGGGGCTCTCCCCGTCTGGGAGGCGGCAGGGAATCGTTGCGCACTACGGACACGGCGCCACCTCCCAGGGCCGACGGGGCCGCCCCGCTCGGGGATGCCCCCACGAGATGTAGCAGCCCCCGGCACGGATCCGTCCGAAGCTACGCCGACCGTGCCGGGCGAATTACCCCGGTGGCGCGGCGGTGCGGCCTAGCGGTATCGCGCGGAGCCGAGGAGTCCGCCCGGTATCGCGCGGAGCCGAGAGTCCGCTCGGTGTCCGCGGTTCCGAGGACTCCGCCCGGCGTCCCCGGAACCGCGTAGTCCGCCCGGTCGGCGGCAGCCCGTCAGGCGCGCAAGGTCAGGGCGGGGTGCGTGCCGTTCAGATAGTGGTCGCCGATATCGCGGAGGGAGTGGGTGGGGGAGGCCTGCGCCGTCAGCAGACGTGCGTTGCGCCAGAACCTGTCGAACCCCAGGGCCCCGGCCGGGGAGCCGGCGCCCTGGGTGAGTTCCAGGACGCGGGTCGTGATGTCCATCGCCGACCTGCTGGTGACGGCCTCGGCCGCGGCGACCAGGACCGCGATGTCCGCGCGCTCGTCCACCCCGAGTTCCTGCCCCGCGAGAAGGCCGCGCGCCAAGCCCTCGGTCGCCGATTCGACCACCGCCGCGGCGGTGTGGGCGGCCGTCACCAACTCCCCGTAGGCGAGCAGCAGGTAGGGGTCCGCACCCGTCCGGTCCGCGTACGCATCCGAGTACACATCCTGGTAGGCATCCGGGTACGCACCGTCGTCCGGTTCCGTGGCCGGCCGGCTGCGCGAGGCGGACCGGTCGATGTCCCGTGCCTCGGCAAGCGCCCCTTCGGCGGTGCCCAGGCTGACGTGGGCAAGGGCGAGCCGGAGCGCCAGCGGGGCGAGTGTGGCGAAGGGGGAGAGGGCGTGCTCGTCGTGGGGGACGGCACCGAGGACCTGGTCGGCGGGGACGGGGACACCGTCGAAGCTCAGGCGCCCGGCGCCCGTGAGCCGCTGGCCGAGGCGGTCGTGTTCGGCATCGGCGGTCACTCCCGGGTGGGCCGGATCGACGCAGACGATCAGTGACTCACCGCTCTCGGCGCACACCGCGCCGAGCACCAGCCGGTCGGCGACCTGGACGCCCGCGGCGAGGGCCTTGCACCCGTGGAGGACGTACCCGCCGCCGGCCGGGGTGAGCGTCAGGTCGGGGCCCGCCGTCGGCTCCAGGTCCGGGATGTCGGTACTGCCGCCCCAGAGCCACTGCTCCGCCACCGACCGGAGTTCGAGCCCGTCGGCCCTGTCCGGGGTGCTGAAGAACCGGGCACTCCACGACAACACGTAGTGCCGGGCCAGCAGTTCACCGATGGAGCTGTCCGCCGCCGCGATCTCCCGGACGACCGCGCAGGCGGTACGCCAGTCGGTGCCGCGCCGGTCCGGTCCGGGCGGTGTCAGCAGGCCGGTCAGACCCGCTTCGCGCAGCCGTGCGGCCTCGTCGAACGGAGGCTTGCCGACGCGGTCGCGGCTGAGCGCGTCGACGGCGAGATCATCGGCGATCTCCCGGGTGATGCGGAGCCGGAGTCCTTCCTCGGAGAGGGGGCGGGGCTCCGTGAAGGCGGGGCGTGCGGCGGATTTCTTCGGCCTGGCTCCGTTCACCGTCCCGTCGGGTGTCTCCGGCGCGGTCGGGGAGACCGGACCGCCGGCCGGTGCATCGGTACGTACCGGTGTCCGCACGCCCATTTCTCCCACCCCTGATTCCCTAGTTTTCCCACTGGATTGATAGGGAAGAGGATGCTTCCGGACTGCGGGCGGATCAAGGGGCGTTCAAGGGATGGACGGGCCGGTCTTGGCATCCGGACGGTCGCGGAGAGGTCTCCGGAAACCTGAGGCGGCCCTGAGATGGCCTGAGGCAGTCCTGAGGGGAACCGGAAGGAGCCCGGAGAGAGCCTGATGCGAGCCCTGGGGAAGCCCTAAGGGTTGGACCAGGACGCCGGGTCCTCCGTCAGCGCGGATACCGGGTCCGGCAGCTCGGCCGAGGCGACATCGGCCAGGGAGACGCCGTCGAGGATCTGGCGGACGTTGGCCCGCAGCGCGATCCACAGCGGCAGCAGTGACTCGGCGGGCCCCGTGTAGGACAACTCCGGCGGGCGGACTCCGCGTACCGACACCAACGGGCCGTCCACGACGCGGATGACATCCGCGATGCTGATCGCCTCCGCGGGCTTGGCCAGCCGGTAGCCGCCGTTGCCGCCACGCCGGCTGTGGACGAGTCCGCCCCGGCGCATGTCGTTCAAGATGCCTTCGAGGAACTTGTGCGGAATGTCCTGCGCCTGGGCAATGGCCTCCGCCTTGAGCGGCCCCGCATCCTGGGAAGCGGCGAGTTGCAGCGCCGCCCGCACGGCATAGTCCGCTCTGGCTGAGATCCGCATGCTGCGCATTATCCCGTAGGGGGACCCGCCGGGGATCTCCGGGTGTCCCGGTGAGGGGTCTCCGGGTGTCCTGCCTGACGTCTCTCCGGGTGTCCCGTTCCGGCACCTCGGGGTGCACCCAGCCCGCCCGCTCGGAACGTCTGCGTCACGCCCTCCGTCGCACCCTTCGACCGGTTGCGAGACACCCTTCGTCCGGTTGCGAGCCCGTACGACCGGACGGAGGCTCGACGTAGGGCACCGACTCCGAGGTGAGTGTCGTGGCAGACAAAGGCGCGTCAACGTCCGTCGCCGAGTCCTCGGCCCTGCGAACGCGAGGGCCCGACAGCGTCGAAATGGACCTGGTCGTCAACGGCGTCCTGCGCGTCCTGGACCTGGAACCCCGTGTCAGCCTGCTCGACGCGCTGCGTGAGCACATGGCTCTCACCGGTTCCAAAAAGGGCTGTGACCAGGGGACCTGCGGGGCGTGCACGGTCTGGGTCGACGGGCGCAGAGTGCTGGCCTGTCTGACGCTGGCCGTCACCTGCGAAGGCCGGGAAGTGACCACCATCGAAGGCCTCGCCGACGGCGGGGAACTGCACCCGATGCAGCGCGCCTTCCTCGAGCACGACGCCTTCCAGTGCGGGTACTGCACACCCGGGCAGATCATGTCGGCCGTCGCCGTGCTGAACGAAGGACATGCCGGGTCCGACAGCGAGATCGCCGAGTGGATGAGCGGCAACATCTGCCGCTGCGCGGCCTATCCCCATATCCGCTCCGCCATCCGCGAGGTGTACGGCCACAGGACAGGACAGTGACGTGCGTGCCATCAGCTACACCCGTCCGACGGATGTGACCACCGCGGTCCGGGCGGTGACCAGTGACCCCGGAAGCTCCTACCTGGCGGGCGGCACCACGGAAGTCGACCTGATTCGCCTCGATGTGCTGCGGCCCCACCGCCTGGTCGACATCAACCGACTGCCGCTGGCCGGGATCGAGGACCGTCCCGACGGCGGACTGCTCATCGGTGCGCTGGCCCGGATGAGCGAGGTGGCCGAGGCGCCGGCCGTTGTGCAGCGCTTTCCGATGCTCTCCCAGGCACTGCTGCTCGGGGCCTCCGCCCAGCTGCGGAACATGGCCTCCATGGGCGGAAACCTGATGCAGCGCGTGCGGTGCGCCTACTACCGGGACCCCGAATCCGCGTGCAACAAGCGCGTCCCGGGCAGCGGCTGTTCCGCTCTGGAGGGGGCCCATCGCGGGCACGCGATCCTCGGCACCAGCGACCACTGCATCGCCACCCACCCCTCGGACATGGCGGTCGCGCTCGTCGCCCTGGACGCCGTCGTGCACGTGGAGGGAGTCCATGGCTCCCGCAGCATCCCGGTCGACGACTTCTTCCTGCTCCCCGAGGACACCCCCGAGCGGGAGCACCCCCTCACACCCGGTGAACTGATCACCGCGATCGAGGTGCCCCCGGCCCCCGTGGCGCGCGGGTCGCTCTACCTCAAAGTGCGCGACCGTGAGTCCTACGAGTTCGCCCTCGCCTCGGCGGCCACGGCGCTGGCGCTGGAGGACGGGGTGATCCGTGAAGTCCGGCTCGCCCTCGGCGGCGTGGCGACCAAGCCGTGGCGGGCGCACCGGGCCGAGGACCTGCTCGTGGGGCGGCGCGCCGAGGCGGACGTGTTCGCACGGGCCGCAGGCGCGGAGCTGGCTCCCGCCGTCACCCGCCCGATGAACGCGTTCAAGGCGGAACTCGCCCGGCGGACGATCGTCCGTGCCCTGCAGACCGCTGCCGTGCAAGGAGGCGGGACGGTATGACCACGGGCGCCACCCTCACGGCCGTCGGCCGGCCTCTCCCGCGCGTCGACGGCCGGGCCAAAGTCACCGGAAGCGGCCGCTACGCAGCGGAGTACACCCTGCCCGGCACCGTGTACGCGGCCCTGGTCGGCGCCCGCACCGCCTGCGGCCGGGTCACCGGCATCGACACCCGCGCCGCGGAGAACGCCGGCGGTGTGCTCGCCGTACTGACCCACCGGAACCTGCCGAAAATCGCCGGCCCGCCCCCTCTGCTGCCGTCGCTGGCCGGTCACGCCGCCCCCGGGGAGAGCTTCTTCCCGATGCAGGACGACGCCGTGCACTACTTCGGGCAGCCGGTGGCCATGGTGATCGCCGACTCGTATGAACGCGCCCAGTTCGCGGCCCGGCAGGTCCATGTCGACTACGAGCGCAGCGCCTCCGTCACCACCCTCGAAGAGGGCCGGGACCAGGCCTACGAACCCGAGGCGATCTTCGCGGGATTCCTCCCCGCACGCAGTGTGCGCGGAGATGTCGAGGCCGGTTTCCGGGCGGCGGCCCAACGCCTCGACGCGACTTACCACTTCGCGGCGAACCACCACAACCCCATCGAGCCGTCGGCCACCACAGCGGTCTGGGACGGCGACCGGCTCACCCTCTACGACGCCACCCAGGGAATCGTGGCGAGCCAGAACACCGTGGCGGCGCTGCTGGGCATCCCTCCGTCGAAGGTGCGGGTCCGCGCGCCATACGTCGGCGGGGGATTCGGCTGCAAGGCCATGATCTGGCCGCACGTCACCCTGGCCGCGATGGCCGCGCGCCATGTGCGGCGCCCCGTCAAACTGGCGCTCACCCGCGAGCAGATGTTCACCTCCTGCGGCCACCGCGAGGAGCAGGAACAGCGCATCGAACTCGGCGCCACCAACGAGGGCCGGCTCACCGCCCTGCGCCACCACAAGCTCTCGCTGACCTCGCCGTTCGACGACTGGGCCGAACCCTCGCTCGGCATCGCCTCGCAGGCGTACGCCTGCCCCAACTACGAGGGCGTCTACCGGCTGATCCGCGGCAACACCATGACACCCACCTTCACCCGCGGGCCCGGCGAGACCACCGGCATGTTCGCCATGGAATGCCTGATGGACGAGCTCGCCCACCGCATCGGCGTCGACCCGGTACAGCTCCGGCTGCGCAACCACGCACAGTCCGACCCCCACAGCGGCCATCCGTGGTCGAGCGACGGCGCGGAGGAGTGCTACCGCCGTGGCGCGGCCCGCTTCGAC
This sequence comes from Streptomyces lydicus, assembly GCF_004125265.1. Taxonomy (GTDB): domain Bacteria; phylum Actinomycetota; class Actinomycetes; order Streptomycetales; family Streptomycetaceae; genus Streptomyces; species Streptomyces lydicus_C. The sequence goes on from NZ_RDTE01000003.1 coordinate 8,425,591, forward strand.
TGGCACTCCCGCAACCCCGAACCCCGCTCCCGGCGGGACGGCAACTGGCTGATCGGCACCGGCATGGCCACCGCCGGATACCCGGTGTTCTTCCCCATGCAGCCGCAACGTGCCCGGGCCCGTCTCTACGCCGACGGCTTCGCCGTGGTGCAGGCCGGCACACAGGAATTCGGCACCGGATCGGCCACCGTGATGACCCAGGTCGCCGCCGACGCCCTGGGGATCCCCGTGGAGAACGTCCGGTTCGAGTACGGCGACACCGACCTGCCGAACGTCGCGGCGACGGTCGGCTCGGCAGGCGCCGGCATGATCAGCGCCGCGGTGCACACCGCGGCCACCACACTCCGCGACCAGATGATCGAGCAGGCGGTCGCCGACCCCGCCTCCCCCCTGCACCAGGCGGACCCGGCCGCCGTCGTCGTCCGTGACGGGCGGATGGAGCTGCCGGACCGGCCCGGCGGCATCGAGTCCTACCGCGACCTGATGCAGCGCCACTTCATGACCGACATGGACGCCCTCGGCAGCTGGAGCCCGCCACCCCCGGGCGTGCCGTACGGGCTCGCCACCTTCGGCGCGCAGTTCGCCGAGGTAGCCGTCGACCCGGACCTCGGTGTGGTCCGGGTACGCCGGATGACCGGCGCCTTCGCCCCGGGCCGGATCCTCAACGCCGCCACCGCGCGCAGCCAGGTCATGGGCGGCATGCTCTGGGGCATCGGCCAGGCGCTGCTGGAGGGCACGGTGGTCGACGCCCGTGACGGCCGCTGGGCGAACGCGAGCCTGGGGGAGTACCTGGTACCGGTCAACGCCGACGCCCCCGACGTCGACATCGAGTTCGTGGAGGTACCGGACCCGGTCGTGAACCCGCTGGGCGTCAAGGGCCTCGGAGAAGTCGGCATGGTCGGCGCCGCGGCAGCCATCGCCAACGCCGTCTTCCACGCGACCGGATACCGCGCCCGCGAACTGCCGATCAGGATCGAACACCTGCTGTAGGGCCGCGCTCCTGAAGCGCGCCGCCTCCCGCCCCGGGCCCGGTCCGGTGTACGGGCGTCCGACGCCGACACCGACGGTCGGCAGTCGGCAGTCGGCGCAACCCGGCCCCGTCAGCTCCCCAGCCCCCCACCCCCCTCGGAACCCCGATCCCGGATCCCGGACCGTGGCTGACACCCGCCGGAGCCCATGACGGATGATTCCGTGAGGCGGTGTCCCCCACGGAGGCAAGTATGTACGGACAAAGCAGCACCGGCCGGATCCTGCTGGTGGACGATGACGCGGCGATCCGGCGGTCGCTCGGGCGCGGGCTGCGGCTGAACGGCTTCACCGTGGGGCTGGCGGACGGCGGCAGGGCCGCACTGGAGCGGATGGCCGAGGAGCCGCCGGACGTCATGGTGCTCGACATCTCGATGCCCGACCTCGACGGCATCGCGGTGTGCCGGCAGCTCCGCGAGCACGGCAACGACCTCCCCGTGCTGATGCTGTCCGCGCTCGACGAGGTGACCGACCGGGTGGCGGGACTGCAAGCAGGCGGGGACGACTACCTCGTCAAACCCTTCGCCCTGGACGAACTGGTGCTGCGCCTGCAGGCACTGCTGCGGCGCCGCCCGCCCGCCCCCACCGACGGCGTACGCGTCGGCTCTCTGGTGCTCGACACGGCGGCACACCGCGCACGGCTCGACGACCGGGAGGTGGAGCTGACCCGACGCGAGTTCGCCCTGCTGGAGGTCCTGGCCCGCAACGCCGGGCAGGTGCTCACCCGCGACCAGCTGCTGGAACGCGTATGGGGCTACGACTTCGAGGTGCGCACCGACGCGGTGGACACCTTCGTCAGCTATCTGCGGCGCAAGCTGGAGGCGGGCGGGCGGAGCCGGATCGTGCACACGGTGCGGGGCGTCGGCTTCGTGCTGCGGGACGACGAGAGCGGGTCGGCGCGATGAGGCTGTCCACCCGTATCGCGCTCGTCGTCGGGATGGTGGTGCCGCTGCTGGTGGTGGTGTCCGGCTGGCTCCTGGTGCAGCTGGTGGGCAAGGATCTGCGTGTCCAGGCGGACCAGCGTCTCGCCGAACGCGCGCAGAGCGTGGCCGTGGCGGCGCGCGGCCTGCTGCGGGCCAGCTCTCACGACCGGCCGCGCGCCGAACAGGCCCGCCAGCGGAAGCTGTTCACCGCGGCCCTGGACGTCGGCGTCCGGCTGTCCGGCCCAGAGACCACCGTCATGGACGGTCCGCAACCCGCCGCCTCGGTGCCGCTGCCCGTCGGCACCCGGCATCCGTCCACCGTGCGGTCGCGGGGCAAGAGCTGGCGGGTGCTGGCGGTGCCGGTCACCGGCCCCGGTGCCGGGGTGCACGGGATGCTGTGGCTGTTCTCCCCGGACACGGCGCGCGAGGGGCAGCTCGGGATGGTGCGCCGGAGGGTGATCATGGTGGCGTTGCTCGCGGCCCCGCCGGCCGGTGCCGCGGCCTGGCTGCTCGCCGCCCGTGCGGCCCGGCCGCTGCGGCGTCTGCAGCAGGCGGCCGGCGGACTCGACCCGCACACCAGCGCCGCCCGGCTGGATCACGCCCCGACCCGGATCACCGAGGTCGACGACCTCGCCCGCACGCTGCAGACCTTCCTGACCCGGTACGACGAGCAAGCCGCCCGCACCGCCGAGGCGCTGGCCTCGGCACGCTCGTTCTCCGCCGCCGCGTCCCACGAACTGCGCACCCCGCTGATGAGCATGCAGACCAACCTCGACATCCTCGACGCCTTCCAGGACCTCGACGCCGCCGACCGGGCGGAGACGGTGGACGATCTGCGGCATGAACACGCCCGGCTGCTGGGCCTGTTGGTGATGCTGCGGGCACTTGCCCAAGGCGACCTGGTCGAGGCCGACTCGTTCGCCGTCATCGACATGGCGGATCTCGCCGACGAAGCCGCGGCCGATGCCCGGCGCAGGTACCCCGGCGCCGAGGTGGTGGTCCACAGCAGCCCGGGACTGACGATCCACGGATGGCAGCCGGGGCTGCGCTCGCTGCTGGACAACCTCCTGACGAACGCGCTGGTCCACGGCCGGCCGGCCGAGGGCGGCGGCCATGTGGCGCTCTCCCTCCGCGCCGGTGAGGACACCGGCTCCCCCTGCGTCGTCCTCGGCGTCGAGGACCGCGGGCCGGGGGTGCCTCAGCAGTGCCGGGAGGCCGTCTTCCAGCGCTTCCAGCGCCGCCCGGACAGCCCGGGTTCCGGCCTCGGTCTCACCCTGGTCGCCCAGCAGGCCGCCCTGCACCGGGCGAGCCTGCGACTTCTGGACGGCCCCGGCGGCCGGGGAGCCCGCTTCGAGGTCACCTTCCCCGCCGCACCCGCCCACCGTCCCGCGCACACGGCACTGCCGGCGCACCGGGACTGGCTGGCGGATCCCGCGGACCGCCCACAAGGTTTCCACAAAGAACATCCCTAACTTTTCCTCGCGGACGGGCACCGTGCCCGTCCCGTTCGTGAGGAGGACCTTTATGCGTACCCGGAGCATCGCCCTCTCTTCGGTGGCCGCCGCGACAGCCCTGCTCGGTGTCGCGGGCACCGCCGCTGCGGACAGCAGCACCCCCGCACCGTCCGCCTCCGCCTCCGCCAAGACCCGTACGGGCGACGGCGCACAGGCGCTCTGCAAGCGCGCCCCGAAGATCGATAAGCGCCTCCACCGGGCACTTCACCGTCTGCAGGGCAAGGCCGGGGTCCGTGGCTCCGTCGCCCGCCTGGAGAAGCGTGTGGAGAAGGCGAAGGCCGCAGGTCACACCGAGATCGCGACCTTCCTCAACCACAAGCTCGCCCACCGCAAGTCCCTGATCCCCACGCTCCAGCAGCGCCAGAAGGACCTCGCCAAGGTCGCCACCTGGTGCCGTTCCCACCAGAACACGACCTCGTCGTGACCGGGACCGGACAGGCCGCGGTGCTCGCGGCGATCACCGCGCTGTGCGGACTGCTCGTCGCCGGATGCGGAAACGGAGTACGTACCGAGGGCGACGCCCCGCACGTGACCCCGTCGCCCTCCGCATCCACGCCCGCGTCCACCGACCTGGCGGACATGCGCAAGCTGCTGGACGACGCCGAGAGCGCAGCAGCCGCGGCGGACTCCGACGCGGCCGCGGACCGGTAGCACGGCAAGGCTGTCTGCCGTGACGGCCGGGGCATGCAGGGCAATTGGCCGGGCGTCAGGCCTTCGGCCCTCAGGTCATGGCCTCCCGAGGGGTGGTGACGGTGGCTTCGGGCGTACGCACCACATGTGCCGGCAGCATCCGCTCGGCGTACAGCAGGACTACCGCGCCGGTCAGGACCATCAGTGCCAGAACCGTCCACAGTTGCCACTGCCCGGCGTCGAGCAGGAATCCCAGCAGCAGGGGCGCGGTGGTGCGGCAGACCGCCCAGGACAGCTGATAGGTCGACAGGTACCGCCCCCGCAGGTGAGGGGGGGCGGCCTGGACCGACAAGCTCTGCGAGGGCGCGGAGTGGACGAGTTCGCCGGCGGTGTAGAGGGTCGCGACCGCCAGGACGGCGACGAGGGCGTCGGCCCCGCTGATGAGATGGGGAAGGGCGGCGAAGGCGGCGAAGGAGAGCGCGAAGATGACGGCACCGAGCGCGGCCGCGCGCGTGCGCCTGCCACGCATGGTCAGACGGGCGGCCGGGACACCGAGCGCGGCGACGAGAGCGGTGTTGACGGCGAATACGACGCCGGCCAGGGCATCGGGCATGCCGACGTCACGCGTGAGGAAGACCGGCAAGGCGATGGCCTGAGTCGTATAGCCGAAGGCGATCAGGGAATTGGCAGCGGTGAGGAGCAGATAGGGCCGGTCGGCGAGCACCTGCCGGTATCCGTCCCGCATCTCGTCCGGGCACCTGGCGCCGGGGCGGACGGCCGGGATACGGGCCACCAGCACCGCGGCAAGGGCGAAGACCGTGGCCAAAGCCACCGCGGCGCCGAGGAATCCGGCACTGCCCTTCCACGCCAGCATGCCTGCCGCCGCCAGGCTTCCGCATCCCATACCGGCATTGCGCAGGCTGCGGTCCCACGCCAGCAGCTGGTCACGCGCAAAGCCTTCGGCGATCTCACCGATGAGAGCCTGCTGGCCGGGCGAGGAGGCCCACATCCCCACCGCCGCCACCAGGGAGACCGCCAGGAACGCGGGGAAGGAGCCGGCGAACGGGTAGGCGGCGAAAGCAGCTGCACGTAACGCGAGCGCGGAGATGAGCACCCGCCGGCCGCCGAACCGGTCGATGAGGACGCCCGTGACGGGCATCAGCGCCAGGGCACAGAGTCCGGCGGCGGTCAGGCCCGCGCCGATCGACGTCAGCGACAGGCCGGTGAGTGAGTGGACGAACAGCATGGTCAGTGGGACGTAGATGCCGTCGCCGATCGAGCCGACCAGGCTCGCGGCGATGAGCCGGCGCCGGGTACGAACGCCGGGTTCAGCGGAGGTTGAGCGCACCGCGTCCCCGCTTCAGCTCGGCGAATGCTCCCATGCCGGCCAGGGCCCGAGTGGCCCGGAACAGCCGGATCGCCTCCTCGCCCTTGGGCACGCAGGTGAGGACGGGACCGAAGAAGCCGGCGCCGTCCACGGTGACGACGGGGGTCCCTGCCTCTTCGCCGACCGCCTCCTGGCCGGCCTGGTGGCCGGTGCGCAGAGGCCCGTCGAATGCGTCGGTGTGCGCGGCCTCCGCCAGGGACGTGGGCAGCCCCAGCTCTTCGAGGGACTCGGTGACGACGACGTCGTAGTCCTCGTTGCGCTCCCCGTGTATGCGGCTGCCGAGCGCGGTGTAGAGATCGCGCAGGACCGCACTTCCGTGGAGGGCTTCGACGGCCGCGCACACCCTGGCCGGGCCCCAGGCCCGGTCGTTGAACTCGCGGTACCACGTGTCGAGTTCGCGGTGCTCGTTGAGCACGGACAGGCTCATGGTCCGGAAACGCAGGTCGATCGGCTGAAGCCGTTCGACCTCGAGCAGCCACCGTGAGGTGACCCAGGCGAAGGGGCACGTGGGGTCGAAATAACAGACAACGGCCGCGGTGGCTTGAGCGTCATCAATATCTTCCATGGAAGATAAAGTATCATCCGTGGAAGATATAGTGGAAGCCATGCAGCCCGACTCCATCGCCGCCATCGTCGACCAGTGGAAACGCGAGAGGCCCGAGCTCGACGCGACACCGATGCTCGTCGTCGGCCGGCTCTTCCGGCTTGCCGACACACTGGACCAACGGCTACGCCCGCCCTTCGCCGCCGCTGATCTGGGCAGCGGCGACTTCGACGTCATTGCGGCGCTTCGGCGTTCAGGGGCGCCCCACTCCCTGTCCGCGGGCGAGCTCAGCCGCACCGTGCTGGTCACCACCGGTGCTATCAGCAAGCGGGTCGACCGGCTGGAAGCCCGTGGCCTGGTCAGCAGGTCCGTGGCCGAGGCCGATTCGCGCGGACGCCTGATCACGCTCACCGCCGAGGGCGTCGAACTGGCCGATGAGCTCATCGCCGTCCACCTGGACAATCAGCGCCGGCTTCTCGCCGGGCTCGACGGGGATGAGCAAAGTCAGCTTGCTGGCCTGCTCGAACGGCTCACCTCGGCACTCGCCGCAGGGGAGTGATCGCCCGCGGGCGATGCCATGTGAAGGTCAACCCCGGGATGAGCAACCCTTGACTGAAGGTTGACCGCTTGGGTGGCGAGCCCTTGACGGGATGCGAACTACGTTCCCTCCATGCCTCGAAGAACCCCGGTCCTGCCCGTGCTCCCGTACCGCAAGCCGACCCGCGGCCGGGACTACTGGGTGCTGGACGACGTGCTGCCGGACCCGGACGTCGTGCGGGAGCGCTGTCTGGCCAGGAGCGACTGGACCGAGGGCTATCCCCACAAGCCCCAGAGCTGGCCGGGTCTGCGCGCCATGCCCGCGCTCGAACCCGGCGAACTGGCCCATGTCGAGAAGCTGGTGCGCAGGGCGACCGGCACCCCGCAGATCTGGGCCGAACGCCCCGCAGGCGGCGGGACCTTTCACCACAACTGCGTCCAGGTCGTCGGCGAGGGCGAGAGCGAGCCACGTCCCCACACCGACTCCCGCAACCTCTGCCGGTACGCGGCTGTGCTCTACCTCAACCCCCTGGTCCCCAAGGACTGCGGCACCAGCTTCTACCGGCAGAGCCTGCCGGGCGGCACCCTCGGCGGCAACCAGGTGGCTCCACCGCACAACAACCTGGTCGACGCCCTCGGCACCCGCTTCGTCACGCCGGACTCCTTCACCGAGGACGTGCGCATCCCGCACCGCGCAGGCCGCCTGCTGCTCTACTCCGCCAACCTGATCCACACGGCGACCCGTTACTGGGGCACCACCCTGCACGAGAAGCGCATGACGGCGGTCTTCTTCTGGATGGCCTGACACCTGACGCCTGACCTCTGACGCCCGACCCGACACGGACGGCACAGCGCTTCCTCCGATGCGGCCTCACCCGCCACGTCCGTCCGGTGCACAACAGCCCGGATCGACGGCTCCGCCGGGGACCGTGCCCGGCGGGGAGACCGGCTCAGTCAGTCCTCCGCCCGCTGGGTGACGGGAGCCTCGGTGCGGTCGCCCGGGAACTCGTACCAACGGCGTTGCAGACAGACATAGCGCGCATCGGCCTCCACCAGATGGAGGAAGGCCGTCACGGTCTCCCGCAGGCGTTCCTGCAGCGCGGGATCGGTCAGCTGCCCGTCCTCGGTGAACCCCTGATGCGCCGCGGCAAGACTGAACATATCGGGGTAGACCCGGGTGCCCAGATGCTCCAGCGGAACCCTCAGTGCCCACAGCCCCCGGTTGCCGCCGACCAGGGACGGGGAGGCGGAGACCAGCAGCGCATGCTTGGTCTTGAACGGCTGCGGCCGGACCCGCGAGACCCAGTCGATGGCATTCTTCACGACCCCCGGCAGGGAAGCGTTGTACTCGGGGGAGGCGATCACAAAGGCATCGCAGCGCTCCAGCCGGTCCCGCAGCGCCAGAGCGCCGTCCGGCACTCCTCCTTCGGCCTCGACATCACCGTCGTACAGCGGCATATCAAAATCCCGCATCGTGGCGAGATCCACCACCGCACCGGCCTCGGTCATCATGCGTCCGACAAGGGAAGCCAGACGGGCATTGGTCGACCCTGCCCGCAGTGCGGCGCCGAGAACAAGGACGCGCAGCGGTCCGGGGTGTGCATCCGTGGGCATGGTGATGTCCTTCCGGCTTCCGGCGCAGGAGAGCGCGTGACGTTGCCGCACACACGGCCACCGCCTGGGGGCGACGAAAGCGTACAGGCGCACAGGCGGCGCACCCGGTACCCACCACGCGCCATGTCCTGACCCGGTCCTGACCTGCGCCGCAGCTACGGCTATACGGAAGCGCTGCGCGCCCGGTTCCGGGCGGCCCGGCGCCGCATGGCGCGCCGCTCGTCCTCGCTCATCCCACCCCACACACCCGCATCCTGACGGGATTCGAGAGCCCACTGCAGGCACTGTCCCATCACCGGGCAGCGGCGGCACACGGCCTTGGCCTCCTCGATCTGCAGGAGCGCGGGGCCGGTGTTGCCGACGGGAAAGAAAATCTCCGGATCCACTTCGCGGCACACCGCGTCGTGACGCCAGTCCATGGCTACCTCCGTTCTCCGCGGCCGAGCGCGGTCGGGTCCCTCACTTCGAGGCGCTGGGGCCATCTACCTGCGCACGTCCTGTGCGCCGTTCTGCGCATGCCCTCAACTACCTTTTCCGGGCCTCTTGTTGTGCTCGTCTGTTGCGCCGGCTCTGCTGTGCCGGCTTGTTCTCTGTGCTCGTTGTCCTCGTGTGCCCGTTCCTGCGACCACAATGCGCCGCTGTCGGCATTGCCGAGATGGGCGTCGCCCATAGTCGTCGCCCATCGCCATGGCCCTCGTCAGCCGGCGTTGCGGTCCGGCGCGCGGCGGGACCACCATCGCCCAGGGCTGTCGCGGCGCCTACCCGCGCCTCGCCGTGGCACTCCTCCACCGCGCAGGGTGGTGTGACGGCACGCGCACCGAATGACACACGCACGGGACTACGGTCGTCGCCACGGCTCGGCGTAACGTCGGTCGTACCGCTGTGATCAGGAGGTTGAGACGGATGCTGGTACTGGGGCGTGCGCAGGTCGAGGCGTTGCTCGACATGGATTCGCTGATCGACGCCCTGGCGTCGGCGATGACGGACCTGAGCGCCGGCCGCGCTTCCTCGCCCGACCGCGTCGCCGCTCTGGTGCCGGAACGGGACGGTTTCCTGGCGGCCATGCCGGGCTTTGTACCGTCGGCCGGGGTGCTCATGAGCAAGCTGGTCTCCGTCTTCCCGCACAACGGGGGCACCCCCGTGCCGACCCACCAGGCACTGATCGTCGTCTTCGATCCGGACACCGGAGAACCAACAGCGCTGCTGGACGGCACGGCCATCACCGCGGCACGGACCGCTGCCGGTTCGGCGCTCTCCGCACGCCTGCTGGCCCGCGAGGACGCCTCGGTGCTGGCGGTCCTGGGCACCGGAGCGCAGGCCCGGTCGCATGCCGAGGTGATGTGCCGGGTCCGCCCGATCCGGCACATCCGTGTGGCGGGCCGCGACCAGGCGAAGGCGGCCGCCCTGGCCGGCCACCTGTCCTCCGCACTCGATATCCCCGTCGACGCGAGCGCCACCTACGCCGAGGCCCTTGACGGCGCGGAGATCGCCGCCGCGACCACCCACTCGGTCGCCCCCGTGATCCGCCGCTCCTGGCTGACCCCGGGCGTGCATGTGACATCGGTGGGATTCAACCCGGAGGGCCGGGAGATCGACGATGCCACGGTGGCCGAAGCGCTGGTATGTGTCGAGTCACGTCAGGCGGCGCTGGCGCCCTTCCCCGCGGGCAGCAACGACCTGCTGATCCCTCTTCGCGACGGCGTCATCACCGAAGCGCAGGTACACGCCGAGCTGGGTGAACTCCTCGCGGGCCGCAAACCGGGCCGCTCCTCGCCGGACCAGATCACCCTCTACAAATCCGTCGGAGTGGCAGTGCAGGACGCGGCGGCCGCAGCCCTCGTCGTCGCCGCGGCCCGCAAACAGTCGGCGGGGACGGACATCCGGCTGGACTGATCCACAGTCATCGGGACTGAACTGAAGTCATCGGGACTGGGCTGATCCATATTCATCCGGCTGGAGTGCTCCATGCGGTCGGCCGCAGACTGATCCGGAACCCGACGGCCGCGGCTGCGCTGCCGCGATCCGGACGAGACGGGCGGTCTCACCAGCATCACCGGCTTCACCAGACTCACCGGGCGTACGAGTGCAGACACGCAGACACGCAGGCAGCAGACGCGTACGGGCGTACGGGCGCGCGGGCCGCCTCAGCGTCCGTACGTCCGACGGCACAACCGGAGAAGATCCGAACGGACGTGGCCGGACGCCATCCGGCACACGACGCCGGCGTCCATGGTCGGGCGTGGCCGCGGGGCCCGAGGGAGCTCTCGCGGAGCCGGGGCGGGGGCCTGTGCCCGGGCCGCGTGGCGCAGATGCCGGGGCGCCGCCCGTACCGGCTCCCGACGTGACCTCGGCGGCGCGGCGTGAGCGGGGCGCGACAGTGTCCGTCCCATGCCCCGCGGCCTTCGGTTTCCCGCCGCTGTATGCCGGGCGGCGGCATCGCCTCCCTCTCCCTTGTGTATCTTCGAGTGCCGTTTCGCCTTCCGCCTCGCGGACGCCACATCCACCACCCGCTCGTGCGAGGCCCCCCGCGTGGGCAGCAGCAACGGAGACGGCTGGGCCGGAGCGACCGTGCGTCCGCCCGGGGCGCGACCGGGACCGTGCAAGGGGCCGTCGGCCGGAAGGGATACGCAGCTGCTGGTGGCCAGAAGGACGGCTGCCGCTGCGGCGAGACGAAGGAGTAGAGGGCGCACGCTTTCACGGTGTCGGAGGGCCGGAGCCTGTCCAAACGACGCGCCGGGTGTCCACGCGGACGAAGGACAAAACCGAACTCCCGTGGGGCTCCTGAGCTGACGGCGAAGAGGCGGTACCGGCGTAGAGGCGGTGACGGGGAAGAGGAGGCGACGGGGAGCGGCGCCGCCGGTCACCTCTGCCATGGCGCCCCGCCTCCGCGAAAGCGCGCGTCAGCTCCTCGGCCACGATCTGCGCGCCCGGCGCGAACCACCGACTGAGGTGCCGGACGAGCTGCACGCGCACCGGCTGCGCCTTCGGGCCGTTCGCCACCACCAACTAACCGTCCTGGAAGTGGCGTTCGACGGTCACACGGGGGAGTAGCGTTCGACCGAGACCGGCCGCGACGCGGCGGGAAGGGGCCGCTCACATCGGGAGGGACCGCAGACGTACCGGCCCCACGGGCCACTGTGCCCCGTCGTGCAGTGGTATCCACATCGACCGCAGCGGCATGACCACGGGCCCGTCCGGCTGCTCGACCCGGACGTCCTCCTGCAGTGTCCGCCAACCGAGGCGTTGGTAAAGGGAGACAAGGTGCGGCCGGCAGAAGAGGAGCCCGTACTGCGGTCCCATCGTGCGGGCGTGTTCCAGAGCGGAGGTGACCACGATCCGTGCCAGTCCCTGCCCCCGCAGATCAGGCGCGACAACCACCCCGCCGAAGCCCACCACCTCTGTCTCGACCGGGCCGGCCGAAAGGGGCAGTGTCACCAGACCCGTGTGCGCCACGAGGCGGCCGTCCCGTCGTACGGCGAAGTGCTCCTGTTTGGGCAGCCAGGTCAGACCGGTCTCGGCAACGCCGAAAGGGTCATCGTCGTTCCCGGCGATCTCCCTCAGCTCCGCAGTCGCATACCGCGCGAGCCGGACCACGGCAGGCGACACTGAAGACGGGTTCGTTGTCATTCTCCGCATCTTGCCGTCCGCACCGGGCCGCGGGCAACGCCGACCCACATACAGACCACGTCAACCCGCCCCGGGGCAGGGCGGGTTGACGTCGTCCCGAAGGTACGGCCCACACGACGGTCGATCGATAGGGTGCGCCTATGGCCGAGCATTGGAGCGCATCAGCCCCAGGAGTCCTACGCTTCCCCTCGGGCGCCCTGGTGCGCGGCCGGGGCCGGACGGGAACAGCACTGGCATGTATGGCCGTTCTCGATGGGGTGCCGCCGGACCGAGCCGTCGCCTACGTCCGTCGGCACTGCCACCCTCGCGCCGTGGAAACCCCATGGCAACGACGCTTCGTCCTGCGCTTCGCAGACGACGCGTAGCCGGGACCGCAGTGCCGGACGCTTCGTAACGGCCCGGCCCTGAGGGGACGGCGGCGGTGGTCCCACCGGCGACGATCTGCCACTTTCCGCATCTCATCGGAAGCAATTCGTGGTCCCGTACGAGCGGGCCCTGGCCCGAACGCACCATCCCGAGAGGTGGCGCCGCCCCCCCCCGGAGAGGTGGCGCACCACCGCGCTCCGCCCGCGGGCGGGACCGTCGTTCAGTGGTGGCCTGGGGCCTGTTGCTGGAGGTAGGCGGCGACATCGGCCACATCGTTGCCGATGGCCAGGACGCCGTTGATGGAGGCGCCGGAGGTCGAGGCGCCGTTCACTCCGGCGAAGAACACATCGAACCGGCCCCGGCGCGTCTCCAAGTAGCCGGCCGCGGTCTCCGCGCCTACGGCCAGCCGGTCATTGAGGGCGTCACCGCCGGCCGCGGTGCCGGTCTTGGCGAAGACCTTGCCGCGTGACGGGCAGCTGCGACAGGAATCCGCCAGGGTTCCGTCGACACCCAGGACCGGTAGCGAGGTGCGGAAGCGCTGTGCCTCGGAGGTGTGCTGCCAGTACGTCAGGATCTGGGCCAGGGCGCGTGGTGTGGTCCGGTCGGCCGGGTTGCCGCCGCGGCCGTCGGCGAGCTGCACGGCCTTGCGTTCCACCCGAGCATGTTCCAGGAAGGCGGCCAGTACGGGGAATCCGTCCTCGCAGTTGGTGCTTCCCGTGTTGGTGGCCATCAGGCAGATCCCCAGGTTCGCCCCGAGGTTGTGGCTGACCTTGAGAATGAGCTTGGCGTACTCGGCGTACAGAGGTGAGGTGTACCGGGCCACCGTGGGAACGCCCCGGTAGGACTTCGGCAACTGCCGGGCCGGGTTGGGCCCGATCGCCTTTGCGCGGACCTCGACCCCGGCCCGTTTCAGTGCCTCGATCAGCGCGGTCCGGCCGAAGGCGTTCGGGTCCTTGACGGCGGACACCCGGAGGACGGGCGCCGAGCCGGCGGCGATGGTGCCGGACAGGCGGATCCGGGTGCCGTCGGCGGAGCTGCTGACGCTGATGTCGGCCGGCTTGCCCGCCGCGACGGTCCGGACGGAGGACGTGACGTGGTACGGCGCGACTTTCGGGCGCCAGTCCAGACCGGCCGGGGCGCCCGCCTTGGCCCCGGGGGAGTTCAGCAGATCGATGACATTGTCGTTGACGATCAGTGGTGTGGGGGTCGGGACGAGGACCGGATCCGGTCGGAACAGGCGCGCGTCGATGACCACGTCGCCGTCGACCCGGCGGATCCCCGAGTGACGTACCTGCCGGGCCAGCTGGTCGATGCCGGCCAGCGGGTCCTGCGGGGTGAGGGTGGCCCCCGGGACATCGTTGGCGTAGGTGTGGTCGACGGTGGTGAAGGCGACGGTGCCGTTCTTGCGCGTCCGGCCACCGAGGGTGAGATCGCCCTGCGCGACCAGGTACAGATTGCCCTTGAGCGTGGTGTTGTGGCGCTGCCCGACGGCGTGGACCGGTGTGATGAAGCGGTGGTCGCCGCCGAGGGTGTGCCAGGTGCCGCTGACGCTGAACAGTTTGGCCGTCGACCCGGGGATGAAGAACTGGTCGGTGTTGCGGGACTGCGTCATCTTGCCGGTCTTCGGGTCGCGCTGGAGCAGCCCCCACCGGGCATACCGGTAATCCGGCTTCCGCATGATCGAGGTGATTCGCGGATCGAGCGCAGGAGGCGGTGTGGGGGAGGGCGCGACCTGGACGAGACCGGTGATGACGACACCGACGGCCAGTAGAACGCCCAGGGGTCTCGCGAGGCGGCCGCGGGAGGTCCGAGGGGTGACGGAGGGGGACATGCAGACTCCACCGATGGTGTTGATCTGTCGTTTATCTACCGCTATGTCCTCCTGAAGGTACTGCTCACCGCCACCACGGGGCCGCAGGCGTCGGCCGGGGACCCCTGGGGTCCCCCGGACGCTCCAGGGCACCGGCTCCTCCAGCCCCTCCAGCCCGTAAGTGGTGTCTGGCCACCCCGTCCAGCCTTTTCGGCTCGTAAGTCTGTCCAGCCTGTATGTCCGTCCAGTCCGTCACGCGCGAGGGAAGCCGACCGCTGCCCCGCCCGCCGCCCGCCACCCGGCGGACGGCGGACGGCGGTGGAGCCTCGGCGGGAGCCCGTCCCACCGGCCCGTCGGGGGTGGTCCTGGTGCCACCCCGGAAAAGGGCACCAGTGTGATCGAATCCGGACCCCTGACCCCCGAGGATCCCTCTCATGGCAGCGCACCCCGCGCGCCGAGGGGAGGACCGATGTCCGCGTGGAGAAAACCGTGGTGGCCGGTGGCCGCCCTGTCCGGGACGGTGGCCGCCGTGCTGATCTCGGCGGTGCCGCCCACCGCGCCGTCTGCCCGGGCGGCGGACCGGTCGGGGCCGCCGGTACCGGCGCGCTACGCCCACCAGCAGCTGCACTGGCAGCCATGTGCGGCGAAACCCTCACTGGAGTGCGCGAGTATGACCGTGCCGCGTGACTGGCACCATCCGGGTACCGGGGCGGACCTCACCGTCGAGGTGTCCCGGCACCGCGCGGCCGACCCGGCCCGCCGGCGCGGGGTGCTGATGATGGCAGCGGGTGGGCCCGGCGCTTCGGGACTCACCCGGCCCGCGGATTTCGTCGCGCGCTCGCCCGCCGTGGGGGCCGCGTACGACGTGGTCGGCTTTGACCAGCGCGGCGTCGGCAGCAGCACGCCCGCGCAATGCCAGACCGACGCCGAGTTCCGGGACTTCTACGCCCACGACTTCCGCGATCGCTCACCCGCGGCCCTCCGCGGTGTGCTGGCCCGCTCGCGGCAACTCGTCGCCGGCTGCCTGCGGCACAGCGGCGATCTCGTCCGCCGGCTCACCACCGACCAAGCCGTGCGCGACATGGACTTGTTCCGCGCACTGCTGGGCGTGCGCAAGATCTCCTATTACGGACCCTCGTACGCCACCTGGCTCGGTGCTTACTACGCGACGGAATTTCCGCAGCGTATCGAGCGTGCGGTACTGGACAGCAACGAGGACTTCAGCGGCACATGGCAGCACGCCCAAGGAGGACTGCCGAAAAGCTTCCAGCGGCGCTTCGAGCAGGACTTCCTGCCCTGGATCGCACGCCACGACACGATCTACCACTACGGACGCACGGCGTTTGCGGCCAAGGCGAGATGGGAGGCACGCCGTCATGCCCTGCACATGCGCCCGCTCACCGTCGGCGCGCTGACGATCGGGCCCAATCAGCTCGACAACACCACGATCCAGAGCATGTACAACGCGCGGCAGTTCCCGCAGCTGGCGGCCGCACTCAGGGCCCTCGACCACTGGCCGTCCACCGCACCGGCCGAGCGCACAGGGGTCGCCAAGCTCTTCGCGCGCTACCTGTCACCGGGATTCGCGGCTGTGTACTCCTCGGTGACGTGCAACGACACCCCGTGGCACGGCGACCTCGGCTACTGGCTCGACCGCAGCGCGAAGGATGCCACCGCCTATCCGCTCGTCGGGGCGCGCGAGCTGGCCTACGCGGCCACCTGCGCGGCCTGGCCGGTCTCCGACGCGCCGCGCGTCCGGGTCACCGGCCGGGGCCTGCCCACCACACTGATGCTCAACTCGGTTCACGACCCTGCCACTTACTACGAGGGCGCACGTGCGGCACACCGTGCGCTGCGCGGTTCACGGCTGGTCACGGTGACGGGCGGCGGCGATCACGGTCAGTACCAGAACGGCAATGCGTGTGTGGACGGCATCGTGAACGCCTATCTCCTCGACGGCACCGCTCCGGACCATGACGTGTCCTGCGCGGCGGACCCGCTTCCTGTGCCCTCGGGACGCCGCGGATGAGAACTCCTCTTGGAACATCTTCTCGCGCTGATCAAAGAGCACCGGTGAGGCTCGTCTCGATCGCCACCCACGCGTCTGCTCGGGTGCGCTCGGCAGGGCGGAAGGATCGGCAGGGCCGGTGCAGACCCGTGGGCGGCTTTCCCCTCTCACGCCCGGCGGACGAGGAGTTCGGTGTTGCGGTCCGCCGCGGTGCCCGCCATCTTTTCGTGGACGCCGTCGGTCAGGCCCGCGGCGAGGCCGGGAGCGTTGTAGGACAGCTCGCGGTAGAGCGAGGCGAGGCCGACCGACGAAAGGTCGTCGAAGTCCGTGTGGTACGGGGCAGCGGATTCGATGAGGGTGGTGAACAGGGACAGCGTCCCGTCGTGGTTGTCCACGAGTTCGACGATCCGCGCGTGCTGTGGATAGTCCACGTGCGAGGCGGTGTTGACCTCCCAGAAGGAACGGGCGGCCGTCGGGTGGGCGTGCGGCGTGATGTGGTTGATGTGGCTGTGGCCGTTGATCCATGCCACCACGTTCGGGAACCGGCTCAGCAAGGCGATGACCTCTTCGCCGTCGTGCCGCTTCTCCTCCGACCGGGCCGCGTCGGGGCGCCGGGTCATGCTCGGGCTGTGGTGGTGGCTGAACACCATGATGTGCGCGTCATCCGCACCGGTGTTGCGCACCAGCCGTCCGTCCTCGTCGTAATGACGGGAACTGTGGGCGGCCAAGGTCCTCTCCAGCCACCGTAGTTGCTCGGTGCCCAGGGACCCTTCGAAGTGGCCGCTGCGGTAGGTGGTGTCGATGCTGATGCCGATGACGCCCTCGGCGATGGTGAAGGAGTAGTACATCCGGTCACCGTCGAGGTGGTTGTCGGTGTAGCCGTGTCCGGCGGGCCCCGCTCCGGCGAAGGCCGGGTTCAGATGCGCCCGCAGGTACTCGTGGGGTGTGAACATCCGTCGGCGCTCGTCGGCGGTCACCGTGCGGGCACGGGAAGTGTTACGGCGGAGGATGTCCTTGAGCACCGTGCACTTGGGGTCGTCGCCGCTGTCCAGCACCTTGCGGAAGGCGGCCACATCGGCATCCGGTACCGAGAACAGCTTGCGCGCCCCGGTGATGTACTCCGTCAGCACGGGATCCTGCGGGGCGAGACAGCCCCCCGGCAGATCGTCGTGGTTGCCGGGCGTCGAGTACCAGGGGAGTCGCAGGCCGGGGCTGACGACCGGGCGCACCGCGGCTTCGAGGTAGCCGGGGAGCGGCGGCATACCGCGTTTCTTGTCCTGGTCGCGCAGGCTGCTGTCCGGATGCCAGTACAGCGCGAGGCCGGAGTTCTGTACGCCCTCGTACGACGTCGGGTCACCGGTGTTGGGCGTGATACGGCCACCGCTCATGAGGGTCAGGAACCACTCCAGTTCCACCATGGAGTGGTTGTCGATGTTGTCGCCCGTGGACATGACGAAGGCCGGCGGCCGGCCGGTGTGCGGTCCCTTGCGGACCGCGTTGGCCTGCTCCACCAGCGACACCGCACCGGCCACCGACAGTGCCTCCTGCGTCCGCCACGACCCAGGCGATCCGACGCGCAGGTACTCGGTGCGCAACGGGCTCTGGACGTCGGCCACATGGAGGTCGGTGAACTGGAGGAAGCACGCCAGGGCGGTCCGCCGGTCCTGGCGTCCGGACGCGGCGGAGGCGAGCTCACCCCGGACGACCAGGGGCCATCCGGGACCGGAGGCGATCCGGCGGTAGCCGCCGCTGCCGACGAGGCGGGCCGTGGTGTCGAGGGTGGTGGTCCCGAACGGGGCCGCGCGTCGCCCACCGGGGCCGGCCGGCGACGTACGGGTGAGGGGCTGTGCGTGTGCGGTGCCCGGGGCCCCGCTGCTGCTGCGCCGGTTCGGCAGTGCCCATGCGGCACCGGCTCCGGCGACGGCGGCACCGGAGCTGAGGAGGAAGCGACGACGGTTGGTGGGGATGTGGGTTTCAATACCGGCCATGAGGCCCTCCGTGCCGTGGCCGGTGGTGTGCCTGACCACAGCGGTGTCACCAAGCGGAATGTCTCATTCCAGATCCTGGGCGGCGAGCGTGACCGGAACTTGAACGGGCCCGGAACTGGGCACACCCATTGCCCATCGGTAGGGTCCGCCCCCTCGGTGGCGCTCCCGTGGCGCTCCGGTGGCTCCCGGGTGTCGCGCGGTGGGCTGTGGCGACCGCCCATGGCGGAAGGGGGCAAGCGTTGCCCCCTTCCGCCATGGCCCGCCCTGTCAGCCGACGCCTTACGGCTGATACCAGTCGTCTCCGTCGACGCGCAATGAGCGACCGAGATAGTCCCGCAGATCGCCGGCCACCCACCTGCGGCTGTCGCTCTCGTGCTCCCAGACGAAGATGTCCGGCCGCCGGGGCTTCTGCACGAAGGCGAACTGATCACCACCCCCGTTGTCCCCGAAGAACAAGAGGGCATCGAAAGGCATGTACAGCTGGGCGAAGGACTCGTCGGACCGGAAGAGCAGGTTCTGCTGGATGATCTGGTCGATGCTCCAGACCGTGTCCACCTCGGTGCGGCCGATCACTCCGTCGCTCTCCAGGAGCAACTGCTTGAGCTCCGCCGGCAGGGCTCGCCCCAGCCGCCCCTCGGCCTCGGCGAGTTCGGCTGCCTGCACCGGCTCCCGAAAACCGGCCTCAGGAAAAGCCTCCAGCACCGCTCGCGTCCACATGATCACGAGCATAGCCAGCTCATCACGCTCACCTGAACGGCAGCTGCAGGTCGGAGGCCAGGGGCCTTACTGCGGATGGGGCGCTCCGGCCGTCGTCCGTGGAGTCGTACGAGGGGCGCTGCCGGACATCGTCTCACCCGGCGCAGGCGGCGGCCCGGCCGCCGGCCCCGGCCCGGTCGCCGGCCCTGGCCCCGACGCCGGCCCGACCCCGACCCGGTCCGAAGTTAGGCGTCCCGATCGGCTTCCCGCGCTGCCTCCTCCAGCCGGCTTCGATGGTTCTCCCACCACGCTGAATCGCGCACAGGCATGTCGTCCTTTCCCTCGCCGAACCCCGCAGCGCCATCTGTGAGTTCCCGGATGATGTCGGCGTGGCCTGCGTGCCGGTGCGTGTCGGCGAGCACGCGCACCACGGCCTGGTGCAGCGTCACCTCGTTCTTGTTGCTCGGCCACCACGGCACCCTGCCCATGGTGTCCAGCGGCAGCGCGTCGACCGTCGCGTCTGCGTGCCCCCACGCCCGGCGATAGAGGGCCACCATGTGCTCGCGTGACTCGTCGGCGGTGGCCCACATGTCCGCGTTGGGCTCGGCACCGTCCTCGAGCCAGGGCAGTGGCTCGCCGGACGGCCGTCCGAACGTGTCGCCGAGGTAGCCCAGTTCCACGCCGGCCAGGTGCTTCACCAGCCCCAGGAGGTTCGTGCCGGTCGCCGTCCGCGGACGGCGGATGTCGTACTCCGAGAGGCCTTCGAGCTTCCACAGCAGGGCTTCGCGTGCGGACTGCAGAGAGGAGCGGAGATCAGCCTTGGCATCCGATGCGGTCATGGGGCCAGTCTGCCGCTCGCGCGATCTTTACCCACCGCCTTTCTCCATGCTCCTGTCCGCCCGCTGCATCCGATCGCCTTTTCCGCCGCGGCGCATCGGACTCATCCGACGACGGGGCGGGCGAATGGGGCGGACCGCTTGAGACGCGGGCATGGCGTCGGCCATCAGGGCGTCGCCGGTCCGGGGCAGTTGCCCTGCCTCGGCGTGCGGACGGCAGCCGGGGCGTGCGGGTGAACCGCAAGAACAGACAGAAGGCGATCCGTGGGCTAGCATGCTAGCAATCTAGCGGGCTAGTATCCGTGCATGGGTGACACGGAAGTCAAACAGTTCAACGTGTATCTGCCGCTGGGGCTGATCAGGCAGGTCAAGCATCACGCGATCGAGACAGGCATGTCGCTGTCGGCGCTGGTCGCCGACGCGTTGCGTGCCTACCTCGACGACGCCCATGGACAGCGGGAGCACTCTTCCGGAAAGGAGTCATGACATGGCAACTGAAGGTATCGAGGCGGTCTTCGTGGAGACCCGCAACTGGGGGAAGACCGCAGGGTTCTTCCAGGAACTGGGTTACGAGTTGGAGACCTCCGCCGGCGACGGTTCCGGCGTGTTCCGCAATGGGGAGGGCCCCTATTTCGTCGTGGTCGAGATCCCTGCGGACCGCGAGCCCGGCGTGCAGGTCGCGCTGAAGGTGCCCGACGCGGACCTGTTCCGTCCCGGCCCGGCCGTCGAAGTGGCCACCCCGTTCGAGGACACGCACTACGGGACCCGGGAGATGACCGTCCGGGATCCCGACGGGCGGCTGTGGAGTCTGCAGGCACCTGCGAAGAGCTGACCTCTGCCTCTCGCCGGGTGGGCTGATTCGCCTCGGCCGATGTGCCGGCACCCTGCCCGGCCGGTCCTGCGGCAGTGACGAATTCCGCGCCGCTCGGCAGTGGCATGGCGCAGTGCAGGAGAGGCAGCGGCACGTTGCTGCTTCTCCTGCTTCTCCTGCCCGTGAGCGCGGGCTGATCGAACCGACCGAGGCGAACTCCGGGGGAACGTACCGGCGGTGCACCGGCCGTGCCACGGCGGAGACCGAAGCCGGCCGGCCGCCGGGTCGCCGGGCAACCCTTTGGGGCGCCAGGAGCAAAGGACGAGATGCGCATGAGCAGGAGTTGGCGCGGCAATCCCTGGGCGGTGCTGCTGACGCTCAGCCTGGGATTCTTTATGACACTGCTGGACCTCACGGCCGTCAACGTGGCCGTCCCCAGCATGATCGGCGACCTGCATGCGTCGCTGGACGAGGTGTTGTGGGTGATCAATATCTACATCCTCGTTCTCGCCGCACTGCTGATCACCTTTGGGCGGCTGGGCGATGTCCGCGGGCCGCGCACGATGTTCATCGGGGGCGTCGTGCTGTTCACCGTGGCGTCCGTGCTGTGCGGCCTGTCGCAGGATCCGGCCCAGCTCATCGCCACCCGGGCGGTGCAGGGGCTGGGTGCGGCAGCGCTGATGCCGCAGACGATGACGATCATCATCGGTACCTTCCCGGCCGAGCGCCGGGGAGCCGCGCTCGGCGTCTGGGGTGGTGTCGCGGGCGTGGCCACGATCGCCGGGCCCACTCTCGGCGGGCTCCTGGTCAGTACGGCGGGCTGGCGGTGGATCTTCTTTGTCAACGTTCCGATCGGCGCGATCGTCCTCGTGATGGCCGTCACGCTCGTGCCCGACATCCGGCACGGCAGCCGCCGGAAGCTGGATGTTGTGGGCGTCCTGCTCGCCGCGGCGACGCTGGTATGCCTGACCTTCGCACTCACCGAGGGCCAGCGATACGACTGGAACGCCGGGATCTGGGCTCTGCTGGGCGCGGCTGCCCTGTTGCTCGTACTCTTCCTGCTTCACCAGCGCGCCCGGCAGCACCGAGAACCGCTGCTGCCCTTCGTGCTCTTCCGCGACCGCAACTACACGGTCATGAGCTTCGTGTCCGCGACCGTCCAGGTCGGGATGCTCGGTCTGTTCCTGCCGGTGATGATCTATCTGCAGTCGGTGCTGCGCCTCAGCGCCCTCGCGGCCGGACTCGTGATGGCGCCGGCCATGGTGGTGTCAGCGGTGCTGTCACCCGTCGCGGGCCGGATGGCGGACCGGATCGGCGGCAAGTATGTCCTGATGACCGGTCTGACCCTGTTCGCGGCCGGCCTGGCCTGGCTCGCCCGGGTCACCGATGTCGGCCGCGCGTGGTGGGAGTTCCAGCCTGCCCTGATCACGGCCGGGTAGGTATCGGCTGCGTATTCGGCCCGATGGTCACGGTCGCCATGTACCACGTGGAGCCCACGACGGCCGGGGCGGCGTCCGGTGTGCTGAACACGATCCGGCAGATCGGCACCGTGATCGGTAGTGCCGCAGTCGGCGCCGTACTGCAGAACCGCCTGGCCGCCTCGCTGCAGGACGAAGCGGCGAAGCGGGCTGTGGGCCTCCCGGCCGGTGTCGGCAGCCGGTTCCTGGAGGGCTTCCGCAACGCTGCCGAGAGCGGTCGGGAAGTCGGTGTCGGGCAGGGCGGCGCGATGGTCGACCCGCCGCAGGGAACGCCGACGGGCCTGGTTCACCACATCGAGCAGGTGGCGGCAGCCACGTTCGAACACGGGGTGGTGCACGCGATGCGGCCGACCCTGGCACTGCCCGTCATCGTGATCGCGGTCGGTGCCCTCGCATGCTTTCTGGTGCGACGGGGACCGGGGGCGCACCCCGGCCGTCGGCAGCCGCCGGGGCCGTCGTACGACCGGGCCGGAAACGGCCGCAGAGGTATGGCCCCGCCGGCCACTCATCGGTAACTTGGCGGGGCCCCGCCCGGCGGTGCGCCTGCCGCGGGGCTGCTCGCCGGGCGGACCCGACGGGCACACCCGACGAAGCAGGCGGATGACGTGAAGTCTCTCTTACGCTCGGCGTGCGGTGCCGCGGCGCTGTGCCTCGCCCTCGTCCTCACGGGCGGCCCGGTCCCCGGCGCGGCCGCTGCCCCTGTCGGGCCGGACGCCTCCGCTGCCGCGGCGTCGGCCGTACGCACCTGGGCGCAGGCTTCGGCCGCTCACGCACCCGCCGCCGCATGGACGGCACCGCTGTCCACCAGGGGCCGCTATATCGTCGACGCCGACGGCAAGCGGTTCCGGTTGAAGGCGGGCAACTGGGACGGCGCGCAAGGCTCGTGGAACGGTTCGGGGGACATCAACGACGCCGCCGCACACCACAGCGGTCAGAACTCCCACGGCATACCGCTCGGCCTCGACCGTGTGGGCATCGCCTCCCTGCTGCGCGACTTCCGCGCACTGGGCCTCAACAGCATCCGGCTGCCGTTCTCCAACGAGATGATCCACTCCGATGCCCCGGTGCCGGATGCCGCGGTCGCCGCCAACCCGCAGCTGCGCGGCAGAACACCACTGCAGATCTTCGACGCCGTGGTCGCGGCCCTGACCGCGGACGGTTTCGCGGTCATCCTCAACAACCACACGAACACCACCCGATGGTGCTGCGGCCTCGACGGCAACGAGCGGTGGAACAGCCGCCAGAGCACTCGGCAATGGGCCGACGACTGGGTGTTCCTGGCCCGCCGCTACCAGGACAACAGCCGTGTCGTGGGAGCGGACCTCTACAACGAAGTGCGCCGTGACGTCTGGGACGACCCCAACTGGGGCCTGGGGGACAACCACGACTGGCAGGCCGCCGCCCAGGAAGCGGCGGACCGGATCCAGACCGAGGCCAACCCCCGGCTCCTGCTCATCATCGAAGGCATCAACTGGACCGGACTGCCGGTGGACGGTCTGCCGCACGGCCGACCCACCCTCACCCCGGTCCGTACGCTCTCGCACACCCTCGTCCGCTCCGGGAAGCTCGTCTACTCGGCCCACTTCTACGGCTACACCGGCCCGCACCACAGCGGCGCCACCGGCGTGGGGGAGACCAGCGACCCCCGCTACCAGGACCTGACCCGCGACCAGCTGCGCGCCGTACTGCACGATCAGGCGTTCTTCGTCTCCACCGAGTCCGGACAGCACTTCACGGCACCCCTGTGGATCAGCGAATTCGGCATCGGCGCCGACGAGTCGGGCGCCGCGGCCCGCGCCTGGTTCGCCAACCTGACGGATGTCCTCGCCGACAACGACACGGATTTCGCCTACTGGCCGCTCGTAGGCTGGAGCACCGATGCCCAGGGCCGCCCTGCCGGGGACAGCTGGGCCATGCTGCGTTACGACCGCGCCGGGCACCGCAGCGGAATCCTGGACGGCAACGACTGGCGTACGACGGCGTGGAAGCGGCTGCAAACGGCACCACAGCGGACCGGCTCCGTGCCGCCGACCCCGGCCTGGCACCAACTCACCCTCGACCACCGTGATTTCGTCCAGTCTTTGACCGCCCGGGCCCTGGGCGACTGGGACGGCGGCGCCCGCAAAGCGGCCTGCCCCGACGGAGAGCGGCTGATCGGCATCAGCCACACCCAGGGCCGCGGCCTGTGCACCGACGCCCCCGCGGCCCGGGAGCTGCGCGCGCCCGGAAGTGCACCCGAGGTCGTACGTGACGAGCGGTACGTGCCGGCCGGTGGCGACTGGGCACCCGGCTACAGCAAACTGCAGTGTCCCGCTGATCACTTCCTCACCGGATACAGCCTGCGCGGGGAGGCGGTCTCCGCCGCACTGTGCACGCCCGCCCGCACCTCCCTGGGCACCGCAGGCCAAACCCTGTGGTTCGACCACGGTGACCACCGCCCGCCCGGTGACCCCGGCGGCGACTTCGCCCACGGCCACTACAAAGGCCAGTGCCCTTCCGACGCCTACGCGGCAGGCATCGCCTACACCCACCGCCCCGGCCACCGCGGCACCCCCGATGCCCTGCTCTGCCGACCGCTTTCCTGACGCCGCCGGGACCCCCGCCTCGATGGCCGTGGCGGGGTACCGGCTCTCCGGGCCGGTCCGCCGGGGGTGGTCGTCAGGAGACGAAGTCGCAGAGGGCGGGCAGCGGAGCGCCCGCCTCGATCGAGCCTATGTAGACGATGGCTTCCTCGAACTGCCAGTAAGAAAGCGGTTCATGGCGTGGGCCGATGACGAGCAGGTTGTCCCCGCAGCGCCAGGCGGCGTGGCGCCAGTTGCCGTCTCCCATAGCCAGGGTGCCGCCTTCGGCCGTGAGGTCTTGCGCCGGTGGGCCGAGCCGTTGGGTGAACGCGGCGACAGCCGCGTCGATGTGCGCGTCGAACACCTCACGTTCGGCGTTTGCCCGGCTGGACCAGCCGGGCAACGAGCCCCACAGATCTTCGCTCCACTGGTCGTCGTCAACCCAGTAGAAGTGGGCGAATGACACGGCAAGGGCGTCCCCGAGATGGGCGAGGTGCCCCTCGCCGGTGAGGAACGTGTCTTCCCACGGCAAGTCGTCGCTCGCCTCGCACCAGCCCAGACGCCACATCGCCGCCTCGGAGACCGCCCAGTCACCCAACGGCAGTTCCGCCAGGCCGGCGATCTGCTCCACAAGCCGCGGGGTGAAGGCGCACGCGGCGACGTGAAAGGCGATGTCATCAGAGTCTTCGTTTGCCATGGCAGGACGATATCCGGATCGTTCGAGTGTTTCAGGGCTGGGGCGGCGGCACGGGGCGGAGGTGCTGCCGGGCAGAAAGAAACGAGGGGGCGATTCCGTCCGGGGAATTCAGGTCGGTTCCTGTGGGGGAGAGGGGGCGGCGGAGGCCAGCGGGAGGCGTACCTGGAAGCGGGTGTCGCCGGGGACGGAGTGGAACCGCAGGTCTCCGTTGTGCTTGTTGACGACGATTCGCCAGGAGATGTCCAGGCCGAGACCGGTACCCTCACCCACCGGTTTGGTGGTGAAGAACGGGTCGAAGACGCGGTCGCGGATCTCGGCGGGGACCCCGGGGCCGGTGTCGCGGAACTCGACGAGCAGATGGTCTCCCTCGCGGGCGGTGCGTACGGTCAATGTGCCGTCGGCGCCGGTGCCGTTCATCGCCGAGACGGCGTTGTCGATCAGATTCGTCCACACCTGGTTGAGTTCGCTGGGGTAGGCCGGGATCTTCGGCAGGGTGCGGTCGTAGTCCTTGACGACGGTGATGTGCGGGCCGATCTTCGCGGAGACCATCAGCAGGGTGCTGTCCAGCAGCTCGTGCACGTCGGCGACCTGGTGGGGCGCCCGGTCGAGTTGCGAGTACTGCTTGGCCGCGGTGACCAGGGCCGAGACACGGTTGGTCGACTCCTCGATCTCGTTCATCAGCAGTTCGGTTTCCACGGTGTAGTTGAGCCACCGCACGGCACCTTCGAGGGTGTCCGCGTCCACCGCCGCGGCGATCCGGTCCAGCCAGTCGGTGTCGAGGCCCGCCTGGACGAAGGTCGGTGCGAGCTGCCATCCGTCCCCGATGCCGTGGTCGTCCAGCCAGTCGGAGAGGGCGTCCTCCCGGTCCGAGGCTTCCAGCGGGCTCAGGGTGGTGGCCTTGGCGACGCGTTCGGCCGTGCGCTCCTGGACGTCGATCAGCGTCTGCATGCTTTCGCGCCGGTACGGGCGTGCCGCGATGAGGCCGAGCTTGTGGCGCATCCCGGCCACACGCTCCCGCAGCGCGGAGGTGGCGCGCACGGCCGCGGTGGCGGGGTTGTTCAGCTCGTGGGTCAGCCCGGCGGACAGCGACCCGAGAGCCAGCAGCCGCTCCCGCTGGCCGACGGCCTCCTGGGTGCTCTTGGCCCCGAAGAAGAGGCCTTCCAACAGGTGCACGGCCATGGGAAACCATTCGCGCATGATCGCGGCGAAGGTCTCCGCGGGCAGCACGAAGAAGCGGGCGGGCTCGATGACCCGCAGGGAGCTGTTGTACACCTGGTGCAGGCGGTCACCCAGGTAGGCCTGGAACGCTCCCGCGTACACCCCGCGGCTGGAGCTCCGGGTGATCTCGACGTCGTAGTCCCCGATCCGGCGGGAGAGCGCGAGGGTCCCTTCGAGCAGCACATAGAAGCACGTGGCATCGTCGCCCTCCCCGTACACCGGACCGGGCGGGAACTCCTCCACACGTCCTTCGCGGCAGAGCCGGGCGATCTGGTCGGGGGCCAGCTTCTCGAACAGGAACAGCGATCCGAGTTCTTCCCGGCTGCACGGCATCGGCCGGCCGTTCATGACTGCTCCAGGTATCGGTGGGCGAGCATGACCGCCATGGCTCCCTCGCCCACTGCGGAGGCGACACGCTTGGCGGACTCGGCGCGGGCGTCCCCCGCCACGAACACGCCCGGGACGTTCGTCTCCAGGTGGTACGGCGGCCGGTCCAGCTCCCAGCCGGCCGGCGGGCGCCCGTCCGCGGTCAGATCGGGGCCGGTCAGGATGAACCCGTGCGAGTCCCGGAGCACCGTGCCCTCCAGCCAGCCGGTCAGCGGGGCCGCGCCGATGAAGACGAACATCCACTGGGTGTCGACGAGTTCGGTGTGGCCGGTCTCGGTGTCGCGCAGGGTGATCTGTTCCAGCTGATGCGCACCGTGGGCGGCGTCGACGACCGTGTGGGTGCGCACCGAGATGGTGGGCGTCTCGTCGACCTGCTGGACGAGGTAGTGCGACATCGACGTGGTCAAGGAGGGCTTGCGTACCAGTACGGTGACCGACTTGGCGCTCCGGGCCAGGTAAATCGCGGCCTGGCCCGCGGAGTTGGCGCCGCCGACGATGTACACGTCGTGGCCTTGGCACGCGGCCGCTTCGGTCAGGGCCGAGCCGTAGAACACGCCGCAGCCGGTCAACTCGGTCACCCGGGGCGCGTCCAGCTGCCGGTACGACACGCCGGTCGCCAGGATCACGGAGTGCGCGGCGACAGCGGAGCCGTCCGAGAACCGGACGACGCGCGAGGCGCCGTTGACCTCCAGCCCGGTAACCTCGCGCGCGGTCAGTATCTCGGCACCGAACTTCGCCGCCTGCCGCCGGGCCCGGTCGGTGAGCTGTGCCCCGGACACGCCGTCCGGAAAGCCGAGGTAGTTCTCGATGCGTGAGCTCTGGCCCGCCTGGCCTCCGGTCGCGGAGCGTTCCACGAGGACGGTGCGCAGGCCCTCGGAGGCCCCGTACACGGCCGCCCCCAGACCGGCCGGTCCGCCGCCGATGACGACCAGGTCGTAGAAGTCGGTGGCCGGGGTCGTCGCGAGACCGACCCGGGTGGCCAGCTCCTGGTCCTCGGGCTCGACGAGGGCCGTGCCGTCCGGAGTGATCACCAGCGGGAGCCGCAGGCCCTCCTCGCCCGCGGCGCACAGCAGCCGCCGGCCCTCCGGATCGTCGGACGAGTACCAGCGGTACGGCACCTGGTTACGGGCCAGAAACTCCCGTACGGCCGACGAACGCGCCGACCAGCGGTGCCCGACGACCTTGGTGACGGCCACCGGCCGGTTGTCGGCGGTCCGCCAGGACTGCAGCAGGTCGTCGACGACGGGGTAGAGCTTCTCCTCGGGCGGCTCCCAGGGCTTGAGGAGGTAGTGGTCGAGGTCGACGACATTGATCGCGTCGATGGCCGCGTCGGTGTCCGCGTACGCGGTCAGCAGCACCCGCCGGGCGCCGGGGTAGATGTCGAGAGCCTGCTCGAGGAACTCGATGCCGTTCATCTGCGGCATCCGGTAGTCGGCCAGGATCACCGCCACGGGACCGCCGCGCAGCTTCAGCTCCTGCAGGGCGGCAAGGGCGGACTCGCCGGACTCCGCGCGCACGATCCGGTACGACGCGCCGTAGCGCCGCCGCAGGTCGCGGGCGACGGCCCGGGACACGCCCGGATCGTCGTCCACGGTCATGATGACGGTCCGCGCCGGACCGGCGGTCTGCTGCACAGGCATCCCGTCCCCGGGTCGATCACCGTCCCCGAGCCGATCGCCCGTGCGCACCGGCTTCACCTGTCCGACCGGCACGCCGGTGCGCCGGCAGTCCCCATTTTATGGGCGAATATCAAGCTTTGCTATGCAGCATGAGGGGCCCGGCTCCCCTCACCGGGAGCCGTCGGGGAGGCCGCAGAGCCGCCGGGGAGGCTCCCGGCGCGCGGCGACTCAGCGGCGCGGCCGGCGTGCCCCGTCAGGGCGCGGGGCGTCTCAGCCGGCGGCCCAGGAGGAGGGCTCCCGCGCCCGCGATCAGCGAGGCGGCGGCGATGCCGGTGAGCGCGGTCGCGGCCCGGGCCTCGTGGGCGGCCCCCGTGGCGGGCAGCGTGGGCCGGGCGGTATCGGCCGCGGTGGCGGCCTGGAGGACGAGGTCGGTGACCGCATCGGGGTGGGAGACCATGGCCACGTGGGAGGAGTCGATCTCCACCGTGTGGGAACCCGCGCGCTTCGCCTCGAAGCGTTCCTGGTCCGGGTTGATGGTCTTGTCCTGCTTCGCGACGAGGAACCACGAGGGAATGTGTTTCCAGGCGGCGGCCTCGGCCTTCTCCGAGAACGCGGTCGTGGCCACGGGCCGTTGGGTCACCGCCATGAGCCTGGTGGTGCTCTCCGGCAGGTCGGCGGCGAAGACCTGATGCAGCCTGTCGGGCTTGAGGTAGAGGTCGGTCCCGCTGAGGCCGCCGCCGGCGCGGTAGGGAACGGACCGCGTGGCGGTGCCGAGTTCGCTGGGGAACCTGGCGGACAGGGACATCCCGCTCTCGCCCACGTCGGGCATCAGTGCTGAGACGTACACCAGGGACTTCACCCGGGGGTTGCCCGCGGCGGCCGAGCTGATCAGGGAGCCGCCGTACGAGTGGCCCACCAGCACGAGCGGACCCTTGATGCTGTCCAGTACGGAGGCGATGTAGGTGGAGTCGCTGTACAGCCCGCGCAGCGGGTTGGCCGGGGCCATGACGGCGTAACCACGGCGTTCGAGCCGTTCGGCGACCCCGTTCCAGCTGGAGGCGTCCGCGAACGCCCCGTGCACCAGCACGATGGTGGGTTTGGCCGTGGCCGTGGCCGTGCCGCCGTCCGCGGTGGCAGGGGCCGCCACGGAGGTGCACAGGGCCATGGCGCACCCGGCCGCGATGACATAGGTGCGACGTATTCGGCGCCGTGAGCCGGGGACCGGAAATGCTGCCATGGTGTTCACACCTTCCGTGAGACCTACAGCACCTGAGTGTTCATCCCTCCGCACCGGCAGGCGCGCCACGCGCGCCGAACGGGTCACCGCGGGGGGCCGTCCGGGTGCCTGCGGAGTCAACGGGTTTTAGGTCTGCCTCGTGGGCTGCGGCAGCGGAGGCAGGGAGGGCTGGCGCAGCCAGGCGTGGAAGAGGGTGTCCAGGGGAGCGGCCGCGTACTGCTGGGCGTGCGCGGTGAAGTCGGCGGTGCTCACGACGCCGTGGTGATGGATGCGGGTCCAGTCCCTGAGCATCCGGAAGAAGGCGTCGTCGCCGAGGGCGCAGCGCAGCGCGTGGACCGTCAGCCCGCCCCGCTCGTAGAGCCGGTCGTCGAACATCAGCTCCTTGCCCGGGTCGGCCGGCAGCAGGTCCTGCGGAAGCGTGGCCAGCAGCTGGTGCGCGACGGTGGCGTGAGCGACTGCGGTGAGGCCTCCCGCGTGCTCCGACCACAGCCACTCCGCGTACTTGGCGAAGCCCTCGTTCAGCCAGATGTGCCGCCAGTCGGCGACCGAGACGCTGTTGCCGAACCACTGGTGGGCCAGTTCATGGGCGATCAGCCGTTCCCAGGTGCGTGCGCCGTCGAGATGGTTGGAGCCGAAGGTGGCCATGGCCTGGGCCTCCACCGGGACGTCCAGTTCCTCGTCGGCGATCACGACCGTGTACTCCTCGAAGGGATACGGCCCGAAGACCTCCTCGAAGAACCGCATCATGAGGGTCTGCCGGGCGAAGTCCTCGGTGAATTCGGGCAGCAGTCGCGCGGGCAGGTGGGCGGTCTGCGTCACCGGCGGGCTCTGTCCGTCCGCCGGTGACGGTCCGGTGAGCGACACGGCCGTGTACCTGCCGAGGGAGACGCTCACCAGGTAGGCGGAGGTCGGGGCGGGCTGCTCGTACACCCAGGTGGTGCTGCTTGCCCGGGTGGTGCGGCTGAGCAGCCGGCCGCCGGTGATCGCGGCGTACGGGGACGGCGTGGTGATCGCCACCCGGTAGGAGGCCTTGTCGGCCGGCCGGTCGTTGCAGGGGTACCAGGAGGGTGCACCGACCGGCTGGCTGGCCACCAGCGCACCGTCGGCCAGTTCCTCCCAGCCCAGGCCGCCCCACGGGCTGCGCACCGGCATGGGATTGCCGGTGTAGCGCACCTCGACGGTGAAGGCGGTGCCCGGGGCGAGCGCCTTCGCCGGGCGGATCCGCAGCTTGCCCGCCCGGTGGGTGAAGCGCACGGTACGGCCGTCCAGCAGCACCCGCTGAATCCTCAAGGCGGCCAGGTCGAGTGTGATCTCCTCCAGCGGCGCGGGGCCCGCCAGCGCGCTGAGCCGGGCGGAGCCGCTGAGCCGGTTGGGCATGGGCCGGTAGTCCAGGTCGAGTGCGTAGTGCTGGACCCGGTAGCGGGTATCCCCGTGATCCGGGAAGTACGGGTCCCTGCCGGGAGGGGAAACCTGCCGGGGATTCAACGGTCTCGCTCCCTCCTGGCGCCGGCGGGCTGCGGTGCCTCGTCGCGCGGTGCCTCATTCTCGCCAGACCGCCATCGGGTTGCCCAGCCACCGGGTGTCGTCAGGGACGGCTTCCGCGCCCATGGCCAACGACGCCGGCCCGAGTGTGCTGCGCGCCCCGAGGGTGCTTCCGGGCAACACGATGCCGCCCGGTCCGAGTGTGGCACCCTCGCGGAGAATCACGGTGTTCATCCGCATGATGCGGTCGTGAAAGAGGTGCGTCTGCAGCACACAGCCCCGGTTGACGCTCACCCCGTCCTCCAGGGTGACCAGGTCGGCTTCCGGCAGCCAGTAGGTTTCGCACCACACACCCCGGCCGACGGTGGCCCCCAGGGCCCGCAGCCAGAGGTTCATCACCGGGGTGCCCGGCACCGGGCCGATCAGCCACGGCACGGCCAGCACCTCGACGAAGGTGTCGGCCAGCTCCGTCCGCCAGACGAAACCGCTCCAGAGCGGGTGCTCCGCCGCGCGGAACCGGCCCACCAGCAGCCACTTGGCAGCGATGGACACCCCACAGGCAACGATCCCCGCGGCCAGCAGCACCAGGCCGGACAGCAGGGCCGCCACCGCCGGTGAGCCGTGTGCGGCAAGGTGGGCCAGCGCGGCCAACGCCAGCAGACCGAGGGCGGCGGAGACCAGCACCGGCAGCAGCCGGCACACTTCGACCAGCCCTCGGGCCCAGAGCAGCCGGGCCGGCGGATCATAGGTCAGGCGGCGGTCCCCGGTGCCGGCCGAGCGCGGCAGACGCATGGGCGGCATTCCCAGGTACGAGCTGCCCTTCTTCGCCTTCTCCGGAGTCGCCGACAGCACCCCCACCAGCCCTCGTGCCGGGACGGCGCGGCCCGGGGCGGTCATGCCGGAGTTGCCGAGAAAGGCCTGCTCGCCGATCTCGGCCGTGCCGATCCGCAGCCACCCGCCCCCCAGCTCGTACGGGGCGACCAGGGTGTCATCGGCCAGGAAGGCACCGTCGCGCACCCTGGTGAGACTGGGCAGCGCCAGCACGGTGGAGACCTCGGCGCGCCTGCCGACCCTCATTCCCAGCGCACGCAGCCAGACGGGAGTGACGAGGCCGGCGTAGAGCGGAAACAGCGTGTCACGGGCCCGGTCCATGAGCTGGCTGACGGTCCAGGCCTGCCAGCCGGTCCGGCTGTGCAGCGGGTACGAGCCGGGGCACAGACCACGGCTCAGCAGCCGGACGGCGACCATCAGCAGGGCGGCGTACGCCAGCCCGAAGGCCAGCGTGGCGGGCACGAGCGCGATCAGCGCTCCGCGCAGGGCCTCGCCGGGGCCGTCCCCGGCGTGGACGAAACAGCCCGCCACCGCCAGTGCCGGGACCGCCGCCGGCAACCGCAGCAGCCCGAGCCCCGGGCCGCTCATTCCGTAGAGCGCCGCCCACCCGGCCCGGCGCGGCGGACGCCGCTTCGGCCACCGCCGCTCGGCCTTGCCCAGCTTGACGGCGGGCGCACCGCCCCAGCTCTGGCCGGTCGGCACCCGGGCGGTGACGACGGAACCGGGAGCGACCTGGGCCCGCTTGCCCACCCGGGAACCGGGGAAGAGCGTGCTGCGGACACCGACCACCGCGCCCGAGCCCACCTTCACCGGACCGACCTCCAGCCGGTCCCCGTCCAGCCAGTAGCCGGACAGGTCGACTTCGGGCTCGACGGCACACCCCCGGCCCAGCTTGAGCATCCCGGTGACCGGCGGCAGCGAGTGCAGATCGACATCCGGCCCGATACGGGCGCCCAGCGCCCGGCCGTAACGGACCAGCCAGGCCCCGGACAGGCAGTGGGCCCCGCTCACCTCCGCGAGCCGTTCCGCGGTCCACAGCCGCAGGTGGACGCTGCCGCCGCGCGGGTAGCTGCCCGGCCGCAGCCCCCGCAACAGCAGGCGCGCCCCGCCGGCTGCGATCGCCAGCCTGCCCGGCGGGCTGAAGAACAGCAGGCCGCCGGCTGCCGGCCACCACCAAGAGGCCGTCGGCGCCCAGGGGTAGCTGCCGTACCACGCCAGGACATTGCCCAGGGCCAGCAGCCCCGGCATCCAGCGCAGCCCGGCCACGGTGAACAGCGGCAGGAGCAGGAGTAGTTGCACGAGGCCGGCCCGGGCCGGTACGGGCGTCACCCGCCGCGCGGCGTCGCGCTCGTCCGGCGCGGAACGGTCCAGCAGCCGGGCCAGCTTGCGCAGGGTGGGCTGCCGGTAGATGTCGCGGACGGCGGTGGCCGGGTAGCGGTCGCGGAGCAGGGTGGTGAGCTGGGCGGCGGCGAGGCTGCCGCCGCCGCTCGCGAAGAAGTCGTCCCGGGCGTCGGTGACCGGCACACCGAGGATCTCGCGCCACTGCTCGGCCAGCCACGCTTCGGTACCGGTGAGCTGCCCGGCCGGACCCGACCGGCCGGGACCGGACCCTGCCGTCCACGGCAGCGGCCAGGGCAGCGCGGCCCGGTCCACCTTGCCGGAGGTGCGGGTGGGCAAGGAATCGACGGGGGCGAGCAACGGCACCAGGGCGGCGGGCAGCTGGGCGCGCAGCCGCTCGACGGCCTGCGTCCGGTCCCAGCCGTCCTGGGTCACCACATAGCCGACCAGCAGGGGGTTGCCGCCGCGCGCTGTCCGGACGGCGGCCGCGGCGCCGCTCACACCGGGCAGTGCCTGGAGGGCCGCGTCCACCTCGCCGAGCTCGATCCGCCGGCCGCCGAGCTTGATCTGTTCGTCGTCACGTCCCAGGAAGAGCAGTCCGCCGGGTTCGGCCCGTACGAGGTCACCGGTGCGATAGGCCCGGGTCCAGCCGAGTGACGCCAGCGGGCCGTATTTCTCGGCGTCCTTGTCACGGTCCAGATAGCGCGCCAGTCCGGCCCCGCCGATGACCAGTTGGCCGCTGCCGCCCATGGCGACCGGTTCACCGGCCCCGTCCACCACGGCCAGGTCCCAGCCGTCCAACGGCAGGCCGATCCTGACCGGTCCTTCGCCGGTCAGCAGCGAGGCGCAGGTGACCACGGTCGCCTCGGTCGGACCGTAGGTGTTCCAGACCTCCCGCCCCTCGGTGACCAGCCGCTCCACCAATTCGGGCGGACAGGGCTCGCCGCCGAAGACCAGCAGCCGTACCTCATTGAGCGCCTCGGCCGGCCACAGGGCGGCGAGTGTGGGGACCGTGGACACGACGGTGATGTCCTGTTCGGCGAGCCACGGGCCGAGACCGGCTCCGTCCCGCACCCGGGAACGCGGCACGGGCACCAGACAGGCGCCGTACCGCCAGGCGAGCCACATCTCCTCGCAGGAGGCGTCGAAGGCGACCGAGAGACCTGCCATCACCCGGTCACCGGGACCGATCGGCTCCTCCCGGAGGAAGAGCGCCGCTTCGGCGTCGACGAAGGCCGCCGCGCTGCGGTGGGTGACGGCGACGCCCTTCGGCCTGCCGGTGGAACCGGAAGTGAAGATGATCCAGGCGTCGTCCGCGGGATCCGGACGGCGCGGAGAGCCGGTGGCGCGGACGCCCGTCGGGGTCACCCGCCGCCCGGCCGTCAGGACGGCGCTCACCGCCGCCTCACTGAACACCAGACCCGCCCGCTCGTCCGGATCCTCGGCGTCCACCGGTACATACGCCGCACCCGCGGCGAGCACCGCCAGAATGCAGACGTAGAGGTCATTGGTGCCCGACGGCAGCCGCACCCCGACGCGGTCGCCGGCGCCGATCCCGGCCGCCGCCAGCCGGCAGCGCAGTTCCTCGACCTCACCGGCGAGTTCCTGGTAGCTCAGCGCGGTCCGTCCGTCGTCCAGGGCCGGCTCGTGCGGATGGATCAGGACGGTGGCGTCCAGGATGTCCATGAGCGTCCGCGCAGCGGGAGCCGTCCGTCCGCCGAATACGGCGGGAGGGCTCTCGGTGCGCTCACCGACGGCTTCCTGCTCCCGCACCATGCGCCCCGACACCAGCTCAACCATGCGCACCTCGTTCTTCGTTCCCCCTTGCACGAACAGGGGCCGGGGCGGGAGACCGGGTGGCATGCACCTTGTGCACCTTGTGCACCTCGTGCCACGCGGTCCCGCCCGGTCCCGGCAACGGCACTGCACTGCACTGCATGGCACGGACCACGCGAATCGCCCGCAGAAGTTCACTCGCCCATCCATGCGAATATCCGGCACTCCGCAATGCTCGGCGAGGAATATGGGCAAAAGGGTTGTTTCTTCCCGTGCCGGTGGTGTCGCGGTGGTGTCGTCAGCCGAGCAGGGTCCGGGCGATCTCCAGCGCGAGCCGGAGTTCCAGTGAGTTGACCGCAGTGGCGGCCGTAGGCAGGAGTTCTTCGGCGCGTTTGACGCGGTAGGTGACGGTGTTGCGTGCCACGTGCAAGGTGCCGGCGACGGCCCGCAGGCTGCGTTCCTCCGCGAGGTAGACCCGCAGGGTCTCGCGCAGCTCCCGTACTCGGGCGCCGTCGGAGGCCAGGGGGCCGAGGAGGTCGTGCATGAACCAGCGGGCGTGTTCGGGGTCGGCGGTGGCCAGGGCGACGAGGCGCGCTTCGCGGTAGTCGGTCAGCCAGTCGCCGGGAGCGAGCCGGGCGATGCGTTCGGCTTCGCGTGCGCCGTAGTGGCTGCGGCGCATCCCTGCCGCGCCGTGGGCGGGTGGGCCGAGGGCGAGGTGCACTCCCGGGGCGCGGTCGGTCCCGGCCCGTACGCGGTCGGGGAGGCCGGTGACGTCGTCAGGGGCGTGCAGCCACAGCCAGGCGAGGGTCCCGGTGACGGGGATCATGAGGGCCTGGCCGGTGCCCACCGTGCGGGCCAGTGCGGTCGCCGTGTGCTGCAGCCGCTCCGCTGCGGGCAGTGGGTCCTCGGTGCGGTGGCACCACAGCACGGCGGCCAGGTGCGTACGGGTGACGTCGTAGCGCAGCTTCCGGGTTGCGGCTTCCGGTTCCACCGGGCGGGCAGCCAGCAGGTCGTCGACCGTCTTGCGGCGGGCCGCTTCGTCGCTGCCGCGCCAGCGGTCGCGTTCGGCGATGTAGGACTCGGCCATCAGACTGGCGTGGGTATCGGCGTGGGTGAACAGTTCCTCGGTGATCCGGCGCAGCTCGGTGAGGCGTTCACCGGCCGGGACGTACCGTTCGACGGCCGAGGTGAGTTCCTGGGTGAGTCCGGCGTGGCCGAGCCGTACCCCGCGCAGGACCCGGTCGAGTCCGACGCCGCGGCGTGCGAACTCGCGGCAGCCCTCCAGGGCTTCGTCGGGCAGGGCGCCTCCCTCGCCGCTGGTCTCGGTGAGCAGCAGGCGCAGGGCCGCCAGGACCGTCGACTCGGTCGAGCGTCGCAGCGTGGCCAGGGGCGCCGGGCCGCCGCCGTGTTCGGGAACCTGCTCCAGGATCTCCGCGGCCATGGTGTCGGCGGTCTGCACCGCCCACCGGACGGGGCCGGGGCCGAGGACGGCGGTCATGGCGGTCACCGCGGCAGGGGACAGCGCAGGCTTGTGGTGCGGGTGGTCCTGGTCCGGTTCGAGCTGCCGGAGCCATTGCCGTGTCATGACCGCTTCCTTTCGGGTCCATGGTGGCGGGGCCGATGACCGCACCGGAGACCGCACCGCTTCCGGCGCACCCACTCACCCCTATCACCGGTGCCTGCGGTCCGCTGGGTCCGGCCCTCCGCCGGGGCCGGCCGTCCGCTGGGGCCGGCCGTCCGCCGGGGCCGGCCGTCCGCCGGGGCCGGCCCTCCGCCGGGGCCGGCCGTCCGCTGGGCAATGGCCCTCCCTCCCGGTGCGGACGGGAGGGAGGGAAGGCGGAACTACCTCACCGGACGGGCGACACAGCGGCGGACGCCAGCAGCTCCCGGGATGCCCCCAGGGATGCCCCCAGCTCCTGCCGCAGCGCCGCCACCAGGCCGGGCGCCTCCTTCATGCGGGCCGCACCGCCGAAGAGGTAGTGGTCCGGGCGCAGCAGCAGGGCCTGCCGGCCGCAGCGTTCCAGGTGGGAGCGGTAGGTGCCGTCGAGGTCGACGACATCGGCCGGCCCGTTCGCCGCCGGGTCGCCGGTGACCCGCAGGAGGCGGAGGCCGAGCCGTGCGCACCAGTCGAGGGTGTCGTCGTCGAGGACGGTCCGTGGGTCCTCGGCGGCGAGCAGGGCGAAGCCGGTGCCGATGACCTGGTCGAAGAGCCCGGTACGGCCGCGGAAGCGCACCCGGCCCTGGCACCCGAGCTGCCCGGCCGGGGCCTGCGGCTCGCCGTCCGTGCTCTGCCGCAGCAGCCCTGTGGTGAGGATCTGCGGGGGCATGTCCGCCAGCGGGTCGCGGCCCGCCCGCCGGTCGGCGAGCATCCGCGTGTCACGCGAGGCGGCCGCCGCGGGTTCGGGTTCGCAGATGATGCCGCCCAGGAAGACGGAGAGTTCGATGGCGTACCGCAGATGCCGGGAGCGTTCCGTGGTGTAGGTGTCCAGCAGGGTCTCGCCGGCTTCGCCGCGGAGCACGAGGTCCAGTTTCCAGGTGAGGTTGGCGGCGTCGCGGATGCCCGAGCACATGCCCTGGCCGGCGAACGGCGGCATCTGGTGGGCGGCGTCACCGGCCAGGAACAGGCGGCCCTCGCGCCAGTTCTCGGCCCAGCGGGCGCGGAACGTGTAGACGGTGTGCCGCTCCAGGGTCGCGTTGCCCGGGTGCAGGTTCCAGTCGGCCAGCAGCCGCCAGGCATTCGGTGCGCTGCCGAACTCCGCGGCCGACTCGCCGGGCAGCAGCATGAACTCCCAGCGGCGCCGGCCCGGACCGCCGGAGACCGCCGTGGTGGGCCGGCGGGGGTCACAGACCTGGAGGTTGCGCGGTTCGAAGACGCGGTCCGCCTCGTGCGGGAGGACATCCAGGACCAGCCAGTCGTGCTGGAAGCCGCGGTCGGTCATCGTGGTCGTCATCCGCGAGCGGACGAAGCTGTTGGCGCCGTCGCAGCCGACGACATACCGGCCGCGCAGCGTGCGGTCCCTGCGCACACCGCCGCGGAGCACCGGCTCGTCCCCGCCGCTCTCGGCGACGCTCAGCGTGACCCCGTCCGCGTCCTCGGCGAGATCCGTGGCCTCCCAGCCGCGCAGCACGTCGACCCCCGTGGTGCGGCGGGCCTGCGCCTCCAGGGCGGCCTCCAGCTGCGGCTGGGTGAAGAGGTTCATCGCCGGCCAGCCGGAGGTGCCGGTGTCCTCGAACGCCAGCCGCAACAGCGTCTCGCCGTGGCCGTTGCGCCACTCGTAGTCCGCGGCGGGCTCGCTGAACGTGGACAGCGCGTCCGCCAGGCCCAGCGAGGCCAGGATGCGGGCGACCTCGTGGTCGAAGACCACCGCCCGCGGCAGCGGATAAGGCTGCGGCCAGCGTTCGACGAGGCCGATCCGCCACCCCCGGGCCCCGAGCTGTATCGCGGTGGTCAGCCCGACCGGCCCGGCGCCGACGACCAGCACGTCGTACGCGTCCTCGCCGCCCGACCCGACGGCGCCGACGGCCGGGACGGGGCGGGGAACCGGGACCGTACCGACAGCCGGGACGGTACCGGCAGCCGGTATGACGTCGGCAACCGGCACCGGACCGACAGCCGGGACGACATCGGCATCCGGCACCGGGCCGCCGACAGCCCTTACGGGGCCGTCGGCCGTTTCCGTCATGCCACCCGCTGCGGCGTCCGTGTGGTTCTCGTTCATGGTGGGTGTCCTCCTGCCGTACGGGGTGGTCAGCTCGCGTCGTGGGCGCCGGCCATCAGCGCGGCAAGGTCCTCGGGGGCAAGGAAGGAGGGCGGGACCGGCGGGCCCCAGCTGTAGAGCGAGCGGGCGTCCTCCCACACCCGGGGCGTCCACAGCTGGTCGTCGACGATGCAGTCCATATCGGCGAAGTACTCGGAGAAGTTGCCGGCCGGGTCCTTGAGATACCAGAAGAAGTTCGAGCCGACGTGGTGGCGGCCCAGCCCCCAGACATGGCGTTCGGGGTGACCCTCCAGCATGCGGGTCGCGCCGCGCCCGACCTCGTCGACGTCGTCGACCTGCCAGGAGGAGTGGTGCAGGAAGGGGACCGGGGCCTGCTGCACCAGGACGTTGTGATGGTCGGTGGAGCACCGAAGGAAGGCGGCGCCCGGCACCAGATCGCTGACCTTGAACCCCAGGCCGTCGGTGAAGAACCGCTGTGAGGCCGCCTGATCGGTCGACCCCAGCACCACATGCCCCAGGCGGCGCGGCCGGACGGCGCCCTCGCGCAGGACCGCCGGTGCCCGGCCGCCGGGCCGCTCGGTCCGGCCGGGACCGTTGCAGGGCACGGACCCGGCGGCAGGCTGTACGAGACGGGGCTGGACCTCGACGGTGACGGTCACCTCCGTCCCCGGATCGACCGCGCGCAAGCGGTGCCCGTCGCGGACGTACGGCATCTCCAGGCGGTCCAGGGCGGTCCCGATACGACCGAGGTCGTCGGGGTCATCGGCGGCGACGACCAGCTCGTCCAGCCGGCGCCGGGCGGCGTGCACGATCTTCAGCTGCTCGCCGCCGTCGGCCGAGGCGAAGCGCCCGCGGCCGAGTGCGGTGAGCCCGAAGTCGGCGTAGTAGTCGTGCGTGGCGTCGACGTCGGGCACACCCATGGTGATCCGGGCCAGACGGTGCAGGGGCATAACGGCTCCTCGAAAGCAGGGGACGGGGGGAGGGCGGCGGTCAGGCGCCGGGGCCGTCGGGGTGACCGGGGCCGGTGACCAGCCGGTTGCGGAGCGCGCCGATACCGTCGATCCAGCTGTGCAGTTCCTCGCCGGGAGCGAGGAAGCGGCGCGGAGTGCGGGCGCCCCCGACCCCGGCCGGGGTGCCGGTGAAGACCAGGTCGCCGGGCAGCAGCGGGCAGACGGCGGAGAGCCACGCGATCTGCTCCGCGACCGGGAAGACCATCCGGCCGGTGCGCGACTCCTGCATCGTCTCGCCGTCGACGGCACAGCCGAGTGCCAGGTCATCGGGGTCGGCGAACTCATCGGGCGTGACCATGACCGGTCCGGTCGGACTGAACCCCGGGAACGACTTGCCGAGCGCGAACTGCGGTGCCGGTCCCTGGAGTTGGATACGGCGTTCCGAGAGATCCTGCCCCACGGTGAGACCGGCGACGTGCTTCCAGGCGTCCTCAGCACGCACCCGATGGGCGCGAAGGCCGATGACCGCGACCAGCTCGACCTCCCAGTCCACCATCCCGCTGGGCAGCTCCACCGTGTCGTACGGGCCGGCCAGCGAGGTCGGGTACTTGGTGAAGACGGCCGGCCGGCCGGGAGTGTCGAGGGCGGACTCCTCGATGTGGTCGGCGTAGTTCAGGGCGACCGCGAACACCTGGCGCGGGCGGGGGACGGGGGCGCCGAGCCGGTGGTCCTCCAGCGGCATCCGCTCGGCCTCCCGCGCGGCGGGCGTCCGTGCCCAGGCGGTGAACTCCTGCCAGTGCTCGAAGACGGCCTGCGGGTCGGACGGGAAGCGACCGGCACTGGCCTTCTCGACATCGACCGCCCCGTCCTCGTGAACGAGTACCAGACGATTGCCGAGCTGTGCTGTGCGCATGGCGCACCACCTCCAGGAAGGAAGGGGGAAAGGGGGACGGGGCAAGAGGGGACAAAGGGGAAGCCGGGTGACCGAAGCCACCCACGTCCTCAGCCAACCGCGGCACCCACCCGCCCGCCTCGGCCTGTGAGCCCAAAGAGCGGGTCCGTGTTTGCGCTCGGTGGCCTCGTCACGGCGGTGCCGGTGGGGTGGGAGAAAATTCGGGTGAGATCGGTGCGAAGATGCGAAACACTCGCGCCGGCCGATGAGTCTTACCGGGCATGCCGGTCTCTTCCTACAATCACACCCACCCAGCACGCCTACGTTCGTACCGACAGCCCCTGGCTGCGAGGCGACTGTGCTCAGGAACCCCAGCGAGGAGCTGCCATGACAGCTGCGATCCAAGAACGACCTGCCGTACAGGCGCGCCGCATACCGACCGTGGTGCGGCTGCTGGTGCTGGCCACCTTCGTGGTGATCCTCAACGAGACGATCCTGATCAACGCCATCCCGCGGTTGATGGAGTCGTTGCACATCACCCAGCAGTCGGCACAGTGGGTGTCCACGGCGTTCATGCTCACCATGGCCGCCGTGATTCCGGTCACCGGCTGGTTCCTGCAGCGGGTCACCACCCGCCGGGCCTACGCCATCGCGATGGGAGTGTTCCTGGCGGGTACCGCCCTGTCCGCCGTCGCGCCCACCTTCGAGGTGCTGCTGCTGGGACGCGTCGTGCAGGCCGCAGGTACGGCCGTGATGATGCCCCTGCTGATGACCACGTTGATGATCGTGGTGCCCGAGCAGGACCGCGGCCGGGTGATGGGCAACGTCACCCTGGCGATCTCGGTGGCGCCCGCGCTCGGACCTGCCGTGTCCGGGCTGATCCTGCAGGCCGGCTCCTGGCGGATGCTGTTCGTGGTCGTCCTGCCGATCGCGGCCGCGGTGACCCTGCTCGGGCTGCGCAAGGTGGACAACATCAGCGAGCCGCAGGTGAGCGCCATCGACTGGCTCAGTGTCTCGGTGGCGGCGCTCGGCTTCGGCGGCCTGGTGTACGGCCTGAGCCTCCTCGGTGAAACGGGCAGCAGGTTCGGGCTCGGCATCGGCATCGTCATCGCCGGGCTCGCGGCCATCGTGGTTTTCGTGATCCGCCAGCTCAAGCTGCAACGCACCGGCACGCCCCTGATGGACCTGCGAACCCTCGGGCACCGCACCTATGGCCTCTCCCTGGCCCTCATCTCCGTCGGCTTCCTGGCGATGCTCGGGTCGATGATCCTTCTGCCGCTGTACCTGCAGAACGTCCGGGGGCTCAGCCCGCTGGAGACCGGTTTGCTGGTCATGCCGGGCGGTCTGGCCATGGGACTGCTCGGACCGACCGTGGGAAAGCTGTTCGACCGCTTCGGCAGCCGGCCGCTGGTGCTGCCCGGCTCGATCGGGATGGTGCTCGCCCTCTGCGGTTTCACCCAGGTCTCGATGACGATGCCGTACTGGCAGGTGCTCGCACTGCACGCGCTGCTGATGGTGAGCCTGGCGGCGACGTTCACCCCCGTCTTCACGCTCGGTATGGGCGCGCTTCCCCCGCACCTGTACTCCCACGGCAGCTCGATGCTCGGCACGTTGCAGCAGGTCGCCGCCGCGTTCGGGACCGCACTCGTGGTGACTGTGATGTCCGCGCGTACCAGTTCCCTGGTCGCCGACGGCGTCGCCGCCGCGCCCGCAGAGCTGAGCGGGATGAAGCTGGCCTTCGGCGTCGCCGCCGCTCTCAGCGTGGTGACGATCGTCATCGCCGCGAAACTGCCGCGCCGGATCGCTGCCGCCGGCGCCCAGGACGGCAACACCGCGGACCAGCCCGCCGGATCATGAGGACCGGGCGGACCTGGCGGAGCGAACCGCTGCGCATCACGTCAAGAGCAAACCCCTCTGCCTGCGCCGGCCACCCGCCGCAACACACGGCGGCTTCCAGGAGCTCGGGCGCTTCACAGCTCGGCTGAGAAGGCGCGCTCTTCCCGCCGACGCGATCGTCAGCCGTTGCCGCCAAGACCCCAGAGGCCCCTCGGGAACAATCCCGAGGGGCCTCTTCGGACTTTCGTCGCGTAACACTCCATATCTCCGGCTCGACTTCGGCGACGTACTCAGCAAAGGGCTGTCCCGTGAAGCATCTGGTAGGTGCCTGACATGATCGATATGTGACCAGTGAATCTGCGCAGTCAGGCCGTTCGAGGTACGTGCTGTTCGATGTCGACGGCACGTTGGTGGACGCGGTGAGCAACCAGCGCCAGGTGTGGCGAGCGTGGGCGAAGCGATACGGGCTGGATGCGGACGAGGTGTACCAAGTGGCCCTGCGGACGCGGCCGATGGAGACGTTCGCCGCGGTCTCGGGGAACCTCGATCCACATGAGTGCCTGGCCGCGCTGCACGAGTTGGAGGACGAGGACGTGCGGTCCGGTGTCTATGCGGCCTTCGACGGCGCGTCGGAGCTGCTGCGCAGTCTGCCGACGGAGTCCTGGGCGCTGGTGACCTCGAACTACGAGCACCGGGTGCGCGGCCGTTTCCTGAGGACGGGCCTGCCGGTGCCGGGCGTGATCGTGGACGCGGCCACTGTCGAGGAGGGCAAGCCCTCTCCCGTTCCGTATCTGCGGGCCGCCGCACGGCTGGATGCCGAGCCGGAAGACTGCCTGGTCATCGAGGACGCACCGTCCGGAGTGCAGTCCGGGCTGCGGGCCGGGATGACGGTGTGGGGCGTGAACGCCGCGGTTGCGGTGGACGGCGTACACCGCCACTTCGACAGCCTGCGTGAGGCGGTCCCGCACATCCTGGCCTTCGTGTCCGGACCGCATGGGTATGCCACGGCCTGAGCCTGTCCGCCGGCATCGGGCATCACTGGGATGATCTTCGTGTGGCGGTGTCCAGCGGTCAGGCCCAGGCGCTGGGGTGCGTAGCCCCATCACTGCTCTTGGCCGTGCCCCATCTCGTTGAGGATTTCACGGACGAAACCAGAGTCGAAATTCTCTCCGTGGGTCATCTCGATGGCCCACGGAACGGCCAGCCGCATCCAATAGGGTCGACCAGAATTCCATGCCGATTCGACCGTCAACTCCATTAATTTTTCAGGAGTTGCTACGCCGCCTTTCTTGAACGCACACCATTCATGGGAAAACTCCTCAAGGTACTTTGAGAGGGGCTGCTCCAGGAACGGCCACATGGGAACGAACCCGGAATCTTCCAGGGCTGCCCGACCCTCCAGTTCAACTCCTACCCCGATCCTGCCATCGGGCATGATTCCGATCCATGCTCCATCGCTGCGGTAGAGCACAGGAAGCCATTTTTTCATTTCATCCCCAAGGTCTGCAGTCGTAGTCAACGCCATATCTTTCACGAAGTTCCTGAACCGCTCGCGCATCCCCCTGCCCTGGCAGACCCTCCTCTCCTTCCTCAAGGCTCAACTCCACACCGGTGGGCGCCAAAAGTCACCCGGCCGCGCAGTACTAGTACTACAGCCGGTGGTGTAGCGGTGAGTGAGCAGCAACCTCTCGGCGGGGTCGACTGGTACGCCCTTGACCTCAAGTCCAGTTGAGTTTCTACGGTCGATTCTCGTCGAACCGACTCGGACAACGACAGGGATCCCGGCATGGAGTATTCACACAGCGACACCGACCTGATCAAGCAGCCCATCGGTTACTGGAGTTGGGCGGCCTACAAGGCCGTCATCGCCCGCACCGGGGCCGCCCTCGCCAGGATCGGTACCACCCAACCGCAGTGGTGGGCCCTCGCGCAGGTGGCAAGC
Source organism: Streptomyces lydicus (assembly GCF_004125265.1). Lineage (GTDB taxonomy): Bacteria > Actinomycetota > Actinomycetes > Streptomycetales > Streptomycetaceae > Streptomyces > Streptomyces lydicus_C. The sequence goes on from NZ_RDTE01000003.1 coordinate 8,469,871, forward strand.
GCCGACACCGTCAAGACCCGTGACGAGGTGTCCCGCCTCCTTCGGAACTACCTCGACACCGGCCCGGAAACCATGGAGTCAGAGATCGACACGATCATCACCCAGGGCTGGATCACCGAGGATGCCAAGGGACGTCTGCGCATCACGGCTGAGGGCAGGGCGTTCTACGACAAGGCCGCGGCCCTTCAGGACGAGCTCTGGACGGAACGGCACGCGGGGGTCTCCGACGAGGAGTACCGGACCACCCTCAAGGTGCTGCAGCGGTTCATCCACAATACGGGCGGGCGAGCTTGGCATCACTAGTGTTACGGCCAGTGGCTTCACGGTGAGTGAGCGCGTGCGGCTCGGGCACGGTAGTGGCTGGTTCGGGCCCGGTCCTGGTGGCGGGTGCGCCAGCGGTGCCAGTGCATGGCCAGCCAGGTCTGTGCGGCGCGGACGGGGGCGAGGGCGATCCGGTCGTACAAGCGGCGGATCTCGTTCACGGCCGGTGGTCGGGTGTCAGCGGCTGACGGGTTTTTAGCCGGCTCCGGACGGTGACCAGGCGCTCCGTTACGACACCTCGGTTCGGCTCAAGGACGGGCGCGGCGCCGGCCGCCATGTGCTGTGGCCGGCGGGCTGGAAGGTCTGTTCCCAGGATCCGGCGGCGGGCACGGCCCTGCGGGGCCGGCGGGTCACGCTCACCGTGGTCAAGCGCACGGAGTCGTGCCGGTAGGCGGACGGCGCGAGCCCCGCACGCCGTATCAGGTGCGGGGGATATGCCCCTTGCTGCGCATGGCGGTGCGGACGCGGTCCTCGGCCAGGCGGCGGCCTGCGGTGTGCGGGGTGATGTGCTGCAGCCGGGCTTCGTCGAGGACGGTCAGGGAGTTGGCGCGCAGCCGCGAGGAGACCGTCTCGACGATGGTGGAGGTGTCGGGCCGGAACCCTGAGTAGCGGGCGTCCATCGCGAAGGCGGCCGCGACGACGCCGCCGGCGTTCGCGACGAAGTCGGGGAGCACGGTGATGCCGCGCTCCGCGAGGATGCTCCGGGCTTCGGCGGAGGTGGGCAGATTGGCGCCCTCCACCACGAGCTTCGCCTTGATGTCGCGCGCGGTGCTGCGGTCGATGACGTCCTGCAGGGCGGCGGGCACCAAGACGTCGCAGTCCACGGTGAGTTCACGGCCGGGAGCGAGCACGGTGCCGGCGGAGTGGCGGGTGACGAAGTGGTCGCCGTGCTCGTCGCGCGCCGCCAGCAGCGCGTCCACGTCGAGACCGCTGGGATCGTGCAGCGCCCCGTGGGCGGTGGACACCGCCACGACGGTGGCACCGAGGGCGGCGAAACGACGGGCGGCCGCGCTGCCGACCGCACCGAAGCCCTGCAGGGCCACCCGGGAGCCGGCCAGCGCCAGCCCCTGGTGCCCTGCCGCGGCGTCGGCCGCCTCGGCAACGCCGTAGCCGGTGACTCCGAGCTTGTCGTAGGCCACGCCACCGAGGTGTGCGGGGGTGCCTACGGCGGCGCCGCGGTCGCCCAGTTCGTCCTGGATGATGGCGGCGTCGTCCTCGGTCAGGCCCATGTCGAGTCCCATCACATACTCACGGGGCACCTCGTTGGACAGTGCGCGGGCGAAGGCACGCAGCACCGCTTCCTTGTCGCGGGACGCCGGATCGGCGACGATGCCGGCCTTGGCGCCGCCGTAGAAGAGGTCGACGGCGGCCCACTTCCAGGTCATGACGCGAGCCAGCCGGGACACCTCGTCGACGGTGACGCCGGGGCTCATCCGGGTGCCGCCTTTGCCGATGCCGCGAGCGGTGTTGTCGATCACCAGGACGCCCTTCATACCGGTGCGCCGGTGCGAGACGACGACGATCTTCTCGGGGCCCCACTCGTCGACGAGGGAGAGTGCATCAGTCACAGTGTGTTCCTTGTCGGTAGGGAGGGAGAGCGAGGAGGCGGGGGAGTGCGGGTCAGGAGGGGGTGGCGGACGGGGGGAGTGCCTGGGCGATCAGTTCGGCGAGATGGGTGCCGCTGCGCGGGGTCTGCTGGGCGATCTGGGTGCGGCAGCTGAAGCCGTCGGCCAGGATCCGGGTGTCGGCAGCGGCCGAACGCACCGCGGGGAGCAGCACCTGTTCGCCCGCGGCGACCGAGACGTCGTAGTGGCCGCGCTCGAAACCGAAGTTGCCGGCGAGACCGCAACAGCCGGAATCGAGGGTGGTGTTGTCGATCCCCATACGGGCCAGCAGCGTGCTGTCGGCGCCGAAGCCGGAGGTGGCGTGCTGGTGGCAGTGGGTCTGGCTGAGTGAGCGGGCCTCGATCCGCGGGGGCTGCCAGCCGGGTGTGTGGTGGACGAGGAGTTCGGCGAGGGTGAGGGTGGCCCGGGAGAGGGCGCGGGCTTCTTCGTCGCCGTCGAGGAGTTCGGGAAGGTCGCTCTTGAGGGCCGAGGTGCAGCTCGGCTCCAGTCCGACGACGGGTATGCCGGCGCGGACCGCGGGAGCCAGCGCGGCGGATGTCCGCCGGGCGATACGGCGGGCGGTGCCGAGCTGCCCGGTGGTGATCCAGGTGAGCCCGCAGCACTGGGTGCCCTGGGGGACCTGGACCCGGAAGCCTGCGTCTTCGAGCACGGCCACGCCGGCTCGGAGGACTTCGGGGCTGAAGTGGTTGTTGAAGGAGTCGACCCACAGCAGGACGGGGCCGCGCCGGCCGTCGCCTTCGGGTGTGCGGCGGCGGAACCACGTCAGGAAGGTCTGCGGGGCGAAGCGGGGGAGGTCCCGCTGCGGGGCGATGCCGCCCAGCCGTTTGAGGGCCGGGGCCAGACGGGAGGAGGTGAGCGCGTTGACCGGGCCGGGGATCCGGGCGGCGGCCCGGGAGAGCAGGGGCAGCCAGCCCATGGTGTAGTGCGAGGCGGGTCGCAGGCGCCCCTTGTAGTGGTGGTGGAGGAATTCCGACTTGTAGGTGGCCATGTCGACGCCGACCGGGCAGTCGGCGCTGCACCCCTTGCACGACAGGCACAGATCCAGGGCGTCGCGGACCTCGGTGGAACGCCAACCGTCGGTGATCACCTCACCCTGGGTCATCTCGTACAGGAGCCGGGCGCGGCCGCGGGTGGAGTCCTTCTCGTCCCGCGTGACCCGGTAGCTGGGGCACATCACCTCGCCGCGGTGAGCGGTGGAGCGGCACTTGCCGACGCCGACGCAGCGGCGGGTGGCCTTGGCGAAGTCGCCGTCGTCGGAGGGGAAGGGGAAGACCGTGGCCAGTGGCAGGGGAGTGCGGTGCGGGCTGACGCGCAGGTTGCCGTCGACGGGCAGCGGCCGCACGATCATGCCGGGGTTGAGGCCGTTGTCCGGGTCCCAGATGTTCTTGAACTCCTCGAACAGGGCGATGACGTCGGGGCCGTACATCAGGGGCAGGAGGGCGGAGCGGGCCTGGCCGTCGCCGTGTTCGCCGGACAGTGAGCCACCGTGTGCGGCGACCAGGTGGGCGGCGTCGGCGAGGAAGGTGCGGAAGACGGCGGTGCCCTGCTCGGTGGTGAAGTCGAAGTTGATCCGGACGTGCAGACAGCCCTCGCCGAAGTGGCCGTAGACGGCGCCCTGGAGTTCGTGGCGGTGCAGCAGGGCGGTGAACTCGCGGAGGTAGGAGCCCAGTTGCTCGGGCGGGACGGCGGCGTCCTCCCAGCCGGGCCAGGCCTCGGCCCCGCTCTCGGTCCCGCTGCCCGGGGGCAGACGGGTGGCCAGGCCCGCACCGTCCTCGCGGATCCGCCACAGACTGCGGGCGCGTGCGGGATCGGTGACGATCTCACTGCCGGTGAAGCCCGCGGCCCCGTGCGCGGTCCCGGCCAGCGCTTCGGCCTGCCGGGACAGGGCGTCCGTGGTGCCGCCGAGCTCCGCGAACAGCCAGGCCTGGGCGGTGGGCAGGGTGTCGATGGTGGTCCTGGTCGCGGGCCGGGTGACGATGTCGGTCAGTCCGCGGTCGAGTCCTTCCAGGGCCAGCGGACGGTGCCGGAGCAGCGCGGGGACCGCGTCGGCCGCGGCGCCGGCGTCCGAGAAACCGAGGACGACCAGGGCCCGTGCGGGGGGAGGCGAGAGGAGGCGGACGGTCGCCGAGAGGACGACGGCGAGGGTGCCCTCGCTGCCGACCAGGGCCCTGGCGAGGTGGAAGCGCCGCTCGGGCAGCAGCTGTTCCAGCGCATAGCCCGACACCTGCCGGGGAAACTGCCCCAGTGCGGTGCGGAGCGTCGCCAGGTTGCCCTGGGCGAGCCGGTACAGGGCGCCGATCAGCTCTCCGCGGTCGTCTCCCGCGGCCACGGCCGCGTCGATCTCCTCCCGGGTCATCTCGCCGAGCCGGACCACCGTGCCGCGGTAGGTGACCACTTCGAGTTCGACGATGTTGTCCGCGGTGCGTCCCCAGGCGAGCGAGTGCGAGCCGCAGGCGTTGTTGCCGATCATGCCGCCCAGGGTGCAGCGGCTGTGGGTGGAGGGATCGGCGCCGAACACCAGCCCGTGCCCGGCGGCGGCGCTCTGCAGGTCGTCCAGGACGATGCCGGGCTGCACGGTCGCGGTCCGGGCGTGCGGATCCAGCGCCGTCAGCCGGTTGAAGTAGCGGGAGAAGTCGAGCACCACACCCGGTCCGACGGCCTGCCCGGAGGTGCTGGTGCCCGCGCCGCGTGCGGTGACCGGCACCCCCAGGCGGCGGCACACCCGCAGCGCGTTGAGGACGTGCTGCCGCTCGCGGGGGAAGACCACGGCGAGCGGGATCCGGCGGTAGTTCGAGGCATCGGACGCGTACCGTGCCCGGTGACCGGCATCGCCGGCGACCTTGCCGCAGTCCCCCTGGTCGAGGGCTTTTGCCACCGCTGCCGCGTCGGGGCTGCCGACGCCCTGGGCTGTCGAGGTCACCCTGCTCGCTCCTTCGTAAGCTCACCGGTCGTGTTCCGCCTGGTCCCGTCCACGATGTGGGGCGCCCCGGGCCGGGAACAAGGCTCAGCAGGACGAAAGAATTCATTCTTGAGGGCAAGGAATGCTGAGGCTCGCGTTCGAGGGCGGTGGATGCTTATGCTCGCCTCCCGCGTCGTTGGGAGGCCGCGTTGCTGAAGCCACTGCACCTGCTCACCCTCAAGGCCGTCGTCCGCAGTGCCTCGTTCGCCCTCGCGGCCCGTGACCTCGGCTACACCGCCTCCGCCATCTCGCAGCAGATCTCCGCGCTGGAGAAGGAGACCGGCCTGGTGCTCTTCGAGCGGGAGGCGCACGGGATCCGCCCCACCGCCGCGGCCCACCGCCTGGTCGATCTCAGTACCCATGTGCTGGCGGCCATGGAGGACCTGGACCACCACGTCCAGGAGCTCGCCACCGGCGCCACCGGCCGGCTGCGGCTGGGCAGCTTTCCCACGGCCGATGTACGGCTGGTGCCCGCCGCCCTGTCGGCGCTCGTCGCAAGCCATCCGCGGGCCCGGATCCAGCTGGAGGAGGGCGAGCCCGAAGAGCTCGTCACCGCGCTCAGCCACGGCGATCTCGATGTCGCGCTCGTCTTCGAGTACGGGCTCAGCCCCCGCCAGTGGCCCGACGGCCTGACCCGCCATCACCTGCTGAGTGAGGACCTGGTGCTGCTCAGGGCCCGTGACAGCGGCCTGGGTGCCCAGCTGTCCCAGCTGGCCGGGGCCCGCTGGATCACCAGCCGGGAGGACACCGCCGGGGCCCGGTCCTTCGTCCGCCTCTGTGCGGCCGCGGGGTTCGAGGCTTCCGTCGCCTTCCGCAGCAACAACTACGCCGTGGTGCGGGAGCTGGTGTCCGCGGGACTCGGCGTGGCCGTGGTCCCGGCGCTCGGCCACGTTCCCGGCGAGGGGATCGAAGCGACCCGGGTCACCCAGCACTCCGCACACCGCACGGTGATGGCGCTGCACCGCGGCGAGAACAGCAACCCGCTGCTCCCCGCGGTGATCAGCTGTCTGCGGCGCGCGGTGCCCGACGGCGAGCCGTATGTGCACCCCGCGTGCGACGAGTGACCGGCCGGGACCCGGGCGCGCTCCGCCACTCCGAGGGCGGGGGAGGGGCGGAGCACCCGCGTGGGCGGCCGGCCGGCCGTCACCTGAGAGGCGCGGGCTCGGACGCGTCGGAGTCGGACATCCGGTCGAGGGCGTCGAGATCCACCGAGCCTCCCGGCATGACCCTGCGGGTGCGGCGGTAGCCGTACGTGGCGTAGACGACCAGGCCGACGACCAGCCAGCCGCCGAGCCGCACCCAGGTCTCCCACTGCAGGAATGACATCAGCCAGACGGAGAAGGCCATCCCCAGGACGGGCACCACCGGCATGCCCGGACAGCGGAAGGCGCGCTTGAGGTGCGGCTTGCGGTAGCGCAGGACCAGCACGGAGGCGGAGACCACCACGAACGCCAGCAGCACGCCGATATTGGTGAGTTCCGCGACCGCGTTGATGGGCAGCAGCCCCGCCAGCACCGCGGACACCCCACCGATCAGCCAGGTGGCACGGTGCGGCACCTTGCGCCGGGGGTGGATGGCGCCGAACCAGGCCGGCATCAGCCCGTCGCGGCTGAGCGCGTACCACAGGCGGGAGGCACCCATCATGAAGGAGAACGTCACGGTGACGATGCCGATGACCGCGCCGACGGCGATCACATTGGCCAGCCCGCTCAGCCCCACGCTCTGGAACGCGCTGGAAATCCCGCTGTTCGGGTTGAGCTCGCGGTAGCGCTGCATCCCGGTGAGCACGATGCAGACCAGCACGTACAGCACCATGGACACCGCCAGCGACAGCATCATCGCCTTCGGCAGCTTGCGCCGTGCCTCCATCGACTCCTCCGCCGCCGTACTCAGCGCGTCATAGCCGAACACGGCGAAGAAGACCGTGGCGGCCCCGGTGAAGGCCCCGCCGAAGCCGAACGGCGCGAAGGGATGCAGATTGCCGGTCCTGACCTTGGTGAAGCCCACCACGATCACCAGCAGCACGATGCCGATCTTGACGAGGGTCAGCACCGTCTCCACTCGGGCCGAGGTGCGGGTGCCACGGGTCAGCAGCCAGGCCACACCGAGGCAGATCGCCATCGCGAGCAGGTCCACCCGGTGGCCGGCGCCGGTGCCGGGGGCGCCCAGGGCCCAGACCGGCAGCTGGATGCCGACCGCCTGCAGCAGAAATCCCAGATAGCCCGACATCCCGATCGCGACGACGGCGACGATGGCGGTGTACTCCAGGAGCAGGTCCCAGCCCACGATCCAGCCGGCGATCTCCCCCAGGACCGCGGCGCAGTAGGTGTAGGACGAGCCGGCCTTCGGGACCATCCCGGCGAACTCGGCGTAGGCGAAGGCCGCACAGAGCGAGGCGGCCCCGGCCACCAGGAACGAGATCAGGACGGCGGGGCCGGCGACGTCCCGCGCGACGGCCGCGGCCAGGCTGAAGATCCCGGCCCCGATGATGGCGCCGATGCCGATCATCGTCAGCTGGGTGAGGCCGAGCGTGCGCACCATACGCTCACCGCCGGGCTGTTCATGGGGAAGTGTGCGCCGGAAGATTCCCTGGGGGCCTCGTCCCAGCAACGCGCGAAGGGGAGATTTCGGGGTGTGATCGGGGGACATCGCTCGCTCCCTCTCAGGCAACGGCGGCACGACGGGCCACCGTCGTGGCGGGGGTCACCACTGGCCTGAAACCTTCACTCAGGATCCGCCCCGGCAAAAGGGACCCCAGCGCGACAACTTGCGTGGCTGAGGGCAAGCGGAACTGGGGAAGGCGCGGCGCAGGGCGAGCAGCCCGGATTCTCGTGCACCGGGCATCTTGTTGCGGATGCACGTCAACTCGCCTGGGGAGCGGGCCTGTTGATGACGGGGCGTCGCGGTGCGACGGCGGCCGGGGCTCTGTCCTGTGGGTGCGCGGCGGGCCGGAGTGCCGTCTTACGGGTCGCGGCGGGCCGGGGTACCGCGCCGGGCCCCGGACACCGCGCGCAGGACGTCGACCAGCGCCGCCACCGTGGGCCGGTGCTCGACGGAGGAGCGGAACAGCACCACGATGTGCCGCTCGACCTTCTCCCGCAGCCGTACGACATCGAGCCGGGACGCGCGCAGACCGAGCATCAGATCCGTCACCGTGCTCACCCCGATGCCCGCCTCGACCAGCGCCAGCGTGGCCGCGGTGTCGGTGACCTCGTGCTGGACCCGGGGTTCGATTCCCGCGCGCCGGCAGGCCGTGCGCACCGCCCGGCCGTAGTAGCTGTCGGCCGACGGCAGGATCCATCCCAGGTCCTGGGTATCGGCCAGGCCGATCACCTCGCGGCCGTCCATCGAACCGGCGGGGACCGCCAGCGAGAACCGCTCTCGGTACAGCTGCCGCACCTGCAGGGCGGACTCCCGGGGAAGGGGCACATCCGGGTAATCGAGACCGAGCGCCAGGTCCACCGCTCCCGAGGCGACCGCGTCGTGCACCTCGTCCACCTCCATATCGCGGCTGTGCACCGCGAGACGGGGATGGGCCTGGCGTACCTCCTGCAGCGCCGGCGGCAGGATCTCGGCGGCCGCCGTGGCGAACAGCCCTACGTGCAGCACGCCGGAGATCTCGTGCCGGGTGCGCTCCAGGGCCTCGACGGCTTCCGCGTCCGTCGCCAGGATCCGCTCGGCGTGACCCGCGAGCGTGCGGCCGGCATCGGTGAGCTCCACCCGGCGCCCCACCCGCCGCAGCAGCTCCGTGCCCGCGGCCTTCTCCAGCGCGGCGATCTGCTGGGAGACGCCGCCGGGCGTGTATCCAAGGGCCTGGGCCGCCGCGGTGATCGTTCCGCGCCTGGTCAGCTCCACCAGGGACCGCAGCTGGGCACTCGTCCAGTCCATATAGAGATCCTAATAGATCAGACGTACTAACTGTTCGTAGACGTCAAAGGTTGGAGTGCTGCACGATGACGGGCAGCTAGCTGATCAGCTCTTCTCGCCATGCACCGACAGCCCCGCCTGCGCCGGACGGACGCCCCCGGCGCAGGCGCCGGCCTCCGGAAGGGATCGGCCTCTTGTCCATGTCATCCACCTCCCGCACCGTGCCGCCGACCGCCGACGTCGTGATCGTCGGCGGCGGTGTGATGGGCACCAGCATCGCGTTCCACCTGGCCGAGGCCGGGGTGTCCGACATCGTCGTGATCGAGCGCGGCGAACTGGCCGGCGGCAGCTCGGGCAAACCGATCGGCGGAGTGCGGGCGCAGTTCTCCGACCCGCTCAACATCGCCCTGGGCAGCAGGAGTCTGCGCGCCTGGCAGGACTTCGGACAGCGTCCCGGCGCGGACATCCGGCTGGACAGCGTCGGCTATCTCTTCCTGCTCACCAGCGACCGGCAGGCCGCGGACTTCGAGACCGCCGTCCGGCTCCAGAACGGCCTCGGCGTCCCCAGCCGCATGATCGGCCCCGACGAGGCACAGCGACTGTGTCCCTACGTCAGCACCGACGGACTGGTGGCCGCCGCCTACTCCCCGACCGACGGCCACGCCCGGCCCCGACTCGCCGTCCAGGGCTATGCGCGCGCCGCCGCGGGCGCGGGCGTCACCTTCGCCACGCACACCACCGTCACCGGCCTCGACACCACCGGTGACCGGGTCACGGCCGTCCACACCGATCACGGCCGGATCTCCTGCTCCACGGTCATCTGCACCGCGGGCGCCTGGTCCGCGCGGCTCGGCGAGATGGCGGGCGTCCACCTCCCGGTGCGCCCGGTGCGCCGCCAGCTCGCCTTCACCGCGCCGCTCGCGCCGCCCGCCCCGCGCATCCCCTTCACCATCGACTTCGCCTCGACCGCCTACTTCCACAACAGCGACGACGGCCTGCTGTTCGGCCTCGCCGACCCCGGACAGGACGAGGGCTTCGACACCACCTGGACGCCGGACTGGCTTGACCTCTTCCGTGCCGCCGCACGCCGCAGGGCCCCCGCCCTCGCCGGAATGGAGACCACCGGGGGCTGGGCCGGACTGTACGAGGTCACCCCGGACCACAACGCCCTGATCGGACGGGCCGGCGCGCCGCACAACTTCCTGTACGCCACCGGGTTCTCCGGCCACGGCTTCCTGCAGGCCCCCGCCGTCGGCGAGATCGTGCGCGACCTCTACCTGGAGCGCACACCGTTCGTCGACGTCACCCCCTTCAGCGCCGACCGCTTCACGGCCGGTGCCGAGATCCGCCCCGAAATCCACGTGGTGTGAATCCCCCCGACGGAAGGACGACTGCCGATGATCAGCCAGTGGCAACTGCGCGCCGCGTTCGCCCAGCGGCTCTCGGACATGTACGGGCGGGAGGTGCCCGCCTACACCACGCTGGTGGACGTCTCCCGCGCGGTCAACGAGGACGTGCTGCGGGCACAGGGCGCCGACGCCGAGCGCCTGGGATCCATCGGCCGGGTGACCGCGGAGCGGCACGGCGCCATCCGCGTCGGCACCCCGGAGGAACTGCGCCAGGTCGCCCGGATCTTCGGCGCCCTGGGGATGTACCCGGTCGGCTTCTACGATCTACGGGAGGCCGCCGCCAGCGCGATCCCCGTCGTATCGACCGCGTTCCGCCCCGTCGACGCCGGCGAACTGGCCCGTAATCCCTTCCGCGTCTTCACCTCCCTGCTCACCCCCGCCGACCCCCGGTTCTTCGACCCCGACCTGCGCGCCCGGCTGGAGAACTTCCTCGCCGGCCGTGAGCTCTTCCCCCCGGAACTGCTCGCCCTCGCCGACCGCGCGGAGAGCGCAGGGGAGTTGCCCGAAGCGGACGCCGAGCGGTTCCTCCACCTCGCCGTGCAGGCCTTCGAACTGTCCCCCGAGCCCGTCGACCAGGCGTGGTACGCCACCCTGGAACGGATCTCGGCCGTCGCCGCGGACATCGGGGGAGTGGGCAGCACCCACATCAACCACCTCACCCCCCGCGTCCTGGACATCGACGAGCTCTACCGGCGGATGACCGAGCGCGGCATCGAGATGATCGACACCATCCAGGGGCCACCCCGCTGGAAGGGCCCCGACGTCCTGCTGCGCCAGACCTCCTTCCGGGCGCTCGCCGAGCCCCGCGCGATGCGCACCCCGGACGGCAGCGTGATCAGTGGATCCCTGCGGGTGCGCTTCGGTGAGGTCGAAGCCCGCGGTATCGCCCTCAGCCGCGAGGGCCGGGCCCGCTACGACCGGCTGCTCGCCCGGGTCGACGACCGGGCCGCCGGTCTGCCCCCTGCCGACCGGGCCGCACTCGCCCGCCGCCTGTGGGCGGAGGAACTGCCCGACACCGAGCAGGGACTCGCCGCGGCGGGCCTGGCGCACTTCACCTACCACGCCGCGCCGGACCGCCCACGCGACGGCAGCCGCCCGCCGGCCGGGCTCCGCGACCTGCTGGAAGGGGACTGGGTCCGGGCCGAACCGCTGGTCTACGAGGACTTCCTGCCGCGCTCCGCGGCCGGCATCTTCCAGTCCAACCTCAGCGACGAGGGCTCCAGGAACAGCGACCGGCAGGGGGCCGCCTACGACAGCGCCTGGCTCTCCGGCGTCCTCGGCCGCGACGTCCTGGACCCGTTCGACCTGTACGAGGAGCAGCAGAACCGCTCCCTCGCGCAGGCCGCCCGGGAACTCGGACTCGACGGCACGCCCGGCTGATCCCCGGCCCGCCGCCTCAGCCCCCTTCGAAACCCCTCCACTCCCCTCAACACGCCTCAACACCCCAGAGGAGCATCATGACCGGCATCATCCTCCCCACCACCGAGGACCTGCGCACCCGGGCCCGCGACAGCCTCGCCGCCCTCGGTGTCACCGTTCCGGAAGGCGACGACTTCTCGGCCCGCAGCCCCATCACCGGTGACGACCTCTTCGGCCTGCGCGCGGCCACCGCCGCCGACACCGAGGAGGCCATCGCCGCCACCCGCGAGGCGTTCCTCGCCTGGCGCACCACCCCCGCGCCCCGCCGCGGTGAACTCGTGCGCCGACTGGGGGAGTTGCTGCGTGACCACAAGGGCGAGCTGGCCGACCTGATCACCATCGAAGCGGGCAAGATCCGCTCCGAGGCGCTCGGTGAGGTCCAGGAGATGATCGACATCTGCGACTTCGCCGTCGGCCTGTCCCGCCAGCTCTACGGCCGCACCATCGCCTCCGAGCGCCCCGGCCACCGCCTCGCCGAAACCTGGCACCCGCTGGGCGTGGTCGGCGTCATCTCCGCGTTCAACTTCCCCGCCGCGGTGTGGTCGTGGAACACCGCCGTCGCGCTGGCCTGCGGTGACACCGTGATCTGGAAGCCCTCGGAACTCACCCCGCTGATCTCCCTGGCCTGCGACCGGCTGCTGACACAGGCCGCCGAGGAGGTCGGCGCCCCGCGCGATGTGCACCGCCTGCTGCTGGGCGACCGCACCACCGGCGAAAAGCTCGTCGACGACCCCCGTATCGCGCTGATCAGCGCCACCGGCTCGACCCGCATGGGCCGCGAGGTCGGCCCGCGTGTCGCCGCCCGCTTCGGGCGCAGCCTGCTCGAACTCGGCGGCAACAACGCGGCCGTGGTCGCGCCCTCCGCCGACCTCGACCTCGCCGTGCAGGGCATCGTCTTCGCCGCGGCCGGCACCGCGGGCCAGCGCTGCACCACGCTGCGCCGCCTCATCGTCCACCGGGACATCGCCGACACCCTCATCGCCCGGCTGACCGCCGCCTACCGGAAGCTCCCCATCGGTGACCCGTTCGACGAGACCACCCTCGTCGGACCACTGATCTCCACCACCGCCCTGGACGCCATGCAGGACGCCCTCACCCGGGCCCAGGCCGAGGGCGGCAAGATCCTCGCGGGCGGCAACCGGCGCCTGGCCGATGCCGCGCCCCGGGCCGGTTACGCCGAGCCGGTCCTCGTCCGCGTCGACGCACAGACCGACGTGGTCCGCGAGGAGACCTTCGCCCCCATCCTGTACGTGCAGACCTATGACACCCTGGAGGAGGCCATCGCCCTGCACAACGATGTCCCGCAGGGCCTCTCGTCCAGCATCTTCACCCGCGATCAGCAGGAGGCCGAGCTCTTCCTGTCAGCGGAGGGCTCCGACTGCGGCATCGCCAATGTCAACATCGGCACCTCAGGTGCCGAGATCGGCGGGGCCTTCGGCGGGGAGAAGGAGACCGGCGGCGGCCGGGAGTCCGGTTCCGACGCCTGGCGCGCCTATATGCGCTCCGCCACCAACACCATCAACTACTCCAGCCGGCTCGCCCTCGCCCAGAACGTCAGCTTCCTGTAGGCACCGGGACGGGCCCCGCGCCCGCACGCCCACGACCGCCCCCGTCCACGCCCTTGACTGCCCCGTCCTGCCGTGCGCAGGGCGGGGTTCGTCGTGCCCGGGGCGTGCCGGGGCCGTGCCCGGCACGTGCCAGGGGTGTCCGAAACCGTCCGCGGACCCGGCCAAGTGCCCGGTTATCGGGCGCCACCTGCCGTTTTTCGACAATCACGGCGCTGCGCCGGGACATCCGTTGACGTGGTGGGTGCCGCGGTGTGATGGTACGGCGGCCTGGGTCATGGACATGCCGTTCTCGCACCGCGCTGACGCCGCCCCACGTGGCCGAGGCCGGCCGGACGAGGCGCCGCCACGGCCCGGCGCTCCACCAGAACCTCCGTCGGTAGCACTCCCTACCCCTCAAGGAGCCATGGTGTTACGAAGACTCGCGGTGGCCGGCGTCGCCCTCGCCGCCACCCTCCAAGCCGCCGTGCTGAGCCTCGCCCCCACCGCCGCGGCCGTCTCCCAGGCCGGCCCGCTGTCCCATCCGGCGGGCGCCGCGACAGCCGCCCTCGACCGGGTCTCGTCCAGCGGTCCGGCCTTGTCCAGCGGTCGGGCCTCGTCCAGCGGTCGGGCCTCGTCCAGCGGTCGGGCCACGTCCGTCGAAGGCCCCGCCGCCGCCCGCCCCCGGGCCGCCGAAGCCCCCGACATCGACGTCGCCAAGGTCCAGGCGCATCTGACCGAGCTGAACGCCATCGCCACCCGCAACGGCGGCACCCGCAAATCCAGCGGCCAGGGCTACCGGGACTCGGTCGCCTACGCCAAGGCCAAGCTCCAGGCGGCCGGTTACACCGTCACCGAGCAGCCCTGCACCTCCGGCTGCGCCACCGGGGCCGGGCCCAACCTGATCGCCGAATGGCCGCAGGGCGACGCCGCCAAGGTGTACATGTTCGGCTCCCACCTCGACAGCGTCGGGGCAGGCCCCGGGATCAACGACAACGGCTCCGGCTCCACCGCGCTGCTGGAGACGGCGCTCACCCTCGCGCAGCAGCACCCCGCCATGGCGGCCCGCGTCCGGTTCGGCTGGTGGACCGACGAGGAACAGGGCCTCAACGGCTCCGACTTCTACGTCAACTCCCTCTCGGCCGCCGAGCGGTCGAAGATCAAGGCGTACTACAACTTCGACATGATCGCCTCGCTCAACGGCGGCTACTTCATCAACCATCTGACCTCGGCGGCCGCCCAGCCGATGAAGGCCTACTGGGACTCCCTGGGCCTCCAGCCCGAGGAGAACACCGAGGGCGCCGGCCGCTCCGACGACTACTCCTTCGAGCGGGCGGGCATTCCCACCTCCGGATACGCGATGGGCGCCAGTGCCCGGAAGACCTCCGCACAGGCGGCCAAGTGGGGCGGCACCGCCAACCGCGCCTACGACTCCTGTTACCACCAGTCCTGCGACACCACCGACAACATCAACAGCACCGGACTGAACCGCAGTGTCGACGGCATCGCCGCCACCCTGTGGAAGCTCGCCGTCGCCGACACCACCCCGGCGAACGACTTCTCCCTGACCGCCGGCCCCGCAGCCGGCAGCGTGGACCCCGGCGCCTCGGCCACCAGCACCGTCTCCACGGCCACCACCAGCGGGTCCGCACAGACGGTGGCCCTGTCGGCCTCGGGCGCTCCAGCCGGTGTGACCGTCTCCTTCAGCCCCGCCTCGGTGACCTCCGGCGGCAGCTCCACCATGACCCTCGCCACGACTCCGAGCACGGCGCCCGGCACCTATCCCCTCACCGTCACCGGTACCGGGTCCGTCACCCACACCACGCAGTACACCCTGACGATCAAGGGCGCCGGAGGCTGCACCGCCCAACAGCTGCTCGCCAACGGCGGATTCGAGAACGGCACCACTCCCTGGACGGGCGACACCGCAGCGATCGGCGCCCATGCGGGCCAGTCCGCCCACGGCGGCAGCAGGTTCGCCTGGCTCGGCGGCTACGGCTCCACCGCCACCGAAACCCTCAACCAGTCGGTGACCGTGCCCGCCGGATGCGGCAAGGCGACCTTGACCTACTGGCTGCACATCGACACCGATGAGACCGACCGGGTCGCCTACGACACCTTCAAGGTCAAGGTGGGCAGTGCCACCTTGGCGACCCTCTCCAACACCGCGGCATCGAGCGGCTACACCCAGCGGACCCTGGACCTGACCCCTTACATCGGACAGCGGATCACCCTGACCTTCACCGCCACCGAGGACTCCAGCCTGCAGACCAGCTTCGTCATCGACGACGCGACCCTGCAGACCGGCTGACCGACGGCCCGGAGGGGCGGGGCGGGATCCGGCCTGCCCCTCCGGTGCCACTTGCTCCAGCGCCCCCCGGGGCGACGCCCGTCGCCGCGCCGCCAGGTACCCGGCACGGTCAGCACGTCAAGCGGTCGTCTCGTCCGTCGCGTAGCAGGAGGCGGTGTAACGGTCCCGGTCGCCGGTCGGCGTCCAGCCGTCGGTGCCCCGACCGGGGTCGGCGAGGTCGAAGCCGCTGTCGCGCAGTTGCGCGCCGAGGGAGGCGGCGGGGAAGCCGCTGCCGTTCGGCGCCTCATCGACGGGCCACAGCGTGACCAGCAGGGCTTCGGTGTCGCCGGTGTCGGGTTCGCTGTCGAGGCTGGCGACTTCGAGGTGCCAGCGGCCGTTGCGCACAAAGGCCTCGGCACGGTAGACGGTCCGTGCGGCCGGGGCATTCTGATGGGTCTCGGTCATCCGAAGAGAGCTCCTGACGTGGAGTGGGAGTGTGTCGTGGGGCGGAGTCTGCTGTGGGGCGGAGTCTGCCGTGGGGTGGCAGTTTCGTGGAGCGGGAGTGTTTCGTGGGGTAGGGGTGCCGGACGTGCGGCGATGATTCCGGGGGCGGCGGGCAGGCCTCGCAAGCTCAGACGTCCCGCCAGCGGGCCATGGCGCACGAGAAGGCGCCGAACAGCGCCAGACCCGCGGCGATCGCGGCCAGCAGCCAGGGGCCGGCCGGGGTGTGGGCGAAGGAACGGAGCGTATCGTCCATGCCTTTGGCGCGGCCGGGGTCGTAGGCAACCGCGGCCTTGACGACGTAGATGCCGGCGAGGGTGAACACTCCACCGCGGGCGATGCCACCCGAGACGCCGAGCACATCGACACCGCGCCGGGCGGACCGTGACATGCCGCTCCTGTCGAGGTGCTTGTGGAAGGTGCGCAGGATGGCCCGCACCGCTATCCAGACTCCCGCCACGGCAATGCCCACCCCCGCGGCGGCCACCAGCCAGGGGCCGCCGGGCAGTTCCAGCGCCGTGGCCGTGGCATCCCGGGACTGCTGGTCGCTCGCCCCGCTTCCGCTGCCCTTCTTCCCCGCCGCGAACGACAGCACGGAGAAGGACACCACGGCGTAGAAGACGCAACGGACGAGCGACAGCAGTCGCGTGCCGGCCTTGTGCCCGTCGGGCCCTGCCGCACCGAACACCGCCTCGGACAGGCGCCACAGGGCCATCCCGGCCAGTCCCAGACCGAGTGCCCATATCAGCACACCGCCGAACGGCCGGGCGGCGATCTCCGCCAGCGCTCCGCCCCGGTCGGCCTGCTCACCGGGGTCGCCGAACGCGATCCGCAGCGCCAGTACCCCCACAAGGACGTAGATCACGCCCCGGGCCGCGAACCCACCACGCGCCGCGGCCCGGACCGCCGAGCTGCGCGCGGCGCGACGGGCGGTGCGTCGTCCGATGTGCGGTACCGCAAGAGTCGATGGCATCTGTGACCTCCAGAGGGCTTCTGCCCCGCCGTCGGGGGCGCACCCGGCCGGTCGCCGGGACCGACGAGAGCGGGTTACTTCTGCCCCGCCGTCGGCGACCCACTCCGGTTGCCGCTGCCGGGGAGGCCCCTGGCGCGGTGCGGCCCCGGCGTTTCACAGGACGTCTCTGACGGGTGTGCTCCAGGGGGTGGCCAGGGGCGGGTCCTCGGTGGTGTGCTCGGGGAGCCCGGCGAGGGCTTCGACCCGTGCGGGGCGGTAGGGGGTGGGGCCGCTCCACTCCAGCAGCAGGACCGTGGCATCGTCGTCGAGCCGGCCGTCGTGGTAGGCCAGATGACGCCTGATCAGGCGCCGCAGGGTCTCCGGGACGGGGAGCCCGTCGGCATGGTGCTGGATGAGGAAGTCCGTGAAGCCCGCCAGGCCGAATTCCTGGCCTTCGCGGTTACGGGCTTCGGTGATGCCGTCGGTGTAGAGCAGCAGGCGGTCGCCGGGCTCCAGCTGTTCTTGGACCACGGTGGGCGGCAGGCCCAGATCGGTGCCCATGGGAGGGGCCGGCGGGCAGGTCAGGCTCAGTGCGGTGCGGCCCTTGCGGATGACGACCGGTGCAGGGTGCCCGACGCTGGTCCAGGTGAGGAGCCCGGTGCCGGTGTTCAGCTCGGCCAGAATGCCCGTGGCGTAGCGGCTGCAGCCGAACTGTTCCACCAGTGCGTGTTCCACGGCTTCGGCGATCTGCAGGATTCCGGGGCTCTGCCGGCGCCGGTTGCGGCTGGCGGCGACCGCGAGGCTCGCGGTCAGTCCGGCGGCCGTGTCGTGGCCCATGGCGTCGAAGAGCGCCAGGTGCACGGTCTCCCCGGCGATGGCGTAGTCGAAGACATCGCCGCTGACCTCATAAGCGGGCTCCATCACCGCACTGACCAGCACCCGGTCGGTGGCGAAGGTCCTCGGCGGCATGATGCGCCACTCCATCTCGGCGGCCACATTCATCCTCCGGCGCCGCACCAGCCGGGCATAGGTGTCGCTCGCCCCCCGCTTGCTGACGATCATCAGCGCAATCAGCCCGGCAAGGTTGCGCAGGTCCAGGGCCGCCTGGGAGTCCATCTCCGTGCCCGGGGGGCCGGAGGCGCGCAGCACGCCCAGTCGCTCGGTGCCGTCGAGCAACGGGACCCACCACTGCTCGGCCCCGGGGGTGGGGTTCGCGACCATGCCCCCGGTCTGGAACGCCCGCCCGGCGAGGGTGCCTTCCATGCGCACCACATCCGGCGGTGACGTCGTGCCGCCGCCGGCACCGGGCTCCTGGCCGGCAAGCAGGCACAGCACTTCCTGCTGCAGATCGGCCAGGTAGATCAGCACCCCCGGCCAGCCGACCCGGGCCGCGTGCTTGACGACCAGGTCCGGCACCTGTTCCAGCGTGATCACGTGACTCGCGGTGATCAGGTCACCCAGCATCCGGGCCCGGGCGGCTGCACTGCTCATTCAGGCACCTCTCCTCGGATTGCAGCTCGCCGAGCCTTCGCCCCGTGGGCTGTCCATGTCATGGCGCCGTCGGTCGCCCTTGCTCCCGGCGGCGATGCTTGTCTTTCGATGGTGACACCGAGAGGGAGCATGCCGAGAACGACACCGCGGTGTCCTGGAATGCCATGCGGGCAATCGCTCCGACTTCCAGCGCCACGTAGAGGGCGCCATCAGCACCGAAGGCCAGGCCGTGCGGTTCCGAAGCGGGGCTCGGGAGGTCGTACTCCTCGATATGGCCGTCGGCAGTGATGGATCCGATGCGGCCCGCGCCCCATTCGGTGAACCAGCAGTCACCGGCCGGGCCGGCGACGATGGCATGGGGCCGGCACGCCGGGTCCGGCAGCGGGAACTCGTCGATCCGGCCCTGCGTGGTGATACGGCCGATCCGGCCGGCACCTATCTCGACGAACCAGAGCGCGCCGTCCGCTCCGCAGGTGATGCCGACCGGTGCGGCGTTCGCGGTCGGCAGCGAGTGGAGGGTGAGGTCGCCGTCGAAACCGAGGCGACCGATCGCGTCTGCCTGGTTGAGGGTGAACCACAGGGCGTCATCGGGGCCGGTGGTGATGGCAGAGGGGAAGGCGCCGCGCAGGTGCAGCGGGTACTCCGTCACCCGGCCGTCCGTGTCGATACGCCCGATGCGGTCGGTGTGCAGCTGCGTGAACCACAGCGCGCCGTCGCCGCCGGCCACGATCCCGTAGGGCCCGCTGCCCGGACCCGGGAGGGGGAACGAGGTCGCCTTCCCGTCCACGGTGATCCGTCCGATCCGATGGTCCTGACCACGGGTGAACCACAACGCCCCATCGGGCCCCGGGGCGATGAGGGAGGGGCCGCATGCGGCGGAGTCGAGCGGATGGCGATCGACCTGCCCGCCCGGTCCCAGCCGGGCGATCTGCCCGGCGTGGACCAGAGTGCACCACAGTGCGCCGTCGGGGCCCAAGGTGAGGGCATAGGGGCCTGAACTGGCGTCGGAGACCGGAATCTCCTCGAACGAAACGGCGCGGCGGGACATCGGCACTCTTCCCCCAGTGAGACTTACTGCTACTTGTGTTGCGTTAAGAAAAGCATGGCACGGAGGCTCCGCCCACGCAACAGACTTTCGATGCGATCTGCCATGCGTGCCATGCGTGCCATGCGTGCCATGCGTACGGCGCCGGACCGCCCGAGCTGTGACATGCCTGCGGCAGCGACGGGTAGGGGGCAGGTGACGGGGGCTCAGCAACAGGTGGGAGCCGGCAGCATGAGCAGCAACAGCACCATGAACGTAGGGACGGAGTCGGAGGCCGGCTCGCAGGAGTGTGCCGTGCCGGCCCCGACGGTGCTGCCGCAGATCCAGGTTCCGCTGCGCGTCGCTCCGTCCGACGCACGGGAGTTGTCCAAGCAGTTCCTGCTGCGGCTGCAGGAACTGGAGGAGGGGACCCCCGAGTACCAGTACGCGCGCAACACCCTCATCGAGATGAATCTTTCCCTGGTGCGTTATGTCGCCCGCCGGTTCTCCAGCCGCAGGGAGTCGATGGAAGACGTCCTGCAGGTGGGGACGATCGGTCTGATCAAGGCGATCGACCGCTATGACCCCTCCCGTGACGTGGAGTTCACCACGTTGGCCGTCCCCTACATCCAGGGCGAGATCAAGCGGTTCTTCCGCGACACCACCTGGTCGGTGCGCGTGCCGCGGCGCCTGCAGGAGCTCCGTATCGACCTCGCCCGTGCCAGGGAGGAGCTGGAGAGCGAGGGCAGACACGAGCCGTCCGTCGCCGACCTCGCGGCCCGCCTCGATCTGGCGGAGGATGAAGTGGCGGAAGGGCTCGTGGCCAGTAACGGCTACGACAGCGACTCCATAGACCGGCCCGTCCAAGCCGGCGGCGGCAAGCAGCAGACCACCGGTCTCGTCGCCGACCTCATGGGCGGCGAGGATCCCGCCCTCACCCTGGCGGAAGACATCCAGGCCCTCAAGCCGCATCTGGCCGAGCTCGACGACCGTGAACGCACCCTTCTCCGGATGCGTTTCGGCGAGGAGATGACCCAGTCCGAGATCGGTGCGGAGCTCGGTCTCTCCCAGATGCATGTCTCGCGCCTGCTGGCCCGGGTGTGCACCACCCTGCGCAAGGGACTCCTGGCCGGCACGTGAACGCACCTGTCGCTGCCGCCGGCTCCCGCCTCCCGGCCACACCGGCTCCCGGGACGCCGCCACACCGCACACCCCGGGGGTGCTCCTATTCGGCGGCCACCGGAGGGCAGGGCTGCCGTCCGGCCGACGGGTCCGGTGCGTCCGGGACCGCCGAGGGGACGTCGGCCGTCTTCCGGAGCAGGAGCATGGCGGCGTCGTCGTGCAGCTCGCCGCCCACATGCGCGAGCAGGTCCTCGTGGAGCGCGGCGAGAGTGCGTGAAGGCTCCGGCGACATGTGCTGCGACAGCCGCTCCACGAGCGGGTAGAACCGCCGCTTGTGATCCCGGGCCTCGGTCACACCATCGGTGTAGAAGAGCAGCTGGTTCCCTTCGTGCAGGGCGATCTCCTGGAGGCCGGGGGCCTCGTCGGCCAGGGCGCGCAGACCGAGCGGCGGGGCCGGACGGACGGGCTCGACGGGCAGGATGCCCGAGCCGTGGACCAGGAGCGGAGCGGCATGCCCGCAGTTGACCAGCTCCATACGGCCGGCCTCGGGGTACCCGGCCAGCACTGCCGTGACGAAGTCGTCCGGGCCGAGGTTGCGCGCCAGGCTGCGTTCGATCCTGTGGACCACATCGAGCAGATCCGGCTCGTCATAGGCCGCTTCCCGGAACACGCCCAGGACCAGCGCGGCGATGCCCACCGCCGGCAGCCCCTTGCCGCGTACATCGCCCACGATCAGCCGGACCCCGTACGGCGTGGGAACCAGGGCGTAGAGGTCCCCGCCGATCCGGGCCTCGGCAGCGGCGGCGCTGTAGTGGACTGCCGTCTGGAAAGGCCCGACCGTTGCCGGCACGGGTTTGAGGAAGGCGTGTTGGGCGGCCTCGGCGACCGAGCGGACGGCGGCCAGCACCTGCTCGCGACGCCTGCGCAGCGCGCCGGCCAGACTGCTGGCCAAGGTCACGGCGGACAGTGTGGACAGCACGATCGCCTGGTCGCTGCCCGGCGCACCGTCGTGCAGGCCGAGCGCCGCCCCCAGTGCCACCGCCAGGACGCCGACGCGGAGTACTCCCCACGGCCCGCTGGTGGCGGCAGCCAGCGCGGGACCCACGGCGAGCAGCGGCAGCCAGCTCATACCGGATCCGCCGGAAAAGGCGAGGAGCGCCACGGCCGCGATGATCAGAACCGGCAGGCAGGAGGTGTAGTGGCGGCGGGCGTCCGCCGCACGGGCCGGTGCGTCACTCCGGGGCGGTGCGATCCGGCGGACCGCCGTCCGCAGCGTGGAGAACGGCTTGGCGGCCTGCCACCGCGGCAGGCGGTCGTGGTGATGGGTCCGGGCTTGGCGCATGTACGGTTCCGCGGCTCGCTTCCCTGCTCAGGGCCTGGGCTGAGGGCATCAGCACCTGAAAATGTCCGTTTCCTCAAGGAAAGCGGCATCTGTAGGGGAGCGGCAAGGGCCGGGATTTCACATAGTGAGTGACAGTCCCCTGGTCACGCGACTCGCCGTCGGAAGCAGCCGGCTGCGGATCTCCTCGATGCGCGAGATGCGGTCCGCCCGCAGCGAGACGCCGAGGGATCCGAGCGTTTCGCCGCTGTAGACCGGCACCGCGACACAGAACGTGCCGAGCGCGTACTCCTCCATGTCCGTCACGAGCGGCGCCGTGGGCAGGGTGTCGAGCCTGCGCAGCAGTTCGGCCCGTCCGGTGATGGTGCGGGGTGTGAGGTCGGCCAGGGGGTGCCGGGAGAGGTAGTCGTCGCGGGCCCCGTCGTCCAGCTCACGCAGTACGCACTTGCCCAGTGCCGTGGCGTGCCCGGCGTCCTCGAAGCCCACCCAGAGGTCGACCCGGGGTGCCCGGGGGCCGTCGACGATCTCGGCCACCCGGATCTCGCCGTCCTCGTAGAAGGTCAGGTAGGCGGCGGCCGAGAGGTCGTCCCGTAGCGCTGCGAGCGCGGGGCGGACCCGGTTGAGCAGCGCCTGCCCCCGCCCTCCGGCGTGCAGGGTGTCCAGCTTGTCGCCCAGGACGAAACCGCCGTCCTCCAGTTTCCGGATGTACCCGTCGTGCGCCAGCGTGCGCAGAAGGTGATACGTGGTGGCCAGCGGCAGCTCTGTCTCGCGTGCCAGCTGTTTCGCCGGTGCGCCGCCCTCGTGGGCACCCACGGCCTCCATCAAGCGGAAGGCGCGCTGCACGGAAGTGATGAGCGTCGGGCCTTCTCCGTTGCCCATGTATTCAGCCTGCTCCCGGTGCCGCGGGGAGGCAAGGCCGTGTCGTCGGCGGCTGCCGTTGCCTCGCCGGGCAGCGCGTGCCGGGGTGCAGTGATTGGTATCGGGGTGTGTCGGGGGTGTGGGGGAGTGTTGCCGGAGCGCAACCGGTGGCGCGGGGAGTGCCGACGCGTGACCGCCACACTACAGAACACACATTCGAATAATGGGTACCCTGGAAGCATGGCCACGCACCTTCAGGGCTCGCTCTTCGACCAGACCGACGAGGTCCGTCTCGGCCCGCTGCGCGGCGTGCGCAGGACCGAGCTCGGTGACGGGGCCTGGCTCGATCTGCTGCCCGGATGGCTGAGCGGGGCCGATGCCCTGTTCGACCGGCTCGCTGCCGAGGTGCCCTGGCAGGCCGAGCGCCGGCGGATGTACGAGCGGGTGGTGGACGTGCCGCGGCTGCTCGCCTTCTACGAGGCCGGCGACACCCTGCCGCACCCCGTGCTGGCCGAGGCGAGGGATGCGCTGTCCGCGCACTACGCCACCGAGCTCGGCGAGCCGTTCACCACGGCCGGGCTCTGCTACTACCGCGACGGCCGCGACAGTGTGGCCTGGCACGGCGACCGGATCGGCCGCGGCCGACGCGCGGACACCATGGTCGCCATCCTGTCCGTGGGCGCGCCGCGCGATCTGCTGCTCCGTCCGCGGCGCGGCGGCGCCACCGTACGGCGGCCGCTGGGGCACGGCGACCTGATCGTGATGGGCGGCTCCTGTCAGCGGACCTGGGAACATGCGATCCCCAAGAGCAGCCGTGCGGCGGGGCCGCGGATCAGTGTCCAGTTCCGGCCCCACGGCGTGCGCTGAAGCCGGACGCGGGTGGGCCCCCGAGTACGCGTCGGCTCGGGGGCCCTTCAGCTGCTGTGGTCGGCTACAGCGGGGGAGTGGTCAGTGGCGGCGGCAGACCAGGTGCTCCCGGTGCCAGGTCCGGGTCCAGTAGCCGGGGTGACGGACGCCGTGCCGGTCACGCCAGGCCGGGTGCCAGGTCCGGGTCCAGTGTCCGTGGACCATGTGGCACCGGCCCCTGTCGACGTGTCGGGTGGTCGTGTGGTCTCCGTGGTGCGACGGCGTGGCCGAGGCGACACCCACCGAGGAGAGGAGGGTGCCTCCGGCGAGAGCAACGGTGGCGGCGCCGAGAGCGAGGGCGCGCTTGAATCCGTCAGTCATCGATCGTGCCTTTCTGCATTGCCATGGCGCGAAGCCATGGGCGAGATGCCCTGCCGATGGCCGGGCAACACTGACCATGCACCCGTGGCGCCCTCCATATGCGGCTAACACCAAAGGTTTTGCACAATGCAGACGGAGTGTGAAAGAGAGTAATTATCAGACTAAAGGGTGGTGAGGGGGGTGGGCGTGGTGTGGTGGTCCTGGCGGCGGCGGGCCGATGTGCGGCCGCTCGGGGACCGCACCAACTCCGGTGCGGTGTACGCCGACTGGAAGCGCCGATACCCAGGGCTCGACCGAACGTGGTGTCGGGCTGAAAGCGGTGCCGGACCGAAAGCGGTGCCCGGCCGATGGCCGTGCCCGGTTCAGGCGACCCAGCGCGCTCGGCGGGTGGCGGACGACGGTGAAAGCCCCTCCGTGAGGGCGGCGGCCATGCGGTGCACGGCCTCGCGCAGGGTCTCCGGCGAGGTGGTGTAGGGGATACGCAGGCGCTGTTCGAACAGGCCGGGATCGGTGCCGAAGTACGCACCGCCCTCGATCCGTACCCCGTAGTCCAGGGCCCGTTCGGCCAGCGCCGAGGAGAGGGGCGCGCCGAGGTCCACCCACAACGACAGTCCGCCGGGCGGCAGTTGCCAGGTCCACTGCGGCAGGTGCTCGGTCAGCGCCGCGGCCAGAGCGGCGCGCTGTCCGCGCAGCTGTTCCAGGCGGGCCGGCAACAGTTCCCCGGCACGGTCCAGGAGCGGGACGGCCAGCAGCTGGTCCAGCACCGAGCCGCCCATATCGGTGGCGGCTCGCTGGCCGGCGAGTTCGGTGACGAGCTGCGCGGGGGCACGCACCCAGCCCATGCGCAGACCGCCCCAGTGCGTCTTGCTCATCGAGCCGATGGTGATGACCTGGCCGGCCCCGCCGGGGGTGGCGCGGGAGGCGAACGGCGGCGGGGCCGGGACGTCGAGGGCGAGGTCGGCCAGGGTCTCGTCGACGACCAGCCAGGCGCCGGAGCGCTCCGCGGCGCGCAGCATGCGGACGCGCTCCTCGTCGGGCATGAGGCAGCCGGTCGGATTGTGGAAGTCGGGGAGCAGATAGGCCAGTTGGGGAACCGTCTGGCGGAAGGTCGACTCGGTGATCTCGATGTCCCAGCCGGTGTCGGTCACCGGGACCGACAGGGTGCGCAGCCGGGCGCGGCGCATGGCCTCCAGGGCGTTCGGGTAGGACGGGTTCTCGACCATGACCCGGTCACCGGGCCGGCACAGCAGCCCCAGGACGAGCGTGAGCGCGTGCTGGGCGCCGGCGGTCACCAGGATCTGTTCGGGGATCGTGGCCAGTCCCCGCCGGGTGAAGCGCTCGGCGACGGCGGCGCGCAACTCCGGGAGGCCGTACGGGTGGTAGCCGGGGGTGTGCGCGTGCTCGGCCAGCCGCGGGGCGACCTGGGCGAGGGCGTCGAGGAGCGTCCGCTCCGGCAGTCCGGGGGCGGCGCTGGCCAGGTCGATCGCGGTGTCCTGGGGCCCGAGGAGCCGTGCGATGCCGCTGGGGGCCCGTCCCTCCGGAAGGGCCGTCCAGGTACCGGAGCCCTGGCGGCTGTGCGCGTAGCCGCTCTCGCGCAGCAGGTCGTACACGGCGGTGACGGTGGCCCTGCTGGTGTGCAGGGCCGTGGCCAGCTCCCGTTCGGCGGGGAGCCTGACGTGCAGCGCGATGCGTCCGTCGAGGATCAGCGCACTGATCGCCCTGGCCAGGTGGCGGTAGGCCGGCCGGGCCTCTGCCGGGTCGGGCAGCATCGCGGCGAGCTGTCGGCCGCCCAGGCTCCGGTCGGCGCGGTCCGCCCGGTCCGTGTGCGGGGACCGATGCCGGTCGGCCATGCCACTCTCCCGGGATCGGTCGTGCTCACCAGGTCAATGACTCTACAGAGGCGGCAGGTTGGCCGTCAGGCGCAGGGGCCTGTTCAGGGTTGGTCCCTCTCCTCAGGCCCTGCTCGGCTGCCGGGGCGGTGCCGCACGCACTCCGCACCCCGCGGCGAAGCAGGGCTGTCCGTGGCGGCGTTGCCCCGTGGCCGTGACACCCGGCCGGCGCGTCTCAGCCCCGCAGGGCATCCTGCAGAAGCGCGGCGATCAGGGCGTGCCCCGTCTCCCCCTGCCAGTGGGCTGCGCCCCTTCCGCCCGGTGAGCTGACTGTCAGCTCGATGAGCTCCGTGCCCTCGGAGCGGGGACTGCGCCGGACCTCGCACCTGCTGTTCCGGGCGGCGCGCGCCCTCTCCCGCAGTTCGCTCTCGAGGTCTTTGCCGCACTGTTCGCGGGCCAGGTCCCCTGCCGTCCGGCCCCACGTATCGGTGAGTCGGGGGTCGGCGCCGTGGCACAGCAGGGCCCGTACCACCGCGATCGATCCCCGCTCGGCCGCCGCCATCAACGGGGTCCGGTCGCGATGGCGCGCGTGGGGATCGGCATCCGCCTCGAGCAGCAGCCGGGCGGTCCGGTGGTGGCCGCAGGAGGCCGCCCACATCAGAGGGGAGTAGGCGGTGCCGTCATCCTCCCGCCGGTCGGGGTCGGCACCGTGGGTGAGCAGTTCGCGCACCACCTCGACGTGGTCCCAGCACGCCGCCGCACACAGCGGCAGACCCGAACTGCCCGGCTCTCCCCGGCTCTCCGCATCGGGCGGGGCGCCCGCTTCCAGGAGCAGTCGCACCAGGTCCGTGTGGCCGCTCACCGCGGCAAGGTACAACGGCGTCTCCCCGTCGGCGCTCGCGACGGACGGAGAAGCCCCCTGCCGCAAGAGCGCGTCCACCCGGTGCACCTTCCCCCTCTCGACGGCGGTGATGAGTCGTTGGGTCGACGACGTGGTCATGCGGTGTCCTTCCTCGGGGGCGTCATCGGTCCGCGCCCCGGCCCTTCAGACGCTGCTCCCGCGGTTCTCCGGCATCGGCGAGGCACCCCGTCTGCGGCCCGCGTCTGCCGCCCACGTCTGCCGCCCGCGGCCGCACTCGTGGATGACGTCCCGCAGCGCCGAACCGGCCGTCGTACGGCGGGAGACGTCACCGAGGACGGCAACCCGGACAGGCACGTCGTCGAGGGTCTGCGGGGTGGTCGTCACGGAGGCCGAGGCTAACCGCAGGTGCCGTGGGTGTCGACGTAATTCTCCGCGCGGCGGCTGCGGTTGCCGGGCGGTTCACCCACCGTCCGGGAAGAGCCGGTCCAGGTGGTGGCGGAGGACCGCCGCTGCGGCGTCCGGAGTGCGCTGGCCCACCAGGACGCTGGTGCCCAGGCCCGCCGACAGGGCGAGGAGGCTGATGGCCTCCGTGCGTACGTCCGTGCCGGGCGGGGTCAGGCCGGCCTCGCGCGCCCGCTCCAACTGGTCGGCCACCACGTCCTCGGCGGCATCGGGGCCGTCGATGAACGGCTGGGCGGCCAGTGTCTCGTCCGTCACGGAGAGCACGGCGTAGGCGGTGTAGACGAGGTGGAAAGCCCGGCTCTCCTCGTCGCGGGGGAGTGCTTCGAGGAGGATGGCCTCGATCGTCCCGCGTGGTCCCGGGGCGTGGCCGGCGGCCCGGACCCGGTCGGCGATACGGGCCCCGAGCCCGGTGGTCAGCTGCTGCAATCCGTGCAGCAGCAGCTTCTCCTTGGTTTCGAAGTAGTACTGCACCAGCCGCAGGGACACCCCCGCTTCGGCCGCCACCTCGCGCATCCCGATGGCGTGCAAACCGCGCCGCCCGGCGACCCGGATCAGCGCCTCGGCGATCTGGGTGCGCCGCTCTTCGTGGTCCACGCGCTTCGGCATCAGCCCGTGCCCTCCGCCTCGTTCGTTCCGTTCCGGCCTGCGGGATCGGCTACATGGTACCGCTGTACCACTTTAGTGATACGGTGGTATCATTAAAACCCGCTGTCAGGAGGTGGCCTGCCGTGCCCGGCACCAGGACGCAAGACCGCAACCCCGCCGTCGGCCGCTATGTGAACGAGGCCATGCGCGACCGGTACTTCGCCGCGTGCGACGCCGTCTACGCCCTGGGGCCGGCCCCGGACGGGGAGTGCGACGTGGAGACCCGCTTCGGGACCACCCACGTCTACCGGTACGGCCCGACGGAGCCCGGCGCCGCCTCCCGCACTCCGGTGGTCCTGGTGCACGGCGCCGGCGGCAACTCGTCGATGTGGTACCCGAACGTCGCCGCCTTGAGCGCGCAGCGCACGGTCTATGCGATGGACACCCCCGGCGATCCGGGCCGCAGCGTGCAGCGCGAACCGATCCATCAGCCCGAACGCGCCGCCCAGTGGCTCGACGAGACGCTCGAAGCACTCGGACTCGACCGGGTCCACCTCATCGGGTCCTCCTACGGCGGATGGCTCACGTTGAACCAGGCGCTGCACCGGCCCGGACGGCTGGCCTCGGGCACCCTGCTGGATCCGGGCGGCCTGGAGAAGGTCGGCCTGCGGTTCTTCGCCTGGATCTTCGTCAGCCTCTTCGCGACCTGCGCCCCGAAGGCGCTGCGTCCACGTCTCGCCGCCTGGCTCGCCCAGCCGGTCCTGGTGGTGCCGGAACTGCGCGCGATGGTGCGGCTCGGCGTGCGCGCCCACCGCATCCGCCGCCCCTCACCGCTTCCCCTCACCGAAGCCGAACTGCGCAGTATCCGTACCCCGCTCTACCTGCTGCTCGGGAAGCGGAGCCTGATGGTGCACCCGCAACGGCAGCAGGAGCGCGTCCCGCGCCTGGTGCCCGGCGCCCGCGTCGAGATCGTCGCCGACACCGGCCACGGGCCGCAGATCGACCATGCGGAGTCGGCCAACGGCCGGATGGTGGGCTTCCTGGACTCGGTGGACGCACTCGGGCAGCCTCAGCGGCCGGGGGCTTGATCGCCCCTGCGGTCTCCTCCCGCTCCGCGCTCGACCGCCGCCAGCACCCGGCCGGCGCCGTCCTCCGTGCCCAGCAACGCCGCCACCTGGCGGGCGCGATGACGGTATCGGGGCTCGCGCACCGCCTTCCCCACGGCGGCCGCGAGGTTTTCTGCGGTCAGCCGCTGGAAGGGGATCCTCCCGGGGCTGACGCCGAGGGACATCAGACGTGACGCCCAGAAGGGCTGGTCCAGCATCATGGGAACGGGGACCGCCGGCACGCCCGCGCGCAGGCCGGCCGCCGTGGTTCCGGCCCCCGCATGGTGGACGACGGCTGCCATCTGCGGAAACAGCCGGGCGTGCGGGACCTCGCCCACCGTCAGGACGTCGTCCCCCTCGACCGACAGGCCCGCCCGGCTCGACTGGACGACACCGCGTACCCCGGCGAGCCGCAAGGCGCGTGCCAGGAGGCGTCCCAGTCGCTCCGGGTCGCCGGGCGTCATGCTGCCGAAGCCCACGAAGACCGGTGGCGGACCGGCCCGGAGGAAATCCGCCAGCCTGGATTCCGGTGCCCAGCCGGGGACTTCCGACGGCCACCAGTAGCCCGCCACCTCCAGCCCCGGCCGCCAGTCGGCGGGCCGGGGGACCACTGCCGGGCTGAATCCGTGGTGGACCGGCCAGGTGGCCCGGCGCCGCTCCAGGGCCTCCCGTGTCACGCCCAGCCGGCGCTGCAGATGGCGCACCCCGGGAGCGAAGGCCCGGGTCAGCAGCGACTGCGCGCACTGCCCCAGCGCCCGGTTGGCGAGCGGCCCCCACGACGGCACGTCGAAGATGACCGGAGGGAACTCCCGGGTGGGCTCCAGGGGCTGCAAGAACACCCCGGCGCACGGCAGTTGCAGCCCCTCCGCCGCCACCAGCCCCAGGGGAGCCAGGCTGCTGGAGAACAACAGGACCTCGGCACCCGAGGCACAGGCCTCGGCTACCGCGTCGGCCATCTCCGGCGCCAATTCCCTTGCCAGCCGCATCTGTTCGGCCTTGGAGAGGCCGGCGCCCCTGCCCGGCCCCTGCCCTGGTGTGTCCTTTGCTCCGGACGTGGCGTACCGGTCGAGCGGAAGCGGGTGGAAGCCCAGCCCGCTGCGGCGTACGAGCTCGGCCGAGCGTGCATGGGTGGCCATCACCACCCGGTGTCCGGCGCGATGCAGCCGGGCCCCCAGGCCGGTGTAAGGAGCGACGTCCCCGTGCGAACCCGCGGTAGCGATCAGGATGTGCATGGTCGGCAGTGTCCCGTTCCGTCGGCTGCGGCGATTCCGGCTGCGACCGGCTTCACTCCGGCGGCGTAACCGCCGCAATTCCGTGTGGAGCCGAACGCGGGCGAAATCTCCCGCAGTGGTGTGGTGGACGAGGGCCGGGTGACCTCCCCGCGGGCGCCTCGGCGGCATCCCGGCGCGGTGGTCAGTCGCGGCGTGCGATCACCCGGTAGGCGTTGGACAGCCGGGTGCGCCGTGTGAAGGGAGCCAGCAGGAGGTCGAGCCCGATGAGGACGAGGAGCACGGGGGCGACGGCCGACAGGGAGAGCCCACGGACCCAGCGGCTCACCCGCCCCGGCCTGCGGGGCAGCCAGGGCAGATCCTCGCTCGGCAGGACGGATTTGAGCAGGTTCACCGCCGCGGACGTCAGATCGGTGGGGACATGCGGCTCGTGCCGGTCGGTGGCCACGACGGTGAATCCCTGCTCGGCCAGTGCGCTGCACAGGTTGTCCAGGGGGACGAAGTGCAAATGCTGCGGCTGGAGCCACGGCCCCCACCACTGGCCGAGCAGACGGGCGGAAGCGGATTCCGGGTCGGGCACCTCCACCAGAAGGTGACCGCCGGGCCGGAGCGCGGTGTGGGCGGCGGCCAGTTCCTGCCGTGGTGCCAGGGTGTGTTCCAG
Source organism: Streptomyces lydicus (assembly GCF_004125265.1). Lineage (GTDB taxonomy): Bacteria > Actinomycetota > Actinomycetes > Streptomycetales > Streptomycetaceae > Streptomyces > Streptomyces lydicus_C. The sequence goes on from NZ_RDTE01000003.1 coordinate 8,500,553, forward strand.
ATAGTGATGCATGCTCACCACGTCGTACTGACAGGCCAATTGACCGGCCAGCCCGACGAAGGACCCCCGGTAGGCCCGGGAGATACGGCCCTTGCGTGCGGCGATCTCGACGCCCTCGCCCCAGTCGAGCCCGTGGAACCGGGTGCCCGGATGGATCTTCCGGGCCTCGGCGCAGAAGTGGCCGTGACCGGTTCCCACGTCCAGCCACTGTGACGGGCGGCCGAACGGGAGCAGTGCCCGGGCGCGGGCCCGGTAGAGCCTCACCGCGAGGGGCGAGCGGGCCAGCCGGGCCATCGTCGCCTCGCCCAGGCCGTCGTAACAGTCCCGGTAGTAGAAATCCAGGCCGTCCGCGCTCAGCCGGGGATTCTGGAACACGTGCCCGCAACTGCGGCACTGGTCGAGTACGAACGTCCCGGGCTTGTGCTGGGGGTGGTCGGTGGTGCGCAGGCGCCCGCGCAGCCGGGAGGAGGTGCACCAAGGACACGTGGTGCGCCGTGGTTCGAAGAACCGCTCCAGCCCGTGCGCCAGCTCGTCCTGGTACCGGTGCCGGTGGGCGGCGATCTGCTCGCTTCGCATACTCATTTGGGGGGCTTCTTTCCGATGTGGTCCTGAGGGGGAGCGCGGCCACCGTGCGGAGGGCGGGTGGGGCGCCGGGCCGCTCCGGGGCCCGGGCGCGCACCGTACGGACGCCGGAACGCCCGGGTGCGCTACGCGGTGGCGGCACGGGGGCGGGCACGGCGGGGCACGGAGAAGCGCCGTACGCACGGCCGTTCCACCCCCGCATACAGCAGCCACGAGGTCAGCAGCACGACGGGCAGGCCGGCCAGGACCACGGCGAGGTTGCTCCATCCATGACCCGTCAACGACAGGTACAGCAACCCCAGCACCATGAAGTGGACGAGATACATGGCGTAGGAGATCTCACCGAGGAACACCAGGACAGGCATGCGCAGCAGCGACTTTCTGCCGCGCAGGTCCAGCTCGGCGGTCGCGTGCACGAGCGTGGCGAGCGGGATCACGGTCGAGGCCGCGTACAGGAAGCTGTGCGGGAGATACGCGGAGTTCACCACGATCGCGCTGATGACGCCCAGAGCGGCCGGGAGAACACCGATGCGCGGAATCCGCACTCCCGTCATGGAGAGACGGGCCAGCATCATGCCGAGGACGAATTCGGGCAGCCGCGTGATCGGCAGCATGTACAAGGACCAGTATCCGGGAAAGGGCGGTCCGCCCGGGTTGAGGACGAACTCGTAGAGCACCGGGCAGGCCCAGACGACCGCGACCGCCCCACCCGCCCCGATCAGCAGTCCACGGCGTGACAGCCGCTCGACATACGGCAGCAGCAGGGGGAAGAGAAGGTAGAAAAACCCTTCGGCGGCCAGTGACCAGGAAACCGGATTACCCGCGGAGACAAAGCGCTGGCTGGGAACCCAGGTGTTCACCAGAAAGAGGCTGGACAGGTTCGCCGGCCATCCGGAACCGTGCGTTGCCGTCCCTCCGGCACAGACCAGCGCGGCCATGATCACGCACCAGGTCAGTACGTGATTGGGCAGAATCTTGGCGGCCCGGCGCCGCCAGAAGGCACGTGCGGTGTCGGTCGGGCGGGCGGAATGCGTCAGCACATAGCCGCCGAGAATGAAGAAGAGCGAAACCGAACTCGCCCCGACCCATACCTCGGGCCCCAGGGTCCGGGCCAGGTGAGGGTTGATCAGCAGCGCGCTGTGGGTGTAGACGACGCCGCCCGCAGCGGCGAACCGCAGACCGGTCAGAGAAGGCAACTGCCGGGGCCGGCCCGCTCGTGTGCCGCCCTGCGCCGACGGCTCCGGCGCGCCGATGCGGCCGACGACGCGGCCGGCCGTCGCGGTGGAGGGGGACGACGGTCCGGGGAGATCGTGCACGAGTGGCCTCCTGCGGGAACGACCGGGCCCATGACCACCACGCGGATGCACGGGGGTGCGCGGAGGGGGTCGCCGGGGGATCGGTGGAAAGGACTGATCCAGCCCGTGCGGAGGAATGGGCGGCCCGTCGCGCGGATACCTCGATTGACCCACCGCTCTACGCCCGTGCCTAGGGAGGGCGACCCGATTTCACTCATACGGCCCAGGGGCAGGCCCTGGAGCGTCGTAAGTCCCGCCCGCAGCAATGCCCGTAGCCGGCGTGACCCGCCTGGCATCCCTTGGGTGATTCCCCGGCCGTACAGGTGATTCCTGCGGACCCGTGGCCGGGCGGGTGGAGCGCGAAGCAGCCGGAGGGAAAGAATGACGTCGTTCCGCCGTGCCGTGCACACCGGCTGTCCGGGGGCGCCGATCACCCTCAAAGAGGTCTTGAGTTGAAGCACACCAGCGCATCTGAGTCCCGCACCGTCCTCGGCAGTGCGGGAACCGTGGTTCTGATCGCCGCCGCACTCACCCTGCAGTGCGCCCAGGCCGCCCCTGCCAAGGTCCCTGAGCCCCCGTCAGCCACTGCGGCGGCGCAGCGTGCCAGGACCATCAGCTCCGCCCTCGGAACCAGCGCGGCGGGCTTTTACTATGACGCGCCGCGCAACACACTCATCGTCAATGTGACCACCACGGCCGCCGTGGCCAAGGTCCACGGCGCCGGTGCCGAGGCCAAGATCGTCAAGCACTCCCTCACCTCGCTGAACGCGGCCCGTGCGACCCTCAAGCAGAAGGCCACCATCCCCGGGACGTCCTGGGCGATGGACCCACGGACCAACCAGGTGGTCGTCGTCGCCGACCGTACGGTCAAGGGCGACCGCCTGGCGCAGCTGACGAAGGTCACGGCCTCGCTCGGCGACCGGGTCGTCCTCCGGCAGTCGGCGGGCACGCTCCGGCCGCTGATCGCCGGCGGCAACGCCCTCTGGGGCAGCGGCGCACGCTGCTCGCTCGGCTTCAACGTCATCAGGGACGGCCGGCCGTACTTCCTGACCGCCGGCCACTGCGCCAACGCGGTGCGCGACTGGTCCGCCTCACAAGGAGGTCCGATGATCGCGGTGACGGAGGCCGGCTCCTTCCCCGGCGACGACTTCGGGATCGCCAAGTACACCGACGCCGGTATCGCCCACCCCAGCCGGGTGGACCTCTACAACGGCAGCCTGCAGCCGATCGCCAAGGTGGGCGATGCCATCGTGGGCGAGCGGGTGCGGCGCAGCGGCAGCAGCACGCATGTCCGGACCGGGGACGTCACCGCCGTCGAGGTGACGGCCAACTACCAGGAAGGGCCCGTCGACGATCTGGTCCAGGCCGGGATCTGCGCGGAATCCGGGGACAGCGGCGGCTCGCTCTTCGACGGAGACACCGCGCTGGGCCTGACCTCGGGCGGCAGGGGCAACTGCCTCCTGGGCGGCGAGTCCTTCTACCAGCCCGTACGCGAGGCCCTGGAGAAGACCGGATCGCACCTCGGCTGATCTGCCGGAGGGCCCTGACCGGCCCCCTGGCCAGCCCCCTGACCAACGGGCCGGTCCGGGTGGGCCGGTCCGCGTCCGGACGCTCTACGGACGCCGCGAAGGCAGCGGCTTGAGCCTCGGCCACCGCTCCAGCATGCTTCGGCGCAGGTCCGAACAGAGCCGGTGCAGACCGCGCAGGTCGGGCCGCTCGGCCGTCATCCGTGCGACGACTCCGAGCCGGTGGGCCAGCCGTTGCCGGGCAGTGGCGGTGCCCCACTTCCAGTCGTGGTCCGGGATGCGGGCCAGGTGGTCGACGGTGCCGCGGTGCGCCCGCTGCACCAGGGCGTCGCCGCGCAGCAGCCAGCCGGCACAGGCGTCGGTCAGATCGCCCTGGGGCTCGGTGCCGGTCGCGGTGGTCCATGCGGTGCGGTAGGCCGTCTCGGCGCGGTCCATGAGCGGTGCGGCTGCCGCGGTGGAGCACCAGCAGGTGGGAAAACCGATGTGCAGGTAGGCGAGTTCCACGATCCCGTTGCCGAGCGTGGCCTGTTCGAAGTCGATGAACCGGACGCCCCGCGCGGTGTGCAGGTCATTTCCGGGGCACGGGTCTCCGTGGAGCAGGGCGTGCCCCGGCTCCCGGCCGAGCCGGTCCACGAGTGCGTCGAGTTCGGCGGGTGCGCCGGACGGCACGGTCACGTCCAGCGCCTCGGCGAGGTGGAGGAAGGAACCGATGTCGTCCTGTGCCGGGCCGGACCAGGCCGGCAGGAGTCCGGCGTCCTCGGGGGCGCCGGTGGCGTGCAGCCGGGCGAGTGCGGTGGCGTAGTCGACGATCCATTCACGGGACGGCCGGCGGGGTTCGAGGTGCTCCAGAACCAGTACGCGTTCCTCGTCGTCGGTGCCCAGCAGGCCCGGCACGAGGGCCGGTTCGGCCCGGGAGGCGAGCCGCAGGGCCGTCACCTCGCGTGCATACCGCTGAGCGGCGTCGGGGGCGCCGACGATCTGTTTGACGACCACCGGTGTCCCGTTCAGCGCGACCCGCCAGACGCGCGAGCGCGGGCTGCTGTCCAGCCTGCGGTGTCCCGCGGGTGTCCCCAGCTCTGCCCGTAATCCGTCTCCGAACGGCAGTTGCGATGTCATGGCCCGCATCCTGCCACCCGCGCGAACGGGCGTGGCGGCCGGTGTGCGTGCGCGGCCGGGGGAAAGCGCATGCGGTGTGCGGCCGTTGCGGAGGCCCCCGGTTCCGACGGACCCCCGGTGCGGTCGGGCTCGTTCGCACCGGGTGCCGGAGACAAGGGGGGACCGCCTCGCCGCCCCCGGATGCGGCGATGCGGGATGAGGTCGTACCCGCGTTGCACGGCAGAGCAGCGGGCCGGACCGCGCCCCCGTCGGTACTACCGTCCCGACGGGGGACTCGGACGGCCCGGGGAGGAATGGCTACCAACCCGCGCCTCGCCGGCGGAGGAGACCGCCGCCCGTGCCCCCTTTGGAGGGGCCCTGAGCGGGCCCTCGTCCGAGGTGCCCGCTGTGGGCATCAGGTCGTCCCCACCGCCGAGAGCTCCGCGCAGCGCGTGGCTCGTCTCAGCCGATGGTGGCGCCGGTGGTGGTGGCGCCGGTGGTGCCGCCGAGGCCGCCGCCGATGGTGGCGCCGGTGGTGGTGGCGCCGGTGGTGCCGCCCAGGCCGCCGCCGATGGTGGCGCCGGTCGTGGTGGCGCCGGTCGTGCCGCCCAGGCCGCCGCCGATCGTCGCGCCGGTGGTGGTGGCGCCGGTGGTGCCGCCCAGGCCGCCGCCGATGGTGGCGCCCGTGGTGGTGGCGCCGGTCGTGCCGCCCACGCGGCCGCCGATCGTCGCGCCGGTGGTCGTGGCACCGGTCGTGCCGCCCACGCGCCCGCCGATGGTCGCGCCGGTCGTGGTGGCACCGGTCGTGCCGCCACCGAGCCTGCAGCCCGCCGGCCTCAGGACGAGCCTGCCCTGGACGATACGAACCTGGCAGAGCACGCCTCCGCCGCCGCCGATGGTGGCGCCGGTGGTGGTGGCGCCGGTGGTGCCGCCCAGGCCGCCGCCGATGGTGGCGCCGGTGGTCGTGGCGCCGGTGGTGCCGCCCACAAGGCCGCCGATGGTGGCGCCCGTGGTGGTGGCGCCGGTCGTGCCGCCCACGAGGCCGCCGATGGTGGCGCCGGTGGTCGTGGCGCCGGTGGTGCCGCCCACAAGGCCGCCGATGGTGGCGCCCGTGGTGGTGGCGCCTGTGGTACCGCCCAGGCCGCCGCCGATGGTCGCGCCGGTCGTGGTGGCTCCTGTCGTGCCTCCTCCGCCGCCGATCGTGGCGCCGGTGGTGGTGGCTCCTGTGGCTTGTTCGGTGCTGGTCGGGGCCCAGGCCTTCGTTGTCTGCGGCGCTTCACTGCTCATCGCGGTGATCGCGCCCACCGTTCCGGTGAGTGTCACGGCCAGGAGAGACGCACCTATCACGTGCGGGATGCGCTTCCGGATGTTCGTCGCCATGATGCCTCCTCTTGAGTGGACGGGCCGTCGATAGCCAGCCTGGGAGGTCGCCCATGACCGCGGTGTTGAACCGGCGTGGCCCTCGCGTGACGCGGCCGGTACCGGGCGGGAATCCGCCGCCTCGTACCGGCCGCCCCGTCCCTGGTGGGCCGGCCCGTCAACCGAACCGGTCCGCGCCGGACCAGGCAGGCGCAAGCGCCGATCGCAGATGGTGTCGAGGTGATTGCTACCTGTGATATAGGGCGGCGCGGAGGGGCCGCTGGGGGAGAAGAGGCCGAGCCGGACCCTGGCGGGCCGGACCGGTCCGGCCCCGACCAGGCCGAGCCGGACCCGCCCCGACCGGACCCGGATGAGCGACGTCCTCAGTCGCGCCGCGGCGCCACGGTGCCGCCGTCCGGGGCAGCGGTGACAGGGGGTCGCACGGAGCACGCGCGAAGTGCCACCTCCGACGTTGTGCGGCACGGCCGTTACGCGCTCTGCCATCCGGGTGACGGGGCGTCAAGAGCGTTGCAGGTGTGCTCACTCGGGTGGATTACTGGGACTCATCCAATCCGGTGGGCCGCCTACCCTCTCGGGCGAGTGGCAGCTGGCCTACCTCGACAACACACCCACGTGAGGGCAGGCGGCGGTGCAGCACCGGCACCGCGACGGATGCCCTCCCACGCAGAGGAGTGAAGACACCAGGCAGGTGCCGTTCGTCGGCATCCGCCGGTGCGGCGGCTCACATCACCTCTTCCTGGGGACGTCATGCGAACTGTCCGTACATTGCGCTCCATCCTCGGTGTCTGCGCCCTGACCGTGGCGCTGACCGCCGGGCTGGCCGCGGTCCCGAACGAGGCACACGCCCAGACGCCTGTGCTGTGCAGTGAAACCTCGCTGGTCAACGCGATCACGGCGGCCAACGCGGCCGGTGGGGGCACCCTGGAGCTGGTCCCGTTCTGCACCTACCGACTCACCAGCGCGCACGGCACCGGACCCACCGGTCCGGTGGGGCTGCCGCCCATCACCACGTCGATCACCCTGCTGGGAGTGGGCGCCACCATCGTCCGTGACCCGAGCGCACCGGCCTTCCGGGTCCTCCAGGTCCAGGGAGCCGCCAACGTACCAGGCACCAAAGGCCAGTTGAGCCTGGTGGGAGTCACCATCCGCGGCGGCAGTGCCGTGTCCCCCTGGCCGGGGGGCGGCATCTCGAACCTGGGGGGCACGGTCTCCCTGCTCACCAGTGCCGTCACCGGCAACACCGCTGTTGCCGGGGGCGGAATCTACAACGACAACGGTGCCGTGTCGCTGACCGCCAGCTCCGTCACCGGCAACACCGCCACCACCACCGGCGGCGGCATCTACGTCAACTCCGGGGGCGTGACCCTGCTGGGCACCAGCGTCAACGGCAACACCCCGGACAACTGTGCTCCGTCAGGCAGCGTCATCGGCTGCACCTGACGGCCGGCCGGCGCATCGGCCATCACGCACCAGGAAGCTCACCCCGACACCGACGGTGTACCCAGCCGCGCCGGTTTCGGCTGCTCACTCCCACTCACACACTCCACAGAAGGAGCATCGCCATGCCCATCTCTCCCAATCAGGGTTCGACCGGAGGCGGGACCATCGTCACCATCACCGGTACCAACCTCGGCGGCGCCACCGCCGTGCACTTCGGCTCCAAGACGGCCACCATCACCGCCAACACCCCCACATCGGTCACCGTCATCAGCCCGTCGGGCAGCGGTACGGTTCCCGTGACCGTGACCACTCCCGGCGGCACCAGCAACCCGCTGTCGTTCTTCTACGTGGGCGCGCCGTTCAAGTCCAGCATCTCCCCCGTATCCGGCGTCACCGCGGGCGGTAACACCGTCACCATCACCGGCACCGGCCTGACCACCGCCACCGCGGTGAACTTCGGTGCCGTCTCGGCGACCCCGACCGTGGTCAACGACGGCCAGCTGACCGTCACCGTCCCGACGGGCACGGGCCCCGGGCCGGTGAGCGTCAGTGTCACCACCGCGGGCGGCACCAACAACGGCCTGTCGTACACCTATGTCGACGCCCCGACCGTCACCACGCTGAACCCCAACTCCGGCCCGGCCAGCGGTGGAACCGTGGTGACCATCACCGGCACCAACCTCAGCACCACCCAGTCGGTCCTCTTCGGCGCCACGCCCGCACCGTTCACCGTCATCAGCGACACCACGGTTTCCGTCGTCACCCCGCCCACGGCGGACGGTTCCCCCGGTCCCGCCACCGTGACCGTGACCACCACCGGTGGCGTTGCCACCGCTGACTTCACCTACCTGGCCGGCCCCGGCATCTGACCGGTACCCCCAGCCGACGACCGCCTGGCCCCCGGCCAGGCACCCGCACCACCCGTCCGGACAGGGTGCGCCCTGCCCTGCCCGGCCCTCCCCCAGCTCACCTGACGAGCCTCGGCCCGGCGCTTCTCCTCTGCGGCCGGCCGGGGCTCACGCTCTCGAAGGACCATGGCCGTGAATCGCTCAGCAGAACCGCCAACCGCTTCCGCCGCGCAGACGCCGGCCGCAGCAACACCCGCAGTCCTCTCCGTCTCTCCCTCCTCGGGTGCCTCCGCGGGCGGCACCACCGTGACCATCACCGGCACCGGCTTCACCGGCGCCACCGCCGTGCGCTTCGGTGCCACACCGACGCCGTCGTTCACCGTCGTCTCCGACACCCAGATCACCGCCACCACCCCGCTCGGCACCGGCACGGTGCAGGTCACCGTCACCACCCCCAGCGGCACCAGCAACCAGTTCGTCACCTTCTCCTACGTCGCCACCCCCGCGCCGGTTTTGAGCTCGGTGGTTCCTGCTTCGGGTCCGTCGTCGGGTGGTACGACGGTGACGTTGACGGGTTCGGGTTTTACGGGTGCGTCGGCGGTGCGGTTCGGTGGGGTGTCGGCGTCGTTCGTGGTGAATTCGGCGACGCAGATTACGGCGACGGCGCCTGCGGGGTCGGGTACGGTGCAGGTCACTGTGGTCGGGCCGGGTGGTACGAGTAACGGTGTGTCGTTCACGTATACGGCGGTTTCCGCGCCGGTGCTGTCCTCGGTGGTTCCTGCTTCGGGTCCGTCGTCGGGTGGTACGACGGTGACGTTGACGGGTTCGGGTTTTACGGGTGCGTCGGCGGTGCGGTTCGGTGGGGTGTCGGCGTCGTTCGTGGTGAATTCGGCGACGCAGATCACGGCGACGGCGCCTGCGGGGTCGGGCACGGTGCAGGTCACTGTGGTCGGGCCGGGCGGTACGAGTAACGGTGTGTCGTTCACGTATACGGCGGTTTCCGCGCCGGTGCTGTCCTCGGTGGTTCCTGCTTCGGGTCCGTCGTCGGGTGGTACGACGGTGACGTTGACGGGTTCGGGTTTTACGGGTGCGTCGGCGGTGCGGTTCGGTGGGGTGTCGGCGTCGTTCGTGGTGAATTCGGCGACGCAGATCACGGCGACGGCGCCTGCGGGGTCGGGCACGGTGCAGGTCACTGTGGTCGGGCCGGGCGGTACGAGCAACGGTGTGCCGTTCACGTACACCACGGCCTCCGTACCGGTACTGACGTCCGTGACCCCGTCTTCGGGCCCCGCCGCCGGGGGCACCACCGTCACTCTCACCGGTACGGGCCTGGCCACCACCAGCGCCGTACGGTTCGGCGCCACGGCGGCAACCTCCTTCACCGTCGTCTCCGACACCCATGTCACCGCCGTCGCCCCTGCCGGGACCGGCACGGTGCAGGTCACCGTCACCACCCCCGGCGGCACCAGCAACGGCGTCTCCTACACCTACTCCGTGGCGCCCTCCCTGAGCGGCGTCAGCCCCAACCAAGGGCCCACGAGCGGCGGGAACACCGTCACGCTCACCGGCACCAACCTCACCGGAACGACCGCGGTCACCTTCGGCACCACCCCCGCGACCTCCTTCACGGTCCTGTCCCCGACCCAGATCTCGGCCGTGGTCCCCGCGGCGACCGCGGGTCCGGTGGACATCACCGTGACCACCCCGGGCGGCACCAGCACCCTCCAGAGTGCCTACTTCTACGTCAGCACCCCGGTCCTCACCGGTGTCGCCCCGCCCTCGGGACCGCTCTCGGGCGGGAACACCGTCACGCTCACCGGTATCCATCTCGTCGAAGCCACCGCGGTGCGCTTCGGGACGACCGCGGCAACGGGATTCACGGTGGTCTCGGACAGCCAGATCACCGCCGTGGTTCCGGCCGGAGCCGCCGGCCCGGTCGACGTCACCGTGAGCACCGCCGGGGGAACGAGCAACGGGATCTCCTACACCTACCTCGCGGCACCGGTCGTCACGAGCGTGGTCCCCAACACGGGGCCCACCGCGGGCGGTATCACCCTCACCCTCACCGGCACCGGCTTCGCCCAGGCGACCCAGGTGCTCATCGGCTCCGACCCCGCGGGGTTCACCATCGTCTCCGACACCCACATCGTCGTCGAAGCCCTGCCCGGCGCCGCCGGTCCGGTCGCCGTCACCGTCACCAGCCCCGGCGGCACCAGCGCACCGGTGACCTATACGCGGGTTGCCTCACCCGGGATCTGAGGTGGCGGGCCGGTTCCTGACGCCGAAGTGGTGGGCCGGCCCCGGTAGGAGGGGCGCGCCCTGCGCGAGCCGTCCGGCCGGGGCCCCGCCACCGCACCGCCAGGAGCGCCCCGTGCCTGCGTCTCTCCCGCTGCACGACGCATCCCGGGGCGCCACAGGGAGGCGGCGCACGCCGCTGTGCGACGATTCCGGACGCAGCGCAAGGGGCGACGACGGCACAGCGACTCGTCCGGAAGCGCGAGCACAGAACAGGCCGACGTGGAAGTGGGACGGGTAAGAAGCAGATGTTCGCGATACCGCTGGGCGACGACGGCGCGGAGCTGCGGCCACTGGAGCCGTGGCATGCCGGGGAGTACCTCGCCCATATGGACCGGGGCCGGGAGTACATCGGCCGCTCCATCGGACTGCCGGACCGCGTCACCGATCTCGCGTCCGCCACGGCGCTCCTGCAGATCTATGCGGACAAGGCGGCGGCCGACAGCGGTCGGCTCTACGGAATCTGGCTGGACCGTGTGCTCGTCGGCGGCGTCCTCTTCAGGACGTTCGACACCGAGTCCGGCAACTGCGAGGTCGGCTGCTGGCTGGAGGAGGCGGCCGTCGGACGCGGGCTGATCACCCGCGCGATCCGGGTGCTCATCGACTGGGCGGTCGAGGAGCGCGGGATGCACCGTGTGGAGTGGATCGCGTCCTCCTCCAACACCGCCAGCATCAATGTCGCCAAGCGGCTCGGCATGGTGCGGGAGGGAGTGCTGCGGGAGAGCAACCCGTACCGCGGCGTACGTCACGACATGGAGATCTGGTCGGTCCTGGCCGGAGACTGGCGCACACAGCGGGCGTCCGGCGGCCGGTGACCTCGGCCCGCCGCAGGCCCGGGTCTCGGTGTCGGCGTTGCCGTACGGGTTGCCGACTGCAGGACGGTCGGCAACCCGTACGGACAGCGGGGTCAGGCGGTCTGCTGCAAGCGGTGCAGTGATGCCACCAGCTTGTCCACCTCCTCGGATGTGTTGTAGAGGGCGAGTGAGGCGCGCGCCGCGCTCTCCAGGCCGTAGTGGGCCAGCGCCGGTTGGGCGCAGTGGTGGCCGGCGCGGATGGCGATGCCGTCGCGGTCCAGCCACGCGGCGATCGTGGACGGGTCGTGGCCGGCGAGGGTGAAGGTCAGGACCGCGATTCTGTCGGGCGCGGAGCCCAGCACCTCAAGGCCGGGGACCGTGGCCAGGGCCTGCTGCGCGTACGCCATCAGCGAGGTCTCGTAGGCGGCGATGGCGTCCCGGTCGAAGGAGGTCAGCCAGTTCAGCGCGGACAGCAGACCGACCACGCCGGAGATGTGCCCGGTTCCGGCCTCCAGGAGGTGCGGTACGGGGGCGTAGGCGGTGCGGTCGAAGCTGACCGACTCGATCATGTTGCCGCCGCCCTGCCACGGCGCCATGTTCCGCAGGATCTCCGGCTTCGCGTACAGGGCGCCGATGCCCGTCGGGGCGAACAGCTTGTGCCCGGAGAACACATAGAAGTCGGCGTCCAGGTCCTGCACATCGACAGGGAAGTGGGCCACCGCCTGCGCCCCGTCCACCAGTACCTTGGCGCCGTAGCGGTGGGCGAGTGCGGTCATCTCGCGCACCGGCGGTACGGTGCCGAGCACATTCGACGCCTGACTGACCGCGACGAGCCGGGTGCGCATGGAGAGCAGGTCGGCGTACGCGTGGAAATCGATCTGGCCGTCCGGCCGCAGTGGTACGGGTACCACCCGGGCACGGGTCTCCTTGGCGACCAGCTGCCAGGGAACGATATTCGAGTGGTGCTCCAGTACGGGCACCAGAATGTCGTCCCCGGGGCCGAGGTTGGCCCGTCCCCAGCTCTGGGCGACGAGGTTGATCGCCTCGGTGGTGCCGCGTACGAAGACGATGTCGTCCGGAGAGGGTGCGCCCAGGAACCGGGCGACCGCCGCCCGGCCCGCTTCGTAGGCCTCGGTGGCTTCCCGGGCCATGGTGTGCGCACCACGGTGGATGTTGGAGTTGGCGGATCCGTAGAAGCCGGCCAGGGTCTCGATGACCTGGCGGGGCTTCTGTGTGGTGGCCCCGTTGTCCAGCCAGACCAAGGGGTGCCCGTTCACGGTCCGGTGCAGGATCGGGAAGTCCCGGCGCGCCATCTCGGGTGAGAACGCGGCCTGTTGGCCGGGGAGGCCGCTGGGTGGTACGGGCTGGGTGACGGCGGCTTGCAGGGGCTGGGTGGTGGGGTGTATAGGGCGGTCGTCGGGCCGGGCGTGGGCAGCAGGCTCAACGCTGACCGGGCCGGCGGTGGCCTGAGCAGCGGTGACCGGATCGGCGGTGACCGGGCCGGCGGCGGCCTGGGCGGCGGTGACCGGCTCCGCGGGCGCGTTCGCGGCCGCGTTCGTGGCCGTGCTCATGGCCGATGCTGCCGCCAGTGCCGTGGCCAGTGCCGCAGTAAGTGCCGCGGCAGGATCGGCGGGATCGGGGGATGTCGGGTCGCCGGTCGGCGGGTTCGCGGGGGGAGCCGTGTGCGGCCACCGGCCCCCGGTAACGTCAGGAATAGTCATGGTAGTTGGAGACCTCGACGTTCTGCAGCACGGCGAGCGCATCCTCCACCAGCACCGCGGTGTTGAAGTAGGCCGTCATCAGGTACGACGTGACGCCCTTCTGGTCGACGCCCATGTTCCGCATCGACAGGCCGGGTTCCACCTCGTCCTCGACCTTCGCGGGACGCAGGCCCACCACGCCCTGCTCCGCCTCACCGGTGCGCATCAGCAGGATCTCGGTGGTGCCGATGCCGGCACTGCCGGAGAACCGCACCTTGTCGGAGGGGAGCAGCGGGACCCCGCGCCAGCTCAGCAGCGGACTGCCGAAACGGTTGTCGATGACCGGGGGCACACCCCGGCGCGTACATTCCCGGCCGAATGCGGCGATGGCCCTGGGGTGGGCGAGGAAGTAGCCGGGCTGCTTCCAGACCCTGGTCAGCAGTTCGTCCAGGTCGTCGGGGGTCGGGGAGCCGGTGCGCGCCTGCACCCGCTGTCCGGGGGCCACATTGTTGAAGAGGCCGAATTCCGGGTGGTTGAGCAGCGAGGCCTCCTGCCGCTCACGCAGGGCGTGCACGGTGAGGTTGGACTGGGCACGGGTCTGGTCGATGGGCCCGTTGTAGAGGTCGGACACCCGGGTATGGACGCGCAACACGGTCTGGGCGAGCGTCATGTGGTACTCGCGGGGTGTGTCCTCGTAGTCGACGAACGTCATGGGGAGTTCCGGTTCGCCGACGTGCCCGGCGCTGAGATCGACCGGTACCTCGGCGCCCGGCAGGACGCCGTCCGCCGAGAGGTAGGCATCCATCGCTCCCCGTACCGCCGTGTCGCGTTCGCACAGCCCGGTGAGCACGCTGCGTTCGACGCACAGAGCCACGCCGGGGGTGAGCGCCCGTACGCGGTACGGAAGCGGCTCGGAGCGGGTCCAGGCATCGAGATCGAAGAACTGGCCGTCACCGATCACTTCGAGTACGGCGTCCTCGCCGTAGCGGCCGCTGACCCGCTTCTCGGCACGCCCCTGGGCGATGACCCACAGCTTGTCGTGCGCCTCACCGTCCTGGGCCAGCATTTCTCCGGCCTCGAAGGTGACTTCCGTGAAGGAGCCCGCCAGTTCGGAGAGCAGCGCATCGTCGGCGTCCCGCAGGTACGGAAGTTCCCGCAGGTCGCCCGGGATGATGCGGGGCGAACCACCGTCGTTGTGGGTGCTGATGCGGTCGTCGCCGAGGACGTAGGTGCGGCGGCGGTTGACACGGAAGACACCCGATTCGACATCCACCCAGGGCAGGGCGCGGAGCAGATAACGCGGCGTGATGCCGCGCATCTGCGGGCTGGTCTTGGTGGTGGTCGCCAGTTGCCGTGCCGCATCCGGGGTGAGACTCGTCTGGTCGTTCATCACAGGACCTCCTCGACGACGGGCGTGTCAGGTGGCCGGCACCGGCCGAGCGACACGCGGAAATCTGATCGTGTGGTCGAGGCCCGCCACCCGCAACCAACCGTTTGCCGGCGTTAGGCCGGAATTATTCGCTGTACGAACTTCGCAATTACGGATATATGTGCGATCGTCGGGTCGTGGGGTGCCGCTATGGTGCGCACCCCTTCCGGGATCTTCGGAGTCGGGGCACCCCGGTCGCTTTTTCCTGCTGCTTGCCGTACCGGATATGCGGCGCGATTTGCTCTCATAACATGCCTTGGTGATTCTTCAAGGAAGGCTTATGCGGGGGGAGTTGAGCCTCTTCGGCACCGCGCCAAACCACCCTGTGGGCTCTTTCTTTCTGCGGCTTCCCGCTGCCCCGTTGGTCCGGAACGCAGAGTTCACGGGTGCCTGACGGGTTTGGCGTGTTGTGGGGAAGCGCACCCGGGTATGGCCCCGGGGTCCGGGCCGTCTCACGTCTGTGCGGCCTTTGATTGCAAGGGACATCCGTCCCAAGGGGTGCCGCTGCCGATGGCTGCTCCGTATTGTCGGCTCGCGCCGGAGCCTTCCCGTCCGGAAGCTCCGTGTGGGATCCCCTACGGGCCCGCGATACCTGGCAGTGCCTGCACCGAGGAGCAGTGGTGACACCCCTGATCGTACCGGTCATGATCGTATTTGGAATATTCCTGCTCGCCATGGTGACCGTGGGTATCTGGACGTACCAGGACACGTTGACGTTCTCCGACTTCGCCCTGGGCGGGCGCCGGTTGAGTGCACCGCTGGCGGCCCTGTCCGCGGGGGCCAGCGATATGTCCGGCTGGCTGTTCCTGGGGCTGCCCGGCGCGGTGTACGCGGCCGGGATCGGCGCCTCGTGGATTGCCGTCGGCCTGGCCGTCGGTACGTATCTCAACTGGCGTCTGGTCGCACCGCGTTTGCGTACCTACACCGAGCTGGCCGGCGACGCCAAAACACTGTCGGCGTACCTGGAGGAGCGCTTCGAGGACGGCAGCAGGATGCTGCGCCTGGTCTCGGCAACCGTCATCGTCGTGTTCTTCACCGTCTACGTGGCCGGCGGCCTCTTGGCCGGGGGAGTGCTGTTCGAGGAAATCTTCGGCGGCGGCTTCGAATTCGCGCTCACCGTCTTCGCCGTGGTGATCGTCGTCTACACCGTGCTGGGCGGCTTCCGCGCGGTGAGTGTGACGCACTCGGTGCAGGCCACGGTGATGTTCGGCGCGGCCGTTGCGCTCCCGGTGATCGGTATCGCGCTGCTCGGGGGAATCGGCGCGATGCACAGGCTGCTCGCCGACAAGACGCCGGCCCTGCTGGACATGGGAGCCAAGGCCCATTTCGACGGCGCCCGCTGGACGTCCCGTGAGCCGCTCGGTGTGGTGGCCGTCATCTCCCTGCTCGCCTGGGGGCTGGGCTATTTCGGCCAGCCGCACATCCTGGCCCGCTTCATGAGCATCCGCAGCACCCGTGACATCCCGTTGGCCCGCCGTATCGGTGTGGGCTGGGTGGTCGTCTGTCTGGCGGGTGCCTCGCTCGTCGGGCTGGTCGGGATCGCCGCCCTCAACCAGCCGCTGGACAACCCGGAGACCGTCTTCATCGAGCTCTGTGCCCAGTTGGTCAATCCGTGGGTCGCGGGCATCCTGCTGGTCGCCGTGCTCGCCGCGATCAAGTCCACCGCGGACAGCCAGCTGTTGGTCTCGGCGATGGCCCTCACCGAGGACTTCTACCGGGCCTTCGTCAAGCGGCGGGCCTCGGACGCGTCGATGGTGCTGGCGGCCCGGGTGACGGTCGTGGTCGTGGCGCTGGTGGCCTACGTCATCGCACTCAGCGGCGGCGCCGTACTGGACATCGTCGCCTACGCCTGGGCGGGTTTCGGCGCCGCCTTCGGCCCGGTCATCCTGCTGTCGCTGTACTGGCCGCGCATGACACGGGCCGGGGCGATGGCCGGCATCGTGACGGGGGCGGTCACCGTCGTCATGTGGAAGCAGATCGACCCGCTGCTCGGGCCGCTCCGGTCGGGCATCTACGAGATGGTGCCCGGTGTGCTCGCGGCCACTGCCGCGGCGCTGCTCTTCGGGAAGTTCGTCGGCCGCCCTCCGCGCCGCACCTGGTCGGGCCCCATGGACAAGCGGGTCGGTGCCACGGTGCCGGCCGGCTGAGTCCGCGGAGGCGGGGCAGCCGGCAGCCGGGCACCGCGCCCGGTTCCGCGTCCCGGCCCCACGGGACGCACGAGCCCCAGCGGCCCACCGGGCCCCTCCGGCCCGCCAGACCCCTCCGGCCCACCGCCGAACGGTCCCCGGTCGCACCCGTCCCGGCAGTGCGTCACGCGTCTTATGATCCAGGAGGCTCAGCGTGCACCACGACGGGAAAAGATGTGCCTCTTCACCGTTCCTTGCCGCCTCCCGGGCTGAGGGTGGCGTCGTCCGCTCTTGCAGCGACGGGCCTGGCCCTGCTGTTGAGCAGTTGTACGCAGAGCGGGGAGCCGCTGAGCGCCGGGCCCACCTCGGCCGCCTCCGCCCCGGTGCGGCTGTGGCCCGAGCGGAAGCCCGCGCCACAGCCCGAGCGCGGAAGGGGGGAGAACCTTCCCGCGGCCGTTCCCGGCGTGCCGCCCGTGAGGTCCGGGGACATCCGCAAGGCGAACCTGTTCACCGTCGTCAAGGCACAGACCGCCGCGGGCTCCGCGCTCGACGGCGGGCCGCAGTTCGACTCCGCCACCACCAGGAAGATCCATGCCTGCGCCGCGGAGCCGGCGCGCTGCCCGGTGCGAAAGCCCCGGTACCGGGATCTGACGGGGGACGGCAGGGACGAACTCATCGTCGGCATCGAGGCGCCGGACCACTCCCTGGCACTGTGGGTCTTCACGCTCGACCACGGACAGGTCACCCGGATCATGGACGCCGGCGCGACACCGCTGTCGGTGGAGATCGCGAACGGCGATCTGATCCTGCGGGAGCCGACCGGCACGCCCGGCTATGACACCCGCACGGTCTACGCATGGGACTCGCGGACGCGGACCATGGCCCTGCGGTCGATGGAATTCGACCAGGCGCACTCCGCCACCCCCGCCCCGGAGCGCACACCGTGAGCGCCGGCCGGCCCCGGACGCGGCTGCGCCTGCCCGCCTGGAAACGGCTGCGCCTACCCGCCTGGACGATGACGCTCCACGGGAAGTTCGCCGCCTTCGTCATCGTCATGTGCTGTGTCCTCACGACGGTCGTCGGGGTCCTGGTGCACGTCCTGGTCGGCCGGCAGGCGGAAAGCCAGGCCCGCAGCGCGGCGCTGTCGCAGCTGGACTCCGTCGCGGCGGCGTACGTCGCCGGGGAACCCCTCGGCCGCGACGCCGCGGTGGACCCCGCTGACCTCCCCGCCCCGCTCCGCGCCATGGCACTGCGGGGCGAGCGCGGGACACAACTCGCCGACCACCAGGGCCGCCCGGCGATGTGGGCCGTCACCCCCGCCGACGGCAAGGCGCTGGCCGTCCATCTCGACTACAGCAGGCGCGCCGCCGCGATCCGTGGACTGGACCGGACCATCGTCGGCTCCTCGGCTTTCGCGATCGCCCTCACTCTCGCCGTCGGACTGTTCGGTGTCTCCCGTATCACCCGTCGCTTGCACCACACCGCACAGGTGGCCCGCAGAATCAGCACCGGCGATCTCGACGCGCGGGTGGACGACCCCCGCGTCCTGTGCGCCCCCTTCGCCCAGGACGAGACCGCCGCCGTGGCGGCTGCACTGGACGCGATGGCCGCCACACTGCAGACCAAGCTGCACAGCGAGCAGCGCTTCACCGCCGATGTGGCCCATGAGCTGCGCACGCCGCTGGCCGGCCTGCGGATCGCGGCGGAGCTGCTGCCCCCCGGCCGCCCGGCCGAGCTGGTGCGGGACCGGATCCGGGCCATGAGCCGGCTGACCGAGGACCTGCTGGAGATCTCCCGCCTCGACGCGGAGGTGGAGCGGGCCGATATCGAGGTGCATCAACTGGGGCCGCTGGCCGAGCGTGCGGTGCTGGCCACCGGGCTGCGGGCCGAGGTCCGTACCGAGCGGGACACCCGGGTGGAGACCGACCAGCGCAGGCTCCAGCGCGTGCTGGGCAACCTCGTCTCCAACGCCCACGGGCACGGCCGCCCGCCGGTCCTCCTGACCGTCGACGGCCGCGTCATCACCATTCGGGACCACGGGGACGGCTACCCCGGCCACCTCCTCGACCACGGCCCCCAGCGCTTCCGGAGCCGGTCAGGGAGCGGCCGGAAGACCGGCCACGGCCTCGGGCTGACCATCGCCATGGGACAGGCCCGTGTCCTCGGCGCCACGCTGCGCTTCTCCAACGCGCCGGACGGCGGAGCCGTCGCCGAGCTCGCCCTGCCACCGTCGGTCCCGGGACCGCGGCGCTCCCCGTCGACGGAAACCGGCAGCTCTCAGAGGTCCTGACAGCAGGATTTTTGAGGCGGTTCGGTGCACCCAGATCTTGCTGCGCACCGTTGTGTCCGGAACGAGTACCGGCGGGGCAGCTCGACGAATGGGGGTGTGCCGTACTTGTGCGTGCGCTCGATGCGCTGGTCCGGGAGCTTGGGTTCAGTCTGCAGGCGAGTGCGCGGTCAGCGCGTCCATGAGGAGGGCGATGAGCCGACGGGCCTGCTCTCTGGTGCTGTGCTGCGCGGAACAAGCGACGCCGCCCAGGAGAAGGAGGACGTCGTCGGAGGTGACGTCGGTTCGCAAGCTGCCGTCCCGGGCGCCGGCCTTGAGGAGGGTGGCGACGGCGTCGGTAAGGAGTGCGCGGCTGTCGGCGTAGGGGTCGACGCCGGAGGCGATGACCGCGTTGAGCGCCGCGGACATACCGCTCTTGGTCGTGGCGTAGTCGAGGAAGTGTTCCATCCACACCTGGGTGGCCTCGGCGGCCGGGTGCCGGGTGAGGAGGTCGGGTGCCTTCCCGCACACCAGGGTGAGCTGGTGCCGGTAGGCCGCGTCGACGAGGGTTTCCCGGGTCGGGAAGTGCCGGTAGAGCGTGCCGACACCGACACCCGCCTGCTTGGCGATAGCGGCCGGCGCGGTGTCCAGCCCCTGCTCGGCGAAGACTTGCGCGGCGACCTCCAGCAGGCGTGCTCGGTTCTGTACCGCATCGCTCCTGGTCCGGCGGGGGGTGGCGGGCATGCGGGTTCCTCCGGTGCCTGTCTCCGACGGCATTCCGGAATCCGTTCCGTTTAACTGTAAGCGGAACGGATTCCGGTAAAACTCTACTCCAGAGGACTCTCATGCCGACTCTTTCTCCGACATGGCCGTACGCCACTGGTTCATCACCCCAGCCTCCGGCGGCCTGGGCCGCCACCTCACCGAGCACGCCCTCCAGCACGGCGACCGCGTCACAGCCACGGTCCGCCGCCCCGTAGCCCTGCAAGACCTGCGCGAGACGTACGGCGACCGGCTGACCGTCGAGATCCTCGACGTCACCCGCCGGCCGATTGCGACAAGGCGGTCGGCAGGACTCTCCGGTCCGGGCCGGTGGACATCGTGGTCAACAACGCCGGATACGCGGTCCTGGGCGCCGCAGAGGAGATGACCGTCGAGCAGATCCGCGACCGGATCGAGGTCCTCCTGCTCGCTCCGATGCCACCATCGTCTCCGGCTTTCGCTTCACCACCGAAACGGCCGCCTACCGTGACAACACCGTCGACGGGACCCGGCGCTACCTGGAGACCGCCGACGACAGCGCCCTCACCGGCAACCCGGCCAAGCTCGCCGCCGCCGTCTACGACACCACCCGGGACCCGAACCCACCCCTGCGCCTCACTCTTGGTTCCGAAGCCTACGAAGCCCTTCACACGCACTCGCCGAACGCCTCACCACAATCGAAACCCAAAAGGACCTTGCGGCATCCGTCGCCTTCAACCGCTGACCCGGTCCACCGGCACGGAGTCTCCCCAGTCCCTGCCCGCCCACCGGAGTGTCCGCGCCAGAGCGACAAGCGCAGAATGAAGAGAGCCGCTCTCCGTCCGGCGGGCGGACCGCCACCGTGCGCGGCGGGTGGAAGGGAAAGCCGGTGCCAGCAGATCGGCCGAGCGACGCGAGAGCTCGTGGTCCGCTCTGGTCCGAGCCCGGTTCGCTGCTGGAGCATGTGGCCGTCGCCGTGTTCGGCATCGACGACGACAACCGGATCTGCTACTGGGGCCCGGGCGCCCGGGATCTCTTCGGCTATCACGCGTCCCAGGCGCTGACGAAGCCCGGCGCCCTCCTTCTCCCCGGGCCGCCCGGGGGAGGGCCCGATGCCTGCGCCCGTATGGCGGAGCGCGGCCGGACCCTGGGGTACTGGCGTGGCCGACTGCACGCCGTGCACCAGGACGGCACGGTTCTCGACTGCGGGTTCCGCGTCTTCCCGGTCACCGGCACCGCGGGACGCTCGGTGATCATGGCGCTGGCGAGCCGCGGCGACGAGCTGGACCGGGTGAAGACCAATCTCGCCTTCCTCGACGCCCTCTTCGAGACCTGCCCCATAGGCCTGGCCATGTTCGACGCGGAACTGCGCTACCTCCACGTCAACCAGGCGCTCGCCGACATGAACGGACTCCCCATCGAGGAACACCTCGGACGGCGCCTCGCCGAGATCGTGATCACCTCGGACGGCGGTGAGTACGAACGCATGCTGCGCGCCGTCGCCGCCGAGGGCAAACCCGTCACGGGCGTGCGGGTGGGGATGCGCACCCGCGGCCACCCGGACCGGGACAAGGTCCTGTCGGTGAGCTTCTTCCCGCTCACCCAGGCCGTGGGCACCCACCAGGGAGTGGGCGGCCTGCTGGTGGACGTGACCGACCGCGAGCAGGCCATCGTGGAGGCAAGTGCCACCCGTCAGCGGCTGGCACTGCTGAACCGCGCCACCGCCCGGATCGGCACCACCCTGGACGTGCAGGTCACGGCCCAGGAACTGGTCGAAGCCGCGGTCCCGGACTTCTGTGACGCGGCCGTCGTGGAGCTCGTGGAGTGGGGGGACGAGCATGCGGCGTTCGACCCCGCCCTGCCGGTGGAAACCCACCGCATCGCCCACGGCACCGTCCTTCCCCCGCCCGCGACGGAACTGGTGAGCGGGGTGGACGTCGTGCACTACCCGCCGGGCTCCGCCATCCACCAGATGCTGCGGACCGGCCGTCCCCTGTGCGTAGCGGTGAACCAGGAGTTCATGGTCCGCACCATGCTGGACGAAACCCGCGCCCGGCTGCTGGCCGACAGCGGTCTGGCCTGCCTCCTCCTCGCTCCGCTCATCGCCCGGGGAACGGTCCAGGGGATCGCGGTCTTCGGCCGGTCGGCGGCCAGACCGGCCTTCACCGAACAGGATCTCAGCCTGGCCGGCGAGCTCGCCTCACGGGCGGCGCTGAGCCTGGACAACGCCCGGCTGTACAACCGGGAGAGAAACATCGCGCTCACTCTCCAACGGGCGCTGCTCCCTGCCGCTTTGGCGCCCGGCCCGTACCTGCACATCGCTCACCGCTACCTGCCGGGCAGCCGCGTCACCGAGGTCGGCGGTGACTGGTACGACGTGATTCCCCTGCCCGGCGGCCGCGTTGCCCTGGTCGTCGGTGACGTCATGGGACACGGAGTGTCGGCCGCCGCGGCGATGGGCAGGCTGCGGATCGCCGCCAAGGCGCTGGCCCGGCACGACCAGGAACCGGACGGGCTGCTCACCGAACTCGACCAGTGCGCCGAAGAGGCCGGCATCGAGCTCGCCACCTGCCTCTACATCCGCTATGACCCCGCTACCGGAGGCACCCGGATCGCCAGCGCCGGCCACCCTCCGCCCCTCGTCCGCCACCCCGACGGCCGGATCCAGCTCATCGACGACGTGCTCGGAGTGCCGCTCGGCGTCGGCGGCTGTCCCTTCCGGACGACGGAGATCGAGCTGCCCGACGCCGCCACCCTCGCGCTCTACACCGACGGCCTCATCGAGTCCCGAGGCCATGACATCGACGAGGGCCTGGACACCCTCCGCACGGAACTGGGCCGGATCTCCGCCTCGTTGGAAGACACGGCGGACCGCATTCTCGCCCGCCTCCTGCCGAGTTCCCCGGCCGACGACACGGTTCTGCTGCTCGCCCGGGTGCACCGTGCGCAGCGGTGACGTCCCGAAGCGACAGTGAGCGGCGACCGGCCGGGTCCGGCCGGGTCCGGCCGGGTGCGGTCAGTCCGCGCGGCCGGTGGCCGCCACCGTCACGCCCAGACCGATCATGGCGAAGCCGCCCGCGCCACCGATCATCGACAGCCGGCGTTCGGAACGCGCGAACCAGGCGCGGGCCGCCGAGGCCGTGAGCCCCCACACCGTGTCCGTGATCAGGCCGATGCTGATCGGTACCAGGCCCAGCACGAGCATCTGGGCGGGCAGCCCGCCCGCCGCGTGGTCCACGAACTGGGGGAGCACGGCGGCGAAGAACACGATGCCCTTCGGGTTGGTGACGCCGACCAGGATGCCGTCGGCGATCGTACGCAGATCACCGCGGGCGGGCTGAGCGGGCACATCCGCGGCGCCCATCTTCATCTCCTTACGGTGCCGGAACGCCTGGACTCCGAGGAAGAAGAGGTAGGCCGCGCCGGCCAGTTTCACGGCGACGAAGACAGCGGCGGACTGTTCGACCAACGAGCCAAGGCCGAGCGCCACCGCGGCCACCAGCAGATACGAGCCCAGCACATTGCCCAGTACCGTCGCCAGTGCTGTGCGGCGGCCGTGCGCCAGAGCCCGGCCGATCACGAAGAGCACGCTCGGCCCCGGGATCGCAATCACCAGCAACGACATCGCCGCGAACGCAAGCAGCCGGTCGGTCGACACCATGTCTCTCACCTCGGCGACCATTGAACCAGCTACGGTGCGGTGCCGGAGAGGCGGCGATGCTCCCTACGTTCGCCCCGCCATCCTGCTGCTCCCTCTGCTCCCTCGACCTGCCCGGTGGATCGCGGCCTCGGCCCCTTCCCGCCTCGGCCGCGAACCATACGGAACCGGGCTATGCCACGACGGGCAGCAGGCCCGCTACCGGGGCGGCCATGTCGGTCACCTGATGCAGCTGGCCGAGGTCATGGAGGTGCTGAAGGCCGGTGAGCTGCCCGGTGACCGTGGGCATCTGGCCCTGGTATTTGGCGGGCACGGGCGCGACACCGAGGCTGTCGAGTGCGCTGAGCACGGAGATTCCCTGCGCGGTCGGCGGGGCGGACGGGGCCGCGGGCGCGGCCGAGGCGGACGACACCGCAAGGCCCGAGGCGCCGGCGGTCAGGACGAGTGCTGCATACATGCGTCGAGTGGAGATCACGCTTTCACAAACGGCACCGGCGCCGGCCCGGACACGGTTCCTTGCCGACTTCACCCGGCCAGAGGAGGCGCACGGCAGACTCCTCCCGGCGCCGCCCCGTGGCCTTTCGCGCCCCGGGCGCCTGCGGGCTGCCGGCTCGGTTACGGCCGGTTCCTCGTTCAGGGCGGCGACTGGGGCGCCATGGTCACCCTCACGATCGCCGTGCGTCACCCCGAGCGAGTCACCATGACGCACACCACCGTGCCCTGGGCACCGCGCCCCGACGGATTCGACGACAACACGCTCACGCCGACCGAGAAGCGCCGGCTCGAGGAGTACGCCGAGTTCGGGCGGTCAGGGCGCGGCTACGCTCCAGCAGTCCGCCCGCCCGCAGACCCTCGGGTACGCTCTCGTCGACTCGCCTACCGCCCAACTCGCCTGGATCGCGGAGAAGTTCTTCGAATTCTCCGACTCGGAGACCAACCCCGAGGAGGCGGTGTCCCGGGACCGCATCCTCGACGACGTCTCGCTGTACTGGTTCACCCGCACCGGTGCATCCGCGGCCCGGCTGTACTGGGAGAGCTTCCGCGGTCTCGGCGTGTCCGACGTGAACACATCCGTGACGGTGCCGGCGGCCGTGACCGTCTTCCCATGTGACCTTCAGAAGCTGCCCCGCTCATGGGTCGAGGAACGCTACCGCGACCAGCGCTGCTGGAGCGTGGCCGAGCGCGGCGGCCACTTCCCGATGCTCGAAGTGGCCGACGCCTTCTGCGCGGAGATCCGCGCGGCATTCGCACATGCTCCGGCATGACAGCCATGACCGTCGGGGCAGCCGCGATGCCGCCCCGACGAACTAATCGCGGTGGGAGACGTGATAGTGGCTGATGTACCAGTCGTGCTCCGTTTGCTGTAGCAGCACGGTGAGGTTCACGGCGATCGTGGGCCTGTCGGTGAACGAGAAGTCCACGCTCAGATAGCCGAGTACGAGGTCGTCGGCCGGCCGCCTGGTCTCGAGAATCCGGTACTCGGCGGTCATCCCGAGGGGCTGGGTATCGTAGTACTCGGTGATGCCCTGCCGGCCGACGCTGTAGGGGTGCAGACCTTGGAAGATCGCGTCCCCGGTGAAGTGGGAGGCGACCCGCTGTGGTTCATGCGCGTCGACTGCCGCCTTCCACCGGTCGAGCACGTCGCGCAGGACGACCTCGCTGCCTTGTGTGCTGTTCATCAGGGTTCCCCTGTGGGGGCGGCACGGCGGCAGGCTGCGAAGACCGGGCCGGGACGGAGGGACGAGAGGCGGCGAGTCCTCGCGGGTCGAGGGCGATGACGATGCCCTGCCTGTTCGCCCGCCGCCGCAGAGACACAACCGAGGCCGCCGTTCCGGAGCCGTGGTGGCTGCTGCTCAACGGCCCGGGTCATTCGGGTGCGGGGACAGCGGCGTCACCGTGTCGTGCCGCCACGCCCGCAGGGGCATCGACGCGAGCACCTGCTCCAACCGCTCCGCGTCGTCCGCGCGGAAAAGGCCCCAGGTGCGCCATTCACCAGGGGCGAGCGGCGGCCGCCACAGTCGCAGCAGGCTTCCCTGCGTGGCCAATTCCCGCGACCGTACCGCCTCCCTGGCCCGGATCTCCGCCACGGCCTCCTCGGACGTGCCCTCCGGAACGGTGGTCACCATGTCGACCAGGAACTCCATCAGCGGCTCTCCTCGCCATGTCACGCCTGACACCGGGAACAGTAACGCCGGCCCGGCCCGTTGGTGATCACGCACGGGCAACGGCGCGCCGACCCGCCACGACGGCCACGGCGCACGCTCATGCCGGCGGCCTCAGCCATGGATGGGCGGTCTCGTACGCGTGGCCGGTGCGCAGCACCGTCGCTTCACCCAGGGGCCGGCCTATCAGCTGCATGCCGATGGGCAGGCCCGCATGATCACGGCCGACCGGCAGGCTCAGGGACGGCAGTCCGGTGATGTTCGCCGGGGCGCTGAGGCGGACATAGGCATCGGAGACGCTTTCCGTGGTGCCGTCCGGCCAGGAGACGGAGGGCTGGTCCGTTTTCGTGGCGGTCATCGGCACGGTGGGCGCCGCGAGTACGTCGATCCGGTCGAACAGGCTCACCCAGGCCTCGCGCATGAGGGTGCGGGAGCGCTGGGCCCGCAGGTAGTCGCCTGCCGAGACCAGCTCGCCGGCTTCCAGGAGAACCCGCACGTCCGGCGCGTACAGCTCGGGTACCGACCGCAGCGTACGCTCGTGAGAGGCGGTCGCCTCGGGGACCATCAGACCCCACTGGGTCGCCTGGACGTAACGCGTCATCGGGATCTCGACCTCGACGAGTTCTGCCCCCATGTCCGCCAGCTGTGTGTGGGCCTCGCGTACGGCGGCTTCGACTTCGGGGGTCACGCGGTCGAAGTAGTAGTTGACCGGCACGCCGACACGCAGGCCCGTCAGGTCGCCGTCCCCCGGGGGCAGCGGGTAGGCGGACGGTGCCGAGCGCGGACTCGCCGGATTCCGAGGAGCATGGTCCACCAGCGCGGACAGTACGAGCGCAGCGTCCCGCACGGTGCGGGTGAGGGGGCCGACGTGGTCCAGCGACCAGGACAAGGCGACCACACCGTCACGGGGGAGGAGGCCGTAGGTCGGTTTGAGGCCGACCAGCCCGTTCAGCGCCGCGGGCACGCGGATCGAACCGCCGGTGTCCGTCCCCAGGGCAAAGGTGGCGGTCCCCGCTGCCACGGCGACCGCCGAACCACCGCTCGAACCGCCCGCAATCCGCTCCTGGTCCCAGGCATTGCGCGTCTGAGGTGTCGTCAGCCCGTAAGCGAATTCATGGGTATGCGTCTTCCCGATCAGGACCCCGCCCGCTGTGGACAGGCGCCCGGCCACGGCGCTGTCCGCCCGCGCGACGTGGTCCGCCCTGACCCGGGAGCTGGCCGTGGTCGGCATCCCGGCAGCGTCGATCATGTCCTTCAGCCCGAAGGGTATGCCGTGCAAGGGGCCGCGATACCCGCCCCCTGCGATCTCGCGTTCCGCTCGCACGGCCGAGTTGCGCGCCGTCTCGCCGGCCAGGGTGACATAGGCCTGCAAGCGCTCTTCCACGGCGTCGATCCGCGCGAGTACGGACTCGGTCAGCTCCACCGGGGACGCGCTTCCCTCCTCCACGGCAGCGGCCGCATCGGCAAGTGTCAGCTCATAGAGCTCCATTGGCCGTCTCCCCCTCGACGATGTAGGTGGCGGCGGGCGGCGTCTCCCCGAAGTCCAGCTCGCGCAGGGTGCGGATGACGCTGTGGATGTGGTTCGCGGTGGCGGCCACGTCGGTATGCCGCTCGTCCGGCAGCGGGAGTCCGGCATGAAGCGCCCATCGGGCGACTTCTCCGGCGGTGAGTTCGACAGATGTCATGGCAGGTCCTTGGCGCGTGCGTGC
Organism: Streptomyces lydicus; assembly: GCF_004125265.1. GTDB lineage: Bacteria > Actinomycetota > Actinomycetes > Streptomycetales > Streptomycetaceae > Streptomyces > Streptomyces lydicus_C. The sequence continues at coordinate 8,527,599 of NZ_RDTE01000003.1, forward strand.
GGTCGGCGGGTCGGCGGGTCGGCGGGTCGGCGGGTTGGTCGGTGTAGTGGTGAGGCGGCGTCACAAAAGAAGCTAACGCGATTCCTTTGCGTTAGCTTCAGGGTACGGGGTGGCGCGACTTAAGGCAACCACTTAGCTTTTGGTCTGGGTGCCGCTCCGTGCCGCTCCGTGCCGCTCCGTGCGTGCCGGTCCGATGCCGGTCCGGTCCTGATGAACGGCGCGATCCGGCCGGCCGGGCTGTACCGGCCGGCCGGATCGGAAGCCGGCTACCGGGGCCGGCTTCCGGAGCGCACGGGACCGGGCCCATCCGCAGTGCGGGCGCCCGGATCTAGATGTCGCCCGCCTGCTCCTTGCGCTGGGGACGCGGATACGGGTCCTCTCCGCGCCTCGGCGGTGCGGGGCGGAACTTCCGGTAGTCGGCCGGGGCGGCTTCGCCGGAGGCACCGTCGGAGCCGAGCATGTCCTCGCCGTACAGGTCCTGTACCCAGTTGGCCTGGTAGATGGTGTCGAGGTAGCGCTCGCCGAGGTCCGGGGCGATGGCCACCGCGGTGAGCCCGTGCGTGTCGTGCCGGGACAGCCAGTCCATCGCGCCGCTGACGACCGTGCCGGTCGAGCCGCCGAAGAGGAAACCGTGTCGGGCCAGTTGGTGGCAGGCACGGACGGTGTCCGCCTCCGCCACGCGTACCGCCTCGTCCACGAAGGACTCGTCGAGCAGCGGGGGAGGGACGCTCATGCCCAGACCGGGGATCATACGGCGTCCCGGTGCACCGCCGAAGGTCACCGAACCGACACTGTCCACCGCGACGATCTGCACCGGCCGGTGCCACTGCCGGAAGTAGCGCGCACAGCCCATCAGGGTTCCGGTCGTGCCCGCCCCGATGAACAGTACGTCCAGATGCGGGAACCAGCGGGCGATCGCCGGTGCCGTCGTGCGGTAGTGCGCCTGCCAGTTACCCGGATTGGTGTACTGGCTGAGCCACACCCAGCGGTCGTCGGAGGCGCACAGGTCGCGGACGTAGTCGAGCCGTGCGCCGAGGAAGCCGTTGCCGGACTCGTCGGCGGCGATGACGTGCACCTGGCTGCCCAAGGCCTCCATCATCAGCCTGGTCGACAGGTTGCAGCGGGAGTCCGTCACGCACAGGAACCGGTAGCCCTTGCTCGCCGCGATCATGCTCAGTGCCACGCCGAGGTTTCCGGACGAGGACTCGACCAGGACCGATTCGGGAGTCAGGGCGCCCTTCCGCTCGGCCGCCTCCACCATCTCGGTCGCCGCCTTCAGCTTGATCGAGCCGGCGAAGTTGAGGCCCTCGCACTTGAGGAACAGGGACTGCCCGAAGATCGCCTGGAGGTCGACATAGAGTTCTTCCTCGTTGAAGGCGTAGGGAACAGATATGACTGGCATGATGGGTCCCTCCTCTGGAGGCAGAGCACCTTCGGATGTCCATCCGACTAGGGCGGACTCCTCATTGCGCCGGTACCGGTCTCATCCGTACCGGCGCAGTTCATGGAAGAAGTTGTCGACGACCTGCAGCCGGCCGGAGCGGACCACCTCGTCGTAGACGTACTTGCCGACCGCGAGATCGAGCACGCCGAGGCCGAACGGTGAGAAGACCGCGGGCCGGTCCGCCGGCACCGTCACCCGCCCGTTCATCACGTCGTCCAGCGTGCCGTGCAGGAAGTCCCGGTTGCCCGTGAGCTGTTCGGCCAGATGCGGGGAGGTGTCGGCGGTGAGACAGTGCTCGACGTCGTCGACGATATTGGTCGAGGCCAGCAGGATCTGCGGTGCGAGGTCGCGCAGCGACACGTGCAGGACCACCGGGTTGTGGGCGAACCACGAGGGGTCGTGGACGTGCGGCCGGCCGGCGACGGTGGCGAAGACCACCAGATCGCTGAGGCGGATCAGTTCCTGGGCGTTGTCGTGCACGGTGATCCGGCCGGCCGTACCGGTCTGCTCCAGGTACAGGCGGAAGCCGGCGGCGCTGTCGGCGGACAGGTCGTGCACGCCGATCTCGTCGAACGACCAGCCGGTGCCTTCCAGGAAGGTATGGATGTAGCGGGCGATCAGGCCCGTCCCGAAGAATCCGACGCGCAGTGGGCGCGGGCGGCCGCGGCTGAGCCAGTCGGCCGCCGACGCTGCCGACGCTGCGGTTCTGGTGGCGCTGATGATCGAGCTCTCCAGGCAGGCGAACGGGTAGCCGGTGGCGGGGTCGTTGAGGATCAGCACGGCGGAGGCCCTGGGAATGTCGGAGGCCACGTTCTCCGGGAAGCTGGAGATCCACTTCAGCCCGTCCACCTGCGCCTCTCCGCCGATCGAGGCGGGCAGCGCGATCATCCGCGAGGACCGGCGGTCGGGGAACCGGAGGAAGCAGGACGGAGGGTTCACCGAGGCACCGGCGCCGTGCAGCCGGTAGGTCTCCTCGACCACCTCCACGAGGTGCTTCTCCCGCCCTTGCAGGGCGGTCTGGACCTGCCCTCCAGAGATCACGGCGAACGGGGGCACGGTGAGCGGCGGTTTCGTCATGGCGGACTCCGTTGCACTGGGGCGGATGGTGTTCACGAGGTGGTCACCTCGACGGTCGGCGAGCAGTCGGCCAGGCGCAGCGGATCGGCCATCGCCACCACCACCTCTCGCGGCCCCTCGAAGGGCTCCCTGCTGTGCGCGGTACGGACGTTGTCGACGAGGAGCAGGTCACCGGCCTGCCAGGGCCGGCGCACGGTGTGCGCCTCGTAGACCTTGTTGAGCAACTGGACGGTGTCCTCGGTGAGGGGGTCGCCGTTGCCGTAGCGGGTGTTGAACGGCAGCCCGTCGGTGCCGTACTCGTCGAGCAGGTATTCGCGGACCTCGGGGGCCATCGTCCACTCGTTGAGGAACGCGATCTGGTTGAACCAGCAGCGTTTCCCGCTGACCGGATGGCGCACCACGGCGCTGCGGCGCTGCCGTGTGCGCAGTCCGCCGTCGGGCTGCCACGCGTACTCGATCGCGTGGGCGCGGCAGTAACTCTCGATGACGCTCCGGTCGTCGGTGCCGAACGCCTCCGGCAAGGAGGCCCCGATCTCGTCGTGGTAGCTGCGGGTGAGCAGCCAGCCCTCCCGCTCGAACCGCTCGGTCAGCTCGGGCGGCAGTGCGTCGAGCACCGCGGTGGAGTCCGCGACCCCGGTCGCCCCGCCCTCGGTGGGTGCGCCGAGACAGGCGAACAGCATCAGGCCGGGGAATTCGAGCCGGTAGCTCAACTCGTGGTGCATGCACATCGGCTGGTTCGGCGGCCACTTGGAGGAGGAGTAGACGCCCTCGGAGTAGGTCTTCCGGGGGGCGAAGGACTCCTTCTCCGTCACCGGAGCGAGGCCCAGCCGCTGGACGACCGCGCCGACCTCGGCCGCGTGGCGGAGCTCCAGGCCGCGGACGAGTACGGCACCGTGTTCGAGGACCGCGGCGCGCACCGCGTCCCGGTGTTCGGCCGCCCAGCTCGCCGCGTCGGCAGTGGTGTCGAGCCGCAGCATCGGAGTCCGGCCGGGTACCGACTCCAGGTCCGGCAGCGAGGTCGGGATTGTGGGTGCCATCGTGGTGTCCTTTCGCTCTGCGTCGGCGGGCAGCCGGCCGGTGTCCGGGCCCGTGGCGCGGCCCGGCTTCGTGGTGTGGCCCCGGAGCGCGTTGCTTCGCCCGGACTCCGCCGGCGCCCGCGGCGGCTCGGAACCGGCCGTGGAACGGTTCTCGACCAGCCGGGCCAGGTCGGCGAGGACCGGGTGCCGCAGGAGGTCCTTGGGGGAGACCACGCGATCCAGGCAGATCGCGACGCGTACGGCCGACAGCGAGGTGCCGCCGAGGTCGAAGAAGTTGTCCCGGCCTCCGATCCGGTGCTCCGGGATGCCCAGCGCCTTGGCCCATGCGGCCGCAAGCCGCTCTTCGGCCGGTGTGGCGGGCGGGAGACCGCCGTCCCGGGGGCCACTTTCCTCGGTGGTGCCGCCTTCCTCTTCGGTGCCGGCCTCCTCGGCGAGTGCCGACAGCGCCTTCTTGTCGGTCTTTCCGTTGGGCGTCAGCGGAAGGCTCTCGCGCCAGTGGAAGGACGAGGGAACCATGTACGCGGGCAGGGACCGGCTCAGCTGCTCCTGGAGTGCGGCCGGGGCCAGCGGGCACGGACCGCGGTAGAAGGCCACCAGCCGCTGAGCCGGGCCGCCCCGCGGTGCGACCACGACGGCGCCGTCGCGGATTCCGGGCACCCCGAGCAGGGCGTTCTCGATCTCGCCCAGCTCGATCCGGAAGCCGCGGATCTTGACCTGGGCGTCCTGGCGGCCGAGGAACTCCAGTTTTCCCTCCGGCGACCACCGGCCGTAGTCGCCGGACCGGTAGAGCCGACTGCCCGCGCGGTGGGGATCCGCCGTGAACGCCAGGCGGGTGCGCTCGGGATCGTTGACGTACCCGCGGCCGACGCAGACTCCGGAGAAGACGATCTCACCGGGGGCGCCGAGCGGCACCGGCGACAGGTACTCGTCGACGAGGTAGACGTGCACATTGCCGACGGGGCGGCCGAGCGGGATCCGCTCGCCGTCCGGCACCCGGTCCATGACCTCGTGATTGGTGTCGTCGCAGGTTTCGGTCAGACCGTAGGCATTGACCAGACCGATCCGGGGCGCGGCCGCGAACCAGCGCTGGACGAGCTCCTTCTTCAGGGCCTCGCCGGTCACCGACACGCAGCGCAGGGAGGGGAGTTCACGGGGGTGCTCCTCCAGGAAGGACAGGACGACATCGAGGTAGGACGGCACCACCTGGAGCACGTTGACCCCGCCGCCCACGATCGTGTCGAGGTACCGCCGGACGTCCAGGACGGCCTCCTGCTCGACCAGCAGGGTCCGACCGCCGGCCAGCAGCGCGGAGAGCAGTTGCCACACGGAGATGTCGAAGCACTGCGGCGCGGTCTGGGCGACGACCTGTCCCTCGGCGATCCCCAAGTCGTCGATCTTGGCGTACAGATGGTTGAGCATCCCCTCGTGCTCACACATCGCGCCCTTGGGCTCGCCGGTGGAACCGGAGGTGAAAATGACGTAGGCGAGGTCGTCCGGGGCGACGGGGACGCCGGGATCGCTGTCGTCGCCGCTCTCCTCGCACGCCGCGTCGATGAAGAGCCGCTGAATCCCGGGCAACGACGCCAGGGCCCGGTCGAGGGGAGCCGTGCCGCCGGGTTCGGTCAGCACCAGCCCGCACGAGGCGCGGGAAAGCATGGCGGCCATGCGGTCGGCGGGGAAGCGCGGCTCGATGGGCAGGTACGCGCCCCCGGCCTTGAAGACCGCGAGGACGGCGGTCAGCCAGTCCAGGTTGCGTTCGGTCACCACCGCGACCACGTCCTCCCGGCGCAGTCCTCGTGCCAGCAGCGTGTGGGCCAGCCGGTTGGCGCGGGCGTTGAGCTCCTGGTAGGTCCATCGCCGGGTGCCGTGCACGGCCGCGACGGTGTCCGGATGCGCCCGCGCCCGCTGCTCGAACAGCTCGTGGAACCGGTGGTCCGGCAGTGCCCGCCGCGGCCCGGCGAGCCCTTCGAGCTGGAGGTGCAGTTCCTCGGCGGACAGCAGGCTCTGCCGATGGTGCGCCGCATCCGGATCGGCGGCGATCAGCGCGAGCGCGGTGAGGTGGTAGCCGGCGATCCTGGCGGCACACGCCTCGTCGAGCACATCGGTCCGGTAGTGCAGCCGCAGCAGGCGCCGGCCGCCCCGGCACACCACCGCCACCCGCAGCGCGGCGCCTTCGGACGTTCCGCCGCCCCCGTCGCCTCCGGTCGGATCGAACACCGTCTCGGGCAGCGGCACGGACCGGTCCGGCGTTCCCCCGGTGCCGTGGGCCAAAGTGCCCTCGCGCACCGGCAGCTGGGACGCGACCTGATACGTGTCGTGCACCAGCGTCCGCCACGACGCGGCCGCGGTCGACAGCCGGCAGGGCAACGGAGCGCCGCCCGCCACGGCGACATAACCGGTCGCGACCGTCTGCTCACCGGACAGCGCGCCCAGAACCTTGGCGTGCGCGGCCAACAGCACCGAGTGCGGTGTGACGCCCCACTCCTGTGCCAGCCGTTCCAGCGCCGGCAGCAGGTATTCGGGTATCACCGACTCGTGTGCCGCGGTGCCCGGAACCGGCGTGCGGGTCCATCGCAGGAGTGCGGCGCACCCGCCGGCGGCGGGCTCATCGCGCCGGAGATCCATGTCGTGCGTCAGAGGCGTTGCCATCGGAGCTACCTCCATTCCCCGCCGTCGCCCCGGCGGAGCTGCCGGGCCGGATTTCCTCCCCACCACGCGTGGTGCGGGAGGACTTCGCCCTTCATGAGGAACGAGTCGGGCGCGAGCACCGCACCGTCGCCGATTGCCACGCCGTAGTGCACGAAGGCGCCGACGCCGAGTGTGCAGCCGGAACCGAGCGTGCTGCGGTCGGACTTGAAGGTGCCGTCCTCCTGCGAGTGGCACTGGACGACGCTCCCCGTGTTGAGCGTGCAGCCGTCGCCGATGGTGACCATCGTCCGCTCGGTCAGATAACAGCCGTCGTCGAAGACCCTGCTGCCGATCCGGACCCCCAGAATCCGCCAGATCAGGCTCTTGAACGGGGTCCCGTCGAACATCCGCAGGTATGTCTCCGACGGCACCTTCCAGTAGCGCTCACGCCGCCAGAAACGGAGGTCGTAGATCGAGCAGAACAACGGGTCCGTGGGATGGCAGGCCGTGACGGCACGTTCGACCAGCACGTAGTACACGGCGGTGAACAGCACGACGAGCACGTTGGCCAGCGCGACCGCCGCCGCACCGAACGGGGCGTAGAGGTCGGCGGCGGCCGAGAAGAGCAGCGTGACCAGGAAGAAGTAGAGCCACCGGACCACCAGGTACCACGCCATGGTGGCGGCATTGTGCCGGTTCTTGGCGGGCAGCCGCCGCCGCAGCTGCTCCTCGCTCTTCAGCCCGTCGAAGCTGCTGTCGCGCTGGACCGACCGCGGAATCTCGAAGCTGGGCGAGCCCAGCAGCCCGACACCCTCCCGGACCTCGCCGTCGACGGGGACCATGACCTTCGTCGCGAGCAGACAGTTGTCACCCGTCCTGCCCCGCGTGGGGTAGGCGATCCGGTTCCCGAGGAAGTTGTGCGCTCCGATCGAGGTCCGGGAGACACGGAACGAGGTACTCGAGAAGTCCGCGTTGTTGATGGACAGCCCGTCGGCGACCATCGTGCCGCTGCCGACGGAACTCAGGTACGGGGTCTCGTGCTTCACCTCCGTGCCGAAGTTCGATCCGGTCTGCTCGATCCGTGACAGGTCGTACCCCAGGCACCGCAGGTAGTGGACGATGCAGGAGCTGTCGCCGAACAGACGCATCAGCGACCTCCTGTTGGTCAGGAAAGTGATCGCCCGGTGCACCCCGTAGTGGAAGCCGTACAGGGGATAGACCCTGCCCGGTGTGATGGTCCGGTTCAGCAGGCGCGGAACCGTCGCCAGCAGGAGGAGACCGAGGGGGAGGGCACCGAAGAAGACGACGAGCGAGAACGCCAGGACGTCACCGTAGAACGTCCAGTCCGTCAGGGCCGAGGGCCCCGGCTCCAGGGCCGCGGCGAGTTGCGGGGCCGCGGCGAGCAGGATGCCCACGGCACCGATCGCCAGTGGCAGGTACACCAGCAGCACCGTCAGCAGTTGCAGGACGCTGTGGAACAGCCTTCTCGCGGCACCGCAGTCGGCCGCGCCCACCACCTGGTAGTCGGCATCGGTCGGCTGCGCCGGTGACCCGTGCCAGTGCTCGCCGTCGGGTACTGCCTGCCCACTGTGCAGCGAGGAGGCGTGGCCGAGCTGGGCGGCGTCGCCCAGCGAGGTGTCGATGTCGAGCACGGTGGCCTCACTGATGACCGCGTCCTTCCCCAGGGTGACCGTGCCGGTCTGGATCAGGCCGGCCTGGGCCCGATAGCCGTTGAAGAACGAGTCCTTGCGGATCAGTGCGCCATCGCCCACCGCGAGCAGGTCCGTGCACACGGGAACGTTCCTGGAGAAGATCACGACGCGTCGCCCGATCTTCGCCCCCAGCGCCTTGAGATACAGCGCATAGAGCGGCGACCCGGCGAACAGGACCAGGGGATCGGAACGGATCAGCGTCTTGACCATCCAGAAGCGGACATACGCCAGGCTCCAGACACGGATCTGACGGGGTTTCCACCGGCCGATGAGTATCCACTTCAGCAGGATCGGAAGGACGGACAGACTCACAAAGCTCGCCGCGCCGAACAGCACCGCGCGCAGGTACGCGTCGAACACGCCGGACCCGGCGGAGATCCACGCGTAGCCGCGGGCGGCGACGTAGGCGACGAGGTAGGAGTACCCGAGGAAGGCCAGCAGCTGCAGCGCTCCGCACAGGACGTAGCGCGGCGTGCCGGTCGGAGGCACCGTCACCGGCGGGGGAGCCGGCGACCCGGTGCGGGCAGCGGGGGCCGTGCGGGCACCGGGGGCGGCGGCCGTGGGGGCCGTGGGGGATGCGGGCGCGGAGGCCGCGAGCGCCGTCGCCAGGCTCCGGATCGTCGGGTTCCGGTAGACGTCCTTCATCGATACCGAGGGCAGGTCCGCATGCTTCCTGACCCGGGCGCAGAACTGTGCCATCACCATCGAGTCGGCGCCCAGTTCGTCGAAGAAGTGGCTGTCGACCGACACCTGGGCGGCGCGCACGACGTCAGCCAGTACCGCGGCGAGACCCCTCTCGACACCGGCGGGCGGGGTGGCGACCCCGCCCCGGACCGTGGGGGATTCCGCCAGATCGGGAGGCAACGCTTCAAACGACTTTCCCGCCATGTGAGCTCCCTGGGGAAGTTCCGGCCGCCGCCGTTCAGTGCCCTGGCGCCTGGCGCCTTTGCTTGTTCCGGCGCAGGCCCGAGGGGGCGAACCGAGCGGTGGGTGAGGTGCCGGCACAAACGGCGGGGCCGCCAGCGGGAAACCGGTTCCCGCTTATCGCCTGCGCTCGACACAAGAGATGGTCAGACAGCACAACCTTTGTTCGATGCTAGCGTGGGAATCCGTTGGGGACATTTTGGAAAAACTTTCTCCTATGATCACGTATCGAAAACCTGGATACGCGGCCCTTCCCGACCGTAAGTCCCTGTGCCCGCGACCGGCTTGCTTCACCCGAATGGGGGCACCTGGGCGCGTCCCCTTCGCTCCCGAGTACGCCCACGTCCATGGCTCCCCATAAGGATCTGACCCGCATTTCGGCGGGTGCGGCGAGGTGCATTGCGGATTCACGAGCAATAACTTTGATTCTTGGTGAGCCCGGATATGTAACGGAATGGGAACAGGATGGGGCGAGGCGGAATGTATGACGCGTGACGCATGCGATCTCGCCGGGAAAACGTCCCTGTCACTCGTTGCGGAAAACGAAGAGGAGGTTATGCATGCCGAGAAAATCGGTGCATAGCGCCCCTGGTCGCAAAGAGAAGGGGCTCGCATTCGCTCGTACGGCTTGCCGGTGCCGCTCGTCGGGGAGACCGGGACGAGCCAACGTGCCGTGAGCCGGCATACGTCGTGCCGCCACGGCCGGAACTCAGCCGTGACGGCACGTGTGTCTGCGTCTGTGTCTGCGCCTGTGCCTGCGCCTATGTCTGCACCGGCATCGGCGGGTGCTGAAGGGGGCGGCGGCCTGGTACGGCGCTCAGTCGGGCAGGCGCCTTCCTCACAGCGTGGCGGGCTCTCCGAGTGCGGCGTAGTACCTGCCGACTTCGGTGAGGTAGCCGACTTCGGCGGTCTGGCTGTCAAAGGCAAAGCGGGGGGCGGCCTTGATCTCGTCCCTGGCATGGGTGACCGTTACCGTTTTGGCGGCCGTGTCGACGGAGCGAACGATGCCGGCGGGAACCAGGAGGCTCTTGCCGAAGACCCACACGCTGGTGTCGACGATGAGATGCTGCCTGCCCGGCTCGTTCATCTGACGCTCCACTTGCCCCAACGTCCCGTCAGGCGTCTCCACGGTGAACCCCGTCAACGGCTCCTGACCCTGGTAGTCAACGTCTGCCGGGTACGCCCAGATGTTCTTCATGACGGTCGGTTCCTTTCTCTGTGCACTATCGGGCCGGGACGGTCCGCGAGGTTGACCGCCGCCGCAACACCGTCCCGGCTCGCCCCCTGCCCTACCCAGGTAACAGAACGTCACACAGGCAAGCATCCAGAGAGAGGCCAAACCAGGGATGGCGGCGACTTGGCACGGTCGTCCCGCCTGATGCCCGCCACGTGCTTTCACCTGCGTCTTCGCCCGCTCTCGCGGACCATGGGCGAGGGGTGGCGGGAGGATCCGCGGGGGTGAATCCCTTTCGTGGCCGGTGCGCTGGGTAAGCGCAGGGAACACCGTCCACAGTTACAGCCGTAGCCGTAGCCGTAGCCGTAGCGACGGCTACGGCTCAGGTCACAGTCGCTGACCGGGAAGGGGCCGATCGGGTGGTTCAAGGTTTGCCGCATGCATGGCGGGCAAGCTCCCCGCCCACAACGCATCGACGACAGGAACGAGGTGAGTTCCATGAGACCGGAGCCGCCTGTCGCATGCGGTCTGCCGCCATCGGAGTCCCGGTCGTCATCCGCCGCGTCGTCGGTGTCGTCGGTCGTCACCGGTGTCGTCAGCCGTGACCGATGCCGCCTGAAGTGAGGAGAACTCGTGAGTGCCGAATTTCCCGTCCCGCAGACCGAGCCCGTCGGCCCGCAGGCCGAGGTTCCCGACCCACAGGCCGAGCTGCCCGGCCCCGAACCCGAGCCGACGGCCCGCGGACACCTCACCCGAGCACAGCTGACCCGGCCGCCCGGCGACGCACGCTGGGAGATCGCTGTGGTCCTGTACGGCGTCCCCGCCGACGAGTGGCCCTCCACGGAGCTCCCCGGCCCGCACGTGCCGACTCTCACCGCACGCGGGCAGGCGCTCGCACGCCTGGGTTACGCCCAGACCGGACCTGGCTCCCACTACTGGGAGTGGGCCGAGTGCCAGGACGGCGACCACGACCCCGTACGGCTGATGGCGCACACCGAAGTCCGGCCCGTCGGCCCGGACCCGTCCACTCCCCTTCGGTGAGGTAGCAGCAGAAGCCGCGGATACGCACCATCGCGCGTGGGCGCGCGGCGGCACCCTTGTGCCGGACGCCGGGCTGTAGTGCGCTGACTCTCATGGTGAAGAGGAGCGTTGTTGCCGCACTGGCCGCCGCCCTGGCGACGGGGTCTCTTTTGACGGGTCCGACGGGTCCGACGGGTGCGGTGAGTCCGGCGAGTCGGGTGGGTTCGGCGAGTCCGCTGGGCTCTGCGGGTCCGATGGGGTCGGCGGGTCCGACGGGTTCGGCGGGTGCGCCGAATGCGCGCGCGGTAGCCACTGGAGCCGGCGTCGTCGCCGGCGGTTCGCCGCCGTCGGCCGGCGTGCCCCCGATGCCGGGAGTCGATCTCGACACCGTGACGATCCCGGAGTTGCAGGACCGCATGGCGCACGGTTCGCTCACGCCCTCGGCGCTGACCACCGCCTACCTGCGGCGGATCAAGGCCATCAACCCCAAGATCCACGCTGTGCTGCGCACCGACCCGACGGCCCTGCGCCAGGCGGCCGCCAGCGATGCCAGGCACCGGCACGGCGGCACCCGCGGCCCGCTGGACGGCATCCCCGTTCTGCTCAAGGACAACGTCAACACCCGCGACATGCCGACCACGGCCGGGTCGTCGGCGCTGGCCGGGATCCGGCCGGACACCGATGCCCCGCTGGTGACCCGGCTGCGGGCCGCGGGGGCGGTGATCCTCGGCAAGACCAATCTGTCCGAGTGGGCGAACTTCCGGGCGGCGAAGCCGACATCGGGGTGGTCGGCGGTGGGCGGACAGACCCATAACCCGTATGTGCTGGACCGGAATCCGTGCGGGTCGTCCTCCGGATCGGCTGCCGCGCTCGCCGCCTCGTTGTCGCAGGTGGCGATCGGTACCGAGACGGACGGCTCCATCGTGTGCCCGGCCGGGATGAACGGGGTGGTCGGCCACAAACCCAGCCACGGACTGGTCAGCCAGGCCGGCGTGGTGCCGATCTCCGCCGAACAGGACACCGCGGGACCCATGGCCCGCAATGTGACCGATGCCGCGCTCACCCTTTCCGTCCTCAGTGGCGGTGAAACCTCGCACCCTGACGGAACCTCGTTTCCTGGTGGCACTTCGCGTCCTGCCGGTGGCACCTCGCTCCCCGGCGGTCGCCGCGGCACCCTCGGTCCCGTCAGGCCCCACGGCTCCCCGGCTCTCCTCGGCTCCCCGGCTCTCCTCGGCTCCCCGGACCCCCGCGGCGAGCCGACGCACCGTGGCAGTCTGCGCGGTAAGCGGATCGGTCTCTGGCGGCTGCCCTCGCTCGGGCCGGAGGTGGACGCCGTGATGACCCGCACGGCGGAGAAACTGCGTACGGCGGGGGCCGAGGTCGTGGAGGTGACCCCTCCGTATCAGCAGCGTCTCGCCGAACTCGAATTCCCGGCCCTGTACAGCGAGTTCCACCGGGACATCGACGCCTATCTCGCCACTCGCCACGGCCCCCGGAACCTCGCCGCACTGATCGATTTCCACCGCACCCACCCGGAAGAGCGGACCTGCTTCGCCGGTCAGGAACTGTTCGAGCGGGCCCTCGTCGCGCCTCCCACCACCGACCCCGCATACCGCGCCAAGCGCGCCGAGTTGAAGGACCTTTCCCGGCGTTCCATCGACGAGACCCTGAACGCCCACCACCTGGACGCCATCGCCGCGCCGACGAACCCGCCCGCCTGGACGACCGACTGTGCCCGCGGCGACAACGATGTGATCCCGTCCTCGACCCCCGCCGCCGTCGCCGGCTACCCGTCGTTGTCGGTGCCCGCCGGGTTCGTGAACAAGCTGCCCGTCGGCCTGCTCCTGATGGCCGGCGACCATCAGGACGCCGGACTCCTCTCGCTGGGTGCCATGGTGCAGTACCGACTGGACGCCTGGCGGGCACCGGGCTACCTGCAGTCGGTGGGGCCCGACGCCTCCCGGCGAAGGGCCGGGTGACGGCGCCCGGCCCGGCCCAGCTGCACGACACGTCCTCAAACACCCCCCTCCCCAAGCCCCGTGCATTCGCGCCGAGTTCCGGCCGTGCGACGCGTCACGGTTTGGGCCGCGCGAGAAAAGGATCTGCGGTTGATAGCGCTCCACAGCGCGGAATATCCGGTTCCGTGCGCCGGTGCGCCGGGGCGTGAGCACGATCACCGCCGTTGAACTCTGCACCTTCCAGCGGGTGTTGTCTCGTTCGTTGCCTGATCCGACGGTGCCATTTGATGATCCGTTCGTCCCTGCCAGCATGTGGCGGCGCGGGCCGACCTTCGGCGCGCCGGCTGAAGACCCCTCCTCTGCCGTCCAGGACAGCGGAGGAGCCGAGACGAACAGAACAGGGGAGTGGAACATGTCGCGTCCCACCCGACGCCAGGTGCTGCACGGTAGCGCCGCGGCCCTTGCCGGAGCGGCGCTCGCCGCACCGGTTGCCCTTGCCGACACCGCCGTCGCCCGCCCCGTCGGCGGCCACGGGCACCCAGCGGGCGACGGAAACCCGGGGAACGCGGGGAGCAATGGACACCCCGGGGGGCACGAAATGCCTGAGCCCTTCAACGAGATGTACCAGGGCCGACACATCGAGGGCTGGCCGGCGGACGAGCAGACCCCGGAGCACGGAAGCCATGGGAGCAGTGGACGCCGTACGGATGCCTCTGCCGGGCCGCACGACGGCATGGACATGGACTTCGTCGTCCGCATCGACAACGACGACCTCCATGTGATGCGGAACGCGGACGGTACCTGGATCAGCCTGGTGAACCACTACGAGACGTTCACCACGCCACACACCCTGGCGCGCGCCGCCGTGCGTGAACTTCAGGGCGCCGAGCTGGTCCCGGTCGTCACCGGCTGACGCTGTCCCTGAACATCCCCCCACCGAGGAGTCCTCGACATGGCAGTCCGGAAGAACCAGGCGGATCTCACCGCCACCGAAAAGCGGAACTTCGTCGACGCGGTGCTGGAGCTCAAGCGCAGCGGCCGCTATGACGAGTTCATCAGCACCCACAACGCCTTCATCATCGGCGACACCGACGACGGAGAACGGACCGGCCACCGGTCCCCCTCATTCCTCCCCTGGCACCGTAGGTTCCTGCTGCAGTTCGAAGAAGCCCTGCAGAGCGTCACCCCGTCGGTCACCCTGCCTTACTGGGACTGGACCGTCGACCGCACACCCCGCAGCTCCCTGTGGGCTGACGACTTCCTCGGCGGTGACGGGCGCACTGGTGACGGCCGGGTGGCTTCGGGGGCGTTCGCCTTCAGCAACGGCAAGTGGTCGATGAACATACGCGTTGACGGCCGGACGTTCCTGCGCCGCTCGCTCGGCACCGGGGTCCGCGAACTGCCGACCCGGGCCGAAGTGGACCGCGTACTCGCCATGTCCACCTACGACGCCGCCCCCTGGAACAGCTCCTCCGAGGGCTTCCGCAACAACATCGAGGGCTGGCGCGGCCCGAACCTGCACAACCGCGTGCACGTCTGGGTCGGCGGGCAGATGACCACGGGTGCCTCGCCCAACGATCCCGTCTTCTGGCTGCACCACTGTTTCATCGACAAGCTGTGGGCCGACTGGCAGCGGCTGCATCCCAAGTCGGGGTATCTGCCGACCGGCAACACACCCGACGTCGTCGACCTCCACGACACGATGAAGCCGTGGAACGACATCACACCGGCCGATTTGCTGGATCACACCAAGTTCTACACGTATGCATGACAGGGGCATGACAGAATCACCGGTCTCCGTGCTCTGATGTCACCCGACCTGGTGGCCGACCCGGCGCCTGGCTCGGTGCTCGACTCAACGCCGGGGGTGGGAGCCGCAAGTCCCCGGAGGCGCCCGCGATCTGCGGCCTCGCATCCGATCGTGTGACCCACCTGCCGGCGCGGCCTCGCGCGCTACTGCGCGGGGCCGTGCCGGTGCTCTGGGCAAGCGGGAACGGTAACGGAACTTGCTGTGCCGAGTTGCGCACTGAATGTGTTTGCGGGTGTCCAGTCCGCGCGGCAGTGGCGCAGCTCCGGCGGAGCCCTGGCCTGGCGAAATGACGGAATGGCGGGATGGCGGAAGGGCGGATGCCCGGGATGAGGCATCCCGGGCATCCGGTGGGTTGCAGGCTTGGCCGTCAGGAGGTGACGGTCATCAGTGGCGGCTGTTGGCCGTTGGCCTTAGTAGACGACGATGACGCTGGGGCTGAAGC
The DNA here is from genome assembly GCF_004125265.1 of Streptomyces lydicus. Lineage (GTDB taxonomy): Bacteria > Actinomycetota > Actinomycetes > Streptomycetales > Streptomycetaceae > Streptomyces > Streptomyces lydicus_C. The sequence goes on from NZ_RDTE01000003.1 coordinate 8,542,825, forward strand.
CGTAGCCGTAGTAGCCCCCCAGGCCGTAGTAGTCGCCATAGCCGTAGTCGTAGCCGTAGCCATAGTCGTTGCCGTAGCGGTTGCCCCAGTCATGGCCGCCGCCGTGGCTGGAGTAGCTGAATGGCGCATGTGTCGGGGCAGTGGCGGCGGCTGTCCCGGCGGTAGCGACCGCTGCGCCACCAGCCAGCAGGAGCCCTCCTGCGGTCAGCGCGATGGCTCGTGTCAATCGATTGGTGGACATGGGTCCACACCTTCTTATTGCTAGGGATGTGGCGGCCCGCCACCCGATGGTGAGATCTCGCCGCAAGCGAGAACCAGAGATTCGGGGGCTTCTCCCCTGGGTGATCCGCCTCCAGACGACTGTCCAGGCGAGTCGGTTTTGCCGCTTATGTGCCTCTTATGTGGAGCTTACACCTTGCCCTTGAAGCGTCTCAAATGAGAGATGGGCTATACATCCAATGATGTCCGGTTGGGTGCTGATCGGCTGCTGGGTGCACCCACTCAGCTGGGTTGTCCGCCGCCACAGGCGCACTGCTCTCCTCCGTCTCCTCCTTGCGAGCAGCGCTGCCGCGGGAACCTTCCTGTGAGCTCCCCTTGAACGTCTTCCGGGCCGAACACCGCGTGCCCGGCAGCAGTCAATACGGTGGTTGCCTCGCGGCCTGACGAGTGTGGCGCGCCGCGGACCATCGCGGTATCGAGCCCGTTGCCTCGCACGGATCAGCGAGATCCTTCATCGACTCCCTTGCACGTCTGAACTCCTGCACCTCTCAACGCCGGTATGAACTGCCGTACTACCACTGAGTCCCGTACCACCGATCTCCTGCACCACTGCACTCCTGGCCGCTGCGGTCTCGATGACGCGAATCCTCGGAAGTATCGGGCACGGTGCAGCACAGCACAGCACAGCACAGCACAGCACGGCACGGCGCAGCACGACAGGGCACGAGACGACACTCGGAGGTTGGCTACCCCGCCGGGGCTTCGGAAGCAGGCCGGCTCGGCATCTTCAGCAAGGTGGCCAGATAGCCGGGGCACTCTTCGACCACAAGGTGTCCGGTCCCGGGAATCCCCCCCCAGGTCGATGCCGAGGGCGGCGTGCACCGCGCCCATCACCGCTACCGGTCCGGACGAGCGCTTCTCGATGACCTCGCTCAGCCATGCGCCGTACCAGGACAACCGGCCGCCGGAGACTCCATGTTCGCCCGAACTGAGACCGGGCTGACCGGGGACGTCCACCAGCAGGACCCGGTAACCGGCGGCGACCAGGGCGGTGGCCAGAGGCAGGGACGCGGCGGTGTTGAAGTTGCTGCCCGGGACGAACACGACCGTCGTTTCACCGGAGCGGGTGAGAAACCAGACGGGTTTCTGCGCCGTTCGCGGTCGTCATCTTGCCTTCGTGCGGCACTTGCCAAGCATCGAGCTGGTCGAGGCGCCAGCGTCGGATGAGCGCCCTGCCTGCCGTACTGCGGTAGATGGAGTCCACTGGTGGAGTATCGCGTGTCGTGCTGGACGGTGAGTGCCAAAAGCCCTACGGGATAGGTAGGTTCAGCGGCTGGCGGCACTACGGGCCTCGACCGGGGTGCCGGGCCGCCGGCTGGCTAGAGTGGCTGCTATGAGCGAGCATCCCGGACCTCGGACCGTGTCGCCGGTGCTGCTCGGCGCGGGTGGCGGCGACGGTGACTGGTTGCCCGTCACCGCCGGCGAGTCGCGAGCCGTTGTCTTCCGTAGTGCGGACGCTGCCCGGTACGCCAAATGCGTGCCTGCTGTCGACGCCGTCGGCCTGAAGGCCGAGCGCGACCGGATCGCATGGCTGGGCGGCCAGGGCATACCGGGACCTCGTGTGCTCGACTGGCATTCCGGTAGTGCGGGTGCCTGCCTGGTGACCAGTGCCGTCCCTGGCGTGCCCGCTGACCAAGTGTCCGCCGCGGACCTGCGAGACGCCTGGGAAAGCATCGCGGACGCCGTCCTTCGGGTGCACGAGGTTCCCGTGGGGGAGTGCCCGTTCCGCCGGGGGCTGGACGCCATGGTCGACGCGGCGCGCGACGTCGTGACCCGCGAGGCGGTGAACCCGGAATTCCTTCCCGTCGAACAGCAGCGCACCCCGGCCGCGGAACTGCTGGCGCGCCTCGTCCCGCAGATTGCGCGGCGACGGGGCCAAGAGGCCGTCGACAGGGTCGTCTGCCACGGGGATCTGTGCCTGCCCAACATCATTCTCGACCCGCAGACGCTTAACGTGGCGGGCTTTATCGACCTGGGTCGCCTCGGGCTTGCCGACCGTTACGCAGACCTTGCGCTGCTGCTCGCCAATGCACGCGAGACATGGCCGGACGAGGAGCAGGCGCGGGCCGCGGACCGGGCGTTCGCCGAGAGGTACGGCATCACCCTCGACCACGACCGCCTGCGCTTCTACCTCCATCTCGACCCGCTGACCTGGGGTTAGCCCTGTCTCCCGCGGCCTGGGCATCCCCGCTCCCGCTCGTACGTGATGTGTGGTGATCAACGTCAGTGCGCGGCGTGGCCGATCCAATCGAGGAGTAGTAGGCCCTCGGGGCCGTAGCTCAGTCGGTGATGTCCGCTATCTCCCGGCTGCGGCCCGCCCGCTGGATCACGTACGGCATGGCGAGACCGGCTGCGACGAACACACCGCCCATCACGAGCCAGCCGAGCGCTCCCCAGGTCACACAGAGCAGGCCCAGCAGACTCGGTGCGACCACGTAGCACAGGCCCATGCCCAGGCCGAACACTCCGGAGTACTGGCCCTGGGCGTGTGCGGGAGCCAGCCGGAACCGCAGCTCCAGCGATCCGGCCGCATGCCACAGCGAGCCCACCGTATGAAGGGCGACGCCGACCATCATGATCGTCACGGCGACCCAGCCGGATGCTCCGGAGGTTGTGGCAATGACCGCCATGCCGATCAGGAACGCCAGCCCAGCGCGGCGGGTGGCTCGGCCGGCGACCGTGCTGCCCTTGACCCCGCGACTCGTCCTGATCTGCAGGAACACCACCATCACGGTGTTGACGGCGATGGCCAGGCCGACGAACCAGCGCGGTGCGTCCGTGTGCAGCACCACCCACAGCGGCAGGGCGAACGACAGCACCTCGCTCTGGATCCACATGGTGCCGTCGAGCACGACGAACGCCACGTACGGCTTGTCCTTGAGCGCGATCCATCTGCCCTCCTCGCGCGGGGACGGCAGGGGCTGCAGCTTCGGCAGCTTGACCAGGACGGCGGCACTGCCGATGAATGTCAGCGCATTGGCGAAGATGAGGGCACGGTAGGCGAGGCCGCTTCCGATCTGCACCACTGCACCGGCCGCCAGGGCGCCGAACGTGCCGGCGAGCATGGCCACCGATCTCAGGTAGGAGCGGAACTTCGGCACCTCGTCACCGCCGAAGCGACGGATCATCGGGCCACGTGCCGCACCGCCGGACGATCCGGCGAGGTCCGTCACGGCCACAGCCAGGACGAACGACCATAACGAGTGGGCGAACAGCAACGACGTCATGGAAGCGGCCTGGATCAATAAGGTGGTCAGAAAGATGCCCTTCGGGCCGCGGCGGTCGGCGAGATGTCCTACCGGGATACCGGCGATCAGACCCACCACCCCCGCGGCACTGAGGCCGAGCCCGACCTGCCCGATGGACAGGTGGATCACCCGCAGGGCGTACAGCGGCACGGTTGTCAGGAAGGCTGCTGTGCCGAGCTGGTTCACGAAGCCGGCAAGAGCCAGCCTCCGCTGGGGGCCGGGCTCCAGTAGCAGTCCTCGCCGTACTGGCCATGGCCGTTTTGCGTTGCGGTTTTCCTCGGGAGTGACGTCGATTGACGCGGTGGGGGATTGATTCATCCTGTACTCCAATGCCGGTAGATCGTGCCGTGCCGAGATCGGGGATGCGCATGCGAAGGCGGTGTGCCGCATGGCTCCGTTGCGAGGATCACGAAGGGTGAGCCGAACGCTGAGAAGCTGAGCGATCACGGTCGCCTCTTCCCAACAGCCCCCGCACCGGGCAGGTTCGGGGAGCGGCAAGCATGGAGTATGCCCAGGTGAGAGCCCAGCTGAGAAGCCATCTGGTGCCGGGGGAAGGTCACAGCGAAATCGGGAATCTGCGCATGGCGTGCCCGGTTATGGAAAGTGGTGCTTCCCCCTCATGGACGCCTGTCAAAAGCGGAGTCAGAGGAGGGGAGCGGTGGCGGTAACAGTGCCGGGAGAACAGCGGGCCGTAGGGCGCGGCGTCCGTGTTCGTGTCGGCGTCCGGGATACGGGCCAGCTGCCGCTGCCTTGCGCCGTCTGGCCGGCGAGGCGATTCAGTCAACGTCGGGCGGGGTGCGAAGAGGGAGAGAGGGAGCGGGAAGGCGGCATACACCCAGCAGGAGTGAGGTCGCCACAAAGGAAAGCGCGCATGACGCGCGCAACCGAACAAAAATTCACCATCCGGCAGGGCTATTGCGCCGGGGTGAGCCAAGGCGCAATCACGTCCATGAGTTCAATTCGTGCCCAGGGCTCATGGAAAAGCGTCCGATGTTCGGTAAATTGGGCATCTCGGTATCGCGACATCTCGGTATCGCGGTGTCGCGTGTCGTGGTATCTCCACCCCGGACGCTGCACTTCCCACGAAGGGGGAGCGAGCCGTCACCGTCAGACGAAGTAGCCACCGGTCGGCCCGGACACGTCGTTCTCGACCGTTCACGCAGTACCCATTCCATCACCCAAAGGATTCGGAGTAGGTCATTGTTCCGCAAGCGTGAAAAAGCCTTTGCAAGCTTCGCCGTCGCCCTCGTACTCGGCGCTGTCGGCTCCATGCCCCCGGCACAGGCAGCGTCGAGGTGTCCGGAGGAAAGCCTCTGCTCCTACAGCGGGCCTGGGCTCTCGGGTGACGTCACCGTTATTCCTGCCTCGCATATCGAGAAGGCGGGCGCCGATGGTGTGAAGCTGCCGACTTCGGCACGGTCGTTCGCCAACGGGACACATTTCGCTCTTCGTTATGGTCCAGCCCGGCGGGCGATCTGCGTCCGATTCCCTTGCTACCAGTACGCCACGCTCGGGAAAATCGCCCCGGGCGCCCAGCTGCCGTCCCTCCCCTACGCCGAGAGAACCCTCACGGTGGGGCGGGACTTCGGAGACTGACCGACGCCATCGGGTGTAGCGCTCGGTGTGACGCTCGGGAGGGACGTACCTGGGGCGCGCCCGGCATGGCATGCATGCCTGTCGGTGGTGGTTGTGAACCAGCCCGTGACACGTCGACCATCACTCAGAACAGGTGCGACGCCATCCACATGACGAGTACGTACAGGCCCGCCCCGGCCCCGCCGATGACGGCGAGCCACAGCAGCGCACCGACCGGCCACGGAACAGGTGCCTCGGGCTTGGGCGGGGTGACGGGGCAGCAGTTCGAGCAGTGTGGATCGGGCATGCTTCATCGTCGCGCACTCGCCACGGCAGGGGGTAGGCCCGGGCGGGCCAGAACATACGAACGCACTGGCTGGTCGAGCCGGTCGTGCCGGGTCGAGCCGGTCGGGCTGACCGAAGGGCGAGCTGCCGAATCCCGGCGACGTGCCAGGCAGGCCGTGAGGTCTGAGACGTCACGTCGCCCCGGAAGGATCTGATCGCTGACCACGCCGACCCATCCGCTGAGCAGCATCGATGCCACTTCACTCGGTGATCGATTCCCTGGTGCGGGGCCGGTATGTCGGGTCGGCATGTGTGGGCGGCGTGGTCTGTGTCTCATCGCGCGTCGAGCATGGCGCAGTGGAGCCCGGGTACCGGCTCATCACGCCACACGGCGCAGCACACAGCACCCTCCACCCATCACCCACGACCCTCCACACCGCACAGCCATAAGAGGAGGCGCGTTAACTGATGTCCCGTCGTGACACGTCCAGCGAAGAGGGCACTCCAGTGCCCCATGACCTGCCGAGCCACCAGGCTGATGCCGCAAGTGAAGTGCCTGATCCGTGGGACCCCGAACTTTCGGAGAGCGAAGGTGAGGGGCCTGACGAGACGGTTCCCGACACCGATCAGGCCGGCACCGGGCGGACCGGCGTTCCGAAGGCTTCGGGCGTCCGCTCCGACCAGCCCGTTCCGCATGAGCCGGTCGACTGAAATGGCTCGTCTGACCCGTCTGACCCGTCTGACCCGTCTGGCCCGCCTGTCCCACCTTGCTCGGCGACGGACTGCCTGACCGAGAATCTTCGTGTTCTCAACTGCTCCTCGGTGGGTGTCAGTTGATTTGGATGATTCGGACCCGGAGCCGCCGTCCGCCGGCGGCTCCGGCCCACGGGCGCAACGCCTCCACCCGCCGCACCCGTACCACTCTCCCGGAATTGGTCCTGCTGTGGAGGCCAATGACGGTACAGACTCTCCGCCAGTGGCATGGAGCAACAGGCACATGAGAGGCGACTGGCGTGGAGCAGGACAACAGGGATCGGCGCGAGCGCGAACTTCAGCGCTGTCACGAGGCGCACCCCACGGGCCCGATGGACCCGGCATACCCATACCCGGCAGTCGTACCGACGCCGCCGCGCGAGGGCGGGGTGAAGATCGCGCTCATGGACGCGGGGATCGGACTGCTGGCGGCGGCCGCCGCGGTACGCCGTCTGCGGCCCGACGCCGATCTCGTCCTGTCCTCCGATCCCGACGGCATGCCCTGGGGACCGCGCTCCGCGCAGGAGCTCACGGCCCGCGCCGTCACCGTCGCCGAAGCGGCTGCCGCACACCGTCCCGATGTGCTGATCGTCGCCTGCAATACCGCTTCCGTGCACGCCCTACCCGCCCTGCGTGCCCGTCTGGAGCCGGATCTGCCCGTCATCGGGACCGTCCCGGCGGTCAAACCGGCCGCCGCGGGAGGCGGGCCGATCGCCGTCTGGGCCACCCCCGCGACCACAGGCAGCCGCTACCAGCGCGGTCTCATCGAGGAGTTCGCGGCTGATGTGAGTGTCACCGAAGTGCCGTGCCCCGGGCTCGCCGACGCCGTCGAGTGCGCGGACGAAGTGGCCATCGCACGTGCGGTCGCCGTCGCCGCGGAGCGCACGCCGGACGAGGCAAGAGCAGTCGTCCTGGGCTGCACCCACTACGAGCTCATCGCCGCACACATCCACGCGGCCCTGCAGCGCCCCGGTCGGCCCCCGCTCGCTCTGTACGGTACGGCCGATGCGGTCGCCGCCCAGGCGCTGCGCCGGATCGGTGAGCAGCCCACCTCTGGGACCCCTGGCGAGGGCACTCTGACCGTGATCCTCAGCGGGCGCGAGGAGGAACTTCCGCCGGCGGCATGGGCGTACGGCGAAGGCCGGCTGCTGCAGGCGGGCCGCCGCCGTCGAGACCGGCTCCTCCTGTCGCCGGGCGTTCGTCAGTGAGCATCCTTGCTGCTCGCGGACTTCGGAGGCGGTGGCCGTGCGGGCGTTTGCGTACGGGGACGGCGCCCCTTCGTCAGCGGCGCCGGTCCGCCGCGGCGTGCCGACTACCCTTGCCGTATGACGATGCACAAGACCGTCCAGGTACGTGTCGACGCGATGCTCGAGGACCTCAGGACACTCGTCGAAACCGAGTCCCCTTCGCGCGATCTCGACTCCTTGACGGCATCGGCCAAAGCTGTCGCGGCCATCCTGGAGAACCGCCTCGGCGGGCGGGCCGTCCTCGTGGAGAGCGCAGCCGGGCCGCACGTCCACTGGTCAGGGGGCGGCGATCCCGCCGTACTGATCCTCGGTCACCACGACACGGTGTTTCCGCTCGGTACCCTTGAACGCCGACCGTTCAGGGTTGCAGACGGTCATGCCACCGGCCCCGGGGTCTTCGACATGCTGGGCGGGCTGGTGCAGGCCATTCATGGCCTGGCGACGCTCGACGACCGGTCGGGCGTCGAGATCCTGGTGACCGCGGACGAAGAGGTCGGCTCCGGTTCTTCCCGCGCTCTCCTCGAAGAGCGAGCCCTTGCCTGTGGCGCGGTGCTCGTGGTGGAGGGTGCCGCTGACGGCGGAGGCTTGAAGACCGGCCGCAAGGGCTGCGGCACGTACCGGATCTCCATCGCGGGCCGGGCGTCGCACGCGGGTCTGGAACCCGCGGCCGGGGTCAATGCCTTGATCGAAGCCGCCCATCAAGTACTGGATATCGCAGCGCTCAACCGCCCCGACATCGGTACGACCGTTACCCCGACCGTCGCCTCCGCGGGAACCCTGGACAACGTCGTTCCCGCCGAGGCGACCGTCATCGTCGACGTCAGGGTCGAGTCGGACGGCGAGAAGGAACGCATCGAAGCCGCGTTCGCGGCACTGGCTCCGCATCTTGATGAGGTGCGGATCACGGTTCACGGAGCTGTCAGCCGACCGCCGATGCCCGAGTCGGCTTCGTCCGAGCTCTTCGCGGTGGCACAACGGTTGCTTCCTGATCTGGAAGGCACGGCAGTCGGTGGCGGAAGCGACGGCAACTTCACGGCCGCGCTGGGGGTGCCCACACTTGACGGCCTTGGGGCAGTCGGGGGCGGTGCCCACGCCGATCACGAGTACCTGGTGGTCGACGCCATGGCCGAGCGGGCCCACCTGGTTGCCGGACTGGTGAACGCGTTGCAGAACAAGGAGCAGAAAGAGCAGGGATGAGGAGGGGGAGGGGAGGCGGAGAGCGAAGGGAGACGGAGAGGGAGCGTGTGCGCGACCCGGGCCGTGCGCTGCGTGCGTTGTTCGCCGGGTGTCAGGGTGCCTTGAAGAGAGCCGGGAAGCGGGGAGCGAGCCAGGGCTTGCGGCCTCGGACGAGGATATGGCCCCGGGCGAGGGCGCTCCACTGGCCGCGGCGTCCGAGTGCCATCAGGAGGAAGGTGACCGGTTCGATGAGGATGGTGCAGTCCGGGCGGGCCGACGGCGGTGAGCCAACGGATACCGCTCCGTTGGTCACTGTCACGCCGAAGCGGGCACCACTCCACAAGCGGATCGCGTAGCCGGCGGTGAGCCCGGCTGTGCGGGAGGTGTCGGTCACCCGCGGCATGGCTGTGACCAGGAACGGCAGGGTCAGCTCGACCCGGGCGCGGTCGATCATGTGCGGACGGCCCAGTGCACGGGCGAGGTCGTAACCGTGGCCGAGCATGTGCGTCAGCAGGTATGACCCCAGCACGGCAGGGGACATCGGGCCCAGCGGGGTGACGACCGTTTCTTCCGTGGGGCCCTCGTCCCATGTCTTCAGGTAAGCATCGGCCTGCGCCACGATCATCGCGGCCAGTGGCTCGGCCCTCCGCTCGTCGAACTCGGCGAGTGCTCGCTCATTTGCCGCGGCGAGGCTCTGCGGGGTGCCGTCCCCGTAACTGCGTGCCTGTCCGGCCGCAATGTCGGCCATGAGTTCATTGGCCTGCGCCAGATGCGCTGCCGCCTCCCCGACGTTCCACTCCGACCCGGGAATCGGAAGCCCCGTGTCGGCGCCCTGACGCAGCAGCGCGGCGATGTCCCCGGCGGTCTCGCGTATGGCCACACCGAGGCCGTCGGGCAGTTTGCCCGGTACATCCTTGTCCTGCCGGTCGGGCAGCGCGTCCGGTACGTCCTGCCCAGCCACTGATTCCACGCCGTTCCACTCCTCGGTCTCGTGTCCGCGCCCGTGCCTCTGCCCGTCCTCGGGCCCGTGCCTGTGCCTGTGCCTGTGCTCGTGTCCGTGCCTGATGTTTGCGCCACCGGGCGGCCGTAGGCGTTGCGGCGTTGCTGACCACCGGTGCTGACCACCGGGGCTACGGAGATCACGGGGACCACCGGGACCACGGGGAGCATGGGGAGTACAGGAGACCAGGCAACCGTCGCTGCGACAAGACCAGGAGCTTCCCCACTACGGCCTTTCCTCGTCGAATATTGCGGGCGCGCGTGATGCCACCGCTGACACGATCGATGGCATGAAGGTACTTGTGCTCGGGGCGACAGGGACGGTCGGCAGTGCCGTTGTCCGTGCGTTGGAGGCGTCTCATCAGGTGGTGAAGGCGTCGCGCGGCGGGCCGGTGAAGGTGGATCTGGAGGATCCCCTCTCCTTGGACGCATTGTTCGCGGAGACGTCGGACTTCGACGCGGTGGTGTGCTGTGCCGCCGGCGGCCCGTTGGTGGACCTGGAGTCAGTGTCGGACGAGGAGATCGCCGCCGGAGTGCGCGGCAAGCTGCTGGGACAGGTCGCGCTGGCCCGGCGCGCCGTGCGTCATCTCCGGGAGGGCGGCTCGATCACCTTGACCGGGGGTACGTTCTCCGCTCCCCTGGCGGGCGGATCGCTGGGGGCCCTCATCAACGCAGGGCTGGAAGGCTTCGTCCGCAACGCGGCCGACGAGCTGCCGCGAGGCCTGCGAATCAATCTCATCAGCCCTGGCTGGATCAAGGAAACCCTGGAGAGCATGGGTGTGGACGGGGCTGACGGTATTCCGGTCTACGAGGTGGCCCGGGTGTATGTGGAGGCCGTGGAAGGCGTCGCGCAAGGGCAGACCATACGTCCGTGACGTCCATCCTGGCTGCCCGCTGCCCGCTGCCCGCTGCCCGCTGCCCGCTGCCCGCTGCCCGCTGCCCGCTGCCCGCTGCCCGCTGCCCGTGAGGGGGACAGGGGCAGGGTGCTGCCGCCGTAGGCGTCGTCGGTCCGCATCGTTGAGAGCAGGGTGGGCCCGCTCGGTCGCGGTCGTTCGGGCCCACCCTTTCCCGGCATTCCGGCATTCCGGCATTCCGGCGTTCCGCATTCCGGTACGTCGGTATGCCGGTTCAGTCGTTGCAGGTCGTGAAGTTCGGGCTGGTCTGGGCCAGGTAGATGCTGGACCGGCCCTGCTCGTCACTCTTCAGCGGGACGGTGACGGTGTCCCTCGCCTTCCACGGGAACCCGCTCGCGTCGAAGGTCCATTCACCGGTCACCTTGGTCGCCAGCTCCGACAGTGCCACCCACCCGTACTGGTGCGACGGAACGGTGATCGTCAGGCTGTTGCCGAGATCTTCACGCACGTCATAGGTGACCTGACCGGAAATGGTGAGGCTGACGCTGGTCTGCACGGGGCTCGCGGCACCCGTTCCGAGGCCGGAGGTGAAGGTCACTCCGAGCTGGCTCGACCAGCCGGTGGAGGTGTTCAGGGAGAACGTCCACGGCACCGGCGCCTCGGTGCCGTTGAACCAGACGGGGGAGACGCACTTCTTCGGCAGTGGCTCGGCAGGTGCCTGGGAGCCCTTGGTCCACGAACAGGTGGAGCTGTCCTTCTGGCAGCGCTTCGACGCGTAGTCGACGGCGGCCTTGAGCGCCGCTTCGCCCGCGCTGCTCGGGATCTTCCACTGCTGTGCCTTGGTGCCGTTGCAGCCGTAGGTCTGCGTCCAGGCGTCGTCGTACTGCGCGGCGCGGACCACGTCGAGGCACTTGTCGTCCCCGGCGCTTCGGATCATGAAGGTGTCCGTGGCGCCGTTGACGGGCTGGAAGTACCAGCGCTGCGAGGAAGAGCCGGAGCAGGACTGCTGTCTGAGCGGGAGCCCGGCCTCGACGCACTTGCCGGTGTCGCCGTTGACGAGGGCGAAGGCCGAGTCGGATCCCTGGATGCGGGCATCCCACTTCTGGTGGTAGCCCGGCGCGGAGTTGGTGACGATGAAGACGCCGTCTCCGGTGTTGCCGTTCTGCACATCCAGGTTCCGGCCGCCGTTGACCGACGTGAACGTCAGGCAGGACAGCCCCGAGCAATGGTCTGCGGTCTGCGCCACAGCGGTCTGCGCCACAGCGGCCTGGGCGACGACGAGGCCGAGAGTGATACCGAGAGTGGCGATGAGCATGGTGAACGCTGTGGATAAGACCGCTGATCTGGGCGGCTTCATTCCGGTGCAACTCCTCTGTCCGACTGCGGTGTTGGTGGTGCATTCCACCTTGTTGACCGCACTATCGCTGCTACCGACGACTTTGAGTAGGGCGCCGCCCTCGGGGCGGAAGGCGAAGCGCGGCTGCATGCTCCTCAGCTCGACCGGACGCAGTCGGGAGGCCGGGCCGCCGCCGTGAGCACGCGCGCCAGAGTCGTAGCCGAACAGCCGAACAGCCGAACAGCCCTGAACCATCGCGGAAGGACACATGGTGGGATCCAGCTTCTTCGTCAGCGCCGACCAGCCGAACGGCGCCTGCTGGCCGTTCTCGACCGACCAACTGACAGACACCATCAGCAGGTTGTGGCCAGGCAGTGCCCTGGCAGGCGGGCACGGCAGTGTCGTGGAAATGGACATCTGCGTCGATGACCGGACACTGACCTTCGACTGGGACGCGGCACACCAGGTGCTCCGCTTCCCCGACCAGGATCCCCTCGCCGAACCGGCCCGCATCGTGCACCGACTGCTGCGAGAGGTTGCACCCGATGTTCCCGTCGTCTGGTGGACCGAGTGCGACGCGACGCTGGAACCGATCGTCCTGTCGCCCGATCCCGAGACATTCATACGCGAGTTCGTCGGCTGACCCACACCCCGGACTCTCACGTTGCCGCCCGCAATGAATGAGCCCCGGCCTGAGTGGGACGACGCGCCCGAGTGGGTTCGGGTACTCCACAGCTGTGGCGGGCAAGGTCCGTCCCCACAACGGGAGTTCGGGCGCCATCGCTTTGGCTAATCTGCAGGGATGACCACCGACCTGACCCTGCTCACGTATGTCGCCTACCGCGGAGTGGAGGTCACCGCGCCCCGGCTCCGCGGCCTCCTTGCGCTGCTCGCGGGCGATTTGCGTACGGGCTGCAGCACCGAACGGCTGGTGGAAGGGCTGTGGCCGGACGCGCTGCCGGAGCGGCCGGGCAAGGCGGTGCAGGTCCTGGTGTCCAGGGCGCGGGCGCAGCTGGGCACCGGTGTCCTCGTCAGCACGCCGAACGGATACCGGCTCGCCCTCGCCGACGATCAGGTCGACAGCTCCGCCCTGCTGCTGCACGCCGCCGCCAGTGCGGACCGGGCCAGGGCCGGGGACCACGCGGGATCGCTGACCGCGGCCGAGGCCGGGCTCGCGCTGTGGGAAGGCACCTCCGACGGGGACGCCGGCGCCGGTGACCCCGTAGCCGCGTTGCGCGCCGAGCGGGTCCCCGTCCGCGGCACCCTCGCCCGCGCGCGGGCGCTCGCGCTCGCCCGCCTCGGGCGGCACGCAGAGGCGGCCGGACCGCTGGCCCTCGCCGCCGCGGAGCATCCGCGTGACGAGGAGCTGCTTGCCGAGCTGCTGCGCGGTGAGGCGGCGACGGCGGGCCCGTCCGCCGCGCTGGCACGGTACGAGGGGTACCGCCGTGAGCTGCGCGACGAGCTCGGCACGGATCCGGGCGCCGGGCTCAAGGCCGTACAGCAGGAGCTGTTGTGCGGCGAGGCACCTGCGGTCAGGCACGGCGTGCCGCACGAGCCGAACCCGCTGCTGGGGCGGGACGAGGACATCGCGGCGGTGGCGCGGCTGCTGCGCACCTCCCGCGCGGTCACCGTCGTCGGTCCCGGCGGTCTCGGCAAGACCCGGCTCGGGTACGCCGTGAGCCGCCGGGCCGAGCAGCGCGTGGTGTATGCCGTACCGCTCGCCGGCATCACCGCGGACGAGGACGTGGCAGCGGAGGTGGCCTCCGCGCTCGGTGCGGGCGAGGGGCGGCACGGCACCGTGAGCGGCCACGCCCCGGCCGACCCGCTGACCGGAATCCTCGGTGCGCTCGGCTCCGGGCCCGCTCTGCTGGTGCTGGACAACTGCGAGCAGGTCATCCGGGGCGCCGCCGCCCTCGTACAGGACCTGGTCTCGTCCTCGAAGGACCTGCGGGTGCTCGTCACCAGCCGGGCCCCGCTGGGACTCACCTCGGAGGCGGTGTACGCGCTGCCGGAGCTCGGCCTGGACACCTCGGTCGAGCTGTTCGCGCAGCGGGCCCGGGCCGCCCGGCCCGGTGTGGAGCTGCCGTCGGACACAGTGGCCGCGCTGTGCCGCCAGCTCGACGGACTGCCGCTCGCCGTGGAGTTGGCCGCGGCGCGGGTGCGGGTGCTGTCGGTGCCGGAGATCGCCCGCCGTCTCGGCGACCGGTTCGCGCTGCTGCGCGGCGGGGCGCGTGATGCGCCGGAGCGCCATCGCACGCTGCACGCGGTCGTGGAGTGGAGCTGGAACCTGCTCGCCACGGACGCCAGGGCGGCGCTGCGCACGCTGGCCGTCTTCCCCGGTGGCTTCTCGGGCGAAGCGGCGGAGCAGGTGCTGGGCGGAGAGGCGCTGTCTCTGCTGGAGCAGGTGGCCGGTCAGTCGCTGCTCACCGTCGCCGACACCCCGGCCGGCGTGCGGTTCCGGATGCTGGAGACCGTGCGGGAGTTCAGCGCGGCCCGGCGGGCGGAGGCGGGCGGGGAAGAGGAGGCCGTCGGCCGATTCCTGGCCTGGGCACGGGACTTCGGGGTGGCGTACCACGACTGGGTCTTCGGTCCGGAACCGCGGACTGCCTGGGAACGGATCAGGGCCGAGCAGGACAACCTCGTGGCGGCCCTGCGGTACGCCCTGGCCCGTACGGATGGCCCCGCCACCGCCGCCGTCACCGCCGTTCTCGCCGCGCTGTGGACCACCGATTCCCACTACTCCCGTCTCGCTGCCCTCGCGGCCGACACCGGCCCGCCGCTGTCGCACTACCGCCCCGAGCCCGAATACGTCGAAGTGGCCCGCGCGGCCACGGTGTTGTGCATGGCAAGCCTGCTCATGGACCACGGCCCGCACGCCGGCGTCACCCGCCAGCTCGTCACCCTCCGGCGGCTGCCCCCGGCCCCGCCGGACACGCTGCTGCGCGCCATCGCGGCAGTGCTGAGCGCGGTCCCCGAGATGCTGCCTCCCGACTACGAAGTGCTGCGCACGTTCTGCGACAGCGAGCGGCCGCTCGTCGCCGGCATCGCCGAATGCGTCGCCACCTACATCTGGGAGTACGCGCACGACATCGACCGCGCGCTCGCCTCGGCCCGCCGGATGACCGACGCACTGGCAGCGGTCGACAATCCGGCCCTGCAGCTCGTGGGCCATTCCCGGCTGAGCGAGCTGTGCTTGAGGACGGGGCAGGGCGAGGCCGCGTACCGGCACCTCAAGGCGGCGCTCGAAGCGCTGCCGCGGCTCGGCGACGAGCACGACTACATCGGCATCCGCTCGGCCCTCGCCCTCGCCTGCCTGCAGCGCGGCGACCCCGACGAGGCCGAGCACTGGCTGCGGCAGGCCGAGGGCGACAACACCCCGCGGCAGGACCCCTTCTACAGCCCCGATCCCGGCGTGCGCGCCGAGATCGCGCTCGCCCGCGGGCTGACGGAGGCCGGACTCGGCCTGTGGCGCAGCGCCGTGGAGCGGATGCCCGAGGAGGGCTCGACGTACAGCGGCGACCCCTGGCTCGACCCGTGGGCGCTGCAGCTTCAGGCGGCGGCGGTGACCGCACACGCGCACGCCGGCCGTCTCGAACTCGTCGCGGGGACGGCCGGCCGGCTGTGGCAGCGGCTGCGAATTCTGCTCACCGGCCCCGCCCGCTCGCCCGTGGAGCTCCCCGTGTTGGGGACGGTGCTGCACGCGCTCGGCGTGGCGGGGCTCGCGTCCGACGGCGCCGGCGCCGGTGCCGGTGCCGTACGGATGATCGCGCTGGCCGAACGGCTGCGGGTGCTGCGCGAGTTCCAGCCGACGATGTCGGCGGCCCGTGCCCGGCAGGCGGCCGAGGACGCCGACCGGGCGGCGTACGCCGACGCGGTGTCGGAGTACGCCGCCCTGGGGCGGGACGAGCTGCGGGAGGCAGCCCGTGCGCTCATTTCGGGTCGCGGTGGAACAGTGACGTCGACCAGCAGTACCCGAGCGCGGCCAGCCCCAGGCACCAGACAATCGTGATCCACCAGTTGTTGCCGATCTCGCTGCCGAGCAGCAGGCCGCGCAGTGTCTCGATGGCGGGCGTGAACGGCTGGTATGCGGCGATCGGCTGGAACCAGCCCGGCATCGCGTCGACCGGTACGAAGGCGCTGGAGAGGAAGGGGAGGATGATCAGCGGCAGTGCATTGTTGCTTGCCGCCTCGGCGTTCGGGCTGGCCAGGCCCATCCCGACGGCGAGCCAGGTGAGTGCCATGGCGACCAGCACGAGCAGCCCGAACGCCGCCAGCCAGTCCAGGACCGTGGCGTGTGTGGACCGGAAGCCGATGGCCACGGCGACGGCCCCGACGAGGACCACGCTGATGACCGCCTGCAGCACGCTGCCGACCACATGCCCGATGAGCACCGATCCGCGGTGGATCGCCATCGTACGGAAGCGGGCGATGATGCCCTCGGTCATGTCCATGGAGACGGACACCGCGGTCCCGGCCGGGGTGGCGCCGATGGTCATCATCAGGATGCCCGGAACGAGATAGGCGAGGTACCGGGAGCGGTCGGCGCCGCCACCACCGATGCCCGCACTCATCACACCGCCGAAGACATAGACGAAGAGCAGCAGCAGGACGATCGGTGTCAGCAGGATGTTGAGGGTGAGCGACGGGTAGCGCCGTGCGTGCAGGAGGTTGCGGCGCAGCATCGTGGACGAGTCGCGTACGGCGAGGGAGAGGGAGCTCATCGGACGGACTCCTCCGTCTGGTAGGGGACGTCGGCGCCGCTGGTCAGGGCGAAGAAGACGTCGTCGAGGCCAGGGGTGTGCACGGTCAGCTCGTCCGCCTCCGTACCGGCCGAGTCCAGCCGGCCGAGGAGGGCGCGCAGCTCGCGCTGGCTGCCGTCGCAGGGGATCCGCAGCGTGAGGGTTGCGTCGTCGCGCGGCGCCTCGCGCAGCGCGGCGGCGGCGGTCCGGTACGCGGCCGGGTCGGTGAACCGCAGCCGCACGTGCCCGCCGGGGACGAGCCGCTTCAGCTCGTCGGCGGTCCCCTCGGCGGCGATCTTGCCGTCGCTCAGCACTGCGATGCGGTCGGCGAGCTCGTCGGCCTCCGCCAGGTACTGGGTGGTGAGGAAAACGGTGACGCCGCCGGAGACCAGCTCGCGGATGATCCCCCACATGGTGTGGCGGCTGCGTGGGTCGAGGCCGGTGGTGGGCTCGTCGAGGAAGATGATCCGCGGGTTGCCGACCAGCGTCATGGCGATGTCGAGGCGGCGTTTCATGCCGCCGGAGTAGGTGGCGGCGGGCTTCTTCGCGGCCTCCGCCAGGTCGAAGCGCTCCAGCAGCCCGGTGGCGGTGCGGCGGCCCTCGCGGCGGGAGAGGTGGTGCAGGTCCGCCATGAGGAGCATGTTCTCCTCGCCGGTGATCAGGCCGTCTACGGCGGAGAACTGCCCGGTGACGCCGATCACTTCCCGTACGGCCTGTGGGTCGGCGGCCAGGTCGTGGCCGCCGACGCGCAGGTCGCCGGCTTCGGCGGTGACGAGGGTGGAGAGGATCTTGACGGCGGTGGTCTTGCCGGCGCCGTTCGGGCCGAGCAGCGAGAAGACGGTGCCGGCCGGCACCGCCAGGTCGATGCCGTCGAGGACCGTCTTGTCCCCGTAGGCCTTGCGCAGCCCCTTGGCCGCGATGGCGAGAGAGCGCGATGTCGGTGTCGTCATGCCGCAGAGAGTGCGGCAGGGCGCATTCAGCGCGGATTCAGAAGGGTTTCAGCGCTCTGGGAGCGGGGGTTGCGCCGGTTCCTGAAACCGACAGCTGCCCGGGACGGGCCGTCAGGCCCGCCGGGCCCCAGCCCCTTCTGGTGACGGCGGTTGCGCCGGGTGTGCCGGTCGTGCCGGTCGTGCCCGGCTGTCCGTTGGCTCACCGGCCTCACTGGGCTCACCGGCCTCACCCAGCTCACCGGCCTCACCCGGCCAGGTCGGCGGCTTTGAGCTCACGTCGGGCGAGGACGTCCGCGCAACGGTCGTCCATCTGTCGCAGTGCGTCGCGGCGGTCCCGTCGGGAGAGCCGGTCGAGATAGGTGTGCCCGAGGAGGTGATCGGTCTCGTGCTGCAGACACCGGGCGAAATATCCGCTTCCCTCGATCACGAGGGGAGCGCCGTCCTTGTCGAAGCCACGCACGACGGCACGATCGGTCCGCGGGACCGCTATGGCGGCACCGGGCACGGACAGGCACCCTTCGACGTCGTCGACGAGCCGGCGGTGGCCGGCCTCGGGCTGGTCGAGAACGGGGTTGAGGATGTGGCCGACATGCCGGACTCCGTCGTCGTCCGGGCAGTCGTACACGAACAGCCGCAGGTCGACACCGACCTGATTGGCAGCCAGGCCGGCGCCGTCGGCCACCCACATGGTCAGGAACATGTCGTCGATCAGCGCCGACAGCTCGGCGGTGCCGAACTCGGTCACCTCACGGCATCGACGGTTGAGGATTTCCTCGCCCACCCTCGTGATACGGCGTACCGAACCCCGGCCGGCTTCCGGAGACAGGGCCGGGCAGGAGTCGACCGGCACGCCCTGGACACGGACCCGCCGGTCGGTGGCGCGAGGTTGCTCGTGAGGAAGGGGCATCGTGGTTTTCCTTCGTATTTCGTATGGGGCCAAGGAGGCATCGACGGCCGAAGTCGGCACGAGGGACGGCCGGTTGCGAAGTCCTTTGCAAAGTAGCAGACTTTGCAAAGTGACTGAAGAACACGTCGACCGCCCGAGCGCCCGTCCCGCCACGGCCGGTCCGGGATTGCGCGAGCACGAGGTCCGCACCGCCCTGCTCGACCTGCTTGCCGAGGTCGGCGCCGCCACGGCGACCGAGGCGGCGGCCCGGCTGGGCTACAGCTCCGGACTCTGCTCATTCCACCTGCGGCAGCTCGCCCGCCACGGCCACATCGAAGAAGCCCCGCACGGCGGAGGCCGCGCACGCCCTTGGCGTCTGTGCCGGCCGACTGCCGCATCCGACCCGTCCGACCCGTCCGACCCGTCCGACCCGTCCACGGAGGATTTCGGCGACCTCGCCCGCGGCCTGGAGGACGAGAGCTGGCAGCACTGGCTCGACCAGCGAGAGCAGGCACCGGCCGAGTGGCGCAGCGATGAAGCGTTCAGTGCCGTCGCCTATCTGACACCCGAGGAGATGAGCCGGCTGGCAGCGGTGATCCGAGGGGCACTCGCCCCCTATCAGGAGCGCGATCACCGGCCTCTGGCTCGCCCCGAGGGCGCCCGGCCGGTCGCCCTCATCACCCGGCTGTTCCCCCTGCTTCCCCACCCGGCGGACGACGCGGACGAGAGCTGAGAAGCCGAGGTCCGTCCGCGGCGGCGCGAGGGCCTGTGGCTCCGCGCTGATACCCCGGTCCGGGACGGGCGGACGCGGGCGTCACCTTCGAAATCAGAGCTGCTGATCCAGGTGCACGGTGGTGGGGGAGAAGCCCGCAGCTCGGTAGAACTCACCGGCGTCCGCGTTGAAGTGCCAGACATCCGTGACAAGACGTCGGCAGCCTGCCGCGCGTCCCACTTCACGTACGGCGTCGAGCAGCGCTGCGCCGACACCGCTACGGGCGGCTTCGGGGACCACGGCGATCTGATCCAGCGACACGATGACCTCTGAGTGCGTCAGAGCAGTGCCGGGCCGGTTCTTGACTCGGGCGAGAGCGTATCCGAGGGCTTCGCCTTCCGCCCCGTCGGCGACGAGCACGGTGACGGAGGGATCGGCGATCCGAGCGCGGAAGAAGGCTTCGACGGCATCCGTCTCCGGGGAGTCGACGAACAGGTCGGGACGGTGTTGTGTGTGCGGGGCATGAACGATGTGGTTGAGGGTTGCCAGCAGGGCAACATCGCCTGGAGAAGCGGTGCGGATCCGGAACACGTCACCATCCTGGCCGGTTGATGCTGCCGCTGCCACACATTTCCGGGCCTGGACACCGGCGTGCCTGATGGCATCGGATCTCCTGTCCGGGCGACCCCGCCAGCAGGCCAGCAGGCCAGCAGGCCAGCAGGCCAGCAGGCCAGCAGGCCAGCCGGTCACCCGGTTATCCGGCGACCCGGTCATCCGGACGTGCGCCGAGAAACCCAGGGGCTCGCAGGGCAGGCCGCGCGACCGACACTCAGAGATCTTGAACCACGGTTCCCTGGTGGTAGAGAACCCTCCAGTCGTCGGCTCCCTGTTGCCAGATGGTTGCCCGCCGGGTTCTCCGTCCGTTGAGGACCAAGGTGTACGTCAACAGATAGACACCCGCGCCCAGTTCCTGACAGCGGAAGTCGGACGTCTCCCACTCCTCGGTCGGCGGGGCCTTGTAGCGCTCTTCCAGGACATCGAGCACAAAGTCGCGGCTGTAGCGCTCTCCCGACGCGCCTGTCTCCCAGAAATCCGGCGCTGTCATGGCCTCGAAATCGGCCCTTGTCGTTCCGAACTCGGTTCGGTGGAAAAGCGGTTCCCTACGGACTAGATCGTCGAGAACACCGCGTAGTCGCTCGTCGGTCGGTTCCATCTTCACCTCCTGCTCAGCGAGGGACCTGGACGAACATGGCGATTGCCGTCACGAGCGAGGCGGAGAACATTCCGGGCCCGCCCACGCCTCGGCTCCGAACGTGCCCTTCACGTCGGATGCGAGGGTGAGGGCGTCCACCGTGGCCTGCAGTGCGTACACGGTCGTCTTGTGTGCGCCGCGGACGCTGAGGTGGACCGGGCTGTCGCCCGGATGGTCCGCAAGGATGCGCTTCAGTTCGCTCACGGACTGTTCGGTGATCCGGTGGGCGGGGAGGGCGAGCCGCACGGGGGGTTTCCCACCGTGCTCGGCGGAGGACACGTCCAGTACGGCGAGTTCTCTGCCGAAGACGTTCACGGTTCCGTCCCGGTCCTCCAACTTGCCCTTGACAGAGACGACGTTGTCCTCGGCCAGCGCGTGCCGCACGAACTGGTAGGCGGCAGGGAAGAAGAGTACGTCGATGCCGGCATCACGGTCCGCGAGGTGCACGATGGCCCAGGCGCTGCCCTGTTTGGTCACCTTGAGCTGGATGCCGGTGATCAGCCCGGAGAGCCGTACCTCCCCGGTGGTGCGCCCGGAGGCGAGCAGTTCCGAGAGGGAACAGTCCCGTGCGCCGGAGAGGATGTGCTCGGCGCCGTCCAGCGGGTGGGCCGAGACGTAGAGGCCGAGCATGTCGCGTTCGGTCGCCAGGAGCTGTCTGCGGGGCCACTCCGTCTCGTCGATCGGGGAGCCGAGGCCGAAGGCCGGTCCGCCGCCCCTTTCGCCGCCTCCGTCACCACTTCCTTCGCCACCTGCTTCGCCGCCCAGGCCGGCGAAGAGATCGTCCTGTCCGAAGCTCGCCGCTTTCTTCACGGGGATGAGGGCGTCGATGGCGCTCTCGTGGACGGCGGTGAGGCCCTTGCGGGAATGGTTCAGGGAGTCGAAGGTGCCTGCCTTGATCAGGGACTCCACAGCCCGTTTGTTGAGTGCGGGCAGGTCGGCCTTGTCGAGGAAGTCGGAGAAGGAGGTGAATTTCCCTCTCCGGCGGCGGGCGTCGATGATGGCCTCGATGACCTGGTCGCCGACATTGCGCACGGACCGCAGTCCGAACCGTACGTCGTCACCGACGGCGGTGAATTCGGCGACGGACTCGTTCACGTCGGGCTGGAGGACCCGCACGCCGTTCTTGCGGGCGTCGGCGAGGTAGACCGCGGCCTTGTCCTTGTCGTCGCCGACCGAGGTGAGCAGGGCGGCCATGTACTCGGCCGGGTAGTTGGCCTTGAGGTAGGCGGTCCAGTACGAGACGAGTCCGTAGCCGGCGGTGTGGGACTTGTTGAACGCGTAGCCGGAGAACGGGAGCATGACGTCCCACAGGGCCTTGACGGCCTCTTCGCTGTACCCGTTGCCCCGCATGCCGTCGTGGAACTTGTCCCACTCCGCGGCCAGTACCTCGGGCTTCTTCTTGCCCATCGCACGCCGCAGCAGGTCGGCGCCGCCGAGGGTGTACCCGGCGAGTTCCCGGGCGATCGCCATGATCTGCTCCTGGTAGACGAGCAGATGGAAGGTGTTGCCGAGGATCGGCTCCAGGGCGTCGCGCAGCTCGGGGTGGATCGGCGTGATCTCCTCGCGGCCGGTCTTGCGGTGCGCGTAGTGGGTGTGTGCGTTGGCCGCCATCGGGCCGGGCCGGTAGAGGGCGTTGACCGCCGCGATGTCCTCGAACCGGGTGGGTTCCATCTGTTTGAGCAGCACGCGCATGCCGCCACCGTCGAGCTGGAAGACACCGAAGGTGTTGCCCTCGGCCAGCAGCCGGTACGTCTTGGCGTCGTCCAGCGGGATCACGACAGTGGACGGGGCGCCGTCCAGGGGATCCACGGTGGCCAGGCTGATGCCCCGGTTCTGGCGGATGTTCTCGATCGCCTGGTCGATCACACCCAGGTTCCGTAGCCCCAGGAAGTCCATTTTGATCAGACCCATGTCTTCGCAGGACGGGTAGTCGAAGCCGGTGATCTTCACGCCGTCCGAGGCACGCATGTGCAGCGGGATGCGGTCGGTGAGCTTCGTCTTGGAGAGGATCACCGCCGCGGCGTGCACACCCGTGCCGCGGGTGAGGCCTTCCACCCCACGGGCGGTGTCGATGACCCGCTTCACGTCCTGCTCGTTGTCGTACATCTGCCGGATCTCGCCGGCCTCGCCATACCGCTCGTGGGAGGGGGCGAAGACGGCGGCCAGCGGAGCGGACTTGCCGTTCTGGTCCGGCGGGAGCGCCTTGGTGATCCGCTCGCCGTGGGCATAGGGGTAGCCGAGGATGCGCGAGGAGTCCTTGATCGCGTTCTTGGCCTTGATCCTGCCGAACGTGTTCACCATGGCGGTGTACTCCTCGCCGTACTTCTCGGTGACATAGCGGACCATCCGGTCGCGCTGACGGTCGTCGAAATCGAGGTCCACATCCGGTGGGTTGATGCGCTCGGGGTTCAGGAACCGCTCGAAGAGCAGGCCGTGCTCCAGTGGGCACAACTCGGTGATACGGGTGGCGTAGGCGACGAGGGAGCCGGTGGCCGAACCCCGGCCCGGACCGAGCGGGATCTTGTTCTCCCGGGCGTGGCGGCAGATGTCCGCCACGACGAGGAAGTAGGAGCTGAAGCCCATGGGGCCGATGACCGACATCTCGGTCTCGAAGCGGTCCACGATGTGCTGGGGGACCGGGTCCCCGTAGCGCATCGTCAGCCCCTGGAGGACTTCCCTGCGCAGCCACGACTCCTGTGTCTCACCTTGGGGCACGTCAGGGAACTGCGGCATCTCGTCGACGTGGTCGAAGACCTCGTCATAGGACTCGATGCGCTCGGCGATCAGCAGGGTGTTGTCACAGGCTTGTGGAAGCTCCGAGAACAGACCGCGCATCTCGGCCGCGCTCTTGAGGTAGTAGCCGGAGCCGTGAAAACGGAAGCGGCCAGGGTCGTCCTTGTTCTTGCCGACGCCGATGCACAGCAGGCTGTCGTGAGCGTCGGCCTGGTCCTCGGTGACATAGTGCGCGTCATTGGTGGCCAGGAGGGGCATCTTCAATTCCCCGGCCAGACGCAGCAGGCCCTCACGCACCTCACGTTCGATGTCCAGACCGTGGTCCATCAGCTCCAGGAAGTAGTTCTCGCGGCCGAAGATCTCCTGGTAGGCCGCGGCAGCAGCCTTCGCCTCGTCATACTGGTGCAGCCGCAGGCGGGTCTGGATCTCGCCGGAGGGGCAGCCGGTGGTGGCGATGAGCCCGTCCGGCCGCCGCGCGATCAACTCCCGGTCCATGCGCGGCTTTCCGGCAGGGAACTGCCCCTCATAACTTGCCTGTGTGCTGAGCCAGAACAGATTCCGCAGGCCCTGGGCGTTCCGCGCCCACATGGTCATATGCGTGAAGCGGCCGCCGCCGGAGACATCCTTCGACCCCTCACCGTCCGCGCTCGTGGCGCGACGGCCTCCCGGCCCCCAGAACTCCTGCCTCCGGACAAAACGAGAGGAGGGTGCCACATACGCCTCGATGCCGATGATCGGCCTGATCTCTTCGAAGCCCTTCGCGACCTGCGCGAACTCGTAGGCACCGAACATGTTGCCGTGATCGCTCATGGCGACGGCGGGCATCTCCTGCCGGGCCACTTCGGCGAACATCGGCTTCAACTTCTGCGCGCCGTCCAGCATGGAGTATTCGGTGTGATTGTGCAGGTGCACGAAGGAATCCGGCATGAGTGGTCGCCTCCGGGGGAGTGGGGAGCCCCATCCCGGTCCGAGACGCGATGGTGGCTTTGGTGGTGGTGTCCGCATCGGCAGTGACGAATGGGCGGACGGCCCGAACCCACCGCGGTACGGTCGCGCCGACGGGGCGGCCAAGGGGCCGAACCGCCCGCGCGCGCCATCGGTCCGGCGGGCCCTTGAAGTGCAGGTCCGCAGCCACCCGGCTGCCGGGCAGCACGCCTCCTGTCGCGCTGTTCGCGAAACCGCACGTTGACCAGAGACATCAAAGCGAGCAAGGACTGGCGGAATCAAACAACCATTTCGCCGACCGAACTCAACGAATGGTTGTCCACCTAGAATGATCGGCGTGGACCTCATCGCCGTGCGCACCTTCGTCACCGCCGTGGACGCGGGACAGTTCCAAGAAGCCGCCGCCCACTTGTCGATCACCCCACAGGCCGTCTCCAAGCGCATCGCCGTGCTGGAAAAGGACCTCGGTGTGCAGCTGTTCAGCCGCACGGCCCGTGGAGCCCGGCTCACCATCGACGGGCAGGCGTTCCTGCCTTACGCCCGGACCCTCCTCCAGGCCGAGGAACGGGCAGCCGCTTCCGTGCGGCCGGGGCGCCGGGCGTTGCGCGTCGACGTGATCGGCCGCCGGCTCTCGGTGGCGGGCCTGCTGCGCGACTTCCACCGCGCACATCCCGGGACCGATCTCGATGTCGTGACCCTGTTGGACTCCGACTCGGCCATCGCCGCCGTCCGGGACGGGATGATCGACGCGACCTTCCGTGCCGTAACCATGCCCGGCCGGCAACTCCCTGACGGAGTCGAGGCCACTTCGGTCTTGGACGAACCGCTCCACCTGTTCACCGGACCGGCGCACGAGTTCGCCGCCGCCCGCGCGATCGCGCCCGCCCAGCTCGCCGGGCGCCGCATCTGGATGCCTGGCAACCTGCCTGGCACCGAATGGGCGGCCTACTATGACGAACTCGCCGCCACGTTCGGTCTCACCATCGACTCGATCGGCCCCCACTTCGGCATCGAGCACCTCCTCGACACGATCGCCGAATCCTCGGCACTGGCGACCTTCGTCAGCGAGCAGACTCCGCTGGTCTGGCCGGCCGGCCACGACTTGCGGCGGATCCCCCTGCACGACCCCACCCCGGTCTACCCGCACTCACTGATCTGGCGCACCGACAACCCGCACCCCGCCCTCACCGCACTGCGCAACCACCTCGCCTCCGCATACCCCGGCCGCCCCGACAGCGGGACCTGGACGCCGACGTGGGCCGGACGCGCCACACGGCCGAGCCAGGTGTGTTGTACGGAAGGTGTTGATCTGTGACGTATCGTCAGTTTCCTTGATTCCCTGGCAGATAGGCGCTGTGTGACCGGCCCGGAACGTCCAGGCGATCATGTCAGCGCAGCCGACGACCAGCACGACCAGCTGTTTTCCACCAGGCCGTAGCTCTCAGGGTGGGAAGGCCGTCCCTCTCGAGTATGACGCGGGGGTCTGTGGTGGTACTTCAGTTCAGTCCGTTTTTGGGTCCCTATGGGGGAGGACGGCGCTGACCTGTGCATTCGAGGATGGGGACGTCGAAGCCTCCGACGCTTTCCAGGACCCAGGAGTTCGCATGCCCCCCACGGCAGCCCTACAGGGTGCTCCGCGCTTTCCCGTTGCCCCCTCAACCCGCCGTGCGATTCCCGCCGATGCCATGGCCGACCTCTGCCTCCTCGCGCCCTGGTGGCAGTGACCACGCCCCAGGACCACGGCCGGTGTTGTAGGAACTCGTAGCCGGCCCCTGCACTCCCGCTGCCTGACGAATTCTGCCGGAGTACACCCCAGGGCCTGCCCCCTGACGGCCAGGTAAAGACGAAGCATTTCGCCGATCAAGAGCTCGTCACCTGCCATCGCGACCTGATCCCCTTGCCCGCAAACGGCGGTTGATTCCCACGGCCGCCTCTCATCCTCTCAGGAATTCTCTTTCCTCATGACTGAAAAAATCACCCCTCGCCACCATGCCCGGACTCGGCGTGCGACCGAAGGCTGGGACTTCTTAGTGGAATCGATACGGAATCATCGCACGGTCGGCTCCATCGCCCCCAGTAGTAGGTCGCTGGCCGACCTGATGGCTTCCCCCTTGCGGGAGCGAGCGCCGCGGGTCTCGAATGTCCTGGAAGTAGGCGCGGGTACCGGCTCGGTCACACGCGTCCTGCTTCCCCGGATATCTGAGGGAAGCCGCCTGGACATCGTGGAAGCCAATGACCATTTCGCCGCACACCTGCGTCGTCTGGTGGGCTGCTGCCCGCACCTGCCGGAAAAGCAGGAGCAAGTGCGCGTCCATAATGTAGGCGTCGAACAGCTCACCACCGACCGCCGCTATGACGTGATCGTCTCCGGCCTGCCGTTCTCCAACTTCTCCCCCCGGCAGGTTGAGGAGATCATGGGGCACTACTTTCACCTGCTCCGCCCCGGGGGCACGCTCACCTACTTTTCCTATCGAGGCAGCCGCTTCGTCCGCACCTTTCTGACCTCCCGCCCGGAGGCCCGACGTCAACGCGATGTCAAAAATCTGTTGAACCGGTATCACCACCGGTACGCGACCGGCTGTTGGACCGTATGGGGAAATCTGCCACCCGCGCAGGTGTGGCAACTGCGCCGACCTCTCGAAGCTGTCGAATCCTCCGGCGTATTGACCGCCCAGCCGGACATGGCGCGATGAATACCTTCCCCGGTCTGCTCGGCCAGATTCCGTCTGCCACCGCCTACACGGTGCTGGGCGCGGCAATCATTGCGGAGTCCGTTTTGCTGGTGGGTGCCGTCATCCCCACTCTCGCTCTTATGCTCACCGCGGGAGCCTTGGCCCGTACCGGCAGCATGAATCTGTTGTGGGTCATCGCGGTCGCCGCCGGCGCTGTGATGATCGGGGACGCGCTTGGCCATCGAACCGGCCACTTGCTGGGCAATCGCCTCCGTACCGGGAAGCTCGGCCGCCGCATTCCTGCCTCGGCGTGGCAGCGAGCCGAAAGCCTCATGAACAAGCGCGCCGGCCAAACTCTCCTGATCTTTCGCTTTGTGCCGGTGATGCGGACCCTCACCCGCATCTGGCCGGCGTGGTCGGCCTGCCGTACCGCCACATCGCCCCGTACAGTGCGCTGGCCTCGGTCGCTTGGGCGAGCGCCGAAAGGGGCTATACGGCGGCCTTCTCCCTGCAGCACCTCTCCCCGTGATCGGAAGGCCATAGCCGTCAGAGCCGCCCGCCGGGCG
This sequence comes from Streptomyces lydicus, assembly GCF_004125265.1. Taxonomy (GTDB): domain Bacteria; phylum Actinomycetota; class Actinomycetes; order Streptomycetales; family Streptomycetaceae; genus Streptomyces; species Streptomyces lydicus_C. Next base: position 8,570,032 of record NZ_RDTE01000003.1, read on the forward strand.
CCGCTGTGGCGCGACGGCCCGGGTTTGGCGGCCGGTGGCTTGGTGGTACCGATGGGCCGTTGCTGCAGGTGGCGGCCTGGGCCACGGTCGGGAAACGGGTGGTCGTGCCGGAGCGCGTCGTGAGGTGGGTGTCGAAGATGTCTGATGTGGACGAGCCGCGCGGTGCGGTGTTGGTAGTGGGAGCCACCGGACAGCAGGGAGGGGCCGTGGCCCGGCATCTGCTCGCGGCGGGCAGGCCCGTGCGGGCTCTGACCCGCCATCCGGACAAGCCGGCCGCGCGTGCCCTCGCGGATCAGGGTGCGCAGGTGGTGGCCGGAGATCTGAAGGACGCGGAGTCGTTGCGTGGCGCTCTGGCGGGCGTGGGCGCGGTGTTCTGCGTCACGCAGTTCTTCGAGGCCGGCTACGAGGGCGAGGTACGCCAGGGCAAGCTCATGGTGGACCTTGCGGCGCAGGCGGGCGTGGAGCACTTCGTGTTCAGCTCGGTGGGCAGCGCCGACAAGAACACCGGTATTCCCCACTTCGAGAGCAAGTACGAGGTCGAGCGATACCTGGCGGAGAGTGCCGTTCCTTTCACCGTGCTGCGGCCGGTGTTCCTGATGGAGAACTGGGAGGCCCGGCGCCCAGAGATCACGGAAGGCTCCCTGGTGACGCCGTTGTCGCCGGACCGACCGCTGCAGCAGGTCAGCGTGACGGACATCGGTGCATTGTGCCTGTTGGCTCTGAGCCGGCCCGAACAGTGGAAGGGACGTGAAGTGGACCTGGCCGGCGACGAGTTGTCGATGGCGCAGACGGCCGAGACCTTCGCCGGCGTCCTGCGGCGGAAGGTCGACGTGCGGCAGATCTCCTGGGAGGACTTCCGCGCGCAGCAGGGCGAGGAGATGTACGTGATGCATCGGTGGAGGGGAGAGGCGTGGCTCGATGGCGCCCGGCGGCGTGGCGCGGCCGCCAGGGCGCACTTCATAGCCGCCGATCTGAGCCGGCTGTCCGAGACCACAGCAGCGGTCGAACATATCCGGTCCTCCTGTGCGCAGGTCGACACCCTGGTGCTCTGCGGCCGACACTTCCGGACCATCCGACTGGTCACCACCGAAGGCTTCGAGCACACTTTCGCCCACTTCTACCTCAGCCGCTTCGTACTGAGCCACGGGCTGACCGACCTGCTCGAATGCGCCGACGCCCCGGTCATCCTCAACGTCGCCGGGCCCGGCGGCGATGGGGAGATCCACTGGGAAGACCTGCAGCTCGCGAAGGACTATGACGGGCAACGGGCGCTCATGCAAGGCGGGCGACTCAACGATCTTCTCGGTGTCGCCTTCGCGGACGCCCGGCCGGGGACGAGGGTGAGGTATGTACTGCTCAACCCGGGCACGGTCAGCACCAGTTTCTCGGGGCAGTACACGCCGGACGCCATGGCACAGATTGACGCCATCCGCCGGTCCGCCCAGCCGGTCCACGACTCCATACTCCCGATCGTCAGGCTCCTGGACGACCCGCCCGCCGCCTCGCTCAGCGCCTTCATACGGGACGTGCCGCTCAGCCCCCACGGCCCCGGGTTCACGATCGAGGAAGCGCGGCAACTACACCTGCACACCAAAAGGCTATTGGCCGACGGGGAATCAGGGACGACGAGGGATTGAGGCAGACGACGGGGGGGTGAGACAGCGGCCCGAGCCACGCCTCCGCAAACGCCATGGCACATACCCTCATGAGATGAACATCTGCGAGAGCAGCGCCCACTTGGAGTGGTGGGCCAACCCCTCAACCTGTCTGGCCCGTATACCCGTCAGGCTCACGCCGGATCTCGGCAACACCACCTGGAACGCCATCGTTTCACCCGCGCTTGACGACGATGCCGCGGACAGCCTTCAACTCCTCACCGAAGCCGGCCCGTTCTTCATACTGCGCTTCGAAGACGACTCGACGACCGAGGTCGAAGCGGCCCACTGCGGAGATGTCCACTGCTTGCGGCTCAGTGCAGCCCCGAGCCCCGGCTCAGGCGCTTGAAGTCGTTGCCCCATTCTCTCAAAGCCATCAGTCGTTCTGTCCAGGAATTCGACCAGGCGGGATTCCGAACGCGCAAGCCGCTCCCGTTGCTCACGGGGAAGCGAAGCCAAGGCGTCGACGAGGACTCGTTCCCGGGGTCGTGCACCATGTGGCCGGAGTAGGGCCGGCAACCGGAACACCAGGCGAGTCCCACACATCGCTCGAACATGGCGGACTCGGGCGGATGGAAGCGGTACCGGTACGAGCGGACGGGCGTTCCGCAGTCGGCGCAGATCCGTCGGTCCCCGTCGGCGACCGTGTCCCAGGTTCCGGCCTTGAGCCGGCGCTGCCGCCCGGCCGGTGCTCTTCGCGTCGTCATGCCGTGCATTCTCTACGGGGGGAGGGGAACAGCTGTTGCAGGCTGTGGAGGCGTATGCGAGTCATCGCGCCACGGAGACGATGAAGTCCGGCCTCTCGCCGGCCGCGACGGCGCCAGGTGACCGGCGTTCGGTAGGAGGGCGGTCGTCCGTGCCGTGTGCCGTCTGCCGGAAGGTCAGGCTGCCCGTTGCCCGCCGCCGTTCGCCGGGAGGTGTTCCTCTGCCCAGACGATCTTGCCGTCGGTCGTGTAGCGGGTGCCCCAGCGGTGGGCCAGTTGCGCCACGAGGAAAAGGCCGCGGCCGCTTTCGTCGGTGGTCCGTGCGTGGCGCATGCGTGGTGCGCTGCTGCTGGCGTCGGAGACTTCGCAGATGAGCGCATCCTGCCGGATCAGGCGCAGCCGGATGTGTCCGTTGCCGTAGCGGATGGCGTTGGTGACCAGCTCGCTGACGATCAGCTCGAAGGTGAAGAGCAGGCCGTCCAGTCCCCAGGCGGTGAGGCGGTCGGCGGCCAGGGTGCGGGCGTCCGCGACGACCGACGGGTGGGAGGTCAGCTCCCAGGTGGCCACCTGGTCCTCGCCGAGGGCGTGGGTGCGGGCCAGGAGCAGTGCGACATCGTCGTCGGGACGGCCGGTGAGCACGTCGTTCAGGACGGTTCCGCAGAGTTCGTCGAGCCGCGCCTCGGGGGAGGCCAGCGCGGTACGCAGCCGGGTAAGGCCCAGGTCCATGTCCTGGTCGCGCGTTTCTATCAGGCCGTCGGTGTACAGGGCGAGGATGCTGCCGTCGACGATGTCGACCTCGGCGGATTCGAAGGGCAGGGCGCCCAGGCCGAGCGGAGGTCCCGCGGGCAGGTCGGGGAAGGTCACCGAGCCGTCCGGGGTGACGACGGCGGCAGGGGGATGGCCGGCGCGGGCCATGGTGGACTTGCGGGCGACCGGGTCGTATACGGCGTACAGGCAGGTGGCGCCGAGCGCGGCGGGGGACAGCGACGGGTCGGCGGTCTGCTCCTCGTCGATCAGGCGCAGCACCAGGTCGTCGAGGTGGGCCAGCAGCTCGTCCGGGGGCAGGTCCATGTCCGCCAGGGTGCGAACGGTGGTGCGGAGCCGTCCCATGGTTGCTGCGGAGTCGATCCCGTGCCCCACGACGTCTCCGACGACCATGGCCACCCGGGCGCCGGACAGGGGAATCACGTCGCACCAGTCGCCGCCCGCGCCATCGGAGGCATGGGCGGGCAGGTAGCGCCAGGCGACATCGAGAGTGCTGCCCCCGGTGAGACTGCGCGGGAGCAGGCTGCGCTGCAGGGCCAGCGCGGTGCTGTGCTGCCGGGTGTAGCGGCGGGCGTTGTCGATGCTCACCGCCGCGCGGGCCACGACCTCTTCCGCGAGCAGCAGGTCGTCCTGCTCGAAGGGGTCGCGCAGCTGCCAGCGGATGAACCTGACGACGCCCAGGACATCGCCGAGGGCGCGGATCGGGACGAGTATCAGGGAGCAGAAGCCGAACTCCTGGATTTTCGCGGTCCGGGCCGGGTCGGTGGCGAACCAGCTGTTGGTCGACGCACCTGGCATGGCTTCCAGCCGGGAGCGCCCGTCCTGCATGCACTGCATCTCGGGGGAGTGGGGATGGAAGGCGACGGCCTGCCCGGTCGCCGCGACCGACTCGGGAACGCCTTCGTGGATCGACTGCTGGCCCGCACGGCGCATCTGCGGCGGACGGAGGGGAGCGCCGGGGCGCGGCGTGTCGCCGCGTATCACCGACTCCAGGAGGTCGACGGCGACGAAGTCGGCCAGCCGGGGCACGCTGATGTCGGCCAGGGTCTGTGCGGTGTGCATGACATCCAAAGTGCTGCTGGTCTGTGCTCCGACCTCGTTCAGCAAGGCGAGCCGTTCCCGGGCCCGCCAGCGGTCGGTGATGTCGAGGACGATGAAGGACACGCCCAGTACCCGGTTCGCGGCGTCGTGGAGCCGGAAAACGGACAGCGAGTAGGCGTGCGGCCGGTGCGGGTGTGCCTTCGTGCCGCCTCGCAGCAGGTGATCGACCAGGGGCCGACCGGTGTCGAGCACCTCCCGCGTACGCGACTCCACCCCCTCGGCATCCAGCTCGAGGTCCAAGAGCGGCAGCACGTCCCGCAGCCGCTTGCCCAACCGCTGGTCACGGGGAAGACCCCCGAGGCGCTCCAGAGCCTCGTTGACCCAGACGAAGCACAGCTCCCGGTCCAGCACGGCCATACCCGCCGGGGAAAGGGCGAGGATCCGCTCCAGCATCGGCGGGTTCGCATGCCACCACTCGTTCCGTGGCCCCGGCCCCGGCCCCGGGCCGCGGCCGGCTGCGCCTGCGCTGTCGGAGGTGTCGCTGTCGGAGGTTTCCATGGGCACTACACCGTCATCTGTGAGAGCAGCACCTGACCCCTCCGGCGCGCTGGGGCTCCCAGCTCGCGTCAGACGCATCTGATTCAAGGATCGCACCGGCCTGCGAAGTCGTCGCACCGTCTTCTGCCGCTCGTCTCCTGCGCCCACCAACGCCTCCGCCAGGCCGGGACAGCGGAGGTCTCCCGGACGTGCCGAGGATCACCAGGGGCACGCCCCCGGCCCGCAGCAAGCCTCACACCTACCCCTCCCGGCGCCCGGCCGGCGGCAGCTTGAGCGTCGCGCCCGCCGTCAGTACGAGCCCGGCCGCCGCGAGCAGCATGCTCCACCGCATCCCGGCCAAGAACGTGTCCGCCCCCGCCAGCAGCGCGCCGAAGACCGCCACCGCGATCGCTCCGCCGACCTGGCGGCCGGTGTTGAGCACGGCGGACGCGGTGCCTGCCCGGTCCGCGGGCACCGCGTCGAGCAGCATGGCGGTCAGTGCCGGCACGGTCAGTGCCCCGCCGAGGCCGACCGGCACCATGAGCGCGGCCACCGCCCACACATCGGTGTGCGCACCGACCCCGAGCAGCGCCAGCAGCCCGGCCGTCCCGACCAGCTGTCCTGCCACCATCGGCACCCGCGGGCCGAACCGCGCGGCCAGCTTCGCCGAGGTCAGGTTCACCACGGCGACCAGCGCCGTCATCGGAATGAACATCAGGCCCGCATGCAGCGCCGACTGCCCGCGCTCCTGCTGGAGGTACAGGCTGAAGACGAACACCCCTCCGTAGTAGGCGGCGTTGAGCATGAAGCCGACCACCAGGGACACCGCCACCACTCGCGAGCGGAACAGCGGCAAGGGGAGCATCGGGTGCGCGCTCCTGGCCTGTGCGGTGAGGAAGATGGCTGCCGCGACGGCGGCCACCAGCAGCGACGCCACCACGAGCGGCCGCCCGAAGCCCTTGTCGCCGCCCTCGATCACGCCGTACGTCAGCGCGCCCATCGCGGCCACCGCCGTCACCTGCCCGACCACGTCCAGCCGTGCGGGCAGCCGCGGGGAAGCGGGTACCCGGGCCAGCAGGGCGAGCGCTAGCAGGCCCGCCGGGAGGTTGACGAAGAAGATCCACCGCCAGCCCACGGTAGCGGTGAGCGCCCCGCCGAGCACCGGCCCCGCCGCCACCGCGACCGCGCCGCCCACGGTCCAGACGGCGATCGCCTGCGCCCGCTTCGCCTGGTCGGGGAAGCCCTGCCTCACCAGCGCCAGCGACGCCGGCATCATCACCGCCGCCGCGGCCCCCTGCACCAGCCGCGCCGCCACCAGCACACCGAGGCCGGGCGCCAGTCCGCACGCGGCCGAGGCCAGCGTGAAGAGCACCAGCCCGCCGCCGTACGCCCGTCGGGCTCCGATGCGGTCGGAGAGGGCGCCTGCGGAGAGCATCAGGGCGGCGAACATCAGCGTGTAGCCGTCCACCATCCACTGCAGGCCGGACATGCCGCCGCCGAGACCGCGGCCGATGTCGGGCAGCGCGACGGTGACGATCAACGCATCCAGCGAGATGAGGAAGAAGCCGAGCAGGGCGGCGCCGAGCACCACGGTGGATCCACCCCGGGCGGCTTCCGGCGTATCGGCCGCGGCGCCGGCGGGAGGGGAGGACTTGAGCAGGGACTTCATCAGGGCACTCCTGAGACCTTCTTGACGGTGTACAAGCGAGAGGGGAGACCAGGGGCGACCGCCGAAGGTCGGCTGGTAGTGGGCGCACCCTGGCGTGTCGACGTGAGCGGACATGGACACCACCGGGCGGCGGGAGCTCCGCCGCCCGGCGTAGCGGTCCGTGTCTGACGGCCGGCTGCCGCCGACTCGCGGCGGGCAGAGACGCGTACGGATTCCGGGACCGCAGAGGAACGGGCTCTGTCCGCGCCGACAGGTCCCGCCCCGATCCGACAGGTCTCCGCGCCGCCCCGGACCGTCACCGAGCGTCGAAGTCCGTCCCTCGGGAGACCTTCTCCCACACGGCGAGCTCGGCCCGCACCGAGTCCAGATGTCCGACGAGGAAGTCCACCGCGTCGCCGTCGAGGGCGAGCCGCAGCGGGGTTTCCTCGGCGTCCAGAGCCAGCCGGATCGCCGCCGCGGCCTTCGCCGGGTCCCCGGGCTGGGTGCCGTCGCCATCCTGCAGCAGCTTCCGGGTGGCGCCGACCTTCTCCGCGTACGCCGGGTGCTCCTGGGAGAAGTACGCCGCGCCCTTGCCGAACAGATTGGTGCGGAACGCGCCGGGCTCCACGATCAGCACCTTGATGCCGAACGGCGCCACTTCGTCGGCCAGGCCCTCCGACAACTGCTCCAGCGCCGCCTTGGTCGCGCTGTAAGCGGAGAACCCGGCGAAGGACAGCTGTCCGCCGAAACTGCTGATGTTGACGATGGATCCGCTGCCCCGCTCCCGCATCTGCGGCAGCAGCGCCCGGGTCAGCCGCGCCGGGCCGAAGACGTGCAGCTCGAACAGGTCACGCAACTCCCGGTCGGTGGTCTCCTCGAACGCCCCGACCTGCGTGCGCCCGGCGTTGTTCACCAGCACGTCCACCCGGTCGTAGCGAGCCAGGACATCAGCGGCCACCGCGTTGATCCGCTCGCCGTCGGTCACGTCCAGGCCGATCGCCTCCACCCGGTCGGGGTGCGCGGCGACCAGGTCGGCCAGCGCCTCGGTCCGTCGGGCCGTGCCGATCACCGTGTCACCGGCGGCGAGCGCGGCCTCGGCGATGGCCCGCCCGAAGCCGCTGCTCGCACCGGTGACCAGCCAGACCTTGCCGCTCTCGGTCATTTTTTCGTCTCCTTGGTCAACTGCTGTGCGGGACCTGCCCGCCGACAGCTGCCATCCTTCGCCGGGATCCGGGACCAGGTCCAAGACCTGTTGTGATAGCTATCGGTTATGGATGTCCATGGACGCGATCTCCGCTACTTCGCCGCGGTCGCCGAGGAGTTGAACTTCACCCGGGCCGCCGAGCGGCTTTTCGTCTCCCAGCCCGCGCTCAGCAAGCAGATACGGATGCTGGAGAAGCAGCTCGGCGCGCGTCTGTTCCATCGGGACCGGCGGGTAGTGCGGTTGACCGTGGTGGGGGGAGCCCTGCTGCCGCACGCCCACGGGATGCTGGCCGCATGGGAGGCCGCCGAGACCGCGGTGGAGGAGGCGAGGGCCGCCGAGCTGCACACCCTGGTGATCGGCATGTCCACCAGTCCGGGCCGCGGACTGCTGCCCGCCCTGCGCACCCGGTTTCTCTCCCGGCATCCGCACGCACGGCCCGTCCTGCGGCAGGTCAACTGGGCGGACCCGAGCGCCGGGTTGGCGGACGGATCCAGCGATGTCGCCTTCGTCTGGCTGCCGCTGCCCGACGGCGACCGCTACCGGCATGCAGTGGTGGCTCAGGAGCCTCGCCTTGTGGCACTGCCGCAGGGGCACCCCTTGGCGGCGCGGGCCGCAGCCGACAGCGAGGGGGCGGTGGACTTCACCGATCTGCTCGACGAGCCGTTCCTCGCCCTCCCCGCCGAAGCCGGTCCGCTGCGGGACTACTGGCTGGCCCTGGACGCCCGGGACGGTCGCGCGCCGCTGATAGGCGGGGTGGTGGGCAGCGCCGAGGAGACTTACGAGGCGGTCGCCAACGGCCAGGGCGTGGCACTTCTGGCCACCGGCAACGCCCCGCTGGTCGTCCGGGACGGGGTGATCGCCGTACCGGTCCGGGGCATCTCACCCTCCCGCCTGGCGGTAGCCGCCCGCCGGGACGACGAGCGGCCCTTGGTGGTGGCCTACCTGGCCGCGGCGGCAAAGGCGGGAGCCGGCACCTCCTGAACGGAGCCGCCCACAGAGCGCATGGGGCGAACGGCCCGCGCACGGCCGGACGGAGTCAACTCCCCCCGTGGGTGCGGTGGATGGTGACGTGGCGGGCTACTTGATGCCGTGCGCGCGGGCGTTGGCCAGCAGCGCCTTCAGCCCGTCGAGGTCGTAGCCGGTGAGGTGGCCCATACCGGCAGCCGTCTTGTAGCCGCCGTTGGGGCTGCACATGATCGGCGTGTTGCCTCTGGTGGCCACGCACTTGTAGTCGATCAGCTTGCCGCCCTTGTCTGCGGTGTTCGGGTGATCGAGGCCGTGTGCGTGCAGCGGCTCGTGGACCAGCGTGTTGCGCAGTATGTACGCCGGGATGGGGAAGCCGGTCCAGTACTCGGAGCCGATGGCGACGATCCCGCCGACGCCCACGCCCTTGGGGGGATTGGGGCAGGGCACGCCCTGACTGAAGCCGGCACGGCCCAAGGGGCGGGAATGTAGCGGTGCGTTCACGAGTCAGACTCGTGGGACGACCTGGTGGTTGCGCTCAACTGGGCCGCTGATGGGGCGCTTTGACCAGCAGTCGAGACGACCCGTCAGGTGTCGCTGTGCGCAGCATCAGGGAGTGCTGAGAGTCACGGGTGCCGAGAGTCACGGGTGCTGGGAGTCGGGACCCTGTGACGACGTTTCAAATGGTGCTGGGACTGGTCGCCGTCCCGAGCTCACGAGGTAGAGGGAGGGGTCGCTCACGAGTTCTGTTTGAGGCGTATCGGACGCTTATCACGCGGTATTTTCCTGCCCCGTTCGTGACCGGCGGTCTACCGTACGCATATGCCACGCTACCTAACGTGGCCACACGAGGAGGAAATCTGTGTCATCGTCCTGCGACCCCCGCTACGCTCCCGCCGGCGATGTGGGGGCAGCGCTCATGGTGATCGACTCCCGGCTCAAAGCCGTCTACGACGGCACGACTGAGACCGACCCCGAACAGCAGGAGCTGATCGACCAGTTCACCGCCTCCCTGAGTCCCAAGGGAGCTGGTGACGTGTTGGACGGTGCGTGCACGCTCATCTACATGTTCATGAACTGGCTGCGGATGGCCTACGAGGACCACGACAAGGACGTCATCGAGTGCGTGGTGCCCCCACTCGTGGCCACGATGCGCATGATGCCCAGGAGCGTCCGTCCCGAGGCCATCCCCACCATGGCCGGTCTGGTCATCGCGGCAGGGACCGGCCTGAGCCCCAGCCTGTGGCGCAAGCAGTACGGAAAGTGGACTGTGAAGGAGATGAATCCCCTGGAAGCCACGGCCTTCCTGCTCGCCGAGCACATCAACCGGCTCACCGACGACCGCGACTTTGCCACCCGACTGATCGCCGAAGCTCTGTCCAACGCGATCCAGGACTGACTACAGCCACAGGTGCCCAGTCACCCGCATGGCCCGGCGGATCCGGTACTCCGGCCTGGAGTGCCGCCGGCCGGCGTTCCCACCGCCGGCCGACGACCGGAGCCTCGTGCCCGCTTGCCCGCCCTGCTGCGGAGGCATCGCGATGAGCCTTTGCATTCCCCGGTTGCATTCCGCTGCATCGCGCGCGAGCCGGCGCGGATTTGGCCCGCGGTCCGAGGCGGCCAAGTACCCCGCGGTGCCTGGCCGCCAAACCGGACCCCGGTCCTCTGGCGGCCCCAGGACCAGGCGGATGGGAGACGTCCCGCCGTCGTCCGAAGGGTCGGCGGGGAGGTCTGGCGTGATGGCCGCCGCGGGCGTCGAGCGACTCACTGCGCGAGGGCCGCCAAGCCGCGCTGGAGCACCTGCTCCCACCTCGCCGGGGGCGAGCTCGTCGCGCGTCCTCGCTTGAGCCGTCCACGAACCACATGAGGACGGGGAGGAGCCGCACGCCTGCGGCACCGTCATATGCCGACCCGGAGGGTCAGCCCTTCATGGCAGCCCAGAACTCCTCGAAGGACATCTGGCGGTCGCCGTCGGTGTCGAGCGAGTCGATCAGCTCCTGGGCCTGCGCCTCGGTGATCTGCGCGCCTTCCAACTCCGCCACGACCTTGCGGTATTCGTCTGCCGTGACCAGGCCGTCGCCGTCGATGTCGTAGCGCTCGAAGACCTTCCGCGCCGCCGTCTCCATGATGTCTGCCATGTGTTCCGTCCTTCCGCGATCTTCGCTGACGGGCCCAGATTATCCGGCCGCGCAAGGCCTGCCGGACCCGGTCCCTGCCGTCTGCTCCTGCATACTCCGGGGCCACATGGCGTGCTCGGCGGCGCCGCCGCGGCGGGGCAGACCCCAGGGCGGGGAGCGGTCAGCCGAAGTCTGCAGGAGGCCCGGAGGCTGTGCTGGGGCGCCGGCTGCTGCTGGTCTGTGCGGCTTGGGAACGAACATTGGTGTGCCGGCGGCGCTGTGCTGGCACGGTCTCGTCCATGGCTTCGGCCGCGAGGATGCCCTGCGCCTCCTCGTAGAGCTGCTTCCCCTCGGCGGTCAGCTCCATGTTGCGGGTGGTCCGTACGAGCAGAGTGCACTCCAGGTCCCGCTCGAAGACCCTGACCTGACGGCTGAGAACCGGCTGGCTGGTTGGTGTAGAGCTGTTCCGCCGCCCGGCCGAAGTGCCGGTGCTCGGCCACCGCGACGAAGTAGCGGAGCTTGCGCAGGTCAAGATCCATGCCATCGAGGTATCAATTGCCGGGAAGAGGTATTGGACGCCGCAGGTGGCCCGCGCCGAGACTCGAAACATGATCGTCATCACCGCTCCCACCGGCCAGATCGGCAGCCGGCTCCTGGACATCCTGCTCAACGAGGCCCCCACTCGCGATGAAGAGCTGCGCGTCATCATGCGCGACCCCGGGAAACTCCCCGCCGCGGCCCGCGCCCGCGTCGACGTCGTCACCGGCTCCCACGGCGACGCAGCGGTCGTCGACCGGGCCTTCACCGGCGCGGACGCCGTTTTCTGGCTCGTCCCGTCAAACCCGCGGGCACCGAGCCTGGACGCCGTGTACTCCGGGTTCACTCGCGCCGCCGCAGAGGCGTTCAAGACCCACGGCGTGGGACACGTCGTCGGCGTCTCGGCGCTCGGCCGCGGCACCCCGCTCGCCCACCGCGCCGGGCATGTCACAGCGTCGCTGGCCATGGACGACCTCATCGCGACTACAGGCGTGGCTTATCGGGCGCTCGCGAACCCGACCTTCATGGACAACCTGCTACGCCAGGTGGCGCCGATCCGCGACCACGGCGTGTTCACCGACACGGTCACCGCTGACCGCAAAGCACCGACGGCCGCGACCCGGGACATCGCCGCGGCCGCCGCCGGCCTGCTGCTCGACCGTACATGGACGGGTACGGGCGAGGTCCCGGTGCTGGGCCCCGAGGACCTTTCGGCGAACGACATGGCGCGCACGATCTCTGACGTGCTCGGCCGCCCGGTCCGCTACGAGCGGCAGTCCTTCGACGACTTCCGCAACGCACTCACCGGTCACGGAATCGGGAACGCGGTCGTCGAAGGTTATGTGGACATGATGCGCGCCAAGGACGACGGCCTCGACGACGGCGTACAGCGCACCCCTGGGACCGCGAGCCCGACAACCTTCCGCGAATGGTGTGAAGAGGTCCTGAAGCCGGCTGTCCTGGCATGAGTTCCGAGACCGCTCGCATCGTCGGGGCGTAACGCACCCTCGGGCCCGGCCTCGCCACGGGGTACACGCACCGCGGCCCCGCCTCCGGCAGCGCCGGGTCCGTCGATCGCGGCGGTGGGGAAGAAGGGCCGCTTCGCGCCCCGGCGGGCGGAGCCGGTCCGCGCCGGTTCGTCAGCGAACATCCATCCCCATGTCGTCAACGAGATCCGATAGCTCCGTGTGGAGGACTTGGCGATGCCCGCACCGATGAGGTACCGCTCGACCTTCGCGATGTACGACGATGGCGCGGCGGACCGGGGGCACCGCCCGGGCGCGTGGCAGCCGAAGTGCGCGCCCGCTCCCGAGTTCCGGTCACTGGTCTGGTCGCCGCGCCCGCTCTTCCAGCGCGGCCCGCAGTAAATGCGTACACCTCGCCCCCTGCTGCCAGACCCTTATTGCTCCGGATGGATCCAGGTCCCGGCGAGTTCCGCGACCCAGGCGGTCGCCGCGTCGGGATGGGGCGGGGGTGCGCCGACGACCACGAGATCGGTGACGCCCGCCGCAGCGAGCGCGGGCAGGTGCTCGGGGAGACCGTCGCTCAGCGCGACGGCGACCGTGAGCTCGTCGAAAGCGCGACCGTGGCGGGCGCACTCATCGGCGAGAACCGCGAGGTGCACCGGGACGTCGGCCACCGGGACGTTGAAGCCGTACCAGCCGTCGGCGAGCGTGGCCGCGCGGCGCAAGGCGGCCTTGCTGTTGCCGCCGACCACGACAGGGAGCCGGCCGCCGCGCAGTGGCTTCGGATTGACCCGGATTGCGTCGAAGCGGATGAACTCCCCCGCGAAGGAGGCGGGATCCTCGGACCACAGGGCACGCATCGCGTCCAGGTACTCCTCGGCACGCCGCCCTCGCTGGGCGAAGGGAACTCCCAGCGCTGCGAATTCCTCGGCGGACCAGCCGACCCCGACCCCGAGGCTGAACCGCCCGGCGCACAGCACATCGAGTGTGGCGACCTGTTTGGCAACAAGGACGGGGTGGTGCTCAGGCAGCAGGAGCACGCCGGAGGCGAGCTCGATCCGGCTGGTCACCGCCGCCGCGAAGGTCAGGGCGAGCAGCGGGTCCAGCCAGTCCGCGTCCGCGGGCACGGCGATCCGGCCGTCCGCGGAGTAGGGGTAGCGCGAGGCGGGCGCGTCCACGAGCACCACGTGCTCGCCGCACCACAGCCGCGCGAAGCCGTACGCCTCGGCGGCTGTGGCCACTGCACGGATCACCTCGGGACGGGCACCGTCACCGATACCCAGCGCATGCAACCCCACTCGCATTCTCCACCTCCGGACAGCACCATAAGCGCGAAGCACGGACACACCCGGGCGACATGGCGCGCTGCCCAGAAGGACGGGGGTGAGGCCGCCGTCTTGGCGAAAGCCTTGGGCATCGGGAGCGAGGAACGTTCGCCCGGCCGCCTGTTCCTGTCGGGCGACTCGGCGAGCAGGGAGGCGTCAGCTACGGCAGAAGACGGTGCCGAACGGAACGAGCACCGGGTGGCGGTACTGACGCGGATATGAGTCAGCACACCGATGCGGCGCCGGCCGCAGCGCACCTGGCTTCAGACCATGAAAACCGATGAGCACATCGAGGAGCGCACCGAGGAAACCCAGGTCAGTCACGAGGCGATGGGGACGGTTTCGCTGGTGCCGGGAGTGGCCGCCGTGGCGATGTACGGAAGCCCCTTTCTCTACTTCCTACCGTCGTTGATCTGGTTTCCCAGAACGAGTACGACAAGGGCGGCGCAGCCGCATCCAAGGGTCTTGAGGACGGATGAGGAGGACCCGGACTCGGTCGGGACGGTAGTGGTGGTGGGGGCGGTCGTCTCGGGCATACGGGAACGGTATGCCGGTGGGGGAGCGGGCGGATGGGCGCGGCCACCCGGCAAGGAGTGAGTACATGTACTCACTTGACGGGAGCCGGTAGGAGTCGGTTCCGGCCGTGAACGGGGTCGAACTTGCCCGCTGAACAGGCCTGTTCGAGTGCAGTCGACCCGGGAAGCCACGGCACGGAACGGCACGGCACAAAACGGATCTGGCTCAGCGAGGAGTTCCGCAGCGCATCGCCACCGGGCCGGGCACCTACACCCAGCAAGTACGCCGCAGAGCTCACCCGGGGACGCGCCAGGGCGTGTATCGAAAGTGCCTGGTGAGGATGGCGGAGAGCCCATGTGTGATCCAGAATGATGGGATGCTCCCGCTTGAGACCCCCCGTTTGACCCTGCGTCGCTGGCGCGAGGAAGACGTCGCGCCCATGGCTGCCGTCAATGCCGACCCCGAGGTCATGCGGTGGATCCGTGACGGCAGCGTCCGTGACGAACAGCAGACTCGCGAAGGGGTCCAGGCATGGGAGAGCGAGTGGGAGTCACAGGGCTTCGGCCTGTTCGCTGTGGAGATCCGGTCCACCGGCGAGCTGGCCGGGTTCACCGGCCTTTCGGTGCCCGGTTTCTTGCCGGAGGTGCTGCCGGCGATTGAGGTCGGCTGGCGGCTGGGACGTTCCCACTGGGGGCAGGGCTTGGCCACCGAGGCCGCTACGGCCGCTGTACGGTTCGGGTTCGAAGAGCGAGGGCTGGAGCGGATCGTCAGCATCATTCAAGTGGGCAACCACGCCTCCGAACGAATCATGACCAAATTGGGGATGTGTCCGGTCCGTGAGACCGTCAATCCCACCTGCGGTAGGCGAGTGCGGGTGTTCGAGTTGTTGTCGGAGCAGTACGTCACCACCACTCGTTGACGGCGGCGACGAGGACGCTGGCCTCGTAGCGGACCGCGAGTTTCTCGTACCTGGTGGCCACGGCTCGCTGCCTCTGGAGGCGATTGATGCCGCACTGGACCGCGTAGCGTGCCGGGTCTTGAAGGCGTGTATCCCAGGCAGAGACTGTCGTGTCATGTGCAAGTCAGGATGACCTTGCCGAACTTACCTGGGCCGGCGAGCCGGGCGTAACCATCGGCGTACTGCTCGAGGGAGAAGGCCGAATCCACGGGGACCCGCAAGCGACCTTGGGCGAGCAGGGGAACGACCGAGGTGCGAATGAGGTCGGCGAGCAGCGCCTTCTCCGCGTGCGTGCGGCCGCGGATGGTCGTTCCGATCAGTTGGCCGCGCACCAGCATGAGATCGAACATCCGCAGCGGGACCGTTGCGCCGGCCTGAACGCCGACGATGAGGACCTTGCCGCGGCTGCGCAGCAGGGTGACCCGTTGCAAGCAGTCCTGTCCGCCGACGAGTTCCACGATCACGTCGTACGGCCCGTGCTGCGCTTCATGACCGGGAGTGACGACATCGACGCGTGCGCCGTCCGGGGCGAGCGCCCTCACCTGGTCGTGAAGTTCGGGACGGCGCACGCTTGCCACGGTATGCGCTCCGGAAACTGCGGCTACCTGCACCATGGCCGTTCCCACACCGCCTGCCGCGCCGCTGATCAGCACACGGTCGCCCGCGCAGACCTGGGCCTGGGTGATCAGAGCGTCCCAGGCGGTGCTGAACGCTTCCGGGAAACCGCCGGCCTCCTGCCAGGACAGGGCATCCGGCACCGGAAGCAGGAGATCGGCAGGGACCGTGATCTGCTCAGCGTGACCACCGCCACCGACCAGTGCCATGACACGGTCTCCGGTGGAGACCCCGGTGACGGCGCTCCCGACGTGCTCGACTTCACCGGCGATCTCCAGGCCGGGTACATCGGTTGGCCATCCCGGCGGCGCCGGATAGTCCCCCCGTGCCTGCTGCAGGTCTGCGGCGTTGAGACCTGCGGCGCGGACACGGACCACCACATTTCCCGGTGCCGCCACCGGGGCAGGCCGTTGCTCCAGATGGAATTGCCCATCCGAGTCGATCACTACAGCGCGCATGCTTCACGCGAGGTCCTTCTCGACCGGTGCCGAGGGGCGGCGGGCAGCCGGCAGCGTTGTGGCCGCCGCGGCAGAGAGCCCGAACTGGGCCGCCTGAGCGATATACATGCCGCGGTACACGCCGTCTTGCAGCGCCATGAGTTCGGTGTGCGTGCCCTCTTCGACGACGCGCCCCTGTTCGAGGACGTAGATCCGGTCGGCGTTCGCGGTCGCGGCGAGGCGGTGTGTCACAAGGACGACTGCGTGGCCCTGCCCGGCGAGGGACCACAGGCCTTCGAATGCGGCGATCTCCGCGTGCGGGTCGAGGGCGGAGGTCGGCTCGTCGACGAGCAGGAACGGCGCCCTGCGGTACAGACTCCGAGCGGTGCCGACCTTTTGCCACTGCCCGCCGGAGAGCTGGACTCCGCGCTCGTAGCCTTTGAAGACGATCGAGTCCCAGCCGTGCGGGAGGCCTTCGACGAGCGCGAGCACGTTCGCGTCCTGCGCCGCCTCACGGACCCGGCCCATGTCACGGGGGCGGTCCCCGGCGCCGATCGCCACGTTCGCGGCCGCGGTCATCTCCCACCGCGGGAAGTCCTGCGCGAGCAGTCCCACCGAGGCAAAGACGTCGGAGCGGCGCGCCTCGCGCAGCTCGACCCGCGCGCCGTCGGCGCTCTCCCACCACACCTGTCCCTCGGCGGGGAGCAGCAAGCCGGCCAGTACCTTCGTCAGGGTCGTCTTGCCGGAGCCGTTCGCACCCACCAGGGCCGTCACCTCGCCCCGGCGCACCGTCACGCTCGCCCCCTTCAGCGCGGGGCTGTCGGCCCCTGGATAGGTGAACGAGACATCCTGCACGCGCACACGGTCCACGGCGGGCGGCAGCGCGCTGCCCGCAGGCGGGATCGCGTGCTCCGCGGCCACCTCGATGGCGGTCTCGGTGTCCGTGAGGAACAGCAACTCCTCGTAGAGCCGATTGACCTGCTGGACGAGCGAGGTCAGGCGGGCAGTGGACGTTTGGATGGCGATAACGGCGGTCCCGCCCACGGCGAGCGGCAGGCCGCCGCTCGTCAAGAGCCACCACAGCAGCCCGTAGCAGGACAGCGAGGCGACACCGGCGAAAGCGCCGGCGATCAGGTCGGTGGCCGCCTGCGCTCGGGCCAGCCTGCGCTGCTCGGCCTCCGTCTGGCGGGACATCTCCTCGTACCCGGCGAGCAGTTTCGTCCCGGCCGCGTGCACACGGATCTCCCCCGCGGCATGGGGGCGCGTCAGGTATGCCAGCAGCGAGGCGATGGCCCGCCGGTGGTCGACCCAGTGCAGCCGTGAGACGTACTCGCGGCGAGCCGAGCGCACGGCGCCCCAGCCTTTGGGCAGGGCGATGGCCAGCAGCATCGGCAAGAGCGTCCAGTGCAACGCTGTCAGTACGACCGCAGCGGCGATCATGGCGATGAGCACGTTGCCCACACCCACCGACAGCCGCAGCATGCTCCGCGCCGAGTCCGTGCCGAACTTCCCTGCCTCCAGTTGCCGTTGGATCTCCGGCCGCTCGGTAGCCTCCACCTCGACGCCGGTCACCGCCGCGTAGTACCGGCCGGACACCGCCCGCTCCACCTGAGGCTCCAGCCGGCCCGACATCGCCGTGGACCATGCCGACAGCAGCGCCGCCACCACTGCGGTCATACCCAGCACGAGCAGGGACGGCAGGGCGTCCCGCAACTTGTCCCCGGTCGGGCCGTCCGCGAACAGCTCGCTGAGGGCGCCGTTGACCGCGACCAGCCCCCAGGCGGACGTCACCCCCTGCCCCAGCTGGGCGACGACCACCCCCGTCAGCGCCCGCCGGTCCGTTTGCCGGCCGGTGCGCAGCACCATGCCCACCATGCGGGGCAGAGCGGCCGCCATGTGTGCGAACGACAGCCGGGTCAGCGGGCCCTCGTGCTGTACGTAAACCTGGTCGTAGCGGAGCCGGCCGCCATACAGCTCGCGTTCCGCTTCCGAGATTTCCGCATCCGTGTCCTTCGCTCCTTGAGGCGGCTCGTTGGCCGGGCAGGGTTTCGTCAACGTGGCTCCTTGGCGGTTGTCCTTGGCGGTTGTCACGGTGTCGCCGGGCTCAACGACACGGCCACAGCTTTCGAACACACGTTTTTCGGTCGGTCTGCGGGGGGCATGGAGAGGCGGTCGTGTGAAGGTGTGTGGTGCATCGAGCGTTGTCCCGCAAGGGCGCCCGGGGTGGGCGGGGTTGGCCAAAAAACGGCGCATCTGTTGGTCGCGGGCGGGTGTCACTGTCGAGGCTCATATGGCGGTTGGGCGTGCGGGGGAGGCTTCTCTGCCGCGCTGCGGGCCGTCACACCACTGGGGTGTGGTCGTGGGGACCTGTGTCTGTTTTGGTTTCGCTGCTGCCCTGACATCCCCGATATCCCTGATATCCCTGACAAGGGTCCTATTCACCGCATCACTCAGGCCCTACCGTCCGCTTGCCCCCATCTGTGCTGCCCGTCTCTTCGAGGCCCAGGCCACCGGCGCACGACGGTCAGCAACTCCAGACACCGCCGCCGAAGGGCTGGGGGGGCTTGAACCGGAGCGCGATGGCTGTCGCCAAGGGAGGCTGTCGTCACCAGGACTTCAGGACGGGGCGCGCGGGCTGGAAGCTGTGCCAGAAGGGGTGTCCACCGCGATGTGTGCCGCACGAGTCATCGACATCGGACTCTGGCCTGGGACAGCGAGTTACCCGAGGATCCTGTCATTGCCTGCAGGAGCGACCGGAATGTGAGCCACAGAACAGGACGAACTCCCCGGACTGGTAACTCACCGGTCTTGGGAATGTCTGGGGGCGAGTAGGAACCATGCGGAAGGCCCGGGTCCCCCCCCGGGCTCCACGTGGAAAACCCCGTGGGCTCGCCCCCCCGGTGGACTGAGCTCTGCGGATTCAGCCCCGCGCCTCGCGGAACCGCTTCACCACCCTGCCCGTGCCCACTGCCAGGACCCCCAGTGCCACCACGGTGTAGAAGGGGCCCGAGGTCGGCCAGCCGCCGTTGACATCGGACAGGAAGGCCGGGTTGAAGAACTCCTGCTGATGCAGGACCCGCGCCAACGGCAGCGCGAAGGCCGCCTCGGCGGCGACACTCCAGGCCGCCAGCGAACGCGTCCACATCCGCACCGCCCCGATCGCGTCGAGTGTCACGAGGCCGACGAGTCCGGTCAGGATCGGCCAGATCCAGCCCGACCACAGGTCTGGGTCGAGCACGTCGAGGTGTGTGCCGCCGTCGGTTCGGTACGGCTGCGCGGTGTGCTGCCAGACGATCAGGGCGATCAGCAGCGCGTGCCACATGACCCCGGCGTAGGCTCCCGCGCCGCGCTCCTTCGGTGCGCGGCGCTCGGGCAGGTCGTCGGGCGTCCAGGCCTCGCCACCCGTGCCACCCCGCTTGCCGGACCGCTCAACCAGGGCGAACACCACGGTGAGCCAGGCGACCATCTGGGCGCCGACGGAGAGCATCACCCCGACGGCCCCGCCGATCACCGGGCCGGCCCCTCGGCCGTCCAGGACGTCAAGCACCGCGCTCATGGTGGTGACCACCGGCAGCACGGTGGACAGCAGGACCGTGAGGAGCCTTACGTACGCCGGGTAGAGCCCGGGTCCGATCAGTGTGAGCGGCCGGTCCGCGTACTGGGCTGCGAGCCGGATCGGGTCACCCATCTCGGTGAGTACCTCGCGTTCGGCGGCTTCCGAGTCGGCGGGGCCGCGGGCCTCGACGGTGTCGGCGACGGTGGCGCACAGCTCGTCGGCCACGTCGCCACGCTGGCCGGCCGGGATGTGCCGGACTACCTCCGCCACGTAACGGTCGGTCAGCGTGCCGGTGCCGCACGCATATAACTTAGACGGTGCCTTGATTGGCGACAGCTCATTGTCTCGGCATGGGCATAGTTGAGCGGTTGGTGCCGGATGGGCTGTGGAAGATCTTTCTGGACGTGGCGCCGGAAATGCCGGTACGGGCACAAGGCGGGGGCCGGCGGCGATGCGATGACCGCGCGGTACTTGCGGCGATCATCTTCGTCGCCACCTCGGGCTGCACGTGGCGGCAGATGCCGCCGGTCTTCGGTGCTTCCTGGCAGACGGTCCATCGGCGCTTCACGCACTGGTCCGCAGCCCGGGTGTGGGCCAAGCTGCACCGCGTTGTGCTGGACCGGCACACAGTTATCGACTTGACTGTTAAGGTATTAACAGTTACCTTCAAGGTATGGATGTACCGGCGCATACTCCTGCCAGTCCGCTTGAACAGCTCAAAGTGGTCAATTGGGCCCAGATGCAGGCGGGCCAGGAATGGATCCGCTCCCGCGGGCTCAGCATGCAGCAGGCATTCGTACTCAACTACCTCGCCGATCACCCCGGAGTCATCCAACGGGACATCGCCCAGGCGACACGGACGACGGCGGCCAACGTCTCCGGCGTCCTGCGCGGGCTCGAGGCCCGGCATCTGGTGGAACGCCGCTTCGAGGACGGCGATGAACGCAGCAAACGCGTCTTCGCCACCGACGCCGGTACCGAGCTCATCTCCGGACACGAGGAAGCCATGATCGCCGTGGATGAATCGATCCTCGCGCCGCTCACCCCGGCAGAGCGGACCACGCTCCAGGCGCTGCTCGACAAGATCACCGCAGAACTGCCGAGCCCCGGCGAGTTGTAACCCCTCCGACCACCGAAAACGCATCTCATCACCACCGTGTCGGCAAAGGGTCGACGCGCGTTCAACCCTGCCCGGACGAGCGCGTACCCCAAGGAAAGGAGCGTCACCATGACGACGCAAGCAGACAAGACCCTGACCATGATCCGTGAAGTGTGCGCCCTCGGACGCGTCGAGTTCGACCGCCCGCACACCGCCGAAGGCGACCCTGCCGCCGGGCGTGCGCTCGGCCAGGGACTACAGGCCATCGACCCCGGCGGCGAACTCAGTGACATCTCCCTGTCACTGGACCTGCTGGCACCCCGCGCCCCGTACTTCGACCAGCTCGTCCTGAACGCCATCGCGGCCGGAACCCGCCAGGTCGTCAACCTCGGCGCCGGCTACGACGACCGCGCACTGCGGTTTCGGCACTCCGGCGTGCTGTTCTTCGACCTGGACCTGCCGGACATCACCGCCGACAAGGCACGCCGCCTCGAAGCCCTGGACACCGACACCACGCACCTCACCCTGGCCGCGGTGGACTTCGCCACCGCCGATGTCGCCGACGTCCTGGCCCGTGCCGGGCACGACGCCCAGCAGTCGACCCTCTTCATCGGCGAGCACCTGGTCCTGTTCCTGGAACCCCTCGACGTGGCACGGCTCCTGGCCGGCGTCTCCGGCCGCGCCGTGACCGGAAGCATCCTGGCCATCACCGCGGAAGTGCATCCCGCCGGCCTTGACTCCGCACTCGTCGTTTCGACCGTGGACGAGATGATGTTCGCCGGTGCCAGCCCGCTGCACACCATCCAGTCCCGCGACGCCTGGCTGACCCTGTTCAAGGAGAACGGCTGGCACGTCGACAACGCCGACGATGTGACGGCCGTCAACCACTTCGAGCTGCCCATGGCCGACCAGATCGCCCAGATTCAGACGCAGTTCCTCACCGCGACGACAGCCTGACGCACCCACACCCGGCACCACGGCCCGAAAGAGGCGACTTGTGGCTCCCATCGCGGTGCCCTGACTTCCGTTGGTGGCCCCTGATTCGGATAACACAGGTTGGTCCTAGAGCGCCTGAGTTGGCGGGTGATACCAACCCAGGCGCTCAGTCACACCAACTGAGACGACGTCTTGGTACTGCAACGGTGTTTGCCGTGACAGTTGGGCAGGCCGGTCGTTGGTCTGAGCATGGGTGGGGACCTTGCTGATGTCAGGGTGTGGGCCGGTGAACTGGATGCTGTGCATGAGCGGTTTGTGCATCGGTTTTCCAGGACGGAGCCACGGGAGTCGGCGCTTGCCTATATGCGGGGGCTGATTGCTCCGCTGGAGCGGAAGAACGGCTGGACGCTGGCTGAACAGGCCGGTCATGCAGCTCCGGACCGTATCCATCGGCTGCTGAACCGGATCGAGTGGGAAGCCGATGAGGTCCTCGACGATGTCCGCGACTACGTCGTCGAGAACCTCGGCGACCGTGAAGCCGTGCTCATCGTGGACGACACCGGCTTCCTCAAGAAAGGGACCCGTTCGGCAGGTGTCCAGCGTCAGTACTCCGGGACTGCCGGACGTACAGAGAACTGCCAGGTCGGAGTGTTCCTCGCCTATGCAGCCGGCGGCGGCCGGACACTGATCGACCGCAGGCTGTATCTGCCCGCATCCTGGACAGACGACCGCGAGAGATGCCGCCGGGCCGGTATCGACGACGAGGTCGGCTTCGAGACCAAGGTCGTCATGGCCAAGAAGATGGTCCGCCGTGCGATCGCGGACAAGATCCCGTTCCGGTGGGTGACCGCCGATGCCGCCTACGGCTTCAGCAAGGGCTGGCGCTCCGGACTGGAGCAGGCCGATGTCTTCCACGTCATGGCCACCACCCGCCACGACACCGTGGTCACCCGCTGGGCCCTGGACCATCCGGTTCAGGACCTGTTCACCGGTCTGCCACGGCAGAAGTGGAAACGCCGCTCCTGCGGACGCGGCGCCCACGGACCGCGGGTGTTCGACTGGGCGCGTGTCGAGGTCCGTCCCTGGCACCGCGAGGACCGCCGCCACTGGGTCCTCGCACGTCGCAGTGTCCGCCGGCCCGAAGAGCTCTCCTACTACATCGCCTACTGCCCCTCCGGTGCCACCTTGGACGAGTTGATCCATATCGCCGGCAGCCGGTGGGCCGTCGAAGAATGCTTCCAGACGGCGAAGCAGGAGTGCGGCCTGGACGACTACCAAGTCCGCCGCTACCCAGGCTGGCACCGCCACATCACCCTGGCCATCGCTGCCCACGCCTGCCTGACCGTCCTGCGAGCCCGGGACCTCGATGCCGGGAAAGCAGAAACGGATCCTCCCAGCTCATCCACCTCAGCCTCGCCGAGATCAGACGCCTGATCACCCGCCTCACCGACCGCCAACCCACCCCCGTCGACCACATCCTGCACTGGTCACACTGGCGCCGAAAACGACAACACCAAGCCCGCATCAGTCACTACACACGACGCGGACACAGCCCATAGAACTGCCCAACCATCAGCACAAACACCGTTGCAGTACTAGGGCACCGCAGACTGCTCCCTCCACGGCAGTGGAGCGTCGAGTACGTGCTGCCGCACACCGAACTGCCCGGCATCACACCATTTCCGCGTCAGCAACTGATGCAGGAAGACAGCGTCGAAACGTCGGCAACACAGACCTCCCCGCAACTGTCCCCGGAGATCACACGCCGGCGAGAGGCCCAGCCCGACCGCCCGGCCCTTGGCAAGTAAGCGACAGTTGCTCCGCGCGGGCCGCCGCCACAGACCTCCCCGCTGCTGCTCGCCCCCACACCATCCACACTGCTGTGGCTGAAGAGGTCAGAGATAGTGATTGTGCGTTTGGGTTTTCCGGCGAAGCGCCGTCGGAGTGCTGTCGTCAGCCGACACGCACGGCTGCGCGCGAGGACCAGGTTCTCGTCGGCGGAAAGAGTCCCCAACTCACTCCAGCCGGTAGCGAGGTTGACCCGCTGGGCAGGGACGAACCCCAGGATCCCCGGCGCGCGGGCAGGGGCAGCAGGACGTCACCCCCCGAGCGCTGTCCCCCGTTGCAGGGGGCCAAGTCAGATCGCAGCGGAGCAGGGCACCTCGGCCGCCGCGTGATCTTGAGGTTGTGCTCGCTCCCGTCGAGCTGGTCCGGGCACGCCTGGAGCAGTCCGGCTCCCGCGCCCGGGTCACCGTCGCTGTACGCCGCGAGCTCGCGGCCATCGCCGGGGTGACCGGAGCCGCGTACGCGGGCAGGGTCCTGACCGACCGGCTGGAGCGCCGGCTGGCTCGGCAGGGAGGCCCGAGCGCAGTTGCTGACCCGGTGGGCTGGCTACTCGGCCGGGGGCTGCCTCGCCGGGCCGACTGCTCCGATGTGCGGTGGACGAAGGCCTGCGGATGGACATCGGCACCGACTGCGGCCTCTGCGGCGACCTGGTCGCCTACCGACGCGGCCTGCGCCGCCGGCTGGCTGCGCGGGCAGACGCAGACCTGCCCGGAGCGTCGGTGCAGGTGCGCCGGGCGCTGACCGAACAGCGACTGCGGGAGGCCGTCGTGGCTGAGGCCGAGCGAATCGAGGCCCGCCACGAGCAGGCCGCCGCCCAACGCTTCGCCCGCCAGGGCGCCCTTGCCCAGGCCCGTGCCGAGAACCGAGCCGCCAAGTGGGCCCGCCTGGCGAGTTCTCGTGAAGGCTGCGGTACGCCGAAATCGACGGGGCTGTGCGCGGTGAGCGGGAATTGGCGCGTCACCGAGCAGCAGCTGCGCGAGGCCGCGCTGACGGTGGCCGCCACGCACGTCACCATGGACGATCATTTGGACGTCAACGCCGTCATCGCCCACGCCGAGGCCGGCATCCGGGCCGAGGCGGAGGGAGCCTGTGCCCAGGCCCGTGCGGAAGGCGCGACCGACAACACCCTGGCGCTCTTGGCCCGCCTGAGTGCGGAGACTGCCGTGAGCAAGTACCGCCGCTTGGCGCTGGCGACGCTCGCCCGCAGCGATTGCGCCGACGCGGAAGCGGCGCTGGTGTACGAGGCGAAGATGCGCTCCTGGCGCCGGTACGTCACCCGATCCGGCGCCCGAAGGGCCGCGAACGCAGCCGCTGAGCAGGCCCGGGAGCGCATCGCGCAGCACCTGCTCGATACCCGTCTTGCCGCACTACGGCAGGGCCGTTCCGTTGCCGCGGAAGGTGGCCGTACGGTTCGGGCCGGGAGCGGCGTGCGGTGGGCATGACGAGGGGTCTTGGGCGTCTCATGGCGGGGCCTGCGCTGCCCACCGACCGATCAGTACGTCAACGGTTGCGGCCGGCTGGAGAAGCCCGACGGTTCAGGAAAGCTCACCGACCCCATGGCCATGGGCGCAGCCTTCGGGCAATTCGCTGTGCTCACCAGCACTCGGGCATCAGGGGCTGGGATCTCTGCCGGGTAAGGGCAACTGACCTGGGGTCAGCCTCCGGGCGTCTGGACGCTGAGCTCGTACAGCCGCGTGACCTGCCGGTCGCTGTGGTTGTCGTCGCTGACCAGCAGCAGTTTGAGTCGTCCCGTCTGCTCCCGGCCTGTGACAAGCATGCCCTCGATGTTGTCCAGGAGCGGGTTGGGCAGCGGCATCGGGTGATGCGCGCCCAGCGAAGGGCACTCTGCAAGATCGGCGAGCAGTTGCTTCGGCACCGGTCGGCCCCGGTCCGCGTGCGCGAGGTCGGCGAAGTAGAGACGGACCGTTGGCACCGTGTCGGCGGAGACGCCTCGTTCGAGGACCAGTCCGGAAGAGGTGATCTCGGAGACGCCCAGCGACTTGTCGACGGGGTAGGTGTACTGCCCGGCAAGCCGGAAGTCCGCGTCGACGCTTGGACGGTGCCAGGTCTGGAAGCGCACCAGTGGCCGTCCTTCGCCGTCCGCGGGGTCCCCGTCGAGCGGGCCCTCCATAGAGGCGAGCAGGGTGCGGCCGTCGGGCTGGAGGGCCAGGCCCTCGAAGGTCTGGTTGAGCCGCGCCTTGCCGGCCGGAGCGACCCGGAGTTCGTCCGGTACGGGCAGCGACCCGAGCAGCTTGCCGTCGTGGCCGTAACGACGGATGGACGGTTCGGTCTCAGAGGTGACCAGGTAGCTGCCGTCGTGGTCGACGACCAGGCCCTCCGAGTCGAGCGCCCCGCCCTTCTCATCCGTCAGCGGCACCACGCGTTCGGGTTCGCGCCGCGGGCCCAGGGTGAACAGCTCGGAGCGGTCCGACAGGGCGGCGATCCGGTCGCCGGAGCCGGCGGCGAGGGCGGAGAGGTTGCCGACGTAACTGCCCTGGAAGGTGGTCTTGTCCAGCGCGTCGGAGAAACCGCTGATCGAGACGTACGGAGAGCAGGCCCGGGTGTCATTGCCCGCATCTCGACGGCTTGTCGTCGCTGCCGTGGAGGGGGCGGTGGCCGTCAGCACCGTCGTCGCCACAGCTGTGGTCATCGTGACCAGCACGTCACGTATACGCATGCGTCATCCCTTTCACTGCAGGGTTGGATGTGTCGGCTGCCATGCCGCCAGCAGGGCTGCTGCCGAGCGGACCAGCGGGCGTCGGCCCTGCCCGAGTCGTTCGGCGGCGTGCACGACCTCTGCAAGGACGTCCGGATCGCGCGCCTGGACACTGAGCGCCAGCAGCGGGCCGAGGTGCGCGGACCATGCCACGCGCGCAGAAGCCGGGGCGGCGGATGCCCCGGACGCCTTTAGCGCCCACAGCCGGATCGCCTCGGGATCCGCGCAGGGAAGCGGGAATCCGACGGGTTGCCGGGCACCGGCTGCCGGGCTCCGCTTCCGTACGGCGGCGGCGAGCGCGGCTGCCAGGGTGGTGTGATAGCACGTGCCGAAGAGGTAGGCGGCGGCCTTGTCGCCCGCGAGGCCGGCCAGGACCTCGGGGCGGTGCACGGGGCTGGGCAAGGCACCGTCCGGCAGCCCGGCACCGGCCAGCGCATTCCAGCCTTCGTACACCAGCGGGCCGGAACCGCGCCCGTCGTCCAATGCGGAGTCGCACAGCAGCAGCTCGGCCAGGAGATCCAGACTGCCCCGGGCGAGGTGGACGCCGAGCAGCACCCGCACGGTCTCGCGCAGCTCGGCCACCGCCTCGCTTCCGCCGAGGAGGTGCCGATGGTGGCCGAAGTCCGTTGCATAGAAAAGGACATGGGTGAAGGCGTAGGTCTCGCTGCCGGTCAGCTGGAGGACGTCCGGGTGCTGGGCCGCGATGCTCTGGCGGTGGAGCGTGCCGATGTCGGGCAGCGGGGCGGGGGCCGTAAAGCCTCCGCGGTCGATGAAGTAGCGCAGCTCGGTCCTTGTGAGCACCGGCTTGTACGGCCGGGTGTGGCCGCCCGTGTCCGCTGCGAGCAGCGCCTCGCCCGCCGCGCGCAACGTGGGCTGCGGGCGGCCGAGCACCTCCAGAAGCGCGACCAGATTGAGGTGATACGGAAAGAACTCGTCACCACGGCGCAGTCCGCGCTCGAAGTCCGCTTCGGAGGCGGCATCTTCGGCGAGGGCGAGCGCGCGGCTCGGCAGAGGTGCGTCCTTGGGCACGACGCCCGATCGGTCCAGCACCCGTACAAGGCCGAGGAGTTCAAGGAGCGGACCTGGCCGGAAGGGGCGGCGGGGCAGGAACTCCTCCCAGCGCCCCGGCGCGAACCATTCCAGGTTCGCTTCGATCCAGCGCAGCGCGCGGGCCAGCACCCGCTCCGCCGCCTCGTCCTCGTCCAGCGGCGTACCGCCGTCCGAGCGGACGTGCGCGGGCAACGGGGGCCAGCTCATCGCCCGCTCCGTACTCTCAGCAGCGCCAGGACCGCCGTCAGGATCCCGCCCAGTGCGCAGAGATCTGCCCACCAAGGCAGCAGGCCGCCGCCGCCCAGCAGGGTCTGGCGGGCCAGGTCGACGGCGTACGTCATGGGGTTGAGGTACATGACCAAGGCCAGCCAGTCCGGCACGTCCTTTGCACTGAAGACCGACCCGGACAGGAACAGCATCGGGAACATGGCCAGTTGGACGGTGGCCTGGAGCGTCTGCACCCGTTTGATGACGGTGGCCAGGCAGAGACCGATGACGCTGAACACGGTGGCGGCGAGCGCGTAGCAGCCGACCGCGGTGGCGAACCGGCCCGCCGTCAGCGCCACCCCCATCAGTGGGGAGAAGGCGAGCATCAGCACGCTCTGCACGGTCACCATCCCCGCACCGGCGACGACCTTGCCCAGTGGCAGGCAGACCCGCGGCACCGGGGCCACGAGGAGTTCGCGCAGTACGCCGTACTCGCGGTCCCAGGCGTAGCTCTGGCCGGAGGCGATACCGATCGAGACGACCTGGATGGCGATGATCCCGGGGAAGACGTACGCGCTGAACGACACCGAACCGACCGAACCGATCATCCCGTCGAAGCCGACGGCGTAGACCAGAACGAAGAAGAGGATCTGCACGGCCTGGCTGGCGAGAACGCCCGGACGTTTGACCTGTCGCAGCAGATCGCGATGGGCGATGACGCCGATGGCGCGCAGGGCAACTCTCAGCCCTCCGTCGCCGGAGACAAGGGCAGATGCAGGGGAAGGGCCGACAGTGGTCGTTACGGTCATGGCGCGCTCACACTCTCCCGCCGCTGTCGCGGCCTGTCCTGGCCGGCCGCCGCCAAGTAGACGTCGTTCATGGACGGGTGGTGTACGGAGACGGTCAGTCCCGGGACGTCCAGGGCCCGGACCACCTCCGCGATCCGGGCCTCGGGTTCGGCGCAGTGCACCGCGACCCCACCCGGCTCTCTCAGCGGTTCGAAGCCCGCGGCGCGCAACTGCCGGGCGGCGGCCTCGTTGTCCGCGCAGGCCACCACGACGCGGGACGAGTCCAGGCTGCTCTTGAGCCGGTCGACGCTGCCCTGCCGGACGACCCGGCCTTGTTGCAGGATGACGATCTCATCGGCGTACTCCGCCTCGTCCATGTAGTGCGTCGCGTAAAGGACGGTGACGCCCAGTTCGTCGCGCAGCCGCAGCAGGTCGGCCCATACGGCGGCGCGCGCGGTCGGGTCTAGGCCGTTGGTGGGCTCGTCGAGGATGATCAGCCCGGGGCGGTGCAGCAGGGCGCGTGCGATCTCCACCCGTCTGGCCAGTCCGCCGGACAGTTCCTCGACCGGCTGACGGCGGCGGTCGGCGAGGTCGAACAGGTCCAGCATCAGTCCGATCCGGGCCCGGGCGTCCGCCCGCTTCATGCCGAACAGCCGGGCGTGGAACCACAGGTTGCGTTCGACGGAAAGTTCCTTGTCCAGGGTGCGTTCCTGGAAGACCAGCCCGAGGCGGCGGCGTGCGGCCATCGGCGCCTCGCGGACGTCGTGGCCGAAGATCCGGACCGTCCCCGCGTCGGGCCGCGCGGCCGTCGACAGCACGCCCAGCAGGCTGGACTTTCCGGCGCCGTTGGGGCCGAGCAGCGCGGTGATACGGCCCTGCGGGGAGCTGATCGACACGCCGTGGACGGCGGTCACCTTTCCGTAGCGCACTACGAGGTCGGCCATGTCGAAGGCTGGTGTTTCGGACATGCTGATTTCCTTCACCGGCTCATGGCTCACGTCAGCCCCAAAGTGCGGTCCCAGGGCAGTGGTCCGTCGCCGACGGGCAGGAGCGAGAGGGCGACGCCCGCGGCGCCCTCGAGCATGCCCGCGGTGTTCACGGCGCGGTGGGGGACCGGCGAGTGGGCGGCGGCAGGGAAGCGCATGAGGTGACGGAACCCGAAGGGCGCCTCCTCATCGGCGCACGCCAGCACCTTGCCGGTCAGGCGTCGGCATCCGGCATGCAGTTCGGTGTCGTCGACGGCCTGCGCCACCCGGGCCACGATGCGCAGCAGGCCGGCGTAGCCGTGGCACACGGTGGCGCCTTCGATCGCCCCACAGCGACTCGTCGCGGCGCAGCGCGGCACGCAGCGCGTCGACGGCGGCGGTGCGCCAGTCCGGCCGGTCCATGACCGTCCCGGCGCGGAACAGAGCGGCGGCGACGCCCGGGGTGCCGTAGCACCAGGCGGTACGGGTGAAGAGCTCGTGCGGGCGCCGCGGCGCCACCTCCTCGTCCCAGCCCGCCCGGGCGGGCCAGTACGGTCCCGCCTCGTCGCGCAGCGTCCAGCTCAGCAGCCAGTCGGCGATGCGGTGGATGGCGTCGCGCATGCCCGGCATCCCGTGTCCGGCCTCGTACGCCCTGCAGAGCACCGCGAGCGGTCCGGCGATGCCGTGCGCCATCCCGAGATTGAAGTCCCCGCGCGGGTAGGTCTCGCGGTCCCGTTCGCTGACGTGGAGTTCGGCCGGCACCCACCAGCCGGGGACCTCGTGGCCGTCGACCCGGATCGGTGCGGTGACATCGATGAGGTGGTGGAGAGACGCGGTGAGGGCCGACTCGACGGTGGGACCGGCCTCGTCCGCGTCGGCCACCGAGTCCAGGAGCAGGCGGGTCGTGCCCGACAGCCCGTTGATCAGGTCGTACGCGGCCCAGTCGACGCCGGTGCCACCGTCCTGGGCACGGGCGCGGAAGACGCGCAGCCGTTCGGTCTGGTCCTCGGCGACCCAGGTGGCCAGCCCCCGGCGCAGCGCACCGTAGTGCCCTTCGGGACCGGCGCACGTCTGGGCGGCGGCGAGCAGCGCGGCCGGGCCGGAGAACAGGCCCCGGCTGGGCGCGGAGTTCATGACACGCCCGGCGGCCGCGAGGTGGCGGTGGGCGACCGGTCGCCAGGCGTCGTCGGTGCGGGCCAGTTCCCCGAAGAGGAGGGCGGTGCCCGGAAGGCCGTTGGCGAGCGTCAGAGGGCCCCACATCACCGCGTCGTAGATGGGGTCGCGATTGTCGTCGCGGGAGGCAACGGCGGCGATGTACTCGGGGTCGGCGAGCCGCTCGGCGACCAGAGAGACGGCCCTCTTCCGGACGGACAGCGGTGGAGTTCATGACTGGTGCCTCCGGCGGTTGAGGTGGTCCTGTACGGCGCCGCGGGCGATGCCGAGCACGGTCAGCTCGCGGGCACTGGAACCACCGAAGAGGCGGTTGCAGACCATGTGCAGCAGACTGCCGACGACCCGCCCCTCGGGTGTGTCTCCGGAATCCCGTACGCACGTGGCAAGTTGCCGTACGGCCTCGTCGCGCGGGCGTAGCGCGTCGAGGACGCGGGCGCCGGCCGGGTCCTCGACGAGGACGGGCCAGCCGCCGTAGGGGTCGACGAGGCGGCGCCACTGTGCGGGCCGGGCACGGAACGCCGCGGGCAGGTCGCGGCGCGCGCCGGTCATGGACAGCCAGGCCGCGGCGCCGTCGTCACCACAGTCCTCGGTGCCCCGTACGTTGCCGGGCGCCGGCGGTCCGAAGGCGCTGGCCAGCGCGGCGCAGGAGACAACGGCGAGGTCGTCGACGTCGTAGTCGTTGGCAGGGTCCTTGGCCACGCGCAGCAGTTCGATGACGGCTTCACTGTCGTACCGGAAGACGTCCTCGGCCAGCCGCTGGGCGGCGGGGCCGCCGTAGCGCTCGGTTTCCGGGTCGTACTGGGCGAGGGTGTGGCTGCGCAGCAACCCTTCGCGCTGCCACCGCTGGAGCAGCGCGCCGGCCGCGGGAGCGACCTTGCCCCACAGCTCCTTCGGGCTGTCGCCGTGCAGCCGCAGCCGCAGGTGGTGGCCGCCGTCGTCGGTGTAGCGGATGAAGAACCAGCCGTCCGCGCCCTTCTGCCCCGCCAGGTCGGACCAGTTCGGGGATGTGGTCGCGCAGCAGG
The DNA here is from genome assembly GCF_004125265.1 of Streptomyces lydicus. Taxonomy (GTDB): domain Bacteria; phylum Actinomycetota; class Actinomycetes; order Streptomycetales; family Streptomycetaceae; genus Streptomyces; species Streptomyces lydicus_C. The sequence continues at coordinate 8,601,376 of NZ_RDTE01000003.1, forward strand.
TCGTCCTGGGTGCGGGCGGAGCCGTGCAGTTTGAGGTAGAGCCACTCGCCGCCAGGCCGTGGACGGTGCGTCCGGGCTGGCGGTGTCCGGCGTACGGGCGGCGGCGGGGCGTATCAGTCTCCCGGCGGGTCAGCGGGACAACCAGCTCGAAGGTGTGCCCGGCGAGCGGGCTGTCCAGCCAGTCCTCGTATTCGCCGGGGACTTCTTGGGCGATCAGGTCGGAGTGGCGCAGCACTTGGTCGAGCAGCAGCTCGCGGTGCCACGTGTTCCCGAGGTCGAGCAGCAGCCGCTGGTCGGCAGTGACGGCGAGTATCCGGGGCGGTACGTCCCAGGCGGCCCGCCAGTCGCCGATCGCGCGGTCCCAGTCGGCGACGCGGGCATCGTCACTCCTCGCTCGCAGCTCTTCGGCTCGCGCGCGAATCCCGTCCAACCGCCAGACGGCGGAGGCCAGTACGAAGTGTCCGTACCGCACCCGCGGCACGAAGGGAGAGTCGGCGAGCGGCCCCCAGTTCCACGGCTCCCACAGCCGCTGGCCCTCCAGCCCGATCTCCCACAGCAGCCGGACGGCGTTGGGTGCCTGGGCCGGTGCGCTGACCATGTTGCCGGAGCACGGGCACGATTTCGCGGCCGGTGGGCAGGTGGACGGCGGTCAGCCCGGTCCAGAGTGGCACCGACGCCGATGTCGCACAGGTGCAGTTCCTTGATACCGGCGACCTCGGGGACGCCGACGCTGATGCGGCTGCCGGTGGCCGGGGTGGTGTGCGCGAGGTTGGCGGCCCGGCCCGAGCGCGTCCTGAAGGCGAGATCGACGGGGACGGCGTCCTGGATGTGCACCGGGTTGTCACCGTGCAGTGCGGCGAACTCCGTCCGCCAGCCGGGATGCAGGTCGGCGAACCGGGCGAAGGTGGACCCCGGCCCGGTGCGAGCCGGGCGAAGGTGAGAGGAAGACGTGGAATTCGCCGTCGTCCAGCGCCTCCACCGAGGGGGCGACGACCTGCACCGTCACCTCGCAGGAGTTGGGGCAAGTCCGCGCGGTCGGCGCTGTCGTGGCACAGCTCGTCGAGGTCCGCGTCGCCGAGGACGACCTCGCGCCGTCCGGCGCGCTGGGCGGCGGCGGCCAGCCGGGCCATGGCACGGTCCCGGCGGGCAGTGCGGGGGTCATCGGGCGGGACGGGTGCTGCCTCGCTGTTGGGCCAGCCGTAGCCCGCCGGGGCGCCCAGTCCTGTCGACTCGTCGAGGAGTTCCAGGACCGGCACCAGCCGGTCGGCTCCGTACACATCGAGAAAACGACGGTGGTAGTCACGCAGGGCGAAGAGACCGAGCTTGGAGCGGGAGAGGCGCCACATGACACCGGTGGCTTCTTCGATCACGTCACGCACCGCGTACGGCAGGTGCAGCCGGTGTCGAGGCGGGTGTCGATGTGCACCGGCGTGTCGTCGGGTTCCACCGACCGCGCCGCCTTCAGCAGCCGGCCCAGGTGTTCGCGGCCGTCGCCGACGGGTCGGGCGTCGTACGCCTGTCGTCGGTGCTCAACGGCCAGCAGAGCGTCGTGTATCCGGCAGGTGTCCTCGGACGGCTCGGTGACCGGGGCGAGCAGCTGCAGAACGTGGCGCAGCGGGTCGCTGCCCGTCCAGTGGCGGGCGCAGCCCCGGTGATGAGGATCTCCTGCCGTACCAGTTCCGCTAGCAGGCCGCGGACCCGCTCGGCAGGCGCGCCGGGGAAGGCCTCGGCGGTGCGCTGGACCAGTTCCTCGTACGGCAGTGGGGCCGCGGCCTCGGCCACGGCCCGTTCGACGACCGCTGTCCTGCGCACGGACACCGTGGAGCGGCCCTCGCCCGCTCTCGCCGGGGGGCACGCCCTGGGTGGAGGGCGAGGTGAGGACCAGCCGGTCCCCGCGCGGAAGCAGGGCCTGGTGGGCCTGGACGGTGAGTTTGGACAGCACGGCCGGGTCGCGTTCGAGACGGTGGCCGATCCTGGTGAGCCACTGCATGTCGGCGTGGGTGCGGGTGCGGTGCGCTGTGCCGCGCTCGGCCTTGGCAGTGGAGTCGAACTGTCCGGTCGCCACGCCCGCAAAAAGCCGAAGGGGGTGGGCCGGGTCCGCATCCTGATGTCGTAGCGGAGCACGGCGAGCGCGGCCCGGCGCAGCTGCCCCGCCTTGATGCCGGCGGTGCCGCGCTCGGTGACGCGGTGGACCATGGCGCTGAGGCTGGGCGAGGCGAGGTCGAGTGCCTCGCTCAGGACGGGGTCGGCAGGGACCGAAGCGAGCAGTTCGGTGCAGGCGGCCAGGTCCTGGGGGCCTCCCGCGGCGGGGAGAGGCAGGCTGGAATCTCCCGGCGCTGACGGTGCCAGCGGTGCTCGGTACAGGAAGACGTCTTTCGCCTCGAACGGTGTCTCCTGCGACGGTTCCCTCACGGGTGTCCCCCTTCTCTTCCTTACCCCTGCGTTCCCGGGAGCAGCCCGTGGGGCCGGGCGCCCGCCCGGCCCCACGGATACGTGCCGTCAGCAGCAGTGGCTGCAGCCGGAGCCGCCACCGTCGCTGGTGCAGCCCGGGGTGCAGAACGAGATGCTTGTGATGGCCGGGCCGGCGACGGACTTCTCCACGCCGATCTCCAGGTCGAGGTCGAACAGGTTCGCGCCGTTCTGCGCCTGAGCGGGGGCCTTTAAGCCCATGTTGACTCCTCCGTAGAAACCGAATGTTTGTTCGTGAATCGCGATCCGTAATCACGCAATCACGGCTGTCCGCGACGGATCAATAGGTCCGAACTCGCTTGGCAGTTCTGGCAGTTCGGTGCCACGAGAGCCGCGGTGCGGCGGTTGCCCCGGCACCTACGGCCGAAAATCGAGGATCGTGCCGACGAAGAGTGAACCGAACAGCGCTTTCTTGATACGTACGTGGTGTGAGTTCGGACGAAGCTCTGCTTACCGCCGTCGCCCACGGCGACCAGACCGCCCTACGGGCCCTCTACGAGAGGCATGCTGCCGCCATGCTCCGCCTCATCCGCAGACTCACCTCGGACCAGGGCGTGTCCGAGGAGATCCTGCAGGAGACCTGGCTGGCCGTATGGCGCTCGGCTGAAGGATTCCGCGGCGAATCCTCCGTACGGGGCTGGCTCATGGGCGTGGCCCGACGGCAGGCCCACAACCAGCTCCGCAGATCCCGGCCGCAACTGGCGGACCTGGCCGAGGCTCAGGACGTGGCCGACCCGGCGCCGAGCGTCGAGGACCAGATCGTGGTGGAGTCCGAGCACACCGCGCTACGGGCAGCCGTGCGCGCCCTTCCTGAGCATCTGCGCGAGGTCCTCGCGCTGGTGCTGGTCGAGGAGATGGCCTACCCGGAAGTGGCCACCGCGCTCGCCATCCCGGTGGGTACCGTCAAAAGCCGGATGTCCCACGCGCGAAGGCGACTGGGTAGCATGCTCGCCGCCTCGCGGCTGGAAGGAACGGGACGACGATGAACGAACACTTCGCGGACGACGTCTTGGCGCGTCTGGCATGCCCCGGAACCGTCGCCCCGAGCCACCGGCGGCACTTGGACGGCTGTGCCGACTGCCGTACAAGGATGGCAGTCTGGCAGGGCATCAAGGGCGCGGCGCGCGCGGAGGCAGCGGAACAGACCGTCTCCGTGCCGTCCTTCGATGCCCTGCTGGGGCCCGCGCTGGCCGCTGCCGGTCCCTCCGGCGCAAGTCAGCCGCGCTCCACCGTTCCGGTCTCCGTCGATGAAGCGGATACCGACCCGGTCACGGGCACCGGGCGCGCCCCCGGTCTCGCCCGGCCCTGGCGGACGGCCTGGCAGCTGGCGCTGCGACAGGCCGTGCTGATGCCCAGGATGTGGGCGCCACTGAGCGCGGTCGGCTTCGTCGGCGCGGCTCTTCTGTCGTCGGCGCATGTACAGGAACGGCTCGGCGTGCGCCTGTTCGGTGCGGTGGCGGTGCTGCTGGTGCTGTTGGGAGCGCTGATCGTGGCCTCGCCGCGCCGAGACCCACGGCGTGAGCTGCTGTTCACCCTGCCGGTGCCGCCCGCGGCGGTGTTCCTGGCCAGGCTGACCGTGGTGCTCTGCGTCGACCTGGCGCTCGCGATGGCCTGTTCGGCGCTGGTGCAGGGACCCGGATGGTGGGCGGTGGTCGCAAGCTGGCTCGGCCAGTCGTTGCTGACCGCGTCGCTCGCGCTCGCCTTGGCCGTCCGGTTCGCTCCGGCGGTGGGCGCGGCGGCGGGGGGCGCGTTGTGGATCCTGGGCGTGGTGAGCGGGCCGGGCGGCGTGCTCACCACACCGATCGATGCGTTGTTGGACCCGCTGCTGTCGACGACGCCGTGGACCATGGCGCTGGCCGTGGTCCTGCTGGGATGGGCTGCCTCCACCATGAGGTCGTTCGGCGAGGCCACGCTGGCGTAGCGGGGCACGTGTGTGAACCACTACGGACTCGGCCGCTACGTACAGGGTGCACCGCCGCTCGCAGCCGTCCCCCCGTAGCACGCTGCGAGCGGCGGTGCCACCCCGCGCTCACCGAGAGGCAGGGGAACAACGGGAGGAGCTGCGACATGACCGCTGGGACGTGGTGGGCTCACGAAGTGCGCCGCTGCGGAAGACAGGCCTTCATACTGCCGGGTCTGGCGGTGCTCCTTGCATACGCGGCGGTGGCCGCGGGTCCTGGCGGCGGAACGGTCTTGGGACGTGCGCTGCTGAGCTGCGCGCTCCCCGCCGCCACGGCACTGGCCTGTGCGGCGGCGGTGGCACGGGAGCCGATGCTGGAACTTCATCTGTCGCTGCCCACCCCCTACCCGCGCACCGTCGCTCGCCGTCTGGCCTGGCCCGCCTCCGTCACCGCGGTCGCCGCCCCCGCCCTGGTGGGCCTGGTCGCGGCCACCGGCCACCCCCTCGCCCCCATGGCCGTACTGCTGGAGCTGGCCGGTCTGACCGTGCTGCTGAGCGGTGGTGCGGTGTGGGCGACGGTTCGGACCGGATCGGCCGCGTCCGCCACCGGACTGGTCGTCGCGGCCGTCCTGGCCAAGCTGCTGCTGATCGACCGGGTGGTGCCGGAAGGAGCAGGGCAGGCGCTTCCGGCTCTGCTGGCCGGCGTCTGGCTGACCGCGCTGGCGCTGCGTGCACTCGGCCCGGGCGGACGCTCCGGTGCCCGTCTCGGCCACGGCGCCGGTGCCCACTTCGGCCCTGGGGAGGCGTGATGACCGCCCTGCTGTGGACCCTGCGCTACGAGGCTTTGATGGCGGCCCGCCGCAAGGCCGTATGGGGTGCGGTGCTGCCCCTGGCCCTGCTCAGCCTGCTGCTGGCCGCGACCTCGCCCGTCGTCACCGGACACCACGACCCGGCCGCCCGGGCCGGCGCGGCCGCGGTGCTCGTCAACACCTTCTGCACGCTCGGCGTGGGCATCGCGCTCGCCGACCGGCTGCGCCGCGGCCTCGAAGCGCGCGGCATGACCGAGCTGCTGACCGCCACCCCCGCCGGACCGCTTCCCCGGACCGCCGGGACTCTGGGCGGCCCGCTGCTGACCGCTCTGGCGCCGGTCGCCGCCTCTTTCCTGCTGTACGCCGCGGTGGTCTCGGTGACCGGGGGCTCCATCGCGCCGTTCGGCTCGGCGGTGGTCTCGCTGGTGACGGCTGTGCTCCCGGCGGCGCTGCTGGTCACCGCGTTCGCCGGACTGCTCGGCGTATTGCTTCCGGTGGCCGCGGCGCGCGCCGTCACGGTCGCGGTGTGGCTGTGGGCCTGCCACTTCCCGCCGAACTTCTCGCCGCTGCCCACGGCGACCGGCACCGTCTTCTCGCCGCTCGGCGGCTATCCGCTGGTCGCCTGGGCGCGCGCACCCGAGGTGTGGGCGGCCAGGCAGGGCACCGGAGCGCTGCGTCCCGCGGTCAGTGACGCGACCGCGCTGCTGAACGTCGCCCTCGTCCTCGCGATGGCTGCGGCCTGCTACGCGCTCGGCCATCTCGTCGCCCGCATCAGACGACACGGAGCATCATGAACATCACCACTGAGCGACTGACGATGGTCCACCCCGGCGGCCGCCGCGCGCTGGACACCCTCGACCTCCACATCGAGAGCGGCACCGTCGGACTGCTGGGCGCCAACGGCGCGGGCAAGACAACCCTGTTGCGCATCCTCACCGGTGTGCTGCGGCCCACCTCCGGGCGGGTGCTCGTCGCCGGGCACGATCTGTCGACCGGCGCCGGACTCATCGCCGTCAAGCGCACCCTGGGCTATCTGCCGCAGGAGCTGTCCCTCTACCCCGACCTGACCACACGTGAGTTCCTCGACTACATCGGCGTACTCAAGGGCATCCACGACAAGCGCGAACGCCGCCGTCAGGTCGACGACCGGATCGCCGAGGTCGGCCTGGACGAGCGGGCCGGCGAGCGGCTGGCCGGGTTCTCCGGTGGCATGAAGCGCAGGGTCGGCATCGCGCAAGCGCTGATGGGCGCCCCGTCCGTCCTGATCGTGGACGAGCCCACCACCGGCCTCGACCCGCACGAACGGATGCGTTTTCGCGCGCTGCTCGCCGGACTCGGCCGCGGCCGCACCGTACTGCTGTCCACCCACATCCTCGACGACGTCGCCCAGACCTGCCCCGAAGTGGCGGTGCTCGCCTCCGGCCGGCTGGTCTTCCACGACGCCACCACCGCTCTGGTCAGCCAGGCCGCGGGCTGCACGTACATGTGCCAGGCCACCGGCCCCACCGGCGGGCCGCCGCCCGGCGCCGAGGTGGTGAGCGCCGTGACCACCGCCGGGGGGACTGAGTACCGCATCGTCACGACCACTCCGCCCGCCGGGGCCCGTCCGGTCGAGCCGTCGATCGAGGACGGTTACGCCGCCCTGCTCGGCGCCGACGGCGGGGCCCACCGCACCAGCACTCCGACAGTGAGGTAGCCGACAAGTGATCACGAATAGCCGGTGTTTTACCGTGGCCTCAGCCTTGACGGGGCTGGCGCTGCTGGCCCTGACCGCCTGCGGGGGCAACAGCCGCAGCGACCCCGACACCAAGGATCCCGTACCGCTGCCCAGCCCGACCGCTACCAAGCAGCAGATCAGCGAGAAGAATCTCGGCTACACCTGGCCGTTGACGGTCGACCACGGCACCGCCGAGTGTCGCAAGGGCGACCAAGCCGTCATCACCGTCCCGGACGGCACGACATACGCGCTCAACGACCGTGCCCGGCATGCCGGTTACAGCGACATCGATCCGGTGCGCGTATCCGGCGACAGCGGTGACAAGGTGAGCCTCGGCTCACTGCTCAGCAAGACCCTGAAGCTCTGCCGGGTCGGCAGATGACCGGACACTGGCGGGTCCTGCGCCGAACGCGAGTGTGATCCAGGGCATTGCGTCGCCCACTGACCACGGGACGAACAACACGGGGATCAACATTACGGGGGAACATCGCCTTGCATCAGCACGCTTCGACTACCACCGAGCTCCACGTCCTGGCCCACTCCGGACTCAAGGCACACTTCGACTCACCGCACGCCCCTCTCAGCACGCTCCGTTCCGGCCTGGACTGCATCGACTTCGTCGACGGCGGGGATCTGACCGCACCCGGCCGCGCGCTCGATCTGCCGGTGCTGTTACCGGTCACCAGCGAGTTCCAGGTCGAGGAACTGCGCGCCATACGGGTGCGGCATCCGTTGTCACTGCTCATCGCGGTCACAAGCGACATCTCGGGATACCGGACGTACTACGCGATCCGTTCCGGCGCGAACTTCGTGCTCAACCTCGCCATACCCGGCAAGAGCCAGATCGACATGCTCTACGCACAGCTCCGGGTGCACCGCATGACCAGTCCCGCCGAGACCACCACCACCTGGCTCCAGGCCATCCCGGCCGACCAGGGCGGTCGTCACCACGGTAACGACGACGGCGAGCCTGCGCCCCGTACCGACGTCGACCGCGAGGCCCACATCACCGGAGCACCGCTGAGACCGACCCTCCCCACGTACGACACGGAGTTGATGCGGCTGCTCTGCACGTCCACCACCGTGTCCGAGATTGCGCGGCGCTACTTCTGTTCCGAACGGTCCATGTACCGCCGTATCCGCAGGCTTTACGACGATCTGGGCGTCGGAAGCCGTGCCGAACTGATGTCGCTGCGCCGTGCTCGGCTTGAGCCGACCCGTTGACGGCACGCGCCTGCTGACACACCAAGGGCCGCCTGGACGTGCGCCTTTCGCGTATCCGGCCCTCTGATGGCCCCGTGACGCTCAGTCCCGGGGCCATCAACCGTCCCGCCGCCGGTCAGCGGATGCCCGCATCGGCGGTTTCCAGCAGCCGGAAGAATCCGGCCTCCACGTCCCCGTCGATGGCGAGCCCCGCCAGGGGGCCCTCGTACTGTGTGCGGCCGGCCGCCAGCACGTGCACCCGGTCGCAGACCTGAGCGACCTCTGCCAGCTGATGGCTGGCGATCAGCACCGCTACTCCCTCACCGGCCAGCGAACGGATGATCCCGCGCATCTCGCGGATGCCGACGGGGTCGAGGCCGTTGGTGGGCTCGTCAAGGACGATCAGCCGCGGCCTGGCCAGCAGTGCGACGGCGATCCCCAGTCGCCAGCGCATGCCGAGTGAGTACGCGCCGACCTTCCGGCCCCGCGCGTCGGTCATCTTGACCAGGCGCAGCGCCGGTTCGATCCACTCCTGGGGGTACGCCGCGCAGCTTGGCGTGCACCTTCAGCGTCTCGTCGGCCGTCAGCGTCGGCCACAGCCCGGGGACTTCGATCAGGGCACCGACATCGGCCAGCGACTCCCGCCCGACGGGCCTGCCGAAAATCTGGATGCTGCCCGACGTCGGCCGTTGCAGGCCCAGCAAAGCCTTCATGAGCGTCGTCTTACCGGCGCCGTTCGGCCCGAGCAGGCCGTAGACCTCTCCCGCGCTGACCGTGAGGTCCACACCGTCCAGGGCTCGGTGCGAGCCGTAATGCTTGTGCAGCTGGCGGATCGTGAGTGCCGGCGCTGTGTACGCGCCCGATGTTCCCGGTGTCGCCGTGGTCATGGTCAGATCTCCTTACGGTTCATGTGCATACGGCCGATGAACAGCAGAACCGCGGTCAGCACGACGGAGAGGCCCACGGCGAGCGGGATGGCCGACATGTCGGTCACCGGGCTGTCCTTCGGCAGCGGCACTCCGTTGGGCCCGATTCCGGCCAGCGGTAGCACCACCCGCATCGGCCAGGCGAACGGAACGGCGTACCAGAAGACCTTGTCCGAAACGAGTGCCCCGGACAGCAGGCTCGCGACACCCACTCCGATGCTGGGGCCCATGCCCCACACCACCGCGACGAGCACAGCCAGCGCCGTCATGGACAGACCCACCAGCCAGGGCAGATAGACCGCCGCAACCACCGTCCCCATGGCTTCGGGGAAATGTCCGCTGATCACTGCGCCGAGGGAGAGCATCACCAGCAGCACGGTGGAGGAGACAAAGCCCAGGACCCCCAGTGCGGCCACCTTGCCGACGAAGTACCGCCCGCGCGCACGCCGTACGACAGCAGCAGCCGCCAGGCGTCC